>CAWKCB010000001.1:0-173366 GCA_963848075.1 uncultured Bacteroidota bacterium
TGTGGTTCTCCCTCCGTCAGTGACCCAGCCCTGTCTGATAGTGCAAGAGTCCTACTGCGATACTGATCTGCGCTTCATGCGCTTCTTTGTCTACTCCCCTATAGTGGGAGTTTCCACACCCCATCCAAAGATGACCTACCGTCCACGAACCAGCCTTCTGTTCTTAGGATCTGTCGCCTTTCTAGCGTTGGCCTCTGGTTGCGACTCAGTCCCGACGGGTGCTTCAGTCGAGACCGCTTCAGTTGACGCTAGCGCTCCTTGCCCCCCCCCCAGGAGGAGTGAGTGGGAATCCTTCCTTCTCAGACGGCGTCATAGCCTCTGGGCGAATTGACAGGCAACTATCCTGTGCCGGAGAGTATCATGTCGGAGTCTCTAAGTTTACTTGGGACGCAAGTTTGTTCGTAGGCGCTCAAGTTGAGATCACGACTGTCGTCACTAGAAGGTCAGGAAACGTATCCACATTCACTGATGCTGCCGAGTTCATCGATAGAGATTACGGAAGCGGCACTATCGAGATTGAAACACAGCCTCTAGGTGGTGACTGCATCGAGCTCGGAGGAACTATTTATCCAGATACATGTCCAGATAGAATTGAGACTACTGTTGTTCACAAATTCTACATGTATGAAGGACAAGGCCCGGCTTACACGAGAACGACAACCCTGATATCAGACTAGCGAGACTCCTCGACTCCCAGTGCTCCTGATGTCGAGAGCTGACTGGGCTCCGCCGCGGGCGCGCGAGCCGTAGAGGACGATCCGGACCAGACGGTCCCCGTAGATCGCCTCCAGCCGGGCCTTCGCCTCGGCGAGGGCGGCCCGGACGTGGGGCGGCGTCGAGGCGGGGAGGGCGGCGGTCACGAAGCCAGGGTAGGCCCGCACGCGCCGCCGCCGACCGCTTGCGTCGAGACACGCAGGGCTATCGCAACCTCCCTGGTGCTGCGTCAAGCTCATGTTGGTGGGTCGGCGTTCGGCTCGGTCGCCCCCCCCTGTCCCCTCCTGTCCAGGCCTGTCCCCGCGCAGGCGGGGAGGGGGGACTCCCTGACCGACCCCGGTGCTCGTTCCATCCACCAGTAGCCGCTTGACAGGGCACTAGAACGAGTCATCCTGAGCTCGTCGAAGGCATGCCCTGAGCGGAGCCAAAGGGATCTCGACGCGTCGCCGGTGAGATCGAGGCCGCCTCCCGCGCGTCGAGGTCCTCCGACTCCGGCCGCCGACGGCCTCCGCTCAGGATGACTCCGTGGGGGAGGGTTGGAGGTTGCGATAGCTCTGTCAAGACACGTGGGTCGAGAGCGGACCCCCGGCCGTCCGCCCCTCGCTCCGCTCGACGGACGGACGACCTGTCCCCCTTGAAGGGGGACAGCGCCCGCTGCACGGAGCGGAGCGATGGCAGCGGGCGCGGGGGGTCCGGCGACGAGCGACCCGACGCCGCTTAGCGCGCGACGACGACCGACGCCGACGCCCGCTCCGTCCCCGCCGTCACCCGGACGACGTAGACGCCCGAGGCCGCGCCGGCCGTCGACCACGTCAGCCGGTGCTCGCCGGACGCGTGCGGGACGCCGTCGGCCAGGACGGCGACGCGCTGGCCGATGGCGTTGAACACCTCGGCCGTCACGGTCGCCGGGGCGCCCAAGACGAGCTTGATCTCGGCCGCCGTGTGGGCGGGGTTGGGCCAGATCGGCGCGACGCGGAGCGCGGGCTCGCCGTCGGGCCCGCCGGTCGTGGCCACGTCGCCGGGCCGGAGGACCGCGAGGTCGTCGACGGTCAGCTCGCCGAAGCGCGGCGACGAGCCGTCATAGCCGAGCTGGAGCGACTCGACGCGCAACGCCGAGGGCGAGTCCCAGGCCCCGTTGCCGATCCAGGTCCCGAACCCGTCGGCGTCGAGGTCCCAGGTCACCGTCCGCCAGCCGAGCCAGTCGACGGTCGTCCACGGGCTGACCTCGATGCCGCTCGTGCCGTCGTCGACGGCGAACCGGAACAGCGTCCCGACCCCGTCGCCGAAGACGCGCGCGCGCAACGTGGCCTCGGTGTCGAAGGTGTGGGCCGGCGAGCAGCCCTCGAAGCACTCGCGGATGAGCCATGGCCCGGTCTCGGCCCAGCCGTAGTCGATCCGCATCGACGTGTCGCCCCCGAGCGGGTACGCCCGGTCGCTGGCCGCGACGCCCGTCGAGTCGGTCACGATGCCGCCCGTCGAGCCGCTCTGCTGCGGGGCCCACCAGTCGTCGGCGACCGAGGTCCCCTCGAAGTCCTCCAGGAGCGTCACCACGGGGTCGGCCGCGCCGGTCTCGAACAGGAAGGCGTAGCGGACGGTGGTCGCGTTCGAGAACAGGTCCTCGACGCCGGGTTCGATGGCGAGCCGGTACCGTGTGTCCGGCGCCAGCGGCGCGTCCGGCACGAAGCTGACGGTGCTCCGGGGGTCCGGGTCCTCGCCCACGACGCCCGCCAGCTCGTGGACGAACGTCCCGGCGATGGCCGTGCCCCCGACCGTCTCCAGCGTCACGCGGCCATCGAGTGTCGCCGGGTCGACGCGCTCGGTGAAGGCCACCGTGACGACGGGCCGCAGCTCCGCGCCGGAGCCGTTCGGGCGGGGGTCGCTCGCGGCCAAGCGCGGGGCCGTCGTGTCGGGGAAGCTCGACGTGAACGCGAGCACATAGTCGTCGCCGCCGGTCCCGTCGCCGTCGCCGTCGAGCGGGCTCCCGTTCGCCGTCGTGGCCGTGCCCGCCAGCGTCAGCGTGTACGGGGTGACGGCCGCCAGCGGCTCGGCTGGCGTGAACACCAGCTCGTAGCCGCCGCGCTCGAACGTGACGGTGCCCGCGACGGGCGCGCCGCCGGCGGTCGGGACGAGCGAGAACGCCGGGCCCGCCGTCGCCGGGTCGAGCGGACGGCTGAACGTCAGGCGGATCGCGTCGGTGATGGGGAAGCTCGGGTCGCCCTCGGCCGGGTCGGCGACGGTGACGACGGGCGGGACGGTCGAGACCAAGGCCACGTCGGCGAAGGAGAACGTGGTGTCCTTCATGGTCACCGTCGTCGTCGCTGGAGCGTAGCCGTCGGCCATGACGGCGACGGTGTGGGTGCCGGGCCCCAGCTCTTCGAGGTAGTAGAACCCGTTCGAGAGCTGGTCGGGGTCGGACGAGTAGCGGTTGAACAGCGACTCGTAGGTGTCGGTCGTGTAGGTCTGGCCGTCGATCTCGACCGTCGCCCCGTTGATCGGCCGCCCGCTCTCGACGTCGGTGACGAAGCCGGTCGCGATCCGGTGCGTCGAGCGGGGGATCCCGTGCCAGTCCAGGATGGCCCAGTAGTGGGCCTGCGCTTCGAGCCGCTTCCAGTCGGCGTTCATGTTGCGCGTGTTCTGCGTCGGGTTCGTGTGGAACCCGCCCTCGCTCAGCACCGACGCCATGTTCGACGTCCGGTTGACGAAGAGGTAGGGATAGAATCGGGGATTCCCATTCTCATCGACATGGTTGTCCGGGAAGCCCTGGTAGAACGTCCGGTCGGCGTAGTTGCCGATCGTCGGAATCCGCATGGCGGCCGTGAGCGACTCGATGTACTCGTCGCCCATTCGCTTTCCACCGTTCGGCGTCTTCTCGATGGTCTCGCCGCCCTGCCGCCAGCCGCCGTAGAGCATCAGGACGTTGTTGGCGGTCGGCGGGCCGGCGTTGCTGTGGATCGAGTGGAAAAAGTCGGCGCCGAGCGAGTTGGCGAGGTCGGTCCGCTGCGCGAGGCTGACCTGCTGGCTGTCGTCGGTCCGCGACATGTAGACCGCCTCGATGTCGGTCCGCGTCTCCAGCATCTCGCGGAGCGCCAGGCCCACGCGGAGCACCTTCTCGGGCTCGGAATAGCCGTAGATGCCGACGTTCTCGTCGGTCCCGCTGTGGCCGGGGTCGAGGAAGAGGCTCCAGTCGGACAGGCCCGTCACCTGGGCGTGGGCGGAACCGGCGAGCGCGAGGGCGAACAGCCCGAGAGTCACAAGCTTGGTCATCGGGCTACTCGGAGACGGGGAGGAGGAAGAGGGCGCCGTCGGCGTCGAAGGCGATCGTGCGGCCGTCGGGCGACCACGAGGGGTTCATCTCGAGCCGGTCCGGCGACTGCGTCAGGGCGACCCGGGCGGACCCGTCGGCACGGGCGGCGACCAGGTCGGCCGCGGTGAGGTCGTGGCCGTCGTCCTCGGACGTCATGAAGGCGACCCACCGGCCGTCGGGCGACCACGACGGCCGCCCGCCCGGGCCCAGGTCGACGCGGCCCGAGCCGTCCAGGCCCGACACGAACAGGTTCCCGCCGACGACCTCGAACGCGATGCGCGTCCCGTCGGGCGACGGCGTCACGTTTAACAGCCGCTCGCCCGCGAACGCGGCCACCTCTTGGACGTCGCCCGTCGTGGCTTCGGCCACGGCCAGCCCGCCGTCGAGCCCGGCCACGGCGACGGTCCCGCGAGCCACCGCCCGCTCAGAGCCCGCGGTGAGCGCCGCCGACCCGTCGCCGACCGCCAGCACATCGAGGACGCCGCCGCTCAGAACGGCGACGTGGCCGGGCCCCGCCCAGTGCGGCAGCCCGACGCTGGACGTCCGCTCGTCGGTGAGCGCCGTCGCGGTCCCGTCGATCCCGAACACGGAGATGGCCGACCGGCGGATCAGCCCGTCGTACCGAGCGGTCCGCGCGGCGATGGCGGTCCCGTCGGGCGACCACGCGAAGCCGAAGCCGGCGGCCGGCGCGTCGGCGAGGGCGCGGGTGTCGGAGCCGTCGGGGCGGACGATCCACAGGCCGGCGAGCTGGCCGCGCGTGAACGCGATCCAGGCCCCGTCCGGCGACCACGAGGGGCGGACGGCCGGCGCGTCGTCGGCCAGGAGGCGGACGGCGGGGCCGTCGGCGCGGAGCGTCTGGGCGCTCGGCGGCGCGGCGCAGAGGAGTGCCAGAGCGACGAGGAGGGCGGCGCGAGGGCGCATGTGCAGTCGGGGTGCGGAGCCGCAAGGTAGGTCACGAGATAGGCCTGCGGCCCGCGTCCCTCCCGCAGGGCAAAGCAATCGCACCCTCCCCAGAACCCGTCATCCTGAGCGGAGCGAAGAGCTTGCCCCCGCGAAGGCGGGGGATCTCGACGCCGACGCCGGAGGCCGTCGGAGCCAGCGCGGCAGGTCTCGGAGTCTGAGTTGAGATCCCTTCGCAGGCTCAGTGCTCTGTCAAGCGGCTACTGGTGGATGGAACGAGCACCGGGGTCCGTCAGGAAGTCCCCCTTCCCCGCCTGCGCGGGGACAGGCCTGGACAGGAGGGGACAGGGGTGGTCGACCGACCCGAGCGCCGACCCACCAATGAGAGCTTGACGCAGCACTCAGGATGGCAAGGTGGCGAATGGAGTAAGAGTCACGCAGTCGTGTGCGGACCGCCCTCCACACCCCCAGGTCGTCATCCCCGCGAAGGCGCGGGCAAGGGGAGGCTCTTACACGAGCCTCCGTTCCCGGCCTCTCGACCCACAACCCGTCATCCCCGCGCAGGCGGGGATCCGGAGGGGCGAGCAGCGGCGTGCCTTGGACGCCTCGATTAGCTGCGCCGTCCTCGAAGACTCGGGTCCCGCCTTCGCGGGAATGACGGCCTAAGAGAAAAGGCCTACTGCGTAACTCCCGCGGGGCACCGATAGCCCTGGAAGCGAGTGGGCCCGGGAGCCGGTGCGTGTCGACGCGGGACGACGGACGTGCGCCTCCCTCGCGCGAATCGCCCTACGCCCCCTCCAACTCCTCTTCGAGCTGCTGCTTGCGGACCATCGTCGCGTAGGCGCCACCCGCGGCCACCAGCTCGGCGTGCGTGCCCCGCTCCGCGACCTGGCCGTCGTCCAAGACCACGATCTGGTCGGCGTCTTGGACCGCCGAGACGCGGTGGCTGACCACCAAGACGGTCCGCTGGCCGAACTGGGCGCGCAGGTTCTCCAGGATCGTCGCCTCCGTCCGCGTGTCGACGGCCGAGAGCGCGTCGTCGAAGATCAGGATGGGGGCGCGGCGGATGAGGGCCCGGGCGATGGCCGTCCGCTGCTTCTGGCCGCCCGAGAGCGTGATGCCGCGCTCGCCGACGCGCGTCTCGAACCCGAGGGGGAAGCCGGCCACGTTGTCGAGGAGGTCGGCCTCGCGCGCGGCCTGCTCGATGGCGTCCGCCTCGGCCCCCGGCACGCCGAACGCGATGTTGTTGCCGACCGTGTCGGAGAACAGGAACACCTCCTGGGGCACGTAGCCGACGGCCGCCCGCAGCGTCTTGAGCGACATCTCGCGGACGTCGGCGCCGTCGACGCGGACCGTGCCGGCGGTCGGGTCCATCAGCCGGGGGATGAGCTCGACCAACGTCGACTTGCCCGCGCCGGTCCGCCCGACGATGCCGACCGACGAGCCGGCGGGGACGTCGAACGAGACGGCGTCCAGGACCGCCGGGCCGTCCGGCGTGTAGCGGAACGTGACGTCGTCGAACGCGACGTGGCCTCGGACCGCGTCGACCCCGAGGTCGTCGGGGTCGGCGGGGTCGGCGGGGTCGGCCACGGCGGGCTCGGTGGCCAGGATCTCCTCGATCCGGCTCATCGACGCCGACGCCTGCTGGACCATCGACACGACGTAGCCGAACGAGGCGACGGGCCACGTCAGGTTGGCGACGTAGATGATGAACTCGGCGATGTTGCCCAGCGAGAGCTGGCCCTCGATCACCAGCTGTCCGCCGACGCCGACCACGAGCACGGTGCTCAGCCCGATCAGGACCATCAGGACCGGCCGGAAGGCGGCGTCGACGAGCGCCAGGTCGAGCGCCTTGTCCTGGTAGTCGTGGCTGGCGTCGTCGATCCTCCGCCCCCACGTCTCCTCCTGGGCGTACGCCTTGACCACGCGGATGCCGGACAGCGCCTCCTGGACGCGGCTCGTCAGGCCGGAGTACGACTTCTGCTGACGGTCCGTGCGGACGTGGACGAGCCGGCTGACGAAGAACACGGACACGGCCAGGACCGGCATCGGCAGGATGGCCCAGAACGTCAGCGTCGGCGAGATCGTCAGCATGAACGTCAGCGCCATCACGATCGCGGCCACCGCCCGCGCCAGGTACATCAGCGCCGGGCCGACGTAGCGGCGGACCTTCTCGACGTCGCTCGTCGCCCGCGTCATCACGTCGCCGGTCGGGAACCGGTGGTAGAACGCGCCCGACAGCCGCTGGAGGTGGGCGTAGAGCCGGTTCCGCAGGTCGTACTCGATGTACCGACTGGCGACGACGACCAGCCGCCGCATCAGGAACATGAACAGGCCGGAGAGCGCGGCGAGCGCCAGGATCATCCCGCCCAAGAGCACCAGCGACCACCGGAAGTCGTCGTAGAGCCCCGCCCCGGCGGCGGTCCCGGCCGCGTAGCCCTGGACGGCCACCATCCGCGGGATCGCGTCGATCGCCTCGCGGACGAGCCCGGGGATGAACAGCGTGAACAGCGCCGAGACCAGGGCGCACAGCAGCCCGGGGCCCAGGGTCCAGCGGTAGCGCCAGAGGTCGGCGTTGAGACGACGGAGCGGGGAGGCCATGCAGCGGGGGAGGCGGCGCCCGGAGCGGCGCGCGGCACCTACGCGGGCCGCCCACCGCGGGTCCCGACCGGTCGGTGGGTCGGTGGGTCAGAAGCAGCGCGGTCGTCCCGAGCAGCGCGGTCGTCCCGACGCTGTCGAGCCGCATCGGTCGGAGTCGTCCGCTTCGAGGGGACGAGCTCTTCCCACGACTCCACCGCTGACCCGCTAACGACTGACGCACTGACGACTGACCCACTGACGACTGGCCGCTCGGCGCCTCAGGCGGTGGCCGAGAAGAAGCCCAGCGTCCGCTCGGTCTGCTCGGTCGCCGTCCGGAGCCCGTCCGGCGACGGGGCCCGGCCCTGGCGCGTGTCCGTCTCGACGACGTCCCAGTGCGAGGCGAGCGCGGTCAGGCCCACGTTCGAGGCGCTCCCCTTGAGCGCGTGGGCCGCCGCCGCGAGCGCGTCGACGTCCCCGACCGCCTGGGCGTCGACGACCGCCGCGAGCGCGTGCTGCGACGACTCGACGAACGCCTCGGTCAGCTCGGCCACGAACGCCTCGTCGTCCTCGCCCAGGAGCGACCGGACGTGGGCGCGGACGTCGCTCAGCAGCGAGTCCGAGACGGGCGCGGGCCGGAGGGCCTCCGCCAGAAGCGCCACCGAGAGCGGCTTGGGGTAGAACCCGTCGAACCCGGCCCCGAGCACCTGCGCCTCCGTCCCGGTCTCGACGTAGGCGGTCACCGCCACGATGCGCGGGCCGCCGGTCGGGCGCCGGGCGCGGATCGTCCGCATCGCCTCGACCCCGTCCATCACGGGCATCTGGAGGTCCATCAGGACCACGTCGTAGTCGGTCTCCGCCGCCATCTGCGCGCCGACGGCGCCGTTCGACGCCGCGTCGGCCTCGATCCCGAGGTGCCGGAGCATCGAGAGCGCGATAAGCTGGTTGGTCGGGTCGTCTTCGATGAGGAGGACAGCCGGAGGCGTGGACATAGGGCCCGGGGGGGAACGAGGGGGAAGGGTCCGGGGGGGACGCGCGGAGTATCGGTAGCCCGGGCGCGCGCTAAAGGGTCGCCGTGCGAACGCACGTCGAAGCAGAACGCGTGCCGGTCGGAGGCGCCCCGGCCGGTGACCGACGCTCGACCCGGGAGGAGCGAGGAGAGAACGCTTGGTGTGAGTTACTGGACGTGGCTCCAGCGTCCAAGACCGACGCTCCCTCCTTCCCACCCCGTCGTTCCCGCGAAGGCGGGACCCGAGTCTTCGAGGACGGCGCAGCCAATCCAGGCGTTCAGGGCACGCCGCTACTCGCCGCTCTGGATCCCCGCCTTCGCGGGGATGACGATCTGGAGGGTGTGGAGGGCGGTCTGCATTCAATGGCGTACCTCCAATCTCACACCAGGCGTGAGAGTCTCAGGGCGAGCGCGTCCTCCCACCCCTGCCCTCCTGAACCTGCGAAGAGCCTGCCCTTGGGAAGGCTGGGGGTCCCGGCCCCTCGACTCGTCAGAGGCGCCGCCGGCGTGCGGGGAGTCCGAGCCGAGACCCTCCGCGTTCGTCGGCTGCGCCTTCGCTGCGGGGCCAGGATGACACGACGGAGGAGCGGCGGAGGAGCAAGAACGCGCTCGCCCGGCGTCGCCTCTACGCCCGGCCACGCCGAACCGACACGAAGCCGCCGGACAGGGTGCGAGACGGGCCCACCGTCGGCGCCTCAGACCTCGAGCACGCGGACCCGGGCCTCGACCTCGCTCTTGGGGATGAGCGCCGGCCAGTACGCCACGACCTCGCTCGGCCGCGGCCGCCCGCCGGCGAACCCGGTGACGGCGCTCGGGCCGGTCAGGATGAGCGGGGCGATCTCGCGGCCGAACTGCTCGACGGCCGCCTTGTCCTGGCTGCGGACCGACACGCGGAGCTGGACCTCGTCGAGGTCGGCCTCGCGGAGCGGGTCGGCGTCGGCCACCTCGGAGAGCGCGTTGAGCCCGATGATCTCGGCGCGGACCTCGTCGAACGCCAGACCGAGCGCGGACAGGCGGTCCTGCAAGATCTGGGCGGCGGCGCGCGCCTTGGCGGCCGCCTCGGGCCAGGCGTAGACCAGCGTCGAGGTCGCCTTCCAGCCGTCGGCGTAGGCGGCCGAGACCTTGAGGAACTCGGTGTCCTCCGTCCCCCGGATGCCGCTCACGCGGACCCGGTCGCCGCCCTGGTCGTCGAGCTGGATCGACGTAAAGTCGGCCACGACGTCGGGCGTGATGTAGTCGGCCGGGTCGCCGATCTCGTACAAGAGCTGCTCGGCGACGGTGCCCCGGGAGACGAGCCCGCCGGTCCCGTCGTGCTTGGTGACGACGAACGTGCCGTCGGCCGAGACCTCGGCGATGGGGAACCCGATCCGGGCCATGTCGGGCACGTCGCGCCAGTCGGTGAAGTTGCCGCCGGACGACTGGGCGCCGCACTCCAGGATGTGGCCGGCGACGGTGCCGGCGGCCATCTTGTCCCAGTCGGCCCAGTCCCAGCCGAACCGGTGGACGAGCGGAGCGAGGGTGAGCCCGGTGTCGGTCGTCCGCCCGGTGACGACGACGTCGGCGCCTTGGGCCAGCGCGTCGGCGATGGGCTGGGCCCCGAGGTAGGCGTTGGCGCTGACGATCTGGTCCCTCACCTCGGCGAGCGGCTGGCCCGTCTCCATGTTCTTCAGCTCGACGCCGCGCGCGAGCAGGTCGTCGAGCCGGTCGAGCAGGTCGTCGCCCGTGACGACGGCCACCTTGAGCCCGGCCGCGCCGCGCGCTCGGGCGCCCTCGACGATCGCCTGGGCGCACGCGACGGGGTTCACGCCGCCGGCATTCGAGATCACCTTGAACCCCTTCTCCCGGATGTCGGGCGCCAGCTCGGTCACGACCTCGACGAAGTCGCGGGCGTAGCCCATCGACGGGTCGCGGAGCTTCTGCTTCTGCAGGATCGACATGGTCACCTCGGCGAGGTAGTCCATCACGAGCACGTCGATGGGGCCCAGGCGGGCCTGGTCGATCGGGGCGCGCTGGAGGTCGCCCCAGAAGCCTTGGCCGGAGGCGATGCGAAGCGTGTCGGGCATGGGGGCGTGCTGGGTGAGGACGTCGGAACCGCTTTCGGAAGCTACGCGGCGAGCCGACCGGCGGGCCGCGCGGGGCGGCTTTCCACTCGGTCTTCAGGGCAGACGGGCCGCTCCCGCCGGGGCCGGCCCGTGAAGAATCGCGGTCCAAAGACGGGCACGTCGGACCCGCAAGTGGATGTCGTTTCTTCGCGCGTTCCTCCACACCCGAGGCGCGTCCCCCTCGATGGCTCTCTCCTCCCACGCGGCCTGGCGCGCCCTCCGCTCTCTTGCCGCCGCGCTCGTGCTGACGCTGCTGGGGCCGGCGGCCACCGCCCAACCGGCCGGCGCCTGGTCCGACGTGTTCGCCTACCCCGGCGCGCGGCTCGACTGGTTCGGGTTCGAGCCCATCCGGCGGAGCGTCGTCGAGACCGTCGAACCCGACGGCCAGGGCGGGGCGTACGCCGGCGGGCTGTTCACGTCCATCGACGGGGTCCCACTGACGTCGATCGGGCACTGGGACGGTCAGGCGTGGGAGCCCTTGGGTCGTGGGGTGAACGGGGACGGAGGGTTCTTCGCGACCGGCGCCGTCTACGACCTCCTCCTCGCCCGCGACGGGTCACTCTACGTCGCCGGCAGCTTCACGAACGTCGTCCAGGCCGACGGGCAGGCGGTGTCTGCGCGCGGCGTCGCCCGGTGGACAGGAACCGTCTGGGAGCCTGTCGGGGGCGGTCTCCTGCTGTTCGGGTTCGACTCCGTGTTCGAGGGAAACGGGCGGGCTCTCGCGGAGGCCCCCGACGGATCGATCTACCTCGCCGGCCAGTTCGACGCGATCCTCGGAGCCGACGGCGACACACTCGCCATCGGCGGTGTCGCGCGGTGGGTGGACGGCCAGTGGGAGGCGGTTGTTCAGGTGGACCCACCCCGAACCACCGGGGGAACGGACTTCGGCGCCGTCGCCGTCCGCGAGGACGGAACGGTGGCCGTGGCAGGGGTCAGGGACGAGAGCGGCTCGCGCCTCGTCATCGTGCCTGCGGTTGACGGCCCGCAGCCGATGCTTGGTGGGCCCGTGTCCAGCCTGGTCTGGGTTGGCGACGACCTGTACGTGGCCGGGTCTGGATTCGGCATCTTCAACGAGGGGACGTCGACCATCGAATTCGCGAATGTCGCCCGCTGGCGAGACGGGACTTGGGACCTCCTCGATGGTGGGACTGACGGGCCCGTCGCCGAGGTCCGTCCCGACGGGACAGGCGGGGTCTTCGTCGTAGGGTCCTTCACACTCGTGGCCGATGCCACCCCGGACCCCATCCCGGCCGACGGCATCGCCCGCTGGACGGGGACCGCGTGGATCTCGGAGGGCGACGTCCTCCTGCCGGAGAGGCCCTACGTCCCCTTCTCCCTGCCCGAAGCCCGGGCCGTCGCCGAGACCGACGCGGGTCTCGTCGTCGGCGGCGCGTTCGAGGGGGTCCGAGACGCCGACGGTCGCGTGACGCACGCCGTCGCGCTCGCCGTCCGCCGCGATGGCGTGTGGTCTCCGCTGAGCACGTACCCAGGGACGTCGGCCGTCGGCCGACACAGCTTCGCGAGCGACGGGGAGTCCGTCGTCCTCGCCAGCGTGCCGTCGCCGTGCGGGCGGGGCGTCGTGGTCGGCGGCGCCATCGCGTCCGTCGGGCCCGACCCAACTCCGGGCGTGGGGCTGTGGGACGGCCGCTCGTGGCAGGCCTTCTCAGGGCGGCTCTCCTTTGAGGATCAGGACGGCGAGGTCCGCGCCCTGGCTCCGGCAGGGTGCGAGGGCGGGCGCCCCCAATTCTTTGCCGCCGGCCGGTTCACGACGGTCGAGCTCGCGGACGGGACCGAGGTGGACGTCCCCGGTGTGGTCCGCTGGAGCGGGACGGCGTGGGAGCCCCTCGACGGCGAGGCCCCCGAGGGCATCGTCGACGCGGTGGTGTTCGACGGACAGACGCTCTACCTGGCAGGGCCCCTCGTAGGGGCGCAGACGGCCGACGCCTACACCGTGTACCGATGGCAAGCGGGGGCCGGATGGGCGTTCGTCGGCGGCTTCGATGAGCGCGTCTTCACCCTCGCGCTCGGACCCGACGGGGCGCTCTACGTGGGCGGCTCGTTCGCCACCGTCCGCCGATTGGACGGGACTACGGTCGACGCGCGCGGCCTGGCGAGGTGGACGGGGTCGGCGTGGGAGTGGATCGGGGGGCCGACGTCGGGGTCCGTCCGCTCGCTCGCGTTCGGACGCGACGGGCGGCTCTACGCGGGCGGGCTCTTCACCCGCTTCGCCCAGCCGACGGGCTCCACGGTCCTCACCCCGAACCTCGCCGTGTGGGACGGAGTGACGTGGGAGAGCGTCGGAAGCCCCGGGTTCCCCGTGAACGCCCTCGCGGTCGGTGCGGCCGGACGGGTCTACGCGGGCTTCGCCGACGCCGGCCGGTTCTCCCAGTCGCCCGACCGGCTCGCCGTCCTCGGCACCGAGGGGTGGCGCGCCCTGAACATCCATGGCGGCGGCGTGGCCGCGCTGACGCTCGACGGGGCGGACCTCTACGTCGGCGGCACATTCACGGCAGCCGGCGACACCCCCTCGGCCTACCTCGCCCTCTACGTCGACCCGCTTGCGACGCCCACCGCCGACCGCCCGGCGCCGAGCGCGCTCGCCCTCACGGTGGCACCGAACCCGACGAGGGACCGGGCGGTGCTGACGGTCGAGGTGCCGGACGCCGGGCCCGTCCGCGCAGCCGTCTACGACGCGCTCGGCCGCGAGGTCGCCGTGCTCTGGGACGGTGCGCGCTCGGCCGGCCCGCTGGTGCTCGCTCTCGACGCGGCAGGTCTGCCGGCTGGCGTTTACGTCGCCCGGGTCCAGGCCGGCACCGCCGCGGCGACGCGCACGCTGACCGTCGTCCGCTGAGGTCGCCCCGCCCGCTTCGTGCCGGAGCGGCCGGGTCAGTCGTCCGCGTCGTCGGGCGCCGACGCGAACGTGACCGCGACGACGGTCCCCCCGCCCTCGCGCGGGCGGACCTCGACCTCCCCGCCGACACGGTCCGCCCGGTACCGCATCGTCCGCAGCCCGAGCCCCTCGCCCCCCGCCAGCGCCGCCTCCGGGATGCCGACGCCGTCGTCGCGGACCGAGAGCGTGACGACGTCGCCGTCGCGGGCGAGCGTGATCTCGACGGTCCGGGCGCGCCCGTGGCGGGTCGCGTTCGTCATCGCCTCCTGGGCGATCCGGTAGAGGTGGGCGGCGTGCTCCCGAGACGAGACCGTGACGGGGTCGCCGGCGAACGTGCACGTGATCCCGAACGCCTCCTCGGCGTCGGCCGCGAGCCGGGCGAGGGCCTCGGCGAGCCCGTCCCGCTCGGTGTTGATCGGGAACAGGCCGCGGGCGATGGCGCGGGCCTGGCCGAGCGCGTCCTCGACCAACTCGCGCGTGCGGAGGGCGTCGGCCGCGAGCCCGTCCCGGTCGCCCTGCTCGAGCCGGTTGTGGAGCGCCTGCAGCCGGAACGCCGCGCCCGTCAGGACCTGGCCGAGCCCGTCGTGGAGGTCCCGGGCCATCCGCTCCTGCTCGCGGGCGGCCACCTCCAGGATCTCGCGCTCGAGCCGCCGCTGCTCCGTCACGTCGCGCTGGGTGCCGACCCAGTTGACGAGCGCGCCCGACTCGTCGCGGACCGGGGCGATCTCCCACTGGAGCACGAACTCGGACCCGTCCTTCCGGTAGTTGATCGCCTCGGCCTGGACGGCCTCGCCCGCTTCGAGCCGCGTGCGGACCCGGTCCAGCATGGCCCGGTCGGTCTTGGGCCCCTGGAACATCCGTGGGCTCCGCCCGATGATCTCGTCGACGGTGTGGCCGAACGTCCGCGCGTGGGCCTTGTTGGCGTAGAGGATGAGGGGGCCCGGCGAGTCGACCCGGGCGTCGGTCACAACGATGGGCTCGGCCGCCTGCTCGACGGCGGCCACCAGCAGGCGGCGCTCGGCGTCGGCCCGCCGCCGCTCCGTCACGTCCTCGACGACGTACGAGAACAGCGGGGCCTCGCTCCCGGCCACGTTCACGACGACGTCCAGGGTGCGGACGCCCTCGTCGGCCGGGTCGGCGCCCCACGGGAAGACGGTCGAGAAGTGGACGGGCTGGCCCGTCTCCCCGCACGCGCGGACGTGGCGCTCCCACACGGCGGCTTCCCCCTCGGCAAACCCGAGGTCGGTCAGAGTCGCGTCCTCGACGTGATCGAACGCCGCGCCCTCCGACCGAAACAGGTCGATGGCCGCCTGGTTCGCCGTCTGGTGCCGGACCTCGCCGTCGCGGTGCTCGACGACGCCCATCAGGAACGGGGTGCTGTTGAAGAACGCGTCGAGCAGGCGGCGCCGGCGGTCGGCCTCGCGCGCCTGCTCGACCTCGGCCGTCACGTCGTTCTGGACGCCGACGTAGTGGGTGAGCTCGCCGGCCCCGTTCCGGATGGGCGTGAGGTAGAGCCGGTTGTAGAACAGGGCCCCGTCCTTCCGGTAGTTCCGCAGGAGCACCTCGGCCGAAGTCCCGGCTGCGATCGCCGTCCGGAGGGCCTCGATCGCCTCGCCCTGGCCGTCCCCGTCGTCGTCCCGGGTCCCGTCGGCGCGGACCTGGAGGAACCGGCAGTTCCGCCCGATGATCTCCTCGCGCGGGTAACCGGTCACGTCGACGAAGTTCTGGTTCACGACCACCAGCGGCGTGTCGGGCAGCCGCATGTCGGTGACGACGACCAGGTTGTTCACCGCGTCGAACGCCCGGTGGAGCAGGTCGTCGGCGTCCTGGACGGGCGCGTCGCCCCGCCGGTCGCGGACGAGCAGGAGCGTCCGGTCGCCCAGGACCCGGCCGACGGCCGGCGGGCGGGCCCCGTCTCCGTCGACGGCCGACGAGAGGGCCCGGACCCAGGCCCACGTGCCCCCAGACGTGCGCATCCGGAACTCGCGCTCGAACGGGGGCGAGGCCGTCCAGAACCCGCCCGCCTCCTCGCGGACGAGGTCGTCCGGGTGGACAAGGTCGAGGACCGGGCGGCCCTCGATCTCGCCCGCCGGGACGCCCAGCAGGGCGGCCAGGGCCGGCCCGGCATGCGCGACGCGCCCGTCCGGCTCGAGGATCAGGACCGCGTCGGCGAGCGAGGCGGCGAGGGCGTCGTAGGCGTCCTGGCCCTGGAACGGGACGCCAGGCGGGGCGGAGCGGTCGGCGTCAGACGGGTCGGGCATGCGCGTCGGTGAGGGAGAGGCCTCGGCCGAGGCTCTCCCGGCCACGGTCGGGCGGCCAACGTACGCACGCACGTCTGCGCTAACGCCCCGTCCTCCCACCGCCTCCGGCCCTACCGGACGACCCGGACGTCGTCGAGGACGACCTCCGACACCTCGAACACGTCCCGGTTGTCGTAGCGGTCGCCGAAGGTGCGGAGGTCGGCCAGCGAGTCGGCCGTGAGGTTCCGCCAGTCCTGGAACAGGACGCCGTCGACGCGCCGCGTTCGGATCGGCACGCGGAACCGGGTGCCCGTCTCGGCCCGCGACGTGTCACCGGGCGTGGGCTCGTAGGTGTAGGCGAAGTGGCCGATCTGCCCGTCGGTCTGGCGGAGCCAGTAGACGTAGCGGTCGTCGAAATCGGGGCCGCCGCCTTCTCGGGCGAACGTGACCGCGACGCGGTCGTAGTCCTCGCCCGCGACCCGGTCCGGCGTCAGGAGCCGGGCGCGGACGGCGGGGTCGGTGAGGGGCCACGGCAGGAGCGCGAAGTAGGCGACCGAGTTGACGGCCGTGTGGACACGCCTCGCCTCGTCGGGCGCGAGCTCCGCCTCGGTGCCGTCGACGAACCGGTGCGTCCCGGCGTTGTCGACGACCTCCTCGACGGTCCGCCCCAGGCTGTCCACGAGCATCCGCGCGTAGCGGAAGTCGTCGCCGACGCGGAGGACGAACGGCGTGCCGCGGAACGAGAACCGGACCTCGGCCCCGTCCAGGAGCGCCGAGCCGTGGTGGATCCGGGCCCGGTCGAGCAGCGCGAGCGCCTCGACGTCGCCCTGAGGCGCGGGCCGCGCGCAGGCGGCCAGCAGAAGAGCGAGGACGAGGGCGGCGTGTTTCACGGTCTGGCGGGGGCGGCGAGGTCGCGGAGGTCGCCCCACGTGCCCTGCTGAATCCTCGAACCCGCCGAACCTTACACGAACGGCGACTGGCGGGCGGCGAGCGCCAACACGACGGCGGCGGCGCCAACCAGATGGAGCCGAAGGTGAGCGCGGCATAGCTCCTCGTTCGTCGGCACGACCCAGACCGGGGTGAGCAACGGCTGCTCGTGGTCCGAGCTTCGCGGCCTTAGGTCCACCAGCTACTGCGTCAAACGCGGTCGCCGGGCGGGATACCGGCGAGAGGAACCGTCTTCGCCACTGGCGTGCCGAGCCGCTGTCCGCGCGAAGTAGGCGAGCAGGTCGGCGTCCGAGGCGCCGTGCTCCGCGAAGATGTCGGCGCGCGCGCGTCGGACCTGGCGCACGACCGCGTCGCCGTCGAGCGCGGACGGAGCGGGCCGGTCGTCGGGGAGGGTGCTCATCGCGAGGGGGCGGGCAGCTGTTCGGGCGTGACGAGCAGGGGTACGACCAAGCCCATCTCCCGGTTCACCCGCTCGATCATCGGCACCTTGTTGGCGTTGGCGAGGTGCTTGCAGTTCCACGTCAGGAGGAAACCGCAGCCGTACACCGAGGCGACGGCGAGGTGGAGCGCGTCGCCGAGTGCGTCGCGCGGCATCACCAGGCGCCGGACGTACTCGCGCGCCACGGCCAACGTGTCAGCGGTGACGTCGAGCTGCGGCAGCCCTCGGACGAGGGCCAGCCGCCGAGTGCGGAATGCGCGGCTCCCGGAGCGGCTGAGCTCGGCGACGACGGCCGGGCTCGTCACCACGTCGAAGTGGGGCCGAGCCTCGCGCCACCACGCCCGCGTCAGGATCTCGCGCGCCTCGACGACGGTCCCGGCCCTCCCGCCGTGGTACGCGCTCGGGATCGTCGTCTCGACGTAGACGAGCGGGGGGCTAGGCATGGCGAGCGGCGGTCGACGGGTCAGTGTACCGCCCGACCCTCACACGAACGGCGACTGGCGGGCGGCGAGCGCCAGCTTCTGCGTGTCCTGGGCGATCACGAGCTCCTCGTTCGTCGGCACGACCCAGACCGGGATCGTGCTGGCGTCGGTCGTGATGCGGGCCTCCGTTCCGTTGGCGGCCTCGTTGGCCTCCGCGTCAACGGTGATCCCCAGGTCGTCGAGCCCGTCCAGGATCTGGGCGCGGACGGGCGCCGCGAACGTCCCGATGCCGGCCGTGAACGCGACCGCGTCGAGCCCCCCGAGCACGGCGAGGTAGCGGCCGAGGTAGCTCTTGACCCGGTAGCAGAACACGTCGATGGCCTGCTGGCAGCGGACGTCGCCGTCGGCCGCCTCCTCCATCAGGTCGCGCATGTCGGCCGCGTAGCCGCTCAGGCCCAGGAGGCCGGAGTAGCGGTTGAGCAAGGTGTGGACCTCGGCCAGCGGCACGTCCTCCTTCTCGGCGATCTCGAACACGATCGACGGGTCGAGGTCGCCCGAGCGCGTCCCCATCACCAGCCCCTCCAGCGGCGTCATCCCCATCGACGTGTCGACCGATTGGCCGTCGCGGATGGCGGCCATCGAGCACCCGTTGCCGAGGTGGATGGTGACCACGCGCGACGCCTGGAGGTCGAGGCCCGCCAGCTCGATGAGGCGGCGCGAGACGTAGTAGTGGCTCGTCCCGTGGAACCCGTAGCGGCGGATCTTGTGGCGCCGGTAGAGCCGGTTCGGCAACGCGTAGAGGTAGGCCTGGGGCGGGATCGTCTGGTGGAACGCGGTGTCGAAGACGGCCACGTGGGGGACGTCCGGGAACGCCTTCTGGGCCGCCCGGATGCCCTGCAGGTTGGCCGGGTTGTGGAGCGGCGCCAGGTCGAACGCGTCGCGGATGGCGTCGACCACCTCGCCGTCGACCAGCGCCGACTCGGCGAACCGCTCGCCGCCGTGGACCACGCGGTGGCCGACGGCCTCGATCTCGGGGAGCACGTCCTCGTTGGGACCGTCGGCCTCGCGCATCCGGTCGAGCAGGTGGGCCAGCGCGGTCGCGTGGTCGGAGGCCTGGAGCGAGACGCGCTCCGGCTTGGCCTCGCCGACGTGGAACGAGGCGAGCGACGAGACGGCCCCGATCCGCTCGACCTGCCCGGCCGCCAGCGTCCGCCCGGCCTCGGCGTCGATGAGGTCGATCTTGAGCGACGAGGAGCCGGCGTTGAGGACGAGGACGGTCATGGGCAGACGGGTGGACGGGTGGACGGGTGGACGGGTGGACGGGTGGACGGGTGGACGGGTGGAATCTCCGGCTCCCAGCGCGCGACCGCCAGCGCCAACGGGGGACCTCACCGTAGGGACACGCTTCATCGTGTCCGCGGGCGACACCGCGCTCGGCAGCGACACGACGAGTCGTGTCCGTACGAGGGACCCGGTAGCCGGCGACCTTGGCCCCCCCTCTGCCCGTTCCGTGAGCGAAGCGAGCCGTCCCCCGCGAGCGGAGCGGTCCTACGCCTCAACGACGCGGGCGCCGCGCTGGTCGTAGGCGTCGTGGAGCGCCTGCGCGGCGGCGTCGCGGATGCTCGTCGGGTCGCCGTCGGCCGGGGCGACGGCGCCGATGAAGAGCGGCGGCGAGCCCGACGCGAGCTCGTCGCACCACGCCGCCGTGCGGGCCGGGTCGATGTCGAGGAACACGCCGAACAGCAAGGACCCGAACGGCTCGATCCGGCAGACGTGGGCGGAGCCGTCGAGGCGGTGGCGGAGGTCGGCCTCGGCGCTGGCCACGTCCGTGGGCGTGTGGCGCATGAGCCGCTCCTCGGCGTCGGCGAGCGTGACGAGGGCGAAGGCGAGGGGGCGCCCGGCGTCGGTCGCGCGCTGCTGCTCCTCGGCGATGATGGTGGCGCGGGGGACGGGCGGCTCGCCGACCTCAGACGCGACCTCGATCGCGGCGACGTCCGCCGGGATCACGGCCGCGTCGGGCGAGACGCCGACGGTGGGGACGAGCGCGGCCAGGAGCCCCAGGTGGGGGTCAGCGCTGTCGGCGTCGCCGCCGACCAGGACGGTCGACGGGCCGGCCGAGAGGGCCCGCGCGCGACCGCCGACCAGGGACACGAGCTCGCCGAGCGCGTCGGACCCGAGGTGCCGCTCGCCGTCGACCGCGAGGTCGCGGCCGGGGACGGGCGTCAGCGCGCCCCCGTCGGTCCGCGCCTCGACGACGTGGCGGTCGCCGTCGTGGCGGACCACCGCGACCCGGCCGCCGACGTGGGCGGCCAGGGAGGCGAGCAGGAGCGCCACGGACGGCTCGGCCCACGGGGTCCCGTCGGCGGTCGCCGTCGGGCCCGCGCCGCGACCGCGGGGGACCGGCCGCGCGCCGCCGGAGCCCGAGGCCGCCGGGGCGGTCACCGGCCGGATCGCGGCCTCGACGACGCGGGCCTCGTCGGGGTCGGACGCCGCCTCGCCGCTCCGGGGGCGGACCGCCGAGAGCCCCAGGCTCCCCAGGTCGTCGGCCTCGGTCGGCCGTGGGCGCGTCGGCGCCGGCAGCGACAACCGGCGTTGGCGCGCGACGTAGACCCCGACGGCGGCGAGGGCAGCGAGGAGCAGGAACCAGCCGACGAAGGACACGGGGAGGCGCGGCCAGGCCGCGAGCAGGAAGGCGAGGGCGAATCCGGTAAGGTATCCGTCCGACGGACACTCCACAACCGCCCCCGCCGGTCCTCGGGTCGAGCGCCCTCCGTCAGCGTCCTGACGAGGGCGGACCGGCCGTCCGCTGCCGGAGGGCCCCGCGCCGGTGGTCGCCGTCGCCGAGGGCGCCTAGCTTCGCCCGCTCCCCTCCCTCCCCCCCTCTCACGTGGAGACCTACTACAAGCCCGAGCACCTCCCCCGCTTCCCCGAGATCGCCGAGGGCTCGAAGCCGCTCGCCGACGCGTTCTTCAGCTACTACGGCAAGGTGTTCGAGGACGGCGCGCTGACGGCGCGCGAGAAGGCGCTCATCGCGCTCGCCGTGGCCCACACGGTCCAGTGCCCCTACTGCATCGACGCCTACACCCAGGAGTCGCTCGCCAAGGGCTCCGACCTGGAACAGATGACGGAGGCCGTCCACGTGGCGACGGCCATCCGCGGCGGCGCCTCGCTCGTCCACGGCCTCCAGATGCTCGACGGCGTCAAGGCCCAGACGATGTAGGCGCCCGCGGCGTCGTGCCCGGCGGCACGGCGTGTCGGACGATCCCCCATTCCGGTCCGGGACGCGTCCGCGTCCGGCCCTCCCCCGTTCCCACCCGCCCTCCTCTCCCCCCCTA
This sequence comes from uncultured Bacteroidota bacterium, assembly GCA_963848075.1. GTDB lineage: Bacteria > Bacteroidota > Rhodothermia > Rhodothermales > Rubricoccaceae > Rubrivirga. The sequence continues at coordinate 20,881 of CAWKCB010000001.1, forward strand.
TGTCTGACGGCGACGGCGCAGTCCTCTCCCTCCCGGTCCTCTCCGCCGAGCTCTTGGCCGACGTCATGGACGGGCCGAAGCGGACGACGAGCTTGTACGCTCGGCGCACGCCACTGGCGGAGCCCGCCGCCCAGATCGCGGCGCTCGACGCCGTCGACACGGGCCTCGGCCCGAGTGGGACCGGCCGGTTCCACGCCGACCTCGTCGCCAGCGGGTGGGCCGAGGGCATCACGCCGGCGCCGCTCGAGATCGTCCAGATCAACGTCGGCAAGCTGTGCAACATGACGTGCCGCCACTGCCACGTGGACTCGGGGCCGGACCGGACGGCGGAGAACATGGACCGGGCGGCCATCGACGCGTGCCTGGCGGCCATCGACCACATCCAGGCCCACCCCGACGGCGGCTCGCTCCACACGGTCGACCTGACGGGCGGCGCGCCCGAGCTCAACCCGCACTTCGAGTACCTCGTCGAGCAGTGCGTCGCGCGTGGGCTCCACGTGATCGACCGGTGCAACCTGACCATCCTGACGGTCCGCCGCTACGCCCACCTCGCCGGGTGGATGGCCGAGCGCGGCGTCGAGGTGGCCTGCTCGCTCCCCCACTACCGCCAGCTCGGCACCGACGCCCAGCGCGGCGACGGGACGTACGAGAAGTCGATCCGCGCGCTCCGGATGCTCAACGAGGTCGGCTACGGCCAGGGCGACCCGGACCGCGTGCTGACGCTGGTCACGAACCCGGTCGGCAGCTTTCTGGCCGGCGCCCAGGGCTCGCTGGAGGACGAGTGGAAGGCGGCGCTCGAGCGGAACCACGGCGTCACGTTCGACCGCCTGTTCGCGCTCAACAACATGCCGATGAGCCGCTACCTCGAGTGGCTCCTGGACAAGGGCCAACTCGACGCCTACCTCGACCGCCTGCTCGGCGCCTTCAACCCGGCCACCATCGACGGGCTGATGTGCCGGAACACGGTCTCGGTCGGCTGGGACGGCGCGGTCTACGACTGCGACTTCAACCAGCAGCTCGAGATGGACGCGGCCGTCCCGTTCACGACCGTCGCCGACTTCGACCTCGGTGCGTGGCAGGCGCGGACGGTCCGGACCGAGCGACACTGCTACGGCTGCACCGCCGGCGCGGGATCCTCGTGTGGCGGGGCGACGGCGTAGGGACGCGCCCGGCGCCGATCTTCCGGACGGCACAATCGGTCATAGCTTCGCGCTCCCACCCAGCCCTCCGGTCCATGCTCCGTACCGTCGAAGCCATCGTCGAGAGTGACGGGAGCCTCCGGCTCCTCGAATCCGTCGCGCTCCGCGCGGGCGAGCGGGCCCTCGTCACGCTGCTCGGCGAGGACGACCCGGCCGAGGCCGCGCTTCTGAGTGAGCCGGCGCTCGCGGCCGACTGGGACCGCGAGGAGGAAGACGAGGCGTGGGCGCACCTCCAGTGACGCGGGGCGCCGTCGTCCTCGTTCGGTGGCTCGGCGACGAGCCCGACGACCGGGCCTGATGTTCGCTGCGTGACGACGGATCGGTCGGGACGTGAGCGCGTTCCACAGTTCCCAAACGCACCGAGCCATGACGCCCCAACAGGTCTACCACGCCGACCCGGAGATCATGAGCGGGACGCCCGTGTTCGTCGGCACGCGCGTCCCGGTGCACACGCTGATCGACCACCTCGCCTCGGGCGTGTCGCTGAACGAGTTCCTGGCCGACTTCCCGACCGTGACACGGGACCAGGCCGTCGCGTTCTTGGCGCTCTCGGAGGCGGCCCTCGTCGGGGCCGATGGCTGAGCGCCCGCGGGTTCTGCTCGACGAAAGCATCCCGGAGCGGTTGCGCACGGCGTTCTCGGACGCGGTGGAGGTGGTGACCGTCCGGTACCAGGGGTGGGCCGGGCTGAAGAACGGGGTACTGCTCCGAGCGGCCGAAGCGTCCTTCGACGTGCTAGTCACAGTAGACAAGGGCTTGCGCTACCAACAGAATGTCGGGGAGCGCGAGATCGCCGTCGTCGTCCTGGACGCGGGCGGGACGACGTTCGCCGACCTCCTCCCGCTCGTCCCGGACGCCGAGGCCACGGCTCTCCGGTCCGGTCCAGGAACCGTGACGGTCGTGCGCGGCTGACGGCGCGACCTCTCGACCTACGGCAGGATCAGGCGTCGACGCCCGCGGCGGCCGGCGCCCCCTCGACGCGCTCGCGGTCGCCGTCCGCGCCGATCCGCGTCCGCTGCATGACGATGGGGAGGCGGCGGCCGCTCCCGAACGCCTTCGACGAGACGCGCAGGCCCGGCGCCGCCTGGCGCCGCTTGTACTCGTTGCGGTCGACCATCCGCGCGATCCGCTCGACGAGCGCGAGGTCGAAGCCGGTCTCCCGGGCGATGGCGGCCGGCGACTCGTGCCGCTCGACGTAGCGCTGGAGGATGGCGTCGAGCACGTCGTACGGCGGCAGCGAGTCCTGGTCGACCTGGCCCGGCCGGAGCTCGGCCGACGGCGGCTTGGTGATCGTGTTGCGGGGGATGAGGGCGCGGCCGGCGCGCGCGTTGACGTGCTCGGCGACCCGGTACACCTCCGTCTTGAGCACGTCCGACAGCACCGCCAGCCCGCCCGACATGTCGCCGTAGAGCGTCGCGTAGCCGACGGCCATCTCGGACTTGTTGCCGGTCGTCAAGAGCAGGTGGCCGAACTTGTTCGAGATCGCCATCAGCGTCACGCCGCGAGCCCTCGCCTGGACGTTCTCCTCGGCCACGCCCTCCTCGGTGCCGGCGAACAGCGGCGCCAGCATCTGGCCGAAGGCGTCGACGGCCGGGCGGATCGACACTCGGTGGAACTCGATGCCCAGGTTCTCGGCCAGCACGCGCGAGTCGTCGACGGACCCCGACGACGAGTAGGCCGACGGCATCGTGACGCCGACGACGCGGTCGGCGCCGAGCGCCTCGACCGCGAGCGCGCACGTGACCGCCGAGTCGATCCCGCCGCTCAGCCCGACCAGCGCCTTGTCGAACACGCCCGCGCCGGTCTTCTCGACGTAGTCGCGGACGCCGAGGACGAGCGCGTCGTGGATCTCGGCCGTCACGTTTTCCGCCGCGACCTCGACCGGGTCGCCGGGCGCCCCGCTGGAGCGGGGCAGGCTCTCGCTGTCCCACACATAGAACGCCTCCTCGAACAGCGGCGCGTGCCACAGCACCTCGCCGGCCGCCGACTGGACCTGGCTGTCGCCGTCGAAGATCAGCTCGGTGTTGGCGCCGACCTGGTTGACGTAGACGAACGGCACCCCGTGCTCGCGGCAGCTCTCCTGGATCAGGAGCCGCCGCTCGGTCGGCTTGCCGGTCGCGTACGGGCTGGCCGAGAGGTTGACGAACAGGTCGATGCCGAGCGCCGCCAGCTCGTCGATCGGGTTGGCCGCGTAGAGGTGGACCGGGGCCTGCTCCTCGTTGTTCCACATGTCCTCGCACAGGTGGACGCCCAGCCGCAGCCCGCCCCACTCGACGACCTTGCGGTCCGGGCACGGTTCGAAATAGCGGACCTCATCGAACACGTCGTAGGTCGGGAGCAGCGTCTTCGAGACCTCGGCCCGGACGGCGCCGTCGGCCAGCAGCAGGGCCGCGTTGAACAGCCGCTTCCCGACCGCCGTCTCGTTGCGGACCGGCGCGCCGACCAACAGCGCCAGCCCGTCCGGCGCGTGCTGCGCCAGGTGCTCGACCGCGGCGTCCACGTCGTCCAGGAAGGCCGGCCGGTCGAGCAGGTCCTGGGGCGGGTAGCCCGTGAGGCACAGCTCGGGGAAGACGGCGAGGTCGGCGCCGGCGTCGGCCGCGCGCTCGGCGTCGCGCAGGACCCGGGCGACGTTGCCGGCCAGGTCGCCGACGGTGGTGTTGATCTGGCAGAGGGCGATCCGCATGGGCTGGCGCTTCGGGTGGGCCGGTTGGACGACCGAGCGCGAGCGGGGTGCCGACGCCGGAGGGTACGTGCGGCCTCGCGACTCAGTAATGGTAGCGGGCCTGCAAGAAGTCCACTCGGTCACCCCGGACCACGTACACCAGCCGATGCTCTTGGGTCACCCGGCGGGACCACACCCCGCTCCCGAGGTACTTCAGCGGCTCCGGCTTTCCGATCCCGCCTGTCGGGTCGCGTCGCACGGCCTCCACCAAATCGAGCACGCGGAGTTCGGTCTTCCGGTCCGTCTTGACCCACCACCGGAGGTCCTCCCGGAACTCCGGCTGAAACACGGCTTCCTGCTTACTCAAGGCCAGCCTCCTGGCGGAGGGCGTCCACGGTGCTCGGCTCTCCCGCGTTTTCCCGGGCCCGCGCCAACGCCTGGAGGAGCCGCTCGGCGTTTCGGGGCGAGCGGAGAAGGTGAGCCGTCTCCAGGATCGCCTCCAGCTCGGAGGCCGGGAGCAGGGCGACGTCCTCCGTCCCCCGCCGATGGATGACGACCGCCTCGCGGTCGGCGAGGACGCGGTCCCAGAGGCTGGCGAGGTTCGCTCGGGCCTCGGAGTAGGAGATGGAGGCGGGCACGCTCTCCTCAAGACCTTCCACTCGGGCGACCCATTCGGAGCTTCCCGCTCGGCCCTCTCCAGCGACCAGAGCGGCGCGTACAACTTGCCGAACTGAGTCCTAAAGTGCCGGCGGGCACTCGCGATGGGCACGAGCACCTCGGCTCTCGCTTCGTCCACCTCCCGGTCCGGTCCTCCGAAGACGACGTACCACTCGGGTGGCGTCGGAGCGTACAAGCTGAAGCCGAACGGGGAGGCGTCGAGCACGTCCGGGTAGGGGATCGTTGCGCCGTCGTCTGCATTCCGCAGACGCATCCGAGCCGAGTGGATTCGATCCCTAAACTCGCGGGCCCAGAGAACCGGACACCTTTCTGGGAGGTCGACATGCGGATGCGACACACGGAACTCCCTCCAGCGCCTGAGATCCTCGTTGTAGTCCCACGGCGACTCCGCGCGCCCGGCTGAGCCATCCACGAGGCCGCTCTCCCAGAGGTCTCGGAGGAACGCCGAGCGCTGGTCGTCTCCTCCTGGGTCCGACAAGAGGACATCGACGCTGTATCTCAGGCCCATACCGCGACGGGGGTTCGCGGGACGTTCGGTGTTGCACTGGAGTCAGGACGAGTCGAACGAGCGCCCCGTTCCGACCGAATCAGGCGAGAGAAGGAAGCAGCACGGGCCGCAGCGCTACCGCGTCGGCGGCGTCACGGCGGCGCCCGGCAGGCCGTCGCCGCCCGTGTCCGCCGGGGGCCGGGCCTTGGGGACGTCGTCGTCGAGGTCGTCGGCGTCGTCGAGGTCGAGGTCCTCGGCGGGCTCGAGCCAGGCGGCGTCGGGCGCGCGGTCGGCCAGGAGGACGACGGCGTCGCCGGGCTGGGGCGTGATGTCGGCGTCCTCGGCGTAGACCTTGACCTTGTCGCCGCGGACCAGGAAGAGCGGCGTCATCGACGGGTCGCCGTCGTCGGTCTCGGCGTCGTCGAGGAGCGACGCCAGCGTCCGGGTCGCCGTGAGGTGGACGACGTGGACCTGGGCGCCGGCGTTGAGGCGGTCGTCGAGGGCCGTGAACGTGGCGTCGGTCGCGAACAGGGGCCGCCCCCGCAAGTGGCGCGGGATCTCGGTCGCCGGGCTCTTGGGCCCGTCGGCCCGCATGGGGAGTTGGTAGACCTCGTCGGACTCGAAGACCTCGCCGAAGTGGAGCGCCGCCAGCGCGTTGACCTCGTCGTTGGGCGTGACCGCGAGCAGCCGGCCGACCCCGCTCAGGTCGAGGTCGTCGATGACGCCCTCGGCCAGGATGTTGGCCCGCTGGGCCGGCAGCCCCGCCTTCTTGGCCTGGCGGACGTTCCGGGCGTTCGCGTCGATCAGCAGCACGCGGACGCCCAGCCCGTCGAGCGCCTTGGCCACGCGCCGGACCCACCCCTGGGCCCCGACGAACAGGACGCCCTGGGGGTCCGGCTGGGCCAGCCCGAGCCACCGCGCGAGGGGCGAGATCGTCAGGCCGTAGACGGCGACCGTGCCCACGATGACCAGGAACACGATGGGCACGATCCGCTCGGCCTCGGCCGGGAAGAACTCGGCCAGCCGGAACGAGAACAGGCTGGCGACCGCGGCCGCCACGATCCCGCGCGGGGCCAGCCACGCCAGGAACGCCTGCTCGCGCCAGTCGAGCCCGGTTCCCAGCGCCGACAGCGCGACGGCGAGCGGCCGGACGACCAGCATCAGCAGGGCCAGGAACAGGAGCGGGCCCGGCGCCAGCATGACCTCGAACGCGCTCGGCTCCAACCGCGCCGACAGGATGATGAACAGCAGCGAGATGAGCAGCACCCGGAGGTCCTCCTTGAACTCGATGATCCGGCGGACCGAGACGTAGGGCTGGTTCGCCATGATGATGCCCAGCAGCGTCGCCTCCAACAGCCCGGCCTCCTCCTGCAGCGTGTTCGAGATCGCGAACGCGGCCACGACCACCATCAGCGCGACCGGGTTCTGGAGCCAGTCCGGCACCAGCCGGCGGTGCAACAGCACGATCAGCAGGGCGGCCGAGAGCACGGCCACGCCCACGCCGACGACGATCTCGAAGGCGATGCCCTGGGCGAGCGCGCCCCACACCGAGCCGTGCTCGCCGGACGGCTCGTGGAGCAGGATCACCGTCTCCAGCACGAGGACCGCCAGGATGGCCCCGATCGGGTCGATCGTGATCCCCTCCCACTTCGCGATCGTCCCCACGCGGCCGGCCGGGCGGACGTGGCGGAGCAGCGGCAGCACGACCGTCGGCCCGGTCACGGTCAGGAGCGCGCCCAACACGACGGCGACCTCCCACGAGAACCCGGCGAGGTAGTGGGCCCCGATGGCCCCGAGCACGCCCGTCACCACGACGCCGACCGTGATCAGGTTGACGACGGCCTTGCCGACCTCGCGGAACTCGTCGAACCGCAACGTCAGCCCGCCCTCGAACAGGATGACGCCGACGGCGAGCGAGACGAACGGGAACAGCCACTCGCCCTGGAGCGCGTCCTGGGGGAGGAACCCCGTGACGGGCCCGGCCAAGAACCCGAACCCGAGCAGCAACAGGATCGACGGAAACCGGGTCCGCCATGCGAGCCACTGCGCGCCAATCCCGAGGACCATGACGGCCGCGATGGTGACGAGCGGGGTGGGCATGGCGCGAGCGAGGAGGACGAGAAAGGTACGGACCCGCCGGTCAGGACCGACCCGACGGGCGGCCGCCCCGCCCGGTGAAGAGCGGCGGGAGCACAGGACTCGGCCCGGCTCGTCCGTTGGGGCGGGCCCTACCTTGGCCGCCGCCCGTCCCCGCCCCGATGACTCGTTCGACCGCCCTCCCCTGGGTCCTCGCCGCCGCCTTCGTGTGGGCCGCCCCCGCCTGCCAGCCGTCGGAGGCGACGCCGGCTCCGGCGCCCACCCCCGAGGCCCCGGCTCCGGCCCCCGACACGCTCTCGGCGGACACGACCGACCGCGCGCCGCTGCCCGACGGGTTCGCGCGGCTGAGCGCGGTGGCGCCTGAGATCGCCCAGGAGATCCGGTACACGACGGCCTACAACTTCGTCGGCGAGCCGATCGACGGGTACCTCGCCCCCGAGTGCATCCTGACCGAGCCGGCCGCGCGCGCGCTCGCCGACGTCGCCCGGGCGCTGGCGCGCGACGGCCTCGGGCTGAAGGTGTACGACTGCTACCGCCCCCAGACGGCCGTCTACCACTTTGTCCGCTGGGCCAACACGCCCGACGCGCTGGCGCTCAAGGGGGCGTTCTACCCCGAGGAGGACAAGGGCCGCCTGTTCTCGCGCGGCTACATCTCGACGCGGAGCGGCCACAGCCGCGGCTCGACGGTCGACCTCACGCTGGTCCGCCTCCCCGCCCAGGCGTCGGTCCGCACGTCGTTCCCGACGCCGGACGGCCCGCTCCCCCGCTGCGACCGGCCGCTCGGCCCCGAGGGCCGGCTGGACGAGGGCGACCTCGACATGGGCACGGCGTACGACTGCCTCAGCCCGGCCGCGGCGACCGACAGCCCGGCCGTCTCGGCACAAGCCCGGCGCAACCGCGAGCGCTTGCGGGCGGCCATGAGCGCGGGCGGCTTCGGCAACTACGCGAAGGAGTGGTGGCACTTCACGCTCCGCGACGAGCCGCACTCCCGGACCTACTTCGACTTTCCGGTCGAGTAGCGGCCCGGCCCAAGGAGACCCTCGGCCCGGAGCCACGCCTCGGTCCGCGCCATCCCGTCGTCCAGGCCGACGGCGGGGCGCCAGCCCAGCACGCGCGCGGCCTTGTCGATGGCGTAGGTGCCCGGGTGCGTGACGTACTCCAGCGTCCGCCCCGACAGCGGCGGCGCCTTGCCGACGGCGCGGAACGCGCCGGCCACGAGCGGCGCCGCGGCGCGGGCCACGACCGGCGGGACCGACCGCAGGCGGACGCCCAGCATCCGGGCGTAGTGGCCGAAAAACACCCGGGGCGGGACGCCTCGGCCGCCGGTCACGTGGAAGACCTCCCCGAGCCCGTCCGGGTGCCCCGCCGCCGCTAGGCCGCCGGCCACCACGTCGTCGACGAACACGGGCGAGAGCACGCCGCGGTCGCCGTCGACGAGCGCGAACGTGCCGGCCCGGAGCATCTCGACCGCGCGGACGGTCCACTGCCGACTGCCCGGCCCGTAGACGTCGCCCGGGCGGATCGTGGTCGCCCGGACGCGGCCCGCGGCGGCGGCCTGCAAGACGGCGTGCTCGGCCGCGATCTTGGCGTCGGTGTACGGGTTGCCGGTCGGCTGGGGCGGGTGGTCCTCCGGGCACGGGTCCGGGAAGGTGCGCCCGTGGACGACGACGGACGACAGGTGGAGGAGCCGACCGGCGCCGGCGCTCGCCGCGACGACGCGACGCGTGGTCTCGACGGTCTGGGCCCGGAACTGGGCCGGCGTCCCGACCTCCCCCACCCGAGCCGCGGCGTGGACCACCAGGTCGGCGCCGTCGAGCCGGTGGGTCCACTCCCCGGGTCGCGAGAGGTCGGCGACGACGGTCTCCCACTCGGCCGGGCCCGGGGCGAGGTCGAGGCCGAGCACGTCGGCGCCTCCGGCCACGAGCGCCCGGGCGAAGGCGCTCCCCAAAAACCCGCTCGACCCCGTGACGGCAGCGCGCACGCGCTAGTCGATCGGCGCCGCGACGACGGCGAGCGCGACGGTCTCGGTGTCGAGGCAGTCGGGGTCGCCGTCGCACGACGGCGCCAGCATGTCGTTGGGGGCGTACTCGATCTGGACGCGCCGGTCCAGGATCACGTTCGAGTCGCACACCGAGTAGTCGGCGTGGACGGTCTCCGAGCCGCCGCCGTCGGTGCGGACGGTGAGGAAGCACGAGACGTCGCCGCTCTCGATGTCCGTCACCACGCCTCGCGCCGGGACCGAGATGCCGGCGACCTCGACCCGGGCCGGGCCCGTCGTGTCGGCCTCGACGGCGAGGGCGGGGTCGGCGGCCTCCGTCGACTCGTTGGACTGGACCTCGACGTCGCCCGAGGGCGGCGCGTCGTCGGTGGCGTCGGTGGCGCAGCCGGCGAGGGCGAGCAGGAGGATCGGCGCGAGGAGCAAGCGGGGCATCGGGGGGTCGAGAGCCGGGGCCGGGGTCTACGGGTGGAGCGCCGCCGCGATCCCGGGGGCCGCGGCGGTCGCCAGGCTACTCCGCCGGCTCGTAGTCGAACGCCCCAATCACGCCCGGGAACACGACCGGGCTCTCACTCCCATCGGCGGCCACCGACGAGACGCCGAACAGGTAGTTGTCGATGACGACGTTCTCCAACGTGTACTGCTGGCGGTCGTCGCTCGAGTCCGGGACGAAGACCGATCGCTGCCACTGGGGCTCGGTCGTCAGCCGCCACCACACGCGGAAGCCGGCGAGCTGGGGGTTCTGCGCAGCGTCCGGCCGGTCCCACGACAGCGTCGTCGACGGCTGGACGGCGCCCTCGATGGACACGCCCGACGGCGGGGCCGGGGCGCCCGCCAAGGTCGCGAGCGTGACCGCGTTGAGCGCCGTCAGCTTGGCCGCGTAGTCGAAGTCGACGTACTCGACCGTGTCGCCGAAGGGCCGCGGCGAGCCGTCGGGGTGGGTCTCGGTGCGGAGGTCCTGGTGCTGGCGGTCGTAGTGCTCGTGGGTCTCCATGATCCGCACGCCCGGGGTGCCGACGTTGGTGAACGGCGTCTGGTGGCCGCCGCGCCCGAAGCGGTCGAGCCGGTAGACCATCATCACGTCGAGGTTGCGGACGTAGAGGTCCGCCATCCGGTCCACGACGCGGGCGAGGTTGCGCGAGGGCCCGTCGTTCTCGCCGCCCGTGAACCGGCGAGTCCGGGCTTCGCGCTCGGTCTCCATCGGCCGGGTCGCTTCCGAAAACACGCGGGCCGAGGTGTTGTCGCAGACCCCGTCGATCCCGCACGAGTTGCCGATCATGTCGTTGTTCAAGACGGCCTCGATGCGCCAGCCCTCGGCGCGCGCCGTCTCGGCCATGATCTGGCCGCCGAACAGGCCCTGCTCCTCCCCGCTCAGCCCGGCGTAGACGACGGTCCCGGGGAACCGGTACCGGCTGAGCACACGCGCGGCCTCGAGGGCGCCGGCCATGCCCGAGGCGTTGTCGTTGGCGCCGGGCGCGTCGCTCGTCGCGTCGAGCGCGTCCGAGGCGCGGCTGTCGATGTCGCCCGACATGACCACGTAGCGGTTCGGGTCGGCCGTCCCGCGCTGGATGGCGAGCACGTTGACGACCTCGGTCGGTTGGGGGATGCGCGTCTCGCCCGCGATCACGCGCCGCTGCTCGACGACCTCGAGGCACCCGCCGCAGGCGGCCGCGATCCGCTCGAACTCGGCCCGAACCCAGCGCCGCGCCGCGCCGATCCCGCGGACGTCGGAGACGGTGTCGGACAGCGTGTGGCGCGTGCCGAAGCCGGCGAGGGTCCGGACGTCGGCCTCGATCCGCTCGGCCGAGACGGCGGCGGCGACGGCGTGCAACGCCTGGACCTCGGCCGGCGGCGCGACCCCACCGACGAGCGAGTCGGGCCACGCGAGATCGGCCGGCCGGTTCGGCTCGACGCCGGGCTGGGCGAACGCGGCGGGCACCGCGAGAAGCGACAGGAGGACGAGCGGGCGCATGGACGGGGCGAACGAGAAGGGACCGCCAACCTACGAGCCCGCGCCTCACACAGCGGCCAGCAGCAGCGCGTAGCCGAGCGCGCCGAGCGCGAACGGAGCGAACCGGCTCGCGCGCTCCTCGGGCAGCTCCTCCTTGAGCGTGTTGAGGACGACGCCGCCGGCCAGGAACGACACGAGCCCGGCCACCACCGCGGGGTGGACGCGGGTCGTGAGCCCGATCGTCGCGCCGGCCACGACGGCCGCCGCCAGCACCCACCGCCCGCTCCGGTGGTACCGGTCTTTGTGGTGGTCCCGCAGGCCGAAGTCGTTGACGAAAAAGTGGAGCGCCATCGCCGCCCAGAACAGGACGACGCCGACGCCGGACCCGCCCTCCCCCTCGCCCAGGAGGTAGCCCACCAGCACGTTGTACAGGCCGTAGCTGGCCATGTGGAGCCAGAACACGCCGGGCTGGGTCCGGTCCTCGGGCTCCTCGGCCTTGTCCCGCGACGACTGGGCCGCCCGCTCGAGCCCGTAGAACGTGACCAGCCCCAGCAGCGCCAGCAGCCACACGTGCCCCTCGCCGATGGCGAGACGGTCCAGGCCGGCCTCGATCAGCGCGCGCTGACCGTCCGCCACCTGGGGCAGCAGGTGCGCGAACACGTAGGCCACTGAGATCCCGCCCGCCAGCGACAACCACCGGCTCCGCGGGAGCACGCCCAAGAACCGGAGCTTCCCGGCCACCAGGTGGACCGCGGCCAGGCCGGCGGCGAGGACGAGCGCGAGCATGGCCCAACCTACTGCCCGCCTCGCGCCTCACCCGAGGGCACGACGCATCGTGTCCCTGCGCAAGGTCTCGCTCCATGTCGTAGGGACGTGACACCGAATCCGGGAGGAGTGGGGGGGTATGGGAGGAGGGGGTCCGCACTCCCCTACGCCCCACTCCCTCGAACTCCGAACGGAGGCCGAGCAAGCGGATTTGGTTAGGAGTTACGCAGTCGGCTTTTCCTCTTGTGCCGTCATTCCCGCGAAAGCCGGACCCGAGTCTTCGAGGACGGCGCGGCCCATCCAGGCGTCTAGGGCACACCGCGGCTCGCCACCCGAGATCCCCGCCTTCGCGGGGACGACGACCTGGGAGTGTGGAGGGCGGCCTGCATTCAACGGCGTAACTCCTGTGGGTATCAGTGCGCGTCGAGCCAGTTGCCGGCCACGCCCACGTCGACCACGACGGGGACGTCGCCGAGCGGGAACGCGGTCGCCATCTGCTCCCTCGCGAAGGCCGAGACCGCGTCGACGTCGGCCTCGGGCACCTCGAACACCAGCTCGTCGTGGACCTGCAGGATCATCCGGGCGCCCTCGGACACGTCCGCCAGGCCGGCGTCGATGGCGATCATCGCGATCTTGATCATGTCGGCCTGCGTGCCCTGGATGGGCATGTTGACGGCGACGCGCTCGGCGAAGGCCCGGTCGTTCGGGTTGCGGGAGGTGATGAACGGGAGGTAGCGGCGGCGGCCCAGCAGCGTCTCGACGTAGCCGCGCTCGCGCGCCTCCTCGATCAGCCCGTCCAAAAACGCGATCACGCGCGGGTACGACGCGCGGTACTGGTCGATAAGCTCTTGGGCCTCGCTGTTCCCAATGCGCAGCCGGTTGGCCAGCCCGAAGGCCGAGATGCCGTACGGGATCCCGTAGTTGACCTGCTTGACGCGGTCGCGCTGGGCCCGCGTGACGGCGTCGTAGTCGACCCCGAACACCCTCGCGCCCGCGGCCGTGTGGATGTCCTGAGCCTGGGCGAACGCCGCCGTCATGTCGGGGTCGCCCGACATGGACGCGATGATGCGCAACTCGATCTGGGCGTAGTCCGCCGCCATCAGGACGTGGCCCGGCTCGGCCACGAACGCCCGGCGGATCTCCTTGCCCAGGTCCGTCCGGATCGGGATGTTCTGCAAGTTGGGGTTCGACGACGAGAGCCGGCCCGTCGCCGTGACGGTCTGGTTGAAGTCGGTGTGGACGCGGCCCGTGTCGGGGTGGATCAGCTCGGGCAGCTTGTCGACGTAGGTCGACTTGAGCTTCGACACCTTGCGCCAGTCGAGGACGAGCGCCGGCAGCGGGTGCTCCTGGGCCAGCTCCGAGAGCACGCCCTCGTCGGTCTTGGGCTTGCCCGTCTTGGTCTTGCCCTTGGGCTTGAGCCCGACCCCGAACGTCGGCGCCTCCTCCGCCAGCTGCTTTTTGGTCTTGGGCTTGGCGTCGGGGTCGCCCTCGACCTCGCCCGCCTCGTTGTCCCGGACGTCCTGCTCCCACTGGACCGCCGCCGCCTTCTCCTCGTCGGTCGGCGGGTCGTTGAACAGGACCTCGCCCAGCTGCTTGGTCGAGCCGATCCCGAACGGCCGGCCGGCCTGCTCGACGATCTGCTCCTCCAGCTCCTCCAGCTGGGCGTCGAGCTGGCGGCTGATCTCGGCCAGCACCTTCTCGTCCACCTTGACGCCGGCCATCTCCATCCGCGCGAGCACCGGGACGAGCGGGAACTCGATCTCCTGGGCGATCTGCAGCAGCCGCCCCTGTCCCCCGTCGATGGCCTTGAGCGCCTCGGTCAGAATGGGCACCAGCCGCAGGGCCACGTCGGCGTCCTCGCAGGCGTAGGGGCCGACGTCCTCGACCGGCACCTGGTCCATCGTCAGCGCGTTCTTGCCCGTCCCGATCAAGTCGGTGATGGGCTGGGGCCGGTAGTTCAGGTGGAAGCTGGCGACGTCGTCGAGCTTGTGGCTGGCCTCGGGGTTCAGGAGGTAGTGGGCCACCATCGTGTCGAAGAGGGGGCCGCGGACGGCGACGCCGTGGCGGGCCATCACCTCGAGGTCGTACTTGACGTTGTGGCCGACCTTGAGCAGCGCCTCGTCTTCGAGCGCGGCGCGGATCGGGTCCAGCGCCGTTTGCTCGGGCGTCCCGTCGGGGAGCGGCGTGGGGACGTAGACGGCCCGCTTCTCCTCCTTCGCCAGCGACACGCCGACGAGCCGGGCGCGCATCGAGTCGGTCGACGTGGTCTCGGTGTCGAACGACAGCCGCTCGGCGCCGTCGACGAGCGCCGCGGCGGCGTCGAGGTCGTCCTGCTCGTAGACCGTCGTGTAGGCCACGGCGTCCTCGTCGAGCGCCGTGACGGGCTCGTAGGGGCCAAAGTCGAACGACAGCGACGGGTCGTCCTCGGGCAGCGTGGTGAACGCCCGGCCCGGCTTCCCATCGGCGCGCTGGCGCCGACGGCCCTCGGCGTAGTCGCGGGCGCGGTTGCGGAGCCGGGCCCCGAAGCCGACCTCGTCGAACAGCGCGTTGATCTCGTCGAGGTCGGGGTCGGTCCGGCGCAGCGTGTGCCAGTCCAGCTCCTCCCCGTCGGGCCCCTTGAGCGGGACGTCGGTTCGGATGGTGACGAGCCTCTTGCTCAGGCGGGCGTCGTCGGCGTGGTCGGTCATCCCCTCGCGCGCGCGCTTGCCGGTAAGGTCGGCGGCGTGCTCGATGAGCGCCTCGACGTCGCCGTACTGGTCGATCAGCGTGACCGCCGTCTTCTCGCCGATCCCCGGCACGCCGGGCACGTTGTCGGACGAGTCGCCCATCAACGCGAGGAGGTCGACAAACTGGGCCGGCTCGAGCCCGCCGTACTTCTCCCGAAAGGTCTCGGGCGTCTCTTTATCGAACGTCTCGCCTTGGTAGGGCGGCCGCAGCATGGAGACGCGGTCGGACAGGAGCTGGCGGAAGTCTTTGTCGGCCGAGAAGATGACGGCGTCGACGCCCTCGTCCTCGGCCCGCTTCGCCAGCGTCCCGATCACGTCGTCGGCCTCGACGCCCTCGACCTCGAGCACGGGGATGTCGAAGGCCTGGACGAGTCGCTTGATGAGCGGGATGTTGACCTTGATCTCGGACGGCATCGGCGGCCGGTGGGCCTTGTAGTCGTCGTAGAGCGTGTCGCGGAAGGTGGGGGCGCCGCCGAGCGCGTCGAACACGACGGCGATGTGCTCGGGCCGCTCGTCCTCTAGGAGCTTGAGGAGCGCCGTGGCGAAGCCGTAGAGCGTCCGCGTGTCGGTGCCGTCGGGGGCGCTCAAGCTGGCGTTCTTCATCGAGAAGAAGGCCCGGTAGGCGAGCGCCATCGCGTCGGCGAGGAAGAGGGTCTCGCGGGCGTCGTCGGCCTCGATGGCGTCCAGGTCGTCGGGGTCCCCCGCCTCCTCGGGGGCGGGCTCGGGGAGCGTGACGCGCACGTCGGCGGCGGGCGGCGCGCCGTCCTCGAAAAGGGAGGGGGGCGGCGCGTCGGGCTCGGGCGTCGAGACCTGGAGGCCGGGAGGCGGCGCGTCGGCGCGGGCGGGGAGCGGGCCGTCGTCGAAGAGGGAGGGCTGGTCGGCCATCGGGCAGGCGGGATCGGGTCGGCGCAGGCTAACGCCGCCCGGTGCCGACGGGTTGTCTCGGTCTTCGGCGCGTCCGGTCTAGTTTCGCGAGGCTCCCTCCGGTCTCATGCCCGACCTCACCTGGACGCTGTCCGGATTTCGCGTGTCCACCCACGACGGCACCTCGCGTGCGGAGGCGCTGCTCGATGGGGAGCCGTTGTGGTTCGAGTCGGACACGCACGCGCTCGACCCGCTCCCCGAGGCGTTCGCGGCCGGCCTGGTGATCCCGGCCCTGCACGCCGGGGCGACGATCCGCGTCGAGGGCGACCTGGACGAGCGCTGGGTGGACCACATCCGCCAGCTGGCCGATCTCTACGCGGGCTGGTGGGGCCTGCGCGCGTTCCTCCCGCTCGACCCGGCCGGGCTCGTCCGGCGCCCGCCGGTCCGGTCCGACGCCCGCGCCCAGTGCTTTACTGGCGGCGTCGACTCGTTCTACACCCTGCTCAAGGAGCCTGGGCACCGCACGACGCACCTGTTCTTCGCCGAGAGCTACGAGAAGGCGCTCGTCTCGGACGCGCACTGGGCGGCGGTCCGCGAGCTGCTGGGCGAAGTGGCCGACGAGTTCGGAGTAGGCCTCTTGTCGCTCCGCTCGAACCTCCGCTCGTTCCCCCAGCTCGACGGGCTCCAGTTCGGGACCCACACTCAGGGCGGCGCGCTCGCGGCGGGCGGCCTGCTCTACTCGTCGGCCATCGACGTGCTGACGATCCCGTCGAGCTACGCCTACGTCTACGACACGCCGTGGGGCACGCACTGGGACCTCGACCCGCTGTGGTCGCTCCCGGGCCGGATCGAGTTCGTCCACGGCGACGCCCCGGTCCGCAGTGCAAAGGTCGCCGCGATCATCGGCGAGCCCGCCGTGCAGGCCCACCTCCGCGTGTGCTGGATGCCCGAGGCCCCGCCCGGCGGCAACTGCGCCCAGTGCGAAAAGTGCGTCCGGACCATGATGTCGCTCGCCAACTCCGGGGACCTCGCCCGGTTCGCCCGGTTCGACACGACGGTCCCCCTGTCCCGACGGGTCGGTGGGATTGACCACGTCAAGCCCCAACTGTGGGGCATCTGGGCCGACCTCGGCCGTGGCAACCCAGACTGGACGGTCCGACTCGCGGTCCGCCGGCTCCTTCTCCGGAGCCGCTTCCACCCGCTGCGCGAACGCGTGGCAGCGCCGCTCCGCCGGGTCCGGATGAAGGCGGGCCTGCGGACGCGCGCCCGCGCACTCCGCGACGCCGTCCGGCGGTAGCGTCAGCCGGGCGGGCGCTGGGCCACCACGACCTGGAGCTCCCACGCCATCTCGCACCCGCCGGCCTCAGTGTACCCGAGCCACTCGGCGATGCCTCCACGGACCTCCTCCGGCGAGGCCCGGTCGAGCCCGAACATCAGCGTGCAGCAGTCGACCATCTCGTCGGCCGAGCCGAACACCCACGGGTAGGCGACCGTCTCGTCGCGGTCGATCTCGAACCCCGCGCCCCGGAGCGCCGTCCGGAAGTCCTCGTCGACGAACGTGCCCGAGTGGCCCATCGAGTTGTGCGCGTCGACGAACGTGTCGAGGAAGCCGTCGACCCGGGACCCCGCGCGGACGTCGGCCGCGACGAACCGGCCGCCGGGCCGGAGGACCCGGTAGACCTCGGAAAAGACGTCGGGCTTGTCCTCGACGTGGTGGAGCCCGGCCACACTGATCACCACGTCGACGGAGGCGTCGGGGAGCCCGGTCTGTGAGAGCGGGCTGAGGTGGCGCCGGAGGCCCGGCCGCTCGGGGCACTGGTCGAAGAACGCCTGGGTGGTCTCGATGGCTGTGACCTCGACACGCGCGGTGTCGATCCGGTCGCGGAGGTACCCCCCGCCCGACGGCATGTCGACGACGGCGTCCCCTTCCGCCAGCCCCGCGGCGTCGAGGACGAGCGCGAACTCGTGACGCCGGGCGTCGGGGTAGCGGAGCATCGCCTGGTGGTAGGCCGCGCCGCGGTGGTTGAAGATGTCTTGGTAGGAATCGAACATGGAGCACGAGGGACGACGTCGAGGAGGCTCAAGTCTAAAGCGAACAAGCTCTACGACAGGCGCCGCTCGCCGAGTTCAGTCGAAGATCCGGCCCCCCAGGCTCCCCGCCCCCACGGCCGCGTACCGAGGCTCCCCCCTCTTCCCATCCATGCCTGTTCTCCTCTTCGACATCGACGGCACGCTGCTCCAGTCGCACGGGGTCGGCCGGCGGTCGGTGACCGCGGCGGTCGAGGCGCTCGCCGGCGACACGTTCGACTTTTCCGACATCGCGTTCTCGGGCAAGACCGACCGCCAGATCTTCCGCGAGGTGCTGGAGGCGGCCCAGCGGTGCGGCCTCGACGTCTCGCCCGACCAGGCCGACCGGTTCGGCGAGATCTACCGGCGCGAGATGGAGACGAACCTGCCCGAGGCCACGGTCGAGGGCCTGCCCGGCGCCGTCGCCCTGGTCCGCCGGCTGGCCGAGACCGAGGCCGAGATGGGGATGCTGACCGGCAACCTGGAGCCGCTGGCCTACCTCAAGATCGAGCAGGTCGGGCTGGGCCGCGCCGAGCTCCCCTTCGGCGCCTTCGGCAACGACGACGCCGACCGGAACGCGCTCCCGGCCGTCGCCGCGCGCCGCGCCTCGGAGCGCTACGGCCGCGAGGTGACGCCGGACCAGCTCGTCATCATCGGCGACACGCCGCGCGACATCGCCTGCGCCCGGGCCGTCGGCGCGACGGCCGTCGCCGTGGCCACGGGCCGCTACTCGGCCGACGACCTGCGCGAGGCCGACGTGGTCCTCGACACGCTGGAGGCGTTCGACCTGTCGGCGCTGGCGTGATCGGACGGCGCTACTGGACCACCAACCGCGCCCGGCCGACGAGGTAGACGCCGGCCACACGGGGCGCGTCCAGGCTCCCGTCCGCGCGGACGTGGCCGACGAGCCGGCCGCGCACGTCGTAGACCGGCGCGCCAGGCCGGGCGCCCGTCACGCGAGCACCGCTGCGGACCGGGTTGGGCGCCAGGAGGAACGTCCGCTCCGACGGGCCCGGCTCGCCAGCGACGTCCCCGCTCACCAGCAGCTCGCCCAGGAGGTGGGAGAAAAAGAGGGCCCCCTTCTCGGTCGGGTGGAGCGTCCCCTGGTCGAGGAAGTTGGCGCGGTACCGGGTGAGGAGTTGGATCGGCCCCCGGTCGCCGTCGCGGTAGGCCCCGAACGAGAGCTCGGTCCGCCCGTTGGCCTGGAGCCACGCCCGGGCCTCGGCGCTGCCGTCGAAGAGGACCCCATCGGTGGCGTCGTAGAGCGACACGAACGCGACGCCGGGGTCGGCGAGGGCCACCTCGCGCATCGCGATCCCAGACCGCTCGTTCTCCTCGGGCGTGCTCACCGCCTGGTTGCTGATCGCGTGGGGGTGGACGAGCAGAATCACCGGGGCGGGCAGATCCGCGAGAGCGAAAGCGTCCCGAGTCTGCTGGACGACGCGCTGGAACACGTCGCGCTGGGACCCGACCGACCCGTTCTCCTGGGCGAGGTAGATGGCGACGACGGACGGCCGGGCCAGGTCGAGCGTCGTCGCGTCGAGGTAGCCCGCCAGGTCGGCCGTTCGGAACCGCTTGACCGAGTCCGGGGCCGGGTCAGCGTTGGAGCCAAAGCCCCAGTAGCTCCACGATCCGTCAGCGAGGAACTGGGCGTAGTGGCCCGGGCGGTTGGGCGCCCCCGACACGACCGTTCCGGCGTAGTGGACGAAGCCGGGCGTGGTGAGCGTCGCGCTCACCGAGACCGTGCTGTTCTCGCTGCCGTCGACCGGAGCCGGGTCGCCGAGCGAGAACCCGCTGGTCGGGAGCTGCGTCGGGACCGCGCTGAGGCCGGCCATGCGGAGCGTGCCCCGGGCCGTCGCGCCGGGCTGGGCGTACACGAGCGGCCGGACGGTGGTCCCGCCCTCGAACACGCGGCCCGCGGCCCCCGCGTTGCCGTCGGCGAGCAGGTCAACCCGGAGGGGGATCGAACCGAGCGAGCGCGACCCCTGGGGCAGGTTCCACTCGAGGAGCCGGAACAGCGGGAGCCCCAACTTCGACTCGATCGGCGTGCCGGGCGCGAGCACGTAGTTCACGCCGTCGTCCACCGTCCGCGGAGAAGACCCCTTCAGGCCATCTCGAGTCATCTGCGACTGCGGCCCCAAGGCGACGGCACTCACCCGGTCGAGCGGCCACGTCAGCAGCGACCCGAACGAGACGCGCGCCCGGGACGGGACGGCGAAGCTGTCGCCGAGCCAGATCCACCGGCCGTTCATAACGAGGGGCCCGACGAGCTCGAGCCCGACCGGCGACAGGTCGGCCCGGGCGCGCTCCGGCCGGTCGACTTCGGACGTCGCCAGCCCGAGCGAGAGCGTGCCCAGCGCGATCAGCGCGCAGGCGCCGAGGACGCCCGCCCGCCGCCGAGGCGCACGCGTCTGCGAGGAAGAGCGGAGTCCGATCATAAACCGAGCGGGGACGTCAGGGTACGAACTCGTCGTTGCCTCCCGCGCGGCGTCGTGATCGCCTGCCGGGGACGGCACGGTCCCAACGGGACGAGAGGATGGAGCGTACACCAGGGGCTCCGCGACGCAGAAACGGGGCGCCGGCCCGGCGCGTTCCCGCTCGCCCGCCTAGCGGACCACCACGACCTGGCGGACGGCCACGTGCGCCCCCCGCCCTCACACGGACGACGTACACGCCCGCCGGCACTGCGCTGAGGTCGATCGTCACGCGCTCCGCCGTCGGCTGCTCCGTGGCCACCCGCCGCCCGACCACGTCGAGCACGTCCACCTGCGCGCTGCGGACGCCGGCCCCCTCGACGACCACCCAGCCGGCCGTCGGGTTCGGGAAGACGGACACGCGGAGGCCCACGCCCGGCCCGTCCTCGGCGGCCACCGACGCCGGCGCGAACGCCCGCCGCGCCAGCGTCGGGTCGACGACGAACGGGTTGGGCGTCCCCTGCTTGGTGGCGATCCACTCGCTCCGCGCCGCCTCGCGGTCGTCGACGGCGTCGGCCTCGTTCCAGGTCAGCAGGTCGTCGAGCATCCCGGCGAAGAAGGCGTCGCCGGAAGCGTTGATCGCGCCGGGGTAGACGGCGTAGAAGTAGAACACGGCGCGCGCCGCGTTCCCCTTGTGGTCCTCACGCGGCTCGAAGCGGTCGGGCCGGTCTTCGCTCCACTCGTCGAGGTCCGTGGTTGGGACGAACGACTGGCGTTCGACGGTGCCCCGGTACCACCACGTCGTCTGGGCGTCGGGGATCTCGCCGAACGGGTCGTTGCCCCGGTCGGCGTTGACCCTCTCGCGGGTCGGGAACAGGTTGTGCATGTCGGAGCGCTGGGGCTCAGGCTCCGCCCCAAACGACTGGGGCCACGTGTGCTCCGTGTTGATGCGGTGCTGGTTGAAGAGGTAGGTCCGGGGGTTCTCGCCAGCCGGAATCACGACGCAGAACCCCGAATAGACAGCGCAGACCTGCCCATCGGCGCTCTGGTTGTACCCGTACAACTGCTCCCGCGCGGTGTTGTAGCCCAGCGTCTGGGCCGGCGCGTACGTCGCGCGGAGGGAGTCGAGCAGGGCCTCGCCCTGAACATCGGGGAACAGAACGGTCGGCGACTGCGCAAGCGCGGACGCGGAGACGAGAACGCCCAGGAGAGCGGCGGAAAGAACGCGCACAGCGGGGGGACGATGGGGCCGGCAACTTCGCGCGCCCCGACGACTCCGGCGAGGCCCTTCCACGATCCCATCGGATCTCCTCTCACCCGAACCGCCGCAACGTCCGCTCGACGGGCGCGCGGTAGCCCGCCCCGTGCGTCAGGTGGTTGACGAGGTGGAACAGGTTGTAGACCTCGCGGCGGTCGGCGTAGCCCGGCTCGAGCGGCCACGCGTCGCGGTAGCCGGCGTGGAAGGCCGCGTCGAACCCGCCGAACAGCTCGGTCATCGCCAGGTCCGCCTCGCGGTGGCCGACCGACACGGCCGGGTCGATGATCGCGAACCGTCCGCCAGTGGTGGCGACCGCGTTGCCAGCCCAGAGGTCGCCGTGGACGAGCGACCGCGGCGGCGTCTCGGGGAGGAGTTCAGGCAGCCGGCCGACCATCCGGTCGAGCAGACCGTCCCACGCGGGGTCCCACGCGCCGCGCTGGCGGACTGTCTCGGCCTGCGCTTGAAGCCGCCGCTCGCCGAAGAACGCCGGCCACGACGCACGCCACCCATTCCGCTGTGGCTTGCTGCCGATCCAGTTGTCGGCGTCCCACCCGTAGCCGTCGCCCGGCGCGTCCGCACGGTGGAGCGCCGCCAGCGCCGCGCCGAACCGCCGGCTGTCGGCCGCCGTCGGGCGCCCCCGCTCGATCCAGGGCAGGACCAAGACGCCGGGCCCGCCGTTGGGCGGGCGGACCGCGAGCGGGCTCGGGACGACGAGGTCGGGCCCGGCGGCGGCGGCGGCGAGCGCCGCGAGCCCCTCGGCCTCGGCGGCGTAGGTCTGGCCGGCCGCGCCCGCGCCCCACTTGGCGAACACCGGACCGGCCGCGGTCTCGACGCGCGCCGCCCGCGACACGTCGCCCCCACTGACCGGCGTCGCGGACACGACCGCGCCGACCTCGGCCTCGACCCACGAGCGGACGGTTTCGGGGAGGCTACTCACGGATCGCGTCGAGCAACCGCTGCATGAATCCGCCCTGCGCGCGAGCGCCCTGGCGGATGAGATCGAGCGAGGTGGCTCGGTGACCGCGTTCCCACGTCGCGACGAGGGGGAGGCGGCGCCCGGGCAGCGGGTCGAGCGCGCCGCGAGCGCCGTTGGGCGGCGCCTCCAGAGCGTAGATCGTGGCGTGGACGCCGGCCTCCGTCATGGCGCCCAGGCACATGCTGCACGGTTCCAGCGTCGTCGCCAGAACCAGGCCGTCCTGGGCGCCCGGCCCGGTCATCAGCGCATGGAGCGCGTCGGTCTCGGCGTGACGGAGCGAGTCGCCGGCGGTCGTGGCGCGGTTGCGGCCCCGCGCGAGCACGGTGCCGTCCGCCCGGCCGATGACGGCGCCGATGGGCGCGTCGCCCGCGTCGAGCGCCGCCCGAGCCTGGTCCAGCGCCTCGGCCAGGAGCGCGTCGGCGACGTCCGCCGTGAGCGCGGCGTCGCCGGGCTGGGCCGCGCCGAGCGCCGCGTCCAGGTCGTCGACCAGCGCGGCGGTGGACGGGTGCACCGCGCGGGCGCCCGTGCCCTTCAGGTCCCCCTCCGACCACGTCCAGGTGGCCACGCCGACGAAGGCGGCGCCGGCACGCCGCGCGGCCTGGCCGTCGTAGACCGTGTCGCCGATCAGCACGCAGCCGGCCGCCGGCACGCCGAAGTGCTCGGCCACGACGCGCACCAGGTCGGGCTGAGGCTTGCTGCCGTCCACGTCCGACGCGGTCGTCACGAAGTCCACCCGCTCGCGGAAGTCCGTGCCGGCCGAGGCGAACAGCGCGTCCAGGTCGTCCTCGGACGACGAGGTGGCCAGGGCCGTCGGGAGGCCCCGCTGCCGGGCGGCCTCGGCAAGCCGCTCGGCGCCGTCGAACACCGCGAGCGGCGCCTCGTGGGCGATCTGGCGGAAGTGCCGGCCCAGCGCGTCGCGGAAGGCGTCGCCGCGCTCGCGCTCGAACGACGCCCCGAACACGTCCGGCACGACGTGGTCGGCGCCCTTGCCGATGGCGCGGTCGAAGCGGTCGCGGGCGATGGGGACGCCGAACTCGGCGGCGGCGCGGGCGAAGGCGCGCGCGTGGGCGGCGTTCGAGTCGACGAGGGTGCCGTCGAGGTCGAGCAGCAGGACGGAGGCGGACACGGGGCGAGGGGGAGAGGCCGGGCCTACGCGTCGGCCGCGCTCGGTGTCCGCCCCGTCCGCCCTTCAGGCCACGCCCCACCGACCCACCGGCGAGAACCGGCTAGCCGCGCGTCCGCTCGCGCAGGACCATCATCAGGAGCGCGACCACGACCAGCTCCTCGTGCTCCATCATCAGGTCGCCGACGCGGTCGAGCGAGAACTGGCCCTCCCAGACCGCCGGCTCCTTGGCGAGCGTCACCACCGGCGCCCCCTCGCGCTCCGGCGTCTCCGGGTCGTCGGCCTCGACGGTGTAGCTCGGGTTGACGTAGTAGCCGACGACCGCTCCCACGATGCCGAACTGGCGGAGGAACGAGTCGATCACCTTTTTCCAGACCTCGTCCTCGTGGACCCGGAAGACCGACCGGCCCTCGGGGTCCAGGATGTCGTAGCGGGCGCGCCAGATCGACCGGCGCCCGCGCCGCGCCAGCGCGCCGACCTCGCGGCCCCGCCCGTCGCGGATCCGGTAGACCGCGTTGAAGTCGAGGACGCGGTCGGCGGCGATGGTGTACAGCGCCGTCTCCCGGGTCTCGTCGCGGTAGACCGTCACGGCCTCCTTCAGCTTGAACGCCTTCTGGTGGACGAACAGGACCGGCGCGCCGTCGGCGTCGGTGACGCGGATCTGGGGCGCGATCGCGATGATCTTGAACGACAGCGTGAGGGGGTACTTCAAGGCGGAAGGCGGAAGGCGGAAGGCGGAAGGCGGAAGGCGGAAGGCGGAAGGCGGAAGGCGGAAGGCGGAAGGCGGAAGGCGAAAATCAGCGCGATCGTCGTGGCGCTGTCAAGCCTCGGGCGCCAGAGTTGTCCACGCCGAGGGCGAAAGATCTCCCCACGTCATGCCTGGCGCACTGACCACTGGCGCACTGATCACTGACCCCCGGCAACGTCCCAGCCGTAGACGTCGGCCAGGCGGCGCAGGATGGCCGACGTGGTCCGGTCGGCGATGTCGAAGACGCGGTCGAAGCCCTCGGGCCCGCCGTAGTACGGGTCGGGCACCTGGTAGTCGCCGGGCTCGGGGTCGAACTCGCGGAAGAGGCGGACGCGCGTGCCGTGGTCGCCGTCGGGGTCGAGCGCCAGCGTGTCGTGGAGGTTGGCCTTGTCCATGACGAAGACGTGGTCGAACTCGTCGAGGTCGGCGCGCTCGAGCTGGCGGGCCTTCAGCGGGGCGAGGTCCGTCCCGTGCTCGGCGGCCGTCGCCGTCATCCGGCGGTCCGGCGGGGCGCCGACGTGCCACCCGCCGGTCCCGGCCGAGTCGACTACCACCTCGGCGTCGAGGCCGGCCGCGACCACCTTCTGCTGGAAGAGGCCCTCGGCCAGCGGGCTCCGGCAGATGTTGCCGAGACAAACGAACAAGACGCGGACGGGCATGGGGACGGAGGGGACGGAGGGGACGGAGGGGACGGAGGGGACGGAGGGGACGGAGGGGACGGAGGGGACGGAGGGGACGGAGGGGACGGAAGGTGACCACTGCCGACCCTGGGCGCCAGCCCGGTTCCGCGATCTCTCCGCGAGCGGGGTCTCCGCGGACCGCCCACGCGCCCCTCCACCCGTTCCCGCGAGCGCCCGCGAGCCTCCCCTTTCAACTCTTCCTGAAACCGCGAGGAATCGCCGGCGGTCACAGGCCCCCCCGGTATCTTCGGCCCTTTCGCGCCTCGCCCATGTCTCAGGTCGCTCCGACCCACACGCCCGGTCCCCTGCTGGCCACGATCGACTCCCCGGCCGACGTCCGGGCGCTCCCCGTCGAGCGGTTGCCCCAGCTGTGCGACGAGCTCCGCGAGTTCATCGTCGACATCGTCTCGGTCCACGGCGGGCACTTCGGGGCGTCGCTGGGCGTCGTCGAGCTGACGGTCGCGCTCCACTGGGCCTACGACACGCCGGACGACCAGCTGGTGTGGGACGTCGGCCACCAGGCGTACGGGCACAAGATCCTGACCGGCCGCCGCCAAGCGTTCCCGACGAACCGGACGTACGGCGGGCTCTCGGGCTTCCCCAAGCGCGACGAGTCCGCGTACGACACGTTCGGCGTCGGCCACGCGAGCACGTCGATCTCGGCCGCGCTCGGCATGGCGACCGCCAGCGACCTCATGGGGACCGGCCAGAAGGTGGTCGCGGTCATCGGCGACGGCTCGATGACGGGCGGGCTTGCCTTCGAGGGGATGAACAACGCCGGCGCCTCGGACGCCGACCTCCTGGTGGTCCTGAACGACAACCGGATCTCGATCGACCCCAACGTCGGCGCGTTGCACGAGTACCTCGCGCGGGTCTCGTCGTCGGGCTCGTGGAACGCGCTGAAGGGCGAGGTCTGGGAGATGTTCGACAGGATGAAGGGGCTGGGCGGCGGCCACCTCCAGCGGCTGGCGAGCCGCGTCGAGGACGGGCTCAAGGCGGTCTTGACGCCCGGCATGCTGTTCGAGGCCTTGGGCTTCCGCTACATCGGCCCCGTCGACGGCCACGACGTCGTGGACCTGGCGCTCAAGCTGAAGAAGCTCCGCGCGCTGCCGGGCCCGATCCTGCTCCACACGCTGACCGTCAAGGGCAAGGGGTTCGCGCCGGCCGAGGCCGACCAGGTCAAGTGGCACGCCCAGTCGAGCCCGTTCGACAAGGTCACGGGCAAGAGCCTGGCGACGCCCGCCCCGAACGGGACGAAGAAGCCCAAGTGGCAGGACGTGTTCGGCGACGCCCTCATCGAGCTCGCCGAGCAGGACGACCGCGTGGTCGGCGTGACCGCGGCGATGCCGTCGGGCACGAGCCTGGGCAAGATGATGGCGGCCATGCCGGACCGCGCGTTCGACGTCGGCATCGCCGAGATGCACGCGGTCGTGTTCGCGGCCGGGCTCGCGACCCAGGGCATGCGCCCGGTCGTGGCCATCTACTCGACGTTCTTGCAGCGGGCCTACGACGGCGTCGTCCACGACGTGGCGTTGCAGAACCTGCCCGTCGTGTTCTGCATGGACCGGGCCGGCTTGGCCGGCGCCGACGGCCCGACGCACCACGGGGCCCTGGACGTGGCCTACATGCGGGCCGTCCAGAACATGGTCGTCGCGGCGCCGCTCGACGAGCAGGACCTGCGCGACCTGCTGTTCACGTCGCTCCAGCACGACGGCCCGTTCGCCATCCGCTACCCGCGCGGCGCGGCGACGGGGATGGCGCTGCGCGACGGGTTCCGGGCGGTGCCCATCGGGAAAGGCCGCAAGGTCCGCGACGGCGGCGACCTCGCGTTCGTGACGTATGGGGCCATCGGGCAGTACGCCGCCGAGGCGTGCGAGCGGCTGGCCGCGGAGGGCGTCCAGGCGGCCCACTACGACCTCCGGTTCGTCAAGCCACTCGACGCGGCACTGCTGACCGAGGTGTTCGGCCGTTACCGCCGGGTGATCACGGTCGAGGACGGCGTCCGCGACGGCGGCGCGGGCTCGGCGGTCCTGGAGTGGGCGTCCGACGCCGGGGTGCTCGACGGGACGCAGGTCGTGCGCCTCGGGTTGCCGGACCGGTTCGTCGAGCACGGGTCGCAGCGGCAGCTCCACGACGAAGTCGGCATCGGGCCGGACGGGCTGGTCCGAGCGGCGCGCGCGCTCGTCGGCGCCGAGGTGGCGGCGTAGGGCACGAACCGAGGGGCCGCCGCGTATCCTCCGGGTGCCGCCCTCCGTCGCCATGCCCGCCGTCCTCCTCCAGCCGCTCCTCGACTCGCCCGCGCTGCCGCACCACGTGGAGGCGTTGCTGGGCGTGCTCCGCGGCGAGGAGGTCGCCCGCGAGCGGTTCCGCGACTGGCTCACGCCGTCGACCAAGGCCGAGTTCATCAACGGAGAGGTCGTCATGCATTCGCCCGCCCGCAACGCCCACAACCAAACCGTTCGCCGTCTCGTCACCTTGCTCGGCGCCCACAACGGCGCGCACGCGCTCGGCGGAACGGTCGCCGCCGGGAAGGCGCTCGTAGGGCTGACGCGGAACGACTACGAGCCGGACGTGGCGTTTTGGGGACCCGACAAGACCCGGGAGATCGGGCGGGACACGAAGGTCTATCCCGCCCCGGACCTCGTGGTCGAGGTGCTGAGCGCGAGCACGTCGGGCCGTGACCGCGGCGTCAAGCGCGAGGACTACGCGGCCCACGGCGTCGCCGAGTACTGGATCGCCGACGCCGACGACGAGTCCGTGGTCGTCCACCGGCTCGAGAGCCGGCAGTACACCGAGGAGGTGGCCGGGGCGACGCTCGCGAGCACCGTCGTGGCCGGCTTCGCGATCCCGACGCGGGCGCTGTTCGACGACGCGGCGTCGCTGGCCGCGCTTCGAGCGGTCGCCGGCTAGGCGGCCCTCTCTTTCAGCAGGTCGAGCACGGCGGCCTCGGGCGGGCGCAGGCCGGCCGGCGTGTTGCCCGCGTTCCGGCGGACGAGCCGGTCGCGGAGGTCGCCCTCGCGGAACGCGTCGAGCACGTCGGGGTGGACGTAGTACCGGCGGCACACGGCGGGCGTGTTGCCCAAGACAGCCGCCGTGTCCTTGATGGCCTGGACGATGCGCCCGTCGGCGTCGGCCCCGTCGGCGTCGGCCCCGTCGGTGTGGGCGGCGAGCGCCTGGGCGGCCGTGACGGTCCCCCCCCACGTCCGGAAGTCCTTGGCCGTGAACGCGTCGCCGGTCGCCTCCTGGAGGTAGCCGTTGACGTGGCCGCTCTCGACGTCGTGCTTGTCGCCGGCGGGGTCGTAGAACTGGAACAGGTCGTAGCCGGGGATGTCGCGGCAGGCCTTGACGAGCCGCGCCAGCCGCCGGTCGCGGACCGACAGCGACTGCGTCTTCCCGCTCTTGCCGACGAACTCGAACCGGACCTCGGACCCGTCGAACGAGACGTGCTTGTCGCGGATCGTCGTCAGCCCGTACGACCCGTTCTCGGTCGCGTACTGCTCGTTGCCGACGCGCACCAGCGTCTCGTCCAACAGCCGGACGCACAGCGCCAGCACCTTCTCCCTCCCCAGCCCGGACGTGCCGAGGTCGGCCTCGACGCGGGCGCGCAAGGCCGGGAGCGCGTCGCCGAAGCCGACCATGCGGTCGAACTTGAGCCGGTTCCGGTGGGTCAGCCAGTCGTCGTGGTAGCGGTACTGCTTGCGGCCCTTGCCGTCGCGGCCCGTCGCCTGGAGGTGGCCCGTCGCCGAGGGGCAGATCCAGACGTCGTCCCAGGCCGGCGGGATCACCAACGACTCGATGCGGTCTCGGACGTCGTCCGAGACGAGCTCGCCGTCGGGCCGGTGGTACGAGAACCCCGTGCCCCGGCGGACCCGGGTGAGCCCGGGGCGGGTGTCGTCGGCGTAGCGGAGGCCGGGGGGCGCGTCGGGCATCGTCCCGTGGGACGACGCGACCGGGCCTGGGGTCCCACGATGGGGCCCCGGGCTCAGCATTCCGGAGCCGCCTGATCCGGTCGTACCAGCGCCGGGCTGCGGACGCACCACGGAGGCCCGCCGGGGACGTCCCACCTTGCCGGACATCCTCCCCCTCTGGCCATGCTCAAGCTCCTGCTCGCGGTCCTCCTCGCCGGCCCGGTCGTCGCCCAGGGCGTCCCCCTCGACTCCGAGCCCGCGCCCCCCGCCCCGACCGACGCGACGCCCCCCCCGCCGGCGCCGGCTCCGACGCCCGTCGAGGTCCGCCGCTACCAGGCCGTCGACCGGGCGTTCGGCCCGCGCCGCGTCGGCGGCCCACGGACGGGCCTGACGATCCTGAGCCCCGGCACCGTCAACCGGATCAACGAGGCGTTCGACGACGGCGACGGCGTGCCCCGCATCTCGGACGAGTTCCCGGTCGTGACCCAGTTCGGGTGGCAGTTCGAGACGCGGATCTTCCAGACCGCCGAGGGCCTGACGGGCCTGGCCGAGTGGGTCGCGCTGCTAGGCGGCGCCGACCGCGGCCTGTTCCTCCCCAGCCTGTCGTTCCTGGCCGGCCTCCGGGCGCCGGGCGGCTTCGAGGTGGGCGTCGGGCCGAACCTGTCGCTCGGCGGCGCGGCCTACGCCATCGCCATCGGGACGACGACCGAGGTCGGCGAGGTCGGCATCCCGATGAACGTGGCCGTGGTGTTCGGCCAGGACGGCCCGCGCGCGAGCGTGCTCGTCGGGTTCACGGTGTCGGAGCGGCGGTGGTGAGTCGTGAGGCATCAGGGATGAGGAATCGGGGACCTGCGGGTGAGCCCCCTCGCTCGCGGCGTCCCTCCGCGGGGCACGAGACGCCACCTCTGTGGATTCCTCTCACCTGATTCCTGATTCCTGACGAGCAGAGCGAGCTTGCCCCCCGGTAGCTTGGCGCCTCGCCCCCCGCGCCATGACCCCGCCCCTCCGCCTGACCGACACGCTGGCCCGCGAGGTCCGCGAGATCACGCCGGTCGCCCACACGCCCGACGGGCGCCCGCTCCTGCGGTTCTACAGCTGCGGCCCGACGGTCTACAGCTACGCCCACATCGGCAACTTCCGGACGTTCCTCACCGCCGACCTGGTCGTCCGCACGGCCCAGGCGCTGGGGTGGGCCGTCCGCTACGTCTCGAACGTGACCGACGTCGGCCACCTCACCGAGGACGACGTGGCCGACGCCCGCGGCGAGGACAAGATGGCTCGGGCCCTCGCGTCGAAAGAGGGCGAGGCGTTCGAGACCGTCTGGGACCTCGCCCGCCACTACACCGACGCGCTGGTCGCGGACTGGCACGCGCTCGGCCTGCGCGAGCCCGACGTCCGCCCGCGCGCGACCGAGCACGTCCGCGAGCAGATCCTGGCGGTCCAGGCCCTCGTCGCGAGCGGTCACGCCTACGAGACCGACGACGGCGTCTACTTCCACGTCCCGTCGTTCCCGGACTACGGCGCGCTCTCGGGCAACGTCGACGCCGACGCGCTGGAGGAGGGCACGCGCGAGGTCGTCCGCGACGACGGCAAGCGAGACCCCCGCGACTTCGCGCTCTGGAAGAAGCCGGTCGGCTCTCAGAGCGGCCACCTTATGCAGTGGTTCTCGCCGTTCGCCGACGGCCCGGCCGGCGGGTGGGGCTTCCCCGGCTGGCACCTCGAGTGCTCGGTGATGGCTCAGAAGTACCTCGGCGAGACCATCGACCTCCACGGCGGCGGCGAGGACTTGCGGTTCCCCCACCACGAGTGCGAGATCGCCCAGGCCGAGGCGCTCACCGGCCAGCCGTTCTCGCGCTACTGGATCCACACGCGGTTCTTGCAGGTCGAGGGCGAGAAGATGTCGAAGTCCAAGGGCAACTTCCTCACCGTCCGCGACCTCACCGCCGACCCGGCCGACGGCGGCCGCCCAGACTGGGGCGCCCCGCTCGACCCGCTGGCCGTCCGCTACGCGTTGCTCTCGGGCCACTACGCCAAGCCGTTCAACCTCACCCGCAAGACGCTCTCCGACGCGGCCAAGAACCTCCAGCGCTACCGCGAGGCGGGCGAGGCCGTCCGCGACGCGCTCGACGCCGACCGCCCAGGCGACGACACCCTCTCGGCCGACCTCGACGCCGCGACCGCCCAAGCGCTGGCGGCCATGGCCGACGACCTGACCACGCCGATCGCGCTCGCGGCCGCGCTCCGCGGCACGAACGCGATCCTCAAGGCCCACCGCCAGTCGCCGCTCTCGGGCGCCTCGGCCCGCGCCGGCGCGGCCTTTCTCGACTGGGTCGACGCGCTCTTGGGGATCGTCCCCCCGGTGGCCGCGTCCGACGCCGCGACCGAGCCCGACCCGCTGGCGGACCAGGTCGAGCCGCTCCTGCTCCAGCGGACCGAGGCCCGGGCCGCCAAGGACTGGGCCCGCGCCGACGCCATCCGCGACGAGCTCGACGCGCTCGGCGTCGAGGTGATGGACACGCCCGCAGGGCCGGAGTGGAGAAAGATCGTGGGTGCGTAGAGCGCGTTGCGCAGTGGTCAGTGCGTCAGGCGAACAGCGCCGGTCGAATCCGCTTGATCCACTGACCACTGGCCCGTCGCGCCCTACAGCACGACGCCGCCGAGTTCGGCCCAGACGCCGGCGTGGTCGCTCGGCCACAGCCCGTTGACGCGGTCGGACGGCTCGTCGAGGACGACCTCGGCGGCGCGGGCCTCGTCGAACCCGCGGAAGAGGACGACGTCGATCCGCGTCTGGAGCTGGGACGCCGGGTTGCGCAAGTCGTCGGCCTGGCAGCACGTCGGCGCGGAGCCGGCGGCGAAGGCGTCGTCGAGGGGGACCGTGAGCGTCCGGTAGCTCGTCCCGTTCGCGTTGCCGTTCGAGTTGATGTCGCCCACCAAGACCACCGGGCCGGTGATCGCGCCCAGGACCGGGAGGAGCTCGCCGGCCTGGAGCACCTGGAGCGGCTCGGCCGGCCCGCCCACTTCGAGGTGCGTGTTGACGAACGTGAACGAGAACCCGTCGACCGTCGCGTCGACCGTCTGGTACCCGCGGACGAACGTCTGGGGCACGCCGCCGACCTCCTGGGTGAGCAGCGCCTGGAACGACCGCTCGGTCGTCGCGCCCGTCGTCACGTCGGCCTTGGCCAAGACCACGTCGGCGTCCTGGTAGCGGACGTCGAAGAACTCGGACCCGTTGAACGCCGGCAGCTCGACGTCGGCGTTGTTCGAGACCGACACGACGCGGTAGTCGGCGCCCTGCTCTTCGAGCGCGTCCATGAGCAGGTCGAGAAAGTCGACCGTGACGGCCGTCGCCGGCGTGGCCGCCTGCCCCGGCAGGTGGTCGCCCGGCATCTGGATGGCGTAGGTCGAGACCTCCTGCAACCCGACCAGGTCGGGCCCGACGCGGGCGATCTCGGCGGCGATGGCCGCCATCCGGGCGGCCGGGTCGGACGCCTGGACGGTCGCGTAGAGCTCGGCCACGCGGACCGGCACCAGCTGGGGGTTGGTCTCGCCGGCGACCAGGAACAGGTCGGCCCCGAGGTAGAGGTTCTGGGTCATCACGCGGACGCCGGAGGTCGTGCCGTCGTCGTCGGTCGAGTCGCAGCCGGCGACGCCGGCGAGGAGGGCGAGGCCGCAGAGGGCGAGGGGGAGTCGGCGCATGGGGAGGCGGTGTGGGAGGCCAGGAAGATCGGTTCCGAGCCGGACCTCCGGATGGTCTTCCCGTACCACGTCGCCCGCGCGACGCGGTCGCGTGGAGATCTTGCCCGTGGCCCGAGCGCCCGGGACTCGCGCCTCGGGCGGCGTCCGGGTCCCCCTCCCCAGAGGGCCGCACGAGCGGGCGGCCTCTGAGAAAGCCGCCGTCCGCACTCTCCCTCGCCGACCCACGCCTCCCCATGTCTCTCGACGCCTCCGACTACTCCGCCCTCGACGGCGGGCTCGTCCGCATGCTCGACCGGCTCCAGGCCGAGGGCACGGCCACCAAGGACCCCGACGTCGACCAGTTCTTGCGCGACGAGCCCGGCGCCGTCCTGCTCGGGCTCTTGTACGACCAGCGCGTCCTGGCCGAGACGGCGTTCACCGGGCCCTACAAGCTCCGCCAGCGGCTCGGCCACCTCGACTTCGCCCGGATCGCCGCCATGGACCGCGACGCCTTCGCCGAGGTGTTCGTCGAGGCCCCGGCCGTCCACCGGTTCACCAACAAGATGGTCGACACGACGCAGGCCGTGGCCCGGGCCGTCGCCGACGACTACGGCGGCGACGCCGCCCGGATCTGGGCCGACGGCGACTGCGCGGCGGTCGAGCGGCGGCTCCGCGCGCTGCCCGGGTTCGGACCGCAGAAGGCGTCGAAGCTGAAGTTCTGCCTGTTCTACTTCGGGCACCGCGACCTGAGCGAGTAAGCGGGAGCGGGACCCGGAGAAAGGCGATCCGGAGCACGAACCTGGGCCGGGACCTCGCGTTCACGCCGCCCCCTGGATTTCCCCCATGCCGCACATCGACGTTCCCGCCTGGGCCTGGGTCGCGTTCAACGCCTACGTCATCGGGCTCCTCTTGCTCGACTTGTTCGGGTTCAACCGCGAGGCCCACGAGATCGAGTGGAAGGAGGCCGCCTGGCTCTCGGCCTTCTTCGTCGGCGCCTCGCTGGCCGTCAACGGGGTCATCTGGTGGGCCTACGGCCACGACCCGGCCCTGACGTTCTTCACGGCCTACGTCGTCGAGAAGTCGCTCTCGGTCGACAACCTCTTCGTCATCGCCGTCCTCTTCGGGTACTTCGCCGTCCCGGCCCGGTACCAGCACCGGGTCCTGTTCTGGGGGATCTTCGGGGCCATCGTGATGCGGGCGTTCATGATCTTGGTCGGCGTGGCCCTGGTCGACCGGTTCCACTGGGTCCTCTACATCTTCGGCGCGTTCCTGCTCCTCACGGGCGCCCGGATGTTCGTCGGGTCCGACGACGCCGACGACGTGGCCGGCAACCGGGTCCTCGGGCTCCTGCGCCGCGTGCTCCCCGTCACGCGGAGCTACCACGGCCAGCACTTTTTCGTGCGGAAGATGGGCCGGCTCTGGGCGACCCCACTGTTCCTGGTCCTGGTCATGATCGAGCTGACCGACGTCGTGTTCGCCGTCGACTCGATCCCGGCCATCTTGGGGATCACGACCGACCCGTTCCTGGCGTACTCGTCGAACATCCTGGCCGTCGTCGGGCTGCGGGCGTTGTACTTCCTGCTGGCCGGGGTCATCGAGCGGATCCGGTACCTCCACATCGGGCTCGGGGCCGTCCTGGTGTTTATCGGGGCGAAGATGCTGGCCGAGCCGTTCCTGGAGCCGCGGGGGATCGAGATCCCGACGTCGGTCTCGCTGGCGGTCGTCGTCGGGTGCATCACGGTGGCCGCGGCCGTGTCGTGGGCCGCGACGGTCCGGGAACAGCGCCAGGCCCCGCTGCCCGTCCCGCCCGGCGCCCCCACGCCCGGAGGCGACGGGACCGCCGAGGACACACCCGTCGTCGACCACGGGCAGGCGGACCGGTAAGGTCCGGTTGATCCGTCGCTGCTCGGGACGGGAGGGGGTGGGGGCGTGGGGGTGAAGTGCCCTCTCCTCCCACACCCCCAGACCCACACATTCCACCCGGATTGGGTATGAGGGGGCAGCCGAGCGCCGAGAGCCCACGCCCTGCGACGACAGCTATCCGTTCCGACTGCCCCGTTCCTACCAGCTAGGCGTCGATCACGAACACGTGGGCCAGGTGGTGGGGCCGGGTCGAGATGTGGACGCGTCCGGTGGGCGCGCGGCCCGTCGGCAGCGTCGTCGCGATGGCGGCCCGCCCGGGGCTGGTGGGCGCGGTGGTGACGGTCCGCGTCTGGCCCGGCGCGTTCGGGTCGTAGACCGAGAGCGTGGCCGCGAGCGGCCCGCGGCGCTCGATCCCGAACGCGACGACCTGGTGGAGCGCGAACGGGTCCGGCGCGTCGCCGACGAGCCCGAGCAAGACGGGCCGGCCGGCGCCGAGCCGGGCCTCGACCCGGTCCAGCTCCTGGCCGAGCGCGTCGGCCCAGCCGTCGGGGTTGCGCGAGGCGAGGGCCCGGAGCCACCAGCCGGCGAAGCGCGGGAGCGAGGCCCTCAGCGTCCGCTCCTGGCGGCGGCGCAGCAAGGCGCGGAGCGGCCCGGGCCGGAGGTCGGCCGTGGCGACGGCGCCGTCGCTCTGGGGCCACCGCTCGATGGCCGCCAGCGCCATCCCCCCGCATAGCCCGAACGTCGACCACCGCTGGGCCACCGTCCGGACGACCCCGTCGCCCAGCCCGGCGCGCCCCAGCACAGCGCCGACCGCCAGCCCGGCCAGCCCCCCGACGGGCCCGCTGACGGCTCCGCCCAGGCCGGCCCCGAGGGCGACCGGCACCGCGGTCACCGCCCGGAGCCTGCTCGCCAGCACGCCCAAGTCGTCGTCGGTCCAGGTGTAGCGGTTGGGGAACGAGAACCCGTCGCGGGACGGCTCGAAGTCGAGCGAGACGTGGCGGGTCGCCGGGACGGGTGGGGACATGTCTGAGATCGGAGGGGAGACGCGGGCCTACGACGCCCCGCCCGTTCAGGTCCGCGACCACCGTACTCTCCCGAGACGATCAGGAGGGGCGCGCGAGCGTCCCCCGATCCACGCGGTCAGACAGAACCGGAACGACTCGCGCAGGGGTACTTTCGGATCCTCCGCGTCGTTGAGCCCGAGTCCTCGCCCATCCCGACTGTGCCCCTCCCCGCCCTCTCCGTCCTGCTCGCCGCCCTCCTGGGATGGGGCTTCCTCGACGGCTTCTTCGGCCCGGACGAGGTGGAGGCGCCGACGGCGACGGCCCTGACGGAGGCCATGGAGGCCCGCGTCGGCGCGGCCGGCCCCCGGCTCCACCCGGCCACGGCCGACCTGTACAACGAGCGCGCGCCGTTGTGGGCCGACGCTCGGGCCCGCGCCGCGCTCGTGGGCCTGCTCGACGCCGCGCCGGCCGACGGCGTCTCGGCCCCAGAGGTCCACGCCGACGCGCTCCCCGCCTTGCGCCGCGCCCTCGAGACCGCCGAGCGCACGTGGGAAAGTTTGGACGGTGAGGCCCGCGACACGTTGGCGGACCCTCGCCCGGCCCGCTTGGCCGCGCTCGACCTCGCGATCACGGACGGGCTGCTCCGGTTCGGCGACGCCCTGCGCGGGCGCCGGGCCGACCCGCGCCAGCTGTACACCCACTCGTGGTTTCCGACCGTCCGCGACTCGTCGGGCGCCGCGTTCGACGCGCTCGCCGACGCCATCGGCCGGTCCGACGTCCGGGCGACGACGCGGGCGCTCGACGCGCTCCGCCCGCCGCACGCCGGGTACCGCCGGCTCCGGACGCGGCTGGCCGCGCTCCAGGCCGAGCTCGCCCCGGTCCCCGACGGGGCCGCCTTGGCGCCCGGCGAGCGGTCAGTCCGGGTGCCCCACCTCCGCGACCGGCTGACGGCGTGGGGCTACCTCGCGCCCGACACGTTGGACGCCTGGGGCCGCCCCGACGCCTACGTGCTCGACGACTCGCTCGCGGCCGCCCTCGGCCGGTTCGAGGCCGCGGCCGGGCTCGCCCGCGACAGCGTCCTCGACGCCGCGGCCACCGACGCCATCAACGCCGACCTGGCCCCGCTCCGCCGCACGATCGCCCTCAACCTGGAGCGCTGGCGGTGGCTCCCCGACGACCTAGGCGACCACTTTGTCTGGGTCAACCTCCCCGCGTTCGAGCTGCGCGTGTTGGAGCGCGACTCGTCCGCCACGCTCGGCGACGACTACGCCGAGCGGCTGCGGATGCCGGTCAACATCGGCAACGCCCAGACGGCCGGCTGGACGACGCCCGTGATCACCGATTCGGTCCACACCGTCGAGTTCCAGCCGGCGTGGTACGTGCCGCGGTCGCTGGCGGCGGCGAACGTGTTCCCGATGGCCGTCCGCGACAGCCTGGCGCTGTGGCGCCAGGGCTTCGAGGTGTACCAGAACGGGGCCGCCGTCGACAGCCGGCTGGTCCCGTGGGATTCGGTCTCGGTCGGCCAGTTTCGGTTCGTCCAGCGGCCGGGCCCGAGCAACCCGCTGGGCCGCGTCAAATTCCTGATGCACAACCCGTACGCCATCTTGATCCACGACACGAACAAGCGCTACACGTTCGACGACGGCTCGGGCTCGTCGATGTCGAGCGGGTGCGTCCAGGCCGGCGCGCCGGACGTGCTGGCGGAGTACCTGCTGACGGCCGTCAACGGGTGGGAGCCGGGGCAGGCGCGGGCGGCGTGGCGAGGGGGCCCGCGGCGGGGCGTCCGGCTAGACCGGCCGTTCCTGTCGCAGTTCACCTACTTCACGGCCTGGGCCGAGACCGACGGCTCGCTCCGGGTGTACAGCGACCCGTACGGCTACGACGAGCGGCTGGCGCGGGCGCTCGGCCTGGAGCCGGACCCCGACTCGACGAGCGCCACCGCGGGTGCCTGAGTCGGTCGCCCGGCGACGGATCGACTGGGGCGTGCTCAGCGTCGAGGCCGCCGCCATCTTTCTGAGCGTGCTCCTGGGGTTTGCCGTGACGGAGTGGCGCCAGGCCCGAGCCGAGGCGCGCACCGTCGACCAAGCCCTTGCGGCGTACGCCGACGAGGTCGAGGCGAACCAAAGGGTCGTCGCCCAAGCGTTCGCGTACCACGGGGCGCTCCACGACCAGCTCCAGCGGGTCGAGCCCGAGGTCGGGGAGACGTTGTTCGACGCCCTCAACAGGGTCGCCGGGTGGCAGGGGCCGCGACAGGTCACGTTCCGGGACGGAGCGCGCGCGGCGGCCGAAGCCACGGGCGTGCTCGGCCTGCTCCCCTTCGAGAGCACGTCCGTCCTCGTCGGGCTCTACGACACCCAGGACCGACTCGATGAGATCGAGCGGGGGTTCTCTGACGCGGCGTTCGACCCGGCCATGTTCGACGGCGCCAACGCCCGAGCCGCTTTCGTCTCGCTCGGGGCCTACTTCAGCAGGGTCGTCGAGCAGGAGGCGAACCTGCTCCGCACCTACCGGGTCGCCATCGAGACGCTCGGGCTGGACCTCCAGCCCGCCGCCGACTCGCTCCTCACCGACCGCTAGCGTGGGCGCGCGACGTACGTTCCGTCGAATGCCACTCCACACCGCCATGCGTACGCTCTTCCTGCTTGTCGCTCTCGCGGTCCCCGCGAGTGCCCAGGACATCCGCATCCTCCCGGCGCCGCCGAGCGCGAGCGAACCCGTCACGCTCGACCGCTGCGTCGAGCCGCTGTCCCCGGAGTCGCGGGCGCGTCACGAGGCGGAGGTGCGGGCGTACTCGGACGACGGGCCGGCCCCGGCCCCGATGCCCAACCTCTGCGCCAGCCGGGCTCCGCTCGCCGTGCGGCTGGCCCCGGGGGCCGACATCGCGTCCCCGTTCGCGCGGCCACCGGTGCGGCGGTTCCGCCTCGACCCGCCCCGCCCCTCCCCGTTCCGGGAGCCGGCACCGGACCTGCTCGGCTTGCCGCCGGTTGCCCCGCCCGGCGAACGCGAGTAGCTTCGACGCATGACGCTCCGCGCCCACACCGTCTGGCCCTGGTGGCACCCCGCACCCCCAGTGGGCAGACGGCCTGTGGCCTGACGCGAACGCGCTTTCCCGCGAGCCCACTGTTCAGCAGAGCAGGGGGCTTTTTTGTTTGAATCGGCACCCACGCTGGGCCGCGGAGCCGCCAGCTTCGACGTCCCTTCCCCTCCCCCTCCCGTGACCCTCACCGAGTTCGAGACGATCGTCCGCGAGCAGCTCCCGTCCGACGGGCGGCGGCTGGCGGTGCCCGTCTACGTCCGCCGCTCGGCCGACCTGTTGACGCCGGTCTCGGCCTTCCTGGCGCTCCGCGAGGAGGGCCAGTTCGGGTTCCTGCTGGAGTCGGTCGAGGGCGGCGAGCGGCTGGGGCGCTACTCGTTCATCGGCAAGAGCCCCTACCTCGTGGTCGAGAGCCGTGGCAGCCGCGTCTGGGCGCACCGCCCGGCCGGGACCTACGAGGGCGACGGCGCGCCGCACGAGGTGGAGCCGCTGGAAGGGACCGTGTTCCAGGCGCTCGGCGCGATCCTGGCCCAGACCGAGCAGGCCGAGGTCGCCGGCCTCCCGCGCCTGACGGCCGGCGCCGTCGGCTTCGTCGGCTACGACGCGGTCCGCCAGCTGGAGGCGTTGCCGCCCGGCCCGCCCGACCTGCTGGGCCTGCCCGACGCCGTGTGGGGCTTCTACGACACCGTCGCCGCGTTCGACCGGGTCCGCCACCAGCTGGTCCTGATGGCGACCGTCTTCGTCGACGCCGCGACCGACCTGCACGAGGCGTACGCCGAGGCGACCGAGCGGCTGGTCGAGCTGGAGGACGACCTGCTCCACGGCGGCATTCCGGGCGAGCCGGTGCGCCTGTTGGCCGCCGAGCCGGCCGCGTCGGTCGAGCGCTCGGCCTACGAGGACGCCGTCCGCCGGGGCAAGGCGCACATCGTCGAGGGCGACGTGTTCCAGGTGGTCCTGAGCCAGCGGTTCGCGATGCCGTTCGCCGGCGACAAGTTCAACCTGTACCGCGCGCTCCGCCAGGTCAACCCCTCGCCCTACCTCTTCTACCTCGACGTCGACGGGCTGGACGGGCCGGGCGAGGGGTTCTCGCTCGTCGGCTCGTCGCCGGAGGTCCTGACGCGCGTCGAGCCGCGCGGGCCCGAGCGCCGCGCGCTCGTGCTGCCCATCGCCGGGACGCGGCGACGCGGCGAGACGCCGGCCGAGGACGCCTCGAACGAGGCCGACTTGCTCGCCGACCCCAAGGAGCGGGCCGAGCACCTGATGCTGGTCGACTTGGGCCGCAACGACATGGGC
Source organism: uncultured Bacteroidota bacterium (assembly GCA_963848075.1). Lineage (GTDB taxonomy): Bacteria > Bacteroidota > Rhodothermia > Rhodothermales > Rubricoccaceae > Rubrivirga. The sequence continues at coordinate 60,347 of CAWKCB010000001.1, forward strand.
CGCGTCTCGGACGTCGGCACCGTCACCGTCGACCGGTTCGCCGAGGTCGAGCGGTTCAGCCACGTGATGCACCTGGTGTCGTCGGTGTCGGGCGCCGTCGGCGAGCGGCCGGCGACCGACGTGCTGGCGGCGTGCTTCCCGGCCGGCACGGTGTCCGGCGCCCCGAAGGTGAGGGCGATGGAGCTCATCGACGAGCTCGAGCCGATCAAGCGCGGGCCCTACGCCGGCGCCGTCGGCTACGCCGGGTTCGACGGGGCCCTCGACACCTGCATCGCCATCCGCACCATGATCGTCAAGGACGACGTGGCCTACGTCCAGGCCGGCGCCGGCGTCGTCGCCGACTCGGACCCGGCCGCCGAGTACGACGAGACCCGGGCCAAGGCCGCCGCCCTCTTCGCCGCCATGCGCTCGGCCACGTCCGATCTGCTGTAGAGGGCAAGGGGCATGAGGCATGGGGCACGGGTCCTCATCCTTCGCCCCTTGCCACCTGCCCCTTGCCACCTGCCCCAACGCCATGTTCCCCGCCCTCCGACCCCTCCTCAACAAGGGCGGCGCCGGCCGCTACATCTCCCGCGAGGAGAGCGCCGAGCGCCTGATGCCCGTCGCCCAGCGCCACCTCGACCTGCTGCGGACCTACGACGCCGTGCTCGCGGCCTTGCCGGACGGGCCGGCCAAGGTGCAGGTCGAGGCCATGATGCCGTACCTGCGGACCGAGGCGGCCAAGATGTCGGAGACCATCCTGAGCCTGGGCGCCACGCCGCCGTCGGGCGCCGGCGCCGGTCCGCTCGCGACGGCCCCCGGGCGGACCGACCGCGACCACGTCCGGGCGCTCCTCGACGCCGAGGCCGGCTTCGGGTCCGCGCTCCGCGATGAGGTCGACGTGGTCCACCACCAGGAGCGGACCCGGGCCATCCTCGAGCACAACGCCGACGCCTCGGACTCGCGCCTGGGCCTGCTCCGCGGCGTCGGCGCCGACTTGGTGCGCTGATCACCGGGGCGGGCCGGCCGTCGGTGGCCTGTGTCGATGATCCTGGGACGGCGGTGCGTGCACCGCCGCTACAGGGATCCCATCCTATGACTGACTCTCCTCCTCTCCCCGTCATCGTCTCCGGCATCCAGCCGTCGGGGACGCTGCACCTGGGCAACTACCTCGGGGCGATCCGCCAGAACGTGGCGCTGGCGAACGACGCCGACGCCCGGAGCGAGGCCTACCTCTTCATCGTCGACTACCACGCGCTGACGACGTTGCGCGACGCGGACGCCTTGCGTCGGTACACGCTCGACGTGGCGCTCGACTACCTCGCGCTCGGCCTCGACCCGGAGAAAGCGTCGCTGTTCGTCCAGTCCGACGTGCCCCAGCTGGCGGAGCTGACCTGGATCTTCCTGTGCCTCACGCCGACGTCGCTTTTGGAGAAGGGCGTCTCGTACAAGGACAAGGTGGCCCAGGGGCTGACGGCCAACGGTGGGCTCCTGACCTACCCCATCCTGCAGGCCGCCGACATCCTGGCGTACACGGCGCCCGGCCACGGGCTGACGGTGCCGGTCGGGGCGGACCAGAAGCAGAACTTGGAGATCAGCCGCGACACCGCCGCCCGCTTTAACCAGGCGTACCGGCCCGACGACGCCCCGCTCTTCCCCCTCCCCGAGCCCCACATCCTGGACGAGGTCTCCGTCATCCCCGGCCTCGACGGGCGCAAGATGTCGAAGAGCTACGACAACACGATCGGCATCTTCGACGAGGGCAAGCCGCTCAAGAAAAAGGTGATGTCGATCCTGTCGGACTCGACGCCGCTGGAGGCCCCCAAGGACCCCGACGCCGACCACACGTTCGCGCTCATCCGCCACTTCGCGACGGACGACGAGCGCGCCGAGATCGCCGACGCCTACCGGGCCGGCGGCTACGGCTATGGCCACGCCAAGAAGGCGCTGCTCGGCATGATCGACCGCCACTTTGGAGACGCGCGCGAGCGTCGCCGTGAGCTGGCGGAGCGGCCCGACGAGGTCCGCCAGGTCCTCCAGGCCGGCGCCCACGCCGCCCGGTCGCGCGCGGCCGACGTGATGGCCGAGGTCCGCGACGCCGTCGGCTTCTTGAACGTCTGATCCGTGATGCGTGCTCCAACCCGCGTCCCTCCGTCCTCATGATCCTGATCATCGACAACTACGACTCGTTCACGTACAACCTGGTCCACCTGGTGGGCGGGGTGACGGGCGACTACCGCGTCGTGCGGAACGACCAGATCGGGCTCGACGAGATCGAGGAGATGGCGCCGGCGGGCGTGCTGATCTCGCCGGGCCCGGGCCGGCCGGACGAGGCGGGCGTGAGCGAGGCCGTCATCGAGCGGTTCGGCGAGGCGACGCCGATCCTGGGCGTGTGCCTGGGCCACCAGGCCATCGGCGAGGTCTACGGCGGCCGCGTGGTCCACGCGCCGACGCTGATGCACGGGAAGACGTCGACGGTCCGCCACGACGGCCGGTCCGTGTTCGAGGGCGTGGCCCAGGACTTCGTGGCGACGCGCTACCACTCGCTGGTCGTCGACCGCGCGAGCCTGCCGGACGTGCTCGAGGTCTCGGCCGAGACGGCCGACGGCGTGGTGATGGGCCTCCGCCACCGCGAGCATCCGGTCGAGGGCGTCCAGTTCCACCCCGAGTCGATCCTGACGACGGAGGGGCCGCGGATCGTGCAGAACTGGGTCGCGCACGCGCTGGAGGGTTCGGGGTTCGGGGTTCAGGGTTCGCGAGGGCGGGACTCCGGACTCGCGGCCACCGACGGGTCCTGATGGCGTCCTTCAAGCGATTCGAGGAGATCGACGCGTGGACGCTCGGGCGAGAGCTGAATCTGGGCGTCTACCGGGCGACGGAAGGCGGCGACTTCGCTCGCGACTTCGCGCTGCGGGACCAGATCCGTCGCGCCTCGATATCGGTCTCCTCCAACGTCGCCGAAGGGTTCGCCCGTCGGTCTCCGGCCGACTTTGCTCGCTTCCTGACCATCGCCCGCGCCTCCGCTGCCGAGGTCTGTTCTCAACTCTACCTCGCCCTCGACCTCGACTACATCGACCAAGACGACTTCGACCGCCTGTACCGCCTCGCCCAGCGTGCGAGCGGTTCGTGCAGCGCACTGATCCGCTACCTCCGCTCGTCCTCCGCCCCCGCCGTCCGCGAGCCCGATGAGGCCTGGGTCCTGGAGGACTCGAACCCCGAACCCTGAACCCCGACCCCTTGAACTCCCTCCGTCCCATCCTGACCGCCATCGCCGAGGGCGAGACGCTGACCCAGGCCCAGGCCGAGTCGGCCATGCACGTGATGCTGTCCGGCGACGCCGACCCCGCCCAGATCGCCGGGTTGCTGCTAGGGCTCCGCTCGCGCGGCGAGACGATCGACGAGCTGGTCGGCTTCACCAAGGTGATGCGCGAGTACGCCGTCCCGGTCGAGACCGACCTCGACCCGATCGACCTGTGCGGGACCGGGGGCGACCACTCGGGCACGTTCAACATCTCGACGGCCGCCAGCTTCGTCGCCGCCGGGGCCGGCGTGCCGGTCGCCAAGCACGGCAACAAGGGCGTCTCGTCGTCGAGCGGCTCGGCCGACGTGCTGTCGTCGCTCGGCGTCCGCGCCGACCTCGACGCGGAGGGCGTGGCGCGGTGCCTCGACCAGGCCGGCATCGCGTTCCTGTTCGCGCCCCAGTTCCACCCCGCGCTCCGGCACGTCGGGCCGGTCCGGCGGTCGCTGGGGGTGCGGACCTTCTTCAACATCCTGGGCCCGCTGTGCAACCCGGCGCGCGTCAAGCGCCAGCTCATCGGCGCGTTCTCGGACCCGGTCGCCCGGCAGATGGCCCAGATCCTGATGCGGCTGGGCAGCGAGCACGTCGTCGTCGTCTACGCCCACGACGGGCTCGACGAGCTGTCGACGACGAGCCCGACGACGATCTACCAGACCGGCAGCCACGCCTACGACGGCGGGCTGTTGGAGCAGGAGGTGGTGCCCGAGCGGTTCGGGCTGGCGCGCGTGTCGGCGGCGGCGTTGCAGGGCGGGACGCCCGAGGAGAACGCCGAGATCGTCCGCGGCGTGCTGGGCGGCCAGGCCGGGCCGCAAGCGGACGTGGTGCTGCTCAACGCGGCCTACGCGCTGCTGGCGTCGGGCGAGTACGACGGGCTCGACGCGTGCCTCGACGCGGCCCGCGAGAGCGTCGCCAGCGGCGCGGCGCTCGCCAAGCTGGACGCGCTCGTCGAGGTCTCCACCGAGCTCTCCCACGTCTGATGCCGACGATCTTGGACACCATCCTCGCCGACACCCGGGCGCTCGTCGCTGAGCGGAAGGCGGTCACGCCGGCCGCTGCGCTGGAACGCCGCTCGGCCTTCCACGCCCCGACGCTGTCGCTCGCGCGCGCGCTCCGCCGCCCCGACGGCCCGGCCACCATCGCCGAGTGCAAGCGGGCCAGCCCCTCCGAGGGCGTGATCCGTCGCGAGTACCACCCGGCCGACCTGGCCCGCGCGTACAAGCAGGCCGCCGCCGCCGCGCTCTCCGTGCTCACCGAGCCGACCCACTTCCAGGGCTCGCTCGACCACCTCGCCCAGGTCCGCCAGGCGGTCGACCTCCCGCTGCTGCGGAAGGACTTCGTCGTCGACGCCTACCAGCTGGTCGAGGCCCGCGCCTACGGGGCCGACGCGGTCCTGCTGATCGCCGCCGCCCTCGACCCGGCCGCGCTCCACGACCTGCTCGACGCCGCCCGCGACCTCAGCCTGGGCGTCCTGGTCGAGGTCCACGCCGACGAGGAGCTGGACCGGATCGACCTCGACCGCGTCGACGTGCTCGGGGTCAACAGCCGGGACCTGGCGACGTTCGAGGTCGACCTGAGCCGGGCCGAGCGGATCTTCGCCCGGTTGCCCGAGCGGATCGTCCGGGTGGCCGAGAGCGGCATCCGCACCGCCGCCGACGCGGCCCGCCTGCGCAGCTACGGCGCCGACGCGTTCCTGATCGGCACCCACTTGATGCGCCAGCCCGACCCCGGCCGCGCCTTGGCCGCCTTCCGCCGCGAGACGGCGCTGGCCTTGGCGGGCTCAGGGGTTCAGGGTCCGGGGTTCGCGAGCCCAGTCTCCGCGTCCTCGACCTCGGCCTAGCCTGCGAACCATGAACCCCGAACCCCGAACCCGAGTCAAGATCTGCGGCATCACCCGCTTGCACGACGCCCGCACGGCCGCCGTGGCCGGGGCGGACTTCCTCGGCTTCATCCAGCACGACGAGAGCCCGCGCTACGTCGAGCCCGATGTGGCGAAGGAGATCATCGAGTGGGTCCGCGGCCCCGAGCCCGTCGGCGTGTTCGTCAACCGCCCCGCCGACGCGATCAACGCGGCGTGCGCCCGGGCCGGCTTCACGCTGGCGCAGCTCCACGGCCACGAGTCGCCCGAGACGTGCGCGGCCGTCGAGGTGCCCGTCATCAAGGCGATCCAGGTCCAGCACGACGCGTCGTCGGAGCAGGTGCGGGCCATGGTGGAGCCCTACCTCGACGTGGTCGACTTCGTGCTGCTCGACACGCACCACACGAGCCTGTGGGGCGGGACGGGCGAGAGCTTCAACTGGCGCGTCGCGAGGGATCTGTCCAACGACGTCGACCTGTTTCTGGCCGGCGGCATCTCGGCCGCGAACGTGGCCCAGGCCGTCCAGTCGATGCGGCCCTACGCCGTCGACCTGTCGTCGTCGGTCGAGTCCGAGCCGGGCGTCAAGGACCTCGACAAGCTGGCGGACTTTTTCGACGCCTTCCACGCCGCCGTCGAGGACTGACCTCCCGCCTCCGTATGGGCACCGTGCGTGACGTCTCGAACCCTGCTACCGACCCCACACCCTGTCACCCTGAGCGGAGCGAAGAGCCTGCCCCCGCGAAGGCGGGGGATCTCAGCACGATCCCCGAGCCCTGCCCGCTCCCGACCTGCCGCACCGCGTCGAGATCCCTCGCGAGCTCAGGATGACAAGGCGATGACTCTTCGATTCCACCGACCCGATCATGTCTACCCAGACGGCGACCTCCGAACCCCGAACCCTGAGCCCAGGCCCTGCGTCCCTCCCCGACGCGCGGGGTCGCTTCGGCGCGTTCGGCGGCGCGTTCGTGCCCGAGATTCTGCAGCCCGTCCTCGCCGACGTCCGCCAGGCGTGGGCCGAGGCCAAAGACGACCCCGCGTACCAGGCCGAGCTCGATCGTCTCTTGCGCGACTACGTCGGCCGCCCGACGCCGCTGACCCGGCTCGACCGGCTGACCGAGCGGCTGGGCGGGGCGACGATCTGGGCCAAGCGCGAGGACCTGTGCCACACCGGCGCCCACAAGATCAACAGCGCGCTCGGCCAGGTGCTGCTCGCGCGGCGGATGGGCAAGGACCGCGTCATCGCCGAGACGGGCGCCGGCCAGCATGGCGTGGCCACGGCCACGGCCTGCGCCCTCTTCGGCATCGAGTGCGTCGTCTACATGGGCGCCGAGGACATCGAGCGGCAGAGCTTGAACGTCAAGCGGATGCGGCTGCTCGGGGCGGAGGTGCGGCCGGCGACGTCGGGCAGTCAGACGTTGAAGGACGCCACGAACGAGGCGTTCCGCGACTGGGTCTCGAACCCGAGCACGACCTACTACATCATCGGCTCGGCGATCGGGCCGCACCCGTACCCGATGATGGTCCGCGACTTGCACCGCGTGATCGGCCAAGAGACGCGGGCCCAGCTGCTGGAGCAGACGGGCTCCGAGTTGCCGGACGCCGTGGTCGCCTGCGTCGGCGGCGGGTCGAACGCCATCGGCATCTGGGCGCCGTTCTTCGACGACGCGGGCGTCCGTCTGATCGGCGTCGAGGCGGCGGGCGAGGGGCTGGACGGCCGCCACGCGGCGACGCTGACCCAGGGCGAGCCGGCCGTCTTCCACGGCACGATGACGAAGCTGCTCCAAGACGCCGACGGCCAGGTCGAGATCGCCCACTCGATCTCGGCCGGGCTCGACTACCCCGGCGTCGGGCCCGAGCACGCCTACCACGCGAGCACCGGCCGCGTCGAGGTCCGCACGGCGACCGACGCCGAGGCGCTGGCGGGCGTCCGCTTGTTGAGCGAGACCGAGGGCATCATCCCGGCGCTCGAGACGGCCCACGCCGTCCACGCGCTGGCGGCGCTGGCGACCGAGGTCGGCCCAGGCGGGACGATCGTGTTCAACTGCTCGGGCCGCGGCGACAAGGACATGGAGACGATCGCCGCCCACCTCTTCGGCGACGAGGGATGAGCGTGCCGCCGGCCACCATCAAGCTCTTCCTGCCGTTTGGAGATCCGACTCGGCTTCGGACTGCGGAGTTGTCGAACTGGAGTGGGAAAGCGCTCGCCGCCCCACGTTCTGACCTTGCCGAGCTTTTCAGCCGCGATGAGGCTGACCAAGCAGGCGTGTATGTCCTCGCCGGGACTGACGGGCAGACAGGCCAGACAGTCGCGTACGTCGGCGAAGCGGAGGTTCTGAGGCACCGGCTCAAGCGCCACGTCCAGGAGGGACTCGACTATTGGAATCGGGTCGTCGTGTTCGTGAGCAAGGACGAGAACATGACCAAGGCGCACGTCCGGTATCTGGAGGGCGCCATGATCGACGCCGCGCTAGACGCCGACCGCGCCACGCTCAAGAATGCTCAGGGCAGCGGTGGCAAGCTTCCCGAGTCCGACCGGGCCGACATGGACGTGTACCTGTCGAAGGTCCGGCAGTTGCTCCCCGTCCTCGGGTCGGACTTGCTGACGCCGAAGCCGACCCTCACGACCTCCCGCCCCGCCGACGTGTTCACCGCGCGGGTACGCAAGCTGACCGCGACCGGCGCCCCGTCGGCCTCGGGGTTTGTCGTGTTCGAAGGCTCTCAAGCCGTTCTCACCGAGCGGAAATCTGCACCGGAGTACGCGGTCGTCCAGCGGCGCCAACTGCGCGATTCGGGGGTCCTGACTGAGGCGTCCGGTCACCTCGTGTTCACCGAAGACGTCGAGTTCACGAGCCCGAGCGCAGCGGCCTCCGCCGTCAAGGGCGGGAGCGAGAACGGCCGGACTGCCTGGGTCAATCCGGCCGGAGTCTCCCTCAAACAGCTCGACGCTGAGCAGTCTACCGACGCCCTATGACCCGCTTCCGCGCCCACCTCGACGATCTCCGCGCCCGCGGCGAGACCGCGATGGGGCTCTTCCTCACGGCCGGCTTTCCGTCGCCCGACGCCACGCTCCCGATCCTCCAGGCCGTCGACCAAGCGGGGGCCGACTTCGTCGAGCTCGGGATGCCGTTCTCAGATCCCGTCGCCGAGGGGTTGCCGATCCAGCAGGCGTCCGAGCGGGCGCTGAGCCAGGGGGCGACGATGGCCGGCACGTTCGAGACGGCCGCCGCCTTCCGCCGCGCGTCCGACACGCCGCTCGTGCTGATGGGCTACGCCAACCCGGTGATGCGCTACGGCGTGGGCGACTTTTGCGCCGACGCCGCGTCTTCAGGCGTGGACGGCCTGATCCTGCCCGACGTGCCGCCCGAGGAGGCCGACGACATCGAGGCCGCCGCCGCCGACCACGGGCTCTCCATCACCCACTTGATCGCGCCGAACACCTCCGACGACCGCGTCCGACTCGTCGACGCCCGCTCGACGGGGTTCGTCTACGCCGTGAGCGTGACGGGCCTGACGGGGTCGGGCCTGGGCGACACCGACGCGACCGACGCCTACCTCGCCCGGGCCCGGGCCCTCGTCGAGCAGCCGCTGCTCGTCGGCTTCGGGATCTCGACGCACGCCGACGCCCGACGGCTGACGCGGCACACCGACGGGTTCATCGTCGGGAGTGCGCTCATCCGCCAGGCCGCCGCGCTGTGGGACGACCCGGATCTCACCGATTCCGCACGGCGGGACCGGGTCGGCGACTGGGCGCGGACGTTGAAGACCGGCGACGCCTCCACGCCATGATCCGCCTTCTCTCGCTCGTTCTGGTGGCCGTGGCCACGCTCGCCACCGGCTGTGAGGCCGTCGACATGGGGCAGGCCGAGGCCCGGGGCGACACCGAGGAGATCATCGTCCTGACCGACAGCGTGACGTGGGCCGGGCCCGTCGGCGACGCGATCCGGGCCGAGCTGGGGCAGCCCATCGCGACGCTGCCCAGCAACCAGGGCGCGTTCAAGCTCCGGCACCAGCCGCTCACGTCGCGCTTTTTCGAGAACCTCAAGCTCCAGCCCAACCTGATGTTCGTCGCCCCGATCGACGCCGAGGGCACCATCGGCGACTTTCTGCGGGCGCGCGTGGGCGAGGCCAACCTGGCGCAGGTCCGCTCCGGGACGGTGACGGCGGTCAACCTCCGCCCAGACCTGTGGGCGGGCCACCAACTGGTGACGATCGCGACGGCGGCGAGCGACAGCGCCCTCGCCACCCACATCCGCCGGCGCGGGCCCGAGCTCCGGGAGGCGTACGAGGCGCTGGCGCGCGAGCGGACCACCAACGAGATGTTCTCGCGGCTCCAGCAGACCGACCTCGAAGACGAGCTGCTGGCCGCGCGCGGCTACCGCGTCAACATCCAGTACGACTACGTCAAGGTCCAGGACACGACGGCCACGGCGGCCGGGCGGACCGGCTCGTTCGTCCGCTACCGCCGCGTGCTCTCGGACACCTGGCGCGACTTTTTCGTGTTCGCCCAGGACGGCGTGGAGACGGTCCCGACGCAGGACCAGCTCGACGAGATCACGAACGACCTCCTGCGGCAGTTCGCGGAGGGCTCGATCGACGGCTCGTACGTCCAGCTCGAGGCCAGCCGGGCCCAGACCCGCGACACGACCGAGATCGCCGGCCGGCCGGCCCTGGAGCAGCGGGGGTTCTGGCAGACGACGGTCGTCCCGATGGGCGGCTCGTACGTCCGCTACGCCTTCGTCGACCCGGAGGCCGACCGGCTCTACGTCTACTACGGGATGACGTTCGCGCCGAGCCGGACCCTCGACAAGCGCGAGTTCCTGCGCCAGATGGAGGCCGTCGCCTACACCTTCCGCACCGCCGCCGACGTCCGCCGCGAGGCGGCCTCCGCGTCACCCTGAATGTGAGAGAACCCCCAGACGTGTCATCCTGAGCCTGCGAAGGATCTCAGCGCCGACCGCTCGCGCCTTCGGCACCGGTCGTCAGAGGCTCGGCAGCCCGAGTCGAGATCCTTCGCTCCGCTCAGGATGACACGATGGTGGTTTCACGCGAGGTCGTAGGCCTTGCCCCGGCACTCCCTCTTTCCACTTCCACCCTACCCCCCGATGCCCACCCAGACCGTTTCCACTCCCACCCCCGACACCGACGCCGACGAGGCCCAGATCCTCCGCCTCGGTCTCCCGAAGGGGAGCCTCCAGGAGTCCACGTTCGACCTGCTCGACAAGGCCGGCTACAGCTTCTCCGTCCGCTCGCGGAGCTACTTCCCGTCGATCGACGACGACGAGCTGACGGCCATGCTGGTCCGCGCCCAGGAGATGGGCAAGTACGTCGCCGACGGCGTGTTCGACGCCGGGATCACGGGGCTCGACTGGATCGCCGAGACCGGCGCCGACGTCCACGTAGTGGCCGACCTGGTGTACTCGAAGGCCTCGATGCGGCCGGTCCGCTGGGTGCTCGCCGTCCCGGAGGACTCCGAGATCCAGTCGGTGAAGGACCTGGAGGGCAAGCGGATCGCGACCGAGGTCGTCGGGCTGACCGAGCGGTGGCTCGCCGAGCACGGCGTCTCGGCCGCCGTCGAGTTCTCGTGGGGCGCGACCGAGGTCAAGGCGCCGGACCTTGTTGACGCCATCGTCGAGGTGACCGAGACGGGCAACTCGCTAAGGGCCAACAAGCTCCGGATCGTCGACGTGCTGCTGTCGTCGAACACGCAGTTGGTCGCCAACCACGCCGCGTGGCAGGACCCGTGGAAGCGCGAGAAGATCGAGAACCTGGCGCTGCTGCTCGAGGGCGCGATCCGGGCCGAGGGCAAGGTCGGCCTCAAGCTCAACGTCCGCCGCGACGACCTCGGGCGCGTCGTCGAGACGCTGCCGGCGCTGCGCAACCCGACCATCTCGCCGCTGTTCTCGGAGGAGTGGGTGGCCGTCGAGACCATCATCGAGGAGCGCCAGGTGCGCAAGCTCATCCCCGAGCTCAAGCGCCTGGGCGCCGAGGGCATCATCGAGTACCCGCTCAACAAGATGATTCCGTAGAGGGCAAGGGGGATGGGGCAAGGGGCAAGAGGCCGATGCGATCTTGCCTGCCCCACGCCTCATGCCCCCTTCCCCATGCCTCTCCTCCTCGACCTCTGCTTCGGCCGCTCCGGCGACAAGGGCGACGCCGTCAACGTCGGCCTGATCGCTCGCGACCCGGCCCACTTCGACTGGCTCCGCGAGACGGTCACGGCCGAGCGCGTCAAGGCCCACTTCGGCCCGCGCGTCGACGGCGAGGTCGAGCGGTTCGAGCTGCCCAACCTGTCGGCGCTGAACTTTATGCTCCACCAAGCGCTCGGCGGCGGCGGGACGGTCTCGCTCAAGCTCGACGCCCAGGGCAAGACGTACGCGGCGCACCTGTTGCGGATGGAGGTCGACGCGCCCCCGACGGCGTGACGCGAGCGCGGCGCCGGCTCGCGGTGCTGGCCGCCGGGCTGGCCGTGGCCGGCTGCGGGTCGGAGCCCGCGGCCGATCCCGAGATGGTCGACGTCCTGGCCGAGGTCCACCTGGCCGACGCCCGGGCCGCCCTCGACACGTCCGGGGCCGACCGGACGGCGCTCGCCGACAGCTTGCGACGGGTGGCGCTCACCGCGCATGGCCTCGACCCAGCGGCGCTCGCAGACCGCCTGGACGCGCTCGCGGCCTCCCCCGACTTGGTCCGCGTCACCTACGACTCGGTCGAGGCCCGCCTCGCGCGCGAGCGCCGGGGGCCGCCGGCGGAGTGAGTGCGAGCGGGGGTGCCGACTCCGGCTGAGTGGCGGGACCGGGACGAAGGGAATGGAGGGGGCGGAGAGGAGGCCGACCCCTCAGACCTCTCCACCCCTTCGGCCCCCTCCACCCCTTCCTCTCCGGGGCGCACCCGACCTCGACGCCTGCCCTCCCTCTTCCCACACCCCCCGCTCCGCCCATGCACGCTCCCGAGACCCTCCAGGTGTTCACGACCGGCGGGACCATCGACAAGGAGTACTTCGACGCCAAGAGCGCCTACGAGATCGGCGAGCCCCAGATCGGGGCGATCCTCCGCGAGGCCGGCGTCGCGGTCCCGGTCGAGGTCGAGGCGCTGATGCGGAAGGACAGCCTGGACCTGACCGACGCCGACCGACGCCACGTCGCCGAGCGCGTCGTGGCCACGCCCCACCGCCACGTGATCGTGACGCACGGGACCGACACGATGGCCGAGACGGCCCGCGTCGTGGCCGACGCGCTCGGGCCCGGCGCCGACACGACGGTCGTGTTCGTGGGGTCGCTGGCGCCGGCCCGGTTCAAGGCCACCGACGCCGCCTTCAACGTCGGCTTCGCCGTGGCGGCGGCGCAGACGCTTCCCCCCGGTGCGTACGTTGCCATGAACGGGCGGGTCTTCGACCCCCATCGCGTTCGGAAGGACCGGGAACGGAACCGCTTCGAGCCTGTCACTCCCGAGGCGCCGCCCCGTACGGCCTCCCCAGCTTCTCACCCCACCGACTTATGACCCGCTTGCTCTTCCCGGGTGCCCTCGCGCTCGCCCTCCTCGTCACCGGCTGCGCCACCTCGTCCACGATGCCGACGGACGGCGGCATGGACCCGATGCCGACCGAGACGCCCAGCGACGGGATGGTCACCGCGGCCTGCGTCGACGGCATGGCCACGCTCCCCACCGACGACGCGGCCGACGACGCCGACGGACCGTTCGAGTGCTCGAACGTGGACCTGGTCGCCTTCGTCCCGCTCGCCATGTTCGACGCCAACCAGCTCAACGACATCTGGGGCTGGACCGATCCGGAGACCGGCACGGAGTACGCGCTCGTCGGGCTCGACAACGGAACCGAGTTCGTCGACATCTCCAACCCGATGGCGCCGGTCCTCCTGGGCAAGCTCCCGACGCACACCGTGGCCACGGTCTGGCGCGACATCAAGGTCTACCGCGACCACGCCTTCATCGTGTCCGAGGCCCGCGACCACGGGATGCAGGTGTTCGACCTGTCCCGCCTCCGTGGCCTCACCAGCGACCAGGGCGAGTTCACGGCCGACGCGCTCTACGAGGGCGTGACGAACGTCCACAACATCGTCATCAACGAGGACTCGGGCTTCGCCTACGCCGTCGGCTCCGGCTCGCGCGGCGACGACCTCCCAGCCGAGTGCGGCGCCCCGGGCTTCCACGTGATCAACATCCAGGACCCGACGAACCCGACGTTCGTGACCTGCTTCTCGGACGCCTCCAAGGACACGTCGCCGGTCTCGGCGCCGGGCTACACGCACGACGCCCAGTGCATCATGTACGACGGGCCCGACGAGGACTACGCCGGCCGCGAGGTCTGCGCCGCCTCCAACGAGGACGTCGTCACGTTCTTCGACGTGACCGACAAGCAGGACGTCCGGATCATCTCGATCGCCGAGTACCCGCTCGACGCCTACACCCACCAGGGCTGGTTCACGGAGGACCGGACGGGGTTCCTCGCCAACGACGAGCTCGACGAGACCAACGGCTTCGTCTCGACCCAGCGGACGCTGCTGTTCAACGTCACGAACCTCGACGAGCCCGAGTTCATCGGCGCCCACGACTCGGGCATCACGACGATCGACCACAACCTCTACGTGCTCGGCGACCTCAACTTCCAGAGCAACTACGAGTCCGGCCTCCGCATCCGCGACCACAGCCAGATGATGGACGGCGTCATCACCGAGGTCGGCTACTTCGACACGTACCCCCAGGACACGGCGATCAACTTCGCCGGCCAGTGGAGCAACTACCCGTACTTCGGGAGCGGGCTCGTGATCGCGAGCGACACGAACAACGGCCTGTTCGTCTTGCGTCCGACCGTAGCGATGTAGACGGCCCGTCGCCGACACGCCCGCGGGGGGCTCCGGACGTCCGGGGCCCCCCGCGTCGTTTTGCCCCGGCTGGGTGCGAACGCGCGCCGAGGGACGGAGTACGTTCCCCCGCCGCCTTCCTCCGCCCATGCGTTCCCGCTCCGTCCTCGTCCTGGCCGCGCTCGCGGCCGTCCTGACCGCCCCCGCGGCCCCGGCGCAGGGCGTCCGTGCCGAGTGCCTCGACGGGGTCGCCGCGCTCCCCGACGTGGGGGCCTTCCCGTGTAAGGACGTCGACTTGGTGGGCTACCTGCCCCGATCGGCGTTCGCCGTTGGAACGTCGGGAGCGGCCCGTCACAACGACATCTGGGGCTGGACCGACCCCGAGACCGGGACTGAGTACGCCCTCGTCGGGACGGAGAACGGGACGGCGTTCGTCGACCTCTCCGACCCCCTGTCCCCGTCCGTTGTCGGGAAGCTGCCGACTCAGAACGGACTCCAGAGCGCGTGGCGCGACGTGAAGGTCTACGCCGATCACGCATTCGTCGTTGCCGACGCCTCGCCGGACCACGGCGTTCAGGTCTTCGACCTGACCCGGCTCCGAGGGCTCTCGGGTCCGCCGGTCGTCCTCCAGGCCGACGTCGTTTACGACGGCATCAGTGCGGCCCACAACATCGTCATTGACGAGGAGAGCGGGTTCGCCTACGCGGTCGGGTTCCTGTACTTCCCGGAGGGCCGGACGAGCCGGGGACTCCCGCCGGCCTGTGACGAGGCGGGGTTCCACGTCATCGACGTCCGGGACCCCTCGGCCCCCACGTTCGTCACGTGCTTCTCCGACGCGGCCTCCGGCGGGGGCTCCGGCTACACGCACGACGCGCAGTGCCTGGTCTACAACGGCCCGGACTCGGACTATGTGGGCCGTCAGATCTGCGTCGGCGCCAATGAGGACACCGTGACGATCTTCGACGTGACCGACAAGAGCTCGGTCCAGGTCGTCAGCCTGGGGTTCTACCCGAACAGATCGTACACGCACCAGGGGTGGTTCACGGCCGATCAACGGTTCTTCCTCGTCAACGACGAGCTCGACGAGGCCAACGGCGGGCAGACGACGCAGCGGACCCTCGTCATGGACCTCACGGACCTCGACGCCCCCGAGTTCGCCTTCGCGTACGACTCCGGCATCACGTCCATCGACCACAACCTGTACGTCCGCGACGGGCTGGCGTACGAGAGCAACTACGAGGCGGGCCTCCGAATCGTGGACCTCCGGCAAGTCGGAAACGGGACTCTCGAAGAGGTAGCCTTTTTCGACACGTTCCCGTCCCAGACGACGATCTCAGCGCCGTGCCTCCCGCCCCGCCAGGGGAACTGCGGGTCGTTCAACGGCCAGTGGAGCAACTACCCGTTCTTCGAGAGCGGTCTCGTGATCGCGAACGACAGGGACCTCGGTCTGTTCGTACTCCGTCCAGACCCGGCGCTCGTCGTCGGCCGCGCCGGTGGTCCGGCGGCCCCGGTCGGCTACGAGTTGACGTCCCCCCGGCCGAACCCGGCCACTGGTGGCGCCCGGCTGGCGCTCCGGGTCGACCAGGCGCAGACGGTCCGGGCCGACCTGTTCGACGTGGCCGGCCGGCGCGTGGCCGCGGTGTACGAGGGCCCGGCCGGTCCCGGCGCCGAGGTCACGCTGTCGGTCTCGGGCGACGGGCTGCCCGCGGGCGTCTACGTCGTCCGCGTCGTCGGCGAGACGTTCGAGGCCTCGCGCCGCGTCGTCCTCGCGCGGTAGGCGGGTCGAGCGAGAGGCTCTCAGCGTTGGGACCTGCTGGAACGGGCGCCGATGTCGACGCCGTTTTGCCCTGGAGAGTCAGAGACCCACGGAGGGCCGGGGGCGTATGCGTTCTCCCCCTTCTGCCTCCGGATGCTCCGCTCTCTCGCCGTTCTCGCTGCGGCCCTCGCCGCCCCCGTTCTCGCTGCCCAGCCGGCCGCCTGCGTCGACGGCACCGCCGGCGACTACGCGTGCGACGGGGTGGACCTGCTCGCCCACTTTACGCCGCAAGAGTTGGGGGCGCCACCGGTCGGGCAATGCCCGAACCCGTATCCGGGCCTGTGCGCCAACGACATCTGGGGCTGGGAAGACGCCGACACCGGACGGCGGTACGCCATCGTCGGGCTGGCAAACGGCACCGCGTTCGTCGACGTCACGGCGCCGAGCGCGCCGATCCGCCTCGGTGTCCTCCCGACGGCCACGAGCCCATCGAGCTGGCGGGACGTCAAGGCGCTCGGCAACGTGGCCTTGGTCGTGTCGGAGGCCCCGGGCCACGGCATCCAGGTGTTCGACCTGACCCGGCTCCGGGGGCTGAGCGACGACCCCTCGCGGACGTTCACGGCTGACGCCCGCTACACCGGCGTCGGCCGGGCGCACAACCTAGTGGTCAGCGAGGGCGCCCAGATGGCGTATGCCGTTGGGTGGAGGGCCGGCACGGAGACCCTTCCCGAGTCGTGCTCGTCGCCGGGCCTCCACGCCGTCGACTTCTCCGACCCGCTCGCGCCGACCTTCGCGGGCTGCTTCAGCGACGCGACCTCCGGCGACTCCGGATACACGCACGACGCCCAGTGCGGCACCTACGACGGGCCCGACGCCGACTACCAGGGCCGCGAGATCTGCTTCGCATCCAACACGGACGAGGTCTCCATCTTCGACGCGACCGACCCGGCCGCGGCGGTCCTCATCGCTCAGGTCGGGTACCCGACGCCGGCCTACACCCACCAAGGCTGGCTCACCGAGGACGGCCGGTACTTCCTGGTCAACGACGAGCTCGACGAGGCGAACGCCGTCAACAGCGGCAACACGGCACCGCAGCGGACGCTGGTCTTGGACGTGGAGGACTTGGACGCGCCGGAGTTCGCGTTCGAGTACCGGTCCAACCTGGCGACGATCGACCACAACCTGTACGTCGTCGGGCGGCTGGCCTTCGAGAGCAACTACGAGGCCGGCCTCCGCGTGATCGACGTGTCCCGGATCGCCGAAGGTGTCCTCGAGGAGGTCGCGTTCTTCGACACGTACCCGCTCGACACGTCGGTCAACTTCGCGGGCCAGTGGAGCAACTACCCGTTCTTCGGCGACGGCCTGGTGATCGCCAACGACGGAGAAACGGGCTTCTTCGTCTTGCAGCTCGACCCGAGTCTGAACACCGCTGTCGGTGGCCCGCCAAGCGCCAGCGGCGTCGACCTGTCGGAGCCCGTCCCGAACCCGACGGCTGGCGGCGCCCGCCTGGCGCTCCGGGTCGACCGGGCCCAGGCGGTCCGGGCCGACCTGTTCGACGTGGCCGGCCGCCGCGTGGCCGCCATCTACGAGGGCCCGGCCGGGCCCGGGGCCGAGCTCACGCTGACGGTGTCGGGGGCCGGGCTCCCGGCCGGCGTCTACGTCGTCCGCGTCGTCGGCGAGACGTTCGAGGCCTCGCGCCGCGTCGTCCTCGCGCGGTAGGCGAGGCGCCAGCCTGCGACCGGCCCCGGCCACCCCGTAGGGACACGGCGTGCCGTGTCCGCTACCGCGCGAGGTGCCGCTGGCCGGCCGGCGTCAGCTCGAAGTGGGCGGCGAGCGGGTCGACGAGGCGAAGCAGGCCCTCGGCCACGAGCCAGTCGGCGAGTTGGCGGGTGCGGCGCGGGGCGTCGGGCCCGGCCGGTTGGTCGCCTCGGTCGACAGCGTCCAAGATGGTGCGGAGGCGGGGCTCGTCGGCCGGCGTGACGACGTCGGGGCGGTGGCGGCCGAGGCAGACGTCGCACCGCCCGCAGCGGCCTGGCGCGGACTCGCCGAAGTAGGCCAGCAGGTGCTGGCGCCGGCAGCCGACCGCGTTCGCGTAGCGGACGACGTCGTCCAGGCGAGCGTGGGCGCGCTGGCGGCCCCGGTCGAGCGCGGCGGCGTCGACGGGCGCGGTCCGGCTCCGGGCCTGGTGCCACGCGAGCGTCAGGCCGGCCTCGGGGCGGGTGACCTCCAGCAGCCGGCGCGACGCGAGGTAGTCGAGGCCCGCGTCGAGCCGAGCCTCGGGCAGGCCGAGCGCCTCAGCCAGCGGAGCCAGCCGCAGCGTGGCCCCGTCGCCGGCCTCCGGCGGGAGGCGGCGGACGAGCGCGTCGGCGAACGATTGGACGGCGACGCTCTCGCTCTCGGCAGCCCGCACCAGTCCGTCTCGGCCTTTGGGCAGACGCACCCGCACCTCGCCCGGCCGAGGCCGGACCACCGTCCACACGCCGTCGGCCGCCAGCCGGTCGACCGCCGCACGGACGATCCCGGCCGGCTTCCCGGCGACGGCCGCGAGCCGGTCGAGGTCGAGCGTGACCAGGCCCTGCGGCTCGCTTCCCAACGCCACCTGCCCCAGGCTCCCGACGGCCGCGTAGACGGCCTGGACGTCGGCCGGCGTCGGGTGGCCGCGGTCGGCGAGGTCGCGGGGGAACGCCTCCGCGTCGGGCCCGAGCGCGAGGGCGGCGTAGGCCCGCTGGCCGTCGCGTCCGCCACGGCCGGCCTCCTGGTAGTACGCCTCCAGCGTCGGCGACAGCGCGGTGTGGACGACGGCCCGGACGTCGGCCTTGTCGATCCCCATGCCGAACGCGCTCGTCGCCGCGACCACGCGCGTCTCGTCCGCCAGCCACCGCCGCTGGGTCGCCTCCCGCACGTGGCGGTCCAGGCCCGCGTGGTAGGGCTCGGCCGAGATCCCCTCGTGGCGGAGCCGGGTGGCCACGGCCTCGGTCGCCCGCCGCGTCCCGGCGTAGACCAGGCCCGACCCCGGGACGGCGCGGAACACGTCGAGCGCCTGCCCCACCGGGTCCTGCACGTGGTGGACGCTCCACACCAAGTTCGGCCGGTCAAACCCACGGACGACGACGGCCGGGTCCGCCAGCTCGAGCTGGTCCAGGATGTCGCGGCGGACCTCGGGCGTGGCCGTGGCCGTGACGGCGACGACGGGGGACGGCGTGCCGTCGGCGGTCGTGACGAGGGGCCGGGCCTGGGCGATTTGGCGGTAGGCCGGGCGGAAGTCGTGGCCCCACTCCGAGATGCAGTGGGCCTCGTCGATGGCGAGCAGCGTCACGTCGAGCCGGGGCGCGCGCGCCGCGAACAGGTCGGTCTGGAGCCGCTCGGGCGTGAGGTAGACGAGCCGGTACAGGCCGTGCTCGGCGTCGGTCCACACCTGGTCCGACTGGTGGCGGCTCAGGCCGCCGTGGAGCGCCGCCGCGCGGACGCCCCGCCGCGCCAGCGCGTCGACCTGGTCCTGCATCAGCGCCACCAAGGGCGAGACGACGAGCGCGAGCCCGCGGCGGGCGACCGGCGGCACCTGGTACACGAGCGACTTGCCGCCGCCGGTCGGGAGCACGGCCAGGGCGTCGCGGCCGGCCAAGACGGCGGCCACCGCCTCGTCCTGCCCCGGGCGGAAGGCCGGGTAGCCCCAGACCTCGCGCAGGGCCCGGAGCGCGTCGTCGGGGAGTGCAGGCGTCATGTCGAGAAGCTACCGGCGCCCGCCCCCCCTCTCGTCCGTCGCCGGACCCAGGGCGAGCGCATCCTCCCACCCGTGTCCTCCTGAGCCGAGCGAGGAGACCGCCCCCGCGAAGGCGAGGGCTCTCACCTCGGACTCCGAGACCTGTCGCGCCGGCTCCGATGGGCTCCGACGTCGGCGTTGAGACCCTTCACTCCGTTGGCTGCGGCGTCGCTGCGCCGTCAGGATGGCAAGGTGGGGAGGTCGCGGTGGACCGCCGCACGTCGGGGCCGGCCGGGAGGGGCGGTAGCTTCTGCGCCCCCCCTCCGGTCCCGTGCCCCTCCCCCGCGTCTCGGTCGTCGTCGTCACCTGGAACGGGCGGGCGTTGCTGGAGCGGTTCCTCCCGAGCGTCCTCGCGACCGACTACCCCGACCTGGAGGTCGTCGTGGCCGACAACGCGTCGGACGACGGGACGGCCGAGTGGCTGGCGGAGTCCTACCCCGAGGTGCGAGTGGTCCGGCACGCGGAGAACCGGCTGTTCGCGGGCGGCAACAACGCCGCCGTGCCGCACGCGACGGGCGAGGTGCTGTGCTTCCTCAACAACGACGTCGAGGTCCCGCCCGGCTGGCTCCGCCCCCTGGTGGCCGCGCTGGACGACCCGGGCGTCGTCGCGGTTCAGCCCAAGCTGCTCCAGCACGCCGACCGCGGGCAGTTCGAGTACGCCGGCGCCTCGGGCGGCTTCCTCGACGCGTTCGGCTACCCGTTCACGAGGGGGCGCCTGTTCGACACGCTCGAACCCGACCACGGCCAGTACGACGACGCGCGCGACGTCTTCTGGGCCAGCGGTGCCGCGTTCGTCGTCCGCCGAGACGCGTTCGAGGCGGCCGGCGGGTTCGACGAGTCGTTCGGGATGCACATGGAAGAGATCGACTTGTGCTGGCGGCTCTGGCGGAGGGGCGGCCGCGTGCGGGTCGAGCCGGCCTCGGAGGTCTACCACCTCGGCGGAGCGTCCCTCCCGCGGGGCGACGCGCGGAAGATGTTCTTCAACGTCCGCAACGGGCTGGTGATGCTGGCCAAGAACCTGCCGGCGGCCGAGGCGCGGCGGGCGCTCCGGGCGCGCCGCGTGCTCGACGCCGTCGCCGCGGCGCGGGCCTGGCTCGGCGGCAACCGGCCCGAGGCGTCGGCCATCCGCCGGGCCCGCCGCGAGGCCCGGGCCCGCATCGCGGCGATCTCCGCACCGACCGACGGTGCCGTGGTGCTCCCTCCCTACCGAGGGAGCGTCGTCCTCGACTACTTCCTCCGCGGCCGGCGCCGGTTCTCGGACCTCCCCGCCGACCGGTTCGCCCCGGGCTGGCGGCCGGCCGACGCGCGCTCCGCCGCCCAGCCGTAGCGCCGGGTCCGCACGGCGGTGGCTACTCGTGCGACGTGACGACCGCCGCGATGGCCGCCAGCACGACGACCATCCCGACCACGCCCAGCGCCGTCGGCACCTCGCCGAAGACGACGAGCGCGACGGTCGACGCGAACACCGGCTCGGCCAGGCTGAGCAGACCGATCAGGGCGGCCGGGAGGTACTTCAGCGCGTACGCGAACGAGCCGTGGCCGATCAGACCCGGACCGATCCCCATGGCGACCGCCAGGCCGGCGACGGGCCACGACAGGCCGAGCGGCACGCCGGCGATCGCGCAGCCGACCAGGCACGTCGCGGCCGCCGCCCCGTTCAGCAGCGCGAAGTAGGCCACGAACGACGTCCGCTGGCGGACCGACCGGCCGATCAGGAGGTAGACCGAGACCAGGATCGCCGCGCCCAACGCCAAGCTGTTGCCCAACGCCGGGTTCGGGTAGACGCCGGCCCCGTCGCCCTCGCTCAGCCCGATCAGCACGGCGCCAGCGACCGCGACCCCGATGGCCGCCGAGGTCCGCCGCGACGGCCGCTCCGCCAGGAAGACGGCCCCGAGCACGGCGATAAAGACGGGGCTCGTGGTGACCAGCACCGACGCGCTGGCGATGCTCGTCAGCTGGACCGACACGATCCAGGCCATGAAGTGGAGCCCGAGCAGGACGCCGGCGCCCAAGACCAGGGCCCAGTCGCGGGCCGAGAACGCGGCCACCTCCGCTCGGGACCGCACGAGGGCGACCGGCGCGAACACGGCCGTGACCGCCATCGTCCGCCACGCCGCCAGCGTCAGCGCCGGCACGTCGCCCGCCAGCCGGATCAGGATCGGCGACGACCCGACGGCCAGGAGCCCGGCGCCGACCAGCACCCACACGTGCGTCGGCGCCCGTCCCACTAGCGGATCCGGTCCATCGACCGGACCGTCTGGATGTCGGCCGTCACCCGCTGCCGGGCCATCCGCAGCAGGACGTAGGCCACGATCGGCTGCATCGCGACGAGGTAGTAGCCGACGGGAGCCACGAAGTCGGAGCTGTCGAACGCGAGGTAGAGCCCGACCAGGACTACGACCACGAGCACCAGGTCGAGCCACTGGGCCGCCAGGATCACGCGCCGCTGGAGCTCGCGGTTCTTGAACAGCGCCACCGCGATGAGTGCCACCAGCGCCGTCACGCCGGCCAGGGCGTAGCCCAGCGTCCCGAGCCACCCAAGCTCGGCGGCGATCGCCGAGGCCCACGTGTCGCCCAGGGCGACGAACAGCGCCAGCAGGAGCGCGCCGGCGACGAGGTACAGGGACTGGATGCGCTGGATCATGGGTCTAAAGCAAGGTCGTGAACGAGGACGGGCCGAACGCTGAGCGCTACGCCCCCGCCATGTGAGCGCGGACGCGGTCCGCCAGGGACTCGCCGAACGCGGCCGTCGTGGCCGTCCCGCCGAGGTCGCGCGTGAGCGTCGACGGGTCGGAGTAGACGTCGTGGAGCGCCCGGCGGACGGCCTCGGCCGCGGCGTCCTCGCCGAGGTACGTCAGCATCATCTCGCCCGAGCGGACGACGGCCGTCGGGTTGGCGATGCCCTGGCCGGCGATGTCCGGCGCCGAGCCGTGGACGGCCTCGAAGACGGCGCAGTCGGCGCCGATGTTGGCCGAGCCCGTCACGCCGAGCCCGCCCACGAGCCCCGACATCAGGTCCGACAGGATGTCCCCGAACATGTTCGTCGTCACGATCGCGTCGTACTGGCCGGGGTGGATGACGAGCTGCATCGCCATGTTGTCGATGATCCGGTCGTCGAACACGAGGTCCGGGAAGTCGGGCGCGATCTCGCGCCCGATCGCCAGGAACATGCCGCTGCTCTCCTTCAGGATGTTGGCCTTGTGGACGAGCGTGAGCCGCTTCCGGCCCCGGCGGATGGCGTCCTCAAAGGCGTACCGGATGATCCGCTCCGAGCCCGTCCGCGTGATCCGGTTGATCGAGTCGGCGATCTGGTTCCGCTCGTCGAAGTACTCGATGCCGGCGTAGAGCCCCTCCGTGTTCTCGCGGTAGAGCAGGAGGTCGACGTCCTCGAACGGGCCGTGCGTGTTGGGCAGCGTCTCGCACGGGCGGACGTTGGCGTACAGGTCGAAGTGTTGGCGGATCCGGACGTTGATGCTCCGGAAGCCGGTCCCGACGGGCGTCGTGAGCGGGCCCTTGAACGCCAGCCGCGTCCGCTCGATCGAGTCCAGCGTCGCCTGGGGGAGCGGGTCGCCCGTGTCCTCGAACGCGCCCATCCCCGCCTCCTGGCGGTCCCACTCGAACGCGACGCCGGTCGCCTCGAGGACCTGGACGGCGGCGTCGACGACTTCGGGGCCGATCCCGTCGCCGGGGATGAGGGTTGCGGAATAAGCCATGGTGCAGAGCGAGGAGCGGGACGGGAAGCTAGACGGCGCCGGCGCGTCGCCGACGTGGAGTCCGGGCGAAACGCGGGCCGTCGCCGCGCCACAAAAAACCGGGGCGCCCGATCGAGCGCCCCGGCGGAGTCGGACGGAGACGGGGCCGCTACTCGGCCTCGCGCGACGTCGAGTAGTTGACGCGGAGCGCCTCGGCCTCGCGGAGCTCCTGCTGGACGTCGTAGAGCAGGCCCGTCTCGACGTCGCGGTCGACCCGCATCGAGACGATCGTGCGGGGCTCGTCGCGGAGCGCCGTGTACATCGCCTGGCGGACCTGGGAGAGCTCGCGCACGATGGCGTCGTCGATCTGGACCGCCGGGTCGCCCACGCCCCCGGTCTGGAGCTTCTCCGGCCCGATGTAGACGTACTGGATCAGCCGTTTCTGGTCGATCTTCTCGATGGCCTCGGCCTGCGGGATCGAGACGTTGACGAGCAGCTCGGTCTCCCGAAGCACGGTCGTCACCATGAAGAAGATGAGCAACATGAAGATGATGTCCGGCAGCGAGGCCGTCGGGATGTCCTGCTTCGTGTTGGCGCTCTTCTTCTTGAAGTGGGCAGACATAAGAGTGATGCGTGGGGGATGAGGCGCGACGGGTCGGGGGTGGCGAGGGCGGGCGACGTCTCCTCACCCTGCACCCCGCCCCTCACTCAGTCGGGGTCGGGCTCGGCGAGCGAGAGCTTGAGCGGGTACCGCTCGGCGATCGTGTCCTCGGCCTCCTCGTCCAGGCGGGCCTTGTACTCGCCGTAGGTCACGCCGAACTCCTGCCGGGCCGCGTCGTCGCGGACGTCGTTGTACGCCGACTTGATCTCGTCCAGGACCGCGATGTAGGTCTCGTACGGGAGCCCGCGCTTGGTCTTGAACGACGTGACCGCCTTGTCGGGCGAGACCGAGAGCTGGGGCTCGCGGCCGTTGTTCAGGATGTGGCGCTTGACGATGTCGCGGATGGCGTCCACGTTCGTCACCTCGTTGTCGATCAGGACCGCGCCGTCGGCGTTGACCAGCACGTTGAGCAGGTTGCGCTGGTTGATCTCCGGCGGCTCGTTGTTCTCGTCCAGCTTGGGGGGGAGCTGCATGTAGATCCCCTTGTCGGCGTTGATCGTCGTCGTGACGAGGAAGAAGATCAGCAGCAGGAACGCGATGTCGGCCATCGAGGACGATGGGATCTCGGCGTCGCGCTTTTTGCGGGGCTTGAGGAGCGGCATGGGGTTGAGGGGGTCCGCGGAGGGAACGGCCGGCCGGGGGCCGGTGGTGCCGGCGCCGTTACGAGAACAGGCTCCGGGCGCCCGAGATGATCAGGGCGACGAAGCCCGAGAGCGTGAGCGCGAGCGCGGTCGCGACCGCGGCGCCGGTCGCCGTGCCGTCGATGGCGTAGGCGACCACGAAGATGAGGACGGGCAGCGCGAACGCGGCCAGGCCGAGCTTGCTCTGGCTGAGCACGGTCCCGACGTTCCTGAGCCCGAACACGACCATCATCAGCAGCGAGATGGCGATGAGGGCGAGGACGAGGTAGATGAGGATGGTTTCCATCGAGGGGGGAGGCGTGGGGCCCGCCCGCCGCGGCCGGGTCCCGAAGGACCCCGTCCCGGGGGACGGCCGAGGCGGGCCGAGCCGAGGCTTACGAGAGCTTGGTGCCGGTCAGGTCGTCGCCGGTGCCGAGCTCGGCGCTCGGGGTCGGGAGCGTGCCCCGGGCCGAGCGGCCGGCGAGCGCCGGGCGGCCGACCGACATCATGGCCAGCGAGTCGATAAGCTCGACCGAGGCCTCCTCCATGTCGGCCGTGATCCGGTCGATCTTGCTCACGCAGTAGTTGTAGAACACCTGCAGGATGATGGCCGCGATGAGCCCGAAGACCGTCGTCAGGAGGGCGATCTTGATGCCCCGGGCCACGAGCGACGGCGAGATGTCGCCGGCCGCCTCGATGGCGTCGAACGCCTCGACCATGCCGACGACCGTCCCGAGGAACCCGAACATCGGGGCCAGCGAGATGAACAGCGAGAGCCAGACGAGCCCGCGCTCGAGGAAGCTCATCTCGATCGAGCCGTAGGACACGACGGCCTTCTCGACCGCGTCCATGCCCTCGTCGAACCGCGTGAGGCCGGCCTGGACGACCGAGGCCACGGGGCCGCGCGTGTTGGCGCAGACGTCCTCGGCCGCCGAGACGCCGCCATTGTCGAGCGCCTCCTTGACGCGGGCCATGAACTTGGGCGCGTTGATGTCGGACCGGTTCAGCGACAGGATCCGCTCGAAGGCGATGGCCAGGCCGATGATCAACGAGATCAGGACGGGCCACATGTAGCTACCGCCCTCGTTAAAGCGGTAGACGAGGTCGTTGGCGAAGCCGTCGGAGGCGGCCTCCTGCAGCAGAAGCAGGGCGGAAAGCGTCATGGGTGAGTACCTCGGGTGGGGAAACGGGTGGGGTCGGGAGGGCCGCCGGTAGCCGGCCCCGGTGCGAGCGAGAGGGAGCGACGCGATGGGCGCCAAGCGTGGGGAGCAATATCCCTCCGCCCCCCAGGAATGTCAACGCGCCACGAAGGCCGCCCGTTTGAGTCCGACGGCCGGGCCGCCCGGAGGGCCCCGTCTCTCCCCAGACACCCGGGCGCCGCCGGAGTTGCCCGGCCCGGGTGAGGCGAGGGCCGGACGCGGAGAGCGCGAGCGCACCCTACTCATCTACCGGGATGCAGCGGCCGTACGGAGCCCCGCCTCACCTCCACGCGCCCGTTGCACGGCCCCGCACCCACGGCCGTCACTAGCCGGCGCCGCCGCTTCGCGATCCCGCGAACGAGGAAGTCCACGTGCCGGTGGGCGCTGACGAGCGGGCCCGTATGGATCCCCGCGTTCGCGGGGACGTCGATCGGTTTGGATGGCGTAGGAATCACGCAGTCGGCTTTTTCTCTCATACCGTCATTCCCGCGGAGGCGGGAATCCAGGCGTTCAGGGCACGCCGCTGCTCGCCACTCTGGATCCCCGCCTTCGCGGGGATGACGGTCTGGGGGGGTTATCGATGGTGGCCTGCGTCCAGTTGCCTAATTCCCATGGCAATCGTGGGCCACCCTGAGGACGTAGCATCCGAGTGGTCGTTGAGGAGCTTCCACACCCTCCCGAACGACCGCGCCCCGCTGGCGGCAGGGCCAGCGGGGCGCGGAACGAGCAGAAGCCGAGACCTACCGACCGGCCTGCGCCAGCGTGACCGCGTCGCGCCAGTGGGCCATCGCCTCGCGGAGCGCCGGGTCGATCTGGCCGACGACCGGGTAGAACGCGTCGGCGTCGAACAGGCGGCGGGCCATGAACGCGCGGATCCGCGTCTCGATGTCGGACCGGGCCGCCAACGCCTCGCGGCGCACCAGGACGTCCTCGTCCTCGTCGCCCGGCCTCTCGGCGACGACCGGCGTCCCCAGGCTCGCGACGTGGTCGAGGAACCGCTCGAAGTCGGCGTCGGACAGGCGGTAGTCGCGGACGAACTCGGTCTCGCGCCCTTGCCACTGCGCGCGGAAGGCCTCGCCGCGGCGCTCGAGGTCGACCCGGGCGAAGCTGTTGTCGAGGTTCTTCCCGATCACCGTCCGCAGCGCCGGCGCCAGCGTGTCGAGGGCCACGACGTAGTCCGGCAGGATGCCGCCGCCGCCGAAGACGGTCCGCCCGCCGTCGGTCTCGAAGACCAGCGAGTCGGGGACCTGGGCCCGGAACGCGCGGACGTCGACGCGGCCGCCGTTCTTGACGAGGTAGTCCTCGACGCCCTCGCGCAGCGTCTGCTTGGAGGCGAAGTAGTCCTCGTCGCTCTCGCCGACGACGTAGGGCGTCTGGATGAGGCGGCCCGACGGCGTGTAGTAGCGCGAGACCGTCATCTGGAGCACGCTCCCGTCGGTCATCGGGAACTGCTGCTGGACGAGCCCCTTGCCGAACGTCCGCCGGCCGATAAGGTAGGCCCGGTCGTGGTCCTGGAGCGCGCCGGCCACGATCTCCGAGGCGCTCGCCGAGTTCTCGTCGATGAGCACGATCACCGGGCCGTCCTCGTAGACGCCGCCGGCCGTCGCCTTGTACTGGCGGCGGTTGGACGGGTGGCGGCTCTCGGTGTAGACGATCATCTCGCCCGAGCCGAGGAACTCGTCGGCGATCTCGTAGGCCTGGTCCAAAAGCCCGCCCGCGTTGCCGCGCAGGTCGAGCACCAGCCGCTTCATGCCCTGGCCCTGGAGCTCGCGGATGGCCGCCCGCACCTCGTCGTGGCTTGTCCGCGCGAACCGCTGGAGCTTGATCAGGCCCGTCTGGTCGTCGACCATGTAGGACGCGATGACGGTGTTGAGCGGGATCCGGTCGCGGGTGATGCTGTAGTCGAGCCGCCCACGGTAGCCCGGCCGCTTGACGACGATGTCGACCGTCGTGCCACGCGGGCCCTTCAGCCGGCTCTGGACCCCGTCGGCGTCGATGCCGACCGACGTCTCGCCTCCGATCTCGACGATCCGGTCGCCGGGCTGCAGGCCGGCCTCGTCGCTCGGCCCGCCCGCGATGGGCATGAGCACGACGAGGGTGTCGGCGTCCTCGGGCCCCTCGACGAACTCGTAGTAGATGCCGACGCCCTCGAAGCTGGCGTCGAAGCTTTCGCGGACGCGGCGCATCTCCTCGGACGAGATGTAGATCGAGTGGGGGTCGAGCCCGGCCAGCATCCCCTCGATGGCGTCCTCGGCCAGCTCGGACGAGTCGACCTGCTCGACGTAGGCGCGCGTGATGTACTCGTAGGCCTCCTCGATCTTGCGGAGCTGCTCGACCTCGTCGGAGCCGGAGACGGCGTCCTGGACCTGGACGCCAGCGAGGAGACCGACGGCCAGGAGGCCGGCGCCGAGGAGGGGGGTCAGACGGATTCGGGGCATGGGGTGCGGCGGGTTCGGGGGCCGGCCCAACGGCCGGAAGCGAGCGTTCGTGCGGGTACGGAGCAGGACGACGGCGGTTCGTCGCCGGCTCCACAAAGGTAGGATTGAGCGGGCGCCTCCCTTACCGGGGTATCGCCAGGAAACGCCGGAACCTTTCGCCGCCGGAGACGGAACCCTCACCGTCCCCCCACCTCCGCCGTGACCAACAAAGCCATCGCCCGCCAGCTGGCGCTCACCGCCGACCTCGTCGAGCTCACCGGCGGCAACCCGTTCCGAGCCCGGGCCTACGCCTCGGGCGCCCGCGCCATCGAGCGGCTCGACGAGCCGGTGGAGGGGCTCGTCGCCGCGGGCGACCTGGCCGGCGTCAAGGGGATCGGCAAGGGGCTCGTCGCCGAGATCGAGGAGCTGATCGGGACGGGCGTCATGGGGAGCGCCGAGGCGCTGCTGCAGGCGCTGCCGCCGGGGCTGCCCGAGGTGTTGCGCGTCAAGGGGTTGGGCGTCAAGAAGGTCCGCGTGCTGTGGCAGGACGCCGGCGTGACGTCGATCGAGGACCTGGAGGCGGCGGCCGTCGCCGGTCGGCTGGCCGAGCTGCCCGGGTTCGGGGCCAAGACGGTCCAGAACATCCTGGCGGCCGTCGAGCAGCTCAAGGCGTACCGCGGCAAGGCCCACTTGCGCGACGCCGCGACGGCCGGGCTCGCCGTCCGCCAGCGCTTGCGCGACGCCGGCTTGCGGGCCGACCTCGCCGGCGCCATCCGCCGCCAGTGCAACGTGGTCGACGCCATCGACCTGGTGGCCGACGGGGCGCCCGACGCCGTCGCCCAGGCGCTCGGCGGCGGCAAGGCCCACGACGACCGCGTCGAGGGCGCCTTGCCCATCGGACTGCCGCTCACCGTCTGGACCGCCGACGCCGGAGCCTACGGCCGCGTCTGGTGGGAGCGGACCGGGCCCCACGAGCACGTCGCCGCCGTCGTGGCCGCCCACGGAGCGCCGGGCGACGTGGCCGACGAGGACGAGGTGTACCGGCCCGCCGGCCTCCCCACGATCCCCGCGCCCCTGCGCGACGACCCCCACTGGCTGACCGCCGACGCCGTCCCCACGCTCGTCCGCATGGGCGACTTGCGGGGGACGATCCACAACCACACGACGGCGTCCGACGGGGCCCACACGCTGCGCGAGATGTGCGACGCGGCGCGCGACCGCGGGCTGACGTACTTCGGCGTCTGCGACCACAGCCGGAGCCTGCAGATCGCCCACGGCCTGAGCCTGGACGAGATGGACGAGCAGATCCAGCGCGTCGCCACGCTCAACGAGACGTACGCGGCCGAGGGCGTCGACGTCCGCGTGTTCGCCGGGTCGGAGGTCGACATCCTGAGCGACGGGTCGATGGACTACCCGGACGACCTGCTGGCGCGCCTCGACCTGGTCGTCGCCAGCGTCCACTCGGGCTTCCGGATGACGGAGGACGAGGCGACGGCTCGTGTCGTGGCCGCCGTCTCGAACCCCTACGTCGACGTGCTCGGCCACCCGACGGGCCGGTTGCTGCTCCGCCGCGAGGGCTACCCGCTGGACCACGTCGCCGTGCTCGACGCGTGCGCCGAGCACGGCGTGGCCGTCGAACTCAACGCGAACCCGTGGCGGCTCGACGTCGACTGGCGGTTCGTCCGCGCGGCGACCGACCGCGGCGTCCCGGTCTCGATCAACCCGGACGCCCACGCGACCGACGGCCTCGACGACACGTTCTGGGGCGTCGCCTCGGCCCAGAAGGGCGGCCTGACGGCGGCCGACTCGCTCACCTCGAAGTCGGCCGACGAGCTGGCGGCATGGCTCGTGGCGCGGAGGCCGTAAAGGGGAAAGGGGAAAGGGGAAAGGGGAAAGGGGAAGATGTCCGCTCGGAGCCACGAGTCGAGGGGTTGCGGCCGGAGGTTGCCCGGAACTTTTCCACAGTCGCCGCCCCCTCCGCCCCCTCCGCCCCCTCCGCCCCCTCCGCCCCCTCCGCCCCCTCCGCCCCCTCCGCCCCCTCCGCCCCCTCCGCCCCCTCCGCCCCCTCCGCCCCCTCCGCCCCCTCCGCCCTCGGGAGCGGCAACGGCGGAGCGGCGTAGGACCGGGCCGTCGGTAGCTTCCCGTCCCCCCTCGCTCCCCCGTTGGCCCGTCTCTTCCTTACCCTCGGCGTCGTGTTGGTGCTCGCCGTCGGGCTCGCCGCCGCGGTCGGCGTGCTGGCGTACGGCACCGACCCGCCCCGCGAGGGGGCGCTCGAGGTGGCCGGGCTGGAAGCGCCGGTGACGCTGGCGTGGGACGACAGCGGGCGCGTCTGGGTCGAGGGCCCCGACGAGGTCGCCCTGGCCGCGGGGCTCGGCTACGCCCACACCGCCGACCACGGCTGGGCGGCCTCGCTCTGGCGCCAGGCCGCCCAAGGCACGCTCGCCGAGTGGTTCGGCGACGACGCCCGCGACCTCGACCTCCACGCGCGGACGCTCGGGTTCGGCTCGCTCGGCCGCCGGACGTACGAGGCGCTCCCCGTGGCCGATCGCGCCGTGCTCGACGCCTACGCCCGCGGCGCCTCGGCCGGGCTCGCACAGCCCGGCGTCGCCCAGAGCGATGCGTTCATCGCGGCCGACGTCGTCCCCCAGCCGTGGGCGCCATGGGACGCCCTGGCGGTCGAGCGGCTCCACGCCTACCTCGCCTCGCCCGCGCCCTCCGCCGACTCGACGTGGCGCCGCGCGGCCCGCGCCGACTCGGCGGTCGCCCGCTTCCTCACCGCCGACTCGGCGTTCCGAGCGTTCCTCGGGATGCCCGGGGGCGGCTACGACCGGGCCTACGTGCCGGCCGACGACGGCCCCGGCCGCCGGCTCGTCCACCAGCTCTCAGCGGGGTCGTCGGCCCTGGCGCTGCTGGCGCCGGCCGTGCTCCGGACGCCCGGGCGGACGACGGTCGCTCTCACCATTCCTGGCACGCTCGTCTCGCCGGGAGGCTGGACGGAGGGGGTCGGGTGGAGCGTGCTCCTCGCCTCCGACGTCCGCCTGGAACCGTACGACGGCGCCGCTCCGCCCCCGGTCTACAGCCGGGTCGTCGAGCGCGACGGCGACGAGACGCTGCTCGCCGTCGCGCGGGACACGACGGGCCTGGTCCTCCGCGCCGGCCGCGACCGCGCCGCCGCCGACACGGCGACGGTCTCCACGGAGCCGCCGGTGGCCGGAGCCGACTCGACCGTTGCGGGGAGCGGGTGGCGCGTCCGTTGGAGCGGGTTCCGGCTGGGCACGGACCTGGGCGCGTTCCGGGCCCTCCGCGCCGGCCGCGTCCCGACTCGCTTCGTCCTCTTCGAGGGCGCTGGGCTGGTGGCGACCTCGTCCGAGTCCCGCGTGCTCGGGTCGCCCCGGGTGGCGATGAGCGACGGGGTGGCCACGCTGGTGGCCCAGGACTCGCTCGCCCGTGGCGCCGCGGCGCTCGTGGGCCGCGCCGTCCGCCCCGACACGGCGGCGACCGACTCGACGCGGCCGTTCCTCCGGCCCGTGGACCCGGACGACCGGGAGATGACCAGCTCGTGGGCCCGCCAGCAGCTGCCGGGGCTGCTCGCCGGGCTCGGCGCCCGCGACTCGCTCGCCGACGCCTTGCAAGCCTCGTACGCCTACCTCAACGGGTGGGACGGCGCCTACCGCGCCGACGGCATCGCCCCGTCCCTGTTCGAGTGGTGGCTCGTGGCCCACCGCGACTTTACGGGCCACCTCCCCGACCCCGCCGACTCGATCGACGTGGCCCTGCTGCCGTCGACGTTGCGGATCGCCCGGGCCGAGCTCCGCGACCGCTACGGATCGCGGCCGACCGATTGGCGGTGGGGGCGGCTCCAGGGAGGGCCGGGCTATCCCGTTTTGGGTGGGCGGAGCGGCGGGGCGGCCCGGCGCTTCCGCGACGCGCTCGCCGCGCCCGGCGGCCACCCGACGTCCCTCCTGCCCGGACCGTCGATCGTGATCGACGGGGCCCAGCCAGGCCTCGCCGTCTGGACGATCCGGACCGACCTCCGCACCGGCCGCGTCGCCGTCGTGTCGCCGGGCCGGCGCGAGCCCACGCCCGACATCGTCGACGTGGGGTCGGGGCCGGACGGGTCGCCGCTGGTGCTCGACCCCTCCGCGGCGCTGCCCGCGGAGCGGCTCCGCCTTCTGCCCACGCCCTCATGACCGAGACCGTATTCGTCGGCGTCGACGCGGGCGGGACCAAGACGGCGGCCGTGGCCGAGGCCGACGGGCGGAGGGTCGCGCTGACCGGCCCCGCCGCCCAGGCGCTCCGCGACGGGCCCGAGGCCGCAGCGGCCGTCGTCGCCGACCTCGTCTCCCGGGCGCGCCAGGCGTTCGACGGCCGGCCGCTCGGCGGCGTCGCGGTCGGGCTGGCGGGGGCCGGCCGCGAGTCCATCCGCCAGGCCGTCGCCGACGCGCTCCGCCCGGCCCTCGACGGCGCCCCGCTCACGATCACGCACGACGCCGACGTGGCGTACCACGCCGCGTGGGGCACCGAGAGCGGCACGCTCCTACTTGTCGGTACCGGCTCCCTCGTGTTTGCCCGGACCGAGGCCGGCGAGACCGCCCGCGCCGGGGGCTGGGGGACGGCGCTCGGCGACGACGGGAGCGGCGCCGCGCTCGGCCGGGTGGCCCTGCGCGCGCTCCTGGCCACGCTCGACGGCGGCCCCCCCTCCGCCCTGCCCGACCTCGCCGCCGACACCTGGGGCCTGGCCTCCGCCGACGACGTTCTGGCGGCCGTCTACACCGAGAGCCGGCCCCTGGCGACGTTCGCGCCTCTGCTGCTCGCCGCCGTCGACGCGGGCGACTGGGCGGCCGAGACCGCGCTCCGCGCCGAGACGAACGCGCTCGCCAAGCAGGCCGGCTGGCTCGCCACCCAGCTGGGCGACGACGTCCGACACCGGCTCGCCTACGCCGGCGGCCTCGCCTCCGAGGCGACGTACCGCGGAGCCCTGGAGGCCGCGCTCGACCGGCACCTGCCGGGCTGGGCCGTCGGCCCGTGCCAGGCGGAGCCCGTCGAGGGCGCCCTCGCCATGGCGAGGGCCCTGGCGGACCTGGCGTAGCGCTCCCCCTGAACGACGAGCAGGAGGTCTCGTCGCTCGTCGTCACCGAGGGCCCACGCCCAATTTCTGCCGGCAGGCGACCTGGCGTCAGGAACGATGCGAGGCCACGCCGGACGGTCCGGCCGGACCGTCACGAAGCAGCTGAGCGTGGCTCTACTCGATGGACCCCGGCGGGTAGTCGGCCGGGTCGAAGTCGGGCTCGGGGTACTGCGGGTCCATCGCCTCCAACGTGTCCACCAGGATCCGACCGACGACTAGGTCTCGGTACCACCGCGTCTCGGCGGGCACCACGTACCACGGCGCGGCCTCGGTGCTCGTCCGCTCGATGGCCACCTCGAAGGCCTGCATGTAGTCGTCCCACAGCTTGCGTTCGTCGAGGTCGCCGGGGTTGAACTTCCAGTGCTTGTCGGGGCGCTCGAGCCGGCGGCGGAAGCGCTCGAGCTGGTAGTCCTTCGAGATGTGGAGCATCACCTTGACCACGCGCGTGCCGGCGTCGTCGAGGAGCGACTCGAAGTGGCGGATGTGGTCGTAGCGCCGCTCGATCACGTCGGGCTCGGCCCACCCGTGGACCTTGACGATCAGGACGTCCTCGTAGTGCGACCGGTTGAACACGCGGATCATCCCGCGCTGGGGCGCCTTCGCGTGGACGCGCCACAGGAAGTCGTGGCTCTTCTCGAGTGTGCTCGGCGCCTTGAAGCTGGCCACGCGGACGCCCTGCGGGTTCATCGGCCCGAACACGTGCTCCGTCGTCGAGTCCTTGCCGCCGGCGTCCATCGCCTGGAACACGAACAGGACGGCCCGCTCGCCCTCGGCGTAGAGCCGCTCCTGGAGGTCGCGGGCCCGGTCGATGTGGTCGTCCAAGAGGTCCTCGCCCTCGTCCTTGTCGAGCCCGCCGTCGTCGTCGGTCGGGCGCTCGGAGAGGCGGACGGTGGCGCCGGGGGCGATGCGGTAGCGGTCGAGGTCGACGGGCATAGGAGAGGGGGAAAAGGGGACGGGCCAGGAAGTCGGGCGGAGCCGTCGGCCCGTCCCCTCGTTCCCGGTTAGCGGCCGAACAGTGAGCCGAGCGCGGCCTGGCCGGCCTTGGCGAGCAGGTCGTCCTGGATGGAGCCGTCGCCGTCGCGGTCGAGGAAGCCGGAGAGCGCGCCGATGACGCCGGACGGCGCGGCCTGGCGCGCGCGCGTGGCGTCCTCGCCCAGGATGCCCGACAGGCCGGCTTCGTCGAGCCCGCGCTGGCGCTTCCGCCGGCCGAGCGCGGCCATCACGATGGGCGCCAGGATGGGCAGGAGCCTAGAGACCTGGGCCATGTCGAGGCCCGACGCCTGGGCGACGCCCTGCTCGACCGTCGGCCGCTGGCCGCCCAGGATGTGGCCCAGGATGCCGCCGCCGTCGGCCGCCTTGCCGGATACTTGGCCGCCCAGGAAGCCGCCGAGCTGGTCGAGCAGCGAGCCGTCGTGGTCGCGCTCGAGCGCCCGAGCCAGGCCCTGGGCGCCGGACGTCGTGTTGGTCTCGCGGTTGAGCGCCGTCAGGATGGCCGGGAGCGCCGCGGCCACGGCCGTCTGCGTCTGGCCCCGGTCGGCGCCGATGGCGCTGGCGATCTGGCCGACGTTGTCGCCGCCGACGGAGTCGGCCAAGAGGTCGAGGATGCTGTTCATAAGGAGAGGGGTCGGGGGAGGGAGATACCCCGGTCGGGCCGAAGGGGTCCGGCCGGCGCCGCTAGCGCTCGACGAACCTCACCGGCATCCAGCCGCGCAAGGCGTTCGACAGGGCGACCGCGTCGGCGGCGCGGAGGTCGCCAGGCGTGAGCGTCCGTTCGCCCGCGAGCGGGTCGGTCGCCAGCACGTGCGCTCGCATGACGCCCGCCAGGCCGCCGGCCGTCAGCGGCGGCGTCCACCACCGGCCGCCGAGCCGGGCCCACACGGACGTCCGGGTGCCCTCCGTGACCTCGCCCCGAGCGTTGACCAGGACCGCCTCGTCGGCGCCGCGCGTGCGGGCGCGGTCGAACCGCTCGCGGTACGCTGCGCGCGCCGTCGTCTTGTGGACGCAGCGCCAGGTCCCGGCGTCGAGGAACGGCTCGGGGTCGACCCAGGCCGCCCGGAACGGGTCGGCGTCGAGTGGCCACGACGAGACCTCGGCGTCGCCGGCTCGGCCCACGGTCAGGCGGACGCCCCGGGCGCCGTCCGCACCCCGCGCCTCCGACTCGACGAGCTCGCGCACGGACCCGGCGTCGAGGGCGTAGCCGAGCGCGGCGGCGCTCGACGCCAGCCGCGCGAGGTGGCGGTCCAGCAGGGCGACGGTCTGGACCTCGGCCCGCATCGTCTCCAACAGTTGCGGCGCGCTCACGGCGACGAAGCCTCTCCCAGATCCGACCCGAGGTCGGTCAGCACGCGCGCCTTCAGCAGGCACTCGGCGTACTCGGCGTCGGCGTCGCTGTCCCACACGATCCCGCTGCCGACGTCGTAGCGGCCCGCGCCGTCGGTTAGGACGGCCGTGCGGATGGCGACGCTGAACGCGGCCGTCCCGTCGGGCGACGCCGCGCCGATGGCCCCGCAGTACACGCCGCGCGGGCCGACCTCGAGGTCGCGGATGACGCCCATCGCGCGGAGCTTGGGCGCGCCCGTGATCGAGCCGCACGGGAAGAGCGCCCGGAGCACGTCGCCCAGCGCGACGTCCGGGCGGAGGTCGCCGGCCACCGTCGACGTCATCTGGGTGACGGTCTCGTAGCGCTCGGCGTCGAACAGCGTCGGCACGCGGACGCTCCCGGTCGCCGCGACGCGCGCCAGGTCGTTGCGCAGCAGGTCGACGATCATCAGGTTCTCGGCGCGGTCCTTGGGGCTCGCGCGGAGCGCGTCGGTGAGCGCGTCGTCGGCGTCGGGCGAGGCGCCGCGGCGGGCGGTCCCCTTCATCGGCCGGGCCGTGATCGTTCGCCCGTCGCCGTCGGGGTCGATCCGGAAGAACAGCTCGGGCGAGACCGACGCGACGGCGGCGCCGTCGAGCCGAACGAAGGCGCCGTAGGCCACGCGCTGGCGCCGACGCAGCGCCGCGAACAGCGCCACCGGGTCGGCGTCGGTCGAAAACCGGAGCGGCGCCGTCAGGTTGACCTGGTAGACGTCGCCCGCACGGATGTGGGCGCGGACGGCCGCCACGCGCGCCCGGTACGCCTCCGGCGTGAGGGCGAACGCGGGCGTGCCGATGGGGGCGGGTCCGGCACGGGCGAGAGCGGCGTCGACCGCCTCCGGCGCCAGCTCGGCCGGGGCGTCGAAGACGCCGAACCACGCGAGCGGGACCGGGCCGTCCGGCACGGCGCCGGCGAAGCGCGCGGGCTCGAGCGCGTACCCGGCCTCGTAGCTCATCAGCCCGGCCACGTGGTGGCCCTCCGCCAGCGCCCGGTCGACCGCGTCGAGCAGCGGGCCGACCTCGGCGGCGGTCCAGGCCGCCAGCGTGCGGAGCGGGGCCGTGTACAGCCGCGCACCCCGGCGGCCGGTGTCGGCGTCGGGGCGCGGGCCGTCGAGCAAGACGGTGCCGGGGCGGCGGAGGGCGGCAGCGAGCACGGGCGCGGGGTGGAGCGCCCGGGGTCGGTCCGCCAGGCGTCGGGCGCGTAGCCCCGACGGCCGCGCTGCGTTCCGCGCCCGCCCGATTCCGACGGTCAGGTGCGGAGGGACGTGGCCCCTGCGACTCGCGTCCCCTCTCCCTCGTCTGGACGCGAGGGAAGGGGGGGATGGACTCGTACGGGCTCCGAGAGATCGCGGCGTCCGAGCTCGCCCGACGGTCTCCCGTAGAGACATGACTCGTCGCGTCCGCTTGTCGTGTCCGCGCGCTGGCGCGAGCTCGCCGGTCTACCGGCCGATCTGGGCGTCGGTGTCCTCCGGGCCGAGGTCGGCCCCGGTGAGGTTGGCGAGGGCCGGGCCGAGCGCCGTGCGGAACTCCTGGGCCCGCATCCGCTCCATCACGTCGCCGCGCCCGGCGCAGTAGCCGAGCAGCGTGTGGGGCCGCTGCATGTGCTGGAGCCCCTCGCGGACGACCCAGGTGTGCCACGGCCGCAGGTCCCGGTCGAACGGGCCGATCAGCCGAGCGTAGAGCCGGTTCGCCGCCCGCTCGACGTCGCCCTCCGACGTCAGCTCGCCCATCTCGAGGAGCCGCTGGAGGCCGCCCCAGACGTAGCCGGCGAGGAAGTCGTGCTGGCCGTCGGTCAGCGTCAGGCCCGACTCGGGGCCGGCGTAGCCGAGGTCCGCCAGCGGCGTTCGGATGCAGGCCTCGACGTGGACGACGGCCTCGCGGATCATTGCCTCGACGTAAGCGGGGGACTTGGACGGACTCGGCATGACGGGCGGGGGGAGAGGGGAACCGGGACGCTCGGCACGGTAGCAACCAGCGCTGCCACCTCCCCCGGACGGCCTTTGTGGGGCCGGGATGTCATGGGGGCGTGCCATCCGCCGGGGACAGTTGCCCGCTCGTTAAAGGAGAGGGACGGTTGCCCCAGAGTGAGACCGGCCCCACCGCGCGGCGCGGGCCGTGGCCCGAGCCCACCGGGGCGGACCGGAAACCCGTTCCCCACGCTGGCAGGCCGTTCCGGGACGAGGCGCCCGTACGGGCTGGATTCGGCGGCCGCGACGTCGGCAGAGCGCTTGCAGAGGGGCGGTCCCCGGGCCTCCCCCTCTCTATGCTCCTCCGTCTCCGCAACGCCGCCGCCTCGATGGCCGAACTGGCCCAGCGCCAGGACCGCGTCGCCAACAACCTCGCCAACGCCAACACCGTCGGGTACCGGCGGGACCAGGCGTTCGCCACCGCCCTCCGCGAACGGATCGACGCCGAGGGCGCGCCCCAGAGCACGCGCGAGGCGGGCCAGGTGGCCGACCGCGCGCCGGGCGCCCTCTTGCAAACCGGCAACGCGCTCGACCTCGCGCTCGACGGCGACGGCTTCTTCGCCGTCCAGGGCGCCGACGGCCGGCCCCGCCTGACGCGCGCCGGCGAGTTCCTGCTGGCCGAGGACGGGACGGTCCGCTCGCCCCAGGGCCACACCCTCTTGCGCGACGACGGGACGCCGCTCACGGTGCCGCCGTCCGGCGGCGAGATCGTCGTCACCACGGCCGGCGAGGTGTCGGTCGGCGGCGTCGCCGTCGGCCGCGTCCAGACGGTCGAGGTCGACGACCCCGGCGCCCTCGCGCGGCTCGACGCGGCCACGTTCGACGCGGCCGGCGTCGAGACCCGCCCGTCGGGCGCCCGCGTCCGCCAGGGCTTCCTCGAGGCCTCCAACGTCGACGCCGTCGGCGAGATGGTCGACCTGATGGCCCACGTCCGCCTGTTCGAGTCCCAGCAGAAGGCGCTCCGCACGACCGACGACGTGCTGGCGGCCGTCACCCGCGACCTCGGCACGTTCTGACGGAGAGGGATGGAGGGATAAGGGGCGGAGGCACGGGCTGTGCCCGCCTCCCTCCTCCCCCATCCCTCCCCCTCCCTCCCTCCCGCATCCCTCCCCGATATGCTCCGCGCCCTCCGCACCGCCGCCCTCGGCATGAGCGCCCAACAGCTCAGCGTCGACAACACGGCGAACAACCTCGCCAACGCCAACACGACCGGGTTCAAGCGCTCGCGCGTGGCCTTCCAGGACTTGCTGTACCAGCGCGTCCGCGCGGCGGGCGGGGAGGACGGGGCCGCGCCCCCGGCCGACCTCCAGCTCGGCCACGGCGCCATCGCCGTCGCGACGGTCGGGACGTTCACCCAGGGCGGGCTGAGCGAGACCGGCAACGCGCTCGACTTGGCCATCAACGGGGCCGGCTTCTTCGCCGTCCAGATGCCCGACGGGTCCCGGGCCTACACCCGCGACGGCGCCTTCACGCTGACGGCCGAGGGCCTCTTGGTGACCCAGAGCGGGTTCGCCGTCGACCCCGGCATCGAGGTCCCGGCCGACGCGCTCGAGGTCCAGGTCCAGGCCGACGGGACCGTCCGCGCGCGGCTGCCCGGCGAGACGGAGCCGGCCGAGCTCGGCCAGATCGAGCTGGCGCGGTTCCAGAACCCGGCCGGCCTGCGGTCGCTCGGCGGCAACCTGTTCTCCCAGACCGAGGGGAGCGGCACGCCCATCGTCGCGCCTCCGGGCGAGGACGGCGTCGGGACGGTCCACCAGGGATTTTTGGAGGCGTCCAACGTGGACGTGGTCCAGGAGATGGTCGACCTCATCGCGAGCCAGCGGGCCTACGAGCTCAACTCGAAGATGGTTCAGGCCGGCGAGGAGATGCTCCAGATCGCCAACGGCGTCAAGCGATGACGCGCCTCGGCCTCCTGCTCGCGCTGCTCGCGCCCGCCGTCTCGGCGACGGAGGGCGATGTGGCCGCGGCCGCCCAGGCCGCCGCCGACGCCGTGTGGGCAGACTCCGAAGTCCGGGTCGTCCGCCTCAGCGGTGGCGCTGAGGCCGCACGGCCCCCGCTCCGCGTCCGCTTCCGGGAGACCGACCCGCCCCGCGTCTCGGCCGAGGTCGAGGCCTTCTCCGATGGCGCGTGGACGCCGGCCGGCTGGGCCTTTCTAGAGGTCGCCGTGTTCGACACGGTCGCCGTGCTCACGCGCGACGTCGCCCGTGGCGAGTCCGTGGCCGACGCCATCCGCTGGGACCGCGCCGACGTGGCCCGCTTGCGGGCGCCCCTCTCCACCCACGACGTCCGGTCGTCCGACTGGACGACCACCCGCACGCTGCGTGCGGGCACCGTGGTGACGGCCCGCGTGGTCGAGACCCCGGCCGCGGTCGAGGCGGGCGACCCCGTCCGCATGCGGTACGCCCGGGGCGTCGTCTCGGTCGTCCTGGACTGCCAGGCGCGCGAGCGCGGGGCCGTCGGCGAGACCGTCCGCGCGACCTGCTCCGACACCCGCGCCAGCTACCGCGTCCGCCTGACCGCCCCCGGCTGGGGCGACTGGACCGCCACCTTGTGAGGCCACGCACCAACGATCGCAATGCGCATCCAAAGTCCTCCCTCTGGACAGGGGGAGATCGAGGGGGCCGACCGAATCGAGCGCCGTGCCCCCAAGCCCACCCCCCCTGTCCCCCCCTGTCCAGGAGGGGGACTCCTTCTGGACCCTCTCGCCAGCTTGTAGCCGCCATGCTCCGCACGCTCCTCCTGCTCCTCGTCGCCGCGCCGGCCCTCGCGCAAGCGCCCATGCCCGAGGCGACCGCCGAGCCCGCGCCGCGCCGGCCGGTCTCCCTGTACTCCGACCTCCGGGCCTACCAGGCCGGCGACCTGCTGACGGTCGTCCTGGCCGAGCGGACGTCGGCGCGGCGGGCGTCCGGGAGCTCGTCCGAGTCGAGCGCCCAGGTGGGCGGCGCCGGGTCGTCGTCGCTGGGCGGCTTCTTCGGGCTCGACGCGACGGCCGGCGGGCGCCGCGACGCCGACAGCCGGACGGTCCAGAGCGACCTGTTGGCGGGCACCATCACGGCCCGCGTGGTCGAGGTCGACCCGGCCGGCAACCTGTCCATCGAGGGCGAGCGCCGGCTCAACGTCGACGGCGACGTCCACCTCATGACCGTCCGCGGCCTCGTCCGCCCGGCCGACGTGACGACGGCCAACACGGTCCTGTCCTACCAGATCGCCGGGGCCGACGTGGTCTACCGCCAGGACGGCGGCGGCCCCAAATTCCTGCGCGGCCGGTTCTTGACCCTCGTCGGGACGGTCGCCGTCTTGGTCGGCGCCGTCCTGCTCACCTCGTCGACCGGCGGCGACGTGGGCAACGGCGACACCTTGACTCCCTAGCCGATGCGCCGCCTCCTCGCCCTCGCCCTCCTGGCGGTCCTCGCCGGGCCCGCGCTCGCCCAGCCGGCGGCGAGCGCTCGGCTCAAAGACCTGGTGGTCCCGGCCGGCGCTGCGCCGGTCCAGCTGCTGGGCTACGGGCTGGTCGTCGGGCTCGACCGGACGGGCGACCGCGCCCGCGGCCGGTCCGGCTCGCCCTACACCGTCCAGGGCATCGCCAACATGCTGCAGCGGTTCGGGATCGCCGTCGACCCCCAGTTCCTCGGCTCGCGCAACGCGGCGGCCGTCATGGTGACGGCGACGCTGGACCCGTTCGCCGGGCCCGGCTCGGCGCTCGACGTGACCGTCTCGTCGCTCGGCGACGCCCGGTCCCTCGCCGGCGGCGTGCTCCTCCAGACGCCGCTCCAAGACATGGCGGCCGGCGGGGCGGTCCACGCGATGGCCCAGGGGCCGGTCCTCACCGGGACGGTCCTGGCCAGCGCCGCCGGCACCTCCCAGCGGACCGGCCCGACGAACACGGGCCGCGTGCCCGGCGGCGGGCTCGTGACGCTGGCCCCGGCGACGTCGCTGCCGACGGGGACGCTGGGCCTGGTCCTCCGCGAGCCCGACTTCTCGAACGCCGCCGCCGTGGCCGACATCGTCAACGGGGCGTTCCCGGGCTCGGCGACGGCGGTCCACGCGGGGCTGGTCCAGGTCGAGGTCCCCGCCGGCGCCGGCGGCCCGGCCG
Source organism: uncultured Bacteroidota bacterium (assembly GCA_963848075.1). Classification (GTDB taxonomy): domain Bacteria; phylum Bacteroidota; class Rhodothermia; order Rhodothermales; family Rubricoccaceae; genus Rubrivirga. Next base: position 101,940 of record CAWKCB010000001.1, read on the forward strand.
GGCTGATGGCCGCGCTCGAAGGGCTGCGCGTCGACGTCGACGTGCCGGCGCGCGTGGTGGTCAACGAGCGGACGGGGACGGTCGTGGCCGGCGGCGCGGTCTCGATCGCCGAGGTCATGATCACCTACGGCTCGCTGACGATCTCGACGGCCGTCGACCCGGCCATCGCGCAGCCGCAGCCGTTCGCTAATGGCCGGACGGTCGCCGTGCCGGTCGGCAGCGCCGCGATCGACCAGGCGCCGGCGCGGTCGGTCGTCCTCCAGCCCAACACGACCATCGCCGAGCTAGCGGCGGCGCTCAACGAGCTCGGCCTGGCCGCGCGCGACGTGATCGCCGTGTTCCAGGCCATCGACCGGGCCGGCGCGCTCCAGGGCGAGCTGGTCGTGCTGTGACGGCGCGTCGTGCGTCCCCCAGCAGACTCCACCAGAACGGATGCGTGATTCGTGATGCGTGATTCTTCCTACGAGACGTCACGAATCACGCATCCGGTCCCGATGCCGCCAACGACTTCCAACGCTCCCGCCATGTCCCCCCTCCCCCCCACGTCGTCCGCCCGGCCGCCCGCCGGCGCCGCTCGCCCGGCCGAGGACCCCGCCGAGGCGGCCCGCCAGTTCGAGGCCGTCCTGGTCCGCCAGTTCGTCGAGGTGATGACGAAGGACCTGTTCCAGGGCGAGGAGGGCGGGCTGCTCTCGGGCCAGGCCGACCTCCAGCGCGACACGCTGACCGACACGCTCGCCGACCACCTGGTCGACAGCGGCACGTTCGGCATCGCCGACCTGCTGATGCAGCAGTGGGACCGCGCCGGCCGTCTCCCGCCAGCCGGCGAGCCGACGCCGCTCGACGCGCCCGCTCCCCCCCCATCGACCGGGCCCGCTCAAGGTCCCGCCGATTCCATCGATCCTACCTGAGCCCCTCCCCTCCATGACCGACGTGTTCGCCCCTGAGCGCCAGGCGCTCTCCGCCCTCGCCGACGCCGCCCGCGCCCAGCTCCTCGCCCTGCGCGAGGGGACGCCCGACGCGTTCGAGGCCGCGGCCGCCGAGACGCTCGACGCCGTGGCCGCGCTCGACCGCCGCCGGGCCGACCGCGAGCGCCGGGTGGCCGCGCCCGACGCGCCGCCCGTCGCGCCCGAGGACCGGGCCGCGCTCGAGGCCTCGGCGCTGGAGGCCCGGCACGCGTGCGACGCGCTCGAGCTCGCGCTCCACCACGCCGCCGCCTTGGGCCGCGACCTGATGGGGGCGTGGCAGCAGGCCGCGGCCCCGGCCGCCGCCCACGTCTACACCGCCCGGGGCGCCGTCGGCGCGTCGGGGTCGATGGGCCGCACCCACCAGACCGGCTAGCACCCCCTCCCCATGAGCCTGACCCGCCTCTTCTCGACCGCCCGGCAGTCGCTCCTCGCCAGCCAGGCGGCGATCAACGCCACCGGCCTCAACATCGCCAACGCCGAGACGCCCGGGTACACCCGGCGGACGGTCGGCCTGCAGGCCACGGCGGCGGCGCGCGGCGGGGTCTTTATCCGGTCGGGCCCGAGCCCCGGCGACGGCGTCCAGGTCGGCAGCTTCGACCGGGTCCGCAACGGGATCCTGGACGGGGCCGTGCGACGCGGGCGGGCCGGCAGCGGCGGCGCCAACGAGGGCGCGCTGCTGCTGTCGGGCCTGGAGAGCCAGCTCGCGGCCGACGGCGGCGACGCCTTCCTGGGCGCGCTCGGCAGCTTCTTCGACGCCTGGGGCGACGTGGCCGACGCGCCGGCCAACCTCAGCGTCCGCGACACGCTCTTGGCGAAGGCGGGCCAGCTGGCCCAGACGCTGCAGAGCGCGGCCGGGCGGCTCCAGAGCTACGGCAGCTCCGTCCAGGCCGACCTGAGCTCGACCGTCGACCGGACGAACGCGCTGTTGGCCGAGGTCGCCGACCTCAACGTGGCCGTCCGCACGGCGCGGGCGCAGGGGTCCCAGGACCTCGACGCGCTCGACCGTCGCGACGTGGTGCTCGACGAGCTCGCGGGCCTGGCCCCGTTCGCGCTCCAGGGCCAGCCCGACGGGACGGTCACCGTCACGCTCGACGGCATGGCGGCCGTCCAGGACGACAAGGCGCTGCCGCTCCGGCTCGCCCTCCCCCCCGCCGTCTCCGCGCCGACGATCCGCGCCCAGGGCTCCGACCGGGCGCTCCGCTTGGGCGGGCTCGACGGCGGCGCGCTCGGGGCCCAGCTCTCGCTGCTCGGCACGGCCCTCCCCGACGCCCGCGCCGCGCTCGACACGCTGGCCGCCGACCTCGTCGCGTCCGTCAACGCCGCCCACGCCGGCGGGACCGGCCTCGACGGGTCGACGGGCCAGCCGTTCTTCGACCCGGCCGGCGTCACGGCCGGCACCATCGCGCTCGCCTCCGGCCTGACTGCCGAGGGCGTCGCCGCCGGCACGAGCGGCCCGGGCGACGGCAGCGTCGCCACGGCGATCTCCGGCCTCAGCGAGGGCACGTCCAGCGCGGCCACCCGCCTCCTGTCGGGCCTCGGCTCCGGTGCCCGGACGGCGTCCGCGGCGGCCGGCGCGAACGCGGCCGTGGCCGCCCACGCGGAGGCCTTGCGCGACGGCGTCTCCCGGGTCTCGCTCGACGAGGAGATGACGAACCTTATCCGCTACCAGCAGACCTACGCCGCCTCGGCCCGCGTCTTGGAGACGGCCACGTCGCTCTTCGACACGCTGCTCAGGATCTAGCGCGGCGTCACGACACGCTTGACGACGGGGTCCCAGGCGGCTCGGAATCGTGATGCGTGGCTCCCCTCGGAGAGACCACGCATCACGAATCGCGCACCTCCAACCTGGGACCCGCCAGAACCACCACTCACGTCCCCACGACCCATGACCCGGCCCATCCAGTCCGTCCTCACCCGCGCGGTCGCCCAGAGCCGGGCGTCCGGCGCGCTCCCCGCGGCCCGCGCCGCCGTCGACACGCTGTCGAGCCAGCTCGCGACGGGGCTCCGCATCCAGCGGCCGTCCGACGACCCCAGCGGGTTCTCCCAGGCCAAGGGCCTGGGCGCGTTGCAGGGCCGGCTCGCCCAGTACGGCCGGAGCCTGGACGCGGCCCAGCTCTGGGTCGACCGGAGCCAGTCTGAGATCGACGCCGTCGCCGACCTGTTCTCGGAGGCGCACACGGCCGGGCTCCGCGCGGCCAACGGCGTCTTCTCGCCGGACGAGCTGGCCGACCAGGTCGAGTCGCTCCGCGCCGAAGTCGTCACGCGGCTCAACGGGCAGAGCAACGGGGAGTACCTGTTCGCGGGCACCCAGACCGACACGGCGCCGCTCGACGCGACCGGCGCCATCGCCCCCGGCGACTTTAGCGGCCAGCGCCGCCGCGAGGTGGCCCCCGGCACCGTGCTCGCGCTCAACACCACCGGCGCCCTGATGGTCGACGGCGTCTCGGCCCCGGACCGCCTCCAGGCCCTCGCCGACGCCATCCGCTCCGAGGACCCCGCCGCCATCGAGGCCGCGCTCGTGGGGACCCAGACCGGGACCGACCACTACATCCGGCTCGGGGGCCAGACCGGCAACACCGCCCGGACGCTCCAGAACGCCCGCGACGCCGTCGAGACGCAGGACCTGCTGGCCGGCGAGCGTCGGGCGTCCATCGAGGAGATCGACCTGGCCGAGGTGCTCGGCGAGATGCAGCGGCGCCAGACCGGGCTCGAAGCCGCGCTCCGGGCGACGGCCGCGACCGTCCAGACGTCGCTCCTCAACTACCTCTCGTAGACGGACGAGGCACAGCGCGCCAAGCGGGCCCGACGCCCGGCCACCGGCGGCCCTCCTCGTACGGGGGGGCCGCCGGCCGTTTGAGGGGCCGCGCCACCGAGCGCCCCGCGCGACCGGGCCAGGGGAGGGCCGATCGGTTTCGAGGGCTCCTGGGGAACGCGAGCATTCCCTCGCCCGGACGCGAACCGGAAACGGGACGTCGGGGGCCCGCGCCGGTAAAGCCGCTCCGGGGGCCCTCGATAAGCCTCCCAGCGGCCGGACGACCCGGCCCACTCCCCCAACCACCCCCCGGGTCCTCCCCCATGTCGTTCCGCATCAACACCAACACCCAGGCCGCCCTCTCGCTCTCGTCGCTGAACAAGACGTCGAACGAGATCGGGATGCGCCAGCTCCGGCTCGCCACCGGGTCCAAGATCAACTCGGCCGCCGACGACTCGGCCGGGTTCACGATCTCGAACAAGCTCACCGCCACGACGCGGGGCCAGGCCCAGGCCCTCTCGAACATCGGCGACGCCAAGTCCATGCTCACCGTCGGCGAGGGGGCGCTCGGGTCGACGATGGACATCCTGCAGACGATGAAGGAGAAGGCGATCCAGGCCGGCAACGACTCGCTCGGGGCCGAGGAGCGGTCGGCGATCCAGAGCCAGCTCGACGCGCTCTCGTCCGAGATCGACGACATCCTCGGCGGGTCCGAGTTCAACGGGAAGAAGCTGTTCTCGGGGACCGACGCGCTCGGCGGCGGCGGGACCGGGACGGCCCTCTCGTTCCAGGTCGGCGCCGCGGCCGGCCAGACGTTCGGGATCGAGCTCGACGCGCTCTCGACCAGCACCCTGTCCAAGAGCGCCACTGTCACGGGCACGGACGCCGGCGCGGTTGCGGCGTCCTCCTTCACGGGCGACGCGGACGTCGCCAGCGGCGTGTTCGCCTTCGCGACGGAAGGCTCGGGCCTCAAGCTCACGTACAACGATGGGAGCGGCGCGGTCGACCTGACTGGTGAGCTGACGGCCGCCGACTTCAACGGCGCCTCGTACACGACGGCCGACGGCATCTCGGTCACGCTCGACGACACGACCACGTTCGCCAACGGCAGCACCTTCACGGTCGCCGCCGACGCGTCGGCGGCACTCGACCTCGACGTGAGCGACGCCGAGGGGGCCACGGCCGCGCTCGGCCAGATCGACGGGGCCATCGCCAAGGTCAACAAGGCCGCCGGGCGGATCGGCGACGCCCAGAACCGGCTCGACTTCAAGGCCCAGAACCTCGAGACGTCGATGAACAACTACCAGGCCGCCAACAGCCGGATCGCCGACGCCGACTTCGCCAAGGAGCAGATGGAGGTCGTCAAGCTCCAGATCCTCCAGCAGACCGGGTCGGCCATGTTCGCCCAGTCCAACGCGGCCCCCCAGTCCGTCCTCTCGTTCTTCTAGGCCTCGCCTGGAGACGGAGACAGGTCAGGACGGCGGGGGCGCCGGCGGCCCCCGACCCTCGCCCGCCACCCCGGCCCGCCGGCGCCTCGCGCGTCGGCGGGCCGGTTTCGTTTGAGGACGGCCGGAGACGTCGTCTCCGTGGACGTTCTCTCAAATGGGAGCACCCCGACACGGACAGAGGCTGTGCCGTCGAGAAGACTGCTCCCCTGTCTGTCGGAGGGGAAGGTCGTGGCCTCCGAGCATTCCCGCCGTCGGCAGCTGACGCAGCCCGCCTCCGCGGGGCAGGCTCGCTTCGCGGTCCTGCGCAGGCGGAGACCCAGAGTCCGGCGACGTCCGACCAAAGGCCCGGCCTGTCGCTGTCCGAGGCCGGCGAGCCGTTCGCGGGAATGACGGCGGGGGGAGCGGTTTGAGAGTCCCTCCCATCCCCTATGCCTTCGTAGGCTTGTCGCGTCAGCGACAGAGGAGTTGCTCGAACGCGAGCCGAAACGCCCTCCGCTCGCTGGCGCGGGCATCCCACTTGTGGGAAGCGCCAGGGGGACGGCGCCAGCCAGCTCTCGGGTTGCCGCGTCTCGGCGAGCTCAGGACGTGTCGCATTCCGCTTGCGGGAACTCGTTCTAGTGCTCCGCCGCAGAGAGGTTGTCGGGTCGGCCCCAAGCGCCTTCGATGCGTGATCCGTGACTCTCGTTGGGAAGGGATCACGCATCACGGATCACGCATCGGTGACCTGGACCCGTCAGAATTGCTGTGACGCTCCACTAGGGACTGCGCGAGATCCGTGGGACCGTCCGAACGTCCGCTGGGCCCTTCAGCTGAGCTCAAGCACCGGCTCCGCGAAGGCACGCAGGCGGGGGGGCGTGGCCGGGTCAGCGCTCGGGCATCGCGACGAGAAATCTGAATGCCTCCTCACGGCGGGCTATCGCGTGGGCCGCGGCACCGGGCCGGTTGGGGCCCCAGTCCGTTCTGCACCGCACGGGGGAACGCGCGGGTTCCACGCCCCGGCAACGAACGAAAAAGGGGACGCCGGGCGGCCCCGTCGGTAAAGCCGCTCCGGGGGCCCTCGATAAGCCTCCCAGCGGCCGGACGACCCGGCCCACTCCCCCAACCACCCCCCGGGTCCTCCCCCATGTCGTTCCGCATCAACACCAACACCCAGGCCGCCCTCTCGCTCTCGTCGCTGAACAAGACGTCGAACGAGATCGGGATGCGCCAGCTCCGGCTCGCCACCGGGTCCAAGATCAACTCGGCCGCCGACGACTCGGCCGGGTTCACGATCTCGAACAAGCTCACCGCCACGACGCGGGGCCAGGCCCAGGCCCTCTCGAACATCGGCGACGCCAAGTCCATGCTCACCGTCGGCGAGGGGGCGCTCGGGTCGACGATGGACATCCTGCAGACGATGAAGGAGAAGGCGATCCAGGCCGGCAACGACTCGCTCGGGGCCGAGGAGCGGTCGGCGATCCAGAGCCAGCTCGACGCGCTCTCGTCCGAGATCGACGACATCCTCGGCGGGTCCGAGTTCAACGGGAAGAAGCTGTTCTCGGGGACCGACGCGCTCGGCGGCGGCGGGACCGGGACGGCCCTCTCGTTCCAGGTCGGCGCCGCGGCCGGCCAGACGTTCGGGATCGAGCTCGACGCGCTCTCGACCAGCACGCTCGCCAAGAGCGCCACCGTCGGAGGCACGATCGCGAACGTGGAGGCCGGCACCGCCGCCTTCTCCGGCGACACCGACATCGCCGCGCGGACCTTCACCGTCAGCGCAGGCAGCGGGGCCGGCCTGTTCGACATCGACTACACCGACTCCGACGGCAACGCGCAGACGATCACCGACGCCGCCAGCGGCGACAGCGTGACGGCCGGCGAGTTCTCGTTCACGGCGGGCGCCCTCACTGCTGGGACCTTCACCATCGCCGGCGACGCGTCGGCGGAGCTGACGCTCGACGTGAGCGACGCCGAGGGGGCCACGGCCGCGCTCGGCCAGATCGACGGGGCCATCGCCAAGGTCAACAAGGCCGCCGGGCGGATCGGCGACGCCCAGAACCGGCTCGACTTCAAGGCCCAGAACCTCGAGACGTCGATGAACAACTACCAGGCCGCCAACAGCCGGATCGCCGACGCCGACTTCGCCAAGGAGCAGATGGAGGTCGTCAAGCTCCAGATCCTCCAGCAGACCGGGTCGGCCATGTTCGCCCAGTCCAACGCGGCCCCCCAGTCCGTCCTCTCGTTCTTCTAGGACCGGGCCTGGACCCGAGCGGACCGGACGGCGGGGGCGCCGGCGGCCCCCGACCCTCGCCCGCCATCCCGGCCCGCCGGCGCCTCGCGCGTCGGCGGGCCGGTCGCGTTCGGGGCCGACTCTTTTTCCGCCGGCCGGTAAAGTCGGCCGGCGGGCCATCGATAACGGGTGCGAGGGCCCCGTGCCCCGCCTCTCTCCTCTGGAACACCCTTTGCCATCGCCCCGATGTCCGTCCCCAGCCCCCTCCGTCTCTACCAGCAGCAGGCCGTGCGGACGGCCACCCCGGCCATGCTCATCGACAAGCTCTACAGCATCGGCGTGAGCGCGGCCCAAGCCGGCGACGGGGCCCGGGCGCGCCGGGCGCTCGTCGAGCTGACGGCCGCGCTCGACCTGGACCGCGGCGGCGAGCTGGCCGAGAACCTGCGCGGGCTCTACGACTTCTCGATCCGCGCGGCCACCGAGGGCAACCTCGGGATCGTCGCCGAGATCCTGTCGGGCCTGCGCGAGGCATGGCGCGAGGCGACGCTCGAGCCGGTCGTCGCCGCCGCCTGACCCCGGCGCTCTGTCACAGAGCGCTCGACGGGTTGGTCCCGAGCGCCTTCGGTGCGTGATCCGTGATGCGTGACTCTCGTCGGGAAGGATCACGCGTCACGCATCGCTGACCTGGCCCTGTCAGAATTGCCGTGACGCTCCACTAGCCCCTCCCCCGCCGCCATGACGAACCTCTCGAAGATCTACAACTCGGGCTCGGCCTACGAGCAGCTCATCAGCCAGGTCATCGCCGTCGAGTCGCAGCCGCGGCTGAAGCTGGTCGCCGAGAAGACCGAGCAGGGCGTCTACAAGGGGGTCCTGAGCGACTTCTCGAGCAAGGCGTCGGCCCTCAACACGCGGCTCGACAAGATGGCCGACCCGCTCCGGTCGCCGTTCTCGGGCAAGGCGGCCACGGTCGCCGACGGCGCCGGCTTCCGCGCGACGGCGTCCGACAGCGCGGCGGCGGGCCAGCACGAGGTCCAGGTGACCCAGCTCGCTCGGGCCGACGCCCGGCTGTCGAAGCGGGTCGCCGACGGCGGCACCTCGCTCGCGCAGCTGTTCGTCGACCCCGGCAGCTCGGGCGGCCCGCTCGGCATCCCCCCGCCGACGCCGGACACGATCGGCACGCGGTCGTTCTCGATCCGCCTCGCCCAGCCCTCGGGGACCCCCGTGGACCTGGCGGTGAGCTACTCGCCGCCGGAGGGGGCCACCGACGCCGACATCCTGACGGGCATCGCGCGCGCCGTCAACGACGCGCTGGCGGCGGCCGAGACCGACGGCCGGATCGCCGAGGGGACGGGCGCCGCGGCGTCGGTCGTCCACGAGACGAGCGGGACGTCGCGGCTCTCGCTCCGGAGCGAGGGCACCGGTTTCGGCAACCGCCTCACCTTCTCGGACCCCGACGGGATCCTGGCCGCGCTCGAAGTCGACCGGACGGAGGTCCGCTCGGGGACGGGCGGCGGCGCGGTCTACGCCGTCGGCACGAGCACCGAGGACTCGGCGCTCAGCGCGGCGCTGACGCTCGACGGCCTCGCGCTCTACCGCGACTCCAACACCGTCGCCGACGCGCTCGACGGGGTCACGCTCACGCTCTCGTCGGTCTCCGGCGCGCCCAGCGCGCTCACCATCGGCGCCGACGTGAAGGGGATGCGGACCGAGGTCGAGGACTTCGTCAAGGCCTACAACGGCCTGGTCTCGTTCCTCAACACCAAGTCGAGGGTGGATGGCGACACGGGCGCCCGGGGCTCGTTCGCCGGGGACGCCGCGATCAGCGGGCTCCGCTCGGGGCTCCGCAATGACCTCTCGCGCGGCGTCCCCGGCGGCGTCTTCAGTCGCCTGGCCGACCTCGGCATCGAGACGGCGCGCGACGGGACGATCTCGATCAAGGACTCGGCGGCGCTCGACCAGGCGCTCGAGGCCTCGCCCGGCGCTGTCGGCGCGCTGTTCGGCGCTCAGGGCGGTATCGCAGACCGACTCTCGAGCCGGATCGAGGGGCTCTTGGGGCCCCAGGGCACGATCGAGCAGCGCAAGCGCGGGAGCGACGACCGGGTCCGGCGGCTGGACAGCCAGATCGACCGGTGGAAGGTCCGCCTGGTGACGCGGGAGGAGACGCTCCGCGCCCAGTTCGCCCAGCTCCAGCAGATCACCACCCAGGCCCAGAACCAGTTCGCGTCCCTCTCGTCGATGTTCTACTTCTAGTGGAGACCTCCCTCTACACCGATCTCCTGGACGCCGGCGACCGCATGGTGGCGGCTCTGTCGGACGGCGACCTCGACCGGGTGGCCGTCGCCCTCGACCACCAGCGCCGGCTCTTGGGCCGGGCCCAGGGCGCCGGTCTCCCGCACCCGCCGACCGCGCTGGCCGACCGGCTCCGCAACCAGGAGGCCCAGTTCCGCCAGGCCCTCGCCGACCAGGCCCACGCGCTCACGGAGGCCCTCGCCGCCGTCGGACGAGCCGCAGCAGCGGGGCACGGGTACGCCGCCGCGCGGGCGTCCGTGGTCGACACGGCCCCGAGAACTTCTTCTCACGCGGGGGCTTAAGCTCGCCCGTCGTCCTTCGATGAGTGCGCTACAGGCACCCCTCCCCTTGCCATGATCTCCCCGCTCCCCCCCGACACCCGCTCGACCGTCCCCGCCGTCGACCCCGTCCGCCAGAAGGCCGCCGACGCGCGCCAGGGCGACCGCCCCGGCACCGCCGAGGCCGCGCCCACCGGCCAGGACCGCGTCGAGATCTCGGCCGCCGCCCGCGCCCAGGCCGGCGCCGCGTCCGCGCCCTCCGACGCCGACGTCGAGACGGCACGGGTCGCCTTGCGGGCCGCGTCGGACCTGGGCCCCGCCCGCCTGCACGAGCTCCGCGAGCGCGTGCGGACCGGGTACTACGACCAGCCGGCGGCCGTCGAGCGGCTCGCGACGTCGTTCGCCGCGGACCTCGCGCGCATCGACCGGCCGTCGTCCGACGAGGGCGCCGCGAGAGGCTAGCGGCGTCCGCCCCACGGGGGCGGGTCAGTCGATGTGGCCCTCCTCGCGGTACTTTTTCAGCTTGTTCCGGATCGTCCGGTCGCTGACGCCCAGCCGCTCGGCGGCCTGGACCTGGTTGCCGTCGGTGTCGTCCAGGGCCTGGAGGATCATCCGCCGCTCCATCTCGTCGAGCGTCGTCACGGCGTGGGCACGAGGCGCGAGCCCCTGGCCGCCCTCGATGGGCGCCGCGTCCATCAAGTCGGCGTGGTCGACGTCGCCGGGCTCGATGACGTCGCGCTCGGCCGAGAGCACGACGCCGCGGTGGACCATGTTCTCGAGCTGGCGGACGTTGCCGGGCCAGTCGGCGGCGAGGAACCGGTCCAAGAGGGCCGGCGCGAGCGACTTCGGGCCGAGCCCGTAGAGCGCCCGGTACTTCTCGATAAACCCCTCGGCCAGCAGCCGGACGTCGTCGCCCCTGGTGCGGAGCGGGGGCAGGCTCACCGGGAACACCGACAGCCGGTGGTACAGGTCGTCGCGGAACCGGCCCTCGGCGATGGCCTCGGCCACGTCCCGGTTCGTCGTCGCCACGATGCGGACGTCGACGGACTTGGGCCGCCGGGCCCCGACGGCCTGGACCTCGCCCTCCTGGAGCACGCGCAAGAGCTTGGCCTGGACGGCCGGGTCGACCTCGGTCACCTCATCGAGTAGCAGCGTTCCGCCGTCGGCCTCCTCGAACACGCCCTTGTGGTCGCCGACGGCGCCCGTGAACGCCCCCTTCTTGTGGCCGAACAGCGCGCTCTCGACCAGCTCGCGCGGCAGGTTGGCGCAGTTGATGGCGACGAACGGGCCGGACCGGCCGCTCTGGACGTGGAGGTACCGGGCCATGACCTCCTTGCCCGTCCCGCTCTCGCCGTGGATGAACACGGGCGCCTGGCTCGGCGCGACGCGGTCGGCCAGGGCGCGGAGGCGGACGACCGCCGGGTGCTCGCCGACGAACCGGACGCCGGGGCCGGGGCGAGCGGCCCGGGGAGCGGCCCCCGGCGTCGGGGCCCCGTCGCCGTCGCCGCTCATCGCCGCCCGTCGCGCCTCGATCTGGCTCAGCACGCGGTCCGCCAGGGCGTCGACGGCGAACGGCTTCGGCAGGTAGTCGACGGCGCCGCCGGCCATGGCCTGGACGGCGTGCTGGACGCTCGCGTGGCCCGTGATCATGATGGCCGGCAGGTCCGGGTAGTGCTCGCGGACGTGGGCGAGCAGCTCGAACCCGTCCATGTCAGGCATCTGGAAGTCCGTCATGACCAGGTCGAACGGCCGGTCGCGCAGGATCTCGACGGCCGTCACCGCGTCGCCCGCCGTCGTGACGTCGACGCCGCGCCGAGACAGCAGCCGCGAGACCACGTCGCGGAGCGGGAGCTCGTCGTCGACGAAGAGGACGCGCGGGGGGTCACTCCGGGGGGTGGACGACGACGACGCAGCGGACATACGGAGCAGTAGGATGTATCGACGCTCAAAAGATAGCATCGGCACAGACGACCTGATCTAAAGCCCGGGCCGTCGCCCCAGGCTGGCGCGTGCCCCCGCGGATCGTCCCCGCGAGGGGGGCGAGACCCACTCTGAGCGGAGCCGAGGCCCTCTCACGGTTGGTGTGAATGGCCGGATGTGGTCCCAGGCGTCCAGGATCAACGCCCCCTCCCCCAACCCCGTCGTTCGCGAGGATGACGGCCGGATTGGGGGACGCGCTGGCCGAAGGCGCTTTGCCTGTCTCACACCGAGCGCCCTCGACGCCGCCGTTTCCTCTCCTCACGGGAAAGGGGCGGAGCCTACGGTGCGGTGGACGAGGGAGGCGGCAGCGGACTCGCCTGGAGCGGGCAACGCTTCCAGTTGTTTCCGGGGGTGGGAAAGAGATTCCGGGGTCCACCGGCCTCGCGGAACGCCGCAGAGTGCCCCTATCGAGGGCTGACGGCCCGGTGGGCACGCCGCCGCGGGGTTGGCACGGGGTTGGAAAGGGAGGGGCCGAACCGCTCCCCGCCCTCGTGACGACTCCCCCGCTCCAGCTCCTCCGGAACGCCATGCAGGCGTACGTCTGGCGGCTCGACGGCCTGGCCTCGAACGTGTCGAACCTCGACACGCCCGGCTACAAACGGCTCGACGTCCGCTTCGAGGACACGCTCCAGCGGGCCCGTCGCCGCGGGCCCGACGTGGCCGCCGACGTGGCCGCCGAGATGGTCGAGCAGGGCCGGCCGCCGCTGCTCGAAGACGAGCTGATGGCGATGGCCGACACCCAGGCCCGCGTCCAGCTGGCGACGCGCGCGCTCCACGAGCACTTCGCCCGCCTCCGGACGGGCATCACCGGCCGCGCCGGCTAGCCATGCTCTCTCCCCTCCGAGGCGGCGGCAGCCGCACCTTCAGCCCGTTCCGGACGGCCGCCCGCGGCCTCGAAGCCCAGCGCGTCGCGCTCGGCGTCGCGACCGAGAACATCGCCAACGCGACCACGACCCGGACCGCCGACGGGGCGCCGTACCAGCCCAAGCGGGCGCTCCACGAGGCGCCGGGCGCGCTCCGCCGGTTCGAGGCCAGCCTGCGGCGGGCCCAGCTCCCGCTCCAGACGTCCGACCCGCGCCACCTCCGCGGCGTCCAGATCGCGCTCCCCGGGGCCTCGGCCGAGCTCGGCCCCACGACCGAGGTCGTCGGCGAGAACCGCGAGCGGCTCGAGTACGACCCGACCCACCCCGACGCCGACGGCGACGGCTACGTCCACTACCCCGACGTCAACGTCGTCGACGAGATGGCGCGGATGATCTCGGCGAACCGGATCTACGAGGCCAACCTGACCTCGGTGAAGGCCGCCAAGGAGATGATCAAGCGCTCGCTCGAGATCTGACGAGTCCCCACCCACCCGGCCCCTTTCCCCCTCCCATGACAGGGATCACGAACTCCACCGCCCACTCCGTGGGCACCCCGTCCGTCCACCCGACGCGCCCCGCCGTGGCCATCGCCCCGGTTGCCTCGCTCACCGCCGCCGAGGAGGCCCGGATCGCCGACGCCTTCCCGGCCCGGCCGTCGGTCGCCCAGAAGCTGTACGGCCCGGGCCGCGAGGTCCACACGGTGGCCCAGCTCGGCACCCAGATCGACGTCACCGCCTAGCGAGGCGGCTCGGCATGAGGGGGCGTGGCCGCGAGCGGCTGCGGCTCGCCCGTTCCGCGTCGCGCTCTACCGCCGGGCCTCACGGCTCCGCTTCACGCTCCTCGACCGGCAGGCCCTCGCGCGCGCTCGCCGGCCACGCCTCCATCCCCAACCGCCTCCACGATGACCGTCGCCGCCGTCGCTGCTCGCGTCCAGAGCCTCCCGCCCGTCCGCGTCCTGGGGCCGCCCTCCGAGGGCGCCACCCGGCCGGCCGGCCCCGCCTTCCACGAGACGCTGGCCGGCGCCGTCGACCGCGTCGACGGGACCCAGAAGGCGGCCGACGCCCAGGTCGAGGCCTTCCTCGCGGGCGAGACCGAGAACGTCCACGAGGTGATGATCGCGCTGAACCAGGCCGAGCTCCACTTCCAGCTCCTGACCGAGGTCCGGAACAAGCTCCTGGACGGCTACCAGGAGCTCATGCGGATGCAGGTCTAGGGAGGGCATGAGGGACGGGGCAAGGGGCACGAGGCTCCTCCCGTCCCCTGCCCCTTGCCTGTTCCCACGTCCCCCTTGCCCTCTCCTCCGTGCTCGACCAAGTCCGCCAGTCCCTCGAACAGCTCCCGCCCCAGCGCCGCCTGGTGCTGGGCGGCGTCGTGGTCGGCGTGGTGGTGGCGCTCCTGGCCGTCGGCCGGTGGGCGAGCCAGCCCGACTACGCCCTGCTCTTCGGCAACCTGCCGGCCCAGGACGCCGGCCGGATCGTCGAGCAGCTCGAGGGCGAGGGCGTGACCTACGACCTCCGCGACGGCGGGGCGTCGGTGTACGTCCCGCGCGACGAGGTCTACGGGCTCCGCCTGCGACTGGCGTCGGACGGCGTCGTGACGGACGGGCCGGCCGGCTACGAGCTGTTCGACGGGGGGACGCTGGGGATGACGGACTTTATGCAGCGGCTCAACGTCAAGCGGGCGCTCGAAGGCGAGCTCTCGCGGACGGTCTCGTCGATCCGCCAGGTCGAGCGGGCCCGCGTCCACCTGGTGCTCCCCGAGCGGAGCCCGTTCCGGGACCAGCAGGTCGCGCCGAGCGCGTCGGTGGTCCTGGCCGTCCGCGGGTCGCTCTCGCCCGAGCAGGTCGTCGGCGTGACGGCGCTCGTGGCCGGGGCCGTCGAGGGCATGTCGCCGAACGAGGTGACGGTCCTGGACGAGGCCGGCCGGATGCTGGCCGGGCCCGGCGCCGAGGGCGCCGAGAGCGGGCTGTCGACGGCCCAGATCCGGATGCGCCAGGAGGTCGAGGCCTACCTCTCGGGGGCCGGCCAGTCGATGCTGGACGAGATGCTGGGGCCCGGCCGCGCCGTCGTCCGCGTCGCCGCCGACCTCGACCTGGCACGGACGAGCGTCGAGACGAACGCGGTCGACCCCGAGAGCCAGACCGTGCTGTCGGAGGAGACCCAGGAGGAGCAGGTCCAGGGCGGCGGCGGGTCGTCGTCGGTCAAGAACTTCGAGGTCACCCGGAGCACGACGCGGTCCGAGCAGGAGGCCGGCGCGATCCGCACGCTCACGGTCTCGGTCGTGCTCGACGAGGCCGCCCCGGCGCCCGACCTCGAGCGGCCCCAGCCCGGCACGCCGACCCCGTTCACCGACGCCCAGCTCCGCCAGATCGAGAGCCTGGTCAAGAACGCCGTCGGCTTCGACGAGGGCCGCGGCGACCGGTTCGCCGTCCAGCAGATCCGGTTCTCGACGCCGGCCGACGCCGACGCCGGCTTCTTCGCCTCCGCCGACGGGACCGTGTGGGCCGGGCTCGGGCTGCGCTACGGCGTCATCCTGCTGGTCCTGATCCTGGGCTACCGCCTGCTCCGCTCGCTCGCCGACGGGCTCACGGCCGCCGCCGACACGCCCGCGCCCGACGCCGACGCGCCCGCCGACGAGCCGGCGCCCCAGCTCGCCGTCGGCGAGGACGGCCAGCTCGTCGGGCTGCCCGAGGGCGGCGCCCGGGCCACCATCGCCAGCGTCGAGGCCGACCCCTACGCGGCCAAGCTCTCGCCCGAGGCCCGCGCCCTGGCCGACGACTCCGACCTGTTGGACACCCTCCGTGCCTCCGTCGCCGACGACCCGGCCGCCGCCGCCGCCGTCCTCCGCGCCTGGCTCCGGGAGGACGCCGAACTCCAGTGATCAGTGGGTCAGTGATCAGGATTCCGCCTCGGGCCTCCAACGGTCCCACTGACGCACCGGCGACCACCCCACTGACGACTGACGCACCGATCGCCGACGCACCGCCCCCCCGCGCCCCATGACCGCCCTCTCCCCCCCCTCACCGGCGTCCAGCGCGCCGCCGTGCTCGTGATCGCGCTCGGCGTCGAGACGGCGAGCCAGCTGCTCCCCGCGCTCGACGACGACGAGGTCGAGCGGCTCTCGGTCGAGATCGCGCGCCTCCAGCGCGTCCCGGCCGCGACCGTGGCCGCCGCGCTCGACGCCTTCCGCGCCACGGCCGGCATGGCCCCCGCGGCCGACGCCGTCGGCGGGCTCGAGACGGCCCGGACGTTCCTGCGCGAGGGGCTCGACGACGACCGCGTTAGCGCGATCCTGCCCCGCGTCGAGGCGGCCACCGAGGGGACCGGGTTCGACCTCGTCCAGTCGGTCCCGGCCGACGACCTCGCGGCGTTCCTGGCCGAGGAGCACCCCCAGACGGCCGCCGTCATCCTGTCGCAGCTGCCGGCCCGGCCGGCCGCGGCGGCCCTGGCGAGCCTCCCGGCCGAGCAGCGCGGCGACGTGATCCGCCGGCTCTCCACGCTCACGGTCCCGCCGCCCCACGCGCTCGGCGCGCTCGACGCGGTGCTCCGCGAGCGGTTCGGGCCCGCCAGCCACGCCGGACGCGCCGACGGCGTCAAGCAGGCCGCCGACATCCTGATGCAGTCGGGCCGCTCGACCGGGCGCGCCGTCTTGGACGACCTCAAGGCCCGCACGCCCGACCTCGCCGAGCGCATCGAGGGGCTGCTGTTCGTGTTCGAGGACCTGGCGCGCCTGGACGACCGCGCGCTCGCCCGGATCCTGTCCGCCGTCGACTCGGGCGCGCTCGCCCGGGCCCTCTTCGGGTGCGACGACGCCCTGCGCGACCGGCTCTTCGGCAGCGTCAGCGAGCGCGTCGGGGCCGGCTTGCGCGAGGAGATCGAGATGGCGGGCGAGGTCGCGCTGGCCGACGTCGAGGAGGCCCAGCGCGTCGTGGTCGGCGTGGTGATGGAGATGGCCGACGCCGGCGAGGTCGACCTCGCCGTCCCCCAGCCCGCCTGAGATGACCGCCCTCCCTCCGTCGGCCCGCGTCCTGCGCGACAACGCGCCGCTCGAGCCGTTCCTGTTCAGGGTGCTCGACGAGGCCGAGCCGTTCGACGCGACCCCGCTCCCGGCGTTCGTCCCGTTCCCCTCCCTGTTCCCCGCCGACCCCGGGGACGAGCCGTCCGCGTCGGAGCCGGGCCCCGAGGGCCCCGAGGCGGTCGAGGCCGCCCAGCTCGCCGCCCACGACGCCGAGGTCGACGCGCTCCGCGCCGAGGTCGACCGGCTCACGGCCGAGCTCGACGACGCCACGGACGCGCTCTCGGACGCCGCCGACACGGCCCGGCAGACGGCCGACCGGCTCACGGACCTGTGGGCCGAGGCGCTCCGCCAGATCGAGCCCGAGCTGGTCACGCTCGCGCTGGAAGTGGCCGAGGCGGTCCTGGACGCGCCGCTCGGGCCGGACCAGCGGGCCGCCGCCGACCACGCCCTCGCCACCACCATCGACCACGTGGCCACCGGCGGCCCGGTCACGGTGACCGTCCCGCCCGTCGACCTGCTCTACCTCCAGGAGTCCGGGCTCGCGGGCGCCTTGTCGGGCGCGCACCCCGACCTGCGCTGGGAGCCCAGCGACGCGCTCGCCGAAGGCGACTGGTCGGTGTCGACCTCCGAGGCCGCCGTCCGCCGCGTCCGCGCCGACATGCTGGCAACCTTGCGGGTCCGCCTCGGCCTCGACGCCGCGGACGCCTCGCGAGACCCCGGCCTGTAGTCGGGCCCCTTCCCCCGCCGGGAGAGGCCGACGGGAGCCCGCTCGTCCAACGCCGCTCGGATCCCCTCCGCACTCGCCACTCCGCCCATGCTCGCTCACGCCCTCCGAGAGATCCGCGCCGCGCCGCCGCGCCCGGCCCACTTCGGGAAGGTCCGCTCGGCGACGGGCCTGGTGATCGAGGCGACGGGCCTGGAGGCCGCCATCGGCGACATGTGCCTGATCCGCCCGGACGGCCCGGCCGAGGCCGCGTCGGCGGTCGAGGCCGAGGTCATCGGGATCCGCGGCTCGGCGGCGCTGCTGATGCCGCTCGGCGAGTCGACCGGCCTGCGGGCCGGGAGCCTGGTCGAGCGCGCCGCGCGGCCCCACGCCGTCGCCGTGGGCGACGCGCTGCTGGGGCGCGTGATCGACGCGTCGGGCCGGCCGATCGACGGGAAGGGGCCGCTGGCGTTGCCCGGCCGCCGGCCCGTCCGCGCCGAGCCGCCGGCGCCGCTCGACCGCCAGCTGATCGACGCGCCGCTGGCGACGGGCGTCCGCGCCATCGACGCGCTGCTGACGTTCGCCAAGGGCCAGCGCGTCGGCATCTTCGCCGGCTCGGGCGTCGGCAAGAGCACGCTGTTGGGGACGATCGCCGAGCGGTCCGAGGCCGACGTCAACGTGATCGCGCTGATCGGCGAGCGCGGGCGCGAGGTGAGGGAGTTCGTCCACGACACGTTGGGGGAGGACGGGCTGAGCCGGTCGGTCGTCGTCGCGGTGACGGGCGACCAGGCCGCGCTGGCGCGCGTCCGCGGAGCGCTCGTGGCGACGGCCATTGCCGAACATTTCCGGGACGAGGGAAAAGACGTCCTCCTGATGATGGACTCCGTGACGCGCGTGGCCCAGGCCCAGCGCGAGATCGGGCTGGCCGCCGGCGAGCCGCCGACGACGCGGGGCTACACGCCGAGCGTGTTCGCGCTGCTGCCCCGGATCCTGGAGCGGGCCGGGCCCGGCGCCCGGGGCACCATCACCGGCCTGTTCACCGTCCTCGTCGACGGCGGCGACCTCGACGAGCCCGTGGCCGACGCCGTCCGCGGCATCCTGGACGGCCACGTGGTGCTCTCGCGCAAACTGGCCGACGCGGGCCATTTTCCGGCCATCGACGTCCCCGCGAGCGTGTCCCGGGTGATGCCGCGCGTGACGACGGCGGCCCAGCAGGAGGCCGCGCGCGACGCCCGCGCGCTCATCTCGGCCTACCGCGAGGTCGAGCCGTTGGTCCGCGTCGGCGCCTTCGAGCCGGGCCAGGACCCCGACGCCGACCGGGCCGTCGCGCTCCACCCCTCGCTGACCGCCTTCTTGCGCCAGGCGCCCCACGACGCCGACGCTGACGACGCCGCGGCCCAGCTCTCGGCGCTCCTCGCCTAGCACGCTGGCCCAGCCTTTGCGTGCCCCCTCCCGTCCCCCCCTTCTACACATGTCCGCCGGCCGCTTCCAGTTCGCCCTCTCCCCCGCGCTCCAGCTCCGCCGACGGACCGTCGACGCGTCCCGAGACGCGCTCGCCCGAGCCGTCCGCGCCCGGACGGTGGCCGAGGCCGCCCTCGCCGACGCCGAGGCGGCGCTCGCCGGCAGCCTCGCGACCGACGGCGCCCCCCGGACGGCCGGCCAGTTCGGCGGAGCCGCGGCGCACCGGAGCGGCCTGGCCCAGGGCGTCCGGTCCGCACGCCAGGCCGCCGACCGCCTCCGCACCGACGAGACGCGCGCGCGCCGCGCCTTGGCCACGGCCCTCCGCGCGCACGAGGCCCTCGTCACCCTGCGCGACGAGGCCGCCGACGCCCACCGCGTCGAGGCCCACCGCCGCGAGATCGCGGGCCTCGACGACCTCGCCACCGCCGGGCGCGCCGCCCGCGCCATGACCTCCTTCGCATGAAACCGCTCCTCCTCACGCTCGGCCTGACCGGCGTCTTCTTCGCGGTCGGCGTGTTCGTGCTGCGCCAGCCGCCGGCCGACGCGACGGCCGACGCCTCGACCACCGCCTCGGACTCGTCCGCCGCACCCGTCGACCCCGACGAGGTGGCTGCGCTCGCCGCCGAGCTCGCCCAGATGCAGGGGGAGCTCGCCGCCGCCGAGGCCCGCGCCGACTCGCTCCGGGCCGTGGTCGAAGGCCGGCAGGACGGCGAGGCCGAGTCGTCCACGACGGCGGCCGAGCTGGCCGCGACCGTCACCAAGCTCGACGACGACGCGCTGGGCGAGGTCGTCCAGCGGCTCGACGGGCGCTCGTTCGTCCGCCTCTACGAGGCCGCGTCGGCGCGGAACCGGTCGCGGCTGCTCGACGCGCTGACGCCGGCCCAGGCCGCCGCGTTCGTCCGCCACCAGCTCCCGGGCGGGGCCTCGACGCCCCTCCACTCGGCGTCGACGCGCGACAGCTCGCGCACGGACTCATGATGATGGCCCTCCTCGACACCGTGGCCACCCGGCTCGGCGGCCTCCTCTCCGGGGACGCCGCGCCGGCGACCGTGCCGACCGGCTTCCCCGCGCTCCTCAACGCGGAGACCGGACCCACCGCGCCGGTGCCGACCGACGCGGTGCCCCGCGGTCTGCTCGCGGACGAGGGGGAGGCGGCCGACGGGGAGACGGCCGAGACGAAAGCGGCCGAGGCGAAGGGGACGGACGCGCCTCCCCAGATCGCGCTGCCCTGGCTCGTCGCCCAGGAGACGCCGACGCCTGACCGTCGGCCCCTCGACGCCTCTCACCCTGTGCCGCCCGACGTGCCGACGGAGGCGGTCTCGGCCGCGGACGTCGCCGCGACTCTCGTCCCGCAGCCGTCTCAGCCCGAGGGCGTCCCCGACGTGGCGACGGCCCCGTCGGCACCCCTGATCACGCCGGCGCTCGCAGAGGCGCCGGCCCCGGAGGTCCCGTCGCCGGCCCCACCGTCGGTGCTGATGCGGCCGGCAGACGCCGCCCCGTCCCCTCCGACGACGGCCCCGAACGAACCGACGGCGGTCCAGCCCCCCGCGCGTCCGCTCGCGTCGGTCGAGTCTGCGGCGCCCGTGCCCGTCGAGACGGACGCACTCCTGGCGACGGCCCCGACTCCGGCCGCTCCCGTCCGCGCGGTCGCTCTCGCCCGTGGTGGCGAGCGAGCGAATGGCTCGCCGTCCGCGCCGCACCAGGCCGCTCCCCCGCCCGCCGACGCCACTCTGCCCGCTCGGCCGATCGAGGCCGAGCGTTCCGCTCTCCCGCTCGACCGCTCCGTACCGACGGCTCCGACCTCGTCCTTCGGGCGGGCCGTGGCCGGCGCTCGACCGGCGCCCGCACCGTCGGCGCCCGCCGGCCTGGCCGCGGACCTGTCGCCGTCGGCCGATGCGAACCGACCGACACCGGCCACGTCGGCCGTGGTGGCCGAGACCGAGGCGGCGGCGCGTCCGCAGACCGCGAGCGTGCCCCTCCCGACCCACCGCGCGCCCGGCGCAACGCTCGACCCGACGCCGCCAGGTGCGAGCGCGACGAACAAGCCGGCGGGCGCTCCGACGAACACTCCGGCGGAGGCGTCGGCCGACGCGACCCCACGCTCAGCGGACGAGCCCGCGCCTCCGGGCCAGGCCCGCGCGTCGGCCCCGGCGCTGATCGCGCCGACCCCGGCGACGGCGCCCTCGGCGGTGGCCGCCGCGGTGCCGGCCGCCGTGCTCCTCGCGGCCGACGACGAGACGACCGACGCTGCGGACCCGACCTCGATCGACGTCACCGACGGCGGCCCCGACCTCGCGCCCGGCTCCGGGCCGTCGACGCCCGCCGGCACCCGCGCGGTCCCACCTGGGGCCACGGTGCCCGCCCGGCTGTCGCCCGCGGCCTGGCTCGGGTCGCTCGACGCCGCCAACGGCCGGAGCGTCCAGGTCGCCCTCGGCGACGACGGGACGGTCCGCCTGCGGACCGACCGCGAGGGCGACGGGGTGACCGTCCGCCTCATGTTTAGCGACCCCGAGCTCCAGTCGCTCGCCGGGGCCCACGCCGGCCGGCTCCGCGACGTCCTGGCCGAGCACTTCGCCGAGCCGGTCCTCCTCTCGCTCCCCGACGGCTCGACCGCGGGCGACGGCGCGGCCACAGGCGACGGCGCGGCTGGCCACGGCACGCCGAGCGAGCGCGGGCCTGCCGCACCGTCCGCCGCCGCGCCCGACGCGCGTCCCTCTTCCACCCGCCCCCTCGTCGCCGGCCGGCGCGAGTGGATCGGCTGACCCCCCCCCTCATGTCTACGATCTCCACCGCCGCCCTCTCGGGCCCGTCGCCGGCCGCCCTGGCCGGCGGCGCCGGGAGCAGCGCGCTCGGCCGCGACGAGTTCCTGCAGCTCCTGGTCGCCCAGCTCCGCAACCAGGACCCGACGAGCCCCCAGAACGGCCACGAGTTCGCGGCCCAGCTTGCCCAGTTTTCCCAGGTCGAGCAGCTGACGAACATCAGCCAGGCGATGTCCGGCCAGGCCCAGCAGTTCAAGGCGCTGGCCGGCGCCATCGAGGGGCTCCGCGCGGGGCAGGCCGGGATGGCGAGCCAGCTCACGGGCCGGATCGACCTCCAGTCGGCGACGGCGCTGATCGGGCAGACGGTCGAGATGGCCGGGGCCACCGTCGAGTGGGCCGGCACGGGCCCGGCGCCGATCCCGGTCCGGGTCGACGGCGCCGTCCGCGAGGTCGAGATCACGATCCGCGACGCCGACGGGGCCGTCGTCCGGACGATGCGGACGGGCGCGCTCGGCAAGGGCGACCACGATCTAGGGTGGGACGGCGCGCTCGACGACGGCTCGGCCGCGCCCGAGGGCACCTACACCGTCGGAGTCTCGGCGGTCGGGCCCGAGGGCGACCCCGTCCGCGCGACGGCCGTCACGCGCGGGACCGTCGACCGGCTGACGGTCGAGCGCGACGGGCTCTTCCTCTGGGTCGGCGGCCGGCCGATCCCGTTCCAGTCGCTCCTCTCCGTCGTCCCGGGCACGGCGTGACCCGGGACGATTCGTCCCTCGCGCTGACGAATCGGGGTGGCGGGACGGAAGGGGTGGAGGGGGCTTCTCTCTGTCCTTTCCACCCTCTCCATCTCCCCCGCCCTCTCCCTCTTCTCGCTCGAAGCGCCGCGCGCCCTCCGGCCCGGATCTCCTAGAGTCCCCCACCCTCCACCCCAAGCCCCTATGCCATGACCGTCCAACAGATCGCCGGCCGCGTCACCGCGCCGCCGGTCCCGTCCGGCCCCGGCGCGCGGCCGGTCTCGCGAGGCCCCGGCTTCGCCGACCTCCTCGACCGGGCGAGCGGCCCGCCGGCGCTCACCGTCTCGTCCCACGCCGCCCAGCGGCTCGGCGAGCGCGGGCTCACGCTGACCGACGGCGACCGGGCGCGAATCGCTGACGCGCTCGACACGCTCGCCGCCAAGGGCTCGCGCGACGCCGTCCTGCTCGGGCCCGACGCCGCCTTCGTCGTCAACGTCCCGAACCGGACACTCGTCACGGCGCTCGCGCCCGACGAGATGCGCGACCGCGCCGTAACCCAGATCGACAGCGCCCTGATCCTCTAACCCGTTTTCCTCCATCCGGCCGGACCCACCCGCATCCGCGGGCGCCCCTCGGGGCGACGGGAGGCCATCGCCGCGGCCGACCGACCGACGCCGCGGCTCTCCCCAACACTCCCCATGATTCGTTCTCTCCGCACCGGCATCACCGGTCTCCGCAGCAACCAGCTCCGCCTCGACGTCATCGGCAACAACATCGCCGGCGTCAACACGGCGGGCTTCAAGCGCTCGCGCGTCCTCTTCCAGGACGCCCTCTCCCAGCGCATCTCGACCGGCGGCCGGCTCACCGGCCCGTGGCCGACCTCGGTCTCCGACGTCGGCAACGGCGTCTCGGTGGGCGCCGTCGACCAGGTCTGGGAGCAGGGCGCGCTCGAGTACACGAACCTCGCGACCGACCTCGCCGTCGCCGGCGACGGGTTCTTCATCGCCCAGAGCGCCCAGGGCCAGGTGCTCACCCGCAACGGGGCGACGCAGTTCGACGCCGACGGCTACCTCGTGACGACGGGCGGGCTCCGGATCCAGGGCTGGCCCGCCAACGCCAACGGGTCAGTCACGACGGGCCCGCTCAAGGACGTCCGGATCGACCCCTCGACGACGTCGCCGCCGACGCCGACCGGCGGCGTCGACGTGGCCGGCAACCTGTCGGCCGAGCGCGTGGCCGGGACCGGCGAGCCGGTCACGATGTCGACCGTGGTCTACGACGGCACGGGCCAGGCCCACACGCTGGTGCTCACGCTCACCAAGACGACCGACGCGTCGGCCGGGGTGAACGCCGAGTGGGAGGTGACGAGCGCCGAGGTCGAGGGGGCCACCATCGCCTTCCCCCCGACCACGTTCGAGTTCGACGCCAACGGCGAGCTCGTCACGACGCCGCTCACCGTCGACCTGACGGGCACGTTCGGCAACGGGACCCCGCTCGGCGGGACGACCGGGGCCATCACCGTTGACCTCGACCTGACCCAGTACGGCGGCTCGACGACGGCGTCGGTGACGGGCCAGGACGGCGCCGCCTCCGGCGACCTGGTGGACTACGGGTTCGACCAGACGGGCACGCTCGTCCTGTCGTTCTCGAACGGGGTCCGCCAGCCGGTCGCCCAGCTCGCGCTCGGGATGGTCGCCAACCCGGACGGGCTGAGCCAGATCGGGGACGGGTTCTACTCGACGACGGCGGCCTCGGGCGACCTCCGGATCGGCCGGGCCGGCAACGAGATCTCGGCCGGCGTGATCTCGGGCGCCCTCGAAGGGAGCAACGTCGACCTCGCCCAGGAGTTCACCGACATGATCATCGCCCAGCGCGGCTACCAGGCCAACGCCCGCGTGATCACGACGTCGGACGAGCTGCTCCAGGAGACGGTCCAGCTCAAGCGGTAGGCCAGTGATCAGTGAGTCAGTAAGTTGGTGAGTTTGCGGGTGAGTCGAGGGGCGGATCGCGCCCTGACACCGGTCGCTGCTCACGGACTCGGCACCCCGCTGCGCGGCGGCCTCGGGACTCTGGTCTTGGGGCCGCCGCCGCGTTCGGGCGGCGTGCCCAGGCGGCTCCGGTCGCGTCGGCGCGCCGGCTCAATCAGGCCGCCGCTCGGGCACGGCGCCGTTCCCCCGGTATCACCCGAACGGCTGGCGATTGACCTGGCGCGTCCACGCTCGATACGAGCGTCAACGGTCCCCCACCCATGGAAAAGTCAACCCCCATCGGCCTCGTCGCCGGCTTCGCCCTCGTCTTCGGCGCCGTCCTCATGGGCGACGGCGCGGCCACGTTCTTCGACCCGAAGTCGCTGCTGATCGTCGTCGGCGGGACGTTCGCCGGGCTCCTCGTCACGTTCACGGTGGACGAGGTCAAGGGGATGGTCCCGCTCGTCAAGGGGCTGTTCGGGTTCCAGGCGCCGGACTACGGCGCGCTCGCGGCCCAGCTCGCCGACTTCGCGCGGACGGCCCGGGTCGACGGCCCGCTCGCGCTCGACGCCCGGCTCGACGAGGCCGGCGACCCCATCCTGCGGTCGGCCCTCGAGCTGGTCGTCGACGGGACCACCGGGCCCGAGGCCGAGGGCGCGATCCAGACGCGGGCCGCCGAGGCGGCCGGCAAGCCGGCGCTCCTGGTCAAGTTCCTCAACAAGGCCGGGATGTACGCCCCGGCGTTCGGGATGGTGGGCACGCTGATCGGGCTGATCCAGATGCTCCAGAACCTCAACGACCCGTCGGCGATCGGGCCGGCGATGGCGGTGGCCATGATCACGACGTTCTGGGGCGCGCTCCTGGCCAACCTCGTCTTCCTCCCGCTGGCCGGCAAGGTCCAGGGCCAGATGATGGCCCAGGCCAAGGCCCACGAGATGATCCGGATCGGCGCGCTGGGGATCCTGGCGGGCGAGGCCCCGAGCGCCCTCGCGCAGCGGCTCAGCCTGTACACCGGCGAGCCGGCCGCGGCCGCGGCCGAGCCGGCCCCGCTCCGCCGCGCCGCCTAAGCCATGGCCGAGTCCCCCCTCGCGGCGTTCGCCGACGACGACGAGCCGACGGCGCCGTTCTGGATGGCGACGTTCAGCGACATGATGACGCTGCTGCTGACGTTCTTCGTGATGCTCGTGGCCATGTCGACCGTCGAGGTCAAGAAGTTCGAGGAGGCCATGAGCTACTTCACAGGCAAGCGCGGGATGATCAGCGAGCCCGGCGTGATGCCGGGGATCATGGGCATCGCGGGCCAGCACGACACCCGGGAGCGGGCCCGCGAGTTCGAGGACATCGCCCGCGAGATCCAGGAGCGCGGGCTGTCCTCGGCCGTCGACGTGGACCTGACCGAGCGGGGCGTCCGGGTGACGTTCATCGACTCGGTCGCGTTCGCGGCCGGCTCGGCCGCGCTCAAGAGCCCGGCCCGGGAGGTCCTGCGCGACGTGGCCGCGATGGTGACGGCCGCGGCGGCCATCGAGGTCGAGGGCCACACCGACGACCGCCCCATCGCGACCTCGGCGTATCCCTCCAACTGGGAGCTCTCGGCCGCCCGCGCGGCGGCCGTCGTCCGGTTCCTGCTCGACCAGCCCGGCGCGCTCGCGCCGGAGCACTACATGGCCGCGGGCTACGGCGAGTTCCAACCCCGCGCGCCCAACGACATCCCCGAGGGCCGCGCCCGCAACCGCCGGATCACCGTCCTCTTCCGCACCTCCGACGTCGAGCCCGCCTCGGCCGCCCTCTTCCCTCTCCCCCATGTCCGCTGACGCCCTCCCCCCCGACACGCCGCCAACGCGCAGCAAGACCTGGCTCATCCCCGTCCTCGCCCTCGTCCTGGGCGGGGCCGGGGCCGCCGCCGTCACCCAGTCCGACGAGATCCGGGCCTCGCTCCTGGGCGCGCCCGTCGCCGCCGACTCGACGGCCCCGCCGCCGCCGGTCGAGTTCGGGGAGTTCACCGAGCTCGACGGCATCGTCGTCAACCCGCGCGGGACCGACGGACGGCGCTACCTCATGGTCAAGGTGGGCGTCGAGGCCGAGGACGCGGGGACGCTCAAGCGGCTCGACGCGCTCAAGCCGGCCGCCACCGACGCCATCATCGGCATGCTGAGCGCCCAGTCGGTCGGCGTCCTCGGCGACATCACCCGGCGCGACTCGCTCAAGGCCGAGCTCCGGGCCCGGTTCAACGACATGCTCGGCGACGACGGCCCGGTCTCGCGGGTCTACTTCACGCAGTACGTGCTCCAGTAGGTCGGCGGGCCGGTGGGTCCGTCGCCGGTGGGTCGAGCCGGATCGCCGGGTTCGTGCCCCGCCGCGTCCTCGACCGACGGCGGTTGTCGGACGTAGGGGCACGCCGGTGGCGTGCCCTGGACGACCGCGATGGGACGAGGGCACGCCACCGGCGTGCCCCTACGTGTGGGTCGACGGGTGAGACACCACCTCAGCGATCCGGTCTCCCTCCCCGCAAGCGGGCCCGTCGTCGGCAGGTCCGTTCCGGCGAGCACCGACGCGGCCTCGCTGGCGGTCGGGCTCGCGTCGGGCGCGCTCAGCGCCGCCGGCTGAGGCGCAGCAGCGAGTCGGCCGCCGCGGTCTCGGCGTGGGTCTCGCCGTAGATCTCGGCGAAGATGGACCGGGCTCGGCGCAGCGGCGCGGCGGCCTCCCCAGGGCGGCCCGCGTGGAGGAGCGCCTGGCCACGGAGCGCCCAGCCGTCGGCGGCCTCCCGGGTCCGTGGGCCGACGGCCTCGGCGGCGACGGACGCCGAGCGGGCGGCGACCCGGGCCGCCTCGTCCGGCTCGCCGGTCCGGTCCAGCAAGGCGGCCCGGGTGTAGAGCACGTGCGCCGACGCCGCGTTGGGCGTTCGGAACGCACCGACCAGCGCCTCGGCGTCGGCCTGGGTGCGCTCGGCCTCGGCGAGGCGGCCGGCGTCGAGCAGCATCGCGACGTGGTTGGTGAGGACCCGGACCAGCTCGATCGGCTCCCCGCCGGGGCGGGGCAGGCGGTCGGTGCTGCCCGCGAGCGCGGCGCGCATGGTCTGGATCGCCTCGCGCTGGACCGGGAGCGCGTCGTCGGTCCGGCCGGCGCGGAAGAGCCCCGAGGCGAGCCCGTTGAGCGCGCGCGCGGTCGAGAGGTTGCCCGGCGGGAGCGCGCGCCGGTACAGCGCCACGCGCCGCTCGAGCATGGGGATGGCCTCGTCGAAGCGGTCGAGGTCCGACAGGGCCGTGGCGACGTTGCCCTGGGCGGCGGCGATCTCGAGCGGGTCCGCGTCGGGGAGCCGCTCCAGGATGCCGATGGCCTCCTTCTGCGCCACGATCAGGCCGTCGAGGTCGCCCTCGTAGTAGCGGACCACGCCGAGGTTGGCGAGCAGGGTGGCGAGCGTCTGGGTGTCGCCGCGGCCGAGGGCGCGCTCGGCGCGGAGCGCGGCCGACAGGACCGAGTCGGCGCGGGGGTAGCGGGCGGCGGCGAGGTAGGCCTCGCCGAGCGCGCCCCGCGCGTCGACGGCGCCGGCCGAGACCGGGCCGGCCGTCCGGTCGTAGAGGGCGACGGCGCGGCGCAACTCGCGCTCGGCGTCGGCGTGGCGCGAGAGCTCCATGAAGGTTTTCCCGAGCGCGACGCGGACGGCGGCCTCGACCTCGGGCTGGTCGGCCAGGACCGAGTCGGCGTCGGCCGAGGCCCGCTCGATCAGGTCCGCCACGCGGACGCCCTGGCCGTCCTCGGTCGGATCGGAGGCGCCGAGCATGGCGGTCAGGAAGTCGGTCACGGCCTCCGCTTTGGCCGCCTCGGTCTCGGCCCGGTCCCGCTCGCCCTCGGCCACGCGCGCCTGCCACAGCGCTAGGCCCGCCCCGCCGAGCAGGGCCGCCAGCGCGACGGACGCCGCCGCCACGGCCGCCCGGTGCCGGCCGACGAACTTGCCGGCCCGGTAGCCCCAGGTGTCGGGCCGGGCCTTGACCGGCAGCTCGTCCAAAAACCGCTGGACGTCGTCGGCCAGGGCCTCGACCGACGGGTACCGCCGCTCGGGCTCTTTCGCGAGCGCCTTCAGCACGACCGTGTCGAGGTCGCCCCGGAGCCGGCGCGTGGCGGTCGAGCCGTCGGCGTTGGCGCTGGGCCGGAGCGGGACGGTCTCCGCGACGACGCGCTGGGCCTGGCTCGGCGCCAGCCCCTTGAGGTCGTAGGGCCGCCGTCCGGTCAACAGCTCGTAGAGCACGACGCCCAGACTGTAGACGTCGGTCGCCGTCGTGACCTCGGTCCCGTCGAGCTGCTCGGGCGAGGCGTACTGGGGCGTGAGCGGGCCGCCGCCGGTCTGGGTGAGCGCGTCCGCGCCGCCGTCGTCCAACAGCTTGGCGATCCCGAAGTCGAGGAGCTTGACGTGCGGGCCGCCCTCGGCCTCGGCCACCACGATGTGGGCCGGCTTGAGGTCGCGGTGGACGACGAGCCGCCGGTGGGCGTGGGCCACGGCCTGGGACGCCTGGAGGAACAGGCCCAGCCGCGCGCGGAGCCCGAGGTCGCGGGCCTCGGCGTACGCCGTGACCGGCTCGCCGTCCACCAGCTCCATCGCGAGGTAGGGCAGCCCGTCGGCCGTGACGCCGCCGTCCAGGAGCCGGGCGACCCCGGGGTGGTCGAGCCCCGCCAGCAGCGCGCGCTCGCGGACGAAGCGGTCGCGGAAGTCGGGCCCGTGGCCCGGCCGGATCAGCTTGAGCGCCGCCCGCTGGCGGAACCCCTCGCCGGCCCGCTCGGCGGCGTAGACGACGCCCATTCCCCCGGCGCCCAGCCGCGCCGTCGGCGTCCACGGCCCGACGGGGCCGGGCAGCGACGGCGCCTGGAACGGCGAGTCGAGGGCGTGCGAGGCCTGGGCGTCGTCGGAGGCCTGGACGAGGGCGCGGGCCTCGGCGCGGAGGTCGGCGTCGGGCTCGGCGCCGAGCACGGCGTCGCGGCGGCCGGCCGGCGCCTCGAGCGCGTCGGCGACCAGGTCGTTGAGGCGGGTCCAGCGGTCGGCGTCCATGGCGGAGGGGGCGTGTCGGGAGAACCGAGAAACCGCGCGGCGGCGCCTTACCCCGGTCGAGGGGCTACCCGGTCAGCTCGCGGTAGAGCCAGGCCCGGGCGACGGTCCAGCGCCGCGCCGCCGTGGCTGGCGACATCGCGAGGATCTCGGCGGCCTC
The DNA here is from genome assembly GCA_963848075.1 of uncultured Bacteroidota bacterium. GTDB lineage: Bacteria > Bacteroidota > Rhodothermia > Rhodothermales > Rubricoccaceae > Rubrivirga. Next base: position 131,560 of record CAWKCB010000001.1, read on the forward strand.
GGGGATCGTGAGCCCCGTGAAGTAGCGGAGCTCGACGAGCCGCGCCTGCTCGGGGTCGAGCGCCGCCAGCCGGTCGAGCGCCGCGTCGAGGTCCAGGATCTCTTCGACCCGCAGCGGCGGGAGCGCCCCCAACGCCTCCTCGAGCGCGGGGTCCGAGAGCGAGCGGTCGGGGAGCGGCCCGCCGCGCTTGAGCGCCCGCTGCGACCGGGCGTAGTCCACCAGCACGTCGCGCATGGCGCGGGCGGCGACGCGGAGGAAGTGCTGGCGGTCGGCCCAGGCCGCGTCGCGGTCGGCCAGCCGGGCGTAGGCCTCGTGGACGAGCGCCGTCGTGTTGACGGTCTCCGACGCCCCCTGGCGCCGGCGCTGGCCGCGCGCGAGCGCGCGCAGCTGGTCATAGACGACGGGCACCAGCCGGTCGAACGCCTGGGCGTCGTCCTCGCGGACGCGGCGGAGCAGCGTGGTGACGTCGGCGTCGGGCATGGGCGCGAGAAGCGGCTCAGGATAGGCCCGGAAGGGCCTCGGTCCAAGCCGCGTGTGGCGGTGTCAATGGCGATTGGAAATGTCCGGATCGTGTCGGCTGAAAATGTCCGGGTTGCGGGAGGGGACGGGCCTCAGGTCGTCGTCGCGATAGGGGTGTGGTGCGGGGGCTCCGACGGGTCGTCGTCCCAGAGGTCACGGTGGTGACGGATGCGGTAGCTGTTGCCTCGGATCGACACGATGTGGCAGTGGTGCAGCACCCGGTCGATCAGGGCCGCCGCCATCACTTCGTCGCCGAAGACCTGGCCCCACTCCTCGAAGCCCTTGTTGCTCGTCATCACCGTCGAGGCCCGCTCGTAGCGCCGCGCCATGAGTTGGAAGAAGAGCACGGCCCCGCTCGGACGGACTGGGAGGTAGCCGATCTCGTCGACGACCAGCAGCGCCGGGTGCGTGAGCACCTTCAGCCGCTGTTCGAGCAAGCCCGAGGCCTGCGCCTCCTCCAGACTCGTCACGAGGGCCGAGAGCGTGCCGTAGTAGACCCTTCGACCGCGCTCGGCCGCCGTGACCGCCAGGCTGATCGCCAGGTGCGTCTTGCCGACGCCGGGCGGGCCGAGGAGCACCACGTTCTCCTTGCGCTCGACGAAGCCGAGCTCGTGGAGGGCCTCGACCTGCTCGCGCTTGATCGACGGCTGGAACGAGAAGTCGAAGTCGGCCAGCGTCTTGACGGCCGGCAGCCGACTCGACCGCATAGCCGCTTCTAACCGGCGGTCGTTGCGGAGCGCGATCTGCGCCTGGAGAAGGGCCTCGATGGCCTCCGCGGCCGTGAGGGCTCCGCCGTCGACGCGCTGGAGCACGCCGTCGAGCGCTTCGAGCGCTCCAGGCATCTTGAGGTCGGCCAGCATCGCCAGCAGCCGTTCCCGGCGCGACGGGGCGGGGATGCGCTTCGTCATCGCGTACCCCCGGCGAGAGCCGCGTAGACGGAGAGGGGACGCTTCTCGACCGCGACCAGCCGGGGGACAGCGACGTCGGCCGCGATCAGAGCAGGCGCAGAGACCGCGGGCGCGGAGACCGTTCGGCGGACGGTGTCCGTCCGGAGCACCAACGAGCGGTACGGGCTCTCGGCCAGCGGGAGCAGGGTCCCGATCTCGGCACGCTCGAACCGCTCGCGCGGGACCTCGCGCGTCGTGCCGTGGACGCGGTCGTTGGCCCGCTCCAGCCAGCGCGAGAGCTCGCCCGCGAGGTGGTCGTCGCCGACGAAGTCCCGGCCGTAGACGAAGTTGTCCCGGACGTAGCGGATCGGCCGCTCGACCTTCCCCTTGGTCTTGGCCCGGTACGGGCGGCAGGCGCGGGGCCGGAAGCCCCAGTGGGCCGCAAACCGGAGAAACTCCTCGTTGACGACGAGCTGGCCCCCGAGGAGCCGGAGGTCGGCCGTGACGACCGACTTCATCTGATCGAAGAGGATCTCCCGTGGGACGCCGCCGAAGGCCTCGAAGGTGGCCTCGAGACCGTCGAAGAGAGCCCGCATGTCCTGCCGAGCGGAGAAGCGGAGGAAGAGGAGCCGGGAGTACCCCAGCACGGCGACGAACGCGTAGCGCTTGCCCCAGGGGAAGTGGAACTCGGCGAAGTCGACCTGGGCCTGGTGCCCCGGTGGCGTCTCGAAGCGGACGACGGGCTCGGGGGCGGGTCTCGGTCGGACTTGCCGCACGAAGTCGCGGACCTGGGCGTAGCTGCCGGTGTAGCCGGCCGCGCGGACCTCCTCGAAGAGGCGGACGGCGGAGAGCTCGGGGTAGTCGGCCAGCCGCGTCCGGACGATCTCGCGGTAAGGGTCGAGCTTGGTCGGGCGAGGTGGACGGGGCTTGTAGCGCGGAGGCTCATCGAGGTCGCGGTCGAGCTCTCCGGCCACGATCCATCGGCGGATGGTCCGCGCGTTAATGCCGAGGCGCCGGGCGATGTCGGCCTTGGAGAGGCCCTCGGCGAGGTAGTGTCTGAGCAGCATGTGGGCTTCGAGTCCGATCACGGGTGCTCCGGGAAGTGGAGCGCCCAAGTTGGAGGTGTGGACCGGACGGGCTCACCGACTGGCGGTGGCACCGGGCGGCCCTGGAGGGGACCACACCCCGGACATTTTCACCCGACGAAGACCGGCAATTTCCAACCGTCGCCAACAGGCGGGCGACCGCACGCTCTCCGGAACCCGCTGACGAGCCGGGGGCGAGTGGTCGGTGGCCAGGGGCGCGTTTGACTCCGAGAGGCCCGTCCGAACAAACGGGTCTCCACGTGAGGTGATCGGCTCGTGTCTGACGGTTCTCTACAGGACGAGGCATCCGAGCCTTTGTGGGACGGCACCGTCCGGGCAACCACGCCCGAGCCGGTGGGGCGGCGGTAGCCTGCGGGGGGGCCGCCGCCGCTCCGCGTCCCGCGAGCGGCCAGCTCGAAAAAAAGCGGGCTGGTGTGAGGTGGTGCGCGCCGGAATCTCGGCTCCCCCTGCGAACCCATTCCAAGCGCCCGATGGCCCACCGGCTCCTCCTCCTGCTCGCGCTCGCCGCCAGCGCCGACGCTCAGACCTGCACCACCTCGTGGGCCGCGCCCGTCAGCGGCTCCTACACCGATTCTGGCAACTGGACGAATGGCGTCCCTGTCGACGGCTCGACGGCCTGCATCCAGCAGTCCGGCACTTACACCGTCGCGCTGAGCCAGAACCGCGCGCTCGGCGCGCTCGTGCTCGGCGGCGCCTCGGGCACACAGACGCTCGCGCTCAGCGCGCTGCTGACGACGCTCGGCAGCGGAACCGTCGGGCCGAACGGCCGCGTCGAGATCAGCCCGATCCAGAACGCCGGGATTCCCGTCGTGTCCGGCACGCTGACCGTCGAGGGCGTCGTGGCGCTCCCGATTTTCGGGCGGTTGCTCAGCACCAGCGGCACGCTGGACATCGCGCCGGGCGGCCTCCTCCGCGCGACCGAGGGCGTGCGGGTCGGCGCCGACGCCGGCGCGGCCACGACCGTCCGCGTCCGTGGCCGCTTCGAGGCCGAGTTCTCGGAAGCATCGACCGGGCCGTCGGTCGTCTACGGCTCGCTCGAGGTCGACGGCGGGACGGTCGCGACGAGCGGCGGCAACGCCAACCCGAACAACGCGGCGTTGCAACTCAACAGCGGCGGCGGCGGCCGGCTCCGCAACGCCACGTTCGAGGTCGCTGCCGGGACATCGGTGATCCTGAGCAGCGGTATCCCGGTCTCCCCGGCCATCAACGGCGTCTTTGTCGCCGAGGGCACGATGCGCGGCGTCGTTCAGGGCTCGCTGACGTTCACGAGCGGGAGTTCGCTGCGCGCCGGCCCGGCCGACGCGACGCTCAGCGTCGGCGGGACGGGCGTGTTGTTCCAGTCGAACGGCTTCGGCGTGCCCATCGCCGGCGGCGGCGGCGCGTTCCGTAACATGGGCCTCGTCCGGTTCAACTCGGGCGTCCGCATCGCCCAGGTCGTCTTCCGCAACGAGGGCACGATGCGCCTCGAGAACACGCAGATCATCCCCGTCGAGGGCGCCGTCGTACGGAACGCGGCCGTTGGCACCATCGAGCTGCTCGACGGCGCCGCGATCTCCGAGGGCGACCGGACGGGCCGCGTCGAGAACGCGGGCCTCCTCGTCACGCGCTTGGCGACGTCCACGACGCCGCGCGTCTCGGGCCTCGGCGGGCGCCTGCGCAGCCTCGGCGGCTCCGAGCTTCGCGTCGGCGCGATGACGCGCCTCGACCTCGATGCGCCGGGCTCGGCGTCGCTACCGGCCGGCGTGCGCGTCACCGGCGACGGCACGCTCTTTATCGGCTCGACGGAGTTCTTCATCGAGGGCGAGGTCAGCCCTGGCACCGAGGCGCAGCCCGTCGCGACGCTGGGCGTGCAGGGCCGGTTCTATGTCTCGCGCCTGGCCGGCAGCCCGCGCTTGGTCATCGACGTGGACGCCGGCGGCGTGAGCGACCAGGTCGCCTTTGCCGGCACGGGCGGCGTCAACTTCCCGATCCGGCCCGCCGGCACGCTCGTCGTACGCGTGCGGCCGGGCTACGTGCCTCAGATCGGCGACACGTTCACGATCCTGACCGGGAGCGGGGCGTCCGAGATCCAGGGCGAGTTCGCGCAGGTCGTGGCGCAGGACGCGCCGGCCGGCATCGCTTTTATCGCCGAGTACGACAACACTGGGACATCGGCGATCCGCGTCCGCGCTGTGGCCGTGGCGCCGGACGGGCCGGTCACGGTTTCCGACACGGCACCCATCGGCGGCAACGTCCGCCCGATTTTTCTGACGGGGCCGGGCGCGCCGGGCATCGCGTCCGCGCGGTTGGACTGCCGCGAGTGCCTGGACCCGGTGGCGTTCGGCACGATCCCGGCCGTGCTCATGGGCGAGGGCACGCTGAAGGAGGCCCGGTTCGACCTGACGAGCCCGCGCGCGTGGGGCTTCTACGACCTGGTCGTCCAGCGGCCCGGCCAGCCAGACGTGGCGGTGCCGTTCACGGTCCGCCCGTTCCTGAGCTACATCGTGACGACGGCAGGGCTCACGCGGGGCATCGGCGTCCGGCCGAGCGACCTCCAGTACAACTGGAGCGCGCTCTCGGTCCACAACGTCACCAACGCCGACGAGCCCGGTTACACCGTCGCCGCGTTCAACCGGCAGGACCCGGACCAGGTGGCGCTGGCGTTCGCCGCCGTCAACACGTTCCGGGGCAACCGGGCCTTCGAGGAGCGGGCGCCTGGCGACGCGCGGCCGATCCTGGCGTTCGGCCGGGTCACGTCCGACGGCCCGACGCCGCTGAGCTACGGCCAGCGGATCGACCCGTCCGAGGTCCTGTTCCCCGAGCAGACGCGGACCGGCGCCGCCGACCGGCGCATCCCGTTCGGCGAGCGGCGGACGGTGCTCTCGGCGGGGGTCCAGCACGCCTCGTTCGCCCGGATGCGCGCGCTCGTCGCGGACGCCCTGCGCGCGACCGACGACGCTGAGCTGGCGGCGTACCTGAGTGGCCTGGACGCCTCGGACCCGGAGGTCGTCAGCCGTTCCGTGGGGGTGGTCATCTACCGCCGGCTGGCGTACGTGGAGGGGCCGGCCAGCCTGCTCACGCGCCTGGTGGCGGAGCTGGACCGGAACGTGCCGGCGCCGTCGGGCCTGGCCGCCGGGGCGGCGCTCGCCTTCGAGACGGCGTTGAACGCCGCGGCCGGCCGCCACTTCGTGGAGAGCTACCAAGCGGTCAACCTTGACAGCCAGGCGGCGCCGGCCTCGGTGCGGGCGCTGCTCGACGCAGAGGTCGTGGCGCTGGGCGGCGATGAGGCTGGCGGGACCGCCCGCCAGCGGCCCGAGGCCGGTCCTGGCGGCGTCTGCTCGCCGCCCGGTGGGCCGCCGGATGCGTCGCCGAGCGACACGGCGCTCGCCCAAGCGCTGGCGCTGGCCGCGGAGCAGGCGAGACAGAACCGGGAGCGGCAGACGATCGACGCGATCCAGAACACGACGAGAGCCAGCCACGACAACTGCGCGGCGGTCATCAACAGCACCAAACGCCGACGGGGTGGGAGCAAAGAGGCCGGGAGCTGCGACCTGCCGCCGCTTCCGCCAGGCGGTCCGCCCGGCGGCGGCGGCGGTTCGTGCGGCCCGCCGGCGGCCCCGGCCGACCCCAACGACAAGACGGCCAACAGCCAGTACCACTGCGAGATCGGCACCGTCACCATCGACGGCCAGGAGGTCACGCGCTGCGTCCGCTACTACGTCCCGCTGGCGGACGCGGCGGAGCCCATCGTCTACTCCGTCCAGTTCGAGAACCTGCCCCAGGCGACGGCCAACGCCGAATTCGTGACCGTCACCGACGTGCTCGACCCGAGCCTCGACCCGGCGACGCTCCAGGTGATCGCCACGTCCGCCGACTCCGTGTTCAGCGTCACGACCTCCGGCCAGACCGTCACGTTCCGGTTCACCGGCATCGACCTGCCGCCGAACGTCGATGAGCCCGAGGGTCAGGGCTTCGTCACGTTCTCAGTCGAGCCGCGCGCTGGGCTGTCGGAGGGGACCGAGATCCGCAACGACGCCGAGATCGTGTTCGACTTCAACCCGCCGATCTCGACGCCCGAGGTGGTCCACGTGCTCCGCCGGTCGGCCGACTTGGCGGCGGTGATCCAGGCGGAGGACTTCGCCGACATCGGGGCCTCGTCCCAGGCCGAGGTCAGCATCGTCAACCTGGCCGGCGACGCGGTCTCGGACGCGCGCCTGACGATCACGCTACCGGTCGGCGTCACGGCGACGGCCGGCGCTCCGGTGCAAGGCAAGTGCTCGGGCAGCGGCCCGGTGGTCTGCACCATCGGCGACCTGGTGGCGTCGGAGTTGGTGACGGTCTCGCTGACGCTCTCGGGCACGTCCGTCGGGACCGGCGAGATCCGGGCGACGGCCTCGACGGCGGCCTTCGACGCCTTCGCGCCCAACGACACGGACCTCGTGGCCTTCGGCGTCACGCCGGTCGGCGCCGAGGACGACGGGCCGGGCGCGGTCACGCTCTCGGCGTGGCCGAACCCGGTGCGCGGCACGGCGTCGCTGCGGTGGGCGTTGCCGTCGGCCGGGCGCGTCGACCTGCGGGTGTTCGACCTGCTGGGCCGGGAGGTCGCCGTGCTCGCCGACGACGAGCCGGCCGAGGCCGGGGCGCACGTGACGCCGTGGGCGGCCGAGGTCGCGTCGGGCGTCTACGTGGTGCGGCTCCGGTCCGGCGACGTGACCCGGACGCGGCGGCTGGTGGTCGTGCGCTGACCGGACGGCCGTGGCCGCGTCGCGTCCGACCCGGCGGTCTGGCCCGGTCCTTGTTGGCCTCGTGTCCCATGCCGACTCCCCAGCTCGACCCCCTCATCCGCGCGCCCAACGGCTCCGAGCCCAACGCGCGGCCGTACGATTTCGCCCGGCCCCGGTCGTTCTCGGACCGTCAGGTCCGGGCGGTCGAGGTGGCCCACGCTCTGCTGGCGGCGGGCCTGGCCGACCGCTTCGGCGACGCCCTCGGCCAGCCCGTCGACGCCCGGTGCACGGCCGTCACCGAGGTGCTGGCCGTCGACCTGGCCCAGAGCCGGACCTCGCCCACGGCGTTCGTCACGGCCTCGCTCGGGCCGGGCGGGCCGCGCCTCGGCGTCGACCTCCCCCCGGCGCTGGCGCTGTTCCTGGTCGAGCGCCAGCTCGGCGGGTCGGACCCGCTGGGGACCGAGGCCCGGGCGCTCTCCGGGCTCGAGCGGGCCGTCGTGCTGCGGGACTGGCTCCCGCGCATCGGCGTCGCGTTTGCCCAGGCGTGGGGGACGGCTCCGCCCACTCCCCTCCACCTCGACGACGGGTCCGGTGGGCTCGCCCCGCCCGAGGCGACCGTCGTCGTGGCCGACGTGGCCGTCGAGGTCGGCGGCGAGACGGCGACGCTCTCGTTCGCCTACCCCGCCGCGACGCTCCGCACGCTCCTCGACGTCGCCGGCCGCCTGGCGTCGCCGTCGGAGGCCGCCCCGGAGCGGGCCAGCGAGCTCCTGGTCGACCTCCGCGCCGAGCTCGGCCGCGTCCGCCTGCCGATCGGCGACCTGCTCCGGCTGGCCGAGGACGACGTGATCCCGCTCGACCGGCTCGCCGACGCCCCCGTCGCCGTCTGGGTCGGCGACCGCTTGCGGTGCGACGCCCGCGCCGGGACGCGCGGCGTCCGCCTCGCCCTCCAACTCCTCACCCTGCCCGAGCCGCCCCCCTCCTCATGACCGCCTCCCCCGACACCGCCGCGCCGCCGAGCGCCCTCCCCGACCTGTCCGACGAGCCCGCCGTCGGCGAGCGGACGTTCACCGCGTCGTCGCCGACGCTCGGCCGGCTCGCGTCGGTCGAGATCGAGGTGACCGTCGAGTTCGGCCGCCGCCGGCTCCCCTTGGGCGACGTCGCCCGGCTGGACGTGGGGAGCCTGGTCGTGCTCGACACGCTGGCCGGCGAGCCGCTCGTGGTCTACGCCAACGGCCGCCGGATCGCGACCGGCGAGGCCGTCGTGGTGGACGGCCAGTTCGGCATCCGCATCCAGCACCTCGTCACCCAGGGCGACGACTGACGCGCGTCGCCCTGCTCCATCGCCCCACGCGCGGCCGGGTCCTTCGGGGCTCGGCCGCGCGTCGCGTTGGGCCGGGCGGCGCGGCACCGTATTGGCGAGACCGGGGGCATGTCCGTTCCCTCCCCCCTGTCCGACCTCCGCGCCCGCCTCGACGGGCTGCCCTTCGACCGCGCGCCTCTACGCCGTGCGGGCCTGTTGGCGCTCTTGCTGGTGGTCCTGCTGGCGGCCGGCAAAGCGTTCGGGCCGAGCCAGGCGGCCGCCCTGGCGCCGGCGACCCGGCACGACGTGCAGGCGGGGACGGAAGAGGTTTCCGCCCCGCCCCGCCCCTCGGGGTGGACCGGCGGGCGTGTGCTCGCGCTCGTGCTGCTGGCCACCGGCGGCCTCGTCGCCGTCGTGCTCCGCCGCCGCCGTGACCCCGCGGCCGCCGGCGCCGACGCGCTCGACGTGATCGAGACGCACTCGCTCGGGCCCGGCCACTCGCTCCGCCTGGTCGGCTGCGGCGACGAGGTGCTCCTGCTGAGCGTCGGCGGCGACGGCGCCCGGCTGCTCCGGCACTGGCCGCGCGAGCGGTTCGACCGCGACGCGGTCTCGCTCGCGGGGCCGACCGCCCGGTTCGCCGACGCCCTCGCCGACGCCGGCGCGAGCCTCGGTGGAGACCGCCTGGCAACTGACGCGACCGCCGACGCAACGCTCGAAGACTGGCTCCGCCTGTCCGGCGCGACGTCCCCGCTCTCTCTGGAGGGGGGACGGGATGAAGACGCACCGAGCACGCCGCCGAGCGAAGTGACGCTTCCGAGCGGGGACGAGTCCGCGACGGAGGCTCGGCGCCACGACGCCTCGGCGCCCGCCCCGTTCGCGACCTCGGTGCAGCCGCAGACTCTGGACGAGAAATCGCTCCGCCCCTCCACGGAGACGGAGGAGGTGCGGCCGGACCTCGGCGTCTGGGCCGACCCCGCCCCCGCCGGGACTCGCGCCGTCGGCGAGCCGGCGATCGACGTTCCCCTCCGGCCCCAGTGGGCCGAGGAGACGGCCTCCGACCTCACGCCCGTCGTGCGCGAGTCGGCGGCCCCGTCGTCGCCCCGAGGGGCGCCCGAGTGGCAGCCGGTCCCCGTCCGGGACGGCGCCCTGTTCCCCCCCGCCACGGCCCGCGGGCTCCGCCAGTTCGGCAACGCCGATGCGTAACGTCCTCGTCCTGCTCGCCGCGGTGCTGGCGCCCGCGCTCGCGGCCCAGCCCGCCCGGACCCTCACGCCCGACCAGCTCGAGGTGGCCCGGTCGCTGACCGACCAGGCCGTCGCCGACGCCGAGCAGGGCGTGCCGACCCAGCCGCTGCCGGCGGCCGGCCGCGACCTCGCGCCGCTCGACGACGGCGACGCGACCGCCCCCGCGCGCCGCGTCGCCCGGGCCACGCCGGCCACCTCCCCGATCCCCGGCGTCACCGTGACCGACGACGGGGAGTACGCGCTGCCCGTCCAGCTCATCCTGGTGATGACGGTGCTCACGCTGGCGCCGGCGATCCTAATCCTGATGACGAGCTTTACGCGGCTCATCGTCGTGTTCTCGATCCTGCGGACGGCCCTCGGCCTCCAGCAGAGCCCGCCGACCCAGGTCCTGATCGGGCTCTCGCTGTTCCTGACGTTCTTCGTCATGAACCCGGTCTTCACCCAGATCGACGACGAGGCGCTCCAGCCCTACCTCGAGGGCCAGCTCGACCAGAAGGAAGCGATGGAGGTGGCCTCCAAGCCGATCAAGCGGTTCATGCTCGAGCACACGCGCGACAAGGACCTGGTCCAGTTCATGGACATGGCCGGCTTGCCCGCGCTCGCCCAGCCCGACGACGTCCCGCTCCACGTGCTCGTTCCGTCGTTCGTGATCTCGGAGCTCCGGGTGGCCTTCCAGATCGGGTTCATGCTGTTCCTGCCGTTCCTGGTCGTCGACCTCATCGTGGCCAGCGTGCTCATGTCGATGGGCATGATGATGCTGCCGCCCGTGATGATCTCGCTGCCCATCAAGCTGCTCCTGTTTGTCCTCACCGATGGCTGGTTCCTGATCGTCCAGTCTCTCGTCCGCGGCTACCTGGGATGACGCTCCGACCGTTTCGTCCGGGCCCATCGCTGAAGGGCGTGTGGCCATACGCCCCTACCCCCCACTTGCTGTGACCCCTGAGACCGCCCTCCACTGGACCCAGACAGCGCTGATCCTGGCCTTGACGGTGGCTGCGCCACTGCTGTCCGTCGCCCTGGCGGTCGGCCTGGTGGTGAGCCTGTTCCAGGCGATGACGTCGATCCAGGAGATGACGCTGAGCGTGATCCCCAAGATGCTGGCCGTGGCCGCGATCCTGCTGCTGCTCGCGCCCTGGATGCTGGAGATGATGACCGACTTCTCGACCGAGGTCTTCCGCGCCATCGCCGACGTGTCGCACTAGAGCAGAGGGACCGGGGACGGAGAGATGGGACCTCTGCGAATCCCTCCATCCCGCATCCCGCATCCCTCCCGCCGTGGCCCTCGACCCCGACTCGCTGCTCAGGCTCGCGCTCGTCTTCGGACGGGTGAGCGGGGTCATGGTGGCCGCGCCCGTGTTCGGCCAGAAGGGGATCCCGGTCAAGCTGAAGGTGCTGCTGGGCGTGCTGCTGAGCGTGATCCTGATCGGGTTCGCCCAAGACCCGCTGCCGGCCCACATCGGCCACCCCGTCGGGTTCGTGCTGGCGGTCTCGGTCGAGGTGCTGATGGGGCTCTTGATTGGCTACGCCGTCCGGTTCGTGTTCTGGGCCGTCGAGTTCGCCGGCGAGATGATCGGGTTCCAGATGAGCCTGTCAATGGCCCAGGTCTACGACCCGATGACGCAGGCGTCGTCGAACCCGCTGGGGCGGATGATCAACTGGGCGTTCCTGCTCTTGTTCATTCTGCTCGACGGGCCCCAGGCCATCATCAGCGGGCTGGCGCGGTCGTTCGTGGCCGTGCCCCTAGGCGGGGCCAGCCTGGCCGGCGGCGGCCCGCTGCTGCTGTCGTGGACCGGCGCGTTCTTCGACACGGCGATCCGCCTGGCGATGCCGTTCCTGGTCGCCCTGTTCCTCGTGGACGTCGGGCTGGGCGTGTTCGCCCGGGTCGTCCCCCAGGCCGACCTGTTCTCGATCAGTCTGCCGCTGAAGCTCTTGGCCGGCCTGGCCATCTCGATCGCGTTCATGGCCGCGTTCTTCCCGCTGGCGCCGTCGCTGGTGGACCAGGCCACGGCCGGCCTCGACGCCCTCTTCGCCGCGCTGGCGCCGTAGCCAGGACGAAGACCCCGCCGCGCGCCGTCCCACGAGCGGACGCTGACGACGTGGCGAGGCGCCCCGGCTCGTTCAAAACCTGCGGCGCGCTCACTTCAGCCCGAGTTGCACGCGCACGGCCCCCTCGACCGCCCGGAGGTCCGAGGCCGAGAGTGTCCCCACCCGGTTCATCAGTCGCTGCTTGCTCGCCATCGTGAGCTGGTCGCCGAGCGCCTTGCTCTGCCGCCCCTCCACCGTCACCCGGGCGTCGCTCGGGTTACACTCGCCCCGTGTTGCTCGTCAGCGGCACTACTTGGACCCGGTTCGAGGCGTCGTTGCTCACAATCACGGCCGGACGCTTCTTCCTGATCTCGCCGCCCACCGAGGGATCGAAGTTGACCCACCACACCTCACCGCGCGTCATCGTCACCTCCGGCTGCGTCCCCCATCAGGGCCTCCGACCACGCCAGCGCCTCGGCCTCCCGGTCCTCGTCCTGGGCCATCGCCGCGTAGGCGGCGTCGAGGTCGAGGACGTGGGGGCGGACGAGCCGCTCGATAAACCGACTGATGCGGCGGGGGCCGACGACCCGGTAGAGGCCGTCGTAGACGGAATCGTCGAGAGTGATGGTGAGCTTCTTAGCCACGGCGCGGCACGTGCGGATACACGTGTAGAGATGCCCCGACCCCCGTCCGGTTCCCCAGCCGCCGACCTCCCCGAGCCTCGCACGGTCGGCACGAGCGCGTCAGGCTTTGAGGGGACGGACGTCGAGGTGTGGGACCTGTAGGTCTTCGACCGCCTGCTGATCCGACTCGACGAGCGGACGTGGACGCTGACGGCGTGGCGGGGCACCGTCGGGCGCGTGACCCATCAGCCCGGGCCAACGTGCAAAGGAACGGCCCGGCCCCTACACGCTGGCCGGGCCGAGCGGCTTGCGGAAGAACACCTCCCCGACGCCCCCTCCGTTCAGTCCCGCCAGCAACCCGCACTCCTCGAACCCCATCCGCCGGTGCCACGCCTGCGGCTCCGGCTCGTCGGCCTGCGACGAGCTGTAGAGCGCCTCGTGGCCCCGGCTGGCGACCTCCGCCTCCACGTGGGCGAGGAGCGCCCGCCCGACACCGGCGCGCCGATCGGGCCGCAGGACTTGGACGAGTTCGATGTACGGGAGCTTCGACCACAGCCACTCCAGCCGGAGGTATCCGACCGGCTCATCGCCCCGGAGCGCGAGGAACACGTCGCCGTCGGTGACCTTCCGCCTCATGATGAGGTCGGGGAGATAGCCGTCTTGGCCGACGAAGGGGAGGTCGTCCTCGGTAGCGACTCGGACGGTGATCTCCGGCTGACTCACGGGGAGGTCCGAGGATGAGAGGGCAGTGTAACAGAGGGCGCTTCAGCCGCCGAGAGGTGACGGCGCAGCAGTGGAACGAAGCTATGACTGGCGGGATGTTCGGACGAGCCGGGAACGCTGACCCTCTCGGTCGGCCTGCAAGCGCGGGTTAGGCCGCGCACTGCACGTCTCAGTAGCCGACGAGTAGGAGGATGACCCCGGCCAAGATGAAGAGGAACGCGATGAGGAATTGAGCCAGGCGGGGCTTCGGGTACTCCTTGCCGCTAATCTGCTCGACGAGGGGGTGTGCTACAGACCTCATGAAGAGGTACGCGGCAAAGGGGGTCACGATGACCGCAATCAGGCCAGGGATGTTCACGCCAGCGAGGAAGGAAGTCACGGTGGTTCGGCGCTCCCTTAACAGAATACCTCTACCGCTCCAGTAGCGGCCTAACGGGGATTGGGAGGTGGCAAGCCGGATAAACGCCGGCACCGTGTCGAGCTCACAAAGTACTCAGCTCCCCATCCATTCGGTGGTCATGGCCACCGGCACGGCCGGCAGGGATTCCCGGGGCCGCCCCCATCGTTCCGGGTGCCAAGCCCAAGCAGGCTGAACTCGTGCCCCTCTCTGCCGGACCGCCGGCAGGTTATCGTCGGCCCACACGGAGGACGAGGCCCGGAGTCGCCTCCCGAAATGCCGCGTTGATCGACGGCGCAAGCGGCAGCACATCATCGATGTCGTTGCTCACGGCCGAGACCACGATGAGGCAGAGGTCGAGTCCCGCCAGGTTCTGCTGGTGCTCGATCCCCCGGTCCATCGTCAGGAGCACGTCGAACTCCGTCGATGCCATCTGGAGCAGTCGTCCGTTCTTGATGCCGCCCCATCCCCGCTCCGGGACCGTCAGCGCCTCCGCCTTCAGCGCCCACTTCAGCTTACGCGGGAGGTTCTCGTCGAGCAAGACTCGGATCACGCTTCGGCCACCAGCTCCTGCTCTGCGAGATCGAGAAGCGCCTTAGCCTGCTCTCGGCTCACCGTGGGAAAGTCGTCTCGGAAGTCTTCGATCCGCTTCCCCTTGCGGAGGTACACGAGGAGCGTGTCGATCGGCACCCGGGTCCCCGTGAACACGGGCACGCCACTCAGGATCTCGGGGTCGGAGTGGTAAACGGCGGACTGTTCCATCGGGTGCAGGACTCAAGGGGGGCCCTGTCGAACGTCCCCACTCCGTTCGGGTTCGTCGCGGCAGCAGCGGTCCCGTGGGAAGATCGGGCGGCAGGGATTTCCTTGGCCGTCCCCATCGTTCCGGGCGGACGGCCGGAGGCGGGCCGGAACGCGCGGTCCGGCCGTGGCACGACCCGTGCAGAGGGCCCGGTCCCATGGCCGACGCCCCCGACCGCAGCGACAAGCAGTTCGACCCGACCCCGCGTCGCCTCCAGAAGGCCCGCGAGGACGGGAACGTCTACCGCTCGCGCGAGCTCGCGTCGGCGGGGCTGCTGGCGACGGCGACGGCCGTGATCGGGATGGGGGCGCCGGGCGCGCTCGACACGCTGCGCACGATGACCGCGCGGACGTTCCTGGAGGCGCCGACGGTCGTCTTGACCCCGGCCTCCGTCCCGACGATCCTGGCCGGCTTGGGCCGCGACTCGTTGATCGTCGTCGGCCCGCTGTTCGCGGCGCTGATGGTGATGGCGCTGGCCGCGAACGTGGCCCAGAGCGGGTGGACGTTCACGGCCAAGCCGCTCAAGCCGAAGGGGAGCCGGATCTCGCCGGCCGAGGGCGCCAAGCGGCTGTTCTCGACCAAGGGCCTGTTCGAGCTCGGCAAGGCGCTGAGCAAGGTCGTCATCGTGGGGCCGCTCGTGTACTTCACGCTCAAGGCGTGGCTGCCCGACATCCTGCTGCTCCACACGGTCCCCCTGGACGTGGCCTTCAGCGCGCTCGGCGGGTGGACGCTGGGGCTCTTGGCCCAGATGCTGCTGGCGCTGTTGCTCCTCTCCGGCGTCGACTACGCCTTCGGCAAGTGGAAGCACACGCAGGACTTGAAGATGACGTACCAGGAGGTAAAAGAGGAGGGGAAGGAGTCCGAGGGCGACCCCCAGATGAAGGGGAAGCGCCGCCAGATCGCGCGCGAGCGGGCCCAGCGCCCGCGCCTCGACCACGCCGTCCTGCAGGCCGACGTCGTCGTGACCAACCCGACCCACTACGCCGTCGCCCTCCGCTACGACGCCGACGAGGGCCACGCGCCCAAGGTGCTCGTCAAGGGGATGCGCAAGCGGGCGCTCCGGATCAAGGAGCTCGCCGCCGAGCACGGCATCCCGACCGTCGAGGACGTGCCGCTGGCGCGCGCGCTCCACGCCACCGTCGACGAGGGCGCCTTTATCGACGAGGCCTTGTTCCAGGCCGTGGCTTCCGTCCTGGCCGAGGTCTACCGCCAGCGAGCCGGGGGGCCCTCGCGTCGGTCGCCAGCGCGTCCGTCAGCAGCGGTCCGACGACCGGGCGGAGCCCCTCCCTCACGGAGCACCGCCTCCTGACGCACCGACCACCGACGCACTGACCCCCTGAGATGACCGCCGCCGCCCCCTCCGCCCGCCCGCCCGCGTTCCGCCTCACCGGCGAGATGATGGCCGCGTCCGGCCTAGTGCTCGTCCTGTTCGTGATGGTGGTGCCGCTGCCCGGCGCCCTGCTCGACCTGCTGCTGGCGACCAACATCGCCATCAGCCTGGCCATCCTGCTGACGGCGTTCTACGCCGAGCGGCCGCTCGACTTCGGCATCTTCCCGGGGCTCCTGCTGGTGACGACGCTGTTCCGGCTGTCGCTCAACGTGGCGAGCACGCGGCTGATCCTGGGCGAGGCCAAGGCGGGCCAGCTCATCGACGCCTTCGGCCAGTTCGTCGTGAGCGGCAACTACGTCGTCGGGGGCATCGTCTTCCTGGTCCTGGTCTTGATCAACTTCGTCGTGATCACGAAGGGGTCCGGGCGGATCGCGGAGGTCGGCGCGCGCTTTACGCTCGACGCGTTGCCGGGCAAGCAGATGGCGATCGACGCCGACCTCAACGCCGGGCTCATCAACGAGGCCGAGGCCAAAAAGCGGCGGTCCGAGGTGAGCCGCGAGGCCGACTTCTACGGGGCGATGGACGGCGCGAGCAAGTTCGTCCGCGGCGACGCGATGGCGGGGCTCGTCATCACGGCCATCAACATCGTCGGCGGGCTGATCATCGGGATCGCGCAGTACGGCATGAGCCCGTCCGAGGCCGCGGCCACGTTCACGCTGCTGTCCATCGGCGACGGGCTGGTGAGCCAGATCCCGGCGCTGCTGATCTCGACGGCCGCCGGCCTGATCGTGTCGCGGGCGTCGGGCGAGGGCAACCTGTCGTCCGACACCAAGGCCCAGCTGCTGGGTAAGCCGGAGGCCCTGTTCGTGACGGCCGGGTTCATGGCGCTCTTGGGCGTGCTGCCGGGCCTGCCGCTGTTCCCGTTCTGGGCGATCGCCGGCGGGCTGGGCTACGCGGCCGTCCGCCGGGCGAACGTGATGACCGACGAGGCCGAGGAGCGCGACGCGCCGCCGCCGGTGGAGGCGGCCCAGGAGCCCGAGCCGGTCGACCTGCTGCTGGTCGACGAGCTCGAGCTCGAGATCGGCTACGGCCTGATCCCGGTCGTCGACCCGGCCCAGGGGGGCGACCTCCTGGACCGGATCTCGAGCCTCCGCCGCCAGCTCGCGACCGAGATGGGGATCGTGGTCCCGCCGGTCCGCATCCGCGACAACGTCGAGCTCGAGGCCAACGCCTACGTGGTCAAGCTGAGGGGCAACGAGGTGGCCCGGGGCGAGGCGCTGCCGGGCTACCACTTGGCGCTCTTGATGGACGGGGCCGACGAGGCGCCGCCCGGCATCCGCACCACCGACCCGACGTTCGGGCTCGACGCCGTCTGGGTCGCCGAGCGATCCCTCGGCGAGGCCGAGCGGCTGGGGCTGGCCACCATCGAGGCGCCGGCCGTCGTCGCGACGCACCTCTTGGAGACGCTCCGCAAGCACGCCCACGCGCTGCTGACGCGCCAGGGCACGCGCGAGCTGCTCGACAAAGTCCAGGAGACGGCCCCGGCGCTCGTCGCCGAGCTCGTGCCCGATCAGCTCGGCGTGGGCCAGGTCCAGCGGGTGCTGAAAAAGCTGCTCGAAGAGCGGGTCCCCATCCGCGACCTGGTCCTGATCCTGGAGGCCTTGGCCGACCGGGCGGCGTCGACCAAGAACACCGACGTCCTGACCGAATTCGCCCGGGCCGCCCTCGCGCCGACGCTGACGCGCCACTTCGCCGGGCCCGACGGCCGGCTCCACGTCGTGGTGCTGGAGCCGGCCCTGGAACACCACTTGCTAGACCGGGCCCAGAGCGGCGAGCTCAACCCGAACACGATGGGCCTCGACCCCGACCGCGCCACCCGGCTCCAGGCCGCCGTCGACGCCCAGCTCTCGCCGCTCCTCGCCGCCGGCCACCCGCCGGTCCTGCTGACCTCCCCCGTGCTCCGCGCCACGCTCTTCGCCTTCCTCGACCCGGTCCTGGCCGACGTCACCGTCCTGTCGTACCAGGACCTGGTGCCCGAGGCCCCGGTCGACGTGGAGGGCCAGGTGAGCCTCCCGTAGCGCTTCTCGCCCGTTATGACCCTCAAGACCGTTACCGGACCCTCGATTCGCGACGCCCTCGCCGACGCCCGCCGCCTGTTCGGCGCCGACGTCGTGATGCTCCAGTCGGCGCCGGCCGCGCATGGCCACCCGGCCTCGGTGACCGTCGCCTTCGACACGGCGCCGGCAGCGGCGCCGGTGGCCGCCCCGCCGGTGGCCGCCCGCCCGGCGGCGGCGCCCGCGGCCCCGGAGCCGTTCTCGGACGCTACCCCGCGGCCGTACGGATACGGCGTGGCGCGGAACATGCGTCCGGCCGCGCAGGAACCGGTTGCCGCCCCGCCCGCGGCGTGGGAGGCGCCCGCGAGGTCCGGACCGGTCCCGTCGCACGGGGCGCCTGCGGCCACGGCGGCGGAGGTCGCCTCGCTCCGGGCCCGGCTCGCCGAGCTCGAAGCGGCACTGGCCGAGGTCCGCGCCACAGCGCCGGTCCAGGCGCCGGCCCGCGCGCCCCTGGTGTTCGTGGGCCCCGGCGGGAGCGGGAAGACGTCGCTCGCGCTCCGGCTCGCCCGGGACCCCGCGATCGTCGGCGCCGAGCGGCCGGCGGCCCTGATCGTGGCCGCTGAGACCGAGCGGACCGCCGACCCGGCGCCGCTGTTCTGGGCCGCCGGCGTGCCGGTCGCCGTCGTCCACACGGCCGACGACGTGCGCGAGGCGCTGCGGACGTTCGCCGACGCCGACGTGATCGTCGTCGACACGCCGGCGCTGCCGCTGGCGCCGGAGCGGGCCCGGCCGGCCGTCGCCCGGTTGGGCCGGGTGCTCGCGCCGCTCGGCGCGGCCGAGGTCCACCTGGTCGTCGACGCGACGCGGTCGACGGCGACCCTCGGCGCGGCCCGCGTCGGCGAGCTCGGCCTGCGGCCGGACGCGCTCGCGCTGACCCGGCTCGACGAGGCGCCCGGCGCCGAGGCGACCTGGACCGAGGCGCTCGGGCTCCCGCTCCGCCTGGTCGCCGCCGGCCCCGACGACCTCGCCCTGGCAACGCACCGCGCGGTCCCGACGACCTCGGCCCCGGCACCGACGGCCCCCGCCCCGACGGCCCCGCCGTCGCCCATCCCCGTCGCGTCCGCTCCGGCGGCTCCCGTCCCGTCGCTGTGGCCCGACGCCGTGGTGCCAGCCACGCAGACCTGGCCGGTCGACCTCCGCGACTTGGTCTGGGCCCCTCTCGACCGCCCGGTCCGAGCGGAGGCACCCGCCCCCGTCACCCCCTAGCCCCTCCGCCCGATGCATTCTGTTTCCTCCGGCCTCGTGGTCGCTGTCGTAAGCGGCAAGGGGGGCACCGGCAAGAGCACGGTGTCCGTCAACCTAGCCGAGACGCTGAACGAGACGGGTCTGGCCGTCGCGCTCATCGACGCCGACCTGTGCCAGAGCTCGTGCGCCACGCTCCTCAACGAGGAGCCCCCGGCGACGGTCCTGGCCCTGGCCCGGGGCGCCGTCTCGGCCGACCGCGTGTTCCACCGGACCGAGAGCGGGTTCACGCTCGTCGTGACCGGCACCGCGACGCGGCCCGGCGGCCCGGCCCCGTTCCTGTTCGACGCCCTCGACGACGTGCTCAAGACGGCCGCCCACAGCCACGACGTGGTCCTGATCGACGCGCCGGCCGGGATGGACGACGCCGTCCGGTGGGCGCTCGACCGGGCCCACGTCGGGCTGCTGGTGCTGGTCGGCGAGCCGACGTCGGTGACGGGCGCCTACGCGCTGGCGAAGACGGTCTGGCAGACGGTCCCGAGCTACCCGTTCCTCACCGTCGTCAACGCGGCCGACACCGACGCCGACGCGGTCCAGACGGCCGAGCGGTTCGCCGAGCTGACGACCCAGTTCCTGGGCCAGACGCCGACGGCTGCGGGGTGGCTCCCGTACGACGCCCACGTCCGGGCCGCGGTCCGCGACCAGGTTCCGGCCGTCCGGCGGTCGCCCGCGCTCCAGGCCGCCTTCGCCGGCCTGGCGCGGGGCCTGGCCCCCCTCCTCCCGTCCACTCGCGCCGCCGCCTGATGATGACCCACGGCCTCGCCCGCTCCGCCGCCCTCCTCACGGCCCTCGCCGTCCTGCTCGCCCGCGGGCTCGCCCTGACGCCGGGCGACCTCCGCGCCGCCGGCGCGGCCGGGCTGGCGGTCTACGGCCTGCTCACGCTCGGCCGGCCCGTCCTCCGCCGCCTCCTCACCCCCTCGTCCGGTGGATGAGAGCCCGCCTAGCGGGCGGGCCTCTTCTCTCCACCCTCGCGACGAGAGAGGGACGCCCCCCCACGGGAGCCCCCTCTCGCTCTCCTGCGAGTCCTGAGCCTCTACGCCCTCTCTGACGCCGTGCCCGCTCCCGACCTCCAAGACCTCGTCGACCAGCTCCACGCCGACCCCACGCCGGCCCGCCGCGAGGCCGCCGTGCTGGCCGGCGTCCCGCTCGTCCGGTCCATCGTCGGCAAGGTGCCCGTGCCGGACCACCCGCTCGCGAGCCGCGAGGACCTCGAAGGAGCCGGGCTGGTCGGGCTCGTCGAGGCGCTCAACGGCTACGAGCCCGACGGCGGCGCTTCGTTCATGACGTACGCCTACCTCCGCGTGCGGGGCGCCGTGATCGACTACCTCCGGTCGCTCGACGTGCTGTCGCTCGACAAGCGGCGCCGCGTGGCCGAGGCCGGGCGCGTGGCCGAAGCGCTCCGCCAGGAGCTCGGCGCCGAGCCGACCGACCGCGAGGTGGCCGCCCGGCTCGGCCTCGACGTGGCCGACTACGACCGGCTCCTGGTCGAGGCCCAGGCCCGGTTCGCGCTCTCGCTCGACGCCCCCGTCGGCGACGAGCACGGGGCGCTGTTCCACGACTTGGTCCCCGACGACGACGCGACCGAGGGGTTCGACCGCTCGGACGACGACCATACGCTCGGGCGCGTCCGGACGGTGATCGAGGGGTTGCCCTCGCGGACGCGCGCCATGATCGGGATGTACTACGACGAGGGGCTCACGCTGCGCGAGATCGGCGTCGTGTTCCAGGTCAGCGAGGCCCGCGTCTCGCAGATCCTGGGCAAGACGATGTTGACCATCCGCTCGCGCCTGGTGGCGCCGGCGGTCGCGGCATAGGGGTCAGCGGTTGTCGGCGGCGCAGCGAGGTCGACAGACCGGTCACCGCCCGGGCCGGATGTGGCCGACTGGGCCATGACGTCAACCGGATTCGGACGGGGCAGCGCCGACGCAGCGTCGGTGCGGTGGCCCCATCGGCGAGGAGCCGCAAGCGGCGTTTCCCGGGCGGCCTACCGAGAGCGCGACGTGGTCGAGCGTGCACCGGGGCGCCTCGAAGGATGCCGACAACTGGCGACGCGGCGTGGGAAGTTGGCCGAGGGCCACCGGGCGATGGTGCGACTGGCGACCCCGCTCGGTACCTGCAGGACCATCCGGACGCTGCCCGCCACGAATGCCGAGGTTGTAGTTCGCCCTCAAGGCACGTCTCCCGAGACCGGCCCGGACGGGCACAGCAGAAGCGCCACACAATCAGCGTCTCGGCTTCATATGGGGCGCTTTTCCAGTGGAGCCAACGGTCAGATTTGAACTGACGACCTGCTCATTACGAGTGCCACCCAGGGGATCAGGGCACGGGCAAAACGACCCATTCGCTACCGCAAACGGCGATTTTATCCAATAGCGGTTGTAGCCTCTTGCACACTTTTGCACGCCCTTGCCCTGAATATGCCCTGATCAGGGCACGGACTCAGCCCCCCTCTTCCGACTCGTCGACGAGCTCGCGCACGACGGCGACGAACCGCTCCGCGTCCCCCAGCAGGTCGGCGGCGGCGGCCGTGTCCGTGACCGCGAAGGCGTCGTAGTCGCTCTGGAGCCTCAGGCGGAACGCGTCAGGCAGGATGCGCCCGACGGCCCGGGACACCGCCCCCGTCGCGGTGAACAGGGCGGCGGACCGTCGGTGCGTTCCGGCGTGGGTCCGCGGCGTCTTCCCCTCCCCTGCCAGCGCCGCCTGCACCACGTAGAAGCAGGCGTAGTACGCCCGGTTCGTCGCAGCCTCGCCGTCGCCCGCGTCGACGTTGAGCCGGGCCGAAGCCAAGGCCCGCTCTGCGCGGTCGAGGTACGCCCGTTGGAGGTCGGTCACAGCGTCACGCCATCGGCGAGGACGTTGCGAACGAACGGTCGGCGCTCGTCCTCGGCATCGCGGATGCCGTACGGCTGGATCGAGACGTCGGCCCCGTGGTCGAGCAAGAGGTCGAGCGCGAGCTCGCCCGTCCGACGGATCTCGGTGTACGGCTCGACGTCGCCACGGAGGACAAGGAGGAGGTCGACGTCGGAGCCAGGACGGGCGTCGCCCCGGGCGTACGAGCCGTAGAGGACGACGCGGGCCAGGCGGGGGGCGTAGATCTCGCTGAGTCGGGCCGTCGCCTCTGCGACGGCGGTCCGGACGTGGGGCGGCGTCGAACGGGGAAGCGTATCGGCCATACCGAAAGGTAGGGCGTCCGACATTGGAGACACACGTCGACGAGGCCTCGCTCGGCATCCGGCACGAGGCGGTCTTTGAGCATCGACCGCGTGAACGGGGCGCGAGCGGTACTCGTGGAAGACTGTGCTCGGCGGGCTTGTAGCTTCGGCCGATGAAGCAGACCGAGTACTTCAAGCGCCGCGTCCTCGGCGAGCGGCCTTACTTCGACCTCGAGTGGTGCGAGACCGCCGTGCGCGAGCCCGAGGCGACCGAGGTGCAGTCCGACGGCCGCGTTCGGCACTGGCGCTTCGTCCCGGAGTTGGACAAGCACCTCCGCGTCGTAACGTTGGAGGACGGCGAGACGCTCCACAACGCCTTCCCCGACCGATCCTTCAAGCCGCCTCAGCCATGACGTTCGAGTACTTCCCCGATACGGACACGCTCTACATCGCGCTCCGGCCCGGCCCCAGCGCGGACGCGGGAGAGGTGGCTCCAGACGTCGTGCTGGACTACGACGAGGACGGAAACGTGATCGGGATGACGGTCGAGCACGCGAGCGAGCGGGCCGACCTCGGGTCGTTCTCGGTGACGGCGATCCCAGCACTGGCGGCCTGAGTACCGCGAGTTCACCGCTGCAGGACGACACGGGGCGTCAGCGCCCCCTTCGTTGTCCGGGTGCCAACGTGTCCTTGGCTTCTCACACCGCTGCGCCCTCAACTCTCCACAGTCGGTCTGGGGACGGTAGACGGTTTGTCGTTTCCATGCCTCAGTCTACCACGGCCTGGTCACTCCCCCGTTCGGCACAGAAGGCGAGGTAGTCGTCGACGGAGTCCCGGCATGCCTCTTCGATCTCATCGGCGCTGCGCCCTTGGAAGGTGACCACGTCACGCGTGCCGAGCACCTCGCCGTGGAAGAGGCCCGCCTCGTCGTCGAACTCGACGTGCCCCGTGTAGCTCTCGTACGTCAGCATAGCGGCTGGTCCAACTAGCGGTCGGCTTCATAGAGAGAACGGCGGTCGACCTTCAGCACCCCTGAGTCGCTAGGCGACACAATGGTCCTCGTCGGCGACCACGCGGAAATGGCCGGTGCAGGCAAAAACGCGGGAGAGGTGGACGGTCTCGGCCTGTTCAACTTCTCGACGTTCCCGCGAGCGCTATGCGGGTCGACTCGCGAGGTACACCGTGTCACGAGACAGGTCCGGCCCGGCCTCCCACATCACACCGCCCATCTCGTCTACGCTCACCGCGGCGAACGCCTCGGGGTTCGAGATCGCCTGGAACACGCCGCGCCCGAGCAGTGGGCCGACGTCGAACCGTCTCCGCTCGCCGGTCTCAAACGTGGCCACAATCGTTCGGCTATCTGTCTCAGCTTCGACCGCGACAATGCGAGGAAGCATGGGGAGCGCGCGAGACGAAGGAGTAGGAGCGAGAGGCGTTTCCATCAGTTGAGGGGTTCGATCTTGCCGGGGGCCTCCATGTTCACGGCCCGGTTCCAGGCCTGTTCCAGTTCGACCGCCCGGAGCGCAGCCCAGCCCTGAACGAGCCGCTCCTGCCGTTTCGGAAGTGAGCCCGCGAGCCGGTCGCCGTCCGGGATGGAGTAGGTCGCCTCATCGCCGCCGTACTTTGCGTGGAAGTGGGGCAAAGAGTGGCGGTTGGTGTCGGCGAAATAGAGATAGATCGCGATCCCGTAGAACTCGCAGACGCGGGGCATGGGCTGAGGCAGGCGGGTGGAACAACCTAGCGCGCGACGGGCGCCCTCTCCCTTCCCCCGCCGAACACGCGCTCGACGTGGTCGGCGCCGCGCGCCGGGTCGTAGTGCGCGTAGTGCCGCTCGATCATCTGGACACTCGTGCCCATCAGCCGGGCGATGAGGTAGAGCGGGGTCCCCTCCATCGCCAGGCGCGTCCCGAAGCTGTGTCGGAGTGAATACGGCGTCACCGTCTTCTGGACCTTAGCGCCTTCGGCGTAGTGGCGGAGGCGCTTGCGGAGGTACGACGGCTCGACTAGCCCGCCCCGCTCGCCTGCGAACACGGGGCCGTCCGCTTCGTCGGTCCGCGCCTCTGCCCGCCGCCGGAGGACGTCGAGCGCGGCGCCCCGGACGGGGACCGTGCGGACCGACCCCGCCGTCTTGGTCCGGTGCCCCTTCCCCACCTCGACCGACCGCTCGGCCAGCCGGACGGCGCTCCACCGAAGCGCGCGCTGCTCGCCCGGCCGGAGCCCGGTCCCGACGCCAAATACGACCCAGTCGCGGAGCCACGCGAGCGAGCCCCCGGAGGTGACTTCGGCCGCGTCGATCGCGCGGAGGACAGCGGCTACCTCTGCCTCGGTCAAGTGGTCGCGCCGGTTCGGCGGGGGCGTTGGAGTGCGGACGGCACCAGCAGGCGACGTGTCAGCGAGCCCTTGGTCGACGCAGAACGAGAAGAAGTGCTTCAGGACAGCGGCGTATCGGCGCTTCGTTCCGGCTGATTTCGGCCCCGTCGGCTTTCCGTTCTTTCCCCTCTTCGGTGCGTTCACGAACGCCTCGACGTGATGGGGCTCGACGTGACGGACCAAGACGCCAGCAGGGAGCGAGCGGCTGAACCCGCCGAGCATCCGCTCGGCCGTCGCCACCGTGCTCTCGGCACGGCCCGCCTTGCGCTGCGATCCGAGGTACGCTTGGGCCGCTTCGTCGACCGTAGCCCCCTTCCGGCTAGGGTCGGCCCACGGGTCGAACGTCCCCAGGCTCCGGCGCCGGGCGTAGTCGAGGGCCTTCCCCATCGCGGCCCCCTTGTCCTTCGTGCGGAGGTTCACCTTCTTCCGGCTCGGGCGGCGGTCGGGGTCGTAGACCGTCCAGTTCCACGAGCCGTAGCCGACGCGGCGCTCGCCCTCGACGCGGTAGTTCCGCTCGATGCGGGAGCCGTCGGGGAGTTGGGAGCGGAAGGGATTCTCAGCCATCGGGTCCTCGTTCGTCACGGGTGCGGTGCGCGTTCACTCCCGATCCCTGGTCTTAAGGGTCAGGGATCGGGAGTGAACGGTCGGCCTCGGCGTGGTCATGGGGGTCCCAAGCTGTCGCCAGACGACGCTACGGCGAGAGCGGTGACACCTCTACCGGCAGAGCCAGCCAGAAAACTGAAGGTGATGTGGCCTGTCACTCGGCCCTTTGGCGCTTCTGCCTGTTACCACGCCACGGGAGACCACACCGCTACTGGCGGACGCGGTCGACAGCTCCAGATCCCAGATCCTTCTTCCCCACCCGCCCTTCGGCGGTACCGACAGGGGGCGCCCCACAACCCGTGGCCGGAGCGTGGGGGCGCCCCTTGTCCTGTTCTGGGCTCGCCCGGACGAGCGACGCCGCCCCGTGCAGGGGGCGGCGTCGAGGTGCCGCGAGGGGCACAGCAGCCTCAGACTGCGTATGTCAAACCTACCACCGAGCGGCCGGGATCCGGCTCTGCAACCTGACGCAGACGACGCCCGCCCCGCCCTGACCGCGAGCGACCGCGCCGCCCTTCGCACCATGCTCCGCGAGGAGTTGGCCGCCGCCAGCGAGCCCGAGCCACTCCTTGACGTGGGCGGGGTGGCGCGACGCCTGAGCGTCTCGGTCCGGACCGTCGAGAAGATCATCGCCTCCGGCGACCTCGCCCCGATCTGGGTCGAAGGCTCCCGGCGGTTCGACCGCGAGGCCGTCGAGGGGTACATCCGGTGCCGTGTGCGCGTCGGGAGGGCACGCCGATGACGACTGGCCTGAACGGACACGCCGCCGCCCCGCCCTCGTTCGACCCGAGAGACCCCGACGACCCGGCTCACCTCCGCCTGCTCTACGGCGTGCCCGCGGCCGCTCCCGACGACCGCGTCCGTGAGTACGTCCGCCTCGCCCGGCAGGAGTCGGACGCCGGGCGGGCTTACGAGACGGCGTTCCTCCGCCTCCGAGGCAGCGCCGCAGCGCTCGGCGCTTGGACACCCTCCCCCACTGTCGACCGCGCCGTGCTGGCGGCACCGCCCGGGCCGAGCGACAGCGGGGCCGTCTCCATCGGGACGCTCCAGGAGCCCCCGCCCCGCCGCTGGACCGTGGCCGGGCTGGTCCCCGAGGGCGCCCCATCGATCTTGGCCGGGCACTCCGGGCTAGGCAAGAGCTACGTGGCCCTGCTCCTGTCGATCTGCGTCTGTACCGGGCGTCCGTTCCTGGGACGGGACACCCGGCGTGCGTCGGTGCTGTGGGTTGATCGGGAGCTCGACCAAGACGAGATGGCGCGGCGGTCGTTCGCCGTCGCGCGGGGGCTCGGCATGGACCGACCGCCCGACACGCTCTACTACCTCCGGCCCGAAGAGCCCGTCGGCAGCGAGGAGACACAGGCCCTGGTGCTCGGTGCCGTCGAGCGGTTCGGGATCGGGCTCACCATCTTGGACAGCTTGACGTTGGGCGCGCTCGGCGACGC
The DNA here is from genome assembly GCA_963848075.1 of uncultured Bacteroidota bacterium. Classification (GTDB taxonomy): domain Bacteria; phylum Bacteroidota; class Rhodothermia; order Rhodothermales; family Rubricoccaceae; genus Rubrivirga. The sequence goes on from CAWKCB010000001.1 coordinate 158,134, forward strand.
CAAGGAGCAGCGGGACGTGGTCGCCGTGATGCGCCACGTCGAGGCGTGGGGGACCTCGCTCTCTATCGACCACATCACCAAGAGCGCGGCGGCTGGCAACCACTCGTCGGCGACCATCTTCGGGAGCGGGATGAAGCGGGCGCTCGCGCGCTCGACGTTCCTCCTCGCGCCCGCTGGCGACGCTCTCGCGCTCCGCCCCGACAAGTCCAACTTCAGCGCGGCGTCGAGCCCGGTCTACCTCCGTGTGTCACACCTCGCTGACGAGCACGGCCGGACCGAGGTCACGTTCGAGACGCTCGACACGGCGGACGAATCGCTTCGGGGAGCGGAGGACCACGCGCCCGCCCATGAGCAGACGCTGTTCGCGCTCCTGCGGCTGTTCGAGTCCGGTGGCGGACCGGTGGCGCTCACGACCCTCGCCGCCGAGCGGGAGGCCAAGGAGAGCACGATCCGGAACCACATCTCGAAGCTCGGGGGTCGCGTCGTAAAGCACGGCGACAACACGTACTCCCCGGCTGATTCCCGGTCGGGAACGGCGAGGAGCGAGGCCGGGACTGAGCCGGAAGACTCGGGTTGCGCGAGCTCCAGTCGGCCGTGCTGAACCTGAACAGACTGTGTCCGGACATCCAGCCAACTGGCGCTTCTGCTGGCGACCGCCAGCGGGACTGATTCACGGCGGCAAGTAGTGTTTTTGTATGCACAAAAACCTCTCGGCGCCTCCCACCGGCCTGAGTATTTCGCAGTCGGCGCGGCCAGGGCCACACCGATGCTCAAGCAGGAACTCAACCTCTCAATCCATGCCGAAGACCCCTTCTGAATCCGAGCAGCCAGACCGTTCGCGAGGCGGGCGTCCACGCAAGGCGCCCGCCTCCCGGCGGACCTGCCGAGTCCTCTTCCGAATGAAAGCTCGCGAGAAGGCACGGATTCAATCGGCCGCTGCTCGAGCTGGTCTCACGACATCGGAGTTCGTTCGGCAGAAGGCGTTCGTCGCTCCAGCCCGCCCGAGGGTGACACGGCTGGAGCGGGAGGAACTCCGCGATCTCGGGACCCGCCTCAACGTTATTGCTCGCAGAGCTAACGTGGAGGGGCGAGTCGACGAGGCGCAGCTAGCTCCACTCCTCGACGAAGTCCGCGAGGCCCTCCGCAAGCTTCGCCTGGACCTCGATGTCGAAGCCAGCGACTCGTAGAACGGCACGGTCTAGACGGGGTACACGGTATCCGGGGGCATACGGTACCCGCTACCTACTGGCAAGTTATGTTCCCGTGTGGACGGAAACCCGGACGAGGTGGCACGGTGCGCCCAATCGAACCTGATCCCCCCTCACCGTGACGCCTCCCTCTTTAGACGCGCCGCGACTCTGTTCTCTCCTCATTGGAGCCCGGCATGGCGTGTACTGACTTCCGTTTTCATGATCCTCAGAGGAGCTGTAGCGAACGCCCGAACGGTCCCAGAGCCGCCGCCCGAGCGAGAAGCGCGCGCGCCAGATCTCGACCGCCCGGGGAATGGTCCGACCTGGAGCCGCGGGCACTGGACGGTCGACGTCCGCCTCGGCCGCACGACGGTCTGGGCCGACACGCCGCAGCAGACGACGCGGGCCACGCTGCCGGTCGTCGTTGGCCGCTAGAGGTCGCCTTCGGCGCGGCGCACGACGGCCCCCCCGACTCATAGCAGTTTGGAAGAGAGGAAGTTATTTCCTCGCCACGAGCCCACTCGGTAACTCAACGTGTTGCGCCTCTCTCTCTTCGGTTTCGCCTGCGCAGCCGTCGTCTGGGGGTGCGGGGAAGCGCCCGAGGTCGAGGACGCCCCGGAGCCGTCGCGGCCCCTCACCGTGCTCCCGGACACGACGTCTGAGGCTCCCGTCTTCCGGGTCCGGGAGTGGACGCTCGACGACGGTCTGCCAGCCCAGGTCGAGTCCGTGGCGCAGACACCCGATGGGCTGTTGTGGCTCGCCACGCACGAGGGGCTGGCCCGCTTCGACGGGGTCCAGTTCGAGGTGTTCAACGCGGAGAACACCCCCGCCATCGTGGGCGACGAGGTCTTCGTCAGCGTGTACGCCGCGCAAGGAGGCGACCTGTGGGCCGGTACGAAGTCCCGGACGGCCTATCGGCTCCGCGACGGGGAGTGGTCGGCGTTCTCGCTCGACGACCTGTTCGGCCAGCACTGGATCGGCGGGTTCGCCGAGGACGGCGAAGGAACGCTGTGGGCCGTCAGTACGGGGCCGCTGCTCGCCCGCTTCGACGGCGAGACGTGGACTCTCTTTAGCGATCGGCTCGACAGCGTCTGGCCCTTGTTCGTCGCGGACGCGGAGGGCCGCCTCTGGTCCGAGCTCAGCTCGGATGCTGCTCCAGGACCCCCAACCGCCATTGGAGGGAGCGGCGTCGTGGCCCGCCTGGAGGGGGACCGGTTTGAGCCCGTAGGCGACGCCTGGCTGGCGGGGTTCTCGCCGACCCAGTACGGTCCACTCCTCCACCGCCTCCGCCGCAGCCCATCCGGCCTCGACGGCCGAGTTCGGATGGACCTGACGGACGCCGACGGACGGCTCTTGACGTGGATCTGGTTCGACGACCGCACCCGCCGCGCAATGTTGGTGGACCGCGCGGGCCGGGCGTGGGTCCAACTCCAGGACGGCCTCAGTCAGAACACCCTCGTCGTCGTGAAAGACGGCGTGGAGCACGCCCGGTTTGCCCCCGAGAGCGCGACGTGGTTCGAGCAAGTGTTCGAGGATCGCCAGGGGGGCATCTGGACGTTCGCGTCCACGACAGGCCTCCTCCAGATCATCGAGGAGCCCTTCCGCCGGTACGGGACCGACGACGGCGTCCCCCGGTACGCGGTCCGGACAACCGTGGGGACCCAGGGCGAGACGATCGTGAGCACGACGTCGACGCCCGACGAGCTCCGCGTCGCGACGATCGCGAGCGGCGAGGTCGCCACAGGGACCTACCGCCTCGCCGGCCCGGCGTCCGACGCGTTGACCGAGCGGCTCCCAGACGGGCGGGTGTCCCCGGGTCAGGTCGTCGAGGACGCCAGCGGCCGGCGGTGGGGCGTGTCCGGGGGGAGCGTGCTGCGGCTCGACGACGGCCAGGCCGAGGAGGTCGTCCGGGTGGGGCGGGTCTTGTTGCGGGCGACCGCCCCCGACCCGTCCGCCCCCGACATCCTCTGGGTAGGCGACTATCGCGCCGGCGTCTACCGGGTCGACACGAGGGCCGGGGTCGTGACCGATTCGCTGGTCTTCGGCGGCACACGCCCTGCGGGGAACGCCGTCACCTACGCCTTCTCGTTCCACCAGGCTGAGGACGGCTCCTTCTGGGTCGCCGCGGAGGGCGGGCTCGCGGAGGTCCTCCCAGACAAGACGCTCCGGCCGGTAGCGGCGCTCGAGGGTCACTCCGTCCGCGCCCTGGCCGACGCGGACGACGGTGGACTCTGGGCCGCGACCTATGGCGGGCTCGCCCGCGTCCGCGACGGGGACGTCCGGATCCTGGGTCGCGAAGGGGGGCTCCCCGACCCGGACCTGACGACCGTCCTGGCCGACGAGCACGGGTACCTGTGGGCGACCGCTAGAGGGCGCCACCTCTACCGATTCCGAGCGGCCGACGTCGACGCTGTGCTGGACGGCCGGCGCGACCGTGTCGACGTTGTGACGCTTTTGCCGTCCGACGGTCACCTCGGATCCGCCCAGAGGATCTGGGGGGCCGTCCGCGACCCCGAGGGGGACCTCTGGGTCCCATCGGACCGCGGCGTGACCCGGATCGACCCCGCCCTCTACGCCCGCCAGCACGCCCAACCGCCGACCGTCGTCCTCGGAGGGGTCACGACCGAGGCCGGCGAGACACACGCGTTTCAGGAAGGGCTCACGCTCCCACTCGGCGAGCGGACCCTCACGCTCTCCTACACGGCAACGGACCTCCTCCGCCCCGACCACGTCCGGTTCAGGACCTTCCTCGAAGGGCACGGCGAGGGGTGGGTCGACCGCGAGAACGACCGCAGGGCGGTGTTCGGGGGACTCCGGCCGGGCCACTACACGCTGTGGGTCCAGGCGATGAACGCGGGCGGCATCTGGAGCGAGCCGGTCGCGTCCCCGCCCTTCCGGGTCCCCGCACTCCTCTGGGAGACGGTGTGGTTCCGTGTCCTCGCCGCCCTGGCCACCCTCGGGCTCCTGGGGCTCGTGATGGCCTCGCGTGAGCGGAGCCGCCGCCGACGTGAGCGCCGACTCGAAGCGGAGGTCGCCGACCGGACCGAGGCGCTCCGCGTCGAAAAGCAGAAGACGGAGGCTCAGGCCGAGCAGCTCCGCGAGCTCGACCGGGCCAAGAGCCGGTTCTTCGCGAACGTCAGCCACGAGTTCCGGACCCCGCTCACGCTCACGATCGGGCCGCTGGAGGACCTCCGCGACGGGGCGTACGGCCCGCTCGGCGACGAGGCCCGCCCGCCCGTCGGGCTGGCGATCCGGAGCGCGCGCCGCGTGCTCGACCTCATCAACCAGATCCTCGACGTCGCCAAGCTCGACGCCCACCGCGTCCGGCTCCAGGCCCGCCGCCTCGACCTCGATGCGTTCGTCGGGGAGGTCGCCGACGCCTTCACGCCTCTCGCGGACCGGCTCGACATTGACCTCTCCGTCCGCCGCCCGGGCGGGCCGGTCTGGGTCTGGGCCGACCGGGAGGCGCTTGACAAGGTCGTCTCGAACCTGCTCTCGAACGCGTTCAAGTTCACGCCCGAGGGCGGGCGGGTCCGCCTAGCGCTGAGCGTGGCCCCACGCACAAGTGACGACGCCGAGGCGACGGCCGGGACCGCCGTGCTGGCCGTCACCGACACCGGGCCGGGGATCGCGGACGAGCACCTGCCCCACCTGTTCGACCGGTTCTACCAGGCCGACAGCACGGCCACGCCGAGCCAGCCGGGCACCGGCATCGGCCTCACGCTCGTGAAGGAGCTGACCGAGCTCCACGGCGGAACGGTCGCGGTCGCGAGCGCGCCGGGCGAGGGGACCACGTTCACCGTGCGGCTCGCGCTCGGCCGCGACCACCTCGCGCCCGACCACCTCGCGCCCGACCACCCCGCCCCGGAGGGGTCTGAACCAACCGGGGCCGAGCCGGACGCGACGGCCTGGGCCTTCCTGCCGGACAGTGGCGCCGACCCCGAGGCCACCGCGGCCCCCGTCGTGGAAGCGGACGACGGAGAGGACCGTCCGACCCTCCTCATCGCCGACGACCACGCCGGCATCCGCGCCTACGTCCGCCGGCACTTCGAGCGCGACTACCGGATCGTCGAGGCCGCCGACGGGGCGGCCGCGCTCGCCCTCGCGCGCGAGCGCCTGCCCGACCTCGTCATCTCCGACGTGATGATGCCCGAGCTCGACGGCGTCGCCCTCTGCCGCACGCTCAAGGACGACCCCGCAACAGACTTTATCCCCGTGGTCCTGCTCACGGCGAAGGCCGGCGAGGAGGCCACGCTCGCCGGCCTCGGCGCGTCCGCCGACGACTACGTCACGAAGCCGTTCAACGTCCGCGAACTGGCGGCCCGCGTCGGCAACCTGATCCGCCAGCGGAAGCGGCTCCGCGAGCGGTTCGGCGAGGTGGGCGGCGACGGCGCGGTGGCGTCCGCGGTGCCCCCGGGCCTGAGCGCGGCCGACGAGGCCCTGGTCCGGTCCGTCCGCGAGGCCATCGAGGCGGGCCTGAGCGACGAGACGTTCGGCGTCGACGAGATCGTGCAGGCGGTCGGGGTGAGCCGGTCGAGCCTGTACCGGCGGGTCGGCGACGCCCTCGGCGAGACGCCCGTCGCGCTCCTGAAGGCGGCCCGTCTCGCCCGGGCGGCCCGTCTCCTCACGGAGCGGGCGGGGAACGTCAGCGAGGTCGCGTACGCCGTCGGGTTCAAGAGCGTCACCCACTTTTCCAAGTCCTTCCACGCGGCCTACGGCGTCCCCCCGTCGGCCTACGCCGACGCTCCGGAACCGGCCGGACCGGCCGAGGGCGGACGCTGAGCGGGGCGACGGGCGGGGGCCTCGTGGACGCGAGGTCTGGGCTGGAGGCTCTCGGCGGGAGGGCGCGACGGGCGCTCTCAGCCGCGACGGACGAGGCGCGGGGCGAGCCGTCGTCCCCGCGCCCGGCCACACCTACGCCGGACGCTGCCAGAGACACAGCGGCTTGGCGTCGCGCGCCGGTTGGGACGGAGAGACACGAATCTGGGACGCTGAAATTCGGCTTTTCGAGGCCAAAAGGGCACATTACAGGACAAGCGCACGGCCGTCCGTGCTGCACCCTAACCCCCGCCCTCATGTACAAGCGCACCCACGTCGTCACGCCCGACGGCCGCCTCGCCGCGGCCGCCCGCCCCGCGCCAGCGTGGACCGCCCCGCCCCGCCCGGCCTCCCCGTGGCGTCGGTTCCTCGACCACGCTGTCAACCCCCTCGCCGACCTCGACCTGGGCACCCTCCACTTCGACCTCGCGGACATCGAGGCCGACCTCACCGAGAGGGGAGGGCGACGCAGAGGCCGACGCTCATACGCCGCCCCGTCTCCGCTCCGATGAGACGTCCCCCCCGAGCGGACCGAGCGGTCCTTGTTGTGGAGGACGACGCGGACCTGCGCGCCTACCTCGCCCACGGCCTGCGCGGCATGGCCCGCGTAGCCGAGGCGAGCAACGGGTTGGACGCCCTCGCCGTGCTGGCGGCGGAGCCGGTGGCGCTCGTGGTGACCGACCTCGTGATGCCACGGATGGACGGCCTCGCGCTCTGCCGCGCCATGCAGTCCGACCCGGAGCTGGCGGCGATCCCGGTCCTCGTCATCACCGGCGAGCCCTCCACGGACGTCCCGGGCGCGTGCGGGACCTTGCAGAAGCCCTTCAACGCCCGCGCCCTCCAGCAGCGGGCCGAGCCGTACCTCCGGACCGCCGCCCCGCCCCCGTCGAGCGCGCCGCGCCGCACGAGCACCGCGACCGCGCCGACGCTCCCTCCCCCACGACCGTGAGCGCCGTCCGCTCCTTCCTCCGCCGGCTCGGCCCCGCCGAGGTCCACCCGCTCGTCGGGCTCGACTTTCGGGTCCGTGTACCGGGCTACTTCGGCCTGATCCTGATCTGCTCGTCCGTGTTCATCGAGCGTGGAGTGCCCGCGCTGTGGTGGGGGCTCCTGATCGGGCTGGGCGTCGCGTGGCCGATGATCGCGTACGCCGTTGCAGCCAACCGCCCGAGCCATGGAGCACAGCGGGAGGCGGAGCGCCGGAACGTGTACGTCGACGCCCTCCTGGTCGGCGTCGCGGTCGGATCGGTAGCGCTCCAGCCGTGGACGCTCGCCGCGTCCCTCACCATCATCATCCCGGCTGGCGTCGTCGTGGGCGGCGGCGTACGGATGGTGATCGCGAACCTGCTGATCTGGAGCGGCGCGGGGGTGGCCGTCGCACACCTGGCCGGGCTCGGCTTCGAGCCCACCTCTTCCGCGAGCACGGTGGTCATCTGCATGGTGGCGATCGCGGCCTACTCGATTGGCCTGTCGCTCAGCCAGCGCTCGGTGACACGGACGGCCATCGCGCGCGGCAAGCAGCTCAAGGAGCAGAACGCGAAGATCGAGGCCCACAGCGCCGAGCTCGCGGACGCACGCCGCGCCGCCGAGGACGCGCGCGAGTCCGCGGAGGACGCCCAGCGCCGGGCGGAGGAGGCGAACCAGACGAAGAGCCAGTTCCTGGCCAACATGAGCCACGAGCTCCGGACCCCGCTCAACGCCATCATCGGGTACTCCGAGATGCTCGCCGAGGACGCCGAGGACGAGGGCGTCGAGGCCTTCGTCCCGGACCTCGAGAAGATCCGCGCGTCGGGCAAGCACCTGCTCGGGCTCATCAACGACATCCTCGACCTCTCCAAAGTTGAGGCCGGCAAGATGGAGGTCCACGCTGAGGCGTTCGACCCGCGCGAGATGGTCGCGAATGTGGTGGCGACGGTGCAGCCGCTCGTGCAGAAAAAGAGCAACGCGCTCATCGTCGAGGCCGACGGGCTCCCCGCGACGATGCGGTCCGACCTGACGAAGGTCCGCCAGATCCTGTTCAACCTGCTCTCGAACGCCTCGAAGTTCACCGAGGCGGGGACGGTCACGCTCTCGGGCACGGCCGAGGGCGGGGCGGTCGCGTTCCGCGTGCGGGACACGGGGATCGGGATGACCGCCGAGCAGGTCGGGAAGCTGTTCCAGCCGTTCGTCCAGGCCGACGCCTCGACGACCCGGAAGTACGGCGGCACCGGGCTCGGGCTGACGATCTCGCGGCGGTTCGCGGAGCTGCTCGGCGGGGGCGTGGAGGTGGCGAGCGCGCCGGGCGAGGGGACGACGTTCACCGTGCGGCTCGCGCGGGACGTCGGGGGCGGGGCGGCGACCGCGGCCGGAGCGGCACCGCTGGCGGCGACCGCGGCCCGCGCGACGCGCACGCCCAACGCCGAGGCGCCGTGCGTGCTCGTGATCGACGACGACGCGCACAGCCGCGACATCCTCACGCAGACGCTCGGGCGCAACGGGCTCCGCACGCTCGCGGCCCCCGACGGCGAGACGGGCCTCGCCCTGGCCCGCGAGCACGCCCCCGACCTCGTCACGCTCGACGTGCTCATGCCCGGCACCGACGGCTGGGCCGTCCTCCGCGCGCTCAAGGCCGACTCGGAGACGGCCGAGATCCCCGTCGTGCTCGCCACGATCATCGACGACCGGGCGATGGGCTACGCCCTCGGCGCGACGGACTACGTGACGAAGCCGTTCGAGCGCGACGACCTCGTCCGCACGATCCGGCGCCACCTGCACGGCGCCGCGTCCGGCACCGTGCTCGTCGTCGAGGACGACGCGCGGACGAGCGAGCTGATGTGCCGGAACCTGGAGCGCGAGGGCTGGACCGTCCGCGAGAGCGCGACCGTCGGTGAGGCGCTCGCCGTGCTCGACGAGGCGCCGCCGGCGCTCATCCTGCTCGACCTCATGCTCCCGGACGGGACGGGGTTCGACGTGCTCGACGCCCTCAACGGGCACGACGTGCCGGTCGTCGTGTTCACGGCGAAGGACCTCACGGCCGCCGAGCGGCGGAGGCTCCGGGGCTACGCCGAGCACGTCTTCCAGAAGGGCCGCACCGCGCACGCCGACGTGCTCGCCGGGATCCGCCGGCTCCTGCCCGACGCCGTGGCCGCAGGCGAGGGCGGGGCGGCGGGCGAGGGCGGGGCGGCAGGCGAAGCCGTAGCGGCGGGCGAGGCCGCCAGCACGTGATGGCCGCTCGCTCCCCCCGCCCCCCGTCGCAGGATCTCATCCTCGACGGCCCGGCGCTGGCCCAGCACCGCCGGCGCCGCCAGATCCGGTTCAACCGGGTCGAGGTCCCGGCCATGCGCGCGGTCGGGTTCCACCTGCTCCTCGCCGCGATCCCGGTCCACAACATCCTGCTTCTCGGGGCCTTCGGCCGCGAGGCGTTCGTCCTCTTCGTGCTCGGGGTCGAGGCGTACCTCGCCGTGACGTGGCTCGTCCTGTGGCGGTGGTACGACCCGGACGCCCGGGTCAACGTGGCGACCGCCTTCATCTTTACCGACGTGTGGGTTCCGCTGGGCACGGTCGCCCTTACCGGCGCCGACCAGAGCTGGCTCTACCTCGTGCTCCTGCTCCGCGTGGGGGACCAGATCGTCTACGGGCGGGGGCGGACGCTCCTCTTCGCCCACCTCCTGCCCGCGCTCTACCTCGGGCTGCTCGGCTACCTGGCGGTGGCCGAGGGACGCGACATCGCGTGGCCGGGCGAGGTGGCCAAGGCGGCCTTCCTCTACCTGACCAGCCTCTACTTCTCGGTCTCCAGCCAGCTTACCGAGGCGCTCCGGCGGCGGACCGCGCGGGCCGTGGACCTAGCACACGACTCGATCCGCGACCTCCAGCACAAGTCGGAGGAGCTCGTCGAGGCCCGCGAGGCGGCCGAGTCCGCCGCGGCGGTCGCGGAGCGGGCGGCGGCCGCGGAGGCGACGGCGAACCGGGCGAAGAGCCAGTTCCTGGCGAACATGAGCCACGAGCTCCGGACCCCGCTCAACGCCATCATCGGGTACTCCGAGATGCTCGCCGAGGACGCCGAGGACGACGGGCACGACGAGATCGTCCCCGACCTCGGGAAGATCCGCGCGTCGGGCGAGCACCTGCTCGGGCTCGTCAACGACGTCCTCGACCTCTCAAAGGTCGAGGCCGGCAAGATGGACCTGCACGTGGAGACGTTCTCGGTTCGCGACGTGCTCGACACGGCCGTCGCGGCCGTCCGGCCGCTGGCGGAGCAGAACGGGAACACGCTCGTCGTCGAGGCCGACGGGCTCCCCGCGACGATGCGCTCCGACGCGACGAGGGTGCGCCAGATCCTCCTCAACCTGCTCTCGAACGCGTGCAAGTTCACGCACGGCGGGACGGTCACGCTCTCGGGCACGGCCGAGGGCGGGGCGGTCGCGTTCCGCGTGCGGGACACGGGGATCGGGATGACCGCCGAGCAGGTCGGGAAGCTGTTCCAGCCGTTCGTCCAGGCCGACGCCTCGACGACCCGGAAGTACGGCGGCACCGGGCTCGGCCTCGCCATCAGCCAGCGGTTCGCCCAGCTCCTCGAGGGGGATGTCACCGTCGAGAGCGCCCCCGGTGAGGGCTCCACGTTCACCCTGACGGTGCTAGACCGGGCGGCCCAGGCCTCCGCCCCCGAGTCCCGACAGACCGCTCACGCTCCGCTCACGTAGTACCGCCATGCCCACGATTCTGCTGGTCGAAGACAACGAGATGAACCGGGACATGCTCTCGCGCCGCCTCGCCCGCAAGGGGTACGACGTCACGATCGCCGTCGACGGCGGCGAGGGCGTCCGCCTCGCCCAGGACGAACGCCCGGACCTGGTCCTGATGGACATGAGCCTGCCGGTCCTCGACGGCTGGGAGGCCACGCGCCAGATCAAAGCCGACGCCGCGACCGCCTCGATCCCGGTCATCGCGCTCACCGCCCACGCCATGAACGGCGACGAGGCGAAGTGCCGCGAGGCCGGCTGCGACGACTTCGACACGAAGCCGGTGGACCTGAAGCGTCTCCTCGGCAAGATCAAGACCTGGCTCCCTGACCCCGCCGACACGTGAGCCGGGTCCGCCCACACACGGCCGAGATCACGCGCCCCGGCGCGCTGGAGCACCTCCCCGCCCTCCTCGCCTGCCTCGACGAGGCCGCCGCCGCCGCCGGCGTCGGGGACGACGTCCTGTTCCCCGTCCACCTCGCCGCGGAGGAGGCGTGCACGAACGTGATCACGCACGGCTACGCCGACGCGCCCGGGCCGCTCACGCTCCGCTTCGAGGCCACCCCTCATCAGGTCGCCGTGGTCGTCATCGACCAAGCCCCTCCCTTCGACCCCGCCACCGCCCCGCCCCCGCCCCTCGACGGCGAGGACCGCCCGATCGGCGGGCTGGGCTGGCACCTCATCCGCGAGACGATGGACGAGGTCCGGCACGAGAGCGGCCCGGCGGGGGGCAACCGACTCACCCTCATCAAGCACCTCCCCTAATCCCATGAGCGACTACTCCCACGACCTCGACGTCCAGATCATCCCGCGCGACGGCGCGGCCGTCGCCGAGATCGTCGGCAACGTGGACACCGTGACCGCCGACGACCTCCTCACCGCGCTCCAGGCGGCCGTCGCCGACGGCCACGCCCAGCTCGTCGGCGACATGAGCGGCGTCGGGTACACGTCGAGCGCCGGCCTCCGGGCGCTCCTGGGTGCCATGAAAGAGGCCCGGCGGAGCGGGGGCGACCTCCGGCTGGCGGCGGTCGGCGACAAGGTCCTCAAGGTCCTCCAGCTCAGCGGCTTCACCAGCATCCTCCGGCTCTACCCCGACGTGGACGCCGCCCTCGCCAGCTACGCCCGCTAACCGCCCCGCCCATGCCTGCTCCTCAGCCCCCCTCGCCGTCGCTCAACGGCGCCCCGTCTCCCCCGGCCGCCCCCCGGCGGGTCGCGCTCGTGATCGGCTCCGGCGCCGTGAAGTGCGCCGCGGCCATCGGCCTCCGCCGGGTGCTCGACCGGGAGGGCATCCCTGTCGACCTCCTGGTCGGGTGCAGCGGCGGGAGCCTCTACGCCACTGCCCACGCCCTCGGCGTCCCGACCGACGAGACCGAGGCCCTCACGCACCAGCTCTGGAGGCGGGAGGTGATGACCAAGCGGGACACCCGCTCGCTCCTCAGCGCCGTCTTCCCCAAGGTGTTCGCCTTCGACGGCGCCTTCGGGATGGTCGACGACCGGCCCATGCTCGAGGCGCTGGGTCCCCCGTTCGGCGGGCGGACGTTCGACGACGCCCAGATCCCGCTCCGCATCGTGGCGACGGACTTCTCGAACGGCGAGCGCGTCGTGCTCTCCGAGGGGAGCCTCCTCGACGCCATCCGCGCCAGCATCGCCGTCCCATTCGTGTGGAAGCCGTGGGAGGTCGACGGGCGCCCGCTCTGCGACGGCTGCCTCTCGGACCCGATGCCCGTCGACGTGGCGATCCAGGAGGGGGCGGACGTGATCCTGACGATGGGGTTCGAGGCCGAGTACCCGCGCCAGGTCTCCTCGGGGCTGAAGTTCGCGTTCCAGGTGACGAGCGTCTACACGAACAACCTGTACCGGGCCAACTACGCCTTCCACAACCTCGCGCACCACGCCGAGATCCTGCCGGTCATGCCCGAGTTCGAGGAGCGGGTCGGTCTGTTCTCGACGGACAAGATCTCGTACGTGATCGAGCAGGGCGAACGGGCCGCCGAGGAGGCCGTCCCGTACCTCAAGCACCTTCTCGCCTCCGCCCCGAGCGTGTGATGCCGCTGCCCTCCGCCTCCTGCCCCCCCGACGCGAGCGCGCCGCGTCCCAAGGTCGGCCTCGTCATCGGGTCGGGCGGGATCAAGTGCGTCGCGGCCGTCGGGCTGTGGCGGGCGCTGGAGCGGGCGGGGATCGAGGTCGACGTGGCCGTCGGGTGCAGCGGGGGGAGCGTGTACGCGGCCGCGCTCGCGCTGGGGCTCGTCGCCGACGACGCGGAGGACCTGACGCAGCGGCTGTGGGGCCGCTCGTTCACGGGCGTCCGCTACCGGTCGCTCCTCCAGGTCGCCCTCCCCCGGGTGTTCGGGTTCTCCGAGCGCGTCGGCCTGCTCGACGACCGGGCGCTGGGCGCCGTGCTCGACGAGGTGTTCGGGGAGGCCAGCTTTGGCGAGGCCGACGTCCCGCTCTTCCTCGTGGCCTCCGACCTCCGCACGGCCGAGACCGTCGTGCTCGACGGCGGGCGCGTCCAGGACGCCGTCCGCGCGAGCCTGGCCCTGCCCCTCCTGCTCCGGCCGTGGCCAATCGGCGACCGCCTCCTCATCGACGGGGGGACCTCGAACCCGCTCCCCATCGACGTCGCCATCCGGGAGGGGTGCGAGGTCATCATCGCCATGGGGTTCGAGAGCCGCCCGGGCGAGACGATCGGGTCGTTCTCCGGCCTCGTCGGGCGGGCCGCGGCGATTGCCACGAACCACCTCATCCGCTCGACCTACGCGTTCTACAGCGCCGCCCACCACGCCGAGATCGTCCCCGTCATGCCGGCCTTCGACGGGCCGGTCCGCCTAACCGACGCGCACCTCATCCCCGACCTGATCCGGCGGGGCGAGGCGGCGGCCGAGGACCAACTCCCCTACCTCCGCCGCCTGCTCACGCCCACGTCCGCATGACGCCCCCCGATCCCGCCCCCGGCCGCCTCCTCGTCGTCGACGACAACGAGATGAACCGCGACATGCTCTCGCGGCGCCTCCGCAAGCGGGGCTACGACGTGGCCGTGGCGTGCGACGGGCGCGAGGCGCTGGCGGCCGTCGAGGACGGCGACTTCGACCTCGTCCTCCTCGACATCATGATGCCGGAGGTCAACGGCTACGAGGTGCTCGAGCGGCTCAAGGCCGACGACGACCTCTGCCACATTCCGGTCATCATGATCTCGGCGCTCGACGAGATGGACAGCGTCGTCCGCTGCATCAAGCTCGGGGCCGCCGACTACCTCCCGAAGCCGTTCAACGCCATGCTCCTCAAGGCGCGCGTGGAGGCCAGCCTCGCCGTCAAGCGGCTCCACGACGAGCAGCGCGCCTACACCGAGAGCCTGGCCCGCGAGCTCGAGATCGGTCGCCGGATCCAGCGCGGGTTCTTGCCCGAGACGCTGCCCTCGGCACCGGGGTGGGACCTGGCCGCCCGGTTCCGCCCCGCGCGCGAGGTGGCCGGCGACTTTTACGACGCCTTCTGGATCGCTGGCCCGGCCGACGCGCCCACCGAGGCGGGCCGCCAGCGGCTGGCGGTCGTCGTGGCGGACGTGTGCGACAAGGGCGTCGGCGCGGCCCTGTTCATGGCCCTCTTCCGCAGCCTGCTCCGGTCTACGGCCCTCGCCTGCACGCCGGGCCGCACCGACGCCGACCACGCCCTCCACGTCGTCCGCCGCGTCAACGACTACATCGCGACGACGCACGGCGCAGCCAACATGTTCGCGACGGTCTTTTTCGGTGTCCTCGACCCTGCCTCCGGCCGGCTCGTCTACGTCAACGGCGGCCACGAGGCCCCGGCCGTCGTCGGGGCCGGCGGCGTCCGCGCCCGTCTCCCGCCGACGGGCCCCGCCCTCGGGCTCATGCCGGAGATGGCGTTCGGCACGGGCGAGGTCGCGCTCTCGCCGGGCGAGACGCTCGTCGCCTTCACCGATGGGGTGACGGACGCTCAGTCTCCCGAGGGCACGTTCTTCACCGAGCGTCGGATGCTCGAGCTCGTCGCGGCACCGGCGGCCTCGGCCGACGAGGCCCTCAGCCGCATCGACGCCGCGCTCGCCGTGCACACTCGGGATGCGATCGCGTTCGACGACGTCACCCTGCTGGCCGTCCGAGCGTCGTTGAGCGGGGGCACGAGGACGACCGCCCCTTCGAACCCCTCCCTCACGGGTCCGTCGAACGGGTAGAGGCCCCTCGCCGTTCGAACCCCGACCGCTGTGCTGCCCAATGCGGCTGGTTGAGGACTGGATGACCGTGCGATAGACGCCGTTAATCGAGACTCTGTGCTGACGTCAGGCTCGACCGGAGTTGGGGGTCGCCGCGGGCCGTACCGCGTCCTTTTGGGGCGGACCATTCGTCGCGGCCGGAGCCTATTCCGACCCCGTCCAACTGGGTATCCCTCAGGCCGCTGTGCCCTGAATATGCCCTGACGCTCTCAGACACATCTCCGACGACAGCATCGATCCAAAGCCAAAACACCCTCCGCGAAGTCACGAAGAGCGTTTTAGAGG
>CAWKCB010000002.1:0-19341 GCA_963848075.1 uncultured Bacteroidota bacterium
TTCGACGACGTCGTCGGGTGTGTTGAGCCAGACGTCGGTGGTCACGTGGTGACGGGCCCGAACGGCCCAGACCAACGGGGACTCCGAGGGAGCGTAGGGGCTCACCGGCTCGTCGCCGCCGGCCTGAGCGAGCGCCGGGGCGAAGTAGAGCCACGACCCAAACACCATGTCGAAGGCGTAGAGTTCGGCCTCGACCTCGCGCGAGAGGTAGCCCATCGCGGCGACCTCGCGGAGCCGCCGCTCGAGGGCCTCCCGGGTGGGGGCGGCCTCGTGACGGACGGCGTAGTTCACACCGAGGAGGCTCATCGGTCTGGGGATCGGGGACGAGAGACGGGACGGAACCGCTCGGTTAGTTCGCGGGGTACCCTCCGGGTGGGGGCGGCGCTCCTTTCCGGACGACCACCGGCTCGCACGCCATCTGGACGTCTTCGTTGTCGAGGTCTCGAAGCGCGTCTACCCCTGGAACAAACCAATCGGCCCAATCGGGGATCTCGGCGAGTGGGACGCCAACGTACCAGTCGTTGTATCCCCCGAACACCACGTTCAGCCGCTCGCCACGGAGGTACCAGTCGAAGAAAAGTCGCTCGTAGAGACGGTAAACATGCAGATTGACCCCTTTCTCTCGGGCATGGTTAAGGATCTCGTTGTCGGTGTCAAGCCGACTCTCGGGCGATGTCGTGACGACGACGTAGGTCGGCGCTGTGACGGAGATCGAGGCGTTGCCGTGTTCGTCGATGGCGTTACGCCGGAGGGCTTCGCGGTGGGCGACGAGACGATCAATGTGATTTTTCGCCTGATCGATATCTTTTCGGTTTCGAAATGCAAATCGACCTACATTCTTTGTCTCGAATACGTGAGTTGTGTAACCATTCTGAACGATGTACCCATCTACGGGATTCCAGCCTCCGGGTCGTACCTTTCTTCCTTCTAGGGGTACCCCGAATGCGTGTGCGATGACGTCGGTGAACCGGAGGTTGGCTTCCTGTTTTCCCGGTTGAGTTGAGACGTCGATCTGGCACTCGTTCCCGAACCAGTCGTAAACCTCCTGCTGGGTGACCTGTCGCGGTGCGGGTTCCCCATCGCATCCCTCGTCGTCCGAGTCGGAGACCCCCGCTGAAGCCTGGATAACGAGGCCCATCGATCCGGACACGCCGACCCCGACGGCGGTGATCGTGACGGTCCCCCCGCAGGAACTTGGGCCATCGGCGACGAACGTGACCTGGCCGGATTGGAGGTCCCCGTAGGGGACGTCGAAGACGCCGCTGCGGCTCCCTTGGTACTCGAGTCTCCCGGAGCTCACGGACGAGACCGCGACGGCCATCGGCGCGTCGTCAGGGATCGTGCCGTCTGGGACATCGCTCCCGTCCGCCTGGGCCACGGCCGTGACCGCCGCCGCCTCCCCGGGGCCGAGCGTCCCCGGCGTGACCGAGACTATCAGCGTGTCCGGCGTGCCGCCGGCTCCGGCCGGGAGCACGGTGATCGTCCCCGTCCCCGAGACCACGTTGGCCGTGGCCATAAACCCGACCCCGATCTCGAACGGATCCGTCACCACGTCGCACGCCGGGGCGGCGTACTGGACGCCTCCGCCAGCGAGCGCCGCGATGTCGGTGGACACCATCAGCCCCGCCTCCGTGTCCGTCACGAGGTGGCCGGGGTCGTCGAACGTTCCACCTCCGGGCGAGTAGAGGAACCCGAGCACCCCGAGCGCCGGCGGGAGCCACCCCTCGGCCCCGTCCTCGTCGACCCCCCACGTCACGAGCGCCGTCTCCGACCCGCACACGACGGTCGACGGCCACTCGCCCACGAGCGCGGCCGTGGCCGTCCCGTCGACCCCCGCATAGGCGCTCACGACGGCCCCGGCGAGCGTCCCCGGCGAGGACCCGTTGCACCCCGATCCTTGGCACCCGAAAGGCCGGCCCCCCGAGTCCGGCCAGCTCGGGGCGTCGCCGTCGTAGGACACGGTGAACGTGTCGCCGGCGACGACGTAGGCGGCGGTCTCGACCGGCTCCGCCCGATGGAGCGGGACCCGCAGAATCTCGGCGGCCGGGTCGGGGGCGTAGTCGTAGCGGGTGAGGGAGGGGGCGTGGAGGTAGGGGCCGGACCCGGTCAGGACGTAGGCCGGGGCGAGGTCGGCGGCGTACGTCCCGCACGGGGTGGTGACGGTGAGCGTGCCGGCGAGCGGGGCGCCGAAGGTCTGGGTCACGCTGGCGTTGCCGGGTCCGTAGCCGGGCCAGTAGACCGCATGAGCGACGACGGGACCCGAACACCCGGTCGCGTCGGGCGGGGCGTCGAGCGCGGCGGCCGAGGGCGTCGCGGTCGACCGGACCTCGACGCGCTCTCGGATGACGACCTGGGCGGTCGCCGGGGCGGCGAGGGCCGCGGCGAGGAGGAGAGCAGCAGCGAGGTGGCGTGGCCAGATGTTCATGTGCTATGCGACTTGTTAGACACTGCGACTACAGTACGTCGCAACCGTTCGCTCCACAAGACCCCTCCTTATAAAAAACTTGACAGAGATCTCTTCGGCTCGGACCGACGGCGCCCTCGCCCCCCAGGCGGGGGCAGGCAAGGGGTGGGATGAACTTCTCGGCCGTCGTCCGTGAGCATGCTGGCGGGTCCGGCCGTCAGTCCGGGGGCCTGGCCTCCCGGCGGGCCGCGCCCGCGAGTTCGACGAGGCGAGGGCGCCCCATCCTGGATTGCCGCGGCGCGGGACTGCGGCGTGAAGGAAAGAGCCTGGACTGCCCCGTGCAGTCCTCGGGACGCGAGCGCGACCGTGGCGCGCGTATGAATCGGGCCGGGCCGGGGCACCCCTCCTCGCGGTCGGCCGTTGGGGAGCCTGTGCACCGGTAGATCCTCCCCGCTCCGAGTGCGCGCCTCGCCCACGCTTCCCAGGCCTCGTGTTGACCGTCTCGCCCCGCACCGTCTCGCGCGTCGCCTGGGGCGTCCTGGGCTACACGATCCTGGTGATCTTGTGGGGCGCCTTCGTCCGGGCGTCGGGCTCGGGCGCCGGCTGCGGCGACCACTGGCCGCTGTGCAACGGCGAGGTGGTCCCGACGGCGCCGACGCTCAACACGATCGTCGAGTTCGGCCACCGGGTCACGAGCGCGCTGGCGGGGCTCGCCGCGCTGCTGCTCGTCGCCGTCGCGTTCCGGGGGACGCCCAAGGGGTCGCCGGTGCGCAAGGCGGCCGTCGCGTCGCTGGTGTTCATGGTGCTGGAGGGCGGCATCGGCGCGGCGCTGGTCCTGTTCGAGTACGTCGCCTACAACCCGTCGATCGGACGCGCGATCTGGATGGCGGCCCACCTGACCAACACGTTCCTGCTGATGGGCGCGCTCACGCTCACCGCGTGGTGGTCCGAAGGGATGGAGACGCCCCAGCTCGGCGTGCGCCCGGCGGTTGGCTGGGTGGGCGCGACGCTGGTGGCCACGCTCGTCTTGGGCGCCGGCGGCGCCGTGACGGCGCTCGGCGACACGCTCGTGCTCGGCGGCGGGATCGACCCGGCGACCGACCCCGTGGTGGCCGCGCTGCTCGGCGCCCGCGTCTTCCACCCGACGATGGCGTTCCTGACGCTGGCCGTCCTGGGCGCGGCCGTGGTCGGCACCCGGTCGGAGGGGCGGACGAAGGCGCTGGGGATGGCACTCGTCGGCGGGTTCCTGGTCCAGATGGCGATCGGCGCGCTCAACGTGGCGCTGCTGGCGCCGATCTGGCTCCAGATCGTCCACCTTCTGATGACGGACCTGATCTGGATCGGGATGGTCGTGTGGGCCTCCGAGGTGCTGGCGGCGCCGGTCCGCGAGACGGCCCCGATGGTGGCGGCCTGATGTGCCTGGTCGCCTTCGCGCTCGACGCGCACCCCCGGCATCGGCTGGTGCTGATGGGCAACCGTGACGAGGCGTTCGCTCGGCCCGCCGCCGCGCTCGCGTCGTGGGACGACGCGCCGGCCGTGATCGCCGGGCGCGACCTAGAAGCCGGCGGCACCTGGCTCGGCGTCACGCGGTCGGGCCGGTGGGCCGTGCTGACGAACGTCCGCGACCCGCTCCACCCGCGCCCCCACATCCGCTCCCGAGGCGCCTTGGCCGCCGACTTCTTGCGCGGCGACGCGCCCGCGCTCGGCTACGCCGCCACCGTCCACGCCGCCCGGGCCGACTTCGACGGGTTCAACCTGGTCGTCGGCGACGCCGACACGGTCGCCGTCGTCTCCACGCGGACGGACGCCGTGGCCACGCTCGGGCCCGGCGTCTACGGTCTGTCCAACGACCGGCTCGACACGCCGTGGCCCAAGCTCACGAGGGCCAGGCGGCGGCTCCGAGACGCCTTGCGCGCCGACCGGGTCGACCCCGACGACCTGCTCGCACTCCTCGACGACACCGAGCGCCCATCCGACGACGCGTTGCCGGACACCGGGGTCGGCCTGGAGCTGGAGCGCGTCCTGTCCCCGGTCCGCATCGTAGCCGGCGACTACGGCACACGCGTGTCGACGGCGCTCGTCCTCGACCGCGACGGCGCCGGAGAGGTGGTCGAGCAGACGTGGCGACGCGACGGGGCGCCGGGACCACGCGTGAGCGCAAGGATAGACGGAGGGTAGGGAACGGAGGACGGCGCGGCCCGGCGTCCGATCAGGGCCGCGGCCGGGACGGCGTTCTTCGTTCTCGAACGCGTCCTCCAGATTCGGCCCCCGCCCGCCCCCGGCGACGAGCGCGGGAGAGCCCTCACGCGCACGTCTCGGCCCCCACCGCGCCATCCTCTACTCTTCACCCTCACCCCGCCAGCAGCTCGGCCTTGAACCGCTCCGCCAGCGCGTCGGCCGCCTCCGGCGACCCGGCCTCGGTGTAGACCCGGAGGATCGGCTCGGTGTTGGACTTGCGGACGTGGGCCCACCCCTCGTCGAGGTCCACCTTAACGCCGTCGACGGTCGAGACGCGGCCCTCATACCGCGACGCGAGGGCGGACAGGAGCGCGTCGGCGTCGAGGTCGTCGGTGAGCGGCAGCTTGTGCTTGGCGATGGAATACGCCGGGTACCCCTCGCGGACCTGGCTCAGCGAGCGGCCCGTCTCGGCCAGGAACTGGAGCACCAACGCCACGCCCACGAGCGCGTCGCGGCCGTAGTGGAGCGCCGGCAGGATGACGCCGCCGTTCCCCTCGCCGCCGATCACCGCGCCCGCTTGCTGCATCGCGCGGACCACGTGGATCTCGCCCACCTTCGAACGGACGACCGTCTGCCCGTGGCGCGCGGCGACGTCGTCGATGGCCCGGCTCGACGACAGGTTCGTCCCGACTGGCCCCGGCGTCTTGCCGAGCACGAAGTCGGCCGCGATGACCTGGGTCAGCTCCTCGCCGAAAAACCGCCCGCCGTCCTCGACGAACGCCAGCCGGTCCGCGTCCGGGTCGACGACGATCCCCAAGTCGGCGCCGGTCTCGGCCACGCGCGACGTAATCTCGGCGAGGTGGGCCGGCAGCGGCTCCGGATTGTGAGCGAAGAGACCCGTTACCTCGCCGTTGAGCACCTCGACGTCGTCGACGCCCAGGGCCGAGAGCATGGCCGGGATGGCGAACGCGCCGACCGAGTTGATCCCGTCGACGACGACCTGGAAGTCGGCCCGGCGGATCGCGTCGGCGTCGATGGTCGGGAGGTCGAGGATTTTTTCGATGTGGTACGGCAGGAGGTCGTCCGTCCGGTAGCTCCCCAAGTCCTGGTAGCCCACCGTCCGCGGGTCGCCGTCCGCCAGCGCGAGCACCTCGGCGCCCTCGTCGGGGCCCAAGAACTCGCCGCGGCCGTCGAGCAGCTTGAGCGCGTTCCACTCGGCCGGGTTGTGGCTGGCGGACAAGATGATGGCCCCGTCGGCTTCGTGCTTGAGGACGCCCATCGCCACGGTCGGCGTCGTCGCGAGTCCCCCGTCGACCACGTCGCAGCCGGCGCTCTGGAGGGTGGCCGTGACGAGCCGGGCGCAGACGTCGCCCGTCACGCGTCCGTCGCGCCCGACGACGACGAGCGGCGTGCGGCCCGCGTCGGCTCGGTCGCGGAGCCAGGCCCCGAAGGCGGAGGCGTAGCGGACGAGCGCGGCCGGGTCGAGGCCGTCGCCGAAGACGCCGCGGATGCCGGAGACGGAAGCGATGAGAGGCATGAGAGAGGGAGACTGAGGACAGAGGACGGGGGACTGAAAATGCGCACGGACGCGCCCTCGGATGGGAAGACTCCCGAACCGCCGACGCGCTGCAACCCCTCTGCCCGCTTCCCGTCCCTCATTCCCCGATCCCTCTCCCCGTCCTGCCCGTTTTTTGATGGAACGGTGTGTCCGTCGCGCGTTGATTGACTCCCCCCGCCCCACGAACGCATGAGGCCCCCCTCGTCCGCCGTGGCCGTCGCCGTCGAGGCACCGACCGCGTCCACCCTGCTCTCGGACTACAAGGAGCTCCTGAAGCCCGGGATCACCGCGTTCGTCGTCGTGATGGCCGCCGCGGGCTACCTCCTGGGGGCGACGGGGCCCGTCGACTGGGTGGTGCTGCTGGGGCTGATGGCGGGGACGGGGCTGACCGGCGGCGGCGCGGCGGCGCTCAACCACGTCGTCGAGCGGAAGCACGACGCCCGGATGGCGCGGACGGCGACGCGCCCGCTCCCGGGCGGCCGGATGAGCGCCGGCCACGCGACGACCTACGCGGCGCTGTGCGTGGTCGCCGGCGCCGTCGTGCTGGCGGCCACCACGAACCCGCTGACGACCGGCCTGTCGCTGCTGACCGTGTTCCTCTACGTCGGCGTGTACACGCCACTCAAGCGGACGACCATCCACAACACGCTCGTCGGCGCCGTCCCGGGCGCGCTGCCGGCACTCGGCGGCGCGGCGGCGGCGACCGGCTCGCTCGACGCCGTCGGCTGGGCCCTGTTCGCGATCTTGTACCTCTGGCAGCTCCCCCACTTCTACGCGCTCGCCTGGATGTTCCGCGAGGACTACCAGCGCGGCGGGTTCCGGATGCTGCCGAGCGTCGACCGCGGCGAGCGGACGCTGGCGGCGTTGGTGCTCGGCGCGTCGCTGCTGCTGCTGGTGGCCGGCGTGCTGCCGGCGGCGGTCGGCCAGGCCGGCCCGCTGTTCCTGGCGGGGATGGCCGGGCTGGGGACGGCGTTCACGATCCCGGCCTTCTCGTTCTTCTCGGACCCGACGGACGCCCGCGCCCGGCGGCTGCTGCTGGCGTCGATCGCCTACGTCCCGGCCTTCTTCGTCCTGGTCGTCGTCGACTTCCTCCTCCGCTAGAGCCAGCAGGTCGGTGAATCAGTGCGTCAGTGGATCAGGCACCCTGTGTTGCATTGCCTGAACACGACCCTCCCGCTGACTCACCGGCTCACCGACTCACTGCGCAAAGCACTCTAGTGGCCGCCCCTATCGCGGCGCTCGTCGCGGTCGACGTCGCCCACACGTTCGGAGACACGACAGCGCTCGGCGGCGTGACGCTGACCGTCGGTGGCCACGAGCGGGTGGCGCTGCTGGGGCGGAACGGGAGCGGCAAGACGACGCTCTTGCGGATCGCGTCGACCCAACTCCGGCCGAGCGCGGGGCAGGTCGCGGTCGCCGGCCACGACGTCGTCGCCGAGCCCGACGCCGTCCGCCGGCACCTCGGCGTCGTGTTCCAGAGCCCGGCGCTCGACCCCGCGCTGACGGCGCGCGAGGCGCTGCGGCTCCAGGCCGCGCTGGTCCGCCTGGACCGGGCCGACGTCGCCGGCCGGGTCGCCGACGCCCTCGCCGACGCCGGCCTTGAAGACCGCGCCGACGACCGGATCGGGACCTTCTCGGGCGGGATGGCGCGGCGGCTCGACCTGGCGCGGGGGCTGCTCCACCGGCCGTCGCTCGCCCTCCTCGACGAGCCGACGACCGGGCTCGACCCGCTCGCCCGCGACGCCTTCTGGGCCGTCTTGGACCGCCGCCGCGGCGACGGCTCCCAGGTCGTCGCGACGCACGCGATGGACGAGGCCGCCCGCTGCGACCGCGTCGTCATCCTGGACGCCGGCCGCGTCGTCGCCGACGGGACGCCGGACGCGCTGACGGCCTCGCTCGGCCCCGACGCCTTGTGGCTCGACACCGACGACGCCGACGCGCTGGCAGCCACACTCCGCAACGAGGGCCACGACGCCCGGGCCGTCGGCGACCGCGTGCTGGTGGTGTCCGGCTCCGCTCGGGACTGGGTCGCCCCGCTCTACGCCCGGCCCGACGTCCGCGGCGTCTCGATCCAACCGCCGACCCTGGCCGACGTGTTCGCGTCCGTCGTCGGCGAGCGCCCCGAGGTCCGATGACCGCCGCCGTTCTGGCCCTGTGGGGCCGCGAGATCCGCGTGTTCCTGCGCGACCGGGCCCGCGTCGTCGGCGTGCTGGCGCAGCCGGTGCTGTTCTGGGTCGTGTTCGGGTTCGGCTTCGCCGACAGCGTCGTCGTGCCGGGCTCCGACGCCGGCTACCTCCAGTACCTGCTGCCCGGGATGGTGGCCCTCACGGTCCTGTTCACGGCCATCTACTCGACGCTGTCGGTCGTGGAGGACCGCCAGTCGGGCGTGCTCCAGGCCGTGCTGGTGGCGCCGCAACCCCGCGCGGCCCTGGTGCTCGGCGTCGTCCTGGGCGGCACGACGCTGGCGGTCGGGCAGGCCGCGCTCATCGGCGCCCTCGGGCCGACGGTCGGGCTGTGGCCGGGGTGGGCGGGGACGGCCGTCGCGGTGCTGGCGGCCGTGTTGCTGGCCGTCACGTTCTGCGCGTTCGGCTTCGTGATGGCGTGGCGGCTGCGGACGGGACGGGCGTACCACGCCGTCATGAACGTCGTCCTGATCCCGGTGTGGCTGCTGTCGGGCGCCTTCTTCCCCGAGGCCGGCGCGTCGGGCGCCGTCGCGATCGCGATGCGGCTCAACCCGGCGACGTACGGCGTCGGCCTGCTGCGGTACGGGATGGGCGGGCTCCCCGCCAGCATCCCTGGGACGACGCTGGGGATCGGGACGTGCGCCGCGGTCAGCCTGGCCGTCGCCGCGGTCGCCCTGATCGCGGCCGTCAGGACGGCGCGCCGGCCGGTGCCGTGAGCCCGGAGCTGGTCGAGTGGGTCCAGGCTTACGGCGCGGCCGGGTTGGCGCTGGCCGCGTTCGTCGGGGCGACGCTGGTGCCGGTCTCGTCCGAGGCCGCCTTCGTCGCCGCCGTGGCGGCCGGGCTGGCGCCGACGACGGCGCTGCTGTGGGCGAGCGTCGGCAACACGGCCGGGTGCCTGGTCAACTACGCGCTCGGTCGGCTGGCGCGAGACCGCGTCGGCGACCGATTGGCGGCGTCGCGCACGGGCCGGGCGGCACTGGACTGGACCGAGCGGTGGGGCACGTGGGCGCTGGGGCTCTCGTGGCTCCCCGTCGTCGGCGACCCGCTGACCGTCGCGGCGGGCGTCGGCCGGGTGCCGCTGGCGTGGTTCGTGCCCGTGGTGGCGGGCTTGCGCGTGGCGAGGTACGCGGCGCTGCTGTGGCTGGTGTGAGGGGGTCGACGGTTCAGGGTTCGGGGTTCAGGGTTCGCTCAGGTGTGGGCCCTCGCGAACCCTGAACCCTTGAACCCCGAACCCTACTCGCAGAACGGCTCGCGCGGCGCCATCCCCGCCTGCGCCGTGTTGACCCAGGACGCCGGTCGGTCCGGTCCATAGTCGACCAGGCGGACCCACAGCTCGGTCACCGGCCGGCGGATCACCTCGACGTCGCCGCCGCCGTCGTACCCGGGGACGGACCCGACGTAGGTGTCGCCCCGGACGGAGAACACGAGCGAGCCCTCGGAGCCCGGCGCCAGGACCGCCAGCTCGTCCCCGGGCGACAGGAGCAGGCGCTCCATCGCCCGCGTCCCCAGCCGGCTCGCCTCGGCCGTGATCGGCCGGCGGACGCGGATCAGGCCCGGCGCGAGGACCGCCGTCAGCGACTCCGAATAATCGTTGGCGTCGATCCGCCGCTCGGCGTCGACCGTCCGCAGGAACCGGCTCATCGGCGTCGGCGCGCTGTAGGCGCGGACGGCGGACCGCGTCGACCACTGGGCGTAGCACCCCTCGTCGCCGGCCCCGCCCGGCAGGAACGTCACCGGCAACGGGCTCGACTGGGCGACGGCCAGGGCCGGGAGTACGACGAAGGCGAGGACGAGCCGGCGCATGACGGTCGGGGGGGACGCCCGAAGGTAGGCGGATTCACGCGGACGCCGCGTCGGCTTCACCCCCGCCCCCCGACGCCAGGGCGCGGGCGGGCCGTCCGCGCCGTTTCTTGCAGCATGGAGACGCCCCGCCCCGACCTCCGCTCGCTCGACGCCCCGGCGCTCGAAGCGCTCGCCCTCGACATGGGCGAGCCGCGCTTCCGCGGGCGCCAGCTGTTCAAGTGGATCCACGAGAAGGGCGCGACGTCGTTCGACGCCATGACCGACCTGCCGGCCGGCTTCCGCGAGCGGCTGACCGAGGCGACCCAGCTCGGGACACTCACCGAGGTCCGCCGCCAGCAGGCCACCGACCAGACCCTCAAGAGCCTGTTCCGGCTCCCCTCCGGCCGCCACATCGAGACCGTCTTGATCCCCGACGTCGACGACGAGGGGAAGGCACGGCGGCTGACGGTCTGCGTCTCGTCCCAGGTCGGGTGCGCGATGGGCTGCTCGTTCTGCGCGACGGGCCTGATGGGGTTCCAGGAGAACCTGACGGCCGGCCAGATCGCCGAGCAGGTCCACGCCATGGACCGGGTCGCGCGTGAGACGTTCGGCCGCGGCGTGACAAACGTGGTCTACATGGGGATGGGCGAGCCGATGCAGAACTACGCCGCGGTCATGGCCAGCCTCGACCTGCTGTGCGACGGGCTCGGCCTGTCGCCCAAGCGGATCACCGTCTCGACGGTCGGGCTCGCTCGCCGGATCCGCCAGTTCGCCGACGACCAGGCCGCCGGCGACGTCCGGCCGGCCGGGCTCGCGATCAGCTTGCACGCGCCGACCGACGGCCAGCGGAGCGCGATCATGCCGGTCAACCGGTCCGAGAAGACGGACCTCAAGGCGCTGGGCGCCGCCGTCCGCCACTACTACGCGACGACGGGCCGGCCGGTGACCTACGAGTACTGCCTGTTCTCGGGCGTCAACGACACGGTCGAGGACGCGCGCACCCTGGCGCGGATCGCGAGCTGGGCCCCGTGCAAGGTCAACCTCATCATGTACAACCCGGTCGAGGGCACCGACTTCCGGTCGTCCGACGAGCCGACGCTGGAGGCGTTCATCGCCGAGCTGGTGCGGCGGCGCGTCCGCGTGACGGTCCGCCGGAGCCGGGGCCAGGACATCGACGCGGCGTGCGGGCAGCTCGCGGTGGCCGAGGGGTGACGGAGAGCACGGAGAGCACGGAGAGCACGGAGAGCACGGAGAGCACGGAGAGCACGGAGAGCACGGAACGTGCGGGTGCGTGAGGTCGGAGTCAAGCCACTCTCCGCGCTCTCGCCGCGGAGCGGCGCTCTCTGCGGCGTCAGCCGCGCCCTCTGCAGCGCTAGCCGCGCTCTCCCCGCAGAGCGGTCTCTCCCCGCCCTTCCTGCGCTAGGTTGCCCGGCTCCCCGCCGCGGCCCCATGGACACGCCCCGCCCCTTCCCCGTCTCCCCGCCCGACTCGGCGTGGCTCCGCATGGAGAACCCGACCAACCCGATGACGATCACGGGCGTCCTCGGGTTCGGGTCGGAGTTGTCGATGGACGCCCTGCGGCGGTTCCTGGGCGAGCGGCTCGTCCGGTTCGACCGGTTCCGGATGCGGATCGAGGGCGTCGGGTCGGCCCGCCCGCGGTGGGTGGCCGACGAGCGGTTCGACCTGGACCACCACGTCGCCGAGGTGGGCCTCCCGGCGCCGGGCGGGAAGGAGGGCCTGGAGGCGCTCGTGAGCGAGCTCATGAGCACGCCGCTCTCGTTCGCCCACTCACCCTGGACGTTCCACCTCGTCCACGACGTCGACCACGGCGACGGGACGCGGGGCAGCGCGCTCGTCGTCCGCGTCCACCACGTGATCGGCGACGGGATCGCGCTGATGCACGTGCTGATCCACGCCGTCGACGAGTACTTCGACCCGGACGGGCCGACGGCCGCGGCGACCCCTGCGGAAGTCCGGACCGCGCCGTCGCGCAAGACGGCCGGCCCGATCAAGCGGGCCGGCGGCGGCGTCCTCAGCCTGGGCCACTTGCTGACGATGCGGCCGGACTCGGACACCGTGTTCAAGGGCCACACGTCGCCCGTCAAGCTCGCCGCGTGGACCGGCCCGATCCCGCTCGACGCCATCCGCGCCGTCGGCGAGACGCTCGGGGCCAAGATCAACGACGTCATCATGTCGTCGGCCGCGGGCGCGATCCGGCGCTACCTGCTGGCCCTGGGCGAGTCGGCCGACGGCGTGACGGTCCGCATGGCGACGCCGTTCAACGTCCGACCGCTGGAGCGGGCGCACGAGCTGGGCAACTCGTTCGGCTTGGTGTTCGTGGCGCTGCCCGTCGGCGAGGCGACCGCCCGCGATCGGCTCCGGATCACGAAGGAGCGGATGGACGCGGTCAAGGCGTCCGAAGAGCCGGCCGTCGTCTACGCCATCTTGCAGACGATCGGGCGGGCGCCGATGTGGGCCCACCGCTTCGTCGTCAACCTGTTCCAGCAGAAGGCGTCGGGCGTGCTGACGAACGTCCCCGGGCCGACCGAGCCGCTCCACATCGAGGGCGCCCCGGTCACGACGCTCATGTTCTGGGTGCCGCAGGCCGGCGACATCGGGCTCGGGATCAGCATCCTGAGCCTGGACGGGACGGTTCGCGTCGGCATCACGTCGGACGCGGCCCTCGTCGAGGACCCGGCCGTGCTGGCGCGCGCGTTCGAGGACGAGTTCGCCGCCTTGCAGCAGGCGTTCGCCCCCGACGCGGGCTAGAGCGGTTTCCGTAGGCCCTCGGGACAGCGAGGTCGATGGTTCGGGGTTCGAGGTTCAGGGTTCGCAAGGACCCACACCCCGGCGAACCCCGCCCCCCCGAGCCGAGGGCTCCAATGGCCGGACCTCAACGCGAAACGCTCGAGCCGTCCGCTTCGCTCGGGCACGGTCGACTCCTGGCCGTCGCGGGGAGGGAAGTCGGGTGGAGCCCCTGGACCTCGGTGAACGTGGCCACCCAGCCAGCCGGGGGCGCGCCTCGTGCTCGACGCCGTCGAGCGGGGTGCCTCGGCGGACGCCGCGCGGGTGCATCTTCCCTCCCCCACGCCCGCACGCCGACCATGCCCACCGACCACGCGCTCGGCGCGTTCCTCAGGGACCGCCGCGCCCGGCTCGACCCGGCCGACTTCGGGTTCGACACGGCCCGTCGGCGGACGCCGGGCCTCCGCCGCGAGGAGGTCGCCTTCCGCGCCCACATCAGCGCGACGTGGTACACGTGGCTCGAGCAGGGGCGGGGCGGAGCGCCCTCCCCCGAGGTTCTGGACCGCGTCGCCGGCGCCCTCGTGCTGACGCCGGCCGAGCGCGAGCACCTCTTCCTGCTCGCCCACGGCCGCCCACCGGAGGTCCGCGAGCCGGTGCCCGGGACGGTCTCGCCGCGCCTCCAGCGGGTGCTCGACGCGCTCGACCTCTGCCCGGCCTTCGTCAAGACGGCGACGTGGGACGTCGTCGCGTGGAACCGCGCCGCGGCGGCGGTTCTGACCGACTACGGCGCGCTCGCGCGCCAGGACCGCAACGTCCTGCGCCTCCTCTTCGGCCCGCCCCGCGCCGACGTCGAGGGCTGGGAGGGCCACGCGCGGCTGGCCGTCGAGACGTTCCGGCTGGAGACGGCCCGGGTCGGGGCGGGCGAGGCGGCCCGGTCTCTCGTCGACGAGCTGAGCCGGTCGAGCCCGACCTTCGCGTCGATGTGGGCCGACCACGACGTCCGCTCCTACGACGAGGGGACGAAGCACTTCGAGCACTCGGCGGCCGGGCCCGTCACGCTCGAGTACTCGTCGTTCGCTGTCGACGACCAGCCCGACCTCGGGCTCGTGGTCTACACGCCGGCGACGGACGTCGACCGGGAGCGCGTCCGCGTGCTGGTCGAGGGCTGAGCGGACCGGTCGCGCCGCGGTCCGGGTAGGGCCGGTACCGGTATACGGTCACGTCTGGTGCCGGGCCAGATCGGGTCCCACCCTCGTGGCCCACACCCCCAAGCGACCCTCATGAAGGTATTCGTCACCGGAGCCACGGGATACATCGGCGCCGCCATCGTCCAGGAGCTCCAGGCGGCCGGCCACGACGTGCTCGGGCTGGCCCGCAGCGACGACTCCGCCGCTGAGCTGGAGCGGCGCGGCGTCGCCGTCCACCGCGGCGACGTGACCGATGTCGAGAGCCTGGCCGCGGGCGCCCGCGCCGCCGACGGGGTGATCCACACCGCGTTCATCCACGACTTCTCCAGGTACGTCGAGAACACTCGGGTCGACGAGCGGGCCGTCGAGGCGATGGCGGCGGCTCTGGAGAGGACCGACAAGCCGTTCGTCGCCACCTCGGGCACGACGGTGCTCACGCCCGGCCGCCTCGGGACGGAGGACGCCGCGCCCGACCCCGCCAGCCCGGGCTTCGCCCGCGCCCGGTCGGAGGCCGCGCTGCCCTGGGCCGAGCGCGGCGTGAGGGCGAGCGTCGTCCGCCTCCCGCCGACTGTCCACGGTCCGGGCGACACGGCCTTCGTCCCGGCTCTCGTCGGGACCGCCCGTCGGACGGGCGTCTCGGTCGTCATCGGCGACGGTGAGGCCCGGTGGCCGGCCGTTCACCGGCTCGACGCGGCGCGGCTGTTCCGGCTGGCGCTGGAGCGCGCCGAGCCGGGCTCGCGCTTCCACGGGGTGGCCGAGGAGGGCGTCCCTCTCCGCGAGGTCGCCCACGCCATCGGCGCCGGCTTGGGCGTGCCCGTCCGGAGCGTCACCCCCGACGAGGCGGCCGACCACTTCGGCTTCCTCAGCGGCTTCCTCGCGCTCGACAACCCGACGTCGAGCGCGATCACGCGAGCCGCGCTCGGGTGGGAGCCGACGGAGCGCGGCCTGATCGCGGACATCCGCGAGGCCGGCTACGTCTCCTGACGTCGGCCCGGGGCGGAGCGACGCTCCGTCACGCCTCAGGCGCGTAGGTGGTCTCGTCGCCCACGGTCCCGTCGGCCTTGTAGACGACGAGCCGGCTCGGGGCGTGCGCCCGGGCCGTCTGGCGGGCGTCGGCGAGCGCGTCCTTCTTGGTCGGGTGGACCGACGTGGCGCGGTCGTTGCCGACGCGCTGGACGGCCCACCCGCGCTCGTGCGTGGCCACGTGGTACACCACCGGCTCGTCCGTCGCGACGGCCGGCGCCGCGTCGGCGCCCGATGTCGCGCGGGGGGCCGGCGGCGCGGACGCCGCGGCCAGCATCTGGGTCACGCGAGCGTGGAGCGCGTCGACCTGAGCGCGCAGCGCCAGCACCTCGTCGCGGCCGGGGATCCCGAGCCGGTCGAGCGCCCCCTCGACGAGGCCCTCGACGCCGCTGGCCACCGTGCCCACGGCCCCGCTCGCGGCCCCCTTGGCCGTGCCAACGAGTGTCGCCGCCGCCGCCTCGACCTGGTCGGCCGCCGTCCGGGCGGCGCCCGTGCCCGTGTCGACGACGGTGGTCCCGAGCGAGACGAGCGCGTCGAACGAGTCGGTCCCCGACTTGCGCGCCTGCACGAGCGCGCCCACGCCGGCGGCCCACACCTCGCCGACGGGTCGCGGGAGCGCCCCCTTGCGGAGCGCCTTCGGCACCTTGGCGGACGGAGACTTCGCAGACGACTTCGAGCCGGACTTCTTCTTGGCCATGGGAGCAGCGGGGATGAGCGGTGCTACCCCGGGTGCCCCCCCGCGCGTTCCACCCCGACTGGAAACGCGCCCGCATCGAGCCGAGTAGGACCCGCCCCTCTCCCCTCTCCGATGGCCCGCCCGACGTCCACCACCCGCTCCCTTCTCGAAGTCGTCCTCGGCTTCCTCGGCGCGCTCCTCATCGTCCCGCTCCTGTTCAAGACGGTCACCACCGTGTTCAAGGGCGTCTTCCGCTTGAGCACCACCCGCCGACTCTTGGGCGACCTGGTGATCACGGGCGTGACGGCGCTGCTCACCCGGGAGGACGTGCTCGACACGCTGTTTGGCAAAAAGGGGAAGACCGGCGACGGCCTGCTCAAGCCGCCCGTCGACTGACGGCGCGACGCGGGACGCCGCTAGCTTGCGGGCGGACTCTCCCCCCGCCCCATGGCCACCCGCTCCCGCATCGGCGTACTCACTCACGGCTCGCTCGCGAAGGGCGTCGAGATGAAGCTGTCGCCGGCGCGGTCGGTCGAGACCGTCAAGGCCGGAACGTTCGTCGTGGTCGAGGGCGAGACGTACGACTTCTTCTCGCTCGTCACCGACCTCCGGATCGACGCGGCCAACGAGGGCATCCTGCTCCGCCCGCCCGGCGACGACGAGGACCTGCTGCGGCGCGTGCTCCAGGGCTCGGGCACCTACGCGACCGTCTCGCTCCGCCCCCAGCTGATGGTGGCCCAGGGCATCGGCGACGACGACCCGCTGCCGGTCAAGACGATCCCGGCCCACTTCTCGGCCGTCGGCGAGGCCACCGACGACGACGTGGCCCGGGTGTTTGGGAGCGAGGCGAAGGACGGGGGCGACCGCTTTTTCTGGGTCGGCACGCCGATCGGGATGGAGTCGCCGGTGTGCCTCGACCTGGCCCGGTTCGTCGAGCGCTCGAACGCCGTGTTCGGGAAGACGGGCACGGGCAAGAGCTTCCTGACCCGGCTGCTGCTGGCGGGCACCATCGCCACGAATCGGGCCGTGTCCTTGGTGTTCGACATGCACGGCGAGTACGGGTACGCCGTCCGCCAGGAGGCCGCCGACGGCCAAGGCGCGTTCGTGCCCGGACTGAAGGACCTGTTCCCCACGCGCGTCCAGCTGTTCACGCTCGACCCGGAGTCGGCCCGCCGCCGGAACCAGTCGGCCGACGTCGAGCTCCACCTCTACGCCGACCAGGTCGAACCTGAGGACGTGCTGCCGCTCCGGGAGACGCTTAACCTCAACGCGACGGCGACCGAGAGCACCTACAGCCTGAAAAAGCAGTACGGCCGCAAGTGGCTCACGGCACTGTTGGAGGCGGACCCGAACGAGATCGAGGAGATGGCCGAGACGACGGGCGCCCACCCAGGCTCGCTCTCGGCCTTGCGCCGCAAGCTCGACCGGCTGGACGGCTACGCCTTTTTCCACACCGAGCCCTCGGCCGGCAAGCGGGACGCGATCGAGGAGCTGTTCGAGGCGCTCGACCGGGGCAAGTCGGTCGTGTTGCAGTTCGGGCGGTACCGCTCGCTCCTCGTCTACCTGCTGGTGGCCAACGTCATCACGCGGCGGTTGCGGGACCGCTACGAGAAGAAGATGGAGGTCTACGAGGCGTCGAAGGCCGAGGCCGACAAGCCGCCGCAGTTGTTGGTGACCATCGAGGAGGCCCACAACTTCCTCGGGCCGGAGACGGCGCGCGAAACGCCGTTCGGGAAGATCGCCCGCGAGATGCGGAAGTTCTTCGTGTCGCTGCTCATCGTGGACCAGCGGCCGAGCGGGATCGACGAGGAGGTCCTGAGCCAGATCGGGACCAAGCTCGTCGCCCAGCTCAACGACGAGAAGGACATCGCGGCGGCGCTCGTCGGCACGCCCGGGGCGACCGGCCTGCGCCAGATCCTGGCCTCGCTCGACTCGAAGCAGCAGGCGCTCTTGCTCGGCCACGCCGTCCCCATGCCGATCACGATCCGGACGCGGGACTACGGGCCCGACCTGTTCGACGCCGTCAAGGCGCGCGTCGGCGGGCCGGTGGCCGAGACGGCGGGCGAGCTCCAGTCCGAGATGGGGACGCTGTTTTAGGAGAGCGTTGGGAGAAGAGAAATCGGGTTCCCTTTCCACCCCTTGGGGGGAGAGGGCTAGGGTGAGGGGTCGGTGTTCAATCCCGCGCTCGGTAGCTTCTGTATGGTCCAGGCTGTACCCTTCTGGGCCTCAGTTCGCCGAGACGTCCGCTCGGCGTCCGTCCCCGAGTGCTTGGCCACTCAAATTCTGGTTACAGCGCCCGCGCTTTGAGCCGCGCCGGAGCCACACAATGCGTTTCTTCTTTCATCATCTAACGAAGCCATCGGCAGAGAATCCAGATCGCACGATATGGAATGAGCCCTCAGTCGGGAGCCTTCCAGGAGCGTTCGCTGAGAGCTTCCTGTTTGGAGATGGCACAACAGTCCTCCTCGGCTTCAACGCTGTCTCGACCTTGATTGAGTGGTTGGGGCTCCCCTTGTTCGAGGAGCTTCTAGAGAGCGGCAGCCTGCGGTTTGCGTTCGCTGAGGCGATCTCGACAGCCTATATCACCTCCGAGAACCTGAGGGCGCTTGGCATGAGCACCCCCGGACTTGCCGCTCTGTACGGACAAGATCCCAGGCTCACGACCCCCTACGGTCGCACTCTGCAGGAGCTAGCTGATCAGACGTCCTTCCCCCGCACTGAGCGCAAGCGGCTCGCACGGCTTGTCCAGAGCCACGTTGACGTGGTGGATCGGCAACTGCACAACGTGGCCTTCCAGGCTGCGCGTTCGGACGTTGCTGGCAGCATTGGCGAGGAGTTGGCCTTTCCCAGCGGAGTTGACCCCGATTCAGGTGATCTGCCCGAGCCCTACTTGCGTCAGTATCTGAACGTGGCAGGGGCTAACGTCAACGTTCAGATGTCCGCGCTTCTGGGCTGTGACAACTTGGTTGCCGATGTGATCACGGCACGGGTGATGCAGCAGAGAGTCTCCGAGTCGCTAGCGTCTATCGGTGTAAAGTCTGCAGACTACCGGACCGTGCTTCAGATCGAGGATGCCCCAGATCTTGGCCGCTTGCTGGAAGGCAGGGACATATCGTTTCGCCAGATCGTAGAGCTGGGTAGAACGCAGGAGGCGGAAGAGTTCAGAACATGGATCAAAGGCGTTGAACCGGGAGACTCAATGGCCGCCGCCCGCGAGTATCATAAGGAGTTGATCAGCAGAGCGACTGACAGTCGGGCAACAAAGTCAAAGAAGGTGATCGGCTACACTGGCCTAGGGGCAATCGCATCCCTCTTTGACCCCACTGCCGGACTCGTCTCGGGGTTAGCACTGAATGCTTTCGACGCATTCGTGTTCGGCGCGCTCAAGCAAAAATGGCAACCAAAAGCGTTCATGGATATGGTTAAGCAGCTGGGAGGCACCGAGGCACCCTGAATTTGTAGAAGCCGAGCGGTTCCTTTGCGGATTGGACTAGCCGCCCCGTTCACGATCCTAATGACCAGGGGCCACGCTGGCATCTTGTACCGGAGAATCGGCATCCTCCGCGTCGGCTGTCGAGTCCGCCGCATCGAGGGCGATGCGGAAC
>CAWKCB010000003.1:0-124520 GCA_963848075.1 uncultured Bacteroidota bacterium
GAGCCAACGGTCAGATTTGAACTGACGACCTGCTCATTACGAGTGAGCTGCTCTACCCCTGAGCTACGTTGGCGTGGCCGGCGGAACGCCACCGGCGAACGCGAAACCTACGACGTCGCCCCGAGGCCGCCAAGACGGGGCGCGCTGAAATCCCCGTGAACCGGGCCCCGGGGTCGCCGGCGGCCGCCGGCGACCCCGGTCTCGGGCGGATCTTGCGCGCTCCCCCCGCGCGCTCATGGCCCTCCTCACGTTCGACCGCGTCCGCAAGGACTACGGCACCAAGCCCCTGCTCGACGACGTCTCGTTCGTCGTCGAGGCCGACGAGAAGGTCGGCGTGATCGGGGCGAACGGGGCCGGCAAGACGACGCTGCTCCGGCTGGCAGCCGGCACGGAGCCGCCAGACAGTGGCCGCGTGCTCGTGTCGTCCGGCGCCCGCGTCGGGGTGCTGGACCAGCGGCCCGACCTCGACGACGAGGCGACGGTGCTCGACGCCGTCATCGCGGGCGACGGGCCGGCCGCGACCGCCGTCCGCGCCTACGAGCACGCGCTCGCCGCGCTCGACCGCCGGCCGGGCGACGCGGACCTGGCCGCCGAGGTCGCCCAGCTCTCGGCTCGGCTCGACGCCGTCGGCGGGTGGGACCTGGAGACGCAGGCCCGCGCGACGCTCGACCGGCTGGGGCTGAGCGACCCCGAGGCCGTTGTCGAGACCTTGAGCGGCGGGCAAAAGAAGCGCGTGGCGCTGGCCCGGGCTCTCGTCGAGCGACCGGACCTCTTGATCCTGGACGAGCCGACGAACCACCTCGACACCGAGACCATCGAGTGGCTCGAAGGGCTCCTGCGGTCCTGGGCCGGCGCGCTCCTGCTCGTCACCCACGACCGCTACTTCCTCGACCGCGTCACCAACCGGATGCTCGAGGTCGGCGGCGGCGACGTCCAGCGCTACGTCGGCTCGTACGGCGACTACCTGGAGCAGAAGGCGGCCCAGGGCGTGGTCGAGGCGGCCGAGGAGTCGAAGCGCCAGAACCTCGCCACGCGCGAGCTCGCCTGGCTCCGCCGCGGCGCCAAGGCCCGGACCTCGAAGTCGAAGGCCCGCATCGACCGAGCGCACGCGCTGCTCGACGCCAAGCCCGAGGCCGGCCCGGGCGAGATCGAGATCGAGTCGGTCTCGACGCGGCTCGGCAAAAAGGTCATCGAGCTCCACGACGTGGCCAAGGGGTTCCCCGGATCAGGTCCGGGGCAGGCTCGGCGGACGCTCATCGGCGGGCTCACGTACACCGTCACGCGCGACGACCGGCTGGGCATCATCGGGCCCAACGGCGCCGGCAAGACGACGCTGCTCGAGATGATGGCCGGTCGGCTAGCGCCCGACGCCGGCCGCGTCGAGGTCGGCCCGACGGTCTCGGTCGGCTACTACGACCAGGAGAGCCGGGCGCTCGCGGCGGCCCAGAGCGAGGGCGGCGACCAGCGGATGATCGACTACGTCGAGGAGATCGCCGAGACGGTCCGCACGGCCGACGGCTCGCTCATCACGGCGGCCCAGATGCTCGAGCGGTTCCTGTTCCCTCGGGACCAGCACTACACGCCCATCGGCCTGCTGTCGGGCGGCGAGCGGCGGCGGCTGTACCTGCTCCGGGTCCTGCTCGGCGCGCCCAACGTGCTGCTGCTCGACGAGCCCACCAACGACCTCGACATCCCGACGCTGGTCGCGCTCGAAGAGACGCTCGACACGTTCGCCGGCGCCGTCGTGGCCGTCTCGCACGACCGCTACTTCTTGGACCGCGTGGCCGGCCACCTGCTCCGGGTCGAGGGCGACGGGCGGGTCCGCGAGATCCCGGGCAACTACAGCGCGTGGGCCGAGATCGAGGCCCGGGAGCGGGCCGCCCGCGAGGCGGCCGACGCGAGGAAGACGGCCGCACCGGCTCCCCCGCCGCCGTCCGCCAGCGCGTCTGCGCAGGTAGGCGACGGTCCGAAAAAGCTGTCGTACAACGAAAAGCGAGAGCTGGCGACGGTGGAGGAGCGGATCGCCCAGGCCGAGGCCCGCCAGCCGGAGTTGGAGGCGGAGCTGGCCGCGAACGCCAGCGACGCCGAACAGGTGATCGCCCTCTCGGCCGAGCTGGCCGCGCTCGCCGCCCAGCTCGAGGCCGACGTCGACCGCTGGGCCGAGCTGGCGGAGCGGGCGGGCTGAGGCTCGCTGCGCTCGCGGGAGTGGGGACGGGGAAAATGGGAGCTGGCAGAGTGGGCCGCTTGGCCTCGGCGCCGGCAATGAGGGCACGGCGGGCTTGCTTCTGTCTCGCCTGCGGCGTCCCCTCCCCCCCACGGGAGAGGGACGGGGTGACGGGTCACCGGTCACTCACCCCTCCGCGGCGCTCTGCCAATCGTGCCTCTTGGCCGCCCGCGCCGTCGTGATCAAGGCGACCGCACCCACGACGGCGACCGACGCCAGCACCACGCGCGGGCCCAACGGCTCGTCGGCCAGGGCCCATCCCAGCAGGACGGCCACGACGGGGTTGACGTAGGCGTAGGTCGACGCCTTCGCCGGGGTCGACACCTTGAGCAGCCACACGTAGGCCGAGTACCCGACGATGGCGCCGAAGGCGACGAGGTACGCCAGCGCCCACGCCGACTTCGCGGACACGGCCGCGACGTCCAGCCGCTCGCCCAGCACGAGGCCCGCCACCAACAGCAGCGCGCCGCCCGCCAGCATCTGCATGCCCACGTTGAGCAGCGTCGCCTCGGCCTTCGGCGCCCCGCGCTGGTAGATCGAGCCGACGGCCCAGAAGAACGCCGCCGCGCCGACCGCCAGCGCGCCGAGCGGGTCGACCGGCTCGCCGCCCAGCTCGCTCGGGCCGACCAGCAGGCCGATCCCGACCAAGCCCAGCGCGAGCCCCGCGATCACGGCTGGGCGTGGCCACTCCCGCAGGCGGAGTCCGTCCAGCAGCACCATCCACATCGGCGTCGACGCCACGATCAGCGCGGCGACGCCGGACGGGATGAACTGCTCGGCCCACGTCACGCCCCCGTTGCCGCCCAGCAACAGCAGCGCGCCCACGACGACGGCCGTCCGCCACTGCTCGCGCGTGGCCGGCACGGCGCCTCGGGCGCGCGACCACGCGAACAGGATCGCCCCGGCGGTCGAGAATCGGACGCCGGCCATCGTGAACGGCGGCATCGTCTCGATGGCGAACCGGATGCCGAGGTACGTCGAGCCCCAGACGACGTAGAGCGCCGCGAAAGCGGCCAGGACGGCCACCAGCGGCGGGGGGTCGGCGGGCACGGGCGAGGGGCGCATGGCCGAGGCTACCGCCGGTCGTTTCGGCGCCGGCTTCCGGGCGCCGTCCTCGCGGAGTCTCCCTCGGGCCGCGCTCTCGGCAGACGCTTTCTCTCCCGATGCCGTGGCGTGCCCTCTTTTCCTCCTGAGAGCGAAGCGTCCGCACCTCGACCTTCAGCCCCGCCCTTGTCATCCTGAGCGGAGCGAAGGATCTCAGCACGGACTCGGACACCTTTCGGTGCCACTTGAGGCGTCCGTCGGCATGGCGTCGAGATCCTTCGCGGTCGCTCAGGACGACAAGGTGTGGGAGGATGGCGGCCCCTACGAGGACGCGGAACCTTCTCGCTCACGCCGCGACGCCGACCTCGCGGCGGACGACCGGCGCCACCTTGGTCCCGAACAGCTCGATCGCCCGCATCACCTCGACGTGCGGGAGCAGCCCGACGGTGAGCTGGAGCAGGTGCCGGTCGTGGCCGAACAGCTCGTGCTGGTAGAGGATCTTGTCGATGACCTCCTGCGGGCTCCCGAGCACGAGCGCGCCGTCGAGCGCGATCTCGGCCTCGAACCGAGCCCGCGACGGGGGCGGCCACCCGCGCTCGCGGCCGATCCGCCCCATCGTCTCCATGAACGGGCCGAGGGCTGAATCGGCCGCGGCCTCGGCGGTGTCGGCGAGGAAGCCGTGGCCGTTGATCGACACCCGGAGCGAGGCCGGGTCGTGGCCGGCCTCGGCGCCGGCCTGGCGGTACAGGTCGATGAGCGGGGCGAACCGGTGCGGCTGCCCGCCGATGATCGCCAGCGCCAGCGGCAGCCCGAGCCGGCCGGCGCGGACGACCGACTGGGGCGTCCCGCCGACGGCGATCCAGACCGGCAGCGGGTCCTGAATCGGGCGCGGGTACACGGCCTGGTCGCGCAGCGGCGCCCGGTGCCGGCCCTCCCACGTCACCCGCTCCGACGACCGCAGCGCGAGCAGCAGGTCCAGCTTCTCGGCGAACAGCGCGTCGTAGTCGCCCAGGTCGTAGCCGAACAGGGGGAACGACTCGGTAAAGGAGCCGCGCCCGACCAGGATCTCGGCCCGGCCGTTCGAGAGCAGGTCGAGCGTGGCGAAGTCCTGGAACACGCGGACCGGGTCGTCGGACGACAGGACGGTCACGGCGCTCGTCAGCCGGATCCGCTCGGTCTGTGCGGCGGCGGCGGCCAGCACGACGGCCGGCGCCGACGCCGCGTAGTCCGCCCGGTGGTGCTCGCCGACGCCGAACACGTCGAGCCCGACCTGGTCCGCCAGGGCGATCTCGTCGAGCAGGTCGCGCAGCCGCGTCGTGTCGGTCGCGTCGGGCGGCACCTCTGCGAAGGAGAAGAGACCGAGCTCCATGGGTCGATTGGTTGTTGCACCACCTACACGCCGCGCTCGCCTCCGGGTCCCCGCCCCCGTCGGCTACCTTCGGCGCGTGGCCTCCCCCCTCCCCTCGTGATCCGGCTCCGCGGCGTCGCCAAGCGGTACGGGCCCGACGTCGCCTTGTGGCCGACCGACCTCGACGTGGCCCGAGGCGAGGTCGTCGCCCTGCTCGGCACGAGCGGCGGCGGCAAGTCGACGCTGCTCCGGATGGTCCCGGGCCTCGTCGTGCCCGACGAGGGGACGGTCACGGTCGATGGCACCGCGGTCACGCCCGCGACGGCCGACGCGGTCCGCCGGCGGGCCGGCTACGTGGTCCAGGGCGGCGGCCTGTTCCCCCACCTGACGGCTCGCGGCAACGCCGCGCTCGTCGCCCGCCACCTCGGCTGGAGCGCCGACCGGATCGACGCCCGGCTGGCCGAGCTCGCGGACCTCGCCGACCTCGCGCCCGGCCTCCTCGACCGGTTCCCCGCCGAGCTCTCAGGCGGGCAACGCCAGCGGGCCGCGCTGCTCCGCGCGCTCGTCTTGGGCCCGGACTTGCTGCTCCTCGACGAGCCGCTGGGCGCGCTCGACCCCATCACCCGGGAGGCCCTCCAGGCCGACCTCAAGCGGCTCATCGGCGACCTGGGCGCGACCGTCGTCCTGGTGACCCACGACCTGCGCGAGGCCGCCGTCCTGGCCGACCGCGTCGCGGTAATGGATGCCGGCCACGTCGTCCAGCAAGGCACGCTGGCGGAGGTGGCCGCGGCCCCGGCCACCCCGTTCGTCGAGGCGTTCGTCGAGGCTCAGCGCTACGCCTTGCCATGAGAGGACTCCTCCCATTCTCACCCGGTAGGGACACCATGCATGGTGTCCCCACGGATTGGCGGAGGACTGGCACAGCGCTCGCTCTCGTGCTGCTGGCGGCCACCGTCCACGCCCAGGACGCCGGGGTCGTCGTCGGGTCGAAGACGTTTACCGAGGGCGTCGTGCTGGGCGAGGTCGTGACGCAGGCGGCCCGGGCGGGGGGCGTCGAGGCGGTCCACCGGCGCGAGATCGGCGGGACGCGCGTGCTGTGGAGCGCGCTGGTGCGCGGCGACATCGACGCCTACCCCGAGTACACCGGCACGCTGGCCCAAGAGATCTTCGCGGGCCAGGCTGTCGGCACGGACGCGGCGCTGGCGGCGGCGCTCGCACGTGAGGGGGTCCGGATGACGGCGCCGCTCGGGTTCAACAACACGTACGCCGTCGGGATGACGGAGGGCGGGGCCCAGGCGCTCGGCGTCGAGGCCGTCTCCGACCTGGCTGCCCACCCCGGCTTGCGGCTCGGGTTCTCGAACGAGTTCCTCGACCGCGCCGACGGCTGGCCGGGCCTGCGCGCCGCCTACGGCCTGCCCCAGTCCGACGTCCGGGGGCTCGACCATGACCTCGCCCTGCGCGCGCTCCAGGCCGGCGACCTCGACGCGACCGACCTCTACGCGACCGACGCCGAGATCGCCGCCTTCGGCCTGCGCGTGTTGCGCGACGACCGCGGGTTCTTCCCGCGCTACGACGCCGTCGTCCTCTACCGGACGGAGGCGGACCCGGCCGCCGTCGCCGCGTGGGACGCGCTCGCAGGCACGCTCTCGGCGGACACGATGGCGGCGCTCAACGCCCGGGTCCGCCTGGACGGCCAGCCCGAGGCCGTCGCCGCGGCGGGCTGGCTGGAGAGCCGACTGGGCGTCGCGTCCGAGGTGGCTGTCGCGGGCCGGGCCGAGCGCGTGTGGCAGCGGACGCGCGAGCACCTCGCGCTGGTCGGGCTGTCACTGCTGGCGGCCATCGTGGTGGCGATCCCGCTGGGCGTGCTGGCGGCCAAGGTGCGGGGGCTGGAGGCGCCCGTGCTGGGCGTGGTGAGCGTCGCGTACACGATCCCGTCGCTGGCGCTGCTGGTGTTCATGCTGCCGCTGCTCGGCATCGGCGCGGCGCCGGCGCTGGCGGCGCTGTTCGTGTACAGCCTGCTGCCGATCGTCCGCAACACGCACGCGGGGCTGACCGGCATCGCGCCGGTGCTGCGGGAGAGCGCGGCGGCGCTGGGGCTCCCCGCGGCGGTCCGCTTGCGGCGGATCGAGCTGCCCTTGGCGTCGCCGTCGGTCCTGGCGGGCGTCCAGACGAGCGCCGTCATCAACATCGGGACGGCCACGCTGGGGGCCCTGGTCGGGGCCGGCGGCTACGGCCAGCCGATCCTGACCGGCATCCGACTCGACGACATCGGGCTGATCCTGGAGGGGGCCGTCCCGGCAGCCGTCCTGGCGCTGGTGGCGCAGGGGCTGTTCTCTCTGCTCGGCCGGTGGGCGATCCCGCGCGGGCTCCGACTGTAGGCTCGCTGGCGCTCGCGGGAAAGGGGAACTGGGAACGGGGAACTGGCAGAGGCGGAGGGCCCCGAGCGCCGGAACCTTTTCTGAGGCGCCGTTGAATCCGAACCCCGAACCCCGAACCCCGAACCCCGAACCCCGAACCCCGAACCCCGAACCCCGAACCCCGATGCCTGACCCTCTCGACGCCCTGCGCACCCGCCTCGCCGAGGTGGCCGACCTGGGCCACGCCGCCGCCGTCCTCGAGTGGGACCAGGAGACCTACATGCCGCCGGGCGGGGCCGAGGGCCGGGGCCGCCAGGTGGCCACGCTGCGGCGGATCGCACACGAGCGGGACACTGTTGGCGAAGTCCGTTCACGGCGCCAGCGCTGCGAAGCGGGACGTGCGGGTCGGCGCCAGCGGTCGGCCTCGGAGCCACGCCGCCGCCCGGTCGGTCGAGAGAGCGGCGGCCGTCGCGACATGCCCGAGCCGGGTCTTGTCGAGTCCCCGGTACCGCGAGCGCCTCAGCCCCATCGCTCGGATGCCCTGCGAGAGCGTGCCTTCGACGCCCGCGCGAGCCGCGTACCGGTCCCGACCCTCGTCCGTCGCCATCTCCACCCGCATCGCCTCCAGCGCAGTCTGCTCTCGCTCCGGATGCAGTCGGAGCGTCCGGCCACCACTCTTCGACCGGACGCAGAGGTCCCGAGCCGCGCAGGACCGGCAGGCGCCTGGGGCGAACTGGGCGACGATGTACTCACCGCGGTCTCGGTCGGTATAGGCCCGCCATGACCGGCTGTCTTCGCCCTCGGGGCACGTCGCGACCGCACGGTCCCAGTCGAGGTCGAAGCGGTCGGTCGTGTACCCGCCTTCCGCTCGCGCCTGCCAGCTCGCGTCCTTTCGGGGCGGCCCGACGAGCCGGACGCCGTAGCGGTCCTCCGCGCTCACCAGCAGGTCCGCGCTGACGTAGGCCGCGTCGGCCAGGTGCTCGGCGGCCGAAAGCCCCCGCTCGTCGAGGGCGCCGAGGATGGCGTCGGTCCGCATGGCCTCGTGGACGTCACCCGGCGTCGTGTCGGCGTGGACGACGAGCCGGGGGCGGTCGTCGTCGCACGTCTCGGTCAGGTGGACCATGTAGCCCGTCCACGTCGTCGCGCGCTTGGTCCGGTATCTTGCCTCGACGTCGTACGGGGACTCGACCGAGTCCCCCTTCTCTGGGCCACGCCCACGGAGCTCGCGGAGACGAGCGGAGCCTCCGTCTCGCTCGTAGTGTCTGCTCCACACACGACGGAGCGCATCGACGGCCGGGAGCGATGCGAGGCCCGGTGGAGCGTCTTTGCGCTCGACGGCATCGAGGACGGCGTACCCGTCCGTCCCCAAGATCACAGCGTACGCCGCGCGCTTCGCCTTCGACCGGGGGAGACGGGAGTCCTCGACCCGACGGCCGTAGCGGTCGTACCACTCGGGCTCGGCCAGCATCTGGACCCAGTCGGGAGCCTCGGCCGCGAGCACGTTGAGGGCGGCCCGGACCGTCTCGGCGGCCAATTCCAGACGGTTTAGCTCGCGGATGTCGGCAGCGACATGGGTCGAGTCGGTCCGCTGGCGGCCCCGACCCTTCAGGAGGCCACGGTCCTGGCACGCGACGAGGACGCGGTCGAGCAGCACGCGCTCAGCCTCGTGCTCCAGGAGCCGCGCCCTGAACTCGGAGAGCACGCTGAAATCGAAGCCAGCGTCGTCGAGCGGGAGTCCGAGGAGGTATTTCCAGTCGATCCGGCTGCGAACGGCGTCGGCGGCGGCCCGGTCGGAGAGGTCTTCGCGGAACTGGAGGACGGTGACGAGGGCGAGCCTCCATGGCGGGTAGGCGGGCTGGCCAAGGGTGGGGTAGAGCTCGGCGAAGTCGTCGTCGGAGAAGACGGTCCCGAGCTCGTCGCGGAGCGTGAGCAGCGCCGAGCCCTTGGGGAACGCGGCGTGGGCGACGCGGGCGGTGTCGACCGGGACGGGACCCGGTCGCTGAGGCTGGAGCATGGGGGGTGGCGGACGTGGACCTCTGCTACCACGCCCGGCCTGGGAGGTCCCGGACGGACTTCGCCAACAGTGTCCGAGCGGTTTACGGACCCGGCCGTCGGCGAGTGGCTGGCGGCGGCGACGCCCGAGAGCGACCTCGACGCGGCGCTCGTACGCGTGACGGCGCGCGACTGGCAGCGGGCGACGTTGCTGCCGGCGCGGCTGGTGTCGGAGAAGGCCGAGACCTCGGCCCGAGCGATGGAGGCGTGGAAGGCGGCTCGGGAGGCCGACGCGTTCGAGCTGTTCGCGCCCCACCTCGGCCACGTCCTGGCGCTGGCGCGGGAGGAGGCCGAGGTGGTCCGCCCCCTCGTGGCCGTCGAGCGCGGGCCCGGCTACGCGCCGTCCGACGCCGACGCCCGCTACGACGCGCTCCTGGACGCCTACGAGCCCGGCGCCTCGACCGCCTCCGTCGCCGAGACCTTCCGTCGGCTCCGTGCTGGGCTCGTCCCCTTGGTCGCCGCTGCCGCCGAGGCGCCTCCGCCCGACGACTCGTTCCTGCGCGCGCCGTTCGACGCCGACGCCCAGTGGGCCTTCGGGCTCGACGTGGCCGGGGCCTTGGGCTACAGCCTCCACCACGGTCGGCAAGACCGCTCGGCGCACCCGTTCACGACGTCGTTTGGAGTCACCGACGTCCGCATCACGACGCGCGTGGACCCGGCCTTTTTCCCGACCGCCTTTTTCAGCACGATCCACGAGGCCGGGCACGGGATCTACGAGCAGGGGTTCGCGCCCGAGCTCGAAGGCACGCCGCTCGCCGACGGCGCGTCGCTGGGCGTCCACGAGAGCCAGTCGCGGCTGGTCGAGAACTTGGTCGCCCGCGGCGCGCCGTTCTGGACGTGGGCGTTCCCGCTTCTCCAGGCCCGCTTTCCGCACCTCGGCGGCGTCTCGCGGGATGCCTTCGTCCGGGCCGTCAACCGGGTCGAGCCGTCGCTCATCCGGGTCGAGGCGGACGAGTTGACGTACCACTTGCACGTGC
Source organism: uncultured Bacteroidota bacterium (assembly GCA_963848075.1). Classification (GTDB taxonomy): domain Bacteria; phylum Bacteroidota; class Rhodothermia; order Rhodothermales; family Rubricoccaceae; genus Rubrivirga. The sequence goes on from CAWKCB010000003.1 coordinate 10,003, forward strand.
TCCTGCGGTTCGAGCTCGAGCGGGCGATGCTCGCCGGCGACCTCGCCGTGGCCGACCTGCCCGGCGCCTGGCGCGACGGGATGCGCGACCTGCTCGGCATCGCGCCTGACACCGACGCCGACGGGTGCTTGCAGGACATCCACTGGTCGCTCGGCGCCGTCGGCTACTTCCCGACCTACACGCTGGGGACGCTGATGTCGGTCCAGCTCTGGAACGCCGCCGACCGCGACCTCGGCGGGCTCGACGCGCAGCTCGCGACCGGCGAGTTCGGGCCGCTCCTCGGCTGGCTGAGGGAGCACGTCCACCGCTGGGGCCGCACCAAGACGGCGGACCAGATCCTGCGCGACGCGACCGGCTCCGGCCTAGACGCCGGCCCGTGGCTGGCCTACGCGGAGGAGAAGGTGGGGCGGCTGTACGGGCCCGCGTAGTGGGCTCGCGGACCTGCGCCCTCGCTACCGCGCCAGCGTCAGCGTCCGCGTGACGGCCGCGCCCGAGGCGACGTGCCGGACGCGGACGACGTAGACGCCCGCGCTCTCGCCCCCCAAGTCGAGGCGGACCGCGACGGCGCCCAGCCGGTCGGCCACGACCGTCGTCTCGGCCACGCGGCGCCCCAGCACGTCGAGCACGTCGACGGCGTGGGCCCCCTCGCGGCCGGCCTCGATCACGAGCCGGACCCGGCCGGCGCTCGGGTTGGGGGCCGGCGGGGCGAGGGCGAGCGTCCCCGGCTCGGGCGTGTCGATCTCGTCCTCGGCGTCGAGGCGGAGGTCGCGGGCCCAGGCGACCCCGTCGGCTCCGAGGACGAGACCGGCCAGCTGGCCGGCGCGTGGCCAGTCGAGCAGGTGGGCGCGCGTCTCCCACGGCCCGTCGGGCGCGGCGACGGCCACTTCGAGCCCGACGGGCCCGGCGTAGAGGCGAAGCCGAGCCGGCAGCGCGACGGCCCCCAGCGAGTCCGTGCGGACGCCCGCCGCGTCGCGGACGTGGAGGACGAGGGCACCGGTCGCGTTGGCCAGCAGCATCGCCGAGGGCGCGTCGGAGTCCATCGAACCGCGGACGGCGAGGCCCGCCGTGCCCCCGACCACGGCGTCGAGGACGGTCGACACGGCGCCGCCCTCCGCCAACAGCCCCTGGACGAACGGGACGGCGTCTTCGGCGCCGACCGACGCCGAGCCGGACAGGACGAGCGCCCCGTCGGCGGCCTCCGCGAGGTCGGGCTCGGGGCCCTCGCCGACGCGGGTCGCCCGGGTTCCCTCGGGGGCGCCGACGGCCGTGCCGAGCCCCAGGCGGAGGCGCGGCGCGAGGCCGTCGGGCGACACGCGCACCCCCTCGGCCTCGACGGCCACGAACAGGACGCGGACGCCGTCCGGCTCCACCACAGTGCGTGGGTACACCACCGGGACCCACCCCCCGTCGACCCAGGCCTCGACCGACACGGAGTCGGGGACGGCGTCGAGGCCGGGCAGCAGCACGCTCCGCACGCGGAGCGGCCGGGCGAACCGGGCCTCGCCCTCCGCCCACGACGGCGTGAACGAGCCGACGACGGCGCCGGCCGGCGCCAGCGGCAGCGCGACGGACCGCTCGACCGTGATCCCCTCGCCGTCGGTCACGCGGACGGTCGCCTGGTAGAACGCGACCTCGCCGTCGTCGCCGTGGCCCAGCGCGACGAACGAAGCCCGGACGCCGTCGGCCCGGAAGAAGCCGGGGTGCTCGTGGATGTTGTGGACCAGCCGGACCTCCCACTCGACCGAGAGCGCGTCGTCGGGCTCGAACGGGTCGGACACTTCGGCGTGGAGCGGGACGAGCTCGTCGCCCCGGACCAGCCGGGCGGTCGGCTCGACGACGGTGAGCGTGGGCGCCGCGCGGCCGACGAAGACGGGCACGGTCGCCTGCGACGGCCGGCCGTCGGCCGTGGTCACGGTGAGGGTGGCGACGTAGGCGCCGGGCGCTTGGTAAACGTGGACGGGGTCGGCCTCGGTTGAGGCGCCGCCGTCGCCGAACCGCCAGTCGTAAGCGAGGGCGCCGCCGGACGGGTCGAGCGACTCGGCTCCGCGGAACTGGGCCTCGAACGGGGCCCCGCCGGTCCGCACGTCGGCCGTGGCCCGAGCCACCGGCGGGGCCGGCCCGCCGCCCGCGTGGCGGAGGTGGACCAACCGGCCGCGGTAGATGTCGATCAGCAGCAGCGCGTCTTGGCCCGGGTCCATCGCCACGTCGACGACGCCGGCGATGTCGTCGGCGATCCGCTCGGCCCCCTCCATGCGGCCCTCGGCGAACCGGCCCGCCATGAGCCAGCCGACGGAGAAGTCGGCGAACACGTAGGCGCCCCGGTACGCGTCGGGGTAGGCCGCGCCGGTGTAGAAGTCGCCGCCGGTGATCGAGTTGGCGGTGGCCCCGGCGGGCGCCGAGCGGTCGGGGTCGTAGTGGTTCCAGACGGCCGGCGGCAGCGTGAACGCGCCCGTCCACGGGCCGACGCAGTCGACCCCGGCCGGCGCGGCGTCGGCGAACGCCGCCAGGAGGTCGGGCCCCTCGTAGCACGGCCACCCGAAGTTCTCGCCGCCCTCGGCCACGTCGAGCTCCTCCCACCCCGCCAGCCCGACGTCGCCGATCACCAGGCGGAGCCGGTCGGCCGAGGGGTCGACGGCGAACCGGAACGGGTTGCGGAGCCCGAGCGCCCACACCTTCGAGGCCGTCGCGTCGGGGTCGCCGGTCCAGAACGGGTTGTCGGGCAGGCCCCGCCCCGTCTCGGGATCGACGCGGACGATCTTGCCGTTGGGGCTGTCGAGCCGCTGGGCCCGGAACGCGCCGACGTCGTCGGCCGGGTCGGCCCGGCCGGGCGCGAAGCAGTCGGGCTCGCTCCCGCCGACGTCGGTGAACCCGGCGTGGCCGGCGTCGCCCCAGCTGAGCAGGAGCGAGCCGTCGGGCGCGAAGGCGACCGTCCCGCCGGCGTGGTACGGGAGGCAGACCGGGAGCCCGTCGGCGTAGTCGGTGCCCAAGAGGACCGCCCGGCTGGCAGGGTCGGCGCGCCACAGGCCGGGGCCCGAGACCGTGTAGCGCGTCAGCCGGCCGATGCCGTAGGGCGCCTCCCGGTCGACCGTCGTCGGGTCGACCGCGGTGTAGTAGAGGTAGACGTCGGGCCGGGCCGGGAAGTCGGGGTGGAGCGCGATCCCGAGCAGGCCGCGGTCGCCGCTCGAGACCACCTCGGCGGCCAGGTCGAGGACCAGCTCCGGGCGGGCGGTCCCGTCGGGCTCGACGCCGAAGACCAGGCCCCGCTTGTCGAGCACGTAGTACCCGCCGTCCGGGCGGACGGCGACGTCGGTGGGGTACGGGACGGCCTGGTCGGCGGTGAGCGGGTCGAGGTAGAACCCCTGGGCCTGAGCCGCTCCGCAGAGCAGGGCGACGGCAACGAGGACAGCGTGGTGGGAAAGCATCCGCAAAGCATACCGTCCGGCGTGAGGCGACGGGCCCGTCCAGGGCGACGTTCGGGGTGCTTCGGAGCGCATGGCCCTCGGTCGGCCCGGCTCCCTCACCTCGTCTTCCGCTTCGCGAGGCTGAGGCGTACGGCCCCGTCGTCGCCCGGTCCCGCCCCCAGAGCTCCCAGGCGAACGGGTGGGGACTCCGGGGGAGCGGCGCGCTCGGGCCGACCGCGGTCGGCCGGCGCGCGTGGGTTCCGCCCACGGGGAGCCCATCCTCAACGGTTCTTTACCCGTCCCGCATCGCCAGCGCCGGGTTCGTCCGCGCCATCTTCCACGCCGGGTACACGCCGGCCAGCAGCGCCGCGCCGACCGCCAGCCCGACGGCCTGGAGCAGCACGCTCGGCGAGACGGTGAACGCCAGCGTCCACCCGAACGACCGGACGTTGACGACGAACACCAGCACGGCCGCCAGCGCCAGGCCCAGCGGGACCGCCAGCAGGCCCGCCCACAGGCCCATCAGCCCGGTCTCGGCGAACACCAGTTTTCGGACCTCGGCCGGCGTCATGCCCTGGGCCCGGAGCATCGCCAGCTCGCGGCGGCGCTCGAGCTGCAGCGCCATCAGCGCCGACAGCACGCCGACGAACGCGACGGCGACGGCCAGCAGCCGGAGCACGCTCGTCACCACAAACGTCTGGTCGAAGATCTCCAGGCTCGCCGCGCGCAGGTCGCGGTTGGAGCGGACGATGACCTGTTGGCCGCTCGCCTCGGCCAGGGCCCGCGCTCGCTGGACGAGCGCCCCGACGTCGGCGCCGGGCGCGGCGGTCAAGGCAGCGCCGGCGAACCCCGGGTCGCGGAACGACGCGAGGAACGGCCGCTCGTCCATCAGCACGACGCCCAGGTCGTTGCCGTAGTCGTAGTAGATGCCGGTGATCGGGTAGCGCCGGGTGCCGCGGTCGGTCGGCAGCGCCAGCGTGTCGCCGACGGCGACGCCGAACCGGAACGCGAACGGCTCGCTGACGGCGACGCCGCCGCTGGACGCCGCCTGGGCGACCGCCTCCGCGGACCCCTGCTTGTAGCGGTAGATGCCGGCCCGCGCTTGGTCGACGCGGGAGACGACCAGGTCGAACGGGCCCGTGCCCGTGTCGAGCGTCCGCACGCGGATCGCGTCCGTCCGGGCGACGCCGTCGAGCGCCCGCAGGTCGGCGGCGAGCCCGGGGTCGAGGACGGCGCCGCCGCGCCGGAAGACGGTGGCCGGCGGCTGGACGTAGACGTCGGAGACCAGGACGGCCCCGAGCCAGTCGGCCACGGTCGTCCGGAACGACGAGACCATCGTGGCCACGCCGACGGTCGCGGCGACGGCCACGGCGAGGGCCGCCACGGCGACGGCCGTCCGGCTCAGGCTGGCCGAGACGCCGCGAGCCGCCATCCGCCCGACCGGCCCGAGCAGCCGCCCGAGGACGGGCTGGGCGAGTGCCGCCCACGCCCGCGTCAGCCAGGGGATCGCGAGCGCGAACCCGGCCAGGAGGCCCAGCATCCCCACGTAGGCGCCCGGCACGCCGGCCGGAATCCACAAGGACCCGACGCCGAGCGCCACCACGAGCGCACCCCAGGCTGCCAGCCGGCCCGCACCCTGGGCCAGGCGGTCCTCCTGCGTCGACCGCCGGAGCGCCGAGGCCGGCGCCGTCGACGCGGCCTCCCAGCCGGGCCGGAGCGCGCCGACGGCCGTCGCCCCCAACCCCAGCGCGACGCCCTTCACAAGCGCCACTGGCGACAGCGCCAGCTCGCGCACGCGGACGACGAAGTACAGGTCGCCGATGGTCTGGGTCACCAGCCGCACCAGCCCGGTCCCCATCAGCACGCCCAGCGCCAGCCCGAGCGCGGTCCCGACCGCGCCGACGACGAGGGCCTCGCCCAGGATCGCCCGGAACACCTCGGCCCGCGTCACGCCGAGCGCCCGGTACGTGCCGAGCACGCGTCGCCGCTGGACGACGGCGAACGTGACCGTGTTGTAAATCAAAAAGACGCCGACGACGAGCGCCAGCAGCGACAGCGCGGTGAGGTTGAGCCGGAACGCGGCCGTCATCGTCGACAACGCCTCGGCCTGGGTCGACGCCGGCCGGACCTCGACGCCCGCCGGCAGCGCCGCTCGCACGGCCCCGACCGCCGCCGTGTCGCCGACGGGCAAGACGAGGTCGATGCGGGTGAGGCGCCCTGCGGCCGCGGCACGGGGCACGAGGGACGGGGCAAGGGGCGAGTCCCCCGATGCGCTCTCCTCAGGCGCCTCTTGCCCCATGCCCCACGCCTCTTGCCCTCTGTCCATCCCGAACCACTCCTGCGCCGTGGCCACGTCGGCGACGAGCAGGTTCTGCAGGGCGCTCGCGGAGCGGTCGTCGTCGGGCTGGAGCAGGCCGATGACGGTCGCCGTCTCGGGCCGGCCGTCGACCCGCACGCCCAGCGTGTCGCCGACGGCGACGCCCAGCTCGGCCGCCGTGCCCTGGGAGACCAGCACGGCGCCCGGGACCGTCAGGAACAGGCCGGCGTCGAGCCCGCTGCCCGGCCCGCCGACGAACGGCCGGAAGGCGGCCTCGGCGAACGGGTCGACGCCGAGCACCGACACGACGCGGTACGGCTGCCGCGCCACCCGAGCGTCGCCCTCGACGACGGGCGCGATCGCCTCGACGGCCGGCTCGACGCTCAGACGCGCCACCAGGGCCCCGTCGACGCCGCCGGGCCCGCCGACGACCTGGTGCGTCGCCCGGCCGGTCACGGCCTCGCCGGACAACTCGAAGGCCCGAAGCGCGCTCGCGTTCGCCAGGTCGACGGCCACGCTCACGGCCACGCCCAGGGCCACGCCCAGGATCGAGAGCGCGGTCAGCAGCGGGTGCCGCAACAGGTACCGGCGGCTCGAACGGAACAGGGGCATCGGGCGTCGCGGGGGGCCGCCGGGTACTCCGGCCCGCGCGACGCGGATTCGAGGAGAGAGGACACCATGCATGGTGTCCCTACGTGCAGGGCGTCCCTACGTGCAGGGCGTCCCTACGTGCAGGGCGTCCCTACGTGCAGGGTGTCCCTACCGAGCGCCCGCGCCCGGGTCGGCTTCCTCTACAAGTCCGCCGGGGGCGTCCAGCGCAGGACGGTCAGCCGGCCGGTGCCGTCGCTGCCGTAGACGTAGCCGCCGGGCGACGGCAGCGTGACGCCCCAGTTGCCGTCCATCGTGACGTCGTCGTGGCGGGGGTAGGTGTCGTGGTGGGCGACGACGGTCGGCGCCGAGAGGTCGGCGAGGTCGAGGACGTAGAGGCCGGCCGTGTAGTGGGAGAGGAAGGCGTAGCGGCCCCGGACGAGCGCGTTGTGGGCGATCCGGTTGGCCCCGAGCCACTCGCCGACCAGCTCCGGGTTCTCGGGGTCCTCGACGTTCCAGACCTTGACCGTCTTCTCGGCCGTCTCCTCGGTCGTGAGCACGTGGCGGCCGTCGTCGGTCGGCCAGACGTTGTGGACGTAGCCGGCGTTGGGGACCGACACGCGGCTGACGAGCGCCGGCGCGGCCTTGTCGGCCACGTCCCAGATGGAGTAGGTCGGGTTGCGGCCCTCGGCCACGTAGAGCGTGTCGCCCCGGGCGAACACGTCGTGGACGTCGCCCACGTCGAGCCGGCCGACGACCGCGGGCGCGACGGGGTCGTCGAGGCTCAGGATGACGACCGTCTCGCCGTCCGAGTCGAGCACGTAGGCGTGGCCCGTCGCCGTGTCGATGGACAGGTTGTGGGACGAGACGAGCGCGTCGCCGGGGCCCCGAATCACGGCCACTTCCTCCGCTCGCTCGGGCAGCCCGCTCAGGTCGATGATCTGCAGCCCCTCGCTGGGCCCGAACGCCTCGGTGACGACGTAGGCGTAGTGGCCATACGTTTTGACGTCGCGCCAGTACCACTTGGCGTCCTCCGTCGGCCCCGGGATCTGGGCGACGACGGCCAGGCTGGGGACGGCCACGATGGAGATGCCCTCGATGTCGCCCATGAGGGCGTACTCCGATCCGTCGGGCGCGACGTAGCCCCAGACGTCCGAGCCGCCGGTCTCGAGCGAGTCCGTGACGATGGCCGGCAGGTCGACGGTCCCGACCAGGTCGAGCGTCTGGGCGCTCGCGGCGGTGGTCAGGACGAGGGCGAGAGCGAGCAGGCGGGCCATGGCGGCGGGGAGAGGGTGGAGAGTGGAGGATAGAGAATGGAGAGTGGAGGAGGAGGCCCGTCGACGGGGCGTGCGCACTCCGTCCGACGTGCCCTCCTGAGCGGCTGTTCGGGTGCCCCTCCTCCCTTGAGGGAGGTGGCCGCGGAGCGGACGGAGGGTGTCGTCCTCGGAGTCGAGCCCGAGCGGCCCCCCACCCGCGGAGCTTGCCCTGGGCGACGTCGAACGGGCGGGGAGCCCCCTCCAGGGGCGGGGGGAGCCAGGAGACCGGAACCCAAACGGACTCTGAGTGCTGTGTCGAGTCTCTACGGCCCGGCTCGCGGTCGGCCCGATCCACCACCCCTGTCCCCTCCTGTCCAGGCCTGTCCCCGCGCAGGCGGGGAAGGGGGGACTCCCTGACGCCCGGTGCTCGCTCTGCCCACCAGTAGCCGCTTGACCGAGCACGGAGCGCGGTCGAAGGGATCTCAGCATGGTCTCCGAGTCCCCAACCGCCGTCCCTTCGGGGTCGCTGGCTCTCAGGATGACGAGGTGGGAAAGGTCGCGACGGCCCTGTGGCGCCCCGAGCAAAGAGCCTCTGGTCCACTCTCCATCCTCACTCTGCATCCTCTACTCTCTCGCGCTTCGGCGGCAGGGGCGCGCGGTAGCCGATGAGCAGGCCGATCGTGCCGACGGTGATGAACGCGGCGATGCGGACCAGCGCCTCGGCCTGCGACAGGTCCACCAGGAACAGCTTGACGCCGACGACCGCCAGCACGCCGACGCCGAAGAACCACAGCCCCCGGCTCTCGACGCGGACCGCCCAGACGGTCAGCACCAGGGCGAGGACGGTCCACGCGACCGCCAGCGCGGCCTGGGCCGTCGACGACGCGAACAGGCCTTGGGCCGTCCACGGCGCCGCGCCGGCCGCGTGGACGGCCCGGAGCACGGCCGCCGTCAGCGCCCCGACCCCGAGCGCGGCGACGGCGACCGTCCACACGTCGCGCCGCCGGGCGTGGCGGCGGGCGGCGACCATCCCGAGCAGGACGGCGACGGTCGAGAGGCCGAGCGGGTTGAGGACGGGCAGCGTCGGCAGGGGCGTGGCCGTGCCGGGCAAGGCCCACGACGAGACCATCCAGACGCCGGCGGCGACGGCCAGCCCGCCGACGCTCTGGGCCCGCTCGCGCGCCGACGCCCACGACGCCGGCAGGGCGACGGCCAGCGCGAGTGCCGCCGCGAGCACGGCGCCCGCCGCACCGAGCGGCCAGTCGCCGACGGTAGCCGACGCGACGGCGTCGGACAGGGCCCACGCGAGCACGCCGGCCGCCAGCCACGTCGCCCCGACCAAGGCCGGCGCCCGCCAGCGGTGCGCCCGCTCGGCCCCGAGCGCCAGCGCGGCGACGCCGAACAGCGCCAGCCACCCGACGCCGCGCCACGACGCCGCCGGGTCGGCGTTGTCGACCACGGCGAACGACCACAGCAGCCAGCCGACGGGGACGACGCCGAACGACGCCGCGGCCAGGCCAGGCCACCGGAGCGCATGGCCGAGCCCGAGGAACAGCGCGCCCGAGGCCGCCGCCGCGCCGAGCAGACCCGCCAGCACGAACCGATCCGGCGCCAGATCGAACACGTGGACGGCCGCCGTCGTGGTCCACCAGAACAGGGCGAAGCCGAGGAAGAGCCGGCCCGCCAGTCGCTCGGCGCGGACCCACCCGTCCGGTGCCGCGTGGGTCGTGGGGACACCATGCATGGTGTTCCTACCAGGCGCGGTGTCCCCGCGAGCCACGTCGTCATCGGTGTCCATCTCGCCACCGCGACTCCTCTCGCGCAACACGTAGGCCGAGAGCGCCAGGCCGACGGCCACGATCCACCCGGTGAGCGACGCGGCCGTGAACGTGGACGACGGGGCGAGCACGCCCTCGGCGAACAGCACGGCCGCGGCGACGCCCTGGAGCGCGAGCCCGCCGGCCCGCATCCACACCTTCCGCTGGCGCGCGCCGACCCAGACGAGCCCGGCCCCCTCCAGCACCCACAGCGCCCCGAACACGACGCGCTCGAAGGCCAGCGGCAGCGCCAGCGTCGCGAACGCGAGCCCGACCGCCAGGAACGCGTCCGTCAGCAAGCGGACGCCGGCCCGTTGCCGCAGCACGCCCGCGCCGACGAGGTAGACGGCCGCCAGCGCCGCCGCGCTCCACGCCCGCCCGTACGGCACGACGTCCTCGACGATGCCGGCCTGGAGCACGAACGTCGCCGCCGGCAGCCCGAACACCAGGGCGCCGTCGACCGCGAGCGCCCGCTCGGGCGTCGCCTCGACCCGGGCCGAGCGGAGCGCGAAGCGGACCGCCAGCGCCAGGTAGATCGCGAAGCTGACGACGACGAACGGCTGGACCGAGGCGTACAGGCCGGGCTGGTACTGGAGCCCGCCCCACAGCCCGCCCGTCACGAACGTCGCCACGAACCCGACGACGGCCACCGACCGCCAGCCGCGCGCCCACGACGCGACCAGCACGCCGACGTTGAGCAGCGCGTAGTAGCTCAGCAGCAGCACGTGGTTGCCCTCGGCCGTCCCCGCCAGGACCGGCGCCGCGAACCCGCCGGCCACGCCGAGCACGGCCAGCCCCGGCGCGTTCTGGACCACGGCCAGCCCGCCGCACGCGACGGCCACGGCGCCCATCAGCACGATCGCCGGCAGCGACGGGATCAGCCCGTAGAGCGCGTACGCGGCGTAGACGGTCAGGTAAAGGACGGCCACACCGCCGCCCTGCAGCGTCAGCCCGAAGCCGGGCGTTCCGTTGCGCAGCCGCCAGCCGACGGCGACGAGCGCCAGCCCGACCGCGGCCACGAACGCCAGCCGGACCTCGACCGAGAGCACGCCCTGATCGACGGCGTACCGGATCAGCAGGCCGAGCCCGACGAACAGGACCAACAGGCTCAGCCGGGCCACCAAGTTGCCGCCCGTCGCGAAGTCCCACGCGCGGCGGAGCGGCGGCGGCAACGCGTCGAGCGAGAACGCGGGCAGCGCCGGCCGAGATGGACGCGCCGCGGACGGGCGGGCGGGGCGAGGCGGCGGGCCCTCAGCGGGACGATCCGGGCGGGGAGCTTCGGCCTCCGACGGAACCAAGGTCGGCACCTCAGACGGAGCGGCCACGACCGGCTCGTCGGCCTCGGCGGGGCGCGGCCGGGCCCGCGCCGCGCGGCTCTGAAGCAACGCGTCGAGCCGGTCCTCCAGCGCTGCGATCCGGTCGTGGGCGCGGAGGTGGAGCAGGGCCAGCACGCCCACGACGGCGGCGAGCACCGTGACGGTCGCGTCGTACGCGGTCGTCGCCACCCAGGCGAGAACGCAGATCCCGAGGACGACGGAGAGGGCTCTGGACACGGCCCGAAGCTAGGCGCGGGCTAGCTTGCCCACCCCGTCCGATCGTACCAGCCCGCCATGCGCCTCGTCCTCCTCGCCCTCGTCCTCGCCGCCGGCACCGTTCGGGCCCAGCCCGACCCGTCGGCGCCCTACGCCGAGGCCGCCGCCCGGATCGTCGAGGCCGCGCTCGCCGACAGCACCGCGTTCGACCGCATCGCCCTCCTGGCCGACACGTTCGGCCCGCGCTTTACGGGCACGCCCGCGCTCGAAGCTGCCATCGACCGGGTCCTGGACGAGATGCGGGCCGACGGATTGGAGAACGTCCGCGGGCAACCCGTGACCGTCCCCGTCTGGGTGAGGGGCGACGAGTCGGCGACGCTGGTGACGCCGTCGGGCGACGTCGACCTGCCGATGCTGGGGCTGGGCGGGAGCGTCGGGACGCCGGGCATCGAGGCCGAGGTGCTGGTCGTCGGCTCGTTCGACGAGCTGACGGCGCGGGCGGACCAAGTCCAAGGCCGCATCGTCCTGTTCGACGTGCCGTTCACGAGCTACGGCGCGACGGTCGCCTACCGCGTCGGCGGGGCGAGCGCGGCGGCCGAGGCCGGTGCCGTGGCCAGCCTGGTCCGCTCGGTCGGGCCGCCCGGCCTGAGCACGCCCCACACCGGCGTCATGCGCTACGCCGAGGACGACCGTCCGATTCCGCACGCGGCCGTGACGACGGAGGCGTCCGAGATCCTGCGGCGGATCCAGGACCGCGGCGGGCGGCCGGTCGTCCGCCTGGTGATGGGCGCCGAGACCCGGGCCGACGGCCGCTCGCGCAACGTGATCGGCGAGCTCCGGGGCCGCGAGCGTCCCGACGAGGTCGTGATCCTGGGCGGCCACCTCGACTCGTGGGACGTCGGCCAGGGCGTCCACGACGACCTCGCCGGCTGCGTCGTGACGTGGGAGGCCGTGGCGCTGCTGAACCGGCTCGGCCTGCGCCCGCGGCGGACCGTCCAGGTGGCCCTGTGGACGAACGAGGAGAACGGGCTCCGCGGCGCCGAGACGTTCCGCGACTCCATCGGGGCGGACGTGTCGCACGTCCAGCTCGCACTCGAGAGCGACAGCGGCGTGTTCGCGCCCGTCGGCTTCGGCTACGGCGGATCGGAAGAGGGGCGCCAGATGCTGGCCGCCCGCGTCGAGCCCCTGATCCGCGACCTGCTGATGGCCGACTCCGACGCCGGCCCGGCCGGCATCACCCTGGGCGGCGGCGGCGCCGACATCGGCCCGCTGATGCGCGACGGCGTCCCCGGCCTCAGCTTGCGCACCGACAACGGCCGCTACTTCGTGTACCACCACACGCCGGCCGACACGGTCGACAAGCTCGACCCGGCCGACGTCCAGCGGGCGGTCGCGGCCACGGCCGTCCTGATCTGGGTGGCCGCCGAGATGCCCGAGCGGCTGCCGCACGGTGGTGAGTAGCCGGGGCCACTGCCGGAGGCCGCCAAACTGAACGGTTCGTCTGGGAAGTCGCTAGACCTGGTGACGGTCACTACATTTGGCGACGGGTCTCTAGATTCGGTGACCCACCCGCCGGAGAACCACTAGTTATACGCACTCCCACCTTCTGAAAATGAGCGCAAGCGTGATCAAGGCGGTCTTCGGCGAAGCCGGCGAGATGTACCTCCCGGTGGTGTTTGATTTCGAGAAGCAACTGCCAGAGATCCAGTACGAGCCTGCGACCCAGACTGAGATCGATGGTGTGGACTACGCCTTCGGATCACCTCAGAGCCGGATCGATGCTAACCAGATGGTCTGGAGGGACCAGATGGCCAAAGCTCACATCGCGGCGACTGCCACTATCCTCCGGAACGCGCGCTGGATCAGGGGCATGATGTCGAGCTACACCAATAGCAACCTCATGGCTTTCGGCGCGTCCTTCCGGGGCCTGATTGAGGCGGCTGCGGACTCGTTTGAGTCTCTCCGCGACGTGCCTCTGAACCTCGCCAGCAACTTCGCCACGATCAGAGCTTGCCTTGCTGGGGAGGCTGAGGACAAGGTCCACGTCAGCCCAGAGTTGGAGAAGCTGTTAGAGCACTTCATCTACGCTCAGAAGCAGCCGAAGTCCTTTCGGGGGCCTAGTCACATGAAGGCAAAGCACGCCCGGGATTACATCAACGGCTTACAGGAGGCCGACCAAGGGAAAATTGTTGATGCCTACGCTGACCTATGCGAGGTGACACACCCAGCCTCACTGACCGTAACGGTCTTCCTCCGCGGAAACGACAATGGGAAGCTAGCTCTCGATAGCTGTCCAGATGAGCGATACATCAAGTTCCTGATTGACGAGTACGGGGAGATTATGCCACGAGTGTTGCGCTGGTCCCTAAACTCGGCATTTATGACCCTGAGAGTTATTAACCAGCTCCCTGTGCCCGACCTGCACGTCCCCTTGGTCGACTCTCTCGATTTTGATCAAAGTGCGGACTGGCTCAAAGCTAAGAGTGCGATGGGTATCGACTAGGCAATTGCCAGGTGCGTATAGCCCGCCGCTGCAAGCCGATCGCTATGACGATGTCAAGGGCTCGGGCGACTAAATCATAGGCCGCACGCTCACGTGGTCCGCCTCGTACGGCTGCCCGTCCCGAAGCACCGCTGCCGCCACGCGCAGGAGCTTGTTGCCGACGTTGTTGAGCACGAGTCGACCGCTCTTCCCCCCCGCCTTCTTCCGGTGGAAGTACGTGTGGTACGGCGAGCCCTCGATGGAGACGAGCCGGATCGAGGCCAGGTAGAGCAGCTTCCGGATCGCCGACGGGCCGTAGCCCCGGCTCCTCGGACGCCGACGGACACTGCTTCCACTCTCGTGCTCCAAGGGACAGATCCCGAGCCACGCCGAGGCCTGCTTCGGCCGGAGCGGGCGCGAGAAGCCGCCCGTCGCCACGCAGAGGTGCGAGGCGAGGAGCAGCCCCACGCCCGGCACGCTCATCACCAGCGCCACGGCCGGACCGATCGTCGGGTGCTCGCCCACGAGCCGCCGGACCTCGCGGTCGATCTCGGCGATCCGATCCTTGAGGTAGCTCACCGCGTCGTCGGCGATCCGGTTGGCGAGCGGGGTCTGGACGACCTTCCGGGCCAGCATCCGCCGCGCGTTCTGCTTGGCGGTCCGCTCGCGGGTGAGCTGCTCACGCATCGTCAGAAGCGTCCTCACCTGCTCCACGACGGCCTCGGCGGGCGCCCACCGCCGGAGCTCGTCGAGGAAACGGGCCGCGTAGTCGGCGATCCGCTGCGCGTCGAGGGCGTCGGTCTTGGCGCCGGAGACAGGCATGGCGCGGCGGACCTTGGCGGCGTCCTCGACGACGACGCGGAAGCTGCGCTCGTAGAGCCAGTAGCAGAGGGCCTCGCCGTAGACGCCCGTCGACTCGAGGCAGACGAGCACGTCATCGGAGCCCGCGCCGTGGTCCGTGAGCCACGCGGCGAGGGCGGCGAACCCATCGGGGTCGTTGGCGACGGTGAGTGGCGGCGCGGCCGGTCGGCCGGGGCCGCGGGTGAGGGCGACGGCGAGGGTCTCGCTCGCGACGTCGACGCCGACGTAGAACTGAGGTGCGTCCATCGGATTGGGGGCTGTCCGAGCCCGCGACCGAGGGGGACCGCGTCCATTAGGGCCGTCGCCTCCGCCCCGAGGTGGGGCTGACGTGGCACATCGCTATTGGGTCTTGCTCGGGCCGGTGCCGGGCCTGGATCGGCCTATGGATTAGCTCCGGGGAGCGTCTCCGACAAAGGGCGTAGGCTTGATCGACACCGGGGCTCGGGGTACCCTCCGAGTCTAATGGACGACGGGCGTCAGCGCTCTTGCTCCGAGTGGAGTTCGGCGTCTACGTTGCCCTTCTCACCGTTCGCGGTCGCTGTCCGTTGCGACTGACTCGCAAACTGTTACACCGCCTCTCCCGAACCTCCGAGGCGCGTCGAGGTACAAGCTGGAACCCCCGATCTGACATGGCTCAAGTAACCATCTCCGAGGACACCCTCCGCCAGATGCTTAGGCAGGCCGTCGCCGAAGCGCTCGACGACCGCCGCGACCTCCTGCACGAAGTGCTCGCGGAGGTGCTGGAGGATGTCGCGTTAGCTGGAGCCATCCGGGCAGGCCGGGAAACGGACCGGGTAGATCGTGAGGCCGTCTTCGCCGCGCTGGATGAGTTGTCGTGAGGACAGCCTTCCGCAAGAGCTTCGTCCGCGACGTCAAGAAGTTGAAGGAGCGGCGGCTCGGTGAGCAAGTCCGCTCCGTCATCGAGGCCGTAGAGTCAGCAGCGACGCTGTCGGACGTGCCGAACCTGAAGAAGATGAGCGGAGCGGGTGGGCACTACCGCGTGCGGATTGGAGACTACAGGATCGGGATTTTCGTGGAAGGTGAAGAGGTCGAGTTCGT
The DNA here is from genome assembly GCA_963848075.1 of uncultured Bacteroidota bacterium. Lineage (GTDB taxonomy): Bacteria > Bacteroidota > Rhodothermia > Rhodothermales > Rubricoccaceae > Rubrivirga. The sequence goes on from CAWKCB010000003.1 coordinate 25,316, forward strand.
CCGGGTGCTCCACCGGAAGGATGTCTACCGCCACTTCCCGTAAGCGCTGTGCTCGCCGGGGCGGTGCAACCCGCCGTCGCAAGCTGACGAAAGGCGTCGGCGTCCTCAACTCGTCCAGGCGTCGGCGCTGCTTTCGCCTCGTGCCGTCATTGTGCCCTCAGCCCTTTGCGGTTGAGCCGCCCTTTGTTCTACTGCCTACGAACGGAGTGCCCACCCGAGACGTTGTCTCTCCAACCTCAGCCTTCTCGCCCGCTGTGAGCGTCCAGGAACTCGAAGCCGCCATCACGGAGCTCCCGCCCGATCAACTCGCCGCCCTCGCCGAGTGGTTCGACGAGTACCGGGCCAACGAGTGGGACCGCCAAATCGAGACGGACGCGACCGCCGGACGTCTCGACGTGCTCGTCCGGGAGGCTCAGGCCGACATCGCGGCCGGTCGCACCCGCCCGCTCCCGTGAGGCATCGGACGACGGCGGGTTTCTGGAAGCGATTCGAGGCGCAGCCCGGACGGGTCCAGGAACTGGCGCGGAAGAACCACCGGCTGCTCGAAGACGACCCGCTCCACCCCTCGCTCCACTTCAAGGCGCTCGCGGATCACGATCCGCCGCTGTGGTCGGTCCGGGTTGGTCGGAGCTACCGGGCGCTGGCGGTCGAGGAGGGCGGGGAATTGTATGGGTTCTGGATCGGATCGCACGCGGAGTACGACCGGATCCTCTCGTAGCACTGTGCCGTGTAGGAGCCGGTCAGCCCCTTTACGCTTGAGGCTGACCCCATCGCTTACACTCTGACGGCCCCTCGTCACGTCGTCCGCTCTCGTGGACCGCCAGCAGATCGTCTCCCGCGACCCCGGGGTCATGGACGGCGCCCTCGTCTTCGCCGGGACTCGGGTGCCGTAGGTTGGCGGCATGAAGCGCCAGCGCGTCTATACCGACACCTCCGTCATCGGCGGCTGCTTCGACGCCGAGTTCGCGGCGTGGTCGAACGGGCTGTTCCAGGACTTCCAGTTCGGCCTGTTCGTCCCCGTTCTCTCCGTCGTCGTGGCGGCCGAGATCGAGCCGGCGCCCGAGCCGGTACGGGACCGCTACGCCGAACTGGTCCGGCTCGGCGCCGAAGTGCTCGATCTCAACGACGAGGTCCGAGACCCCGCTTCCGCCTACGACGCACGGCAGATCCTGCCGCCGAAGTTCTCGAACGACGCGCTCCACATCGCGCTGGCGACGGTGGCGGGCGTAGACGTGCTCGTGAGTTGGAACTTCAAGCACATCGTGCGCTTCGACAAGATCCGGCTCTTCAACGCCGTGAACGCGGGAGAGGGCTACAAGCCCGTTCAGATCTTTTCTCCTCGGGAGGTGACCAGTTATGGAAAAGAAGACTGACTTCCAGATCGACGCTGTCGAGGCGGTCCGCCGCATCCGTGACGCCCAGCACGAAGCGCTCGCTGGGCAGACGTGGGAGGACCGCGCGGCGTTCTTCCGAGACCGGGCAGACAAGCTGAGCGATGCCCTTCAGAAAGAAGGAAAACTCGCCGCTCGCAAGCTGTAGGGGCCGGGCAGTTCCTCTACATGTTGGCCTGGGCTGATGGTTTACACTCCTGGCCGCCCCTCGTCACGCCGTCAGCGTCTACGTCCGCTCGTCGAGCCGCGCCGAGAGACGGTCGGAGAAGCGAGGTCTCCTACCCCAGCGGCCGTCCGCCGCACGGCCACTCCCACCGCCGGGGATCGCCCGGGGCACGCCTGCGTCCAAGCCGAAAACGGACGCCCCCGCTCTCATGGACCGCCAGCAGGTCGTCTCCCGCAACCCCGAGGTCATGAACGGCGCCCTCGTCTTCGCCGGGACCCGCGTGCCGGTCGAGATCCTGGTCCAGCACCTCGCCGCCGGCGACCGCATCGGCAAGTTCCTCGACGACTTCCCGACCGTGAGCCGAGAGCAGGCGGTCGGCTATCTCGAGATGACGCTGCGCCAGGCGGAGGCGGCGTGACAGCGCTCCTGGACGAGAACATGCTGAAGGCGCTCGTCCGGCTGCTCGCGCCCGAGGTCGAGGCGCGGACGGTCCAGCAGCAGGGGTGGAGCGGGCTGAAGAACGGGACTCTGCTCGCGGCGGCGGCCACAGAGTTCGACGCGCTCATCACGACGGACCAGGGCATCCCGCACCAGCAGAACCTGAGCCGGCACTCCATCGGCATCGTGTGGATGGAGGCCCGGAGCAACCGTATCGAGGACCTCGCGCCCCTCGTGCCAGAGGTGAAAGCGGAGATCGGGTGGGTGGCCCCAGGCTCCGCGTGGTCGCATAGCTCCCCTCATGTCGTTTCCAGATCTCAATGGCTGACGTTCTCCGCATCGCCGACGCCGAACCGCTTGGTGGCCACGCCCTCCGCCTCGTCTTCAGCACCGGAGAGATGCGCGAGGTCGACGTGCGTCCGCTGGTGGAGCAGATCGGCGGCCCGGTGTTCGAGCCGCTGCGCGACCCGACGTACTTCGCCCGAGTGAGCGCGGACCCCGTGTGCGGGACGGTGGTGTGGCCCAACGGAGCCGACCTCGCGCCCACGGCGCTGTACGAGCTGGAGGAAGTGGGCGCCGTTGCCGTGACGGACTGACCTGAAGGAACCGCTTGCGGGCGGAGCGCGCTCGCGAGGACTCGTCGGCGCGGATCAGGGGACACCCGGCGGGCCGGCGGCGTAGGGACCGGACGCCCCCGCCGCACGATGCGCCTCCGCCACCTCGGCTACGCCTGCCTCAACACGACGCTCGGGACCCAGAGCCGGACCGTCCGCCTGGCCAACTTGCGCACCGAGACCGTCATCCCCGTCGTCGTCCAGAACTTGGGCGACGTGCTCGCGGCGCTCCGGTGGAACGTGGCCCACGACCTCCGCTTTTTCCGCGTCTCGTCGGACTTGATCCCGTTCGGCCCGCTCGACGTGTTCCCGTTCGACTGGGCGCAGGCGTTCGACTGGCAGTTCCGCGAGATCCGGCGGCTGGTCAAGGCCGAGGGGCTGCGCGTGACGAGCCACCCCGGCCAGTACACCGTCCTCAACAGCCCGCGCCCCGAGGTCGTCGCGGCGTCGGTCGAGGAGCTCGACTTCCAGGCCCAGGTCCTGAAGCGGATGGACCCCAAGGGGACGATGACGCTGCACGTCGGCGGGGCCTACGGCGACAAGCCGGCGGCGATGGACCGGTTCGCCCACAACCTGGACCGGCTGAGCGACGACGCGAGGGCCCGCCTGGCGATCGAGAACGACGACACGACCTACACGCTGGCCGAGACCGTCGCGCTGGCCGAGCGGACTGGGCTCCCGGTCATCGTCGACCTGTTCCACCACGTCCTCAACCCGAGCGGCGAGACGTGGGACGAGGGGATCGTCGACCTGCTCGACCGCGCGATGGCGACGTGGGGAAAGCGCGCGCCCAAGCTCCACCTCTCGTCCCACAAGCCCGGCACGCGGACCGGCCACGCCGACTTTCTCGACATGGACGACGTCGACCAGCTGGTCGGGCTGATGGAGCAGGTCGGCGACGCCGACGCGCCGTACGACCTGATGCTGGAGGCCAAGGCGAAGGAGCGGGCCGTGCTCGAAGTCCGCCGCTACCTCGAGACCGGCGAGCGGCCGGACCGGCCGATCCCGATGGAGACCGTCGCCGAGGCCGGCTAGCGTCGCCGTCTGGACTCGCCAGAAAGCTCAGCGTGCAGTCTACGATTCGGATCGTAGATTCGGCTATGCGCCGACCGCTCGTGTTGCTCGCTCTCGTCGCCGCCGGCTGTGCCGGAGCGGCCCAGCTGTCTCGGGCCGACCTTGTCGGGACGACATGGCGCGAGGTGTGCCCGGCGCCCGAGATCGCGACGGCGTTCGTCCGCCTCGACGCCGACGGGGTGGTGGCGTGGAGCTACGCCCGGCCCGACTCGGTCCGCCGCGACACGGTCCACCGGTGGGCCGTCGAGGACGGCGCGCTCGTGCTCCGGTGGAACCTCGGCCGAGCGACCTCACGCTACCCCGCCGGATCGGACCCCGCCCGGCTGGTGGCCACCTTGTCCACGTTCTGCGTCGACGAGCGGCCCTGGCTCGAGCGCGTCCGGTAGCGGACGGGGCTGCGCGCCCCGCACACCGGCGTAACTCCGCCGGGCGTTGCCTCGTCGGGGCGGACGGCGGCCCGAGGAACGGGGCATTTCGCGGGTTCCCCACGCCCCCGGCCGAACCCCGCCGCCCGTCCCGCGCTCAACCGCCGTCCCCCTAGTGCCGATGCCCGCCCGCCTCCTCGTCCTCACCCTGCTGACCGTCGTCGCCACGTCCGCGGGTGCGCAGACGGCGTCCCTCAACGGGTTCGTGCGCGACGCCGTCACGGGCGAGACGCTGCTCCAGGCGACCGTCCGCGTCGAGGCGACGGGCCGGGGCGTGGCCACGAATGCCCAGGGGTTCTACACGCTGGGGGGTCTGGACCCGGGCGAGGTGACGGTCACCGCGAGCTACCTCGGCTACCAGCCGACGCGCGAGACGGTCACCCTAGCGCCGGGCGCGACGGTCCGCCTCGACCTCGACCTGGCGCCCCAGGGCGTGACGACCGACGAGGTGGTCGTCGAGGCGACCGAGCCCATCGAGGAGGCGCGCGCCCCCGGCACCCAGAACGTGTCGATCGACCTGGTCCAGGCGCTGCCCACCGTGTTCGAGGCCGACCTGTTCCGCTCGATCCAGCTGCTGCCCGGCGTCAAGGCGTCGAGCGACTTCTCGTCGGCGTTGTACATCCGGGGCGGGTCGCCGGACCAGACGCTGATCCTGCTCGACGGGACGACGGTCTACAACCCGACGCACTTTTTCGGCTTCTTCTCGACGTTCAACACGGAAGCGATCAAGGACGTCCGGCTCTACAAAGGCGCGTACCCCTCGACGTATGGCGGCCGGCTCGGGAGTGTGGTCGACGTGTACAACCGGGACGGCAACCGGCGCGAGACCGACGCGAGCCTGTCGGTCGGACTGCTGGCGAGCCGGATCGGCGTCGAGGGGCCGTTGCCGGGCGTGTCGGGCTCGTACTCGCTCAACGCCCGGCGGAGCACGCTGGAGCCGCTCTTGGCCGTCCTGCGCGAGCAGCTCGACGAGGACGGCATCCCGGAAAGCTTCTACTTCTACGACCTCAACGGCAAGGTGTCGGTCGACCTGACGCCCAACGACCGCGTCAGCCTGGCGACGTACGCCGGCCGCGACCAGGTGGTGGTCCCCTTCGGCGACGACGCCCAGTTCGACCTCGACTACGGCAACCGGACGGCGTCGCTGGCCTACAACCGCGTGCTCTCGGGGACGGCCTTCGCCCAGACCCGCCTGACCGCGAGCCGCTACTTCAGCTACCCCGTCGGGTCGTTCGCCGGGACCGAGTTCGAGCGGCCCAACACCTTGACCGACTACTCGGCGCGCGTCGACGTGGAGTGGCTGCCGAGCGAGGCGTTCGAGTTTCGGACGGGCGCCTGGGGCGGGACGCTCGACCTCGAGCTCGAGAGCAGCTTCAACGGCAACACCCAGACGTCGTACTTCAACCCGTCGCGCTACGCGTCCGGCTACGTCCAGGGCCGCGTGCGCCCCGGCAACGGGTGGATCCTGACCGGCGGCGTCCGCGCGGAGTACTTCCGGAGCGTGACCGACGACCTGCTCGACGCGGCCGACTCGGTCCCGTCGAGCTACGTCCGGCTGTCGCCCCAGGTCCAGGTCGAGCGGACGTTCGGCGAGGACGTAGTGCTCCAGTTCGCGGCCGGCCAGTACCACCAGTTCCTGTCGCTGATCTCGAACGAGGCGTTCTCCGGCTTCGACACCTGGGTCACGACGGGCGTCGGCGTGCCGCCGCAGTCGTCGGAGCAGGTCGTGCTCGGGATCAAGACGAACCTGGGCCCGGCCTACCGGCTCGACGTCGAGGTCTACGGGCGGACGCTGCGCGACCTGTTCGACATCGACCCGAGCAACCAGGACGTGGCCGGGCTGGGCTACCAGGACCTGTTCCGGTTTGGCGAGGGCTACGCCTTCGGCGCCGAGTTCCTGTTGGAGCGCGGGCTGGGCAAGCTGACGGGACTCGTGAGCTACACCTTGGGCTCGACGCGGCGGCGCTACCCGGGCGAGTCGGCCGCGTTCCAGGGCTACTTCCCGCCGAAGTACGACCGGCTCCACGACCTGACGGTCGTCGCCCAGTACGCGCTCGGGCGGGGCTGGCAGGCCACGGTCGCCGGGGCCTACGCGACGGGCCAGGCCTACACGACGCCGGCCGGCCGGTTCGAGACGACCGGCCTGCCGTTCGAGAACCCGGAGTTGCCCGTGCTGGTCTCGAACGGGCTCAACACGGCCCGCTTGCCGCCCTACCACCGCGTCGACGCCGGGGTCACCAAGCGCGGCGTGTGGTCGTTCGCGGCCTACGAGCTTCAGCTCCAACTCGTCAACGTTTACAACCGCCGGAACCTCTGGTTCGTGACCTACGACTTCGACTCGAACCCCGTCGAGGTCGGCGAGGTGCGCCAGCTCCCGATCCTGCCGAACGTGTCGCTGTCGCTCGACTTTTGACCGTACGTGCGGGTGACCGCGTGCGGGCCTGTGGCCACACGTCCCTACCGACGGCTTGCCTCCCTACTCCCATGCGCCTCCTTCTCCTCGCCCTGTTGGCCGTCGCCGTCGGCGGCTGCGACGGGTTCGCCGACGACGACTTCACGCCCCAGGTGGTGGCGTCGGCCTCGCTGGGCGTGGGCGAGCGGCTGCCCGTGGTCACCGTGTCGGAGTCGGCCCCGCTGCTCGACGTGTACGACCCCGACGCGCTGGCGGTCGCCGGCGCGACGGTGACCGTGACGCGGCTGGCGGCCGACGGGTCGGACGAGCAGGTGTACCCCTACGCCGAGGGCGCGGCCGGCCGGTACGTCGCCGACACCGACGACGTCGTGCTCCCCGGCCGGACGTACCGGCTCGACGTCCGCGCCGGCGACGCCGTGCTGACGGCCCGGACGACGGCCCCCCCGGCGATCGACCTCGTCGACCCGCCGGCCGAGACGACGGTTTACGGGACCGGCCAGGGGCCGGAGGTCCGCATCACCCAGTCGTCGACGGCCGGCCGCCAGGCGGCGTTCGTGACCTCGACGCGCGCGCTCGCGCCGGTCTCGTTCGTCGAGGTCGACGTCGACGGCGACACGAGGTACCGGAGCGTCCCCGAGGCCGGCCGGTTCGGGCTGACGTCGCCCTACGAGCGGTTCTTGGGGTGTGACCGCGAGCCCGACGGCGTGACGCTGCTCTGCGACACCGACCCGAGCGAGAACGCGGTCGTCGGGACGTCGCCGGTGATCAACGAGGCCAGCTACGTCGACCTGGGCGACGGGACGGTGCGGGTCCAGGTGCCCTACCTCGCGTTCGGCTTTTTCGGGCCGGTCCAGATCTCGCTGGTCTCGCTCGACCCGGCGCTCGAGGCGTTCGTCGAGAGCCAGATCGTCCAGGGCGGCGGCTCGACGCTGTCGCCCGGCGAGATTCCCAACGTGACCACGAACGTCGAGGGCGGGCTCGGCGTGTTCGGCTCCTACGCCCGGGTCATCGTCCGGACGACGCTGGTCGAGGCGTAGACTCCGGGCATGGACGCTGCCCCCGCCGTCGACCCCATCGTCCGCGAGATCGTCGACCGGATCGTCGCCGAGGCGTCGCCGCTCCGCGTCATCCTGTTCGGGTCGCGGGCGGCGGGGACGGCCCGTCCGGACAGCGACGTCGACCTGCTGGTGGTGATGCCCAACGGGACGCCGCGCCGCCAGGCCATGGTCGAGATCGGGGCCCGGCTCCCACGCCCCGGCGTGGGCATCGACCTGCTCGTCACGACGCCCGACGTGCTCGACCGTCACCGCGACAACCCCGGCTTGGTGTACCGCGAGGTCCTGCGGACGGGCCAGGACCTCTACGTCGCCGATGACTAGCCATACCGACTCCGGGGACCCGGGGGCATGGCTCGGCTACGCACGGGCCGATCTGCTCTTGGCCGAGACGCCACCCCCGACCGGAGTCTTCCTCGAGTTGCTGTGCTTCCACGCCCAGCAGGCGGCGGAAAAGGCGCTGAAGGCCGTGATCCTCTCCCCGACGGGTACGCCGCCGCCTCGGACGCACGACGTCATCCTCTTGCTCGACCTCGCGCGAGCCGTCTCCGAGGCCCCGATCGACGCTCTCGCCGCGCAGGGCCTGACCCAGTACGCCGTGATCACGCGCTACCCCGCCGACCTCGGAGAGGTCGACCACGCCGAGTGGCGGCGGGCCGTGGCCGACGCCCGGGCGGTGGTCGAGCGGGCCGCGGCGCACCTCGCGGCCGAGGGCTGAGCGCTACGGCCGGCGGAGCTTTTCCGGATGCGTAGCCCGGATGAGCGCTCGGGCCAGCGCCCGCGTCGAGTTGACGAACGGGACCCCGCCGCGGTCGGCCTCGGGGACGGCGAGCGGGAGCTCGGTGCAGCCCAGGATGACGGCCTGGGCCCCGCGCTCGACCAGGTGGTCCGACGCGTCGAGCAGGGCCTGGCGGGCCTCAGGTCGCGGCGGGGCGCTCTCGGCCTTGAGCCCGGTCGGCCCGTAGATCGCGTTCTGGACCGCCGCCTGGTGCGTCGCGTCCGGCACGACGGCGTGCAGCCCGGCCGCCTCCAGCCCGACCTCGTGCAGCCGGTTCTCGATCGACGACGACGTGGCCAGCACGCCGATCGTCTGGGCGTCCGGCGCCACCTCGGCCGCGCGCGCCACGATGGCGTCGACGATGTGGACGAGCTCGAGGTCGCGGCCGTCGGCCAGGAGCCCGTCGCGCAGGCGGTCGAACAGGGCCGGCGCGTGGGCCGTGTTGCAGGGGACGCCGGCCGCGGCACAGCCGGCGTCGTCGAGCCGGCGCAGGACCTCCATCATGGCCGGGAGCGGGCTCGGCGCGGTCGGGTCGGCGAGCCAGGTGGCGCGGTCGGGGATCCGGTGGGGGTACGACACGAGCGCGACCGGCAGGTGCTCCTGGTCGACGTGGGCGTCGGTCTCGTCGAAGATCGAGCGGACCAGGTCGAGCCCGGCGTAGGGCCCGAGCCCGCCCAGGACGCCGATGGCGGACCGCTCGTTGGGCGACGGGGCGCCGTGGAGCGCCGTGAGCGCGGGGTCGAGCGGGATGGGGGACCCGCTGGAGCGGGGGACGGACGCGTCGGGCACGGGCGTGAAAAGGGGGGCAAGACAGGGCGTGGGGCGCGGCGGGACCGCTGAGATGGGCCCGGCCCGTTGACCGGCTCGGCGCGAGCCCTCTATACTCCGCACGCCGGCCCGGTCGGGGCAGGGCCCGGCGCCTACGCCCCCGACCGCCTCCGGTGCCGCTTGCCCGATGGTGTAATGGCAGCACACCACTCTTTGGAAGTGGTTGTGGAGGTTCGAATCCTCCTCGGGCAACTGCCGCCGGGCCCGCTCCGGCCGTCCCTCTCGGGCCGCTCTCGCCGCCTCGCTGGCCTCCCTCCCCCCCGCCCGTGGCCCTGCTCGTGCCCGCCTCCACGCTCCCCGTCTCGATCTTCGCCGGGCGCTCGAACCCGGCGTTGGCCCGCGCAATCGCCATGGAGGGCGGCTGGGCGCTCGGCGAGGTGACGCTGAAGGACTTCGCCGACGGCGAGATCTACGTCCGCTACGAGGAGTCGATCCGGGGGACCGACCTGTTCATCGTCCAGTCGACGCCGCCGCCGGCCGAGCACTGGATGGAGCTGTTCCTGATGGTCGACGCGGCGCGGCGGGCGTCGGCGGCCCGGATCACGGCCGTGATCCCGTACTTCGGCTACGCCCGCCAGGACCGGAAGGACCAGCCGCGCGTGAGCATCGCGGCCCGGATGATCGCGAAGATGCTCCAGGACGCCGGCGTTGACCGCGTCCTGACGATGGACCTCCACGCGGCCCAGATCCAGGGGTTCTTCGACATCCCCGTGGACCACCTCTACGGCTCGGCCGTGTTCGAGGAGTGGCTCGACGCCAACACGCTGGCGCTGGCCGGCTCGAACGGGCAGTCGGCCCAGGCCTTCCGCGAGAACCTGGTGGTGGTGGCCCCCGACGTGGGCGCCTCGAAGATCGCCCGGGCCTACGCCAAGCGGTTCCAGGCCGGGCTCGCGCTGATCGACAAGCGGCGGCCCGAAGCGAACGTGGCCGAGGTCATGAACATCATCGGCGACGTGGCGGGCAAGAACTGCCTGCTCATCGACGACCTGTGCGACACGGCGGGCACGCTGACGTCGGCGGCGGCGGCGCTGTCGCAGTCGGGCGCGCTCAGCGTCCAGGCGTTCTGCACGCACCCGCTGCTGTCGGGCCCGGCCGTCGACCGGATCGAGGCGAGCCCGCTCAGCCGCGTCATCGTGACCGACTCGGTCCCGCTCCACCGCGAGAGCGACAAGATCGAGGTGATCTCGGTCGCCCCCCTCTTCGCCGAGTCGATCCACCGGATCGGCTCCGACGAGTCGATCTCGACGCTCTTCGTCGACTGAGAAGGTCGGGGGTCGTTGTTCAGGGTTCGCGGAGGTGCGGCCTCGCGTCCGTGTCTGCCCGGCGATTCTAGGACCAGGGTTCACAGTCCGACCCGCTCCGAAGGCCGACCTTGGGAGCCTTGAGCCGCAAGGCCGACGCAGTCAACCCCGAACCCTGAACCTCGACATGCAGTCCATCACGCTTGACGTCCAGCCGCGCGGCACCGGCAAGGCGGCCACCAAGGCGGTCCGCCGCGAGGGCCTGGTCCCGTGCGTCCTCTACGGCGTCCACACCGAGCCCGTCCACTTCGCCGTCGAGACGCTGGCGCTCCGCCCGCTCATCTTCACGACCGAGAGCTACCGCGTGGCCGTCTCGTTCGAGGGCGAGGACCACGAGGCGATCTTGAAGCAGGTCGACTTCCACCCGGTCACCGACCAGCCGCTCCACGCCGACTTCCTGGCGCTGACGGCCGGCGAGGCCCTGACGATGACGATCCCGATCCGGCTCGAGGGCACCCCGCGCGGGGTCAAGGCCGGCGGCACGCTGTCGCAGCCGATCCTGGAGCTCCAGATCCGGGCGCTCCCCAAGGACATCCCGGGCCACGTCTCGATCGACGTCTCGACGCTCGAGATGGGCGACTCGCTCCACGTCGAGGAGCTCGCGCTCGGCGAGTCCATCGAGCTGCTCACCGACCCCCAGCGGACCATCGCCACGGTCACCGCGCCCAAGCTGGCCACGGCCGACGACGAGGTCGAGGACACGGGCCTGGCCGAGGGCCTCGAGGAGGCCGAGGGCGTCGAGGGCGAGGAGGGCACCGACGTCGAGGCGGCCGAGGAGGCGTAGCCCCCGCCCCGTCTCTGAACCCTGCGCAGGGGCACGGCCCACCGCCGTGCCCCTGCGTCCGTTTCCGCCCTCCCGCGATGTCCTGGCTCTCCCGCCTGCTCGGCGGCTCTCCCCCCGAGCCCTCGCTCGACGCGTCGTTCCTGATCGTCGGGCTCGGCAACCCCGGGCCCGACTACGACGGCACGCGCCACAACGCCGGCTTCGAGGTGATCGACCGGCTGGCCGACCGGCTGGGCGTCGCGCTCGACGTCGAGGCGGCGCACGCGTTCGTGGCCGAGGGCCGGCTCCCGACCGACCCGGACCGGCCGGACGGCCCCACGCGGGTCGTCGCGCTCGCGCGGCCGCTCACGTTCATGAACCGGAGCGGACGCGCGGTCACGGCGCTGCTCGACCGCTACGGCCTGACCCCGGCCGACCTGCTCGTCGTCTACGACGACCTGGCGCTGCCCGTCGGTGGGCTGCGGCTGCGGGGGAAAGGGTCGGCGGGGGGCCACAACGGGGTCCAGAGCGTGGTGGAAGCCCTTGCCTCCACCGAGTTTCCCCGGTTGCGTGTAGGGGTGGGGAATAGTTTCCCCCCCGGCGGCCAGGTCGATTTCGTCCTGTCTCCCTTCGACGACGACGAGCGCGAGGCGGCCGAGTCCGCCTTCGACGACGCGGCCGAGGCCGCGCTCACCGTCGCGCGCGAGGGGCTGACGGCCGCCATGAACCAGCACAACCGCCGCTAGGCCGCGCTGCGTCTCCGACGCCCGCCTCTCTCGCCGACCCCGCGCCCTCCGGGGCCCCGTCTCGCTTACCCACACACCATGGAATCCACTCTCGCCCTGCTCGTCCCCATCGCCGGGGTCATCGCGCTGGGCTACGCCTTCACCCGATCCCGCTGGGTCAACGCTCAGCCGGTCGGGACCGACCGGATGGCTGAGATCGCCGCCGACATCCAGGAGGGCGCCAACGCCTTCCTGCGCCGCGAGTACCGCGTGCTGGCCATCTTCGTCGTCGTCGTGGCGGCGCTGCTGTTGCTGGCCAACTTGGGCCGAGCCGACTCGAGCCCGCTGATCGCCGTCTCGTTTGCCGTCGGGGCCCTGTGCTCCGGGCTCGCCGGCTTTTTCGGGATGCGCGTGGCCACCAAGGCCAACGTCCGCACCACGAACGCCGCGCGGACGTCGCTCGGCGGCGCGCTCAACGTCGCCTTCTCGGGCGGGTTGGTGATGGGCCTCTCGGTCGTCGGGCTGGGTCTGCTGGGACTCGGGACGCTGTTCATCGTTTACACCGGCGCCTTCGACGGGCCCGACAACGTGCTCCAGCCGCTCGAGGTGACGCGCGTCCTGAACGTGCTCGCGGGCTTCTCGCTGGGCGCCTCGTCCATCGCGCTCTTCGCGCGCGTCGGCGGCGGCATCTACACCAAGGCCGCCGACGTCGGCGCCGACCTGGCGGGCAAGGTCTACGAGGGGATCCCGGAGGATGACCCCCGCAACCCGGCCACCATCGCCGACAACGTGGGCGACAACGTGGGCGACGTGGCCGGCATGGGCGCCGACCTGTTCGAGTCCTACGTCGGCTCGATCATCGGCGCGATGGTGCTCGGGGCGGCCTTCGCGGCGTCGCTCCTCGAGGCCGGCGGGATGGAGTTGGGCGCGGTCCTGCTGCCGCTCGTCATCGCGGCGGTCGGGATCCTGGTCTCGATCCTGGGCTCGTTCTTCGTCAAGGTGAAGGAGGGCGGCAACCCCCAGCGGGCGCTCAACATCGGCGAGTTCGGAGCGGCCGGGCTGATGGCCATCTTGAGCTTCTTCATCATCCAGTTTATGATGCCGTCCGAGTTCGTCGCCACGACGCCCATCGTCGGGACGTTCACCTACACGTCGTTCGGCATCTTCATCGCCGTCGTGATCGGGCTGGCGGCCGGGACGGCCATCGGGCTCATCACGGAGTACTACACGGCGACCCACACGACGCCGGTGACCAACATCGCGCGGGCGTCGGTGACCGGTGCGGCGACCAACATCATCTCGGGCCTCGGCGTCGGGATGTACTCGACGGGCCTGCCGACGATCGTGCTGGCGCTGGCCATCATCGGGGCGTTCAACTTTGCCGGCCTGTACGGCATCGCGATCGCGGCGCTCGGCATGCTGTCGGTGACGGGCATCCAGCTCGCCGTCGACGCCTACGGGCCGATCTCGGACAACGCCGGCGGCATCGCCGAGATGGCCGAGCTGCCCCCGGAGGTGAGGGAGCGGACCGACCTCCTCGACGCGGTCGGCAACACGACGGCCGCCATCGGCAAGGGGTTCGCCATCGGCTCGGCCGCGCTGACGGCGCTCGCGCTGTTCGCCGCGTTCATGCAGCAGGCGGGCATCAGCGAGATCAACGTGGCCCAGCCCGACATCCTGGCCGGCGTCTTGATCGGCGGGATGCTGCCGTTCGTGTTCTCGGCGATGGCCATGAACGCCGTCGGCCGGGCCGCGGCCGACATGATCAAGGAGGTCGGCCGCCAGTTCGCCGAGATCCCCGGCCTGCGCGAGGGGACGGCCAAGGCCGACCACGCGCGCTGCGTCGACATCTCGACCAAGGCGGCGCTCCGCGAGATGATCCTGCCGGGCGTCCTCGCGGTCGCCGTCCCGGTCGCCGTCGGGTTCTACGACAAGAACATGCTGGGCGGCCTCTTGGTCGGCGTGACGGTGACGGGCGTGCTCATGGCCATCTTCCAGTCCAACGCCGGCGGCGCGTGGGACAACGCCAAAAAGCGGATCGAGGGCGGCGTCGAGTTCGACGGCGTCAAGTACGGCAAGGGCTCGGACGTCCACAAGGCGGCCGTCGTCGGCGACACCGTGGGCGACCCGCTCAAGGACACGTCGGGCCCGTCGCTCAACATCCTGGTCAAGCTGATCTCGGTCGTGGCCCTCGTCATCGCCCCGTTGATCGCGGGGACCGGCGACGTGATCGAGGTCGAGGAGACGCTCCAGATTGAGGAGATCGACCTGGGCGCGGCCCAGCCGGCGACCGACGCGGTCGAGCTGGTCCCGGCTGAGACTTCGGTCGTGGCCGAGCTTCCAGCCGAGTAGCACTGTCTTTCGTCGTGCGTCGAGCGCCCGGTCTCTTCGGAGGCCGGGCGTTTTTTCGTGCATGGATTATTACACCCCCTCTCCCAGCTTGTCATCCTGAGCGGAGCGAAGGATCTCAGCACAAGCCGTCGAGCCCGTCTGCATCGCCCCCCACGTCTGAGAGTCCGTATCGGCCCCCCGGATCGAGTCCGGGGAAGGCTCCTCGCGTGCGTTCAGGATGACACGCTGGAGGAGCAAAGAGAACGACCGTGAATGCGCCCACGTTCAGCACGGGTCGGCAGCCGTGTGGTCACACTGCCTACCACCCCGTATCATGAAGCCTGTTTCCCGCCCACGACATGACCGATCCCGTCCGTCGTGCGCTCGCGCTCCTCGACCACGAACTGGCCACGTTCGTCGGGCCCGAGGACGTGGCCCGCGCTGTGGGGCTCTTGCCCGAGATGTTCCGGCGGCAGTTCAAGCGCGAGGTCGGGGTCCCGCTGGGCGAGTACCTCACGCAGAGGCGGGTGGCCGGGGCCCGGCGACTCCTCGAAGGGATGGACCTCCAGGCGGATGAGGTGGGCCGGGCCGTGGGGTGGCGACGAGGTGACACGGCGGCCCACGTGTTCCAGCGCGAGACGGGAACGACGATGCAGGGGTACCGCCGGTCGGTACGGGAGGGGCGCGGGGACGGATAGACGACGCTGGCGACCGCCACGGCCAACCGCCACGGCCAACCGCCACGGCCAATGTTTTCGGCTTGGAGTGAGCCGGGCGAACGCCTATCGTGGGCGCGTCCTCCCCACGATCTCCATGCGCCCTACCCTCACCCTCTGCGTTGCCTTTGTGGTTCTCGCTGGCATTGCACTCACCGGCTGCGACAGCACCGAGGACAGGCCAGATGGTCCCGCCCCCGAAGACCTCTTCCCACTCGAGGCGGGCAACCGCTGGCTCTACCGCGCCTGGTACCTCAACCCGGCCGATGCGGACTCCTTCGCCGTCGAGATCACCGAGCGTCTCACGTTCGAGCACGGCGGGGAGACGCTGACTGCCTACGCCGAGTCGCGGGGTCTGCTGGGAGAGGAGCCGCTGCCCTGGCAGTGGCTCCACGGTTACGGGCGCGACGGCCTCTACGTGATGGGCGGTCTCGCCGCTACCGACACGATGTACACGAAGCGGCTGGTGCGGCGGACGCCGATGCAGGTGGGCGACCGGCACCGGTTCACTCGGCTGGCCTATGGCTCGGACTGGACGACGGACCCCGACCCTGAGGCGCGGTTCTACGTCAGCGACGACACGTCGGAGGTGATGCTGCTGGCGAACCGGCACCCGTTCGAGACGCCGCTGGGCACGTTCGACTGCTACGTCTACTGGTATGAGCAAGACCCTGGTATAGATGTAGGTGCTTACGAGAACATCTTTGAGTACCGCGTGCCTGGTGTCGGTTACGTCGCGGAACTGCTAGGTCGTGGGCGCTCGAAGGGCGCGCCCCGCACGATTCCCGAAGTGATCCCTACGAGCATCCAAGACGAACAGATCTATGGCGCCTACGTGCTCTATGACTACACCGTCAACGAACCGCACGGATCAGAAACAAAGATGCCTCCACGAGGGAGCGCGTCGAGGAGCATCGGCCCGGCAAGACGACTCACTCATCAGTCACGCACCGGCGGAGGCGTCAGTATCCCTCTACGCCTCCCGGTTCCCCTCGTTCACTCCACACCCCGGAGATCCCAATGAAAACCACGCTACACCCCGTCTTCCGGTACGAACTGCCGGTCCTCCTGTTTCTACTATGTGCCGCACCCGTCGGCGCGCAAGGCATCCCCGACCTCTTCCAGCGGCCGTCGAGCGCTCCACGCTGACCCCGGAGCAGGCGCGGTTGCTAGCGGTCATCGAACAGCGCCCCGGCTCGGAGGACGTGCAGCTTCGCTCGGCGGCAGCCCCCCAAACGCTCTCAGCGCTCTCCGCCGTCGCAGTGAGAGTGGGCGGCGAGCAGGTGCAGGTCACGCGCGAACGCACAGCCGCAGCACACGGCAGACGGCTCGTGTGGCACGGGCGCTTCGGCGAGAGCGGCGAGGTGCTGCTCGTGGTGGACGGCGACCAAATCACGGGCTCGGTGCAAAAGCCCTCCGGCGAGATGTTCAAGATCGAGCCGCTCGGCGGCGGGCTGCACACCGTCTCCCGGATCGACCAGACCGCCGTGGGAGAATGCGCTACGGAAAGCAACTCCGAGCGGGACGGAGGCGGGGATGGGCAAACGGCTCCCGGATCGACCGGGTCGGGCGGCTCCTCTGGTGCCCTGAGCACCCCGACCCTCGACGTGCTGGTGGTCTACACGCCTGGCGCCGCCGCCGCCAGCGCCAACATCGGAAACGAGGTCGCGCTCGCCGTGGCGGACATGAACAACGGCTTCGGCAACAGCAGCGTGCCCGCCACGATCTCGGTCGTGCATGCGGCGCAACTAGCCTTCAACGAGTCCAGCGACATCTTCAATGACAGAGACGATCTATTGGGGACGAGCGACGGTCGAGGAGACGCGGTCCATAGCCTTCGTTCTCAATACGGTGCCGACGTGGTCGTTCTGTTGACAGATGGGAATTATGTGTACCAAGGTTCTAGTGTGTATAGCATTGCAGGTGCAATAGGTGCTGTTGCGAGTCAAGCCTTCGCAATCGTGGAGTGGGACTACGCGACGGGCAACCATACGTTTGCCCACGAGATCGGCCACCTCGCCGGAGCGCGGCACGATAACGACACGGGAACCCAGCCTTACTCCTATGGACACGGCTACAGACCCGGCGGACAAAGCTGGCGCACGATCATGGCGATGGGAAGCCCCAGCAGCTCACCCTTCCGCATCAACTACTGGTCGAACCCCGACAAGGTCTACGGCGGAGTGGCGATGGGCACCACCAGCTACAACGACAACGTCCGCGCTTGGGAAAACAGCGCGGCTACGATGGCCGGCTTCAGGACACCGCCCCCTCCGCCCGGCCCGCTCACGGCCTCGATCACGGGCCCGAGCATTCTCGGGTTCAAGGAGTACGGGACCTACACGTGCTCGACCTCCGGCGGCTCCGGCTCTCCCACGACCCGGCAGTGGTCGGAGCGCACGCCCCCGGCCACGGCCTGGACCGCCGGCCCGACCACGACGACGTACACGATCCAGATGGGGAACCTCGACCGCGAGCTCCGATGCATCGTCACGCGCGGGACTGGCACGGCCACAGCGACCAAGTTGGTCACATACTCGAGCGTTCCGCCGGTGGCGCCCGGCCCGACGCCCGGCGTGACGACGTCCGTGTTCGCGCTCGACCCGCCCCGCCCGAACCCGTCGGCCGAGTCGGCCACGGTGGCGTTCTCGCTGGCGGAGGGGGCCGAGACCACGCTCGTCCTCTACGACGCGCTGGGCCGCGAGGTGGCCCGTCCGGTGAGCGGGTGGACCGACGCCGGAGCCCACACGACCACGCTCGCCGTCGGGTCGCTCCCGTCGGGCGTCTACGTCGTCCGGCTCACGTCGGGACCGAACGCGACGACGGCCCGGTTGTCCGTCGCGCGGTAGGCGGGATCTCGGTGGTCCGAGAGCGCCCGGTCCCCTTGGGGGCCGGGCGCTCTTTTTTTGCCGGACCCGCGCGCGGCGTAGCTTCCCGCATGGCCGGCTAACCCCGACGACGCCTGTCAGCGGCCGTCGTCTTGGAGGGGACACATGACGCGGGCGAACCCGGCTGTGGCCGATCTGTCGCGAGCGTTTCGCTAGCCCAGACCGCCGAACTGACGGGCCGTGTGGAACACCGTCAGGATCTCGGCGGCCTCGTCCGCGACGACGTAGATGATCCGAAACTGACGGTAGACCAACTCGCGGATCGCGTCGTCCCCAATCTCCGGGACTACACGCCCCAGGCGAGGGAACGTAGCCAGCCGATCCGTCGATGCGAAGGTCCCGTCGACGAACAGGTCGGCGAAGTCGGGAGCGACCTCCCGGTAATAAGACTCGATGGCTTCGAGGTCGCGGAGGGCCTGAGGCCGCCAGACGACGTCAGCCACGGTTCCAGGCGCGGTCGGCCCGGGGCTTCCTGAACTCCGCGCGAGCGGCGGCTTGCGACACGCCCTCCCCCTCCTGCGACAGGCCGACGTTGACCTTCCGGAGCAGGATGAGCCGCTCGATCACGTCGTCGATGGACGCCTCGTCCGGGAGGGCCTGGACCACCTTGAGAACGTCGTCGCGGGATTGGCCGGTCGGCATGAGACTGCGGAGAGGGTGGGTCTTCGACGGCGGGCGCGTCCGCAAGTTCGCTCGGCGTCGTGGGGTCACCGGCCGTCGGCCTGGAGGGGGCGGATGACGCGGTCGATCACGGCCTGCTCGAGGTCGTCCTCCTCGACCCACTCGCCGTCGATCCACAGGCCGAGCGTCGAGCGGACGCCCGCGCGGACGCCGGCCCTCTTCTGCGCCAGGATGGCGTCGCTCCCCTCCCCGCTCTCGATGGCAGCCCGGACGGCGGCCCCGTCGAGCCCGACGGCCTCGGCGTGCTCGGCCAGCTGCGACGGGCGGAGCGCCAGCTGGTGCGCGTACATCCGGTCGTGCAGGAGCCAGAAGCCGCCCTGGCGCGCCGCCTCCTCGGACGCCAGCGCCGCCGCCAGCGCGTTCGGGTGCGGCCGCAGCGGGAAGTGCCGGAACGCGAACCGGACGCCCGTCGGGTGGCGCTCGCGGATGTCGGCCACCAGGTCGTGGACGTCCTTCGAGTACGGGCACTCGAAGTCCCCGTACTGGACGAGCGTGACGAGCGCGTCGTCGGGCCCGGCCACGTGGTCGGCGTCGGAGAGGGGCGGGTCGAGGGGCATGGCAAGTTCAGCGGATCTGGCAGGTGAGGCGGGCTCGGCTTCGGGGGGGCTCGCGATCAACCCACGAGACCGGCCACCCCTGCGAAACCCGCGCGACGCTCTACGCCACGTGGTGGCCGCCGCCGGCGCGCTCGATCAGCTCGACGACCTCGCGGACGGCCGAGACGCCGCGGTCGCGGGCGTACCACTTGCGGACCTCGCGGTAGAGGACCTCCTTGTCGAGGGCCTGGCCGTCGCCCAGGACCCAGGCCTGGAGGTCGGCCGGGCGGGGGCCCCACCAGCCGCGCTCGGCGCCGGTCCCGTCGAGCAGGATGGCGACGGGGATCGACCGGGCCCGGCCGTCGGTGAGGTGCTCGTCCATCAGGTCGAGGTGGTCGTCGCGGTCGAGCAGGCGGAGCTCGACGTTGCCAGCGGCCTCCGCCAACCGGACGAGCGCGGGCACGGTCGCCGTCGCGTCGAGGCACCAGTCCTCGCTAAGCACCAGCAGGCGCCACGCGCCGGGGACGGACTCGACGCGAGCGACCAGGGCCGGGTCGGCGGTGGCGCGGGCGTGGCCCGAGGTCCAGAGCTCGACCAGGTCCTCGGCGGTGTCGAGCCACGGCTCGAACGCGACGGCGGCGTCCCAGTCGGGCAGGCGGTCGGTGCCTCGGGTGGCGGGGTCGAAGTGAGTCGTCATGGAAAGAGAAATCGGGGGGAGTGCGGACGCTGGCGCCCGCGGAAACTGTACCCAGCCGGGACGTGCGCGCGGCGTCAGCGGCCGGCGCGCTCGGCGACGCGGCCCAGCCGCTCGGCGCCGATGTCGACGAACAGGCCCGTCGCCTGGCACGACACGCCCGCGTCGTTGCGCCGGAGGTCGGCCCGGACCGGCACCTTGGTGCCCTCGGCGTCGCCGACGGTCAGCTCGACCGTCACGACCTCGCCCAGCGGGACGAGCGAGCGGAAGTCGACCTCGATCCGGGCGGCCACGACGATCCGGCCGGTCGCCAGCGCCGCCATCCCCATCGCCTCGTCCAAGAGCGCCGCCAGCGCGCCGCCGTGGACGTGGCCCGGCGGGCCCTCGGCGCCGGGCCCGAACCACGCCCGCGCCCACGTCCGCCCCGCGCCGTCGGCGTAGTAGCGGACGCGGATCCGGTCGCCGTCGTCCGACGACACGAACGACCGGGTGCCCATCGACTCCCAGAAGGGGGTGAGGGGCGTCCAGTCGGGATCGAGGGCGGAAAGGTCCACGACTACAGCTCGATCTCCTGGCCCTGCTCCGGGATGATCACGCGGACGTCGGGGTGGTAAAGTTCGATGCTCTCCTTCATCCAGGTCTTGGCCGCCGTCTCGCCGTGGACCAGGACGACCGTCCGCGGCTTGACCCGGTCGACGACCTCGACGAGGTCGCGGCGGTGGCTGTGGCCCGAGAACCGGAACCGCTCGATGCGGGCGTTGATGGCGACGGGCCCGCGGTCCGGGTCGAACGTCATCGTGTCGCCGCTGGCGGCGGCGATCTGGAGCTGGTCGCCCGGCGAGCCCTCCTTGGAGTAGCCGACGAAGAAGATGCCGTGGCGCTCGTCCGACACGATCTGCTGGGCCAGGTCGAACGAGGGCGTCCGCTCGAACAGCATGCCCGACGTGAGGACGAAGATGCCGGGCTTGGCGAGGGCCTCGTCCTTCCGCTTCTGCGAGCGCGGGTACCGCTCCTGGTCGACGCCGTAGACCTCGAAGTCGGGGTCGAGCCGGGGCGTCGACTCGCGCGTCTTGTCGTAGACCTCGGCCACGCCGCGCATCGAGCCGGCCGTGTACACGGGGACGTCCTCGTCGATCAAGCCGCGCCGCTTGAACCGGTCGATGAGCGCCAGCATGTCCTGGCTCCGGCCTAGCGCGAAGACGGGCAGCAGGACCACGCCGCCGCCTGCGAGCACGTCGGCGATGGCCTGGCCGAGCCGCTTCTCCTCGCTCTTGCGCGACGTCGTCTCGGCGTCGGGGTCGGCACCCAAGGTCGACTCCAAGAGCAGCACGTCGACGGGCCCGTCGGGGTAGTCGGCCTCGGGCAGGATCGTCTGGGGCTGCAGGCTCGTGTCGGACGTGTAGAAGAGGCGCCGGCGCTGGCCGTTCTCGTAGCCCTCGACCATCAGCCCGACCGCGCCCAGCACGTGGCTGGCGTGGTAGAACGTGCCGGCCAACGGCCCCTCGGCCTTGAGCCCGCCCAGGTCGAACGGGGCGTCCAACAGGTGGGTCTCGTAGACGTAGCTCAGCGCCTCCGCCGTCTCGACGTCGAACACGGGCGTCGCGCTCGTCGACCCCTCGCGGACGCGTCGCTTCTGCAACCGCGCCGACGACGGCAGCAGCATCTCGGCCAGCATCGCCGTCGGCCGCGACATGTGGATCTGGGCGTGGGGCACCTCGCGCGACAGCACGGGCAGCGCGCCCAGGTGGTCGTGGTGGGCGTGCGTGACCACGACGTGGTCGACGGGCCGGTTTTTCAGGAGCTCGAACGGGGGGAGCGCCGCGTAGCCGTCCTGGTCGGGGTCCATGCCGGCGTCCAGGATGAGGCCGGTGCCGCCGATCGTGAGGTGGTGGCAGGAGGCGGCGATGTCGTCGGTGTCGCCGAGGGAGAGGTAACGCATGAATGGTGGGGGGATCGCTCCAGGCTACCTCCCCTCTCGGGCCCCGACTCTGCGCTTTCGGTGGAAACGGGCCCGCCGGCGCCTCGTCCGCGACCGGGCCGGCGCCGGGACCGGGACGCGCTCGCGGAGCGTCCACGGCGTGCCCATCTTTCGGCCCGCCCCTCTGCGTCCATGACCGACCCGTTCGACGGCCTGCGCCACGCGCTCCGCGTCTCGCCCGACAACGTCCCCCTGCGCGCCCACCTCGCGGGCCAGCTCCGCCAGGCCGGGCGAGCGCAGGAGGCCGAGACGGAGTACCGCCACGCGCTCGCGCTCGCGCCCGACGACGCCGGCCTCACGCTCGGGCTGGCCGAGGCCTTCCTGGCCCAGGGCAAGACGGCCGAGGCCGCCGTCACGCTCGAAGCCCTGACCGCGCAACCCGACCGCCCGGCGCGCGCGCTCGTGGTCTGGGCCCGCGCGCTCCACGCCGAGGGCGACCTCGACGGCGCTGCCCTCCTCTACCGAGAGGCCGTCGACGAGGACCCGTCGCTCGAAGACCCCGCGTTCGGCGACGCGCTCGGCACGACCTCGTCGGCGCCGGCCACAGACGGCCCCGCGTTCACCGTCGGCGGCCGAGTGCGCGCCGCGGCGATCCCCCCGGAGGCGCCCCTCGCGCCCGACCCGGAGCGCCCGGCGGTGACGTTCGCCGACGTCGGCGGGATGGAGGCGCTCAAGGAGGAGATCCGGCGCAAGCTGATCTACCCGTTCCAGCGGCCCGAGCTGTACGCGGCCTACGGCAAGCGGGCCGGCGGCGGGCTCCTGCTCTACGGCCCGCCCGGCTGCGGCAAGACGTACCTCGCCCGGGCCACGGCCGGCGAGGTCGACGCGGCGTTCTTGCCGGTCGGGCTCCACGACGTGCTCAACATGTGGATCGGGGAGTCCGAGAAGCGGCTCCACGGGCTCTTCGAGGCGGCCCGCGCCCAGTCCCCCTGCGTCCTGTTCTTCGACGAGGTCGACGCGCTCGGCGCCCGGCGCTCCGACCTCCGGCAGTCCAGCGGGCGCCACGTGATCAACCAGTTCCTGTCGGAGCTCGACGGCGTCGACACCGACAACGAGGGCGTGCTGGTCCTGGCGGCCACGAACGCGCCGTGGCACCTCGACGGCGCGTTCCGCCGGCCGGGCCGGTTCGACGAGATCGCGTTCGTGCCGCCGCCCGACCGCGCCGGGCGGGCCGAGATCCTGGCCCTCCTGCTCCGCGACAAGCCGACCGCCCAGCCCGACCTCGACGCCGTCGCCCGGGTGACGGACCGGTTCTCCGGCGCCGACCTCCGGGCCGTCGTCGACCTCGCGGTCGACGGCAAGCTCGACCAAGCGCTCCGGACGGGCGTGCCCGGCCCCCTCACGACGCGCGACCTGCTCGCCGCCGCCAAGCGCCGCCAGCCGACCACGACCGACTGGTTCGCGACGGCCCGCAACCACGCGCTCTACGCCAACGAGGCCGGGCTCTACGACGACGTCCTGGCCTACCTCGGCCGGTGACGCCCGCCGACGCCGCGCGGCGGACGGGGATCGAGCTCGCGCGGAGCGGCCGGTTCGACCTCGCCGAGCCCGAGCTGCGCCGGGCCCTCGCCCTCGACCCCGAGAGCCCAGAGCTCCACTCCACGCTCTCGATCACGCTCTCCAACCTGGGCCGTCCCGCGGAGGGCCTCGAAGAAGCCGACCAGGCCGTGGCCCTGGCTCCGGACAACGACTACGCCCACTACGCTCGGGCCGTGGCCCTCCTCGACCTCGGCCGCAGCACCAAGGCCACCGACGCCGCGCGTGAGGCCATCCGCCTCAACCCCGACAGCGTCAGCGCCCGGGTCAAGCTGGCGGGGGCCCTGCTCTCCCGGAACGACTTCCAGCAAGCGCTCGACGAGGTGGACCGGGCGCTCGCGCTCGACCCGGAGTACGCGGACGCGCTCAGCGTGCGCGCCGTCGTCCTGTCCCACCTAGGCCGCCACCCGGAGGCCACGTCGGCGATCAGGAGCGCGCTCGCGCTCGAACCCGGCAACTTCTGGTTCCACGCCAACCGAGGG
This sequence comes from uncultured Bacteroidota bacterium, assembly GCA_963848075.1. GTDB lineage: Bacteria > Bacteroidota > Rhodothermia > Rhodothermales > Rubricoccaceae > Rubrivirga. The sequence goes on from CAWKCB010000003.1 coordinate 49,129, forward strand.
TGGACCCTGCTCCGCGCCGGCCGAGAGCGCGAGGCGCTGGACGCGTTCCGCGAGTCCCTCCGGCTCGAGCCCGGCTTCGAGCGGGCGAGGTTGGGCATCCTCGAAGCCATGAAGGCGCGGAACGTCGCGTACCGCTGGCTCCTCCGCTACGGCCACTGGATGGAACGGACGCCGATCCTCCGGCGCTGGGCGCTCCTGCTGGCCGGGTTCGTCGTGGCCATGACGTTCGCGCCGGCGTTCGGGATCTACTTCGGCCTGCTGCTCATGGGCTGGGTCGGGGAGCCACTCTACAACCTCGTCTTGCTCGCGGACCCGTTCGGACGCATGGTGCTCACGCGCGACGAGACGGTGGGCGCCCTGGCCGTGGCCACCTGCCTGTGGGGCGGAGTCCTGGTCATCGCTGGCGGGCTCGTGGCCGGCGGCCCGACGGCGCCCTTGGCAGGCGGCGTGCTGGCGTCGATGTCGCTGCCCGTCTCGGCGGTCGCCCGGCTCAGGCCAGGGAGCCGACGCCGGCTGATCGTCGCGACGGCGGGGCTCGCCGCCGTGGGCGCGACGTTCGTCGGGCTCACCGCGACCGAGAGCCGAGCGGCACCGGTCTTCGGGGGCTTCTACATCGTGGGCCTGCTCCTATCCGCCCTGGTCGTGAGCGCCCTCAAACGCTGAGCGGCGCGACCTCGGCGCCGGACGGCCCGCTACGAAGTCGGCCGCCCACGCGCAGGCGCCCGCGGGGGCGCCGCGCGCAGGCGGCCGGGGACGGGACGGCCGAGACTACGCCTTCTGCTTCGCCGAGCCGTTGGCCGCCATCCCGTCCGACTCCTCGGTGCCGCCCTGGAGGTCGGCCCAGTCCGACAAGAACTTCTCCAGGCCGGCGTCGGTGAGCGGGTGGCGGATCAGCTTCTTGATCACGTCGAGCGGCATCGTGCCCACGTCGGCGCCGGCGAGCGCGCTCTCGACGACGTGCATCGGGTGGCGGATCGACGCCGCCAGGACCTCGGTCTCGTAGCCGTAGACCGCGTAGATCTCGACGATCTGGCGGATCAGCGCCATCCCGTCCGACGAGATGTCGTCGAGCCGGCCGATGAACGGGCTGATGTAGGTGGCCCCGGCCTTGGCGGCCACCAACGCCTGGGTCGACGAGAAGCACAACGTGCAGTTCGTGTCGATCCCCTCCTGGCTGAACGTCTTGATGGCCTTGATGCCGTCCAGGATGAGCGGCACCTTGACGACGACGTTGTCGGCGATCTGGGCCACCTCGCGGCCCTCGGCCAGGATCCCCTCGTAGTCGGTCGCGGTGACCTCGGCCGAGACCGGCCCGTCGACGATGTCGCAGATCTGGGCGATGTGGCCGTGGAAGTCCTTCACGCCGACCTTCTTCATCAGCGAGGGGTTGGTGGTGACGCCGTCGAGGACGCCCATGTCGGCGGCCTCCTGGATCTCGTCGAGGACGGCGGTGTCGATAAAGAACTTCATGGCGGGTGCGGGGAAGGAGGGGTGGTGATACGAGGGCGGGCGCGGGTTGGGTCCTAGCGCCGCGAGCCGGCCACGTCGAGCACGACGCGGAAGCGGGCGTCGCCGCTCATCATGCGGTCGTAGGCGGCGGTGGCCTCTTCCAACGGGTAGGCCTCCACCTCGGGGCGGACGTCCATCAGGTGGGAGAACCGGAGCGTGTCCTCGGAGTCGCGGGCCGTGCCGCTGGACCACCCCGAGACGGCGCGGTTGCCGCTGATCAGGACCATCGGGCTCGCCTCGACCTTGCCCTGGTCGACGCCGACGACGATCAGCGCGCCGTGCCGCGCGAGCCCGCCGACGACCGAGTTGATGGCGTCGGTGCTCGGGGCGGTCGCCAGGATCACGCGCGCGCCGCCCATCGCCCGGAGGGCCTTGGCGGCGTCCTCGGCCTCCGCGTCGATGTAGGCGTGCGCGCCGAGGTCGAGCGCGAGCTGCCGCTTGTCCTCGCCCCGCGACAGGGCGACGGTGTGGAACCCCATCCGCCGGGCGTACTGGACGCCGAGGTGCCCCAGCCCGCCGACGCCCTGGATGGCGACGAGGTCGCCGGGGCGGGCGCCGCTGTGGCGGAGCGCGTTGAAGGTGGTGATGCCCGCGCAAAGGAGCGGGGCCGCGTCGACCGCCGCGAGGTCGTCGGGGATGCGGGCGAGCGCCTCGTGCGGGGCCACGAGGTAGTCGGCGTAGCCGCCGTCGTACGAGAGGCCGGCGATCTGGGCGTTCTCGCACATCACGAAGTCGCCCTCGCGGCACGGCCCGCAGGTAAAGCAGTGGCCCCCGTGCCAGCCGACGCCCACGCGGTCGCCCGCGCTCCACTCGGTCACGCCGTCGCCCACGGCGTCGACCACGCCCGCCACCTCGTGGCCGGGCACGCGGGGGTACTCGATGCCGGGGAACGCCCCCTCCTTGACGAACACGTCGGAGTGGCACAGCCCGCACGCGTCGACCCGCACCCGGACCTGGCCCGAGCCGGGCTCGGGGACCTCGCGCTCGACGAGTTCGAAGTCGGCTCCGGGGGAGGGGACGGTGACGGCGCGCATGGTGGGCATCTCGGGGGGGTCGGGGGGGGGGGAGCCGCTCAACGGCTGGGCGGTGGCGCGGGGTCCGGTTCGAGGCGCAGGATCGCGGCGACGAGCCGGGCGACCTCGCCCTCTCCCAAGGCGGGCGCCACCGGGAGCTGCGAGAACGGGTACGGGGCCTCGGGGTCGATCCGCCACTGGAAGACCCACGGGTCGCCGTCGTCCAGCCCCAGCCGACCGAACCGCACGTCGGCCACGACGAGGCCGTCGGCGGGAACGCGGGCGAGCCAGCCGCGCGAGAACCAGTTCAGCGTCTCGCCGGTCCGGCTCGCGGCGAGGTCGGGCGCGAGGTCGGCGACCGGCAGCGTCGGGCCGAACGCGACGTCGCCCGGGCCGTCGAGGACGTGGAGCGAGAACGGGTGGACCTGGCCGTCGGCCTGGGCCGCGCCGCGCCAGACGAGCGACGACAGCGGCCCGGCGGCGACCAGCACGCGCTCGGCCGCGAGCCCCCGTCTGGCGAGCGCGTCGTCGACCGTCGACCGCGCGACCTGCTGGAAGGCCACACCGAGCCCGAGGTACGCGACGGCCGCTGCCAGCCCGATGAGCGCCGCCCGCCGCGCCAGCTCTCGGGTCCCCGCCCACAGCGCCACGCCCAGCCCGACCGCCAGTGGCACCGTCACCAGCGGGTCGATGATGAACACGCTCCCGACGGCGAACGGGTGGCGTGAGAACGGCGCCAGAAGCTGCGTCCCGTAGACCGTGAACACGTCGAGCAGCGGGTGCGTCACCAACGCCAGCGTCCACAGCGCGACCCACAGGCCCCGCGTCCCCGGCTCGCGGCCGGTCACCGCCGCACGCCGCCGCGCGAGCCGCCACCCGACCCACCCGAACGCGACCCCGCCGACGAGCCCGAACGCGAGCCCGTGCGTCACGCCACGGTGGACGATCAGCTGGCCCGCCGGGTCGAGGAACGGGTACGCCAGCACGTCGAGGTCGGGCAGCGTCCCGGCGGCCGCGCCCCACAGCGCCGCCCGCCGCCCGATCCGCGGCCCGGCCACCGCCTCGCCGACGGCGGCGCCGAGTACGACCTGTGTGAGGGAGTCCATGACGGGGAACGGGGAACGGGGAACGGGGAACGGGGAACGGGAAGGTGCGGCTGGCAGCGGGCAGGCGCCAGCGACGCACGACCCGGCAGCCCGGAACTTTTCGGCGCTCTGGGGCCATCCCTCCACCCCCTCCACCCCCTCCACCCCCTCCACCCCCTCCACCCCCTCCACCCCCTCCACCCCCTCCACCCCCTCCACCCCCTCCACCCCCTCCACCCATGACCCTCTGCCTGTTCGAGGACGACCGCGTCGGGTCGCTCGCCCCGCTCACGCTCACCCGCGCCGCGTTCGACCTGCGCGTCGGCGCCCGCACCCTCTTCGAGCGTGCGGTGGCCACGTTTCCAGCGGAGCGGCTGACCCCCCACACGCGGGCGGCGCTGGCGGGCATGACAGCCGGGGAGCACCCCGACGCCGAGGTCGGAGCGACGCCGGGCGGGGGGACGCTGTTCGTCAACGGGCGGTGGCTCGTGCGAGAGGGCGGCGTGGCCGAGGCCGTCCGGGCGGCCGCGCGTCTGCGAGAGGCGCGAGCGTTCGCGCAGGACGGCGTGCTGCTGGCGCTGTGGCACCCCGACCCGCCGGCCGGCCTGACCGACCGCGACGCCATCGGCGTCGAGCAGGCGGAGGGGATCCCGGAGGAGCGCGTCGACGGCGAGACCGTCATCGGCCACCTGTGGCACCTCCTCGACGACCTCGGCGACCGCATCGCGGACGACGTGGAGACGATGGGCGGGCTGGGGACCCACGACGGCGTGATCGAGGGCGGAGCGATCGTGGTCGAGTCCGACCGCGTCCACCTGGCCGAGGGCGCCGTGATCCGGGCCGGCGCCGTCGTGCGGGCGGACGAGGGCCCGGTGTGGATCGGGGCCGGCGCCGAGGTCGGCGAGACTGCGGTCGTGAAGGGGCCGGTGTTCGTCGGCCCGAAGGCCGTCGTAAAGCCGGCGGCGCGCGTCGACGGGAGTGCGGTCGGGTACTGGTCGAAGGTGGGCGGCGAGGTCCACGGGAGCGTGTTCCACAGCCTGTCGTCGAAGGGCCACGACGGCTACCTCGGTGACAGCTACCTCGGCCGGTGGTGCAACGTGGGCGCCGACACGAACACGTCGAACCTGAAGAACGACTACGGCGAGGTCACGATGTGGGACGCGCAGGTGGGCGCCTTCGTCCCGACCGGCCGTCAGTTCGCCGGGCTCGTCATGGGCGACCACTCCAAGTGCTCGATCAACACCATGTTCAACACGGGGACGGTCGTCGGCGTGTCCTGCAACCTGTTCGGGTCCGGCTTCCCGCCGCGGCACGTCCCCAGCTTCGCCTGGGGCGGGGCCGACGGCCTGGTGCCGTACCGGACCGACAAGGCGTTCGAGGTGGCCGAGGCCGTGATGGCGCGGCGCGAGCGGTCGCTGAGCGCCGCCGAGCGGGCCCGGCTGGCCGAGATCGCCGAGGCCGACGGGCTGACGCCCGCGTGAGGCCGGACCCCGTCGGGAGGAGGGGCGGGGGCATCGCGTCCGGCCTGTTCGGCACGGGCCTGCGCGGGTAGCTTGGCCGCCTTTCCTCGTTGCGGCTGCCCCTCCCCCTCGCCGATGGCCCGTTCGCTCCTCGCCGCCCTCGCGGTCCTGCTCGCCGCCCCCCTCCAGGCCCAGACCGGGGGCCTCCGCGGGTTCGTCACCGGCGCCGACGACGACCAGCCGCTGATCGGCGCGACCGTCCTGGCCCAGCCCGTCGACCTGGATGGGGCCCCGACCGGCGACCCGCGTGGCGCGGCGGCCGACATCGACGGGCTCTACGTGATCCCCCGCCTCGACGTCGGCCGGGTGGCCGTCCGCGTGAGCTACGTCGGCTACGAGACCCGGGTCGACACCCTCGCGATCGGCGCCGGCTCGCTCCGGTCGTACGACGTCGCGCTGGCCGTCGAGACGGGCGGGCTCGAGGTGGTCGTCGAGAGCGAGCGGTCGACGGGCGGCGCCCGGGTCACGGCCGGCGTCCAGGCCATCGACCCCCGGGACATCGACATCGTCCCGGCGCCCGACGTCTCGGGCGACCTGGCGAGCTACCTCACGACCTCGCCCGGCGTCGTGACGACGGGCGACCGCGGCGGCCAACTGTTCGTCCGCGGCGGCGAGCCGAGCCAGAACCTGGTGCTGCTCGACGGGATGGCGCTGTACCAGCCGTTCCACGTGCTCGGGTTCTACTCGGCGTTCCCCAGCGACTTGCTGGCGGGCGCCGACCTCTACGCCGGGGGCTACCCGGCCCGGTTCGGCGGGCAGGTCTCGTCGGTGCTGGACGTCCAGACGCGGAACGGCAACAAGCAGAAGCTGGCGGCGGCGGCGTCGGTCGCCCCGTTCGTGAGCGCGGCCCGGATCGAGGGGCCCCTCGCCAAGGGCGTCGTGTCGTTCCTGGCGTCCGGCCGCGTAAGCGTGGTCGAGCAGGGGGCGGCCCGGCTGGTGGCCCAGGACCTCCCGTTCTCGTTCGGCGACGTGTTCGGGAAGGTCCACGCCGTGATGGGGCCGAACGCCCAGCTCTCGGTCCAGGGCATCCACACCTACGACCGGGGGACGATCGGGGAGGACGTCGGCGGGTCCATCCCGGAGGAGGTCCGGTACCAGAACACGGCCCTCGGGCTCCGCTTCCTGTACCTCCCCAACGTGTCCGCGCTCCGGGCCGAGATCCTGGTCAACGGGTCGCTGCTGGACAGCGAGCAGGGGCTCGACCCGGTCCGCAACGTGGCCCTCCGGTCGTCGTCGATCGGCCGGGTGAGCTCGGAGGTCCACCTCACGTACTACCTCCCGTCGGTCGACATCAAGGCGGGCCTGTTCGTGCGGACGAACCGGATCGAGACGTCGCTCGACCGGATCGGCGCGGTGGGCAACGACGAGTACTTCACCGAGGCCGGCTCGTACATCGAGCCCGAGGTCCGGTTCGGGGGGCTCTCGCTGCAGGGCGGCGTCCGGGTCCAGAGCTACCCCAACGACGGGCGGACCTACCTCGAACCGCGCGCGCGCGCCGTCTTCCGAGCCGGCGCCCACGAGCTCTCGGCGGCGGGGGGCCTGTACCACCAGGAGACCATCGGGATCAGCGACCGGCGGGACGTCGCCAACGTGTTCACGGCGTGGACGCGGCGGCCGGGCGGCGTCGTGGAGGCGTGGCACGGGATCGCGGGCTACCGCGTGACGCCGGCTCCGGGCGTCGAGCTCGTCGCCGAGGGCTACCTGAAGGCGTTGGACGACCTCTCGGTGGCCGAGTGGACGGCGTTCCCCCGCTTCACGACCGAGCTCCAGCCGGCGACGGGCGAGGTCTCGGGCCTCGACCTCCGCGCCGAGCTCCGGCGGGGCCCCGTCTACGGCTACGTCGGCTACGGCCTGTCCAGGGTGACCTACGACGCGAAGGGCCCGAACCTCCAGCTGTGGTACGGCGAGGAGACGTTGCGCTTCAACCCGCCCCACGACCGGCGGCACCAGGTGAGCACGCTCGTCTCGACCGAGGTCGGCGGGTTCGCGGTCTCGGCGCGGTGGCAGTTCGGGTCCGGCCTGCCGTTCACGCGGGCCCTCGGGTTCGACCGGTTCATCACGCCGGACGGGCCGCAGGACCCGTTCGAGACGCCCGGAACGCCGCGCGTGATCTACGAGCGCCCTTTCGCCGGCCGCCTCCCGACGACCCACCGCCTCGACGTCTCCGCCGACCGGACGTTCGCGCTTAGCGACGACCTCGACCTCACGGCGCAGGTCTCGGTCATCAATGCCTATGACCGGCGCAACCTGTTCTACTACGACACCTTCACGCTCCGTCGCGTCGACCAACTCCCGATCGTGCCGTCGTTCGGCCTCAAGATCGCATACAACGATTGAAGCCAATAGGTCAGTGACTCGGTGCGTCAGTCCGTCGGCGGATCCAGGCAACGTGTACCGCATCGTCCGAGAACGACCTCATCGCTGGCTCACCGGCTCCCTGTGAAACACACTCTGGGCATGACCCGTCCCCTGTCCCTCCTCGCCTTCGTGGTCGCCGTCGCTTGGGCCGTCCCGCTCGCCGGGTGCGCCGACGCCGTCGACCCGACCGTCGGGACGGCCCAGGCGTTCTCGGTCTACGGGTACCTCGACCCGACCGCCGACCGCCAGGCCCTCCGCGTCGTCCCCATCGAGGCCACGCTCGGCGCCGACACGACGGCGGCCGTCGACGCCACCGTGACCTCGGTCGAGCCGGCGACCGGGCGGACGGCGGCCTGGCGCGACTCGGCGGTCACGTTCCGGGACGGCTCGGTCGGCCACGTCTTCGTCGCCGATTACACGCCGACGCCGGGGGCGGCCATCGAGGTCACCGTCCGGGCCTCCGACGGGCGCCAGGCGGCGGTGAGCGTCGAGACGCCCCCCTTGGCCCGGCCCACCGTCGGGGCCCCGCTCCCCGGGCTTGGTCTCGCGACGTACCCGGTCACGGTCGCCGGGGTCCCCCGGGTGATCGCGGGGACGCTCCGGCTCTTCGTGACCGGCCGGCCCGGGACCACCGGGACGACCGCGATCGAGGTCCCCGTCCGGCCGCTCCGTATTCGGGACGAGGGCGGGGGGACGTGGACGGTCGACGTTCCGTTCCTGGAGGCCACGCGGGACCGGCTCCAGGAGCTCGGGCTGTCCGGCGGGGCGCTCACGCTCGTCGAGGCCGAGTTCGCCCCGTTCGTGGCCAACGCCGCGTGGGCCGTCCCGCCGGGCGGGTTCGACGAGGACGCGGTCGTCGAGCCGGGGACGTTCTCGAACGTGGCCGGGGGGTTCGGGTTCGTCGGGGCCGGGTACCGGGCCCCGGTCCGGTGGGTCCCCTCGACGAGCGTCCAGGCCCGGGCCGGCTTCGCGGTGACGAACGACCCGGCGGCCCAGGTCGCCATCAACGAGGTCGGCGACGGGTACGTCGAGCTGTTCAACCCGACGGCCGAGCCGATCGACGTCTCCGGCTACCGCCTCTCGTCCGACAAGACGGGCGAGGAGGCCACGGTCCCGAACGGGAGCGTGATGTCGCCGGGCGCCTTCCTCGTCGTCGACGGGCCGTTCGACGCGACGAGCGACGACCTCATCCAGTACCTCACCGCGTCGGGCCGCCTCCTCAAGAGCACCCCCGTCGGGGGGGGCACGACCGCGTGGGGGGCCTACCCCGACGGGTTCTCGTACCGGCTCCCCCGCGCCGGACCGGATCTGTTCTACGGCCCGGTGACCCGGACGCCCGGCGGGCCCAACCGCCCGACGGAGGTTCCGTTCGTCATCAACGAGGTCTCGACCTCCGGCGACGGATACGTCGAGGTTGTCGCTCGCGACCGCTTCGCGGAGGGAATCCCGGTGCTCGCATCGTCCGGCGAGGCTCTCGTTAGGGCGACGGAGGCCGTGGGCACCTACCCATTCCTCGTGGCCGACGAGGACGCGGAGGTCCTCGTCCTCGACCAACTCGGCGGCGCCGTGTTCGTCCTCATCGACCTTCAGGTCCGCGACGCGCGGTTCTACGGGCCCCAGTCGCCGGGGCGGTCGACGGGCTACCTCCCCGACGGGCCGGACGGGGCCTGGAGCGAGGGGCTCCGGCCGACGCGCGGGGCGCCCAACGCGCTCGCCCGGTTCGGCCTCTGACGGAGGCGGTCGGTCTCCGCCCTACTTCCACGCCCCGGTCGAGCCCGGGTCGGGCCCGAACGTCACCATCGTCGTGACGCCGCCGCCGACGTAGACGTCGGCCTGCTCGTCGTCCGTCGAGGGGTACACCACCCGGATCTGATGCGACCCCGTCGGGAGCGAGGTCCGGTACCGAGCGCCCGAGTCGCGCATCACCACCCGCCCGTCGATGAGGATCGCGCTCCCGGGAGGGACTTCGACCTCGATCGTCCCCCGACGCTCGGCCGGAGGATCCTCACGCGGCGTGTCCGCGGCCGACGGTCTCCGCGGGGGCTGAGGCGCGGGCCGAGCGGCGACCGGAGGCGACGCCGCAGGCGCCGGCGAGGACTTCCTCTCTGCGGTCTGCGACGCCGAGCGCTCCGACTCAACCGCGGGTGGAGCGACGGGTCGGGAAGCCCGTTCCGAAGCGGCCAGCCGGGCCGGGTCGAACCGGAAGGAGAGGTCCCGGTCGCCCCCCGACCGGAGTACGACCACGGAGTCGAGGACGAGGTCACCCAAGCGCGCCGTGACCGACGCGGGGCCGGGCTCGATCCCCCGCACCCACGTCGGCGTGACGCCGACCGAGTCGCCGCGGACCTCGATGGTGGCGCCCGAGGGCTGGGACGCGACCCACAGGCTCGTCGTGGACCCACGCTCGGCGCGTCCGTCCGCGCCGCCTCCGGCCTCGGCCGACAGAACGGTGCGCCCGGCCGCCGCGAGGGTCGGGGGCCCTGCGACCCACGCGACCACCCCGACGGCGAGCGCCAGAGCGACGACGAGGCCCAGGGGGCCCCACAAAAACGCAGCGATCGCGTGGAGCCACACGGGAGGCCCGGGCCCTGGCGGGGGGCCTTGCGTGGGCGGCTCCGGGGGGCCGAATCGGCTGTCGAGCGGAGACATGACGTGGTGGGATCCCTCACTCTGACGCCGCGGACTGGCCGCCGGGTCCGGCCTGACGCACGGAGGCCCCGCCGAGGTGTCTCGGCGGGGCCTCCCGGTCGGTGCGCGCAGTGCCTAGTTGAGGTGGGCGACGAGCTCCTCGCGGCGGTGCTTCTGGCGGAGCTTGCGGAGCGCCTTCTCCTTGATCTGGCGGACGCGCTCGCGCGTGAGCCCGAACCGCTGGCCGACCTCGACGAGCGTGAGCGGCTGCTCGTGCCCGATCCCGAAGTAGAGCCGCGTGATCTCGGCCTCGCGCGGGTGCAACGTCGCGAGCGCCCGCTCGATGTCGATGTTGAGGCTCTCGTTGGTCAGGTCCTCGTCGGGCTGCTCGAAGTTGTCGTCCGCCAGGACGTCGAGCAAGCTGTTGCCGTCGTCGTCGTCGAACGGGGCGTCCATCGAGAGCGAGTGGCGCGAGTGCTGGAGCCCCTCGACCACCTTCTCCTCCTTGAGGTCGAGCTCCTGGGCGATCTCGTCGGGCGTGGGCTGGCGGCCGAGCTGCTGGGCCAGCCGCGCCGACGCCTTCCGCATCTTCGACAGCGTGCCGACGCGGTTGAGCGGGAGGCGGACCGTCCGGACCTGGTCCGACAGCGCCTTCAGGATCGACTGGCGGACCCACCACACGGCGTACGAGATGAACTTGAACCCTCGCGTCTCGTCGAACCGCTGGGCCGCCTTGACGAGCCCGTAGTTCCCCTCCGAGATGAGGTCGGCCAGGCTCAGCCCCTGGCCCTGGTACTTCTTGGCGACCGAGACCACGAACCGGAGGTTCGCTCGGACGAGCTGGTGGAGGGCGAGCTGGTCGCCCTGCTTGATCTTCTGGGCGAGCTCGACCTCCTGGTCGGGCGTCAGGAGCGGGACCTGCCCGATCTCCTGGAGATACTGATCCAGCATCCGCTGACTGCGGGGGACGTACATCGGCGGTTCGTGGGTTAGCGAGACAAATAGTGGGGGCCCTCCGTCGCCCGCCGCCCTCCAGGGCGCAGACGCGAGCGAGAACGTTCAGGGAACGCCCCGGGCCGTCTTGGGACGAACCCCCGTCCTATCGGCCCTCCGGGGTGGAGTTCCTTAACACTCCGGTTTTCGTGCCCCCTCAACGTTCCGAACCCCAAGGGGGCTATGGACATCGCGGGGGTGGGGTCGCGGAGCGAGTGAACGGGCGTGCCCCCCCGTCTCCGAGCCGCCGTCCGTCCACGAGGCCTCAGCGACCGGGAGCGGAACGGGAGCGTGACCCACCGGGCGTCTGTTGCGAGGCCAGATCGTGGAGGCCGTCAGCCTCCCGCGCCTTGTCCCGCCTCGATGGCCTGGCGGAGGTCGTCCCACAGGTCGTCGGCGTGCTCGAGGCCGACCGAGACGCGGACGAGCCCGGCCGTGATGCCTCCCTTCGAGCGCGCCTCGCCGGTCGAGGCGCGCTGGGTCAGGCCGGCCGGGTGCTGCGCCAGCGTGTCCGTCGAGCCCAGGCTGACGGCCGGCGTCGCCAGCCGGAGCGCGCGCAAAAACCCGTCGGCCGCGGCGAACGCGCCGGGCCCGTCGGCCGCCCCGTCCGGCCCGAGCACCTCGAAGGCCAGCATCGGCCCGGGCCCGCTCATCTGGGTGCCGACCAGCCCGCGCGGGTCGCGGCTGGCTACGCTCGGGTGGTACACCGCGCCGACGCCCGGGTGGTCGGACAAGCGCGACGCGAGCACCGTCGCCGTGGCTTGGGCCCGGCGGACCCGGAGCGGCAGGGTCGCCAGGCCACGGTGCAACAGGTAGGCCGCCTGGGGGTGGAGGGTCGCCCCGGTCACGATGCGGACCTGGCGGAGCCGGGCGGCCCACGCCGCCGAGCTCGCCACGACGCCGGCCAGCACGTCGCCGTGGCCGCCGATGAACTTGGTCGCGCTGTGCATCACCATCGCCGCGCCGAGCGCCAGCGGCTGCTGGAGCACGGGCGTCCCGAACGTCGCGTCGACGGCGACGGGCACCTTACCGGCCGCCTCGGCCACGGCCGCCACGTCGACCAAGTCGAGCGTCGGGTTGACCGGCGTCTCGATCATCACCAGGCCCGTGTCGTCCCGGAGGGCGTCGGCGACGCCGGCTTGGTCGGTCCAGGTCACCGTCGTCCCGAGCAGGCCCGACGACAGCAGCCGGTCGGTCGTCCCGTAGATCGGGCGGACGCCGACGACGTGGCGCTTCCCGTCGGCCGCGGCGGCGAGCACGATCGCCGTGATCGCGGCCATGCCCGAGGCGAACGCGACCGACGCTTGGGCCCCCTCGAGCGCCGCCAGCCCTTTTTCGAACCGGGCGACGGTCGGGCTGTGGAGCCGGGAGTAGATGGCCCCGCCGGCCTCGGTCGGCCCGCCCCCCTCCATCATGGCGTCCAGACTGCCGACGGCGGCGTCGAGCGACTCGAACGGGTACGTCGTCGACAGGTCGATCGGCAAGGCGTGGACGCCGAGCGCGCGCAGGTCGTCGCGGCCGGCGTGGACGGCGAGGGAGTCGGGGTGGAGAGGCATCAGGAAACGGGAATCGGAGACGAGCCGGCCGCGGTCTGCACCGCCGTTGCCAAGCCGGCCGCTGACTCCTGGTGCCCGATTCCTGATCCCTACAGCCCGCCCGTCACCACGAGCACGTCGTAGATCGCGTGGGTCCAGGCCGCCAGCGCGAAGCCGCGCAGCAGGAACACGGCGTTGAGCGCGAGCCCGAACAGGAACCGGAACGTGAACACCGACAACGTGAACGGGTCGCCGAGCGGGCCCAGGTGGTGGACCGCGCTGAACACGACGGCGCCCACGACGGCCGCGACGAGGTACGCCCACCGCCGGTCGGCCGACGTCACGCGCTGGATCGCCCAGAACAGGCCGCCGACCAGCAGCACGCGGAACACCAGCTCCTCGTAGAGCCCGGCCCCAATGCTGAGCGCCAGTTGGAGCCCCAGCCCGAGCTCGCGGAGCTGGGCCAGCGCCAGGTCCGGCCACGCCCACGCCCCGAACAGCGCCCCGACCGTCCCGCCGACGACGAACGCGAGCCCGACGGCGTAGACCAGCGACTCGGCCACGAGCAGCCCGAAGTAGCGCGCCACCAGTGGCGGCCGGCGGTCCCGCTCGCGCCAGAACACCGCCGCGCCGATGGCCAGCACGGCGACGCCGACTGCGGCCCAGCCGGCCCCCCCGAACGTCGCGAGCAGCGTTTTCAGCCACACGTCGGCGCCGACACGGATCTGGCCGGGGCCCGAGTTGGCCAGCAGCACGCCGACCTCGTACAACACGAACAACGGCAACGCGGCCAGGAAGCCATACGTTGCCGTTTTCGTGACCTCGAAGTAGCCCGTCGGTTGGGACGGCAGCGGGCTGGCCAAGTCGACCTCGGCCGAGAGCCGGGCGACCGTGTCGGCGGGAGACGGCATAGGGGCGGTGGAGGAGGACCCGCCGGCCTACGCGCTCCCGCCGACCGGGATGCGGCCGGGCCTACATGTCGCCCATGTCGCCGTCCTCCATATCGCCGTCGTCGTTCATGTCACCGTCGTCCAGGTCGCCCATGTCGTCGGTGTCCGCCGCCGGGGGGAGCAGCACGCCGTCGATCACGTGGACGATCCCGTTGGACGCCGCGACGTCGGGCTGGATCACCGCGACGCCGTTGACGCGGACGACGCCGTCGTCGCCGGCCAGGATGGAGAGGTCGTAGTCGCTCCAGGCCGACGGGACGACTTCGGCCGCGACGGCGTCCGACGCCGAGGCCGCGCCGCGGACGACGTGGAACAGCAGGACGTTCTGGAGGTCCTCCGGGGAGAGCGACGCGACCGCGTCGCCGAGCGCCTCGAACGCGCTGTCGGTCGGGGCGAACAAGGTGTACGGGCCGGGCTCGCTGAGCGTGGTGCGCAGGTTGGCCGCGTCGAGCGCGCCCAAGAGCGTCGCGAACCGGCCGTCCGCTTCGAGGACGTCGACGATGGAAGCGGCCGCGACCGGCTGCTCCGCGGGGAGCTCGGCCGGATCCTGGGCCTGGGCCGTCAGGGAGAGGACGACCGCGAGGGCCATCAGTGTGAGAGTACGCATTGGGGGGAGGTGTGGTGGAGAGACCCCAAGCTCCGCCTTCGAACCCCGGACTCCTTGAGGGGCGCCCGTCGAACGCCTGAGACTCTGTCGAGGGCCAGTCCAGCCCCCCTCCCTCACGACGTCCTCAGGGCAGCCGGCGCACTTCGACGCGCCGGGCCGCGTTCGGGTCGAGCGCCAGCGCCGCCGCGGCCGCCTCGGACAGCTCGACGAGGTAGGTCCGGCTGACGGGCCCGCGGTCGGTGACCCGGGCGAACGTGCTCCGGCCGGTCGTCGGGTTCGTCACCAGGACGACCGTCCCGAACGGGAGGTCGCGGTGGCTGAGCGTGAACGCGGCCGGGTCGTACGGCTCGCCGCTCTCGGTCGACCGGCCGCGCATCACGTCGGGGTAGACGAGCGCGAGCCCCTCCTCGTCCGGCGGCGGCCTCTCGGCCCGGATCGCCAGGGCCGGGTTGACGGCGACGGGCAGCCGGAGCGGGGTCCCCGGCTCGAGCGGGGCCGTCGAGAGCGCGTTGAGCCGGACGAGCGCGTCGACCTCGAGCCCGAACGTCGACGCGATCGAGTACAGCGTCTCGCCGGGCTCGACAAAGTGGACGAGGTCGGCCGGGACGGTCGTGTCGGTGATCGACCACTCGCGCGGCGGGCCCAGGCGGACCGGGACGCCGGTCGCGGCCGGCGCCGTCCCTCCCCCGCCGACGACGAGCCGCTGGCCGACCTCGATCCGGTCGCCGTCGATCGCGTTGAGCCGGCGGAGGTCGTCGACCGACGTGTCGTAGCGGAGCGCGATCCGGAACAGGGTCTCGCCCGGCGCGACCACGTGGACGGCGCCGCCGGACGCCGCCGGGCTGGGCGGCGGAGCCGGGGCGGCCGGCCCCTCGACGGACGGCCCCTCGACACGCGGCGGGGCCGGCGCGTCGGGCCGGACCGTCTCCGCCGCCACGTCGATGGACCGAGGCGGCGGCGGAGACGGCAGTGGGACGCGGTCCGTGAGCCGGAGCGTCTGGCCGACCGCGATGTAGGTGCCGTCGATCTCGTTGAGCGAGCGGAGCCGGTCGACCGTCAGGTCGTGGGCCCGGGAGATCCGGTACAGCGTGTCGCCGGGCTGGACCACGTAGGTGGTCGCCGTCTGGGCGAGCGCCACCGCGGGGACGAGCGCGGCGAGGAGGGCGAGGCGTCGGATCATGAGAGACCGGTCTAGTCGTCGAAGCCGAGGCCGTCGGCCTCGAGGAGGGCGCCCTGGAGTTCGGCGCGGGCGTGGGCGTCACCGGCGGCGGTGGCCGCCTCGATGCCGGCGCGGTAGGTCGAGAGCGCGTCGTCGTCGTGGCCCAAGGACCGGTACAACGCGCCGAGATGGTAATACGTCCCCACGTAGCCGGGGTGGTCGCGGACGAGCCCCTGGTAGAACGAGAGCGCGGCCTCGGCGTCGCCGCGCTTGGCGTGCTCCTGGGCGAGGGCGAACCGCGTGAATGGGTCGTCCGGGTCGTCGCGGAGAAACTCTTGGAGGGTCGCGAGGCGGTCCATGCGGCAAGATAGCCGGGGCGGCGAGGCGTGAGCGACGGGGCGCGGGCGGCGAGGCGTGAGCGGTGAGCGGTGAGCGGAGGATGAGCCCCCTTCCCACCCTCGATGCACCCCACGCCCTCCCTCTGCCGGTTCCCCGTTCCGCGAGCGGAGCGAGCCCCCCGCGAGCCTCACCAGCTCCCGCCCGCACCGCCGCCGCCGCCGAAGCCGCCGCCGAAGCCGCCAAAGCCGCCCCCGCCGAAGCCGCCCCCGCCACCGCCGAACCCCCCGAAACCGCCGCCTCCCCCGCCCCAGCCGCCGCCCGGGATCACGATGATCCCCGGCCCCCTCCGGCGCCGGCGTCCCCCGCCCGACGACCCGGACGACGGCGGCGACTGCTGGCGCGACGCGATCACGACGAGCACCACGAACAGGATGAACAGGACGCACAGGACCGACCCGATCGCGTCGTCGCCTCCTCCCCCGCCTCTCGCGGTCGGGGCGGCGAACTGGCCCGAGAGGGCCGCCAGGATGGCGTCGGTCCCCTGGTCGATGCCGGCGTAGAACGCGCCCTCGCGGAACCGGGGGACGATGACGTTCCGGACGATGGTGCCGGCCGTCGCGTCGGTCAGCGCGCCCTCGGCGCCGTAGCCCGTCGTGATGAACAGGTCGCGGTCCTCCGTGGCCACCAGGAACACGACGCCGTCGTCGGTGCCGGCCCGGCCGACGCCCCACTCGCGCAGGATCTCGGTCGCGTAGTCGACCGGGGCCACGCCGCCGGTCGTCCGGACCAGGACGACGGCGACCTGGGAGCCAGTCGAGTCGGAGAAGGCGACGAGCTTCCGCTCGAGCGCCTCACGCTCGCCCCCGGACAGCGTCTGCGTAAAGTCGTTGACGAGCCGGGGCGGGCTCGGCCGCGCCGGGACGTCGTAGCGGGACTCGTACGGCCGTCCGTCCTGGGCCCCGACGCCGCTGGCAACGATCAGCAGGAGCGTGACGGCGAGTCGGCGGAGCACGGGGCGGGGACGGAGGGGCAACGGGGCGGCGGGCGAGGGACGGCCGAGGCTCCGGCGACGTGCGCGGGGACCTCGGGCCGTCGCTCGTGGATCAGTCGAACGTGATCTCGGGGGCCTCCTCAGCGCCGGCCTGGGCCTCGAACTGCTCGCGCCGGTCGACGCCCGCGACGCCCGCGACGAGGTTGGCGGGGAACGTCCGGATGCGGGCGTTGAGGTCGGTCGCCGCCCGGTTGTAGTCGCGGCGGGCCGTGGCGATCCGGTTCTCGTTGCCCTCGATCTGGTCCTGGAGCCGCAGGAAGCCCTCGTTGGCGCGCAACGTCGGGTACGCCTCCGAGACGGCCAGGAGCCGGCCGAGCGAGGCGCCGAGCGCCGTCTGCGCCTCCTGGTAGCGGGCGAGCGCGGCCGGGTCGTCGAGGTCGTCGGCCGAGACCTGGATGCTGGTCGCCCGGCTCCGCGCCTCGATGACCTCCTGGAGCGTCTCGCTCTCGAAGTCGGCCTGGCCCTGGACCGTCGACACGACCTGCTCGACCAAGTCGGCCCGTCGCTGGTACTGGTTCTCGACCTCGGACCAGGCGCCGGTGACCTGCTCGTCCTGGGTCCGGAGGCTGTTGAAGGAGCTGCACCCCGCGCAGCCGGCGAAGCCGACGAGCAGGACGAGGACGAGGAGGACGATGGCGCCGGTGCTTCGCATGGTCGTGAGGACGGGGAGGGTCAGAGGGGAGCGCTATCATACGTCGCCCTCCAGAAAAGGATGCCCGTCCCCGGCCGATGATGGATCCGTCCCCCTCCCTCGACGCCGTCCACGTCGTCGGCGACCGCGTGCTGATCCGGCCGGTCGACGACGCCGACCGGTCGACGGGCGGGCTGTACCTGCCGGCCGGCGTCCGCGCCAAGGAGGCCGTGCAGACGGGGCGCGTGGTCCGCGTCGGGCCCGGCCACGCCGTGCCGAACCCGGACTACTCGGCGGCCGAGCCGTGGGCGGGCGACGCCTCGCCGGTCCGGTACCTCCCGTTGCAGGCCCGCGTCGGCGACCTGGCGCTGTTCCTGAGGAAGGAGGCCGTCGAGGTCGAGTACGACGGCGACGCCTACCTGATCGTGCCGCACCAAGCGCTGCTGGCGCTCGTCCGCCCCCAGCACCCGGAGGACGAGGGGTACGGGGAGTGACGCCACGTCCGGCTGCTTCGTGTCGGTTCAGCGTGGGCCCGGGTGTGGGAGGATGGGGATGTGGGAGCGGAACCTCCCGCCTGACACCCCGCACTCCTCCCGGATCGGGCAGGAGGCCGACCGGCCGGAGCGGAGGCGCGAGCCGGGGGGGCCATAGTGGAGGGGTGTGCGGAAGCACCCTGTACAGAGCACGTCAGTCCGTCCATCTTTTCACTCCACCCCCTTTCCCCTGGCCATGCGCAGTCTCGTCGCCCTCCTCGTTATCGCCGTCGCGGCCCCCGCCCTCGCCCAGTCGCCCGGCCCCGACGACCGCTCGGCGTGGGCCCAGACGGACCGGGGCGTGCGCATCCTCGGCGGCTCCGGCTCCGTGATACGCTTCGACCAGAACACGTCGGCTTCCCTCTCGCCTCGAGTCGGGCGGTTCGTGGCCGACGGGTTGGCCCTGAGCGCCTCCGTCCAGCTCGGCTACAGCCGCTCGTTCCAAGAAACTTTGGGGACGATCTCCTCGACTCAACTTGGCGTCGGCCCGACGGTGACGTACTACGTGGGCAGAGGGAGCGCCGCGGTCCGGCCGTTCGTCGAGGCGGACCTCTCGCTGACCTACGCTCGGACGTCCAGTGACCTCTCCAGCGCCTTGGGGGTCTCCACCGGATTCGACTTCGCACTCGGGGGAGGGCTCGGCGCGGGGATCGAGGTGCCGATCGCACGGAACGTGGCCCTCCGCGGAGAGGCGTTCTACCGGACGTCGGACCTGACGTTCGATGGCGACATCTCCTTCTACGGCTTGTCCGCCGGGTTCAGCACGTTCATCTACTGAGCCGCGGCGGCAGGGCCTCGGCCGGGTGGAGAGCGGTCCGCCCCAGAACTGTCTCGGCACCGAGACGAAGCGCTGGCGTATCGTTCCGTCAGCCCCAGACGCCATGACCGACTACCGTGACCGCATCACCCTCGAACCCGGCAAACGCGGTGGGAAGCCGTGCATTCGCGGCCTGCGGATCACGGTCTACGACGTGCTGGAGTACCTCGGCTCCGGGATGACGCCAGACGAGGTCTTGGCAGACTTCCCAGACCTGGAACGGGAGGATCTGCTGGCGGCGCTCCAGTTCGCAGCGGACCGCGAACGGCGCTCGGTGGCCGCATGACCGGAGAAAAACCGACGGAGTCTCGGGGTCGGCGTTCCACCAAGGTCCACCTGTTTCTTGGACAGAGAACTGGGAGCCATGATCTCTGGGTCTCGCCAGACGATCCACTTTGCTTCTCCTCGACCACAACCTTTCCTGGCGCCTCATCGACCGACTGGCGGACGTCTTCCCTGAGTCCGTCGCCGTCTCTCAGGTCGAGCTAGCGCATGCCTCGGATGAGGACGTCTGGAGCTTCGTGAAGGAACGCGACCTCGTGATCGTCGCGAAGGACTCGGACTTCAACGACCTCGCGGTGCTGCGAGGGCCACCGCCCCACCTCGTCTGGGTTCGACGGGGCAACTGCTCGACAAACGAGATTGAGCAACTCCTACGCGAGAACACCGAGACGATCCAGGCGCTGATGGGATCGCAGACCGCCGTCCTCATTCTGACCTAACCCAGCCGCGACGCCAGCACCTCGGCCGGGTGGAGCGCGGTCCGCCCCGTCGTGTGCTCGATCTGCTCGCGGCAACTCGTCCCCGCCGCGACGACGACGGCTCCGGGGTTCGCGCGGACGGACGGCGCCAGCCGGTCCTCGGCGATGGCGATCGACACGTCGTAGTGCTCGGCCTCGTAGCCGAACGAGCCGGCGACGCCACAGCAGCCGGCGTCGGTCTCGGCCACCGACAGCCCGGCCGCGCCCAGGCAGCCCCAGCTGGCCGACATCCGCGACAGCGCCTTCTGGTGGCAGTGGCCGTGGACGAGGGCCGTGTCGGACGACCCGGCGGGCGTCCGCCAGTCGAGCGCGGCCAGGCGGTCGGCGTGGGCGTCGCACCACTCCTCGAAGGTGACCGCGGCGGCGGCCACGGCCTGGGCGTCCTCCCCCGGGACCAGGCGGGGCACCTCGTCGCGCAGCGTCAGGATGCACGACGGCTCGAGCCCGACGATCATGACGCCGGCGCGCGCCAGCGGCGCGTATGCGTCGACCAGCCGGCGGGCCAGCCGCTCGGCGTGGGGCACGAACCCCTTCGACAGGTACGTCCGCCCGCAGCAGCGGTACTCCGGGACTTCGACCGAGGCGCCGGCGGCCTGCAACACCCGGAGCGCCGCGCGCGGGATCGACGGCTCCTGGAAGCGCCCGAACGTGTCGACGTAGAGGGCGACGCGGGGCGCGTCGGGGTCGGTCGCCGGGCGGCCCGCCTCGGACGACTTGAATGGCCGGGTGGCGAACGGCGGTAGCGCCCGCTCACGCGCGATGCCGAGACGAGCCAGCGCCGCCCGCGCCGGCGGCAACGCGTTGACGCGGTTGGCGACGGCCGCCAGCGGACCCGCGACGCGCCGGGCCACGGCCGGCAGGTGGGCAAACAAGCGCGCCCGCGCCGACGGCCCCTTCTCCTTGTACGTCTGTTCCAGCCACACCGTCTTGAGCGCCGCCATGTCGACCGACGCCGGGCACTCGGCCTTGCACGCCTTGCACGAGACGCACAGGTCGAGCGCTTCGGCCACCTCGGGCCCGGTCAGCGACGGGAGCCCGCCGGACAGCGCCTCGCGCAGCGCGTTGCCCCGGCCGCGCGTCGAGTCCTTCTCCTCGCGCGTCGCCATGAACGGCGGGCACATCGTGCCGACGTCGGTCTTGCGGCAGACGGCCGACCCGTTGCACGCCTCGACGGCCTCGGCGAACCCGACGTCGCGGCCCCGGGCGTCGGGGAACGTGAGCGCCGTGGCGACCGAGCGCGAGCGGTAGTCGGGCCCCATCCGCAGCGCCTCGGTGAGCGGCGGGACGTCGACGATCTTGCCCGGGTTGAGGCGGCCGTGCGGGTCGAACGCGCGCTTGGTGGCTTGATAGGCCGCGTAGAGCGCCGGCGTGTAAAAGTCCTCCGCGAGCGCCCCCCGCGCCCGACCGTCGCCGTGCTCGCTCGCGATGACGCCGCCGTACTTCCGGGCCAACCGCGCCGAGCCCCGGGCGACGGCCTCCAGTGCCTCGACCTGGCGGGGCTCCCGCAAGTCCAAGAACGGGCGGACGTGCAAGCAGCCGGCGCTCGCGTGCGCGTAGGCGACCGCGTCGACGTCCCACTCGGCCAGCACCCCTTCGAGCTCGCGGATGTAGGCCGGCAGGTGCTCGACGGGCACCGCCGCGTCCTCGATGATGGCGGCGGCCTGGACCGGCAGCCGCGCGCTCATCGCCAGCCCCAGGCCCACCTTGCGGACCGCGTACACGTCGGCCATTCGCTTTTCCTCTTCGAGGTCCGTGATGACGGCGCCCGGCCCGAGGTGGCGCCGCAGCCCCGCCAGCCCGTCGCGACACTCCAACAGCGACTCGCCGCTGTACTCGACGATCAAGAGCGCCGCCGGCAGCTCGCCGTGCGTCCCGCGCTGGACGAAGTGGAGCTTGGGCGCGTACTCGGTCACGTCGAGCGCCCGCTCGAGCGCGATCCGGTCGAACAGCTCGACGGCCGTCGGGCCCGTCTCCATAATCCCGGCCACGGCCTCCAGCGCCGACGCCCGCGAGGGGAAGTGGACGACGCCCAGCGCCGCGTGCGGCGGCCGCTCGGTCAGCCCGACGGTGATCTCGGTCGCAAACGCCAGCGTCCCCTCCGACCCCGCGAGCAAGTGGGCGAGGTTGCGCGTGCCATCCCACGGCCGGCCCGGCCCGCGGTCGACCTCGGGCGCCTCCATCATCCGCTCGAGCCGGTAGCCGCCGGCGCGGCGCCACCACCGCGGCGTGTCCTGGCGGATGGCGTGCTCGTGGACCCGGAGCAGCGCGTCGACCCGGCGGACGACCTCGCCCTCGGTCCCGCCCGCCTGCGTCCGAGCGGTCCAGCTGGCCGCGTCGAGCGGCCCGAACGTGGCCGGCGTCCCGTCCGCCAGCAGTACGTCGGCGGCCTCGACCCAGTCGACGACCGAGCCGTACTGGATGGAGTGCGTCCCGGTCGCGTTCGTGCCCAGCATCCCGCCGAGCGTGGCCCGGTTCGACGACGCGGGGTCCGGCCCGAACGTCAGCCCGTGCACGGCGGCGGCCCGGTTGAGGTCGTCCAGGACGACGCCCGGCTGGACCGTCGCCGTCCGCGCCTCCGCATCGACGGCGACGATCTGGCGCAAGTGCTTCGTCGTGTCGACGACGAGCCCGCCGGAGACGGCTGAGCCGGCCAGGCTCGACCCCGACCCGCGCGCGACGACGGGCACGCCGAACCGGGCGCCCTCCTCGATCGCCGCCTGCACGTCGTCGACGTGCCGAGGGACCAAGACGCCCAGCGGGGGCTCGCGGTAGAGCGAGGCGTCGGTGGCGTAGAGCGCCGCCGAGAGGGCGTCCAGGCGGAGGTCGCCCGCGATCCGGGGCCGGACGGCGGCGGCGAACTCGTCGAGGCGGGCGGGTTCGATCTGCATGACGGATGGTACCGCCCGGCCACGTCGGCGGACGTCGTGTTTCTCCCCCCTGGCGACGCCCGGCTCGGGGACAGCCAGGGCAACCACGGGCAGCTCGGCGCCGTCCTGGCGAGGGCGTCCACGTTGCCCGCCCCGCCCACGCGGCCGGAACGGCGGAGGTCGCCGCTCCGGCTGTGGCCAAGGCGAGTGGGGAGAAGGCTCGCCGGTTACCGCGCGACGGCTACCGAGCGACCGTGAACGGGCGGGCCACCGTGGCGCCGCCCGCCGTCAGCCGGGCGAGGTAGGTCCCGGCCGGCAGCGCCGACACGTCGACGCGGACGGTATGGTCGCCCGCCGCGAGCGGGCCGTCGAGCACGCGGGCGACCTCGCGGCCGAGCACGTCGAACACGGCGAGCACGGCCGGGCCCGCCGTCGCCAGAGAGACCGCGAGCTCGGCCGTCGCCGCCGACGGGTTGGGGGCGAGCGCGCCCAGCCCGAGCGCGCCCTCGGGGCCCTCGCCGACGGCCACGTTCGCCGACAGCACGTCGCCGACCTGGAGCAGCAGGATCTGGTAGCCCGCGTCCGCCGCGCCCGACGAAAACTGGCCGACGACGCCGGTCACCGTCGCCGGGTTGCCCAGGAAGTCGGTCCCGTCGATGGTGGTGTCGCCAGCGTTGGGCACGCGGACGACGACGGCGTTCGAGGCGTCCGACGGGTCGGTGACTTGGTACGTGGTGGCCGCGGCGAACTGGCCGGTCGTCTGGTCGAGGCCGGCGAACGTGACGTCGGCGACGGTGACGAGCTCGCCCTCGTAGGCCTCGCCGTTGGCGGCGATCTCGGCGAGCGTGACCTCCTGCGGTTCGGGCACGTCGGTCTGGCCGGTCACCTCGTAGCTGGCGAGGGCCCCCTCGTTGATCTGCAGGAGGTTGTTGAACTGGGACAGCGTCCCGGTCACGCGGACGACCGAGCCGGTCCGGATTGTGTTGGCCGTGACCTGGTCAAAAAAGGCACCCGACGTCTGGCGGATCACCAGGCCGCCCGTCTCGTCCTGGAGGTAGGTGAACGCGCCCTCGGACCGTGTGACGACGCCCTCGACGGTGACCGTGACGCCGTCGCCGGCCGCCCGAGCGTCGGCGATGGCGTCGGGCTCTCCATCCTCAGCAGCGATCAAGGCGAACGTTAGGTTGCCATTCGTGCCGTCGTCAGGCACTGCGTTGCCGTCGATGTCGAAGTTGCACTCGGCCGAATACGGTGCCCACCCCTGAGAGCACGGGCCGACTTCGAATTCGCCGCCCTCCCCGTAGTTCCACGCATGAAAGAGTGAGCCGAGCGCCGACCGGTCGGTGTTCGTCGCGGCCCACAAGAACAGGGTTCCGTCCTGCGCGCCGAAGTCCGTGTTCGCCTGGATGGTCAGCCAGTAAGTGCCCTCGCCTAGCGTGACAGGGGCGTCGGACTCGTCCTCGGGGTCGTCGAACACGAAGTCGATCAGGCCGAGCGTGAGGTCACCGGCAGGGTTGTTCGCGGGCTCGACGGCGTCGGCGCGGAAGACCTCGTTGCCCGGCTCGCCGGAGTCGTCGTCCCAGATGATGACCTTGAACGTCTCGTTTTGGTTGAACGACCCCTCGTCGGCAACAGAGTAGAACCCGGCTATCGTGATCTCGCCAATCCGCCACGTCTCGCCAGCCGGGACCGTAAAGTCGTCGGCCATGTAGCTGTCGAACCCGACGTTCAAGTCCGACGCGAAATCGTTCGAGAGTGCGAAACCGGTTCCGGCGCCGCCACGGTCGAGCTGGTTGTAGAGCGTGTCCGCGACGAGCTGGCGGGTCGCAGCAGGAGCGGGCTCCGAGAAGCGGGCACTCACGTCCGGCGAGACCGACTGCGAAACCGCAGCCGGCGCGAGGACGAGGAGGGACAGGACGAGCGTAGCGAAGCGTCGCATACCGGAGGCGTGGCGGGAGGAAACGGGCGGACGGCCCGAAAAGACGAGCCCACGAACCGACGCGGCGGCCGGTTCCGGCGGAGGATAGGTCCCCCGGCCGAGCCCCGTGGGTATCTATGGCGTGCCCTCCCCCCTCCCCTGTGCCCGACGACGTGTCCCCCTCCCGCCCCAGCGAGGCCCCGCGCCTCAAGAAAGAGCTCACGCTGTTCGACGTCTACGCCATCAGCACGGGGGCCATGTTCAGCTCCGGGTTCTTCCTGCTGCCCGGGCTCGCGACGGCCCAGGCCGGCCCGGCGACCGTGCTGGCGTACTTCCTGGCCGGCGTGTTCATCCTGCCGGCCCTGTTCAGCGCCGCCGAGCTGTCGACGGCCATGCCGAAGGCGGGCGGGGCGTACTACTTCCTCGACCGGAGCCTGGGGCCGCTGGCCGGGACCGTCGGCGGGATCGGGACGTGGCTGGCGCTGGTGCTCAAGAGCGCGTTCGCACTCGTCGGGATGGGGGCGTACCTCGTGTTCTTCGTCGACGTCCCCGTCAAGCCGCTGGCGGTCGCGCTGACGGTCGCGTTCGGCGTGCTCAACGTGGTCGGGGCGAAGGAGACGAGCGGGCTCCAGCGCATCCTCGTGACGGTCCTGCTGGGCGTGCTGGCGTTCTTCGTGGTCCAGGGGCTCCAGGAGGTGGCCCAGCTGGGCGCCGTCAACCTGGAGCGCCAGTTCACGCCGTTCCTGCCGTTCGGGACCGAAGGGCTCTTGGCGACGGTCGGCTTGGTGTTCGTGTCGTACGCCGGGCTGACGAAGGTGGCGTCGGTCGCGGAGGAGGTCCAGAACCCGGACCGGAACTTGCCGCTCGGCATGTTCCTGTCGCTCGCCACGGCGACGGCGGTCTACTGCGTCGGCGTGTTCATCATGATCGCGGTGCTGGACCCGTCCGAGCTGCGGAGTGACCTGACGCCGGTCGCGACGGCGGCCGAGAAGTTCTTCACCTGGCTGCCCGAGCCGTGGGGGCTGGGGCTCATCGTGGCCGCGGCCATCGCCGCGTTCGCCTCGACCGGCAACGCCGGCATCCTGTCGGCGAGCCGGTACCCGCTCGCGATGGCCCGCGACGGGCTCGTGACCGACCGGCTCGGCGTCCTGGGCCGGTTCGGCACGCCGACGACGGCCATCGTGGTCACCTCGGTCCTGATGGTGTTCGTGATCGTGGCGCTCGACGTGGAGGCCATCGCCAAGCTGGCGAGCGCGTTCCAGCTGCTGCTGTTCGGGCTCTTGAACGTGGCCGTGGTCGTGATGCGCGAGAGCCGGATCCCGAGCTACCTCCCGGGCTACCGGAGCCCGTGGTACCCGTGGGTCCAGATCGTCGGCATCGTGACGCCGGTCGTCTTGATCGCTCAGCTCGGCGGGTTCGCCATCGGCCTGTCGGTGCTGATGATCGCCGGCGGCGTGGCGTGGTACGTGTGGTACGTCAAGGACAGCCCGCGCGTCGAGCGGGCCGGCGCCGTGTACCACCTGTTCGAGCGGCTGGGGCGGTCGCGCTACGAGGGGCTCGACTCCGAGCTCCGGATCATCCTGAAGGACAAGGGGCTCCGGGACGAGACGCCGTTCGAGCACCTGGTCACCCGGGCCACGGTCCTCGACGTCGACGCCGACGCGACGTTCGAGGCCATCGCCCACCAGGCGGCCGAGCGGCTCGCCGAGCGGGCCGGGCTCCCCGCCGAGCGGATCGCGACGGCGTTCCTCGACGGCTCGCGGACCGGGGCCACGCCGGTCTCCCGGGGCGTGGCCCTGCCCCACCTCCGCCTGCCCGAGGTCGACCGGCCCGAGCTCGTCATCGTCCGCTCCCGGTCCGGCCTGCACGTCCGCGTCGACACGACGGGCGACTACCGGCCCGACGCCGACCGCGACGTCCACGCCGTGTTCTTCCTGCTGAGCCCGGTCCAGCCGCCCGGCCGCCACCTGAGGACGCTGGCGAGCCTGGCGAGCCGGATCGACGAGTCGCCGTTCCTCGACCACTGGCGCGACGCCGAGACCGAGCAGGACCTCAAGGAGGTGCTCCTGCACAACGACCGGCTCCTGTCGCTCGCCGTCACCGGGACCGGGCCGACGGCGCCGCTCGTCGGCCGGGCGCTCAAGGACGTGGCCCTGCCGCGCAGCGTGCTCGTCGCGCTCGTCCACCGGAACGGGACCGTCGCCGTCCCGAGCGGGGGCACGGTCCTGCGCGCCGGCGACCGGCTCACCATCCTGGGCGACCCCGACGGCATCGCGGCGCTCGAGGCCACGTACCACGAGGCGGTGTAACCGCGGGCGGGCGCCGGCCGTCGGGGGGAGGCCGCACGCCCCCACCACCGATGAAGCGCCCCCTCCTCCTCGCCGCCCTCGCGCTGTCCGCTCTCGGGCTGTCCGCCCTCACGCTCCCCGGCTGCGCCTCGATCGTCGACGACGCCGTGGCCGGCGCCATCTCGGCCGACGCCTCCGAGGTCCGCGCCCGCTCCGGCGCCGCGTCCATGCCCGGCGACCCCCAGACGTTGATGACGCGGCAGACCCGGGCCGAGCCTGGCGACCGCGAGCACGCCGAGCGGATCCTGCGCGAGGCCCGCCAAGCCCTCCGCCCGTTCCACGACGTGGCCGCTGCCCGAGCCGCCGGCTACCGCTCGTTCCCGCCGAACCCCGGCCCGGAGCTCCAGGTGATCCACTACGTCAACTCCCGGATCGACGAGCAGGACGGCGTCGACTACTCGCGGCCGGGCTCGCTCTTGTACGAGCGCGACGGCGATGGGCTCCGCCTGCTCGGGGCCATGGTCACGGCGCCGGTCTCG
This sequence comes from uncultured Bacteroidota bacterium, assembly GCA_963848075.1. Taxonomy (GTDB): domain Bacteria; phylum Bacteroidota; class Rhodothermia; order Rhodothermales; family Rubricoccaceae; genus Rubrivirga. The sequence continues at coordinate 76,230 of CAWKCB010000003.1, forward strand.
GCCGACCTCGACGAGCTCGACGCCCGCGTCCCGCTCTCGGTGACCCAGTGGCACCTCCACCAGAACGTGTGCGTCCCGCGCCCGCTCTGGGACGAGGACGCCTGGGCCCGACGCCTGCCCGACGGGACGCCCGCGTTCGGCCCCGGCAGCCCGACCGCGACCGAGGCCGCCTGCGACCAACTCGGCGGACGATTCCTGCCGACCGTCTTCGGCTGGATGGCCCACGTCAACGCCTTCGCCGACGACCCGGCCGACGTCTGGAACGCCCACTACGGCCACGCCGACCGCAGCGACCCGGGCCACGGCGGCATGGACCACGGAGGCCACACCGGCCACTGACGTCCGGCGCCGGGCGCCTCGACGGCGGAGGGGGCGGCAGGGGCGAAGAGGCCCGCTCCACCCCTCTCCCCCCTTACAGCATCGGGACGGGCGTGAACCGGAACCCGACGCCGTCGACCGAGACGCGGCCGACGCCCGGGAACGGCATGTGGCTCGCGAACAGCGGCGTCCGCTCCTGGGCCGCCTGGCTCAGCAGCCGGCGCCGGGTGCGGACCGTCGCGTCGCCGTCCATGTCGAACCCGAACAGCCACGTCGGGTGGCGGAAAAAGACGACCGGGTGGGCCACGGCGTCGCTCGCGATCATCAGCCGGGCGTCGCCCGACGCGAGCCGGAACGCGTGGTGGCCCGGCGTGTGACCGTAGGCGGCGACGGCCGTCAGCCCCGGCATCAGCTCGTCGCCGTTGCCGTAGGTCTGGAGCCGGTCGCGGACGGGCGCCAGCTTCGCCAGCGCCGCCTCGACGTTCTCGTTGCCGGCCGGTGCCGACTCCAGGAACGCCAGCTCGGCCGCCGGGAAGTGGACGCTCGCGGACGGGAACGTCGGGGCCCCGTCCATCGAGACACCGCCGACGTGGTCGCCGTGGAAGTGCGAGATCACGACGCGGTCGACGGAGTCCGGCGCCATCCCGAGCGCGGCCATCGTCGAGACCAGCTCGCCCTGGCCCGTGCCCGTGTCGACGAGCGTCCGCACGCCGCCCTGCTCGATCACGAGCTGGCTGACGTCGGTCGGCACGTTCTCGGTCGGCAACCCGTACTCCTCCAGCGTGGCCACGACGCGGGCCGGCTCGACGTTGGTGCCGAGCGCCGAGAGCGGGAGCGCGAACCCGGTGTCGCGAATGACGGTCACCATCGCGTCGCCGACCGGGAACGTGCGGGCGGAGATCGTGTGGTGGTCGCGGCGGGCGGGCGTGGCGGCGGCGGTCGCGGGCAGGAGCGAGCCGAGGCCGAGGGCGCCGAGCCCCTGGAGGGCGGAGCGGCGGGAGACCATGGACATGAGGCAGAAGGTGTGTGTGGCCCGATGCACGGTCCAACAACCATTGCCGTTCCACACTCGCTCAGCGGGCGCGTAGAGGCCGCTCGGGTCCAGCGGTCCGGTGTCGGTCCCGGTCCCACACAGCCGGGTTGTGCTCGATGTACGCCCGGATCCGCCGGAGGTCGGCCTCGTCACGGACGACGTGGTCGTGGAACCGCCGTTGCCACGCGAAGCCGGGCGCGCTCGCCCGAGCGGCTCTCGTCACAGCCGCCTTGTACGACCGGATGGCGACCGCCAGCGAGCCGACGACGGGCGAGATGCCCGAGGACGGCCGGGCGACGGTCGCCCCAGCGTTGGTCGCCGGCGCCAGTCCGACCAGGCCGTGGACGTGGTTCGGCATCACGACGAAGGCGTCCAGCGTCACCCTGGCGAGACGTGGTCCGGGATCGCCTCCCAACAGGCGTGGGCCAGGCACCCCTCGACGTTCAGCCCCATTACGCCGCCCCGGACCTCGCCGAACAGGCACCGCCGCCCGTCGGTGCAGATCGTCACGAAGTACCACCCGGCCGACGTGTAGTCGTACCCCGCCAGCCGGCGGGACCGGCGGTGAGTTTTGAAACGGTCGTATCGGCCGGTCACCCAGGAGCCTACGACACGCGGGCTCCCCGCAACGGTCGGCCCCGCGAACGGACCGGACCGCACGACCGACCGTCTCCCGGACACGGACGGGCCCCGGACCGACGGGCCCCCGGACCGACGGGCCCCGGACACGGGAGCGGGACCGCCCGGCGCGGACGGAGCCCCGGACACGACGGGCTCCCCGCAGCGGGTCGCAGCAACGGCGCCGGACCGGACCGCACGACCGACCGTCTCCCGGACACGGACGGGCCCCCGGACACGGACGGGCCCCCGGACACGGACGGGCCCCCGGACACGGACGGGCCCCCGGACACGGACGGGCCCCCGTAGCGGCGTTGCATGCAACGCCGCTACCGCCCGAATGCCTCGACGGGCCTCACCGACTCGCGGTACGACAATCATCGTCGCTCTCCCCCGCACAGACGCGGGCGTTGCCCACCGGAATCACCCCCCGCCGGCGTCGTCGGCGTAGCGCTGGGCGCGCTTCTCGATCGACGCCTCGCCGTCGCGCTCGCGGAGCTGCTCCAGCCGCGCCGCCAGCCGGGCCTCGTAGCCTTGGTCCGACGGCTCGTAGAAGTACGTCCCCTGCATCCCGCCCGGGAGGTACTGCTCCGGGACGTAGTGGTCGCGGTAGGCGTGGGGGTACTTGTAGCCGACCCCGTGGCCCAACCCCTTCTTGTCGCGCGAGCCGTCCTTGAGCGCGTTCGGCGGGTCCTCCGTCCGCTCGTTCGCCACGTGCTCGAGGGCGCTGAAGAACGCGAAGCCCGAGTTCGACTTGGGCGCCGTCGCGAGGTAGACGCACAGCTGGCCCAGCATGAACCGGCCCTCCGGCATCCCGACGAACTCGAACGCCTCCATACACGCCACGGCCTGGCGGACCGCGTTCGGGTCGGCCAGGCCGACGTCCTCGCACGCGAAGATCAGCATCCGGCGGAGCACGAAGCGCGGGTCCTCGCCGGCGTAGATCATCCGGGCCATCCAGTACAGCGCCGCGTCGGGGTCCGAGCCGCGCATCGACTTGATGAAGGCCGAGACGGTGTCGTAGTGGGCGTCGCCGTCCTTGTCGTACAAGACGGCCCGCTGCTGGATCGAGTCCTCGGCCACGGCCAGCGTCACGCGGACCTGGCCGTCCTCGTCCGGGTCGGTCGTCTCGACGGCCAGCTCGAGCGCGTTGAGCAGGCTCCGCGCGTCGCCGTTGGCGGTGCTCACCAGGTGGTCGAGCGCGTCGTCGTCGAGGGCCACGTCGAGGGCGCCGTAGCCGCGCTCGCCGTCCGCCAGCGTCTGGGCCACGACGGCGCGCAGGTCGCCCTCCGCCAGCGTCCGCAGCTCGAAGATCCGGCTGCGGGAGACCAGCGCCTTGTTGACTTCAAAAAACGGGTTCTCGGTCGTGGCCCCGACGAACGTGACCGTCCCGTTCTCGACGTGGGGCAGCAGCGCGTCCTGCTGGGCCTTGTTAAACCGGTGGACCTCGTCGACGAACAGGATGGTGCCCTGGCCGTGGAGTCGCAGCCGCTCCTGGGCCGCGCCGATCTGGTCCCGAATGTCCTTGACGCCGGCGAGCACGGCGTTGAGGCTGGCGAAGTGCTTCCGCGTCGTGCCCGCGATGATCCGCGCGAGCGTCGTCTTGCCGGTCCCGGGCGGGCCGAACAGGATGAGCGACGTCACGCGGTCGGCGACGATGGCGCGGCGGAGCAGCGCGCCCGGCGCGAGCACGTGGCCTTGGCCGACGTACTCGTCGAGCGTGCGCGGCCGCATCCGGTCAGCGAGCGGGGCGTTCCGGCGCTGGCGGGCCGTCGCGGCGGCGGCGAAGAGGTCGTCGGACATGCCGGAATCTACTGGCGGCCCCGACGTCGGCCGAGGTCAGGGACGGTTGCCCATGGGTATCCCGTCCCGAAACGGGGTGCCCGGGAGCGGATCGGCACCGACCGGTGAGCCGTCGACCAGGCACGCTTCGGCAGCTTGCTCCGTGTAGATCCGCATGTATGGGCGCCCCGAGCCCCGTGAGACGTCGAGGTAGCCGTCCTGCGCGTCGAACCCGGTGCTGAGCGCGTCGGGGTCCCCGCCGGGGCACCGGTCGTAGCGGACCCTCCGCCGCCCGACGATCGACTCCACCTCGACCCCCGTCCCGTCCTCGGTCGGGTTGAGGCTCGCGGTCCCCGGGTTGGCCCGGTAGTGCAGGTGCGTCTGGACCTGCGCCAGGACGTACAGCCCGACGACGCCTAGGGCGAGGCCGCCGTAGACCATCGCGACTATGGGCCGGCCCCGGCCCCTCGCCCCGACGACGCTGAGCACGACGGCGGCCACCTGGACCCCGACGCCGAGCGCGACGAGCCCGAGGGCGGCCCCCCACGCCTCGCCATCGCCGAAGACCGACCTAAACCCGACGGCCACGCCCCCCACGACTGCGGCGGCCCCGGCGAGGGCGAGGGCGCCTGCGAAGGCTTGAGAGGTCCATCGGTTCGGCATGGAGCCCCCAATCTAGGCGTGGCGGCGGACCGCGTCCCCCGTCGGGCCCGCCGACGGGTGGCCGTCGCGAGCGCGCGGCGGGGAGATCGTCGGGCACGCCGGGAGCCACCCGCCCTCGCGGCGCGCCGGCCGCCCCCCCCCGCTCGTAACCGGCCGGAGCCTCTCGCGTAGCGCCTCGACCCCGCCCCGCCGCCATGCGCTCCCTCGACCGCCTCCACGCCCGGCTCGTCCGCTCGCGCCTGCTCCAACGGTTTACGGCCCTGACGCGCGTGCTGCTGGCGGTCGGGTTCGTGATCCCAGGCAGCACCAAGGCGCTCGGCCACCGCTTCACGAGCCTGCCGACGACGGATCCGGTCGGGGCCTTTTTCGAGGTGTTCTTCCAGGCCCAGGGCTTCTACGTGTTCGTGGGCGTGGCCCAGGTGGTCGCCGGGCTCCTGTTGCTGTGGCCGAGGACGGCCACGCTGGGAGCGGTGGTCTACTTCCCGATCATCCTGAACATCATGGTCATCACGATCGCGGTCGGGTTCACCGGCACCTGGGTGATCACGGTCCTGATGGCGCTGGCCTGCCTGTGGCTGCTGGTCTGGGATTGGGACCGGCTCAAGGCCATCCTGCCGGCCCACCGCGCGGCGGGCCGAGGCTACACCGCTCACGAGTACGCGGTCCAGGCCGCAGTCTGGGGAGGCGCGGGGCTGGCGCTCGCGGCCGTCGCCGCCACGCTCCGCACGCCGCCCCTCGCGCAGATGCTCGCGACCGCCGCGACGCTCGGCGGCGCGGGCGCCGCCTTTGGGCTCGTCGTCGCGTGGCACCTCCGCCAGCTCCCCGACCCCGAGGGCTGACCCGGCGGATCAGAAACGGAACCGAGCGACGCCGCGTATCGCGCGGCCCTCCCCCGCCCGCTCCATGCCGACGGCCCGCCGCCTCGCCGCCCTCCTGCTCGTGCTCACGACCGCCGCCCACGCCCAGCCGGCCGACGACTGGGTCCGCCAGCACTACACCAAGACCGAGCACTTGGTCCCGATGCGCGACGGCGTCGGTCTGTTCACCGTCGTCTACACGCCCAAGGACGCGACGGGCGAGCACCCGATCCTGCTCCAGCGGACGCCCTACGGCGTCGGCCCGTACGGGGCGGACGAGGTCAAGTCGAGCCTGGGGCCGTCGGAGCGGCTGATGCGCGACGGCTACGTGTTCGCGTACCAGGACGTCCGCGGGAAGATGATGTCGGAAGGCGAGTTCGTGGCCGTCCGCCCCCACAACCCGGACAAGGGGCGGGGCGACATCGACGAGAGCACGGACACCTACGACACGGTCGCGTGGCTTTTGGAGAACACGCCGAACAACGGCCGCGTCGGCGTGTGGGGGATCTCGGCGCCCGGCTTCTACGCGACGCACGCGCTCATCGACGCGCACCCGGCCGTCCGGGCCGTCTCGCCGCAGGCGCCGGTGACCGACTGGTGGATCGGCGACGACCGCCGCCACAACGGGGCGCTCCAGCTCCAGGCCACGTTCAGCTTCGTCTCGTCGTACGGCGCCCCCCGCCCCGAGCCGACGACGGATCGGGCGCCGAGCTACAGCGACTACGGCACGCCCGACGGCTACGACTGGTACCTCGGGCTCGGGCCCCTCGCGACCGTCAACGAGCGGTTCTTCGACGGCGAGAACGACCTGTGGCAGGAGATCCTGACCCACGACACCTACGACGCCTACTGGCAGGCGCGGACGCCGCTCCCCCACTTGCGCGACGTGGGCCCGGCCGTGTTGGTGACCGGCGGCTGGTTCGACGCCCAGGATCTGTACGGCCCGCTCAAGACGTACCACGCCGTCGAGGACCACAACGCCACGCCGTCGTTCTTGGTGATGGGCCCGTGGTGGCACGGCGGCTGGGCCCGCGGCGACGGCGACCGCTACGGCGACCTGTGGTTCGGCCAGCAGACGACCGTCTTCTACCGCGAGAACCTGGAGGCCCGATTCTTCGACGCCTTCCTCAAGGGCGACGGCGACCCAGACCTCCACGAGGCGTCCGTCTTCGTGACCGGCGCCGACCAATGGCGCTTTTTCGACGCGTGGCCGCCCCGCGCCTCGCGCGAGCAGAGCTTGTTCCTCCAGCCCGGCGGCGGGCTCGGCTTCGACGCGCCGACCGAGCCCGGCTGGGCCGAGTACGTCTCGGACCCGTTCAAGCCCGTTCCGCACACGCCCCAGATCGTCATCCGCCGCGACGACCGCTACGTCGTCGAGGACCAGCGCTTCGCCAGCACCCGGCCCGACGTGCTCGTCTTCGAGTCGCCCGTCCTGGAGGACGACGTGACGTTCGCCGGCGACCTGGGCGCAACGCTGTTCGTCACCACGACGGGGACGGACGCCGACTTTGTGGTCAAGCTCATCGACGTCTACCCCGGCGACGCCGCGTGCGAGCTGCCCGACGGCGACTGCTCGGTCCCGATGGGCGGCTTCCAGCAGCTCGTGCGGGGGGAAGTGATGCGGGGCAAGTTCCGGGACGACTTCTCGAACCCGATCCCGTTCGTGCCCGGCGAGGTGGCCGAGGTGAGCTTCGACATGCAGGACGTGGCCCACACGTTCCGCCGCGGCCACCGGATGATGGTCCAGGTCCAGAGCTCGTGGTTCCCGATGGTCGACCGCAACCCGCAGCGGTTCATGCCCATCCACCAGGCGACCGAGGCCGACTTCCAGACGGCCACGCACCGCGTGATGCTGTCGCCGGAGCACCCGTCGCACTTGTCGGTCCGCGTGATGCCCTGACCCGCGTTGCGGGGCGTGTTACGATACGCCCTTACGGGCGGGCGTCGGTGGCCTCGGCGCGCGGCGCGCCCAGGAACGCCAGCAACTCGGCGTTGACCGCGTTGGCCGCCTCGTGCTGGACCCAGTGCGAGACGCCGGGGAACCGCCGCAGCCGGCCGTCGGCGCAGAGCGCGAGCGAGCGGTCGGCCAGGCGGGCGTCGAGGGCGGCGTCGGCGTCGCCCCACAGGATCAGCGTCGGGGGGCGGACGGTCGGGTCGAGGGCCCCGTCGCCCAGGCCGTGGCGGGCGGCGGCGCGGTACCACGCCAGCATCCCGCGTGCGGCGCCGGGCCGGGCCCACGCCCGGCGGTAGCGCGCGAGGTCGGCGTCGGAGAACGTCCCCGGCGCGCTGGTCGCGCGGAGCCCGGCCGCTCCCCACCGGCGGAGCGCGACCTCCGGCAGCACGGGGAGTTGGAAGAACCCGATGTACCAGCTCCGCAGCCACTGGGCCGACGGCCGCCGCAGGAACCGCCGGAAGGCCACCGGGTGCGGCACGTTGAGGATCGCCAGCCGCTCGACCCGCTCCGGCTCGCGGACGGCGAGTCCCCACGCCACGACCGCGCCCCAGTCGTGGCCGACGACGCGGGCCCGGTCCGCGCCGGCCGCGTCGAGCAAGGCGACGGCGTCGTCGACCAGCCGGTCGAGCGTGTAGGCGGCCACGTCGGGCGGGGCGTCGGAGCGGTTGTAGCCGCGCTGGTCGGGCGCCCAGACGCGGAAGCCGGCCGCCGCCAGGGCCGGGATCTGCGCCCGCCAGCCGAGCCAGAACTCGGGGAACCCGTGGAGCAGGAGCACCAACGGCCCGTCTTCTGGCCCCGCCTCGACGACGTGGAGCCGGACGCCGGCGCCGGCGACAGTCCGGGAGCGGAGGGGGACGCCGAGGTCGGGGAGATCGGGCATGGGGAGGGTCGCAGCGGATGCGGCCGATGGCGGCGGAGGCCGGGCCTAGTGCGTTCGCCTCGGGCCGCCTGCGGTTCCGAGCCGCCGAGCCGCTCAGGGACTCCCCGGCCCGGCGCTCGAGACCCGGCCCAGCGGCGTGCTAGGTTAGGCGCTCACGCTCCCACCCCGCCCATGCCCCGCTTGCTCCGCCCCGGCCTCGCGGCCTGCCTCGCGCTCCTGCCCGCCCTGGTGGTGGCCCAGGCGCTCACCCTCACGCCCCGCCCCGACGCCGAAGAGGGCCTGCCGTCGTCGGTCCGCGTGTTCGACGTCACGCGCGCCGGCACGCCCTTGTTCGCGTCGCTCATCCGGGCCGACCTGACGGCCGACGACTGGGACCTCGAGGCCGTCCTCTCCGACGAGGGATCCGAGACCGTCGCCTCGTTCGCCGACGACGCCGGCGTGCTCGCGGCCATCAACGGCGGCTACTTCAGCAGCGGCCAGACGTTCAGCCTGGTCTTGGACGACGGCGTCGTGCGGGTGCCCCAGATCGCCGCGCTGACGCGGGACGGCCAGACCTTCTACCCGACCCGGAGCGCCGTCGGCGTCAACGCCAACCGCGGGGCCGACGTGGCCTGGGTCTACGACGTCGACGGCGTGACCTACCGGTACCCCACGCCGAGCCCGAACGCGCCCGGCGTGCCCCAGCCCCGGCCCGACGCCGACTTCCCGGCCGGCGGCGCGCCGTGGGACGTCGAGACGGCCATCGGCGGCGGGCCCGTCCTGGTCCAGAACGGCCGGCCCATGCTGACGTGGACCGAGGAGGTCTTCTTCGGCGGCTCCGGCGTCGACACGACGTCGGCGCGGGCGCGGACGGCCGTCGGCTACACGTCCAGCCAGACGATGCTGCTCGTCGTCGTCCGCGAGTCGGACGGCCTGACGCTGCCGGCGCTGGCCCAGCTGATGGCCGACCTCGGGTCGGTCGAGGCGCTCAACCTCGACGGCGGCGGCTCGTCGGCGATGAGCGTCGGCGGGGTCGACCTGGCGCCGTCGTCGCGGTCCGTTACGTCGGCCCTGCGGATCCGGACGCCCGGCGGCCCCGGCGCGGGCGACGAGACGACGTTCGACACCGGCGACGCGAGCTACCGCGAGACCGGGTCCTGGATCGAGAGCGCCAACGCCCCGTTCTTCGGCGGCACTCGGTCGCGGCTCAACGAGGTCGGGACGGGCGACGACCGGGCCGTCTTCGTCCTCGACGGGATCGCGCCGGGCGACTACGCCCTCGACGCGTGGTGGACGCCGGCACCCAACCGGGCCACCAACACGCCGTTCACGGTCTACTCCGGCGGCACCGCCCAGACGGTCCGCGCCAACCAGACGCTGGTGACGTCGGAGGGCGTGTGGAACCGGATCGGCGAGTTCACGCTCGCGCCCGGCGACAGCGTCGTCGTGACGGACGACGCCTCGGGCACAGCGAGCCCCACGTTCGTCGTCGTCGACGGCCTCCGCCTGGTGTCGCTCGGCGGGACGGCGGTCGAGGACAGCCCCGTGCAGCCGGCGCTCCACGCGTGGCCGAACCCCTCGTCCGGGACCGTCACGGTCGCGCCCGTCGGCACGACCGGCGGGTTCAAGATCGAGGTCGTCGACGCGCTGGGCCGCGTCGTCCGCCGGGCGGAGTCGGCAGGCGGAGCGGTCCGGTTCGACGGGCTCGCGGCCGGCGCCTACGTCGTCCGCGCCGTGACGACGTCGGGCGTTCGCACCACCCGGGTCACCGTCGTCCGGTAACGACAAGAGCGGGTCCGCCCCAGGGCTATCGCATACTCCCACCCCCCCACAGAGTCGTCCTGAGCGGAGGCCGTCGGCGGCCGCGAAGGACCCCGACGCCGACCAGGACGGCTCGCGGTCGCCCTCAGCGCGCCGAGACCCCTTCGGCTCCGCTCAGGGCATGCCTTCGACAAGCTCAGGACGACTCGTTCTGGTGAGGGTGCGCTCGCCCTGGGGTCCGCCCCCGCCTCCAGCGTGGAGGCGGGGCGCGGGCTCTACCGGACGAGGTCCTGCGCCTCGGGGTGCGTCTCGACGTAGTGGGCCACGAACGGGCACTGGGCGACGACGCCCAGGTCGTTCTCGCGAGCGTACGCCAGCCCAGCCTCGACCAGCGCCTCACCGACGTCCTTCCCGCGCGACGGCTCGGGCACGAACGTGTGGACAAACACAAGGGCGTCGTCGCGGCGCTGGTACTCGAGCTCGGCCGTGCCGCCCTCGACGTCGGTGGCGAAGCGGTTCTGGTCGGAGTCGTGGCGGACGTCGGGCATGGGATCGGGAGATGGGGACGGCTCAACGCCCGGGCGCGCGCGCGGTGCCGAGGCAAGGGGCAAGACCTCATCGCCTCGCGTCGCCCAGCAACCTCAACTCTGCCCGTTCCCCGTTCCCACTGCTCATTCCCCGCGAGCGGAGCGAGCCTTAGACGTCGCCGGCATCCGGCCGCAAGAGCACCTCCTCGACGACCGTCCGCCCCGACAGCGTGGCCACCTCGACGGCAACGCGGGCGACGTCTTGGGGCGGGATGAAGCGGTCGTCGGGGAGGTCGGTGCCGTCCCACGAGCCGGTCCGCGTGGCGCCGGGCAGCAACGTCGTCACCGAGACGCCGGTCCCCTTCGTCTCCTCGCGGATGGCCCGCGCCAGCCCCAGCAGCGCGTGCTTGGCCGCCCCGTACGCCGACCCGCCGGGGTAGCCGCGGACCGACGCGACGGACCCCATCATCAACACCCGGCCCGAGCCGCGCTCCAGCATCCCGCCCAGAAACGCCCGCGTGACCAGGAACGCGCTGACCACGTTGACGTCGAGCTGGCGGCGGAACGCCTCCGGCGACGTTTCGAGCACGCCGCCCGGCTCGAACAAACCCGCGTTGTTGACGACCACGTCGGGCGTGCCGGCCCACTTCTGTACCGCGTCGGCCATCGCCTCGACGGCCGCGTCGTCGGTCACGTCGCAGGGGAACGCGCGGGCGTCGCCACCGGCTTCGGCGCACTGTGCGACGACGGTGGCCAGCGCGTCGGTGTCCCGGGCGACCAGGGCAAGGCGGGCGCCGCGGGCGGCAAACGCCTGGGCGACGGCGGCGCCGATCCCGCGCGAGGCGCCAGTAACGAGGACGAGCATCAGGGTGGGAGGGGACGGAGGGGACGGAGGGGACGGAGGGGACGGAGGGGACGGAAGATCGCAGGGTTTGGCGCCCAACGGAACTTTGCACACCGCCGCCCACGCTCTCCACGCTCTCCACGCTCTCCACGCTCTCCACGCTCTCTACCCCGACCGCGCCTCACGGCACCGGGACCGGCAGCGTCAGCGTCCGCTCGCCGATGGAGGCGACCAGGACCACGCGCTCGATCCGGCCGACGGCCTCGGGGTAGTAGAACACGACGGTCCCGCGCCGGGCCGTCCCGGGCTCGGCCGTCGGTCCCGACGGGCTGGTGCTCTCGCCGACGGCGGCCTCGTACCGCCGGCCCCGGTCGTCGACGACGTAGGCCTGGCGGGCGAAGCTCGCCCACGGCGCCCAGTTGCCGGCGTAGTCGACCGAGCGGACGGTGACGCTGAGCTGGACGCGCGTCTGGCTCGTGCCGGGGTATGAGATGGACACGTTCGTCACGCCGACCTCGAACGTGCTCCCGCCGCTCTCGCCGGTCCGCCGGACCTCGGTCGCGAACACGCGCGTGCCGGACGGGACCGGGCCGTCGGAGCCCGGCGGCGGCTCGGGCGGCTCGAGCGGCTCGGCGAGGACGGTGACCGTGTACTCGCCCCCGAGCGGGCCCTCGGGCACGTCCTGCTCGTCGTCGTCGGGGTCGCCGCCGGAGGTGACCTCGACGAAGTACTCGCCCGGGTCGAGCTCCCTCTCGATCTCGGCGGCCGTGGCGCCGTCTGCGTTGAGGGCCTCGGCGACCTCGGCCCGGGCCTGGCGCTGGACCCGCCAGAGCCGGACGGCCGGCGGGAACGAGTCGGCCTCGACGCGGAGGGTCGTCAGGCGGTCGGCGGGGATCCGGACGCGGTACGTGTCGAGGTAGCGGCCGTCGCGGAGCCAGCTCCCGTCGCCCAGCGTCCGCTGCTCGCCGGTCTCGCCGACGGCGAGGGGGCGGACGGGGACGCTCCGGGCGTCGAGCGCGAACGGGCCCGTCGCCCCGGCCGCCTCCGAGCTGACGAGCAGCCGGTACGGGGCCTCCCAGCCCGGCAGGAACCGCGCCACGACGCCGTACAGGCTGTCGCCCTGGGCCGCCCGCTCGAGCGACCACGACGCGTCGCGGACCTGCCCGTTCGGGCCGATCAGCTGGATCCGCGGCCGGAACGCCGACGACACGACGCGGACGACGACGGGCAGGTCGGTGTCGGTCGCGATCCCGTAGACCCGCTCGAACCGGCCGGCCCGGCGGGGCCCGTCGCCGAGGGCGTCGAGCCGGGCGGGGCCGTCGACGTAGACCGAGTCGGCCGGGCGGGCCGGCAGGACGGCCACCTCGTAGGCGCCCGTGGCCCGCACGTCGCGCGACGTGACCACGACCTCGAACCGGCCGGGCCCCTGGAGCCCGTCGACCTCGGCGCGCGAGTCGGTCTGGAGGAGGTCCGACGCGGCCACCGTCCGGCCGTCCGGCAGGCGGACCGCCACGTCGGGCGCGAAGGCCTCGGACGTGACCAGGACGGAGAACGCGACGCTGTCGGCGTCGTGGACGTAGTAGTCGGCGTAGCGGTCGTCGGGGCGCTCGGCGTCGCCGGGCCCGAGCGCGTCGGCGACCGGGTCCGTCGCGAGCGGCACGGGCGACTGGCGGCGGAAGGTGGCCCACTGGGCGCGGTCCCGGGCGGCCTGCGCCAGCATCTCCTCCTCGGTCGGCCCCTCGGTCGCCTCGATCACCGGCGGCACGACGGCCAGCGCCAGCAGGAGCGCCACCCCGCCGGCGACGGCCCACCGCGCGACGGCGGGGACCCGGTGCCAGAGCTCGGCGAGGTGGGCCGGGAGCGACGGGTCGTCGGCGGTCGGCGGAGCGACCGGTCCGTCGGCGGCCCCGGCGTCCACGGGCGCAGGGCGGGCGTCGGGGTCCCTCGTCGGGTCCGGCGCGGAGTCGTCGGGTGTCTCGGGGGGGGGCACGGGGGGACGTCAGCCCGGGACGGTGGGAGCGGCAAGATAGCCGACGCGCCGGCCGGCCGGCGGGGCCACCGGCGTGCCCTCCGCCCGGCCGGACGCCGGGGCACCTTGCCGCGTCTCGCGCGGTACGTCTCCCCCCTCTCCCCCCTCCCATGCCCTTCCCCGACGACTTCCTGTGGGGCGCCGCCACGTCCGCGTTCCAGATCGAGGGCTCGCCCCTGGCCGACGGCGCCGGCCCCAGCATCTGGCAGCGCTTTGCCGACACGCCCGGCCGGATGGTCGGCAACGAGACCGGCGACGTCGCCTGCGACCACTACCGCCGGATGCCCCAGGACGTCGCGCTGATGGCCGACCTCGGCCTGCAGGCCTACCGCTTCAGCGTGGCCTGGGGCCGCGTACTCCCCGACGGCACCGGCGCCGTCAACGGGCCCGGCCTCGACTTCTACGACCGCCTGGTGGACCGGCTCGTCGAGGCCGACATCGAGCCCGTGCTGACGCTCTACCACTGGGACCTGCCGGCGGCCCTCGACGACCGCGGCGGCTGGCTCAACCGCGACATCGCCGACTGGCTGGCCGACTACGCCCGCGTGGTCCACCAGCGCCTGGGCGACCGCGTCTCGCGCTGGGTCACGCTCAACGAGCCCTGGGTGACGATGGACGGCGGCTACGTCCGCGGCGGGCTGGCACCGGGCCACCGGGTCTTCCGCGAGGGCGCGCTCGCCGCCCACCACCAGCTGCTCGCCCACGCCCGGGCGACGGCCGCGCTCCGCGCCGAGGGCGCCCCACAGGTCGGCATCGCCGTCAACTTGGAGCCGAAGGTGGCCGCGACCGACAAGGCCGAAGACGTCGCCGCGACCGCCCGGGCCGACGCCTACATGAACCGGATCTTCCTCGACCCCATCGTTCACGGCCACTATCCCGAGGGGTTGCCCGAGGTGTTCGGCGCCTCGTGGCCCGGATTCTCGGACGCCGACCTCGACGAGATCCAGACCGAGACGGACTTTTTCGGCGTCAACTACTACACGCGCGCCGTCGTGGTCGAGGACCCGGCCGACCCGCCGGAGCGGGCCCGGCGCGTCCGCCAGACGCGGCACCCGCACACCGAGATGGGCTGGGAGGTCTACGCGCCGGCGTTCCGCGACCTGCTCGTCTGGGTCAAGGACGGCTACGGCGACGTCCCGCTGTTCATCACCGAGAACGGGTCGGCGTTCTACGACCCGCCCCAGGTCGTCGGCGGCGAGGTGCCGGACCCGATGCGGGTCGCGTACCTCCACGACCACCTGCTGGCGATGCGCGACGCCATCGAGGCCGGCGTCGACGTCCGCGGCTACTTCGCGTGGTCGCTGCTCGACAACGTCGAGTGGGCCCAGGGGACCGAGAAGCGGTTCGGGATCGTCCACGTCGACTTCGAGACGCTGGCGCGGACGCCCAAGCACAGCGCCGCCTTCTACCGCGAGGTCATCGACTCCAACGGCGTCTGCCTCGACGACGACGCCCGGATCCCGACGACCGACGAGGTCACGGCGACGGCGGAACGGTCGGCGGCGTCGCTCCAGGAGGGAGCCGGCTGAGCGGGCCGGCCATCGGCCACCGCAAGCGGGCCCAGACGCCCCGGTGGTCGCTCGCCCAGGTCCCGTCCGCCAGCGGCTCGGCCAGGACCAGCCGGGCCGCGACGGGCTCCAAGCCGGGTCCGGCGAACACGTGGTCGATCCGGCGCGGCGTGTGGCCGAGCGCCTCCACCAGCGTCGACACGTCGGCGCTGGGGCGTGCCGTGCCGAAGGCGTCGGCCGTGCGCCGAGCGAGCGGTGCCAGCTCGGCCGCGCCGGCCGTCGCGTTGAAGTCGCCGGCGGCGAGCCACGCGCCGCCGCCCCGGGTCCGGTCGACGAACGCGAGCAGGTTGCCGACCTGCTCGGCCCGGACCGCGGCGCCCTCGGCCGTGTGGTGGAGGTGCGTCACGTACACGTCGAGCGGTCGTCCGCCGATGTCGAGGCGGGCCCAGGCGGTAACGCGGTAGTCGTCGAGCGGGCGGAGCCGGACCGACGCCGTGTCCGTGACCGGGTGCCGGGTCAGGATGGCGTTGCCGTAGCGCTTGGGCCGGCTCGGCCCGTCGACCGAGGCGAACACGACGGCGTAGCCGAGACGGGCGCCCAGCGTCTCGGCCTGGTTCGCCAGTCCCTTCGACGAGTCCTGGAGCACCTCCTGGAGCACGACCACGTCGGGCCGGAGCGCCGCGAGCGTGTCGGCGATGGACGCCAGCCGGGCCGGCTCGTCGCCCTTGTCGTGCCAGAGGTTGAGCGTGACCACGTCGAGCGTCGGCGCCGGGTCGAGGCGCGGGGCGCTGGCGCAGCCGGCGAGGAGGAGGGCGAGGGCGAGGAGTCGCATGGGTGTGGGGATGCGAGGGCGTCGAGAGTCGTGAACGGAGGCCCGTGGACGGAGGCTCGTCCCGCCCCCTTGAGGGGGCTCCCCGCCCGTTCGGCCTCGCTCAGGGCAGGCTCTGCGGGGTGGGGGTGTGCTCGCGGTGGCGTGATCGAGGACACCCTCCCCGCTTCGCGGCCACCTCCCTCAAGGGAGGAGCCATCCGGGCTCCGAGAGTTCGCTGTGCACGTGAGTCGGCCCGACGGTCTCCCGTGGGGACACGACTTGTCGTGTCCGCTTGTCGTGTCCGCGCGCTGGCGCGAGTTCGGCGTCCTGTTCGCCCTCACAGCGTCAGGCGTACGATGTGCTCGGTGCCGTCCCTCACCAACGGCACGCGCCAGCCGTCGCCGGGCTCGACTGGCTCGCCGTCGAGGGTGAGGCCGGGGGCGTCGCCGCGTTCGACGCGGATCGCGTAGACCGTGCCCGAGCCGTCCGGCAGTCGGTAGCGGAGCGAGAACGCAGGCCAGCCGGCGGGGATGCACGGGGCGAGCGTGATGGCGTCCCCCCGGTCGATGCCGAACCCGAGGATGGACTCGACGGCCACGCGCCACATCCATCCCGCCGAGCCTGTGTACCACGTCCACCCGCCGCGGCCGACGTGGGGCGCGACGCTGTAGACGTCGGCCGCGACCACGTAAGGCTCGGTCTTGTACGTCTCGACGGCCCGGGGCGTGTCGGCATGAGAGACCGGGCTGAGCATCGTCAGCAGCGGCGCGGCGCGCTCGCAGCGCCCGGCCAGGGCGAACGCCCTGACGGCCCACAGGGCCGCGTGCGTGTACTGGCCGCCGTTCTCGCGGACGCCCGGCACGTAGCCCTGGATGTAGCCCGGGTCGTGCGGCGTGACGTCGAACGGCGGGTCGAGCAGGCGGATGATCCCCGCGTCGTCATCGACCAGGCGACGTTCGAGCGCGTCGAGCGCCTGCGCCGCCCGGTCGTCCGGGGCGACGCCCGACAAGACGGCCCAGGCCTGGACGAGCGCGTCGATCTGGCACTCGTCGCTGTCCGTCGAGCCCATCACGGCGCCGTCGTCGTAGAACGCTCGGCGGTACCAGTCGCCGTCCCAGCCGTCGGCGTCGAGGGCCGTCGCCAGGTCGGCGCGGTGCTGGCGGTAGCGCTCGGCGCGTCGGTGGTCGCCGCGGGCGTCGACGTGGGGCAGGAAGGCGTCGATCGTGGCCGACAGGAAGAACCCCATCCAGACGCTCTCGCCGCGGCCCTCGCGCCCGACCCGGTTCATCCCGTCGTTCCAGTCGCCGGTCCCCATCAGCGGCAGCCCGTGCACGCCGACCGCGAGCGACCGGTCGATGGCGCGCGCCGCGTGCTCGTAGACCGACGCCGACGTGCCGGCGTCGTCGGGCTGGAGGAACACCTCGTCCTGCCCGTCTTCCAGCGGCGGCGCCGTCAGGAAGCGGACGTCTTCGTCGAGCACGCCGTCGTCGCCGGTCGTCGCGACGTACTCGGACGCCAAGAGCGGGAGCCACAGCAAGTCGTCGGCGAACCGGGTGCGGATGCCCTTGGCGAGCGGCGGGTGCCACCAGTGGAGCACGTCGCCGGCCTCGAACTGGTGGGCCGCGTTGCGGACGATCTGCTCGCGCGTCAGGTCGGGCCGGGCGTAGACGAGCGCCGACGTGTCCTGGAGCTGGTCGCGGAAGCCGTAGGCGCCACCGCTCTGATAAAACGCCGTCCGCCCCCACAGCCGGCACGAGAGGTTCTGGTAGACCAACCACCCGTTGACCATCCAGTCGAGGGCCGGCTCGGGCGTCTCGATCTGCAACGCCGTCGTCGTCTCGCGCCAGAAGTCCTTGGTGTGGTCGATGGCGGCCCGGACGGCGCCGATCTCGCGAAACCGGGTGGCCAGAGCCTCGGCCTCGTCGCGGCTCGCAGCCTCGCCCAGCACGAACGCGACCTCGTGCGACTCGCCGGGCGCCAGCGTCAGCGCGACTCGGTGCACGGCGGCGTCCAGGCCCGTCCCGGCGGCGCCGTCGAGCGGGCCGCCGTCGGTCAGCGCCAGCGGCGCGGCGTCCGTCCCGAACCGACCCAAGAACGCCGCGCGGTCGGCCGTCAGCGACACGTCGGCGCCCACCGGCGCGACGGCCCGAGCGACGGCGACGCGGTCGGAGAACTCGCCGCGGTGCGGGTGGCGGGCCAGCAGCACGTCGCCCACCCGCTCGGTGACGACGTGGCGGGCGTCCTCGCGCGGCCCGAGCGTGAGCCGGGCGCTGGCCGTCACCGCCAGCCGCCGCGGGCCGTCGCTCGCGTTGGTCAAGCGGACGACCGTGAGCCGGGCCGCGGCGTCGGGCGCGAGCGACGTCGTCGTGCGCTGCTCGATGCCGTCGACGGACGTGCGCCAGGTCGAGACGCCGAAGCCGTGGCGCACTTCGTACGCCGCAGCAGCGGGGGCCGGGCCGGGCGTCGGCGACCACAGGGTGCCGGCGTCGAGGTCTTGCAGATAGAGCGCCTCACCGGGGTCCTCGACCGGGTCGTTGCCCCAGGGCGTCAGGCGGTTCTCGCGGCTGTTGGCGGTCCACGTCGAGGCCGCGCCGCGCTCGGAGACGACGAAGCCGCCCCACTCGTTGGCGATCACGTTCGTCCAGGGCAGCGGCGGGAGCGCGGGTCGGCCGTCGGGCCCGGGCCGGAGGTGCATCACGTACTCGGTCCCGTCGGCGGAGAACCCGCCGATGCCGTTGGACGCCTGGAGCGCACCGTCGTCGAGGGCGAGGGTGCCGGACGGGCGGGGGTGGCTCGCCCCCGTGACCCCGCGCGATGACCTGGCGGGCGCCCCCCTCCCGGCCTCCCCCCGCCGAGGGGAGGAGACTCGCTCGCTGAGCGGCACGGAGTTGGCTGAGGGGACCGGCAGGTCGTCGTCGGCCCAGACGGTGGCCTGGCTCGCGGCGAGCGCGGCGGTGGCGGGGTCGGCAGCGTCGGCCGTGGCCACGCCGGCGGCGGCGAGCGCGGCGGCGTGAGTGGCGTCCGTGAGGGCGAGCATGCGCGTGCCGAGCCCGAGGTCGGCCCAGTAGCGCTGCCACCGCGCGAGCTGGCGGGCGGCGTCGACGCCGGCCTCCGTCCGCACCCGGATCACGACGAGCGGCCCCCACCCCTCCGCGTCGAGTGTGGCGCCGTCGGTCGGGGCGGTCCGCAGGTCGGCCGGCGCCCACAGGCCGGGGTCGCCCAGCAGCAGCGGGCCGACGAGCGCCTGGGCCGCCTCGGCGGCCTCGTCGTTCAGGCCGGCCTGCTCGCGTCGCCGGTGCTCGGCGTCGACGGCCGCCTCGATCGCGGCGTCGACCGCGCTCAGGTCGGCCAGCGCCTCGGCCCGGTCCGTGATCGCTTGGCGCGAGTCTGCGCCCGCGAGTCCGAACGCTCGCGACGCCGTGCCGTCGGCCGGGACCTCGACCACGGTCCGCAGCGCGACGACGGGGTCGAGCACGGCGCCCGTGGTCCCGGCGAGCGGGCCCGGCGCGTCGAGCGCCGCCGGGTCCGTTCGGCTCCGCCCGCGGCCGACGACCGCGAGCCGGTCGGTGTCCCACGAGACGTGCTCGGCGCCGTCGTCGAGCCAGTGGCTCAGCCAGACGCGCGGGTCGTCGGGCGACCGCGGCCGACGTTTGGTGACCAACGTCGACCGACCCTCGACCCGCTCCGTCTGCACGAACAGCTTCGAGAACGCCGGGTGCGAGGCGTCGGCGTCCCGGTGGTGGAGGACGATCTCGGCCACCGTCGTCATCTCGACGCGCCGGGCCCGTCCGTCGAGCGGCCGGAGTCGAACGCGGCCGACGAGGGACCCCGCCGGCGCGACGGCCCAGCACAGCCGCGTCTCCACCCCGTCGTCCTGGCGGACGATCTCGACCGTCCCGACCCCGAACCGCGCCTGGTACGTCTCGTCCCCCGGTCGCCATCCGGCGGTCCAGACCGCGCCCGTGTCGAGGTCACGGAACCAGACCGCGAGCCCGTCGGCGTCCTCGACGCGGTCGGCCCGCCAGCGCGTTAGGTCGGCCCCGTCGATCCAGGCGACGCCCGTGCCGGCGGCCGAGACGGCGGCCGTCAGCCCCCCTCCGGACAGCAGGTGCATGGGACTGACCGGCCGCGCGAGGTCGGCGGGGGTGTAGACGGTGGCAACGGCGAGTTCCACGGGTGCGGACGGGTGATGAGAGAGGGGATGGAAGCGACGGAGGGGACGGGGTCGGCCCGTCCCCGCTCAGCCCTTGACGCCGCCGAGCATGATGCCGCGGACGTAGTGGCGCTGCAAGGCGAGGAAGACGACCAAGACCGGCAGCGTGGTCACGACGGCGCCCGCCATCATGAACTCGTTGTCCTGGACCCGCTCGCGCGTGAGCGTCGCCAGGGCGACGGGCAGCGTGTACAGGTCGTCGTCGGTGAGCACGATGAGCGGCCACATGAAGTCGTTCCACGACCCCATGAACGTGAACAGCGCCAGCGTCACCAGGACCGGCTTGAGGAGCGGGAGCGCGACGCGCCGGTAGATCTCGAACTCGGTCGCCCCGTCGATCCGGGCCGCTTCGAGCAGGCTCTCGGGGATCGACAGCGCGAACTGGCGGATCAGGAAGATGCCGAAGATGCTCGCCGCCGCCGGGACGATCACGCCCGCGTACGAGTTGACGAGGCCGAGCGTGCGCATCTCCAGGAACAGCGGCAGCATCGCCACCTGGGCCGGGATCACGAGGGCCGCCAGCAGCGACTGGAACAGCTTCTCGCGCCCTCGGAAGCGGAGCTTGGCGAAGGCGTAGCCAGCGAGGGAGTTGATGAAGAGCGAGATCGCCGTGACGGCCGTCGCCACGAACGCGCTGTTGAGGAGGTACTGCCCCATGTCCGCCCGCTCGAACAGCGCCCGGTAGTGCTCCAGCGTCGGCGCGGAGGGGAGCAACGGCGGCGGGAACGCGCTCGCCTCGCCGGTCGGCATGAACGAGGCCGACAGCATCCACAGCAGCGGGAACGCCGTCAGCGCGGCGACGATCAGGAGCGCGGCGTGGAGGAGCGTCGTGGCGAGTCGAGGCACGTCGGAGTGTGGGAGGAAGGGGTGTGGGAGGAGGGGGTGTGGGAGACGCGGGCCGGGTGCTTCGCCTCCACACTCCCACACTCAGTCGCTCTTTTGGAGGCGGAGCTGGACGAGCGTGCCGACCAGCATCAGGACGAACAGGACGAAGGCGACGGCCGAGGCGTAGCCCAGATTCCACCACTTGAACCCCTCCTCGTACATCAGGTAGACCACGCTGACGGTGCTCCGGAGCGGCCCGCCCTCGGTCATCACGTAGGGCTCGGCGAACAGCTGGAAGTAGCCGATCATCGTGATCACGCCGACGAACAGGAACGTCGGCGCGAGCTCGGGGAGCGTGACGTGGCGGAACTGGGCCCACCACCCGGCCCCGTCGATCCGCGCGGCCTCGTAGAGCTCCTCGGGGACGCCCGCCAGCCCGGCCACGAAGATGATCATGTTGTAGCCGAAGTTTTTCCACACCGCCAGCCCGATGATGGCCGGCATCGCCCACGCCGGGTCGCCCAGCCAGTCGACGCCCTCCATGCCGACCGCGCCCAGCGCCGCGTTGAGCAGCCCGTACTGGCCGTTGTAGAGGTACCGCCAGACGACGGCCACGGCGACCAGCGTCGTGACGACGGGCGCGAAGAAGACGGTCCGCCACAGCCCCTTCCAGCGCGTCAGCTTGGCGCTCACCAGCAGCGCCGTGCCCAGCGACACGGCCACCGACAGCGGCCCGCCGACGGCGACGAAGTAGAGCGTATTCCGCAGCGCCTGCCAAAACTCGGCCGAGCCCGCCAGCTCGACGTAGTTCTTCAGCCCGACGAACCGGGCCGTCCCGGGGTCGGCTAGGGCGTACAGGTCGAAGTCGGTCAGGCTGAGGGCGAACGCGGCGGCGACGGGGAGCGCGAAGAACGACCCGATGACGAGCAGCGCGGGCGCCAGGAACCACGCCGCCGCCCGGCTGGCGGCCGTCTCGGGCAGGCCCGGTCGCCAGCGTCGGCCCAGCGCGCGCGCCTCCCCCACCGCCGCGGCCGGCGGGCCGAGCGTCGTCGCCAGGTCGGCGTCGGTGTGGGTGACGGTGCTCACGGTCGGGGTTCAGGGTTCGAGGTTCAGGGTTCGGCGACGGGGGATCGGACGCCCGTGGCGGGTCGGCCGCGCGCTGCGACGGGCGCTGGCGGGGGAGCGCACGGGTGCGGTTACGGCCCGGGGGTGTCAGTCCGTTGCGGGGGTTGTCCTTGCGAACCCTGAACCCCGAACGCCGAACCCTCCCTCTCCAGCAGCCACCGGCGCTTCTCCAGGATCCGGTCGACGTCCGCGTCGAGGGCGACCACGGCCTGGTCGACCGTCAGCTCGCCCCGGGCGGCGAACTCGCCGACCTCGCGGAGGGCCTGGGCGATCCGCTCCTGCTCGGGGACCTTGGGCGTCGGGCGGACGTGGCCCAGCTGCTCGAAAAAGGCCCGGGCGTAGCGGTCGTCGGCCAGGCCCGTCGTCTCCCAGACCGACGTCCGGGGCGGGAGGTTGCCGGTCAGCCGGTTGAACTCGGCCTGGACGTCGGGGCGCGACAGGAACTCGACGAGCGCCCACGCCTCGGCCTTGTGGGGCGACCGCTCGAAGATGACCAGGCTCGCGCCGCCGGCCACCGACACGCCCGGCGTGCCGGCGTCGGGCCCGGGGATCGGCGCCGTGCCCCAGTCGTCCGGGTGCTCGGTCAGGCGGCGCTGGAACTCGCCGATGTTCCAAGGGCCCGTGATCAGGCTCGCGAACCGGCCGCGGTCGATCTCCTGGTACAGGTTCGAGATCTCGGTCCCGCTCGTGGCCGGCGCCAGCCCTTGGCGGTAGAGGCCGATGTAGAACCCGAACGCCCGGCGGAACCCGTCGCTGCGGAAGTTGCCGTAGCGGTCGCCGTCGCGCAGCAGGTCGGCCGTGTTGAGGCCCAGGATGAGCGGCGGCTCGAACTCGTTGACCGGCATCAGGAGCGGGTACCCGCCCTCGGGCTGGACCGCCTGGACGGCGCGCATCGCCTCGACCCAGCCGTCCCACGTCGCCGGCATCTCGTCGTAGCCGGCTTGGGCAAACAGGTCAGTCCGGTAGAAGAGCAGCCGCGTGTCGACGTACCACGGGACGCCCCACAGCCGGCCGCCGATCACGTTGGTGTCCCAGGTGCCGGCGAAGTAGTCGTCGGCGTCGACGGCGGCCGAGCGGCGGACCCAGGGCGTCAGGTCTTCGAGGGCCCCGAGCGCCTCCATCTCGGCCACCCAGGTGTTGCCGAACTGGGACACGTCGGGCGTGGACCGGCCGGCGAACGCCGTCAGCAGCTTCTCGTGGACCGACGTCCACGGCTGCTGCTGGACCTCGACGCGGATGCCGGGGTGCTCGGCCTCGAACCGGTCGATCAGCGGCTGGACCTTCTCGCCCTCGGCGCCCATCGCCCAGAACTCGAGCACGACGTCGCCGTCGGTCTCGTCGGCACAGCCGGCCAGCGCGAGCGCGAGGAACAAGAAGCGTAGGGACATCGCGGGGGCGGTAGGGGCGTATCGCGATACGCCCGTACGTGCGGGTCGTCAGTCGCTCGTCACCTCGTCGAGCAGGTCCGACGCCAAGACGCGCTGGACGATGAGCCGGTGGCCCGCGTCGTTCTGGTGGACCCCGTCGCCCATGTCGAAGCGCGGGTCGAGCGAGCCGTCGGGGAGGGCCACGCCGGCCCACACGTCGACGGCGCGGTCGCCGAAGCGGGACAGGATCCAGTCGCGGACCTCGGCCTGGCGGGCACGCCCCTCGTCGTCCAAGTTGCGGGGGGCGGTCGTGGTGACGTAGAGCGGGACGCCGGCGGCCTCCGCGAGCCCCGCGATCCGCTCGAAGTTGGCCTGTTGCACCTCCGTCTCGTAGCCGTAGGCCGTGTCGTTCGACGTCAGCCCGATCACGATGGCGACGGGGTCCCGCGCCAGCGCCGCGTCGATGTTGCGGCGGGGGTCGGGCGCGCCGCCCAGGCCGTCGGGGACGGCCGCGCCTCGGGGCAGGACGTGGTACGTCGTGTAGCCGCCGCGCGCCAGGTTGAGCACGTCGAGCGTCGGGTCGCGCTCTTCCAGGGCCACGCGCAGGCGGTTGACCCAGGTGCTGTCCGAGTCGGACGGCCCATAGCCCTCGGCCGTCGACGAGCCCAGGACCACGACCAACCGACGGTCGGCGGCGGACTCGGTGCGGGCCGGCGGGAGGTCGAGCACGTCGACCGCCTCGGCGCGGGCGCCGTCGAGCCAGCCGCCCTGGAAGCCGGCCCGCTGGAGACCGCGGACGAGGTACGGGCTCTTCTTGAGCGTCTCCCAGACGAGCCCCGTCCGGTAGTTCTCGGCCATGATCAGGATGGGCCCCTGGTCGATGCCGAGGTAGTCGTGGTCCACCCAGCCCTGCGACGTGACCTCCGAGTTCTCTTTGATCCGGACGTCGGTTGCCGTGAAGCTCGGGTTGAACGCGTCGCGGAATCCGTAGTCCGCGGTCCAGACGGCCGGGTACTGGCGGGCGATCTCCATGAGGGCCGGGATCGTGACCTCGGGGGCGAACGGGATCGAGCCGCCCGTCGCTGTGGGCGCAATCGTGCCGTCGTCGTTGACGTGGTCGGCGCTGGCGCCCCGGGCCCAGTAGGTGCGGAACTGGCGCGTCTCACCGTCGACCCTCGCCTGGGCGTCCGAGGGCCCGTCGCTGGCCGTGAGCCCCCAGATCTGGTCGCTGTAGCCGACCCAGCCGTTGGGGTTGTCGGCGGCGTAGGCCCGCTGGCTGAGCGTCGCCCGCCGGCTGTTCTCGAAGTAGTCGTAGGGCTCGCCGATCTCCGCGCTCTGCTCCCGCATCCAGGCGTCCTGGATGCCGCGGAAGTCGACGAAGAGGTGGCTGTACTGATGGCCGAAGAGCGGTGAGAAGTTGACGTGCTCGTACCCGTAGAAGTCTTCCCACTCGTAGGTGGCCGTCCACGCGGGCCAGACGGCGTCGTCGAGCGGGTGCGTCGGCGAGCCGAGCCCCAAGAGGTAGAGGATCATCCCCTCGTTGTAGCCCCGCCAGTAGGCCGGGCCGAAGTCGGCCTCGGGGTACCAGCCCATCATCAGGCGCGGGTCGTCGGCACCGGGCCGGTCGAAAAAGGGCCACTCGACGCGCTGGTAGAGCGAGTCGGCGTACGCGCGGACGTCGCGCTCCGTCGCGTCGGCCCCATCAAAAAACTCGCGCGAGAACAGGACGCCGGCCATCAGCAGCGCCGTGTCGATGGTCGACAGCTCGGTGTTGCGGAAGCGCGTCCCGTCGTCGTACTCGAGGAAGTGGTAGAAGTAGCCGCGGTGGCCGGCCGTGCCGAGCTGGCGCGGGCCTTGCGGGAGCGTGTAGAGGGTCCGGAGCGTGGTGAGCGTCCGCTCGGCCGCGTCGTCGCGGGTCACGTAGCCCCGCTCGGCGCCGATGCCGTAGGCCGGCAGCCCGAACCCGATGGCGGCGATGCTCGAGAACGACTCGGTCGGCCAGCGGTCCGGGACGAGCCCGGTCGCGGGGTCGGTCCGCTCCCAGAACCAGCGGAACGTCCGGTGCTGCAGCGTGTCGAGGAACGCCTCCGCCTGGGCGCTCAGGACGTAGGCGACCGGGTCCGTGGCCGCCGGGGGGGCCGGCGCGACGACGGGCGCCGAGGGCGCGCAGGCGGCGACGGCCAGCAGGGCGAGGAGAGAGAGGAGACGGGCCATGGCAACGGACGGGGCGACGAGGTGGGCCTCTTCTTTCCGCTTCGGAGGAGAGGGCGAGTCGAGGGGGCAGGAGACCAGCCGCTGTGGCCGACGAGTCTCCCCCTCCCGCCGGGAGGGGGCTGGGGGGAGGGCACTCGCGAGTGGGCGCGGTGGCCCGGCGAGCGCCCCCCTCCCGGCCTCCCCCCGTCGGGGGAAGGAGACGTGCGTCCTACGCCGTCTCCCTCCGTCCAGAACGGCTGGTGCTACGAGTTCGACGTCCTGTTCGGGCCACGCCGCCCTCGTTCCGCCGCCGGCTCCCCCCTCCCATCCCGTCATCCTCGCGAACGCGGGGGCCCATCCGGTCTTGCGGTCGACAGCGGCCTCGCATGGATTCCCGCTGCCTCCCCCGCCCGAGCGGGGGGCGCGGGAACGACGCCTGAGGGTTGGGACAGCAGATTCCTTCATAGCACCAGTCGTTCTAAAGGTGGGAGCGCGCCCTGGGTCAGTCGTAGACCAGGCGCTCGCCGGCGTTCCAGTTGCCGCGGCGCATCGGCACGCGCATGGCGTCGTCCTCGCTGAGCCGGTCGAACAGGCGGCTCCGCATGTCGGTCGCGAGCTGGGGCATGGCCTCCACCAAGTTGGTCCGCTCCTCCGGGTCGGCCACGATGTCGTAGAGCTCCTCGGTGTCCCAGACGCCGTGGTAGTAGATGAACTTGTACTGGTCGCCCCTCAGCGCGAACGTGGTCGGCGTGTGGGGGAAGGCGTACTCCCAGTAGTACTCGTACAGGAACTCGCGGTCGGCCGCGCCGCCGTCGCCGCCGGTGAGCAGGTCGAGGAACGAGACGCCGGCCATGTCGATGGGCGAGCCGGTCCCCGTCAGCTCCAGGATCGTCGGCGCGAGGTCGAGGTTGCGGACGATGCCCTCGACCGTGGTCCCGGGCTCGACCCAGCCGGGCGCCCACGCCAGCATCGGGATCCGGATCGACTCCTCGTAGGCGTTCCGCTTGTCGATCAGGCCGTGCTCGCCCAACAGGAACCCGTTGTCGCCGAGGTACAAGACGAGCGTGGTCTCGGCCAGACCGAGCTCTCTCAGCGTGTCGAGCACCCTGCCGACCGACTCGTCGAGCGCCAGCAGCGTCTCGGTGTAGCGGCGGTAGAAGTTGTCGAACCCGTCCATGCCCGGACCGAGGTCGCCGTGGAACATGAAGTCGACGCCGTGCCAGCTCCCGCGCTGCTGGCGGACCCAGCGGGGCTTGCCGAGGTAGTTCCGCTCGGTCAGCCACATCGAGGCCGGGTACGGGATCTGGACGTCGCGGTAGGCACCGGCGTGGCGGGGCGCCGGCTCGAACTCGGCGTGGACCGCCTTGTGCGATAGCTCGAGGAAGAACGGTTGCCCGTCCCGCTCCCTCAGCCAGTCGACGGCGTAGTCGGTCAGGACGTCGGTCGTGTACTCGCCGGCGTGCGTCACCTGCTCACCGTCGACGTTCAAGACGGGGTCGGAATACCGGCCCTGTCCGCGGAAGGACACCCAGCGGTCGAAGCCGGGGCGCGGCCGGTCGTCGTCCTCGCCCATGTGCCACTTGCCGACCCAGGCGGTTTGGTAGCCGTTCGCCTGGAGGTCTTGGGGGAAGAACCGGGTGCCTGGGGGGATCGGGCTCGTGTTGTCGACGACGCCGTGCGTGTGGGCGTACTGGCCGGTCAGGATGCTGGCGCGGCTCGGCGAGCACAGGCTGGTGGTGACGAAGGCGTTGGCGAGGTGGGCGCCCTCGGCCCGCATCCGGTCCAGGTGGGGCGTCTGGAGGAACCGGGGGGCGTCCGGGTGGAAGCCCATGAAGTCGTAGCGGTGGTCGTCGCTCAGGATGACGACCACGTTGCGCGGCTGGGCGCTCGCGGCCACCGAGGCGAGCACGAGCAGCCCGGCGACGGCCCGCGCACGGACGCGGACGGGACGGGGCGTGGGCTGGCGGCCGAGCAGGTCGCGGAGGGCGGCGCGCAAGGCGGCGCCCCAGTCTTTCAGAGTCGAACGCATCCGGTCGGTGGTGGCAGCGGAGAAGTAGGGTGGGTTCGTAGGGACACCATGCATGGTGTCCCTACCGAGCGAGGTCCGGTTGGTCTTCGTCGCGCGACGAAGGGAGAAACGAAGACCATCATTCGGACACCAGTTCGAAGCGGGCGGCCCGCCCGGCGGCGTCGGCCGACGACCCGCCGACCATGACCGTGAACCACCCGGGCTCGACGGTCCAGCCGCCATCGCCCCAGAACTGGAGGTCGTTGGGGCCGAGGGTGAACGTGACGCGCTGCGACTCGCCGGGCGCCAGCTCGACCCGCTCAAACCCCTTGAGCTCCTGGACCGGCGGCGTCACACTCCGCGCCTCGTCCCGGACGTAGAGCTGGACGACCTCCGCACCCGCCCGGTCGCCCGTGTTGGTGATGCGGACGCTGACCTCAATGGTCCCGTCCAGGCCAATCTTGGCGCGCGACTCGTCGTGGCAGGTCAGGTCGGCGTCGATCCCCGGACCGAAGAACGGGAGCAGGCAGGGTGCACCGAACGTTTCGTCGTACGCGAACGTCGTGTAGCTTAGGCCGTGGCCGAACGGGTACAGCGGCTCGACCGGCGTATCGAGGTAGCGCGAGACGTATTTGTCGCTGGCGCCGGGCACGTCGTGCGGCCGGCCGGTCCGCTTGCGGTTGTAGTAGATCGGCTCCTGGCCCGTGACGCGGGGGAACGTGACGGGCAGCTTGCCGGCCGGGTTGTGGAAGCCGAGCAGCACGTCGGCCACGGCCGGGCCCATCTCGCTGCCGAGGTGCCAGACCTCCAGGATCGACGGGGCGATGGCGTCGAGGTCTTCAAGGGCGAGCGGGCGGCCGTTGGTCAAGAGCACGGCGACGGGTTTGTCGCCGGCGGCGGCGATCACGCGGCGCGCCAGCTCGAGCTGGGCGCCCGGCAACCGGGTGTCGGCGCGGCTCGCGGCCTCGCCGGTCAGCTCGCGGTGCTCGCCGAGCACGAGGACGACGGCGTCCGACGTCTGGGCCAGGCGGACCGCTTGGTCGTGGCCGGACGCGTCCAGGCTCAGCGCCAGGTCGATCATCTCGAGGAAGTTGCCGGTCACGACCGGGTAGCCCGGCGCGTAACGGACGTCGGTGTTGGGCATGGCCGCGCGGAGCGCCGGCAGGATGGGCGTCGTCTCAGGCCAGCGGCCGGCGCCGGCCCACGAGCCCATCGCCGAGACCGAGTCGGCCGCGAGCGCGCCGATGACAGCGACCGAGCCGAGGTCGCGCGCCAGCGGCAGCACATCGCCGTCGTTCTTCAGCAGGACGACCGACTGCCGAGCCACGTCCCGAGCGATGGCGCGGTGGGCGTCCGAGAACAGGACGGCGGCCTCGCGCGCGGGGTCCGAGTAGCGGAACGGGTCGTCGAAGAGGCCGGCCCGGCGCTTGACGCGGAGCACCCGGCGGACGGCCTCGTCCACCACGGACATCGGCAACGCGCCGGACTCGACGAGGGCCGGCAAGTTGCGGCTGTAGATCCCGTCGACCATGCTCATGTCGACGCCGGCGTCGAGGGCACGGCGGCCGGCCTCGGCACTGTCGGCCGCGACCCCGTGCCACATCAGCTCGCGGACGGCCGTGTAGTCGGCGATGACGAACCCGTCGAAGCCCCACTCGTCGCGGAGCACGCCGGTGAACAGCTCGCGGTCGGCCGTCGCCGGGACCCCGCCGATCTCGTTGAACGCCGTCATCAGCGTCTGGGCGCCCGCGTCGACGGCGGCGCGGAACGGCGGCAGCACGACCTCGCGCAGCGTCCGCTCCGAGAAGTCCGTCGTGTTGTAGTCGCGCCCGCCCTCGGCGAAGCCGTAGCCGGCGAAGTGCTTGGCCGTGGCCACGAGTGTCGTGTCGGACGCGAGCCCGGCCAGCGTCGGCCCCTGGAAGCCGCGGACGCGGGCCTCGGCCATCCGGCTGCCCAGGTACGGGTCCTCGCCGGCGCCCTCCACGATCCGCCCCCACCGGCCGTCCCGGGCGACGTCGACCATCGGCGCGAAGGTCCAGTGGAGTCCGGCCGCGGCCCCCTCGCGGGCGGCGACGCGCGCGCCGAGCTCGACGGCGTCCAGGTTCCACGACGCGGCCTCGGCGAGCGGGACCGGGAAGACGGTCCGGAACCCGTGGACCACGTCGTGGCCGAAGATCAGCGGGATGCCCAGGCGCGACTCGCGGACGGCCACCTCTTGCGCGCGCCGCGTCGCCTCCGCCCCGTAGACGTTGAGGAACGAGCCGACGGCGCCGGCCCGGATCTCGTCCTCGCCGCCCTGGGTCACGGCCGGCCCGGTCACGGCCCACTGGCCGGTGTACTGGGTCAGCTGGCCGAGCTTCTCCGCCAGCGTCATCTGGGACAGCAGGTCGTCGACGAACGCGGCCTCGGCGCGGAGGTCGTAGCCGGCTGTGAACGCGGTGTCCGGCTGGGCACTGGCGACGGCGGTGACGAGGAAAAGAGCGAGGGCAGCGAGACGCACGGTTCGGGGTGAGGATGAGGAGGCGACGCGAGACCCCCCGCTTCTGCTGCCATCGCTCCGCTCCGTGCAGCCAAAGCTGTCCCCCTTCGAGGGGGACAGCGTTTCGAGCGGGGAGCAGGCGGGCGGATGCCCGCCCAGCGACCTGCCGAAACGCGGGGGGTCCTGGAAGGCGGCCATGAGATCAGCGGGTGACAACAACGGTGCGGGTCCGGACGACGCCCCCAGCCTCCAACCGAACCACGTAGACGCCGGACGCGACGGCGGCCGGCCACTCGGCCACCTGCGGTCCCGGAGCCTGCGGGCCGTCGGCGAGGACGGCCACCTCGCGGCCGAGCACGTCGTACACCGCGAGCCGGACGGTCCCGGCCGCGCCGACGGCGTAGGCCAGGCGGACGGTCCCGGCGGAGGGGTTGGGCGCGGGCGGGTCGAGGCGGGCGGCCTCGGCGGGAACGGGCTCCGTGGCGACGGCCGGCACGTCGAACCCGGCGCGCTCGAGGCCGCGGCGGACGTCGGGGTGCGTCATGAACGACTCCCAGATCGCGCCCGTCCGCTCGTTCTCGATCATCAACAGGATCGGGCCTTGATCGATGCCGAGGACGTCGCTCGCGAACCAGTTCTCCTGGACGTTGTAGGCGTCGCGCAGGCCGTACTCGCCCCACAAGCGGTTGTAGTAGCGGGCGTAGAACGTGCGGAGCGCCTGGCGCGAGAGCTCGGGCGTGAAGGCGAACGAGCCGCCGGCGGCCGTCGGCGTGATGGTGCCGTTGTCGCTCTGGGCCGGCGGCGCGCCGTGAGCCCGGTAGCCGAACGGGTCGTCGGACGCCGTCAGCCCCCACTCGTCGGCGGAGTAGTTGGGGTAGCCGCCCGGGTTGTCGACGGCGTAGGCCCGCTGCGCCAGCGTGGCCCGGCGGCTGTTCTCGAAGTAGGTGCTGTTCCGCCCCCGCATGTAGTCGTCCTGCATATTGCGGAAGTCGATCCAGACGTGGCTGTACTGGTGGCCGAAGAGCGGCGGGAAGACGACGAACGATTGACCGTAGTGCGTCTCCCATCGGTAGGTGCTCGTCCACGCGTCCCACGTCTCGTCGGCAAGCGGGTGCGTCGGTGAGCCCAGGCCCAAGAGGTACAAGATCATGGCCTCGTTGTAGCCCCCGTAGTCGAACCCGATGAACCCGCTCTCGGGATTCCACCCCAACGTCACCAGCGGGTCGCGCGGCGTGGCCCAGTCCCACTCGACGCGTCGCCAGATCTGGTCGGCGCGCTCGCGGATCGTCGCCTCGTCGCCGTCGCCGTCGTAGTACTGCGCCGCATGCAGGACGCCGCCCAACAGCAGCGCCGTGTCGATGGTCGAGAGCTCCGTCGTCCCCTGGCGGCGGCCCGTCGGCAGGTCGAGGAAGTGGTAGAAGAAGCCGCGGTAGCCGCACGTGCCGGACGACGCCTCGCCCTGGGGGCACGTCGCGAAAAAGTCCAGCGTCGCCAGCGTCCGCGTGACCGCTTGCTCGCGCGTGATCCAGCCGCGGTCGGCGGCGACGGTGATGGCCGAGAGCCCGAACCCGACGGCCGCGATGGACGACGCCGAGCCCTCCGTGCTCCGGTCCTTGACCAACCCGTTCGCCGGGTTCGCCTCGCGCCAGAAGTAGTCGAACGCACGCCGTGCCGTCTCGTCGATGTAAGGGTCGTCGTCGCCACCCGCGGTGGCCTCGATCGGGTCGGAGTCCGGGCCCAGGATCAGCGGGCCGAGGCCGTTTGTGGCCGTCGACCGCACCACGTAGCGGACCGCCTGGCCGTTGGGCGCGTCGAGGTCGAAAAAGGCGGCGTCGCGGACGACCGCGGGCGTGATGCGAACGAAAGGCCCGCCCGCCGCCGGCTGCCGATAGACGAGGACGCCGCTCGCGCCAGGCGCCGGCGTCCACCGGAGCCAGGCCGTTTGGTCGCCGACCTCGACCGTGAGGTCGGTTGGCGCGGCGGGACCGTCGGGGGCACCGTCGTACGCTAGCGCTGAGATGGCGTCGACCCACAACGTCCGCTCGGACGAGCCCGCCTGCGCGTTCTCCAGCACAACACCCTGGACCCGGCTCGCGTCGACGTCGCCGAGCGGGCCGAAATCGCGGATCGAGACCGCGCGCCGCTGCCACGTCGCCGGGTCGTCGTCGACGCCGCTGTTGAACACCGCCAGCCGGTAGACGTCGCCAGCGCCGGGCGCCAGCGCCGGGGCTGCGGTCGGCTCGATCCGCCAGGTCGGCCGGAGCGAGCCCGAGACGGGGTCCGGCGTGAGCACCTCGATCCGGTCGCCGGCGGCGCTCAGCGTCCCGTCGTCGTCCGTGTCGACAAAGCGGAACGCGAGGGGCAACCCGCCCTCGGTCGCGATGGAGAACTTGACCGGCTTCGCCGGGATGCCGATGGCCGGCGTCGACGTGGCCACGACGGTGTCGGCGAACGTGACGCGGATCGACTCGGGATAGCCGGGCCGCGCCACGTCGGCCGGGAGCGACTCGAGGTAGGCCACCGACACGGCGAGGTCGGTCGCCGAGCCCGCGAGGAACCCGCTCCCGTTCCGGTTGAACCCGACGCGCGTGCCGAAGTCGAGGCTCAGCCCGACCGTCCGGTCGCCGTCGGCGTCTTCCAGCGCGAGCCGGGGCAGCGCCACGCCGGGCACCCCGACGGGCCCGTTGAGGAAGAGGACCAGGCTGTCGGCCGCGGTCAGGTCGAGCGGCGCGAAGCCGGGCGCCCCGATCCGGATCGACCAGTCGCCGTCGCCCGAGGCGTAGGTCAGCACGCCGTAGTCGGCCCCGCTGGCGGCGTCGCCCGAGGCGACGGGCAACCGGGTGGCGTCCGGCCCCGCCAGCACCAGCGTGGCGTTGCCGGTGGCCTGGCCTTCGGAGGCTTGGTAGACCCCGTCGCTCCCCGCGTCGTCCTCGTCGAAGATCGGCGTCGCCGTCTGGGCGCCGGCCGTGGCGGCGAGGAGGGCGGCGAAGAGGAGCGGGCGGAGCATGGGGGAGGAGTGTGGGGGGAGGGGGTGTGGGAGGGCCGACGTAGGCAGCGGGAGGTCCACGCCCACACCCGCACACTCTCCCCTCTTCTAAAAGCCGAGGCCGAGCGTGAACCGCTGGGTCGCGCCAAGTCGGCTGCCGTGGTCGGCCCAGGCGTAGTCGAACCGGAGGTCGAACCCGCTCACGCGGTACGCCAGGCCGCCGCCCAGGCGGAGCCCGCCCTCGGCGTCCTCGAGGAAGAGGTCCTGGTAGCCCGCTCGCGCCGAGATCAGGTTCGCGTACGTCCACTCGCCGCCGACGCTGACGCTGTTGCTGTTGTCGCTCGGCTGGTACGCGTCGGCTGCGACCGTGACGCGGCTGTCGCCGACCTGCATTGGCAGGCTCATGCCGACCCGGAACGAGACCGGCAACGCATACTCGTCCGTCTCCAAGGCGGCCGGTAGGTTGTCGTTGTCGCCGAAGCGGTCCGGGTCCTGGTCGAACCGGATGCGGAGGTCCGTCCCGTCGAAGCTCGTCGGCAGGCCGAAGTTGGAGATGCTCGCGCCCAGGATGGCCCGGAACGGGAGCTCGTAGATCACGCCCGCATCGAGGGCGACCGTCCGCGCCGAGCTCCGCCAGATCGTCTCCTGGACGTACTTGACCTGGGCCCCCGCCGAGAACCGGTCGGTGAACTGGCGCCCGAAGCCCAGCCCGATGGCCAGGTCCTCGACCGAGTACCGCTCGCCGGTCCCCAGCGGCTGGTCCGTCGTCCGGACGTCGATGTCGCCCGACGAGAGCGACTGGACCGACAGCGACACCGTCGAGGCCGTGCCCACTTTGAGCGCGACCGTCGCGTAGTTGTAGTCGATGTCGGCGAGCCAGGTGCTGTGCGAGAACCCCGCGTTCGAGGCCGTCTGGAAGCCCAGCGCGCCGGGGTTGTAGTAGGCGGCCATCGCGTTCGAGCGGGCCGTCGCGCCCACGTTGCCCTGGGCCGCGATGGCCGCGTCGGGCTCGATGAGCAAGAACTGCCCGAACGTGGTCCCGGTCTTGGTCTGGGCGAAGGCCGGGGCGCAGGCGACGAGCGCCGCCACCAGGAGGGTCGTGCGTGTCATGGCTACTTGATGATGGCGAACCGGCCCGTCGACTCCCCGACGTCGGGGGCGTCCACGTGGAAGATGTAGAGGCCCGGTGCGACCTCGAGGTTGTCCTTCGAGCGCAGGTCCCACGGGACCATGCCCGTCGTCAGGCCGTCCTGCTGGAGCGTCTGGACCAGGTCGCCGGTGACCGTGTAGATGCGGACCGTCGCGCCGGCCGGGATCGCTCGGAACTCCAGACGCCGCTGGCCGCGGCCGGCCGTCGCAAACCGCTCAGGCTCGAACGAGGCCGCGGCCACGTACGGGTTCGGAACCACGTAGGGCTGCTCGGTCTCGAACTGCTGCTGGGCCCGGGCCCCATCCACGAACGCCGCCGACGTCGTGAACTCGAACGAGTCGCCCGCGCCGAACGGCGTCTGGACGACCATGCGGTAGACGTCGCCCGAGGTCGGGGCCCGCCCGCCGTTCGTCACCTGGATCCGCCACGTCGGGCGCAACCGCGTCGAGCCCTCCTCCTCCGGCGTCAGCAGGTCGATAAACTCGCCCTGGGCGCTCAGCGTGTTGTCGCCATTGAGGTCGCGGAAGAAGAACTCGTACTCGAAGCCGGACTCGGCTCCGACGGCCTTGAACTCGGCCGGCGTCGCCGGCTGGCCGATGGCCGGCCGCGACGTCGAGATCGGCGTGTCCGAGAACGTGATGACCACGTCCTCCGGGTAGCCCGGCCGCCGCAGGTTGTTCGGCAACCCATTCTGGTACGAGCCCAAGAGCGTCAGGTCGGGCGAGCCTGAGGTGAACCCGCTTGCGTCGGGGTCCACCTGGACCTGCGTGATCGTCGTCACGACCGGCTGCAACCCCAGCGCGATCGGCCCCGTGTCCTGGCCCTCGAGGGCGACGCCGCCCTCGAACAGGATCTCACCCGTGTCCGCGTTGACCAAGGAGTACGACTGGGCCCGGATGCTGTCGCTGCCGGCCTCGAACACGACCCTGAAGCGGCCCTCCGGCACCAGGTCCGAGTTGAACACGCCGACCTCGACGGTCCCCGTCCCCGTCCCCGCCGTCTGCGAGACCTCGCTGGCCACCGCGCCGACGTAGCCCGGGACGCGGGCGTTGGGCCGCACCTGGACCACGTTGGGCGGCAGGATGGTGCCACCGCGCAGCGTCCGCGAGACCGTGATCGCGTTCTCGGACGGGTAGAAGTTGAACTCCTCGGAGCCGCTGTCATACGCTGTGACCGCGTAGTAGTACGTCTGGCCGTTCGTGACGTTGGTGTCCGTCCAGCGGTGCGTGATCCCAGTGTCGTCGCCCAGGAAGTACTGGATGCCGTTGACGGCGAGGTCCGAGTAGCCCGTGACGCCGTTGTCGAGGTCGAACTGAACGACCGGCCGGCCATTCCCGATCGGGCCGGTGCCGCGTCCGTCCAGGATCACCTGGGGGTCCAGGAAGTTGGGGTCCGTCGAGCGGTAGATCCGGTAGCCCTCGAAGTCGTTGAGGTTCGAGACCGGGTCGATGGACCGCTCGGCGCGCGTGTCCCACGTCAGCGTCACGCGGCCGTCCTCGGCGAAGGCCTGGACCGTCGGCAGGGGCGGCGGCGTGGCGAATTGGTAGTTGGCGTCGTAGATCGACTGCACGACCTCGACGTTGTCCTGCAAGTCGAGCAGGTTCGCGCCGTAGGCGAGGGCCAGGCTGAACCGCTCCCGCCGGCCCACGTCGAGGACGAACGGACCCGACGCGAACAGGAACCCGACGTTGTAGTTGTTGACGATCGTCGGGTCGAAGGCGACGCTGGGGTTCGGGTTCGAGAACTGGTCGAACAGCCGCTCGGGCCAGTTCCGCTCGTTCTCGAAAAACACGATCCCGTCGGTCTCGCCCGCGCCCGCGATCCGGTTGAGCTTGAAGCCCGTCAGCCCGATCTGGTCGGACTCGGTGATGTCGGTCTGGTTGACGTTGGGCTCGCCGTCGGTCGGGACCCCGTCGCGCTCGCCGGCGTCCGGCGTCCCGCTCCCGAACGTCACGTCGTCGGCGAAGACGCCGTCGGCGCCCGTGTCGGAGAACTCGGCGGTCCAGTCGAGGTCCTCGTCGCCGGTCCACCAGACGCCGGCGACGAAGGCCGGGCGCTGCTCGAGCGGGCCGTACTCGGCCTCGAAGGCGGCCATGTCGTAGCCCCGCGCCATCATGGCCGCGCGGATGGCCTCCTGGCCCTCGATCCGGTCGCCGGCCCCGTTGTCGCGGCGCTCGTCGGTGATCCCGTCGTTGTCGTTGTCGAGGCCGTCGGTCGCGTCGCCGGGCGTCTCGAGGTAGGCGTAGCCGAGGTACCCCGTCGGCTCGCAGTTCGACCGCAGGCTGACGCCGGTCCCGTTCTCGTCCCAGGTGTACACCAGGTCGATGGGCCGGCCGTCGACGCTGCGGACGAACCGGGCGTTGTCGTCGTCGGTCTCCCCGCGGCCGTCACACGAGACGCCGGCGCCGCCGACGCCGGAGTCCATGTAGAGCCCGAAGATGATATCCTCGTACCGCGTCGTCGACTCGTTGACGATGTCGTAGTGGTAGAAGATGACGTCCTGGGCCTGGGGGTTCGACCACTGGAAGCCCCGGACCTCGACGCGCAACCCCAGGCCCCGCCGCGTCCGGTCGCGCGAGTCCGGGAAAAAGCGGAAGCCGTCGTAGTAGTTGTCGTCCATCACGAAGAACGACTCCTGGTCGGCGTTGGGCCGCTTGCCGAAGAACCCGTTCCACGACCCGCACCACCCCGGGTCGTCGGCCACGGTCTGCTTGTCGATCCAGCACTCGGACGGGTCCGAGGCCGGGTCCAGCATCCCCAACTGGTTGGCGGCGCCGGGCCACGTGCGGAAGTCGTTCGAGAGCGCCAGCGAGCGCCCCTTGTTGATGGCCGGGTCCGGCTCGGCGAAGCCCGGACGGGGCTCGAACCGCATGATCCGGTTCGTGATGGGGCTCCGGGCCTGGCGCTCGCGGAAGCCCGTCAGCATGATGTGGGCCTCGGTCCCGTTCTCCTGCGTCACCTTGGCGAGCACGTAGGGCGTCACGCCGTCGGAGTAGTTCAGCCCGACGCCGCGCGGGACCTCGACGGAGTGGAACACGCTCAGGTCCGGGTTGCCCTCGAAGTCGCCGACCATCCCGTAGTTGTAGAACAGCGTCCGGATGCGGTTGGCGTCGTGGAGTCCCTGCCGCTCGGCGTTGATCTGGCCGCGCAACTCGGGCGGCGTGACCGGGAACGGCGTCTGCGCACTCGAGGACGCGGCCAGGAGCAGCGTCAGCGCGGCGAGGAGGAACGAGGGCGAGCGAAGCATTCGAATCAGAGTATGGGGAGATGAGGGTGTGGGGGGACGGCGCGACCTTGAGGTCGGCTGCATTCGTCCTTCACCACTCAGCGACGCACAGGGCGGGAGCCACCGAGCGAGATGCCGACCTCGATGCGCCGGGGCTCGGCGAACCGCGTCGGGTCGGGGTTGAGCTGGCGCTCCGGGTTGAGCGTGTAGAACGGGCTGCCGGTGTCGTTGTAGACCGCCCCATTTTGGAAGTAGCTGTCGAACACGTTGAACACGCGGACGAACGCCGTCGAGCGGAGCCCGGCGAACGTCAACACCTTCTCAGCCCGCAGGTCCACGACGACCGACAGGTCCTTGCGGCCCGAGTTGTTCTCGAGGTTGGCCCCGAAGCCCGTCCCCACCGACGGCGTGTACGGTCGGCCCGAGCCCATCCGCAAGATGCCGGTCACGTTGTAGTTGTCGGGCTCGGACACGATGGCCGTCGCGTTGAGCGTGTGGCGCTGGTCCCAGTTGAACGGGGCCACGCGCGGGAGCGGGTCGTCGCCGCCGGCGGCGCGGTTGAACGTCTCGCGCGGGTCGGACGCGTTGCCGGACGCGATCTGAAACGAGTAGTCCAAGGTCGTCGACAACGGCCCGAGCGCCCGCTGGTCGACGGAGATCGTGAACCCGCGGACGTTGCCGAAGTCAACGTTCGTCCACCGCGCGTACTGGGCGGCCGTGTACGTCTGGATAAACTCGATGCCCAGCAGGTCCCGGATGTCCTTGTAGAACAGGCTCACGTCCAAGCCCAAGTCGCGCGTGACCCGGCTCTTAAAGCCGAACTCGTACTGGGTCGTGAACTCGGGGTCGAGGTCGGGATTTCCCAAGACGCCCTGGGAGAACTCGTTGCCCTGCTGCAGGTCCTGCAAGACCGAGTAGTCGGCGTTGTTGAAGAACGTGCCCAGGCCGGGAAGCTGGTAGAAGTGACCGTAGGAGAAGAACAGGCTTGCGCGGTCCAAGAACGGGAACGAGACGCCCAGACGCGGGGCCAGGACCAGCTTGACCGACGTGTCGACGGGCTCCGAGGTCGGCGCGTCGGGGATCGAGTTGGCCGGGTTCTGCAGGTCGCTCGGCACGGTCGCGTTCGCGTCGAAGTACTCCATCCGCAGGCCGGCGCGGACGCGCAGGTCGCCCCACTCGATGCGGTCTTGCAGGAACGCCGCCGCCTGGACGGGCTGGAAGTCGATGACTTGGGCACCTAGGGTGTCGCGCAAGACGCCCAACCGCTGGACGCCGTCGATGATGAAGGCCTGGACAGAACCGGGCTGCCCGAACTCGACGTCGGACGTCTGGACCTCGAAGCCGCCCTTGATCAAGTGCACGTTCGTGACCTGGGCCGTCACCGCACCCTTGGCGACGTACGAGTTGGTCCGCTGGACGAACCGGCCCAGGTCGTAGCCCTGGATGATGGCGCCGTTCTCGAAGTTCTGGG
Organism: uncultured Bacteroidota bacterium; assembly: GCA_963848075.1. GTDB lineage: Bacteria > Bacteroidota > Rhodothermia > Rhodothermales > Rubricoccaceae > Rubrivirga. Next base: position 114,837 of record CAWKCB010000003.1, read on the forward strand.
ACCCGATGGGCCGGCCGGCGACGGCGTACGGCGAGTCGTCGGGCAAGGGGACGCGCGTGCCGGTCTCGGGCAGGGCGCCCAAGTCCTCGAAGCGGTAGTCAGCGTAGTCGAACAGGTTCTGGCGCAGGTTGAGCTCGTAGAACACGTTGTTGGACAGCGTGTGCAGGATGCCCAGCCCGTGGACGAGGGAGAACTCACTCTGGGTGCTCGCCCCGTCCGGGTTGAAGCGGTACGCGTAGTTCGCGCCCTGTCGGTCGCGAACGGCCCCAATAAACTGGTAGTCGAGGCGGACGTTCGGGATCAGGGTGTTGGACACCTTGCCGAGGTACGACCACCGTCGGTCGTAACCGAGAGGCACGATGGTGCCGTCGCCGGTCGGGTTGAACTCGTTGGTCTCGAAGTTGCTCGTGTCCGTGGGGACGAACCGGCGCTCGGCGGCGAACCGGCCGTTGTTCACAAACCGCTGTCCGTTGAGCAGGAACGTGGTTCCGGGCAGGAGCGGAACCGGCCCGCTGATGCTAGCCTGGAAGTTCTGGCGCGAGAGCGGGTCGATGTCGCTGATGTAGGGCGCGAATGGGACTGTCGCGACGGAGTCCCGGCCGGCGATGCGGGTCCGCACCACGGTCGAGTCGTTGCCCGGGCTCAGGAAGTCGCCGCCGAAGAACTCGAACGACGCCTCGTAGCGGCCGGCGTCACCGGACCGGAGCACGGCGTTGACGACGCCGGACAAGGCCTGGCCGTACTCGGCGTCGAACGTGCCGGAGATGACCTGGACTTCCTGCAACACCGACCGGTCGAGCGTCAGGGTCGACGTGTTGTCGTAGGGGTTGTTGACCGAGACGCCGTCGACCTGGAACTGGACCTCGCCCAGGCGCCCACCCCGGAAGTGCCCGTCGACGACGCCGGCCTGCAAGTTGACGACGTCGGCGAGCTCCTGGACGGGGAGCGCCGCAATCTCGTCGCGGCTGACCGTCGCGATGGTGCTCGTCTGGGTGATGTCGACGACGGGCTGCTCGGCCGTGACGATGACCTCCTCGCCGGCGACCGTCTCCTCCTGCAACGTGACGTCGAGCTCGGTCGTCGTGTTGGACCGGATCTGGACGCCCTCAATGACCTGGGTCTGGTACCCGATGCTGCTCACGCGGACGTCGACGGTCCCGGGCGGGATGCGCAGGACGTTGTAGACGCCGTCGAGGTCGGTGGCAGCCCCGTACGTCGTCCCGACGACCAGGACCGAGGCCGAGATGAGCGGCTCGCCGTTGGCGTCCAAGACGCGGCCGGAGAGCTTGCCGGTCTGGGCGCCGGCCGCGGTCGCGGTCAGGGCGACGGCGGTGAGGGCGAGGAGCCGGAGGGCGGTGCGGTACCGAGTCGTCATGGGGGATCCAAAGGGCTGGCACCCCGAAAGCCGGGGCGGATCGTGAGATCCACCCCGGTTCGGTTCGACCGGCCGCTGGCAACCACGCCGGCGGCCTGCGTTCACGGGTTAGCGCACGACCATCATCTGGCCCGTCACCGTCGTCCCGTCGTCGAGGCGGACGCGGTAGACGTAGGCGCCGGTGCTGAGCGCCGATGCGTCGACCGTCACGGCCTGCTCGCCCGGCGTCTGCAGGCCGGCCTCGACGGTCTGGACCTGGCGGCCCAAGACGTCGAAGACCTCGACGGTCACGCTCGAGGCGCGGTCGAGCTCGTAGCGGACCTGGGTGGTCGCCGAGAACGGGTTGGGCGCGTTGCCGAGCGCGCGAAGCACGCCGTCACCGTCCGGCCCGGTCTCGCCCGACGTGATCATGCTGCCGGCTAGGAAAGCACGTGCCGAGGGGCCGGGGCCGCCTCCACCACGCTCGGTGAGCCACCACGTGCGGGTGCCGTAGCTGTTCTCGGCCGGGTCGAGGTCGTCGCCGTCGAAGTAGTTGGCGCCGACCCAGAAGACGCCCCTCGACATGTTGATGCCGACCTGGGTGAGGTCGATGCTCATCTCGATCGAGTAGCCCTCATCGATGTCGGAGGGGTCAGCCGAGGTCGAGGCGCCCTTGAGGAAGGCAGCGGCGGTGACGCCGTCGTTGTCCTCGGCGTCCTGGCGCAGCGTGACGGTGCCCATCGAGTCGATGACGGCCGTGAACTCGCGGGACTCAAACCGAGTGGCCTCGGACCGCATGCTCTCCGGCGTGAGGTCCCGGATGGTCAGGCGGAACCCGTCGTAGCGGGCCTCCGAGACCGTGTTGCCGCTGATCGCGGCGTCGTCGGAGTCGAGCGAGACGTAGAGCGTGGTGCCTTCGTAGGCGAACCGGAAATCACCGGTGGAGGCGTCCACGACGGGGACGTTCTCGTCGGAGCCGGGCCGGAACCAGTGCGTGTTGAGCGGGCCGGCGCCGGGCAGCTCGTCGAGCTCCTCCTCGGTCATCTGGTACTGGAGCGAGACGGGGGCGTCGCCGCTCCACGCGTCCTCGGTGAGCTGCCCATCGACGGTGATGCCGGTGGCCATCTCGACCGTGAGGTCCGCATCGGGCTCGGGGACGTCGCCGGACGAGACCGTCACGTCGGGGTCGCCGACCACGTAGGACACGCCCCAGGGGAGGTTGCCTTCCCAGGGGTTCTCGAACCATGCCCGCGTCCGGTACTGGAGGTCGTCGTTGACGGGCCACGCGTAGTCGCGGTCGTAGAGCCCGAACCCGATTGGGAGGGCGTCGCCGGAGTCGAGGTCGAACCCGAGCGTCTCGGCGTCGATGGAGAACTCCATCACGTAGCCGACGTCCTCTGTGGGGGTCGCGTTGCCGTTGAAGTCGTCGTTGGCGACGCCGTCGATGGTGTACGAGACCGCGAGGAAGTCCGAGTCGATCCGCTCGTCCGGTCCTCTGCGGTCGAGGATTCCTGAGCCGTCAACGGTCGGACCCTGGCCGACGGTGTCCTGACCGGCCTCGAGGCTGCCGACACCGAGGTTGAGCCACGAGTACAGGATCCCAATGTCGTTCGAGTAGTTACCGTAGTTCGGTATGAAGGACGTGTCAGCTTCAACGCGGGAGAAGAAGGCGTCGCGGCGGCGCTCGTCCTGTACCGTGAAGACCAGGCCGTCGTGCTGGAAAAAGTCGCGCGAGCCGCCGATAGACTTGTCGGCGACCTCGAGGCCGATGTAGATCATGTTCCCCTTGCGGAGGAACCGGAGTATGCCGCTCGCCGGATCGGTCGGCTCGTCAATGTTGTACGGGCCGCCCAAGGTGTCCCAGCCGCCGCCGGGCCAATAGTCGGTGTCGCCATACTCGAGGACGATGGTCTCGGCGTTGTCCCACTCGGGCTCGCTGAGCGTGCCGTCGAGGGTGATGGTGGCGCCGCCGATGTCGCGGGCGAAGACCTGGTCGGTGAGAGCACCGTTGTTGACCCGGGCCGCGCCGCCCTGTTGGGCCAGCGCCAGCGGGGCGGTGAGGGCCACGAGGGCCAGAAGGGTAGCGAAGCGTTGCATGAATGCGTGGGGAGGGGTGGGAAGAGACCGGCTGGGGCCGGCGTGGGGGAACGAACAGAAATCAGCCGCCGCAGGACTCGCGGACGACCAGCCGAGTGGGGAGCGTGACCGTGCCGGCGTCGCCGTCGCCCAAGACGGTCTCGACGGCGAGTGCGCCCATCTCGTGGATCGGCACGTGGACCGAGGTCAGCGCGGGCGTCACGAACTGGGCCACGGGGATGTCGTCGAAGCCGGCCAGGGCGATGTCGCCGGGGACGTCGAGGCCGGCCTCGCGGAAGGCCCGGAGCGCGCCGATGGCCATCGAGTCGTTGGCCGCGAACACGGCCGTCGGGCGGTCGGCGAGGGCGAGGAGCGCCCGGCCGGCGGCCCAGCCCGACTGCTCGGTAAAGTCGCCGTCGAGCCCGAGCGCCGGGTCGGCGTCGAGGCCGCGCTCGGCGACGGCGCTGCGGTAGCCGGCGCGGCGGGCCTGGGCGTCGGTGTTGGCAGGGGGCCCGCCGACGAGGGCGATCCGGCGGTGGCCGAGCGCGGCGAGGTGGCCAACCATCGCGGCGGCGCCGGCGCGGTTGTCGATCGTCACGGCGGCGTGGCCCGTCACGGCGCTCCCCAACAGCACGACCGGGAGCCCGGCGGGAAGGTTGGCCCGGAGCACGTCGGCCTCGATGTCGGGCGACATCACGATGAGCCCGTCGACGCGCCCGACCAGCGTCCGCAGCGCCGACACCAGCTCGGCCGGCCCGTCGTGGACCGACGACAGCAGCGTGTGGTAACGCCGCGCGCGGACGGCCCCCTCGACGCCGCGGATGACCTCGGAGTAGAACTCGCCGTAGAGGTTCGGCAAGAGCACGCCGACGGTCTCGGTGGTGCTGGTGGTCAGGCTCCGGGCGGTCCCGTTGGGGACGTAGCGGAGCGCGCCGGCCGTCTCCAGGATCCGCTCGCGAGTGCCCTCCCCGACCGGCCCGCTCTCGTTGAGCACGCGCGAGACGGTGGCCACCGACACCCCAGCCTGCCGAGCAACGTCTCGCATGGTGACGGCCATTGGTGGAAGCGCTCCCGAATCGACTGGAAAAGAAAGGCCTGTCGGCCTGTGCGAACGGCAATCGGCGATGTAACCGGTTACAGTACCAACCTACGCCCTCCCCCTCCTCCCGTCAAGGGCAGACCTGACGGCCCGGTCTTCCCCGACACGGGCGCGACGCGGGCGCCGGCTCTCCCGCAGGGCTCCTGACGCCCCACCCCGACGTCCCCGACCGGCCGCCAGGGCTCGCGCATTCCGCATCGACCCCGCGAATGAGACGCGTGGTCCCCATGGAGGAAGCACGCGGCCCAGCTCGCCTGCTGACCCTCACGACAGAGTTGCCGAGGATCGGGTATGTCTAGTGCGCGCCCCATTCCGTCGCTGGCTGGCGCCCCCCGCCTCCGCGGGGACAGGCTCGCTTTGCGGCTCCACACCAACGGGACCCAGGGTGCCGAGCGCCACGTCGCCCCGGAGCGCCGCAGGCGCGCTGACAAACGTGTTCACGACCCGACGCCTCTTTCTCATGCCGTCATGCCCGCGAACGCAGGGATCCCGAGTGGCGAGCGCCGGTGGTCCTGACGCCCTGGGTCCCCGCTCGCGCGCTGGAGGGGTAGGTACTGGCCGCCGAACCCTCCCAAGCCGTCATTCCCGCGCACGCGGGAATCCAGAGTCTGGGGACGTCCGACCAAGGGGCCTCGGGCTTTCCGTCGCTGTCCGAGACCGACGAGGCCGGCAGCCGGAGGGCGCCGTCATCCTGGGTTCCCGCCTTCGCGGGAACGACGGCGAGGAAGCGCGTTGGGAATACCTGCCCCTCTCGGCGCCTGCGCAGGAATGACGGGGGGTGAAGGTCGGGGTGTGGTGTCCTGTGTGAAAGCCTTCCCCGACCAGCGCATCTGCGGGGATAAAGCGAGGAGGGCAGGGACGACGCGGGGAGGGGCCGGAGGCCACGACCTCTCCGACCGGCTCAACGAGGTGGGGCGACGCGGTCCGCGCCCCTCACGCCCGTGGCCGATTTCGCCCCGGGTTCGAGCGCGCCCTCGACGGGAGGCGCCGGCGCGAGCGTTCTTCAGGCCGTGCCCTCCTCCCCTGCCCCGCCCACTCGTGCCGACGCGCCACCGGTCGACGTGCTCGTCTTGGGCGGCGGCGCGGCCGGGCTGATGGCCGCGATCTTCGCGGCCCGCGCCGGCGCTCGCGTCGTGCTCTTGGAAAAGACCCGGCGCGTCGGGACCAAGATCGTGATCAGCGGGGGCGGCCGGTGCAACGTGCTGCCGTCCGTCGTCGACGAGCGGGTGTTTGTGACCGACTCGTCGCGGCGGCTGCTGGGGCGGATGCTGGCGTCGTGGCCGCTCGACGCCCAGCGGCGCTTTTTCGAGGACGACCTGGGCGTGCCGCTGGCGCTCGAAGCCGAGACGGGCAAGCTGTTCCCGGCCTCGAACCGAGCCACCGACGTCCGCGACGCGCTCGTCCACGCGGCTAGCGCGGCCGGCACCGACCTCCGCACCGGCGCCGACGTGACCGGGCTCGCGCCCTCCCCGGCTGGGTGGGCGGCGACGCTGGGCGACGGGACCGTCGTCGAGGCCCGCGCGGCCGTCGTGGCCACGGGCGGCCTGTCGGTGCCCAAGACGGGGAGCGACGGGTTCGGGCTCCGGCTGGCCCGGGCCCTCGGACACCGCGTCGAGCCGACGTATCCAGCCTTGGCGCCACTCACCGCCGAGCCGGCTCCGCACGCCGACCTGGCGGGCGTCGCCGTGCCCGACGCGCAGGTCCGCGTGCCGCTCGGCAAGGGCGCGTTCGAGACGGCGGGCGGGTTCCTGTTCACGCACCGCGGCTACAGCGGGCCGGCCGTCCTCAACGTGTCGCACCTGACGGCGCTCGGCCGGGCCCGGGGCGACACGCCGGCCGTCGTCGTCGGCTGGACCGACACGCCGGCGGACGTGTGGGAGGCCGCCCTCACCGAGCCCGGCCGCGGCCTGGTCACCACGGCGGTCCGCGCCGCCGTCCCCGCCCGGCTGGCCGACCGCCTGATGGCCGACGCGGACGTCCCCGCCGACCGCGCCCGCGCCGACCTTCGCCGCGACGAGCGCCGCCGGTTGGTCGAGGCCCTCACGGCGACGCCGTTGCCGTGGACCGGCGACGAGGGCTACAAGAAGGCCGAGGTGACGGGTGGTGGCGTCGGCCTGGGCGAGGTCGACACCCAGACGCTGGAGAGCCGGCACCACCCCGGCCTGTTCTTCGCCGGCGAGGTGCTCGACGCGTTCGGCCCCATCGGCGGCTACAACTTCTTCTGGGCGTGGGCGACGGGACGACGGGCGGGGGCTGCCGCTGCGGGGTGACCGGTGAGGGCCGCCGCTAGGTGGGGCCGAGACAGGGCGGCGGCCCCCCGTTCTTCGCAGACACGTCTGCCCGGACACACGTCGGCCCCCCGGCCCGGCCCGCGCCGCGGAGCCAACCGAGGGGCCGAAGCCAGAGAGCGGGCCGGGCTACTGGTTCTCGGCGTTGTCGCCCAGGTCGACGTTGCTGTCGACGGCGTCGTGGACGTCGCCGGCGGCCTCGCGGATCTCCCGGCCGGCCTCGTCGAGCTCGTTGCCCGCCTCGCCGGCGGCCTCGCGGATCTCCCGGCCGGCCTCGTCGAGGCCCTCCTCGGCTTCGAGCAAGCCCTCGCGGGCCTCGGCCTCAACGCCGTCGTCGAGCCCGATCTCGGTGTCGACGTCGACGTCGCCGTCGGACTCGATCTCGCGCTGGGTCTCGGTCTCGCAACCGGTCAGGAGGGGGGCGGCGCCCAGGGCGAACGTGAGCGACAGGGCAAGCAGGAAACGGGACATGCGGTCGGGGGGTGAGTGAGCCGCTCTGACGAGCGCCCGTTCTGGCGGATCCCGGGTCCACGGAACCCTCACCCGGCGGGCGAACTGCCCGCGCGAGGCGTCGTCTCACCGTCTCCCGCCCGCCCCGATGGCCGACGACCGCCCCGACTCGCCGACGCTCTCCGACGCCCAGATCGGCCGCCTCGCCAAGGCCGGCCGCGAGCGCGGCGTGGCCGCCGGCGACCTGCTGTTCCGCGAGGGCGACCCGAGCTACGACTTCTTCGTCGTCCTCGACGGCGCCGTCGACGTCTACGCCGACCTCGAGTGCAAGCGGCCGATCACCGCCGAGCCCATCGGGCCGGGCAAGATGCTGGGCGAGATGGGGCTCCTGCTCGGCGAGAGCGTCTACGCGACGGCCCGCGTCGAGCAAGACGGCCGCGTGCTCCAGGTCCCCGCCGACGCCTTCCGCGAGTTACTGGGGCGCGACACCGACCTCGCCGAGACCATCCTGGCCGCGTTCGCCGAGCGCCGCGGGCTGGTCAGCGCGGGGGCGTCCGGGCTCACGCTCGTCGGTGCCCAGACCGACCCCGACGCCGTCCGCCTGGCCGAGTTCGCGCGGCGGAACTACCTCCCCGTCCGCTGGCTCACGCCCGACGACGCCGACGCCCAGCGGGTCCTGGCCGACGCCGGCCGCGACGCCGCCGGCGGGACGGTCGTGGTGTGGGGCACCGAGACCGTCCTCGACAACCCGACGCCGCTCGAGCTGGCCCGCACCGTCGGCATCGCGGGCGACCTCCCGGAGGACGAGACGGCCGACCTGGTCGTGATCGGGGCGGGGCCGGCCGGGCTCGCCGCCGCCGTCTACGGCGCCTCCGAAGGGCTCAAGACGGTCGTCGTGGACGAGATGGGGCCGGGTGGGCAGGCGGGCGCCTCGTCCCGGATCGAGAACTACCTCGGCTTCCCCGCCGGCATCTCGGGCACCGACCTCGCCACACGCGCGACGGTCCAGGCCCGCAAGTTCGGCGCCTGCTTGGTCACGCCGCGCCGGGCCACCGGGCTCGGCCGCGACGGCGACGCCTACACGGTGGCCCTGGGCGACGGGCCCACCGTCCGCGCGCGGACGGTCCTGGTGGCGACGGGCGCGACCTACAACCGGCTCCCGCTCCCCGACCTCCGCCACTTCGAGGGCGCCGGCATCTACTACGCCGCGACCGAGATGGAGGCGCGTGGGTGCGACGGGCGGACGGTGCTCGTGGTCGGCGCCGGCAACTCGGCGGGGCAGGCCGCCATGTTCCTGTCCGAGCGGGCCGAGCGCGTCCTGCTGCTCGTCCGCGGCGGCGACCTCCGGGCGAGCATGAGCCAGTACCTCGCCGAGCGCGTCGAGGCCTCCGACCGGATCGAGGTCCGGTTCCACACCGAGGCGCGCGCGCTACACGGCGACGGGTCCACCCACGAGGCGCTGGCGGCCGTCACCGTCGAGGACACCGAGGCCGCGACCGAGGAGCGGGTCGAGACGCCGGCCCTGTTCGTGTTCATCGGCGCGAGCCCCTGCACCGACTGGCTCCGCGGCGACGGCGGCGCCCGGCTCGGCGTCGCGCTCGACGGCAAGGGGTTCATCCTGGCCGGCGCCGACGTGCCGCCGGAGTGCCTGCCCCAAGCCTGGGGCGACGACCGGCCGGCCCCGTTCGAGACGTCGCTGAAGGGCGTGTTCGCCGTCGGCGACGTCCGGTCGGGCTCGACGAAGCGGGTGGCCGGGGCCGTCGGCGAGGGGTCGGTCGCGGTCAAGGCCGTCCACTCGCGGCTGGCGGTGCCGCACCCGGAGACGGGGTAGGGGCCGGGCCGCGGGAGGCGGGTCGCCGCGTCGGGTGCTCGCTTCCAGCTGGCGACGGGCCCGGACGAGCCCGCGCGGTCTAGTTCACCGCCGGCGTCGCGACCGTCTCCCGGACCGCGACGCTGTCGACCCCGCCCGACACGCCGGCCGACACGTTGACCGTCGCGCCCGGCGCGACCCCGAACGCCGTCGCCGACGCGCGGCCGGTCGAGTCGCCGGCGCTGTACAAGGTGAACCGGACCACGACGCGGTCCATCCGCACGCCGGCCCGGTTCGTCACGGTCGCCGCCACCTCGCCGGCCCGGAGCTGGGCGTTCGTCACGGACAACTCTTGGGCGAGCACGGCGCCCTCGACGACCGCGGCCCCGGTGACCGCCGCGGGAGCGGGCTCGTCCTCCGAGGCATCGCCGCCCCACAGGGCCCAGGCCCCGATCCCGAGGAGAACGACGGCGACGAGCCCGAGGGCGAGCCGGACGGCGGGGCGCGTCGCGAGCGGGGGCGTGGACATAGCGGTCGGGGACGGTCGGGAGCGAACGAAACGCCCCGCCGGCGGTGGGGCCGGCGGGGCGGTCGGGGCGGAGAGGGG
>CAWKCB010000004.1:0-1633069 GCA_963848075.1 uncultured Bacteroidota bacterium
GAGCGGAACACGGGACTCGAACCCGCGACCTCCACCTTGGCAAGGTGGCGCTCTACCAGCTGAGCTAGTTCCGCAAGCGCGCTCTGTGTCGAGCGAACGCCCAAGGTACGGGCCGGCCCTCGGACAAGTCAACGCGGCCGGCCTGCTCTTCACCCCGTCTCAGCGAGCCACCACGAACGGCCGGGCCGCCATCACGCCCCCGCTCACCCGGACGACGTAGACGCCCGGCGCGAGCCCGCCAACGTCCACCGGCAGCCGGGTCTCGCCCGCCGCCAGCGTGCCCCGGTGGATCGTGGACTGGCGCCGCCCGAGCATGTCGAGCACCTCGACCGTCACGTCCGCCGCGGCGTCGAGGACGAGCCGGACGGTGGCCGAGTGCCAGACCGGATTGGGGAAGACGGATAGCGAGCTAGGGTCGTCAGCGGGCCGCTCCTCGGAGTCGACGGCGTAGACCGTGAGCTCCCCCTCCGGGAAGTCCGCGACGAAGACGGACGGGTTCGCTCCGCCCTCTACGGTCGCCGTGCCGATGCGGGCCGACGAGCGGAAGTCGCCGGTGACGTGCCCGTGTCCATACTCTCCGCTTCCGTAACCGGTGCGGGATAGGCCGGAGGCTCGGTCGTCCTCGACGCCTCCCAACGCTTCGAGCGCGTAGACCGAATAGTCACCGGTGGTGAGCAGGAGTCCGTCGAGGCCACCGTGCCCGTCGAGTGGAATCACCTCCCCATCTGGGCCTTCGAAGACGACGCTGCCTGTAATGACCCCCGTGATCGCGGGGGCCGGGAACCCGAAGTCTCCGAAGAACGCCTCGACGTAGCCAAGGTCGAGTCCCTCGTCGGGTCCAGGGCCGCCTACTCGGATCGCCGTCGTCGAGGCTCCCGGTAGCCAGTACCGCCGACTCTGGCCCACGAAGAACACGTCCGACGCGCCCGCGCTGACCAGCAGGCGGTCGCCGACTCGTACGCTGTCCTCGAACGAGCCCGTCATCATGAGGTCTCCGATGGGGCTGAACGTATCACTGAGGCCGGCGCCCCGTCCATAGTCGGCCCCGGGCCCGCCGACGTGCATCGCGTCGCCGAGGGAGCCGTCTTCGTCCAGATAGAGGGCGTAGGCATCGGAGCCGCCTCGACTGGTGAACGTAGTGTCCGCGAAGGTGGCCGTGCCCTCGAACGACCCCGCGACGGCGACATCGCGGTATCCGCCTGCGTCGACGCCCTCGGCCGTGTCGTTGCCGGGGCCGCCGAAGCCGAGGACGGACTCGACTCGGCCCTCCGACGTGAGCCGCGCGAGGAACCCGTCGGAGCCGCCGACCGACGTCACCACCCAGGTAACGGTCTCCAGGCCCCACAGAGCCGTCGCTTCGAAGGAGCCCACCACGTACACCCTGTCGTACCCGGTGGCGACGCGGTGGCCGCGGTCGTCGCCGGGTCCGCCCATCGCTTGCGCCCAGACGAGGTCGCCGTCGGTCGAGTAGCGCGCGAGGAAGGCGTCGCGGCCTCCGCGGCTCGCGATCGTCGTGTCCGGAGACGCGCCGCCCTGGAAGCGGGCGGTCTTCTCGAACGTGCCCGACACGTAGAGGGCGCCCGTGTGGCCGGCCGCGAGCCCGCCGGGGAGCACGTCGCGGCCGGCCGTCGCGATCTGGCGGGCCCAGAGCGGCACGCCGTCCGTGTCGTACTGGACGACGAACACGTCCTGGTCGCCCGCCCCGGCCGTCTCCAGCGTGAACTCACCGAGTCGGACCTCGCCCTCGAACGCGCCGACGACGGTGACCCGACCGTCGAAGCCCGTGCTCGCGACGTCGTGCCCCCAGCTCTGCCCGGTCCCCGCGCCGACGGCGGTCCACTCGGGCGTCGGGACGAGAACCTGAGCGTGAGCGAGCGGGGCGAGGAGCGCGAGGAGCAGCAGACCGGGACGCATGGGCTCGGGGCTAGGTTGGGCCTCGTTCACGATACGACCGTGCCCCCGATCCGCCGCTGGACCCAACTCGCCACCCGCACCCTCGTCGACCGCTGGTGGATGACGCTGCGCCAGGACCGCGTCCGCCTCCCCAACGGGCACGTCTTGGACGAGTACCACGTCGTCGAGTATCCGGACTGGGCGTGCGCGCTCGCGCTCACCGACGACGGGCAGGCCGTGCTCGTCGAGCAGTACCGCTACGGGATCGACCGGGTGGCGCTCGAGCTGCCGGCGGGGATGATCGACCCGGGCGAGGCGCCCGAGGCGGCGGCCCGGCGCGAGCTCCTCGAAGAGACCGGCTACGAGGCCGCGCGGTGGGACCGCTTGGGCGCACTCGCGGTCGAGCCTGGCCGGCACACGAACCACGGCCACCTCTACGTCGCCCGGGGCGCCCGGGCCGTGGCCGCGCCGACCCCCGAGGCGACCGAAGACCTGCGCGTCTGCCTGGTGCCGGTGGCCTCGTTGCCGGAGCTGGTGGAGTCCGGCCGGATCGCCCACGGCATCCACGCCGCCGCCGTGTTCTGGGCCCTCGCCCGGGGGATGCTGGACGAACCCCGGTCGGCGACGGGCGTTCAGGGCGTCCATTCCAGACCGCAACTCCCCGGACCCATGCAGAAAGAGCAGCAGACCCTCCTCGTCTCCGTCAACATCGAGGACCACGACGGCGTCGACGCCCACATGACCGAGATCGGCAAGAAGGTCGGGCAGGGGTGGACGGTGATCCAGGCCATCCCGCTCTCGGGCGGCGACGCCGGCCCGGGCGGCCAGTCCGAGGACTTCATGCGCTACCAGGTTACGGTCGAGCGCGAGATCGACGCCGACAACGTCATCGTCGGGGCCGACCGCGGCGGCGCGGCCGACCTCAAGGACGTCGGCCAAGTGTCGGGCGCGTTCGACGAGGGGATCCCCGACGGCGACGACGCCTGACCCGGTTCCCGTGCCTGTTCCGACACTCTGTGCCTCGGGCTGCTCGGCCATCGCGAGGTCGCCTACGACGTCCCCTCTCCCACCGGGAGAGGGACAGGGTGAGGGGCGGACGACGCGGGTGTGCGGACATCAAGCACAGCGTCCTTACCGGCTCACTGGCGCAAGTGCGTAGACGGCCCAGCGGCCTTCGACCAAGACGGGCTCGCCGGCCGGCGGCGTCGGCGTCTCGGTACGGTCGACCAAGGCGTAGTCGGCGCGGAAGGTGTCGGCCAAGGCCGCCCACTCGTCTGGCGTGTGGGCGTGGTAGGCCGAGTCGAGCGAGCCGCGCCAGGCGGTCACGGCCGCCAGCCCGCCCGAGCGGTCGGGGAGCGGGGCCGGGGCGGCGGTGCGGATCCGCGCCAGCCACTCGTGCATCTTGTCGTCGCGGAACGTGGTCGGCTTGAAGTTGATGGCGACCGACCGCAGGGCGTGGCTCCGGAACGTGGTCGTGGAGGGCGGGACCAGGAAGAGCGCGTCGCGCGGCGTGGCCTCGCGGATCCGCGTCTCGATCCGGTACAGGTCGGTCTCGGCGTGCTCGCGCGGGTGCCACATCGCCCCGGGCCGGCCGACGTCGGCGACGCCCAGGCCGACCGTCGCGGCGACCACGACGAGCGCTCCGGCCCATCCCCACGACGGGCGGTCGAACGAGCGCTCGGCCCCGTCCCGCCACACAGCCGGCACGACGGCGACGACGGCACCGGACGCCCACGTGAGCAGGACCAGCTTGGCGACCAGCGTCAGCCGGAAAACCTGCGTCTTGGCGACGGTCAGGCTCTCGGCCCCCTCCGTCATCGCGACGTAGACCGCGACGAGCCCGGCGATGACCGCCAGCATCCGGGCGGTCGTGCGGAGGTGCTCGACCGGCGGATCGACCCGTCGGCGCAGCACCGCCAAGCCTGCGAGCCCGACCGCGACGACGACCGCGAACCGGACGAGCACCCCGATGGGCTGGGCCGACCACAGGTAGTGGTGGGCTTGGCGGAGCCACGCGGTGACCGTGAACGTCGTCAGCCCGTCGTCGGGGACTGGCGGCGCGCCGACCTGGGTCAAGAGCGTCGGGACCAGGATGGGGGAGGCGACGGCGGCGAACACGGCGCCAAACGCGACGGCCCGGCGGAAGGCGCCCCGCGCGTCGCCGTCGGCGATCTGCCACAGCGCGACGAGGCCGAGCATCAGCCCAATCTGAAGGCCCATCAGCGTCTGGAGCCAGGCCGTCACGCCGAGCAGCCCGGCGGCGAGCAGCGGGCGCCCACGGACAAACGCGGCGACGGCGAGCAGCGCGGGCGTCCACGCGAGCGACTCGGGGGCGAGCGTCGGCGCGATGAGCGCGTTGCTGCCGGGCGTCCAGTAGATCGTCGCGACGGACGCCAAGACGGCCAGCGTTGCCGCGGTCCGGCTCGGAACGAGCGTCGCGCTCAGCCGGAACGCGGCCCAGCTCACGCCGGCCCACGCGGCCACGCTGACGACGAACACGGCGACCGGCGGCGGCATCACGACGCACAGCGCGCGCAGCAGCCCGAGCCAGACGAACCGGACGCTGAACCCGGCGTCTTCGTTGAGGAGGTACGGGTCGGTCGAGAACAGCGTCGGGTCGAGCGCGCGGAGCAGTTGGGGCAGCAGCTCCTCGTGGTCGCCCGTCCCGTACCCGTAGCCGACGCGCCAGTAGCAGGCCGCCGCCAAGGCGACGACGACGAACGCGGGCGGGCCGACCCGCCGGAGCCGCTCGGTCACGCCGACGTCCCCGCTCGTCGCCGGGGCCGGAGCCGGCCGAGCCGGAACAGGACCAAGTCGCGCAGGATGCCGGCGACGGACGCGGGCTCGGCCATCGTCGACGTCCCCGAGACGCGCGGCGTGAACGCGACGCCGACCCGTTCGATGGCGAGCCTCTGGCGGAACGCCCACGCCATCAGCTCGGCGTCGATGAAGCCGCCGTCGCTCTGGAGGTCGGCCCGGTCGAACACGTCGCGGCGCATGAGCTTGAGCGCGAACCCGACGTCGTCGAGGGGCACGCCGAGCAGGCGGCGGACCAGGGCGTTGTAGGTGCCCGAGAGCACGCGGCGCCGGAGCGAGTACTCGTCCCGGTTCGTCCGGACGCCGGCGACCAGGTCGGCCCCGGTCTCGGCCTGGCGGGCGTAGGCCCGGCCCAACGCCTCCATGTCGAACGGGAGGTCGGCGTCGGTCCAGCCCACGATGGGCGCCGACGTGGCCGCGACCCCGCTCCGGAGCGCGACGCCCTTCCCCCGGTTCTCGGCGTGGTGGACGACGCGGACCCGGGCGTCGGCGGCGGCGAGCCGGTCGGCCAGCGGCCCCGTCCCGTCCGCCGAGCCGTCGTTGACGACGACGACCTCCCACGCCAGGTCGGTTCCGTCCAGCGCCGCGGCGGCCTGGGCCACGGCCGCCTCGAGGTTCTCGACCTCGTTGAAGGCGGGGAGGACGAGCGAGACGGCGGGCGGCATGGCGGAAGATCCCACACCGGGCGTCGCCCTGCCGGTCAAGACGGCGCGACTCCGGGGCTATCGCGATCTTCCCGAAGGTGTCACCCTGAGCCCGCGAAGGATCTCGACTCGGGCTCCCAGGACTCCGGCACCGGCACTGGAAGCCTGAGGGCCCAGCGTTGGGATCCTTCACATGCGTTGGCTACGCCTTCGCTGCGCGGTCAGGATGACAAGGAGGAGGGATTGAGATGAGAATGGAGCCGAGGATGCGATGGCCCTAGACGCGGCTCCGGGACAGCGCGTTGGCTGGCGTCTCGTCCTACCTGGCCCTGTCTCCCAGCGGCCGCGGTCCACCAGACCGGGCTACCGCGCTCGGAGCCGGTCGGCGAGGCGGAGGGCCGGGTGCGACACGCGGCGGGCGATGGGCGCCGGCGCCAGGACCGCGCCGAACCGGCGCTTGAACTCGGCGATCGACGGCGTGTTGGCCCCGCAGAAGTCGAACGTCTCGACGCCCTCGTCGGCCAGCTGGTGGAGCACGTGGCGGACGACGACCGTCATGGCCGAGCCCGGGACGCTGCCGGCGATCCAGTACGACGCCGTCCGCCCGTCGCTCGCGACGACGGCCGCGGCCCTGACCTCGCCGTCGCGCCGGGCCGCGAACGTCCGCGCGAGCCCGGCCGCCTGGAACGCCTCCGCCAGCCCGACGACGGCGTCGTCGTCGAGCCCGAGCGTCGCGTCGTGGCGGCGGTACGACGCGTTCATCATGCGGACGGACGTGGCCGCCAGCGCGGGGTCCTCGACGACCTCGAACGCGCCCGCGTCCCGGCGGAGCCGCCGGCGGACGTCGGACGAGAACCCGGACTCGAGGTCGCCGTCGAGCGAGAGGTGGTAGGTCGACCGCGGCGCGACGGTCCACCCGGCCCAGGCGTAGGGGCGGAGGTCGTCGTCGCCGAGCTTGAGCGTGGCCTGGTCGGTCTCGGCGTCGAGGCGGGCCAAGAGGGCGTCGAGCGGCGAGCGCCGCTCGTGGGTCGCCGCCTCGCTCAGCGGGGCCGCCAGGAGGGGCCGGTGGACCGGGCAGGCCGGGGGGAGGGCGGAGGCCACGAACGGCCCGCGCCGCTTCTCGAAGACGGGCACGGCGGCCGTCCACTCGCCCTCCTCCTCGACGGCCAAGACGCGCGCGGGCAGGCCGAACGCCTCCGCATAGGCCGCGAGCGCGGCGGGGTGCGAGAACGGCGAGCGGCCGGGGCTCTGCTCCCAGAGCGCGGCGTAGCGGGGGTCGTCGAGGGCGGGCACGGCGGGGCGGGGGACGGCCGGAAGGTACCGGCGGCGCCCGGGCGGCTCAGGAGCGCCGCGTCGCGTCTTCGCCGGCTCGTCACCGGGCGCGCGCACGGGCACGTGGGGGCGGGCGTTAGTCTGGTCACCGATAGGGACCCAGACTTCGGCGAGCCGTGAGGCCGCCGCCAGGCTCCCCCCGAAAGGGGACTCTCGAAGGACGAGGGGCAGAGCATGGACCCGGACCGGGCATCGCCCGAGGCACCCCGCCATCCCATGCTCTCACGAGGCCGACGGCCTCCGCACCGCGCGCTGCGCACCCCCATGACGTTCTCCGACCTCCCCCTCCGCCCCGAGCTGGCGGCCACCGTGGCCGAGCAGGGCTACGACACGCCGACCCCGATCCAGGCCGGCCTTATCCCGATCTTGTTGGACGGCCGCGACGCCATCGGCCAGGCCCGAACGGGCACCGGCAAGACGGCCGCCTTCGCGCTGCCGATGCTCCACAAGCTGGCCGCCCACGACGACCGCGGCACGGTCCGCGCGCTCGTGCTCGCCCCGACGCGCGAGCTCGCCGTCCAGGTGTCGAGCGCCATCTTCACCTACGGCCGCGCCCTCAACGTCCGGACGCTGCCGATCACCGGCGGCCAGCCGTACCACAAGCAGACGCGCCGGCTCCAGCAGGGCGTCGACGTCGTCGTGGCCACCCCGGGCCGGCTCGTCGACCTGCTGAACCAGAACTTGATCGACCTCAGCCAGGTCGAGACCGTCGTGCTCGACGAGGCCGACGAGATGCTGTCGATGGGCTTCGCCGACGACTTGGAGACGATCTTGCAGGCGACGCCGTCGACGCGCCAGACGGCGCTGCTCTCGGCGACGCTGCCGACGCGGATCCGCAAGATCGCCGGGACCTACCTCGACAACCCCGAGACCATCGCCGTGGCCGACGGCGACCGGACGGCCGAGGCCATCGAGCAGCGGGCCTACCTCGTCCGCGGCCGCGACAAGCTGGCGGCGCTCGTCCGCCTCATTGAGACCGACGACGTGACGAGCGCGCTCGCGTTCGTCCGCACCCGGGAGGCGACGTCGCGGCTGGCGGCCGACCTCAGCGAGCTCGGCTACGCCGCCGAGCCGATCTCGGGCGAGCTCAGCCAGGGCGCCCGGACGGCCGTGCTGTCGCGGTTCAAGAACCAGCGCGTCCGGATCCTGGTCGCCACCGACGTCGCCGCGCGCGGGCTCGACATCGACCACGTCTCGCACGTGTTCAACGTCGACCTCCCGATCGACTCCGAGGCCTACGTCCACCGCGTCGGGCGGACGGGCCGGGCCGGGCGCGACGGGACGGCGCTGTCGCTCGTCGACCCCCGGGAGCGCGGGCTGCTGGCCCGTGTCGAGCGCTACGCCAAGCGCCAGATCCCCTTCGCCGACCTCCCGTCGGTGGAGGACGTCGAGGCCGTCCGCCGCGAGCGGCTGGCGGCGTCCGTCACCGAGGCGCTCGACGCAGCGACCGACACCGACCGCAAGCTGGTGCTCGACCTGGTCACGGCCGGCGAGGACCCGATGCGGATCGCCGCGGCGGCCTTCGCCGTCGCCCGCCAAGCCCGTGACGAGGCGCCCGTGCTGCCCATCCAAGACATCCACGACCGGCGCCCGAGCCGCGGCCCGTCGCGCGGTCCGTCCCACAGCGGCGACCGGAACGCGCGCGAGCACGGCTACGTCCGCCTGGCGATCGACGCCGGCCGCGACGTCGGCGTGCTGCCGGGCCAAGTCGTCAGCGCCATCGCGCGGACGGCCGACATCCCGGGCAAGGCCATCGGCAAGATCCTGATCCACGACGAGCAGACCTTGGTCGACGTGCCCGAGAACCTGGTCGACCGCGTGCTGGCGCAGTCCGGCGACTACCGGTTCGGCAAGCGGCTCGCCGAGATCGAGGTGGTGTAGAGGGAAGAGACGCGAGCGGTGAGGCGTGAGTCCGACCTGCTCGCGGTGTCTCGCAACGAGCGGAGAGACTCCGCCACTTCTGTCTTGTAGGGACACGATTCGTCGTGTCCGCGAGCGGCCTCGAGGTCACGGGCGGACACGACGAGTCCTACTCGTCCGCTGGCAACGCCCACACGGCGTAGGCGACGCCGCCGCCGACCGCCGCGCCGAGCCCGGCCCACACGCCGCCCCACGCCAGCGCGAGCGCGGACGGGACCAGGCACACGGCCGCCGCGACGACGCTCCGCCCCAGGTCGAGCGTCATCCGCGCGCCCGACGCGCCGCTCACGTGGGCGATCCACCCGAGCTGGACAACGCGCGCCAGCGCCCCGCCGACCGCGAGGGCCACGAGCGCTGGGCTCACCTCGCCCAGCCACACTCCGACGGCGAGCCCCGCGCCGACCAGGACCGCCGTCCACGCGCCGACGGCGAGCTCGGACCGCTGGCGCTCGGTCACGTCGAACACGCGCGTCAGCGGTGGGGCGACGGCGGCCAGCAACAGCCACGGCGCGAGCAGCCGCGCGAACGCGCCGGCCGTCCGCCACGTCTCGCCGAACACGACCGCGAACAGGTCCGGCCCGAGCAGGGCCACCGCCAGGACCGGGAACGCCGCGAACGCGGCCAGTCGGGCGAGCACGCGCTCGACGAGCGGTCCCAGTTGGCCGGCCCGCTCAGCCTCAGCGGCGCGGACGTAGAACACGTGCCCCACGGCGTCCGTCACCAGCCCGACGGGCACGGCCACCGACGCGACGGCGATGGTGAAGTAGCCGACGGCGGCCGGCCCGAACGCGCCTACCAGCACCAGCGGCGGCAGGCGGACGGCGAGCTGGCCGAGCCCCGACGCGGGCAGCCCGAGCAGCGGGAACCGCCAGAACCGTCGGGCGAGCGCGCCGAGGTCGGCCCCGCGCGCCAGCGCGATGCCGTCGCCCGCGAGCGCCAAGCTGGCGCCGCCGAGCACGGCCGCGCCCAGCGCCGTCCCCACCACCAGGCCCCACGCCCCGGCGTCGGCCAGCCCGACCTGGACGGCGACCACGACGACGGCCTGGGCCAGCACCACGGCCGACATCGCCCGGTACCGCTCGACGCTCGCGAGCCACGTCCGCGATGCCCCAGCGACGCCGAGGGCGGCGGTCACGAGCGGGACCCACACCAGCAGCGGTGCCAGCTCGGGCGCGCCCAGCGCGTCGGCGACGGCCGTCCGGAAGGGGAGGCCGAGCGCTAGCAGGGCCCCGGTGGCGAGCGCCGCCAGGGTGGCGAGCGCGAACACGCCGGCGCCCTCGCGCCGCGACGCCGGCACGGCGATGGCGTCCTCGTAACGCAACGTCGCCAGGACGGCCAGCAGGTAGGCCGGGGCCACGAACACGCCCAACAGCCCGAACGCCTCGGGCGTGTACAGCCGCGTCAGCAGTGGGCGGGCGGCGAACAGCAGCGCCTGGGCCGCGGTCGCGCCGGTGACGAGCGTGAGCACGTGGCGGAGCGAGCGGCCCTCGGCGAGCGCCCGGAGCCGGTCGACGACCGCGCGGGCCCGGCTCACGTCGCGTCCGCGCCGACGGACGACCCGCGGGTGGGGACGCCGCGTGTCAGGCTTCTCCTCCCGAAGCCGTCATCCGGAGCGTCAGCGAGGGACCTCGACTCGGACCCGCCAGCCCGCCGGTGCCGGTACGGCCGCCTTGAGGGGATGGCGTTGAGATCCTTCGCTCCGCTCAGGATGACATGATGGGAGGCGCGGAGCTCGGCATGTGGAAGACACATCCCCCTGACCAGAGCCGAGGCGAGGGGAAGCGACACGCCGCGGCAGGGCCAGAGTCGGCCTTTCCCCCCCGTGCCCCGTGCCTCGTGCCCCATGCCCTTACAGGATGTACTGGCTGAGGTCGCGGTTCTTGACCACGCCGGCCAGCTTGTCCTCGACGTCGTCCGCCGTGATCTCGACGGCATCGCCGTGGGGACCGTCGGGGACCTCGAACAGCAGGTCCTCCAACAACGTCGTCAGGATCGTGTGCAAGCGGCGGGCGCCGATGTTCTCGACCTCCTCGTTGACCTGGGCGGCCGTCTTGGCGATCGCGCGGACGGCGTCGTCGGTGAACGTCAGCGTGACGCCCTCGGAGGCGAAGAGCGCGCCGTACTGCTTCAGGAGCGCGTTCTCGGGCGCCGTCAGGATCTGGACGAAGTCGTCTTCGGAGAGCGACTGGAGCTCGACGCGGATCGGGAAGCGGCCCTGGAGCTCGGGGATCAAGTCCGACGGCTTCGAGACGTGGAACGCGCCCGACGCGATAAACAGGATGTGGTCGGTCTTGACCGACCCGTGCTTCGTCATCACCGTCGAGCCCTCGACGATGGGGAGCAGGTCGCGCTGGACGCCCTCGCGCGAGACGTCCGGGCCCGACCCGCCGCCGGCCTGCTGGCGCCCGGCGACCTTGTCGATCTCGTCGACGAACACGATGCCGGCCTGCTCGACGCGCAGCAGCGCCTCGGCCTTGGCCGCCTCGCCGTCGATAAGCTTCTGGGCCTCCTCCTGGGCCAGCAGCTCGAGGGCCTCGGGGACCTTGACGCGCCGCTTCTGACGCTTCTTGCCCATCCCGCCCAGCATCTCCTGCAGGTTGATCCCCATCTCTTCGAGCCCCATCGGGCCGAACATCTGGAGATTCGTTGTCCGGTCGAGCGACACGTCGATCTCGACCTCGCGGTCGTCGAGCGAGCCGGCGCGGAGGCGGTCGCGGAACTTCTCGCGCGTCCGCTGGCGCAGGTCGTCCTCTTCGGACGAGACCTCGGGCTCGGGCGTCGGCGCGGCGGTCATGGGGAAGCCGAGCCCGGCGGGCGTGCGGGGCTTCGAGGGCGGCAAGAGCAGGTCGAGCAGGCGCTCCTCGGCCTGGGCCTTGGCCGGCTCCTGGACGCGCTCGACCTGGGCGTCGCGGGCCTGGGCCACCGCCAGGTCGACCAAGTCGCGGATCATCGACTCGACGTCGCGGCCGACGTAGCCGACCTCGGTGAACTTGGTGGCTTCGACCTTGACGAACGGGGCCCCGGTCAGCCGTGCCAGCCGCCGCGCGATCTCGGTCTTGCCGACGCCGGTCGGCCCGATGAGGATGATGTTGGCCGGCGTGATCTCGTCGCGGAGCGCGGGGTCGGCGTGGAGCCGACGCCAGCGGTTGCGGAGCGCGATGGCGACGGACCGCTTGGCGTCGTCCTGGCCGACGATGTACTTGTCGAGCTCGGCGACGATCTGGTGGGGCGTCAGCCCGGCGAGGTCGTCGGCGGGCGCGTCGTCGGTCGGCGCGAGCAGGGTCTGGGTGGAGTCCATGGGGGGCGTTCGGTCGGGCCGTCGGCTACGCCCGCGAGGGAGGGGTGATGCATGAAGAGTGGAGGGCGACGCGGTCCGACGTGTGGGGGGATGGGGGTGAGGGAAACCTCCCTCCTCCCAACCCCCCACGCTCCTCCCGGACTCGGATTCGCTCGCCCCGCTCTCAGATCTCCGCGTCGTCGTCGAACGGGAGCCCGTCGTCGGTCGCCTCGACCGGGGCCCCGTGGATCTCCTCGCGGACCTCGACGACGGCCGGGTGCTCGCCGTTGACGAGCAGGACCGTGTAGTCGTACGGCATCCCCTTGCGGCGCTCCAGCCGGACGGCCCCGCACTCCTCGAGGTCGGCCACGAGGGACTTCGGGTCGTGGCCCTCGACCTCGCCGATCTCGTCGGACAGCCGGCGCAGGAGCGGCGTGAGGTAGATCTCCTCGTACTGGCCGAAAAACTTCTCGACCACCTCGAGCGCGTCGTAGTTGATCTCGTAGGCCGGGTCCTGGGCGTCGGCGAACTCGGTCGTCTGGATCGCCGTGCCGACCTCGACCTCGGGTGTCAGGGAATCGGCCGGGAGCAGCTCGTTGGCGTCGACGAACTCGCCGGCGTCGGTGTGCTCCAAGAGGTAGGGCGACAGGTGCTCCTTGAACCCGACCACGAGCACGCGGCGCCCGTGCGCCAGCAGCGCCGTCACGACGGGCGCGTAGTCGCGGTCGCCGGCCAGCAGCACGAACGTCGTGATCTCGGGGTGCCGGTCCCGCATCTCGACCGCGTCGACGGCGAGCTGGAGGTCGGTCGTGTTCCGGTGCATCGTGGCCGGGACGTAGACCGGCTCGATGGCGTGGAGGTAGAGGCTCCGCTGGACGTGGCGCGTGTGGTCGTCGAGCCCGCCGAAGTCGGCGTAGGCCCGGCCGCGGACGAGCCGCGTGTCGTCGGCCGCGAGCCGGTCGCGCAGGGCTTTGAACAGCGCGCCGGCCAAGTCGGCCGACGAGCCGTCGCGGCCCATCCGGCCCTTGAGGTAGTGGTGGAGGTTCTGGTAGTCCACCAGGACGGCGGCCTGGCGGGCGCCGGCGGGCTCGTCCGCGGGGGCGTCGGCGTCGATCTCAGACATGGGGTCGAAGGCTGGGGAACGGTGGCGTCGGAAGAGTGACGCACCGCTGAAGCTACGGAGACCCCCGGGCCGGGCGCTCACCGCCGCTGATGATCCAGGCTATGGCAACCTCCCCCACCTTGTCATCCTGAGCAGAGCGAAGGATCTCAGCATGAACCATCGAGCCCTTCACCGCCGTCTCCTATGGCTCTGGCCCCGCGTCGAGATCCTTCGCTGGCGCTCAGGATGACAGAGGACCGGGGACCAGAGGGGGCCGTCGGCCAGCATCGAGTCCACGGTGGCCACCCTCGCCCTGAGAGCCGGACTCGTTTCTGCGTACGCGCAAGGCTGGCGACTCTACTCCGCGTCCAGCTCGAGGACCGTCGTGTTCAGGTTCGTGTAGATGCAGATCTCGCCCGCGATCCGCAACCCCTCCTCGACGATCTCGCGCGCCGACAGCTCGGGCGCGTGCTTCATCATGGCGCGGCCGGCGGCGAGCGCGTAGCTCCCGCCCGAGCCGATGGCCAGGATCGGGTCGTCGGGCTCGATGACGTCGCCGGTGCCGCTCACCAGGAGCAGGCGGTCGGGCGCGGCGACGGCCAGCAGCGCCTCCAGGCGGCGGAGGTAGCGGTCGGTCCGCCAGTCCTTCGCCAACTCGACGGCCGCGCGGACCGTGTTGCCGCCGTACTGCTCGAGCTTGGCCTCGAACCGCTCGAAGAGCGTGAACGCGTCGGCCGTGGACCCGGCGAAGCCGGCGAGCAGCTTGCCGTTGTAGAGCGGGCGCACCTTCTGCGCCTTGTGCTTCATCACGGTGTCGCCCATCGTCGCCTGCCCGTCGGAGCCGAGGGCGACGCGGCCGTTGTGGAGGACGCCGAGGACGGTCGTGGCGTGGATCTGCTGCATGAACGAGAAACGGTGAAGGCGGAACGAGGGGAGGGCGTACGTGCCAGCGACGCCGCTAGATCAGGCGTTCTCCCTCATTCCGCTTTTCTCGTCCATCCTTCTCGCTACCGCCCCTCGTAGTCCGCCAGCAGCTCGACGATCTGGTCCTGGGCCCGGTTGACGCGGCTCGTGGACACCGTGTAGTTGTTGCACAGGAGCGAGAACGCGAGGAGGTGGCCGCGGTCGCTCGTGACGTAGCCCGAGAGCGTCCGCGCGCCCGAGATGTAACCGGTCTTGGCGCGGACGTTGCCCCTGGCGTCGCCGCCGCGGTACCGGTTCCGCAACGTGCCCGTGTAGCCGCCGCGCGGGAGTGAGTCGTAGAACGCCTCGCGCGTGGCCCGATCCGCATGCTGGTGCATCCCCCGCAGGATGCCGACGAGCCCGACCGGCGTCAGCCGGTTGAGCGCCGACAGGCCCGAGCCGTCGGCGACGCGGAAGCTCTCGGGGTCGACGCCGATCCGGACGAGGAACGGCTTGGCCGCCTCGAAGCCGGCGAACGCCGAGCCGGTCGGCAAGTCGGCGCCCCGGTAGACGTAGGCGCCCAGCGTCCGGAGCAGGTGCTCGGCGTACAAGTTGTTCGACGACGTGTTGGTCTCCTCGACGATGTCGCGGAGCGGCGGCGACGTGTGGGTCGCCACGCGACGGAGCGCGTCGTAGTTCGGGCGCCGGCCCCACTCGTCGACGTCGACGGCCTCGCCGACCACGTCGATGCCGCGGTCGCGGAGCACGCCCACCAGCGTCGAGACGAAGTAGTCGGTCGGGTTGACGACGGACAGGTCCTCGGTCTCGGTCCGCCCGGCGGGGACGCGGGCCGTGACCGTGAACAGGTTGTCCGAGAGGGCCCGGTCGTAGCCCTCCTGGATGGCGCCGCCGTCGGTCGTCGTGGAGCGGTTGACGAACCGGGTGTAGCCGTAGTCGGGCGTGACGTCGATCCGGGCCGGCTGGCCGGGCGTCGTCCCGTGGACCTCGACGTGGACCGTCCCCTCGTTGAACTGGAGCCCGGCGATCTCGGCGCCGTAGTACCACTTGAGGTCGTCCCACTGCCAGCCCTGGCCGAGGTGGACGTCGTCGAACACGTCGTCGTCGCCGACGACGGGGCCCTGGACGCGGCGGACGCCGATCGTGCGCAAGCTGTCGGCCCACTCGCGGAAGGTGGCCAGCGCGTCGCCGTTGCGGAACCGGCCGCCGAACGACGGGTCGCCCGAGCCGCGGACGACGAGCGCGCCCAGGAGCGTCCCGTTCTGGATCGGCCCGTCGGCGTAGAGCCGGGTCTGGTAGCGGAAGCCCGGCCCGAGCTGGTCGAGCGCGGCGGCCGTCGCCAGCAGCTTCATGTTGCTCGCCGGGATAAAGCGCCGCTGGGCGTTCCGCTCGTAGAGCTCCTCGCCCGTGTCGAGGTCGACGACGTAGGCGCCCCAGTAGGCGTCGTCGAACGCGTCCGAGTCGAGCACCTCGTCGATCAGCTGGGCGAGCCCGGCGCGCGACGACGTCGGCTGGGCGCTGGCGCCGACGGGGAGCAGGGCGAGGACGAGGGCCGTCCAGACGGCGAGGAAGCGAATGCGCATGGCGGAGTCGACCGGGGGGCGGTCGGAACGGGGGGAGGGGGCGCATCGTGCGGCCCGGGTTCGCGGGCCACGCAAAAAACAGGCCGTCGTCGCTACTCGGCCGGCGTCGTCGCGCTGAGGCGCGCCTCGAGCTCGGCCTGCTGGCGCTCGATGCCGAGCGAGTCCCGGGCGGCGGCCTCCAGGATGGCCTGCTCGGGGTCCGGCCGCGTCAACAGCACGTAGACGTAGCCGACCGACGAGATCGGCGCGGCCGGCTCGAGGTGGATGATGTAGTCGTTCCGGCCCGCCGCCGCGTACGCCGTATCCACCCGGCCGACGGGGATCCCGGCCGGGAAGACGCCCGAGAACGGGCTCGTGACGACCAGCATCCCGGGCTCGACCGGCTCCGTCTTGACCACGTACTCCATCGTCAATCGGTCGAACGAGGCGCCGTCCCACCGGACGACGCCCTCGCGGCCCAGCTCCTCGATGGCGGCCGGGACGCGGAACTGGGTGTTCTGGTGCGGCATCACGACCGCGTACCGGTCGCTCGTCAGCACGACGCGCCCGACGATCCCGCGCTCGTTGATCACCGGCATCCCGACCTCGACCGAGTCCCGCGCCCCGACGTCGATCGTCATCAGGTTGGTCTGCTCCGTGATGTCCTTCGCCACCACGCGCCCGACGACGCGGCGGACGTGGGTGGTGTCCTCGAACTGCAGGAGCGCCCGGAGCTGGGCGTTCTCCGCCGACGCCTCGCGCAGCCGGGCGACGTCGGCGGAGAGGTCGGCGGTCTCGGCGCGGAGCTGCTCGTTCTCGGCGAGCGACTGGCGGAACCGGTCGGCCCGGGCGAACAGGCCCTCGATGGGCGCCGTGATGGTCAGGCTCGCCGCCCGGGCGGCCCGGAGCGCCGGCCCGTTCCGGCTCACGAAGATCGTGACTCCAATCAGCAGGAGCACCCCGAACACGACGTAGTCGCGCGAGCGCTCCCAGACCTGCTGGGCGAGGGCCATCCGGCGGAGGGGGAGAGAGGGGGAAGGACGGGCCTACTCCCGACGGCGGCGGGAGTTCGGAGGCCGGAGGGTCGACTCCTTTCCGAGGGGCGAAGGAGCCGGCGGAGGGTGGTCTCGGGAGCTCGCGCCGATTCAGACACCCCCACCCGCTGACGCGGGAGCCCCCTCAAGGGGGCGGTCAAGCTGCGGCTGACTCCCACGCCTCACGAGCTCAGCACCGGCATGTAGGTGTCGATGTCCTCCAGGACGGAGCCCGTCCCGCGGACGACGGCCGTCAGCGGGTCGTCGGCGCTGAAGACCGGGAGCTCGGTCCGCTCGCGGAGGTACTCGTCGAGCCCCTTCAAGAGCGCGCCGCCGCCGGTCAGCATGATGCCGCGCTCGAGCACGTCGCCGCCGAGCTCGGGGGGCGTCCGCTCGAGGGCGCGGACGACGGCCGCGGCGATCTGGTTGACCGACGGCCGGAGCGCCTCGCGGACGTCCTCGCTCGACACGACGCGCGTCTTGGGCACGCCGGTCACCAGGTCACGGCCCTTCACGCTCAGCTCGAGCTCGGGGTCCATCTTCTGGGCGCTCCCGATCTCGCACTTGATCCGCTCGGCCGTCCGGCTCCCGATGAGCAGGTTGTGGTGCTTCTTGAAGTACTGCATCACGGCCTCGTCGAGCTCGTTGCCGCCGACGCGGATCGACTCGTCGACGACGATCCCGTTGAGCGCGATCACCGCGATCTCGGTCGTCCCGCCCCCGATGTCGACGATCATGTTGCCGACGGGCTCCTGGACGTTCAGCCCGATCCCGATGGCCGCCGCCATCGGCTCGTCGATCAACATGACCTGGCGGGCGCCCGCGTTCTGGGCGGCGTCCTTGACGGCCCGGCGCTCGACCTCGGTGATGCCCGAGGGCACGCAGATCACCATCCGCCCGATCGACGTCATCCAGCCCGGCTTGATCCGGCGGATGAACCCGCGGATCAGGGCGTCGGCCACCGAGAAGTCGGCGATGACGCCGTCGTTGAGCGGGCGGATCGTCTCGATGTCCTTGTGCGTCCGCTCGTGCATCATCAGCGCCTCCTGCCCGATGGCGACCGGCTTGCCCGAGCGCCGGTCGATGGCGACGATCGACGGCTCGTTGAGCACGATCCCCTTGTCGCGGACGTGGATGAGCGTGTTGGCGGTGCCGAGGTCGATGGCGACGTCGACCGAGAACGGGTTGAGCACGGGGCGGGGTGGGATCGGGGAGGGCGCGGCGGCGCCCGTCGGGAGCAAGAGAGCGCGTAGGAGGGCCCTCGACCTCCCGCCGTCCAGGAAGTCCGTCGGGCGCGTCACACACGGGACGAGAAGCTAACCCGGCCCTAAGGGGAGTCCCGACGCTTCGGGCTTGATTTTTCGGGGAGGAACCGGCGTGCGGGGGCGCCGCAGTCCGGGGTTAGTCAGCGGTCCGGTCGCCGGCGTGGGGCCGGCCATCGCGAGGGGCTCTGGAGGAAGGCCAGGCTCTCGACCGGGGCGCTGACGCCCCGCGAGCCGAGAACCCGTACCGGGGACGAGGGGACCGATCCCGGCCCCCGCTCCCTCACCGACCCCAGACATGAAGACGTTCGCCACTTTTGCCCTCACCGCCATCGCGGTCCTCTCCTTCGCGGCCTGCGACAGCGTCGTCGGGCCGTCGTCGTCCCTCACGGCCGACGCCGGCGGCGACCAGACCGTCGCCGTGGGCGTCCCGGCGTCGCTCGACGGCACGGGCTCGTCGGACGGCGACGGCGCGTCGCTCACCTACGCGTGGTCGTTCGTGTCGCAACCCGGCGGGAGCTCGGCCCCGCTCACCGGCACGTCGGCGACGGCGTCGTTCACCCCGGACGTGGCCGGCGCCTACGTGGTCCGCCTGAGCGTCTCGAACGGGACCAACACGGACACCGACGAGGTCACCGTCACCGCCGAGCAGGGCCAGATCACCGAGCTGGACGGGGACGTGACGGCGGACCGCACGCTCGCGGCCGGCCTCTACACCGTCCGCTCCGGCCTGACGATCCGCGTCACGGGGGCCGCGCTCACGCTGTCGCCCGGCGTCCGGATCGACTTCGGCGCTGGCGCCGGTTTGCAGATCAACTCCGACGGCGCCCTCGTCTCGGCGGGCACCGCGACGCAGCCGGTCACGCTCCAGGGCGGTCAGCCGTCGCCCGGCTACTGGAGTGGCGTGGCGGTGTACTCGTCGGACGTCCGGAACCGGCTGGCCCACACGACGGTGGCCCACGGCGGCGGCGGCCGGTACTCGGGCATGTTCGCCGCGGCCAACGTGGCCCTCAACGACGGGGCCCGGCTCCAGGTCGAGGACTCGGCGGTCCGCGACGGCGGGAACCGGGGGATCTCGGCCGACCCCGGCGCGACGTTCCCCAGCTTCGCCCGGAACACGCTCACGGGCAACGCCGGCGGCCCGCTCCTGGCCAGCCCGATGGCGGCCGACGCGCTCGACGCGACATCGACGTACAGCGGCAACGCCGAGGACGCCGTCGACCTCTACGACAACAACGTGACCGCCGACATGTCGCTTGCGGCGCTCGACGTCCCGTACCGGATCGAGGGGACGCCCAATGTCGACAACGCGTTCTTGACTCTCGAAGCGGGCGTCGAGATCCTGTTCGAGGCCGGGGCCGGCCTCCAGGTCGACTCCGACGGCGCGCTCCGCGTCGAGGGCACGGCCGACCGGCCCGTCACGTTGCGCGGTGAGCAGGCCACGCCGGGGTACTGGAGCGGCGTTGCCATCTACTCGAACGACACGCGGAACGTGATCGCGAACGCGGTGGTGGCCTACGGCGGTGGGGGCCGGTACTCGGGGCTGGGAGCCCCGGCCAACGTCGCCCTCAACGACAGCGCCCGCCTCACGCTCTCCGGCTCGACGATCCGGGACAGCGCGGGCTGGGGCATCCAGGCGGACTCCAACGTGGTGCTCACGCAGTCCGGAAACACCTTCTCGAACAACGCCTCGGGCAACGTGAACGGGGGCTAGCGACCGGGGTCAGTGGCGGAAGTGGCGCGCGCCGGTAAACGCCATCGCGAGCCCCCGGCCGTCCGCGGCGGCGATCACCTCGTCGTCGCGGACGGATCCGCCGGGCTGAACGGCGGCCGTCGCGCCGGCCTCGGCGGCGGCCACCAGGCCGTCGGCGAACGGGAAGAAGGCGTCCGAGGCGACCACGCAGCCGGCAAAGTCCAGCTCCGACTTGGCGCCCTTGGCGACCGCGATCTCGCTCGCGTCGATCCGGCTCATCTGGCCGGCCCCGATCCCCAGCGTCGCCCCGTCCCGGGCGTAGACGATCGCGTTCGACTTGACGTGCTTGCAGACGCGCCACGCGAAGTCGAGGTCGGCCCACTCGCGGTCCGTCGGCGGGCGCTCGGTCGGGACGGTCCACCGGTCGCGGACGTCGGCGGCGAGCGGCCCGTCGGGGTCCTGGACGAGCAGGCCGCCGGCCGTGCTGCGGACGTTCCACTCGGGCCGGGCCGGCGCGAGGTCGGCGCGGACGAGTCGGCGGTTCTGCTTTTGCTGGAGAAAGTCGAGCGCGCCGTCCTCGAAGGCCGGCGCGATGATGATCTCGGTGAACACGGCGTCGACCGCTTGGGCCGTCGCCCGGTCGAGCGGCCGGTTCACGACGACGATCCCCCCGAACGGCGACTGGCGGTCGGTCGCGAACGCCTTGCGGTAGGCCGCCTCCAGGCTCTCCGCCTGGCCGACGCCACACGGGTTCGTGTGCTTCAGGATGGCGACCGTCGGTGGCCCGCCGTCGAACTCGGCGACCAGGTCGAGCGCGGCCGTCAGGTCGATGAGGTTGTTGAACGACAACGCTTTGCCCCACAGCACCTCGTACCGATCCGAGGCGTCGCCGTACAGAGCGGCCCGCTGGTGCGGGTTCTCGCCGTAGCGCAGGTCGTCGGCCTTAGGGAGGTCGACGGCGAACGTCGCGGGCAGGGCATCCTCACCCTCTCCCGGGGGGAGAGGGGACGCCGTGGGGGAGTTCGCGCTTGTGCCCCCGGCGAAGAAGGCGGCGATGGCGGTGTCGTAGTCGGCCGTGTGGGCGAAGGCCGTCGCCGCCAACCGGCGGCGCGTCGCCATCGACAACGTGCCGCCGTGGGATTCGAGCTCGTCGGCCACCGCGGCGTAGTCGGACGGGTCGACGACGGCGGCGACGAAGGCGAAGTTCTTGGCCGCCGCCCGGAGCATCCCCGGCCCGCCGATGTCGACGTTCTCGGCCGCGACCGCGTCGGTCGCCCCGCCGGCCGTCGCCTGGAGGAACGGGTACAAGTTGACGGCGACCAGGTCGATGGTCCCGATCCCGTGCTCGTCGAGCTGGCCCAGGTCGTCGGGGTCGGTCCGCCGGGCCAGGATGCCGCCGTGGATGGCCGGGTGCAAGCTCTTGACGCGGCCGTCCAGGATTTCGGGGAAGCCGGTGACGGCGGCCACGTCGGTCACGGGCACGCCGGCGTCGCGGAGCGCGCGCGCCGTCCCGCCGGTCGAGAGCAACTCGACGCCGAGCGCGTCAAGGCGGCGGCCCAGGTCGGCCAGGCCGGCCTTGTCGCTGACGGAGAGGAGGGCGCGGCGGACCGGGTAGCGGTCGTCGGGGGCGGGCAGGTCCTTGGCAGAGATCACAGGAGGGGAGGGTGGGGAGCGGGCAGAGGGACGATGGGGTCGGGCGCGTCGGCGCCGACGACGGTCGTGCGTTGGCCCTCGACGCGGAGCCGGCCGTCGGCGAGCAGGGCGAGGGCACGGGGGAAGATCCGGTGCTCGACCGCCAGCACGCGCGCGGCCAGCGTCTCGGCCGTGTCGTCGGGCGCCACGCGGACGGCCTCCTGCAACACGATCGGCCCGGTGTCGAACGCGTCGTCGACCAGGTGGACCGTCGCGCCGGACACCTGGCAGCCGGCGTCGATCACGCCCTGGTGGACGCGCCGTCCGTACCACCCGGCCCCGCCGAACGCCGGCAGCAGCGACGGGTGGACGTTGAGGATCCGGTGGCGGAACGCCTGCACGACGGGCGCCGGGACCTTGCGGAGGTAGCCCGCGAGCGCGACGGCGTCGGCCTCGACCCGGGCGAGCGCGTCGAGCAGAGCGTCGGCAAACCGGGCGTCGTCGCCGGGCGGCGCGATCACCTCGGTCGGGATCCCGCGCGTCTCGGCTCGCGCCAGCGCCCCCGCGCCGGGCCGGTCGCTAACGAGCAGCACGGGCTCAGCCCGGAGCGCACCTGCGTCGACGGCGTCCAGGATCGCGCCGACGTTGGAGCCGCCGCCGGAGGCGAAGAGGGCGAGACGCATGGGCCAGAGGGTGGAGGGGAAGAGTGGAGGGTGGAGAGTAGGGCCTGTACGGAAACTCCGTGTTGTCATCCTGAGCGCCAGCGAAGGATCTCGACGCCGGACTCTCAGGCCCTCGGCGCCGGCGTGGACGGGCTCGGAGGACCGAGCTGAGATCCCTCGACAAGCTCAGGATGACGGGTCTGGAGAGTTTCCGTACGGAGCCCAGGACGCTAGGTGTGAGATCGGCGAAGCGTCTCCGGCCAGCGCGTCCCCCTGCCGGCCGTCACTGGCTGGCGCCCGCCGCCTCCGCGGGGGCAGGCTCGCTTCGCGGGAACGACGGGATTGGAGAGAGGGAGCATTGGTTCTAGACGCCTGGGTTACGTCCGGCAACTCGCATCAAGCGTCAGAGAGTGTCGGAATCCGACGGCTGGGCCGAGGTCCACTCTCCACGTTCTGTCCTCTACCCTCCATCCCGGATGCGGCTGCGGACGATGTGGACCAAGATCGACGTGACGAGCCCCAGCGAAACCACGTTGGCCACGATGATGGGGACGTCGGACAGGAGGATTCCGTACGCGAGCCACAGCACGATCCCGGCCGTGAACAGGCCGTACATGCCGAGCGAGAGGTCGGCCGACGAGCCGGAGCGCCACGCCTTGAGCACCTGGGGCACGAACGAGCCCGTCGTGCAGGCCGCGGCGACGAGTCCCAAGAGCGTCGTCCCGCTCATGCTGCCACCGGGTCGAGCACGCGGAGCCGCGCCTGGGCCCCGCACGTCAGCCGGGCGCGGACGCCGACGGGCAGCGTGCTCTTGCGCGGGACGTGGCCGTAGACCAAGCCCGACGCGACGGGCCCGCCCACGAGCGGCGCGTAGTGGGCCAGCACCTCGTCGATCGAGAACGTCGGCCGGTCGGCCGGGACGTCGGCGCCGGTGAAGAGGCCGAAGACGAGCCCGCCCAGCCGCTCCAGCACACCCGCCAGCCGGAGCCGCGCCAGCATCCCGTCGATCCGGTACGGCGCCTCGCCGACGTCCTCGACGAACAGGATCGCGCCGGTGAGGTCGGGGAGGTACGGGGTGCCCAAGAGCGCCGTCACGAGGGCGAGGTTGCCGCCGAGCAGCACGCCCTCGGCGCCGCCCTCAGCCAGCGGGACCAGCTCTTCGCCGCCCGGCCCCCGCACGTCGTAGCCCGCGTCGCCGCCGACGACGCGCCAGAAGTCGGCCTCGGTCTCGGCGTCCAGGTCGGCCCAGTCGGAGGCCACCATCGGGCCGGAGACGCCGGGCAGCCCGGCCTTCGCGTACAGCGCGAGGTGGAGCGCCGTAACGTCAGAGTAGCCAACGACCAGCTTGGGGTGGGCCCGCGCCGCGGCGTAGTCGACGCGGTCCAGGATCCGGAGCACCCCGTAGCCGCCGCGGACGCAGACGAGCGCGTCCAGGTCGTCGCGGGCCAGCGCCGCGTTGAGGGCGGCGACGCGGGCGTCGTCGGTGCCGGCGAGGTAGGCCGTCGGGCCGCCAGCGGGGTCGAGCGTCTCGACGCGCACGCCGCGCCGGCGGAGCACGGCCAGCCCCGCCTCGGCGTCGGCCGGGTCGAGAGGAGCCGACGCCGGCGACACCACGGCGACGCGGCCGGACGGGACGAGGGAGCGGGGGAGGGACACGGCGACCAGAGGGGGGGGCGCAAGCTACCGGGGGCCGTCCGCGGGCGCGCTCGGTTTCGTCGCGCCGCACGCCGGGCCGGCCCCCCGACGTCGGCTCGCCCCGGGGCCGCCCACGCACGTCTCCGCCCGCTCATCCGTTCGGGCCGTCTCGCGCTGAACCGGCTCCGACCCCCCGCGTTCGACTTTCCCCCGACGACCTCCCGATGATCCGCTCCGTCTGCCTCACCCTCCTCACCGTCGCGCTCGCCGCGTGCGACACGACTGGCAACCTCGTCGACCCGCCCGGCGACGGGTTCGACCCCTCGACCGTCGATTATGACGCCGTCGAGTCGCTCGACTACGACGCGTACGTCCGCCCGTTGCTCGCGGCCCGCGGCGTGCTCGCCCCGACGGCCGGCGGCACCGGCGACCCGGCCGACTACGAGCACACGGACGTGATGATGGCCGGCCCGAGCGGGTTCGTCGTCCCGTTCGACGCCGAGGGCAGCCTGATGCTGCGGTTCGTCCGCGACCTGCCGGCCGACGCCGAGATCCCGTTCCCCAACCTGCGGACCCTGGAGCCCGACGAGGTCCGCTACCTCGACCGCTGGATCGAGGACGGCGCCCGCCACGGCGACACGGTCCCCTTCGCCGACGCCCACCACGTGATGCTGGCCGGCGTCCAGGGCGAGAACCACGTCGCCATCGTCGACGCCGAGACGCTGCGGCTCATCCGCCGGATCGACTTCGACGAGCTCGGCATCCCGAGCGCGCCCTACGGCCCGCACCACTTCGCCTTCGAGGACGACGGGAGCGCCGCCTACGTCTCGCTGGTCTCGGCCGGCGTCGTGGCCAAGGTCAGCCTCGACCTGTCCCGGGCGCCGAGCGAGGTGCTGATGGGGCGGACCGAGCCCGGCGTGTTCGCGACGCCCGGCATGATGTCGCTCGACCCGTCGTCGAACCGCGTCTTCGTCGGCCGGTCGACGCTGTCGGACCCGCTCGCGAACGGGTTCGGCATCCTGAACCGCGAGACGATGGCGATCGACGTCATCGACACGCCGTTCAACGTGCCGCACGCGATGGCGGCGACGCCCGACGGCCGCTACGCCGTCACGGCCGAGTTGACCGGGACCCAGGCCGAGAGCCGCGCGCTCGTCTACGACGCCGAGACCGGCGACGTCTCGCTCGTCTCGATCCCCTCGGCCGGAGCGCCGCGCGAGTTCATCCACTTCAGCATCCTGGGCGCCCACCACGCGGGCATGGACATGGGCGACACGCCGATGACGGGCTACCCCTACACGGTCACGCTGACGTCGCGCTCGACCGACGAGGTCTTGTTTCTGACGCTCGCCGAGGACGGCACGCTCGCGTTCGACGGCGCGGCGCCGGCCGGCGACGGCCCGTACCACGCCCACGCCAACCACGACGGCTCGGCCCTCCTGATCCCGGACCAGCGCGGCAACGCCGTCACCATCCTGGACGCGGCCTCGCGCGACCTCGTCCGGACCGTCGACGCCCACGCCCCGGGCGGGCCGCTGAGCCAGCCCCACAGCCCGGCGCCAGCGCACGACGGCTCGCGCTTCTTCGTCACCTCGTCCAACCTCGACGGCGCCTGGACGCCGCCGTTCCTCTTCATGCCGCCCGGCGACGGCGACCGCCAGCCGCTCGGTCCCGAGGCGTTCGGTAACGTCGCCGCGTTCTCGCCGACGGGCGAGGTGTTGGGCGTCGTCCAACTCGGGGCCTACCCGTCGGGCCTGGAGCCGGTGATGCTCCACGGCGGCGCGGGCCACGACATGGACCACGGGCGGATGGACCATGGCGGCATGGACCACGGCAACATGTAGACACGAGGCGCGCGCGTCGCCTCGGACCCGACGTACACACGCCAATGCCGAGCACGGGCGTGTGGCCACACACCCTACCGAATCCAATCACCACGACGGAGCTCGCTGTATGCGCTTTTCCCCCCTCGTCCTCCTCGCCGTCGCCTGCGCCCCGCTGGCGGCCCAGACGTTCACCCGCGAGGCGACCCCGTTCCCCGTCGTGGCCGACGGCGCCGAGGTGCCGGTCCCGTTTACGGGCGGCTTTTTCGAGCCCCGTCCCGCGCTCGTCGACATCGACGCGGACGGCGACGCGGACCTGGTCCTGAACGTGGGCGGCGCCGGCCTCCAGGTGTTCCGCCGCGACGGCGACGCCTGGGTCTGGCAGACCGACCGGCTCGGCGGTATCGAGCCCGGCAACTGGTCCACCTTCGCCGACCTCGACGGCGACGGCGACCTCGACCTGCTCACGCGCGGCGACCCCGGCCGCGTCCGCTACTGGCGCAACGTGGGGACGCCGCAAGAGGCCGCCTTCGAGGTCGGGGCGGACCTGCTCCGCGACGCGGCCGGCGAGCCGGTCAACATCGAGGACTCGTCGATCCCGGCGCTCGGCGACATCGACGGCGACGGCGACCCCGACCTGTTCGCTGGCAAGGCCGACATCGGGACCATCACGGCCTACCGCTACGACGGCCTCGACGCCGACGGCGTGCCGGTGTTCGCGTTCGTCACCGACCGCTACCAGGACATCGTCATCTACGAGGAGAACCCGCAGTGCCAGCGGACCGAGTCCGGCCGGACCCTCCCCGTCGTGCCCGGGCGCGGGTCGATGCACGGGGCCAACGCCATCGCCATCGCCGACCTCAACGCCGACGGCGCCCCGGAGCTGTTCTGGGGCGACTTTTTCGCGCCGAGCCTCTTTTACTTCCTCAACCAGGGGACCGAGACCGAGCCCGTGCTCACGCTCGCGTCCGAGCGGTTCCCCGTCGGCCAGCCGCTCACGTCGGGCGGCTACAACGCGCCGACCTACGGCGACACGGACCGCGACGGCGACCTCGACCTGGTCGTCGGCGTCCAGCGCGGGCTGTGCTTCCAGTCCCAGACGGCCGTCTCGAACCTGATCGCGTTCGAGAACACGGGCACCGCCGAAAAGCCGGACCTCCAGCTCGTGACCGACCGACTGATCGAGTCGCTCGACTTCGGCTCCCGCTCGACGGCGGCCCTGGCCGACCTCGACGGCGACGGCGACCTCGACCTGGTGCTCGCCAACGAGGTCGACCCCGACGACACGTCGCGCGCCAACCTGATCCGCTACGAGAACGTGGGCACGGCGGCGGCGCCCGCGTTCCGCTTGGCCGACGCCGACTGGCTCGGGCTGGCCTACGACTACGGCGCCTACGGGCCCGTCTTCGGCGACCTCGACGGCGACGGCGACCTCGATCTCTTGGTCGGCGGGTTCAACGGGCGGTTCGCGCTCTTGCGCAACGTCGGCTCGGCGACGGCGCCGGCCTACGAGCGCGTCGACGACCGCTTCCAGAACATCGACACGGGCCAGTACGGCCGGGCCACGCTGGCGGACCTCGACGGCGACGGCGACCTCGACCTGCTCGGGGGCGGGTCGAGCGGGCGCGTCCGCTTCTACCGGAACCGAGGGACGGCGGCGTCGCCGGCGTTCGAGACCGCACCCAACGGGGCCCCGTCCGACGAGGACGCCGCCTTCCAGGCCACCATCGGCATCCCCGACCGCGTCGGCGGCGACGCCGCGCCCGCGCTAGCCGACCTCGACGGCGACGGCGACCTCGACCTCCTCGTGGGCACGGCCGAGGGCACGATCCTGACGTTCCAGAACGTCGGCACGCCGACGGCTCCGCAGTTCGTCCCGTCTGAGCCGATCCCGTCCGGCCGCCGGCGGACGACGCCCGCCGTCGGCGACCTCGACGGCGACGGTCGGCCCGAGGTCGTGGCCGGCACCTCGGCCGGCGGCTTCCTCTTCTGGCGCGCCGACGGGGGAACGTGGACCGAGCCCGCGCCGGCCCCGGACCTCGGCCTACGCGTGGTGCCGAACCCGTCGACCGGCGCCGTCGCGTTCCGATCGTCCGCCAGTACGGGCGCCGTCGTCGTGTTCGACGTCCGAGGCCGCCGCGTCGCCGACGTGCCGATGGCGGGGGGCGTCGGCGTGTGGGACGGGACCGACGGCGAGGGCCAGCCGTCGGCGTCGGGCGTCTACCTCGCGCACCTCGAGGCGGCCGGGGGGGAGCAGACGGTCGCGTTCACGCGAGTCCGCTGAGTCAGGAGCGAGTCGAGCGTTGGGAGGGCCCCCGCACAGGACTGTGAGAGTGGGCCACGTCACCAGGTCCAGAAACCGCCACTGCACTCAACCGCATTCAGAGGGCGGCTGCCGGATTAGGTGACTCCCGTGTCGCAGAAGGAACAGGTATACCGCGCCTCCCACGCCCAAGCATTCCAAGATCAGCACGGGCCTTGTCCTGAACTCGTCATCCTGAAGCCGTGAGAGCACTCCCACTCCTCATGCTCGCCTCCGCGCTCGCCGTCGGCGGGTGCGACTCGAACGGACCCCACCTCGCCCCCGGCCAGTTTGTCGCCGAGACGACGGGCAGCGTCGAGGGCAAGTTCGAGGGGTCGGCCTCTTTTGCCGTCGCGGCTTCCGACCCGGACGCCGACCTGCTCTCGCTCAAGCTGGTGACGGGATCCTTTCGCCCACCGCGTCGGGACTACGAGGTCGAGACGGGGTTCTTCCTCGGCGTTCCGTTCTGGGATGGGCGCCCCGGCACGTTTCGGCTGGTCGACCGCGGGAGCGGGGTGCTGATTCTCCCGACGGCGCAGTCGTTCGGCCTTCCCACCCGGTTCCGCGTTGAGTCGGGGACGGTAGTGGTGGACGAAGTCACCGCCGGGCGCGTGGCCGGTTCGTTCGGGATCGTAGCCGTGGACGAGCTGGCGTTGGAGGTCGAAGGTGTCCGACGTGAGGTACGTACCGAGGGTGAGTTCATCGCAACGCCGTCGCCGTAGGGAGGGCGTGGCGGAACGAATGGTCGCTCACCCGTGCAGGGCTGAGGGCTGGCGAGCGGAACGAGGCGCAGGATGCGTCGATGCCAGGACGAGCTGAAAACGCCGACGCTTAGGGTCGGCCTGCACCAGCGGTGAGCTACACCCCTCGCCGACGCCACGCCCGGGCGATCAGAACGAGGCTCCTGCAACGAACCGGAGACCCGGCAGCAAGACGTTCCCGTTGACGTCGCCACCTAGAGCGGCCACGCCGCCGAACCCCACGCTGAGGTAGAACGCCCGTGGGACCACGAACTCCGCCCCGCACTCGACGGACACCGCCGGCGTGTCGAACCGGTCGAACCGCCACGGACGACAGTGGACCGTTGCACCGCCCGGACTCCAGGACGGCCGCTGCCCCGGACCCACCGAAGCCCCTCGACTGCCGCCAGCCCGAGCGTCGCTCCGAGAGCGCCCGTGAGCACGACGGCTGCCCCGACTCCGGCCGTGCTCAACTCCGCGACCCGAACGAACGCGAGCACGGCGGTGGCTCCGCCGATAGCCGTCCCAAACGCCGACGCCCTCTTCCAAATGCCAGCATGTTGGGCCAAGGCACGGGCCACGAGGACCGAGAGCGCGTACCCGATCGCAGCGACCGAAGCCGCGTTGAAGATCCAGAAGGCCGAGCCAAAGTCGCGGTATCCGTTAGCGGCGACGAGGGCGGTGAGCGCGGCGACAGACCCGACGGCGACGGCGGCGGCGACAACGTGACGCTGGATAGGAAGGCACATGGTCTCGGGTGTTGAGGAGGGCGGTGTAACAGTTCTGCGGCACCCCGTCTACGAGCGCCCTGACCAGTAGCGCGGTCGACGGCGTTCGTGCGCGACGGCGAGCACGAAAAGAAGCTCCTCATCGGCTCGGTAGATCACACAGTAAGGGAATCGCCGGAGCGGCCACCGACGGAGCACGTCGCTTCCAGCGACCGGGGAGCCGAGACCTGGCGATTCCGCGAGGATGTCCGCGACACGTTGCGTCTCGTCGATGAACTGTCCTCCGAGCCCACCCGCCTGTTCCTCGTACTAGGTTGCCGCGTCGAGCAACTCGGAGCGGACGTCTGGATGGAACTGGACGCTCGTCACGAGACGGCGCGGCGGGCGTCAGCGAAGACGTCAGAAGCGGCGACCGCTTTAGCCGCGCCGGAGCGGAGCGCGTCCGAGCGTCGTGCGGCCTCGGTGGCCCACGCCTGTTCTGTCTCGTCGGCTTCGTCGAGGCTGGCAATGAGATGCTGAGCGAGGAGGGCTCGCCAACTCGGAGGAAGGCGAAGGGCCTGCGATTCGATCTCCTGGATGCTCATGGTGGGGCTGGCTGCGTCAAGACAAGATACCTGTGGGCTACAACGGGGTCTCCAGCATGGCTCGTGCTGCAGAACGGAATGCGGCTCACCCGCGCAGGGCGAGGCGACGGTCGGACGAGGCAGGGAACACCGGCGCTCGGACGCGGCGGCGCGAAGCGCGGGATCTGTCCTTGTCACGGACGTTGTATGTCACCTCACACGCCGTACACCGCCACCGCCTCGCGGTACATCGTCGCGTGGAGCTCCGCCGTCGCCGCGGCCAGCGTCTCCGGAGCGTGGCCTGCCGACCGCCGCGCCGCGTAGCCGCCCGAAAGAAGCAGGCACAGCGGGACGCCCGACGCGCGGACCGTCTCGCACACGAACCGGTCCCGTGCCGCCAGCCCTCGGCGCGAGAGCGACAGCCGGCCAAAGCGGTCGTCCGCCACCACGTCGACGCCGCCGAGGTAGACGACGACGTCCGGGTCCGCTTCCGCCAGCACGTCGGGCACGAGCGCCGCCAGCGTCGCGAGGTAGGCGTCGTCGCCGGTCCCGTCCGCCAAGCCGACGTCGCGCGTCGAGGGCGGCTTGCGGAACGGGAAGTTGTTCGCCCCGTGGACCGAGACCGTGTAGACGCCGCCGGCCGGCCACGCCCGGTCGCCGCCGAAGACGGTCGCCGTCCCGTTGCCCTGGTGGACGTCGAGGTCGAGCACGAGCGCGCGGCGGATCCACCCCGACCGCTGGAGGACGCGGAGGGCCACGGCGACGTCGTTGAGCACGCAGAACCCCTCGGGCCCGTCCGGCATCGCGTGGTGCGTCCCCCCGGCGAGGTTGCCCGCGACGCCGTCGAGCAGCGCCATCGAGACCGCGTTGATCGTGCCCTGGACGGCCAGCCGGCTCCGTCGGACGAGGGCCGCGCTCTGGGGCAGCCCCATCCGCCGCTCCTCCGCCGGTGTCAGCGCGACGGCCGCGAGCGCGTCGAGGTAGCGCGGCGTGTGGACGAGCAGGAGGTCCGCCCAGTCGGCTTGGCGGGGCTCGACGATCTCGGACTCCGCGATCACGCCGTCGGCGACCAGCCGGTCGCGCAAGGCCGCGAACTTGGCCATCGGGAACGCGTGCCGCTCGGGGAGCGGGACGACGTAGTCCGGGTGGTACGAGACCCGCAGGCTACCGGGGGAGACGGGGGTTCGCGACCGCCGCTCCCTCTCTCCGGGAGACGAGGCCTCGGAGGAGGGAGCGGCGCCGGCGGGCGGGCGTGTGGCCTCCGCTCATTGGGAGCCGGCCGTGGCCTCACGGGGCGGGGCGACCAGCGTCTCCGTCGCCTGCTCCAGGCTCAGGCCCGTCCGCCGGGCGACCACGAAGGCGTCGAACGGCGTCGTCGTGTACGCCTCCTCGTGGACGTACTGGAGCGCGTAGAGGAACGTCTCGGGGTCGGTGTAGCCCGGCAGCTTGGTGATGAGCGAGCCGTCGGTGTCGACGAACACGTTGGTCGGCGTGCCCGAGATGCCCATGGCGCCGCCGAGCTCGCGGCCGGTCACGGAGGCGTCGAAAAACTGCAGCGTGTCCTTCCCCTCGATGTCGAGGCGGACCGGCGCGAAGTGCTCGCCGAGGTAGGCCTGGATGGCGTCGTCGGTGAAGACCTCGGCGTCGAACCGGGCGCAGAAGCCGCACCACGACGCGTAGCCGTAGACGAGCACGATCCGGCCGTCGGTCTGGGCGGTCGCGATGGCGTCCTCCATCGCGAGCCAGTCGGGCGCGTCGTCCGGGACGACGGAGGCGTCCACTTGGGCGCCCGCGGCGAGCGGGAGGGCGAGCAGGAGCGCGAGCAGGGCCTTGGTCATTCGGGGAGGAGGCGGTCGATCAGGTCGCGGAACGTGCGCCGGCCGGCGTTCCATGTGTACGGGGCGAGGGCGTCGCCGGTGGCCGCCTTCCAGCGGGCGCGGCGGTCGGGGTCGAGCGCCCGGCGGAGCGCGCCGGCGACGGCGGCGGGGTCGGAGGGGTCGGCCAGGACGCCCACGCCGCGGTCGACGACGGCCCGGATCTCGGGGAGCGGGCTCGCGAGAACGGGGACGCCGGCCGCAAGGTACTCGAACAGCTTGTTGGGCAGGCTCAGGCGCAGGCTCTCCGTCAGCGGTTCGATCAGGCACGCCCCCAGGTCGGCGCCGGGCGTCAGCGTCGCCAGCCGGTCGGGCGGGACGAACGGGTGGACGACGAGTCGGTCTCCGAGACTCCTTCCGCGCTCGACGACGTCGCCTGCCAGCGCGCCCTCGCCGATCAGCACCAGCCGGACGCCCTCGACGCGGCGCGTCGCCTCGACGAGCGCTGGCAGCCCGCGGCCCGCGCGGAACAGCCCTTGGTAGAGGACCACCATCCGGTCGTCGTCGGGCAAGCCCAACTCGCGTCGGAGCGCGTCCCGGTCCGCCGGCTCCGGAGCGGTCTCGGGGGCGTTGTACAAGACGGTCGGCCGCGCGATGCCGATTCGGTCCGCCAGGCGGTCCGCGATCGCGTCGCCGACGGTCAGCACGGCGTCGGCGCGGCGTGCGAACCGGCGTTCGACGGCGCCCCAGAACCGCCCGACCCAGGGGCGGCCGTGCGTCGAGTCGAGGGCGGCGTAGAGCTCGCGGGCGTCGTACACCAGCGCCGATCCGTGGCGACGCGCGGCGTGCGCGAGCGCAGGCAGCGTGTAGAGGTCGCTCGCGAGCACGAGCCCCGACGGCCGGTCCAGAGCAGCGGCGCGGACGGCGCGGTGGGCCCGCCAGAACGCCGCCGGCCCAGACCCCGGCGGGACCGTCCGTAGGTCGAGCGTCGCCCCGTCCGGCAGCGCGGCGGGGTCGCGCGGCGGCGCCGTCTGGACGACGGTCGTGGCCACGCCGGCCTCGTCGAGCACGCGGAGCTGGCGGAGGGCCCGCGACGAGCCGGTCACGTCGCCGACGAGCGCGAACAGGGCAGAGCGGGGGCGGGGCGGGGCGGTCAGCGGATCGGTGAAGATGTGCGCGCTAGCAGGCGTCAGGGACGAATCGCGACG
Organism: uncultured Bacteroidota bacterium; assembly: GCA_963848075.1. Lineage (GTDB taxonomy): Bacteria > Bacteroidota > Rhodothermia > Rhodothermales > Rubricoccaceae > Rubrivirga. Next base: position 32,565 of record CAWKCB010000004.1, read on the forward strand.
GTCCAACGTATGTTCTCCGCCCGACATCGTGGGGCCCGGACTCGTCCTGGCGTCCGCGGTCGGCTCACCCCTCGCGACCGTGACGCTCCGCCGCTTCCTCTTCGCGCTGGCCGCGCTGTCGGTCGGCGTCCTTCTCGGGCTCCCCATCGTCCGGCTGCTCCAGCCGGACCCCCCGCCGCCCATCGAGGTGCCCCTGCTCGGCCCACCGGCCGCGCCGGCCGACGTCGAGCCGGTCCAGATCGGGGCCGAGGGGCCTCCGCCGGCCGCCGCGTCCGACGTCCCCGACCTCGTCGACATCAGTCGCCAGACGGTCGTCGTCGCGCGCGAGGTCGAGCGGGCCGTGGTCTACGTCGAGGTCGAGCTCGGCGCCGGCTACGCGCGCGGCCAGACCGAGGCCGGGAGCGGCATCATCATCTCGCCGGCCGGCTACGTCCTGACCAACGCCCACGTCGTCGCCCAGGCGACGGAGGCCCTGGTCGTGCTCCCGTCCGACAAGCGCGAGTTCCGGGCCGAGGTCGTCGGCACCGACCCGACGACCGACATCGCCGTGCTCCGCCTGTTCGAGGTCGGCGTCGACGACGACGAGCCGCTGCCGGTGGCCTCGCTCGGCGACTCGGACGCGCTCGAAGTCGGCGAGTTCGTGCTCGCGGTCGGGAGCCCGTTCCGGCTGAAGAACACGTTCACGTCCGGGATCGTGTCGGCGCTGGGCCGCGGCGGGCTCAACGCGATCCCCAACGAGTTCGCCATCGAGGACTTTATCCAGACCGACGCCGCGATCAACCCCGGCAACTCGGGCGGGGCCTTGGTCAACCTGCGCGGTGAGGTCGTCGGCGTGGTGACGGCCAACGCGTCGGAGAACGGGTACGCGGCCGGCTACGGGTTCGCCGTGCCGATGAACCTGGCCCGGGTCGTGGCCGAGAGCCTGATCCGCTACGGCGAGGTCCGGCGCGGGTACCTCGGCGTCGAGGTGTTCCCCGTCAGCCGGGCCGACGCCCGCGAGGCCGGCATGGGCGACGTCCGCGGCGTCTTGGTGACGCGCGTGGTCTCGGGCGGCCCCGCCGCCCGGGCCGGCGTCCGCCCCGGCGACGTCTTGCTCGAGGTCGGCGGCCGGCCGGTCGACGAGCCCAACCAGTTCCAGAGCCGCCTCGCCATGTTCAGCCCCGGCCAGGCCGTCGTGCTCGACGTGTGGAGGGGCCAGGACGCCCGCCAGCTCCGGGCCACGCTGACCGACCCGCGCGACCCGTCGCTCGAAGACTGGTTCGCCAGCACGACGCCGACGGCGCCCCCAGCGACGCGGCCGCAGGAGGAGGTCGCCCGGTCCGAGGCGCCCGACTGGGGCGTCCGGTTCCGCGACCTCACCCGGACCGAGCGGCGCCGGTTCGAGAGCGGGGCGTACGTCGAGACCGTCGAGCCGGGCAGCGCGGCCGAGCTCGACGGGTTGCCGCGCGGGACGGTCGTGCTCGAAGTCGAGAGCCAGCCGGTCGCGACGGCCGAGGACGCCCGCGTCGCGCTCGCGCGGCTCGCGCGGATGGACCGCCCCGCGCTCCTGCGCGTCCGCCGCCCCGACGGCCGGACGGCCTTCTACGACCTGGCGTCTCCATTTGTCGATTAACTGGGTTCTGGGTTCTGGGTTCTGGGTTCTGGGTTCTGGGTTCTGGGTTCAAAGGGGCGAGACTGACAAAGACTTCCCAAGTGCCCGAGGCGAAAGGTTCGCAGAGGGGTGGCGGGGCCCGCCGACCGGTGACACCTTGCCCGTCGGGGCACGGCCCCCCGACGACGAACCTTGAACCTCGAACCCCGAACCCCGCGATGCCCCTCCGATACCTCACCGCCGGCGAGTCCCACGGCGAAGCGCTGGTCGGGATCGTCGAGGGGATGCCGGCCGGCGTGCCCATCGTCCCGGCCGACCTCGACGAGCACCTCGCCCGGCGTTGGCTCGGGTTCGGCCGGGGCGGGCGGGCCAAGGTCGAGCGCGACCGGGTCCAGGTGCTCGGCGGCATCCGCTTCTCGCACACGATGGGGAGCCCCGTCGCGCTGCTCCTCCCCAACGCGGCCTACGAGAAGGACCGGGCCGGCTGGCCCGAGACGATGGCCGTCACCGGCGACGGCGCGGGCGTCGAGCGCGTCACGCTGCCCCGCCCCGGCCACGCCGACCTGGTGGGCGCCCAGAAGTACGGGTTCGACCGGCCCCCGCACGGGCCCGACGTCCGCGCCGTCATCGACCGGTCGTCGGCGCGGGAGACGGCGATGCGCGTCGCGTGCTGCTCGGTCGCCCGCCAGATGCTGCGGGCGCTCGGCATCGAGGTCGGCAGCCACGTCGTCCGCCTGGGCGAGGTCGGCCAGGACGACCCGGCGGCGTGGGCCGACGCCCGCGACGCGCTGCTGGCCGAGGGCGGCGCCCGCGCCGTCTACCAAGCGGCCGACCGGTCCGACGTGCGGATGCTCGACGCCGACCTCTCCGAGCAAGCCGTCGAACACATCAAGGCCACCAAGAAGGCCGGCGACACGCTCGGCGGCGTCTACGAGGTCGTGGCGACCGGCGTCCCGGTCGGGCTCGGGAGCTACGCCCAGGGCGACCGCCGGCTCGACGGGCGGCTCGCCCAGGCCGTCCTGTCCATCCAGGCCCAGAAGTCGGTCGAGGTCGGCGACGGGTGGCTCGCGGGGCGCCGGCCCGGCTCCGAGGTCCACGACCCGATCACGCGGTCCGAGGACGGGGGCGTCGCGCGGTGGGGGCGGACGTCGAACCACGCCGGCGGCGTCGAGGGCGGCATCTCGAACGGCCAGCCGCTCGTCGTCCGGGGCACGATGAAGCCGATCCCGACGCTCATCAAGCCGCTCGGCACCGCCGACCTCGCGACGGGCGACGCCCAGCCGACGCGCTACGAGCGCTCAGACGTGACCAGCGTCCCGGCCGCCAGCACCGTCGCCGAGGCGACCGTCGCCTGGGAGATCGCCGTCGCCCTCGTCGAGCGCTACGGCGGCGACACGTTCGGGGCGCTGCGCGAGCGCGTCGAGGCGGACCGGGCGCGGGGGCTGTAGGTCCCACCCGCCGGACCGCCCCGGCGGCGCTACGCCTTCGCCGGGCCCGCTGCGTCGCCGGCCGAGCGGATCGCGTCGGCGATGCGGGCCGTGTCCGGGGCGTCGCCGGTGCCGGCGGGCCAGCCCTCGCGCTGCTTCGTCCGGTCGCCGTCGGTGGCCTCGGTCTGGTCGTGGAACAGGATCTGCTGGGTCGGGAACGGGAGGTCGATGCCGGCCGCGAGCAGCGCCTGGCTCACCCCCATCAGCACGGCGTCGCGGAGCTTGACCACGTTGGCGCGCGTCGGGTCGGTCCACCAGCGGACGCGCAAGTTGACCGACGAGCCGGCGAGGTCCCACGTCAGCACGTCCGGTGCCGGGTCGGTCATCACGCCGTCGATGCCCCGGACGGTCTCGAGCGCGATCCGCTTGGCCTCGCCGATGTCGTCGCCGTAGCCGATCCCGACGTCGTACTGGCTGCGGACCCGGTTGTAGGCCGTGATGACCTGGACGGGGTCCGTATAGATCCGGCTGTTCGGGATGATGACACGGCGGCCGTCGTACGTCCGGATGAACGTGGCCCGGGTCTCGATCGACTCGACGGTCCCCGTGAACTCGCCCGACGTGATCTCGTCGCCCTGGCGGAACGGCTCCCGCAGCAAGATCAAGATGCCGGCGAGCAGGTTCTGGAAGATGTCCTGGAACGCGAACCCGAGGGCCACGCCGCCCAGCCCGAGCGCCGCGAAGATGGCCGAGAACTCGAGCGACGGGATCACGATCGTCAGCGCGACGAACAGGCCCAGAAGGAGGAGCAGGGCGTAAGCCAGCCGCCCCAGCACGATCCCGATGTTCGAGTCCGTCGGGCCCGGCGTCACGCGGTGGACCAGCTTCTGGACGCCCCGCGCGATGAGCCAGAACAGGAGGAAGACGACGACCGCGACCGCCAGCTTGGGCAGCAGCGCGAAGAAGCCCTCGACCATGCCCTGGACCGTCTCGACCGCCTCGCCGGTCTCGGACGCGATGCTGATGCCGGCCGTGTCGGCGGCGGGGCCGGCCACCTCGGCCGCGGTGATGACGGAGTCCTGGACGACGGAGCCGGAGAACAGGGTGTCGACTTGCATGAACGAGAGCACGGAAGGGGGGGAGGGTCTATCGCGGCCCCCCATCCTTCGTCGTCCTGAACCTGCGAAGGGTCTCGGCGCCGAGGCCCCCGACGCGCCGAAGTCGGTCGGTACTCGCGTGCGGGCCCGGGTGGAGAGCCTTCACGTTCGTCGGCTGCGCCGGCGCTGCGCGGTCAGGATGGCGGAGGGGCAGGATGGCGGAGGGGAGGGGGTGTGTCGGAGCGCGGAAGAGTGGGAGACAGGTCCGAGCGGACGGTCGGACGGTTCCGGCCCGGCCGGGGTTCGCCCTAAAAAAGCGCGCCCCCGCCGGCCGAGACCGACGGGGGCGCGCCCGGCCGACGTCCGGGCTCAGGAGCCCGGCGTCGTGTCGGTCAGGTCCGGCCGCGTCTGCGGGCTCGCGCCCGGCTCGTCGGCCGACGGCTTGAGCGCGCGCGGGGCGTCGCCGGACTCGACGCGGTCGCGGAGCTTCTCGAGCTGCTCCCGGGCGACGTCGCGGCCGCCCCACCCGAACGCGATGGCCGCCGCGAGCGCGATGGCTCCCAGGATCAGCCCGAACGCCAGGTTGACGATCGAGTCGGCCAGGCCCATCTGCTTGAGCGCCATCGCGCCGGCCAGCACCAGGATCGAGACCCGGGCGGCGACCGCCAGCGTCTCGGACTGGCTCGTGCCGGACGAGCGGACCGTCGAGTACGCCAGGTTGGCCAGGTACAGGCCGACCGCGAAGATCAGCAGGCCCAGCAGGATCTGGCCCGCCAGGACGGTGAACTCGGCCACCAGCAGCGCGACGGCCTCCAGGCCCAGCGCGTTGGCGGCCTCGGTCGCCGCGAACAGCATGATCCCGACCAGCACCACCACGCCGACGATGCCCGACGGCCGCGACGTGTCGAGCGTGCCGGCCTCGGCCGCCGCGCCGGGGTCCGTCGGCGCCGTCGCCTCCGTGGCCGCCGTGCGGAAGCCGAGCCCCTCGAACATCCGGTCGAAGCCGACGCCCGCGAGCAGGTTGCTCACCAGCGACGCCACCAACCGGCCCACCACGTAGGCGATCCCCACGATGAGCGCGGCCACGAACACGCGCGGGATGGCCTCCAGGAACTGGCCCAGCATCGCGCTCGCCGGCGCGGTCACGGCCTCGACCTGGAGCGCCTGGAGCGCCGCCACGATCACCGGCACCAGCACCAGGATGTAGACGATGAGCCCGAGCAGGTCGCTCAGCTTCGTCCCGCCCGTCGCCCGCGACAGCCCGACGCGCTCGCTGAGCTGGTCGGCCCCGGCGGCCGACGTCAGGCTCGCCACGATCTTGCGCAGGATCCGGGCCACAAAGGCGCCGACCACCAGGATGATGCCGGCCAGCAGGATGTTCGGCAGGAACGCCAGGATCTCGTTGACCAGGTTCTGGACCGGCGCCAGGATGCCGCCCAGCTCGAGCGTGCCCAGGATCGCGGGCAGGAACAGCAGGATGACCAGGTAGAACACGGCCGTCCCCAGCGTCTCCGCCAGCGACGTCTTGCGGCCGGTCGCGGCGTCGCCGGACTGCCGCGCCCGGGCGCGGGCCTCGGCCGCCGCCAGGTCGGCCTCGGCGCCGGCGCCCACCTCGGACGCCGGGTGCGAGTCGACGTCCTGCACCGCGAGGGGCATCGCGCCGCGCCGGAACGCGCTCGGGTCGCCGTCCGAGGCCGCCGCCACGCGCTCGTCGACGCGGGCCGCCTGGAGCGCCTTCGTCACAATCATCTGGAGCACCTTCGCCACGGCGTACGCGATGATCGCCAGCAGCGCCGCCCCGATCAGGTTCGGCAGGAACCCGAGCACGCGGTCGACGAACGTCCCCAACGGGCCGCTGACCGCCCTCAAGTTGACGACGTCGAACGCGACGATGATGCCGAGCACGAACACGACCCAAAACGTGATCGACGCGCCGATCCCCTCGGACGACACCTGGGGCCGCCCGTCGGTGAACGTGTGGAAAAGGCGGTCGTCGAGCTGCGTCTTGCGCAGCGCCGTCCGGACGAGCCCGGCGATCAGCTTGGCCACCACGTAGGCGACCAGGAGCAGGAGGAGGAACAGGAGGACAGGCCAGAGCGGACCGAGGGTCCGCTCGACTTGGACGAAGATGTCGTTCATGGGTCGGGGTGAGCGAGGGGAGCGAGAGGGAGCCGGGGGGCTTCATCCTAACTCCTTTGGTCCCAATCCGATCCGCGCCGTCCCAATCGGGGGCCGCCTCCGAGCACGTGCGGCGCAGGCAGCGCCGACGTGGGCGGCCCCACCCTCCGACGGCCCGGGCCCTCCGGCCGGGCTCGCAGCGCAGAGCGGCCTGGTGGGCCGCGGCGCGCTCCACGCCGAATCCCCGGCGCTGGCGGCCTCCGGCTCGCACGCCTCGGTAGCTTCTCCCGACGCCCCCGACCGACCGATGCCGACCCGCCCGCAGACTGCCAACGAGACCCGCCAGGCCTTCCTCGACTTTTTCCGCGAGAAGGGCCACGAGATCGTCCCGAGCGCGCCCATCGTGCCCCAAGGCGACCCGACGCTCCTGTTCATCAACGCCGGCATGAACCCGTTCAAGGACGTGTTCCTGGGCACCGGCACGCGCCCCTACGACCGCGCGGCCGACACTCAGAAGTGCCTCCGCGTGAGCGGCAAGCACAACGACCTCGACGAGGTGGGCCTCGACACGTACCACCACACGTTCTTCGAGATGCTCGGCAACTGGAGCTTCGGGAACTACTTCAAGCGCGAAGCCATCGCCTGGGCGTGGGAGCTGCTCGTCGACCGCTGGGGCCTCGACGCCGACCGCCTCTACGTCACCGTCCACGAAGGCGATGAGGCGCTCGGGCTCGGGCCGGACGAGGAGGCGGCCGACCTGTGGAGTGAGCTGACGACCATCGACCCGGCCCACATCCTCTTCCAGTCGTCGAAGGACAACTTCTGGATGATGGGCGAGACCGGCCCCTGCGGCCCGTGCTCCGAGATCCACGTCGACCTCCGCGGCGACCACGAGCGGGCCATCGTCCCGGGCCAGGGCTTGGTCAACAAGGACGACCCGCGCGTGATGGAGATCTGGAACCTGGTGTTCATCCAGTTCGACGCGGTGAAGGAGGGCACGGGGCATGGGGCAAGCGTTTCGGGGGAGGAGGCGGGGATCGTGCTGGAGCCGCTGGCGGCCAAGCACATCGACACGGGGATGGGGTTTGAGCGGATCTGCGCCGTCCTCCAGGGCAAGACGTCGAACTACGACACCGACCTGTTCACGCCGCTCTTGGCCGCCTTGGCCGAGCGCGCCGGGCTAAAGGGCTACGACGACTACGACGAGTCCGACGCCGACGACAAGCGCGTCCGCGTGGCGATGCGCGTCGTGGCCGACCACGTCCGCACCCTCGCCGTCGCCATCGCGGACGGGGCGTTGCCGGGGAACACGGGCCGGGGCTACGTGCTCCGCCGGATCCTGCGGCGGGCCGTCCGCTACGGCTACCAGGCGTTGGGCCTGCGCGAGCCGTTTATGGCGTCGCTGCTGCCGGCGCTGGCGACCGAGATGGGGGAGGCGTTCCCCGAGTTGGTCGAGACGCAAGAGACCGCGGCTCGCATCGTCACTGCCGAGGAGGAGGCGTTCCTCCGGACGCTCGGTGCTGGGATCGATGGATTCGAATCCGTGGCATCAGTGTTGGTTCAGTACGGCGAGCATGCCCGCGGGCAGAGGAGTAAGCCAACGGAGGAGAACATGGCTCTAAAGGCGCGCTGGGATCAGGCGGAGGCAGACCTAGTCGATGCATTCAAGTCAGCGGGAATCACGAACGCACTTCTAACGGTGTATGGTGATGACCTGACCCAGTACGATATCGCAAGCAAGATGCTGAGCGATGCGGCGGATTCGAAGCTGTCTGGAGAGTTCGTCTTCCTGCTCCACGACACCTACGGCTTCCCCTCCGATCTCACCGCCGTGATGGCTCGCGAGCGCGGGCTGTCCGTCGACGAGGCCCGGTTCGAGGAGCTGATGACCGGGCAGCGCGACCGCGCCCGCGCTGCTGCCGGCTTCTCGATGGCCGACGACCAGGTCGACCTGTGGGACGCGACGGCCGACACGCCCGCCGAGATCTCGTTCGTCGGCTACGACCGGTTGGTGGCTGAGGGCGCGCGCATCCTGAAGACGCGGACCGTGGGCGAGGGCGAGGACACGCGCCACGAGTTCGTCTTGGACACGACCCCGTTCTACGCCGAGTCCGGTGGCCAGGTCGGCGACACGGGCACGTTGGCCGTCGGCGACGAGACGCTCACCGTGCTCGACACCGTCAAGGGCGCCGACGGCGCCATCGTCCACGTCGTCGACCGCCTGCCCGAGAGCCGCGACGCCGACGTGACGGCGACCGTCGACGCCGACCGCCGGCAGCGGATCCTGCGCCACCACACGGCGACGCACCTGCTGCACGCCGCGCTCCGCGAGGTGCTGGGCCCGCACGTCCAACAAAAGGGCTCGCTCGTCGCGCCGGACCGCCTGCGCTTCGACTTCTCCCACTTCGAGAAGCTCACCGACGACGAGCGCCGGGCCGTCGAGGACCGCGTCAACGCGCTCGTCTTGCGCAACGTCCCGAAGGACGAGGCGCGCGACGTGCCGCTCGACCAGGCCAAAGAGCGCGGGGCGATGGCGCTGTTCGGCGAGAAGTATGGCGAGCGTGTCCGCGTGATCACGTTCGACCCTCAGGTATCGGTCGAGCTGTGCGGCGGGACGCACGTGGGCGCCACCGGCGAAGTCGGACTGTTCCGGATCACGGCCGAGGGGTCCGTCGCGTCGGGCGTCCGGCGGATCGAGGCCGTCGCGGGCGAGGCCGCGCTCGACTGGCTCCGCGGTGAGATGGCCGAGCTCGACGCCGCGCGCGGCCAGTTCAAGCAGATCCCCGACGGGCTCGCGCTGGCGGTCGAGGGCATCCAGCACGACCTGAAGTCGCTCGAGGCCACCATCGCCGGGCTCCGCCGCGAGCAGGCCGCCGCGGGCCTCGACAGGTTCCTCTCTGAGGCCGAGGTCGTGGGCGACGTGCGCGTGGCGACCGGCGAGATTCCCGGGGCCGACATGGACACGCTGCGCGGCTTGGCCGAGACGGCCCGCAACCGGATGACGGCGACGGGCGGCGGCGGCGTCGCCGTGTTCGGCGCCGCCGACCCGGCCGAGGGCAAGGCGACCCTCGCCGCGTCCGTCACCGACGACCTGGTGGCCCAGGGCGTCCAGGCCGGGACGCTCGTCGGCGCGCTGGCGAAGAAGGTCGGCGGCGGCGGTGGCGGCCGGCCCACGCTGGCGACCGCCGGCGGCAAAAACCCCGACGGCCTGGCCGACGCGCTCGGCGCCGTGGCCGACGAGGTCCGCCGGCTGTTGGGATAGACGGCCTCTTCACCGACCGCCGGGCGCGCCGGCTCGCCCGCGCCCGTTGGACCGACCCCCACCCTCCCCGGACCATGACCCGACTGCTCGCCCTCGCCGCCTTCCTCGTCGCCCTGCCCGCGTCTGCGCAGGAGACTCTGCTGATCGAAGACGTGGCCACAACCTCGGCCGGGATGGGCCGGACCGACGGCCCGTTCACGCTCGTCTCGCTCCGCGACGGCGCCATCGTCGTCGCGGCGGACGCGTCCGCCCGTGCCGACTCGGCGTCGGCGGCCTGGGACCTCGGGATCCGGGGGACGGAGATCATCTTGAACGGCGGCATGAGTGGGCCGGGCGGGCTCCGTGGCGCGCTCGTCGCCGCCCCGTTCGACGCCGTCGACGCAGTCCCGGACACGCTCGCGACCGACGGCGACGGCGAGTGCCCGCGCGGCGCGGCGCGCGTCGTGTGCCACGGCTCCGGCAACGGCTGGTACATCTACGCCGGCAACGGCGTCGAGCCGGCCACCGACCGGACGCTGGTCGTCGTCCGCCCCGACGGGTCGGCGGCCAAGGTCCGGTTCGTCCGCTACGTCTTGGGCGAGGCGACGGGCGGTGCCCGCGCGCGCTACGTCACGATGGAGGTGGTGCCGCTGGCGGCGGGGAGCTAGCGTGACGCCCGCCGCCCGGTCGGGTCGCGACGCGCTCGCGTTCCACGCCGCGTTCGCCGTCGTGGCCGGGCTGGCGCTGCTGCTGCCGGCGCCCGCGCTGGGCTGGCGGCTGCTGGCGCTCGTCGTCGGGTACAACGTCGCGCTGCCGGTCGCGGGACGGGTGCGGCGGCACCGCGAGTGGATCGCCCTGTGGGCCTTCCTGGTCCCGCTGAGCGCGTTCCAGGTCGTCCCCGACGCCGTCCTGGCCGACGTGTTCGGCTCGCTCGACTTTCCCCACACGGGCGGCCCGCGCCTGGGCCCGACGCCGCTCGCGATGGCCGGCATGTGGACGATCCCGCTCTGGGTCGCGGTGTTCGCCGCCGAGCGCCTGAGCCGCGGCTCGACCGCTCGGGGGGCGGCGTGGGCGGCCGTCGTGACGGGCCTCGTGATGGTCGGGGCCGAGGCGACGCTGTGGGCCGTCCCGATCTGGCAGGCCGTCGGCGTCCGGGCGGTCGGCCCGGTGGCCCTCTACGTGGTCCTGCCCGAGGTGCTGCTGGGGGCCGTCGCGTACCTGGCGTATCAGCAGACGCGGCGGCGGTCGGTTGGCGTCCGCATCGCGGCGGCGGCGTTGGTGTCGCTGGTCTACCTCGGCGCGCTGGCGGCGTCGTACTGGATGATCGAGGTCGCCTGAGGCCCCGTCCGTCGGCGTTCCGGGACTCTTCACCGTCGGGCGGCGGACGCTCGCGAGCCGCCGGTGTAGTTTGGCGGGCCCCAGACGGAGAGGTGCCAGAGTGGTCGAATGGGGCGGTCTCGAAAACCGTTGTAGGCGCAAGTCTACCGAGGGTTCGAATCCCTCCCTCTCCGCAAGACGCCCCGATTCATCTAGGATCGGGGCGTCTTTTCGTTGAGTCAGGGTCGCTCCACCGGTCCCCGTTCTGGATCTGGACGATCGTGTCGTGAGCGACGCCGTAGGCCGCTGCGAGAGCGCGGACAGAAGCAGTCCCTTGGGAGCCGCGGATGTCCGAGACGTCCGATTCGGTCAACGACGACTTGTAATGGTCCGCACCGCTCGGATGGTTTCCCCGCCCGCGGTCCTCGCGGTCGCGAGCGTTGTCCCTGTGAGTGCCGACTTCGAGATGGTCGGGGTTCACGCACAGGGTCTCATCGCATCGATGCCGCACGACGAGACCGGGTGGGATGGGGCCGTGGACCTGCGCGAATGCAAATCGGTGGGCAAGATGATTTTTCCCACACCGTTTGAGCCTGCCGTAGGCGTGACCGCTCCGGTTCCGGATCGCGTAGCCTTTCCAGATCCAACATCCGTTGGGATCCACCTCGACTCGTTCGAGGAACTGACGCCGGAAGAGAGGCTCTTGCATGTCGGCAACATACAGGAAGCCGTCGTTTATCAAGGGCTGCCGAGGATTCGAGTCCCCTCTCTGCCAAACGACCCCGATCTCCTCGCGAGTCGGGGCCGCTTTTTGGGTCACCAGGCGGAGCCGCGGCGCCGCTCCTTGCGGCGCGGGGGGGCCGAGGGCAGGGTGTCGGGCAGGGGCGGGCCGTCGTCGTCGAGGAGGTGCGGCGGCTTCGGGCGGATCCGCCCCGTGCCGTCCGTTGCCGACGGCTCTGGGGCTGGCGGAGCTGGCAGCGGCGCGGTCGGCACGGGCGCGCGGGCCGACTCGAACAGGGCCCGCTCGGCCGCCCGGCGCCGGACGAGCCCTTCGAGCCGCTGCCCCTTCGCGAGCACCCAGCGGTCGAACTCGGCCGCGGCCTCGTCCCACCGGCCCTCGTTGAGCCGCGCCAGCAGCGTCGACGTCGCCAGGTTCGTCGCGCCCAGGTTGTAGGTGAAGCTGACCAGCGCGTCGAACGCCGCCTGCGCGAGCGGGACGTCGACGTGGCGACGGACGGCCGCCTCGTACGCCCCGACGGTGTCGCGCAGCAGGCGCCGGCCCTGGGCCTCGGTCAGCGGCGGCGTCAGGTCGTCGGGGAGCGGCCCCGTCCACCCGTAGGCGATGGTCCGCACACCGACGGGGTCGAGGTACCAGTCGGGCTCGAACCCCTCGAACTGCTGGATGAGGGCGAGTCCGGCGTCCGAGATGCGGAGGTCGGTGTTGGCAGGGTGGGGCATGGGCGGGGAGGGCGGTCGCTGGCAACGTAGGGCCGCGCCGCGACACGGTCGGCCTGGAGGGCGAGCGCTGTCGTGTCTTCCCGCCCGAGCGCCCCTCGCTTCGCCCAACGGGCACCCAAACCGTCCGCCCTCGCCAGTGCTCTGTCACAGCGTCTTTGACGGTGGCCCCCAGCCGCCGCGGATGCGTGATCCGTGACCTACCCGGACGGGATCGCGGATCACGCATCACGTATCCACCCCCGCTCGGACCCGTCGGACAAGCTGTGACGCTCCACCAGGGCCATCGCCACCTCGCCTACCGTGTCATCCTGAGCGCCAGCGAAGAGTCCCACCTCGGACTCCGAGACCTGCCGCGCCAGCTCCGACGGCCTCCACCGTCGGCGTTGGCTGCGCCGTCCCTTCGAGATGAGACCCTTCACTCCGTTGGCTGCGCCGTCGCTGCGCGGTCAGGGTGACAAGAGGGGAGGGAGTACGCGATAGCCCTGAACCGGCCTGCCGGACCAGGGCTATCGCATACTCCCCGAGATGGGTCATCCTGAGTGCTGCGTCAAGCTCTTGTTGGTGGGTCGGCGCTCGGCGTCGGTCGACCCCCCCTGTCCCCTCCTGTCCAGGCCTGTCCCCGCGCAGGCGGGGAAGGGGGACTCCCTGACCGACCCCGTGCTCGTTCCATCCACCAGTAGCCGCTTGACAGAGCACTGAGCTTGTCGAAGGCATGTCCTTCGGCTCCGGTTGCCGGCGGCCTCCGCTCAGGATGACGTCTGGGGGTGGAGTGTGTGATAGCTCTGCCTGTCGGACGGCGGAGGACCGGCGACGGGTCGCACTACTTTGGAATCCGCCCATCCTGACCTCCTCCCGTCCATGCGCCGACTCACGCTCCTCATCCTCTTGGCCCTCGCCGGCCCCGCCCTCGCCCAGCCCGCTGACCTCGACGCCGCTCGGGCCCAGCCGCTCGACGGCGGCAAGATGTGGCTGTTCGAGGACCCGCCGACCGAGTACCTCCAGGAGACCTACGGGTTCGTGCCCGACGAGGCGTGGTACCGGCGCGCCCGGCTCGCGTCGTTGCGGATGCCCGGCTGCTCGGCCTCGTTCGTGTCGCCGAACGGGCTGGTGCTCACCAACCACCACTGCGCCCAGCGCCACGTCGTGGCCGTCGACCGGGGCGGGGAGGGGCTGCTCGACGCCGGGTTCTCGGCGATGTCGCTGGCCGAGGAGCGCCGCGTGGACGGCCTGACCATGGACCAGCTCGTCGCCATCGACGACGTGACCGACGCGATGAGCGCGCCCGTCGACGCGGCCCAGACCGACGCCGAGCGCCAGGCCGCGTTCGAGACCGCCCAGGCCGAGGTGACCGCCCGGCTCCTGGCCGGCTACGGCATCACGACGCCCGACCCCGACGCCGACGACTACGTGGTCCAGGTGGTCGCCCTCTACAACGGCGGGACGTACTCGGCGTACACGTTCCGGCGCTACCGCGACGTGCGGCTGGCGATGGCGCCCGAGCGGTCGCTCGGCTTCTTCGGCGGCGACCCCGACAACTTTACCTACCCCCGCTACGCCGCCGACTTCGCCTTTTTCCGGATCTACGGCGACGATGGGCAGCCGCTTGACTCGCCCGAGTTCTTCCCGCTCTCGGACCAGGGCGTCGAGGCCGGGAGCCTGGTGTTCGTCATCGGCAACCCGGGCAGCACGTCGCGCGGGCTGACCGTCGCCGAGCTCGAGTTCCTGCGCGACGCCGGGCTCGTCGGCACGTTGCGCTACATCGAGTCGCGCGAGGCCGCGCTCCGCGCCTTCCTGGAGACGGGCCAGGACCCGAGCCCGGACGAGCTCCGCAGCCGGATCTTCGGGCTCAGCAACGCGCGCAAGGCGTTCGGCGGCCGGCTCCGTGGGCTCAGCGACCCCGAGATCATCGCCCGCCGCGCCGACGCCGAGCGGGCGTTCCGCGCCGCCAGCCCCCAAGCCGCCGCCCTTATCGACCAGCAGGCGGCGGTCCAGGCCGAGAAGCGCGAGATGGCCGCGGCCTACCGCGCGTTCCCGACCCTGTTCAACGCGACCTACGGCTCCGCGCTCATGCTCCGCGCCCGGGCGCTGGTACGCGGGGACGCCGAGGGCGTGGCGGCCGTCGAGGAGCGGCCCGAGATCCTGGAGCGGGCCTACCTCGCGGCCGAGGTCGACGCGCTCCGCCGCTACTACCGCGACCAGGACGAGGCGCTGCCCGACGCGCTGGAGGGCGAGACGGCGCAGGCCGCGGCCGACCGGCTGCTGGCCACGTCGCTCGCGGCCAACTCCGCACCCGACCCCGCCCAGGCCGAGTACGACCCGGCCGTCGCCCTCGTCCGGGGCCTGCTCCCCCAGATCGAGGCGTTCGACTCGGCCCGCGCCGGGCTCAGCGCTCGCGAGGCCGACGTCGCCCGCCGCCTCGGTCGCGCCCGGTTCGCCACCTACGGCAACGCCGTCCCGCCCGACGCCACGTTCTCGCTCCGCTTTACCGACGGCATCGTCTCCGGCTACCCCTACAACGGCACCCTCGCCCCGCCGATGACGACACTGTTCGGGCTGTTCGACCGCTACTACAGCTTCTGCGCGTCCGGCGCTAGCGACCCGTGCGAGTGGGACCTGCCCGCCCGCTGGCTCGACGCCCGGGACGACCTCGACCTGTCGACGCCGGTCAACTTCACGTCGACCTCCGACACCATCGGCGGCAACTCGGGCTCGCCGACGGTGAACCGGGCCGGCGAGCTGGTCGGGCTCAACTTCGACCGGACCATCGAGGGGCTCGTCCGCGACTACCTCTACGCGCCCGAGCGCGGCCGCAACGTGATGGTCGACACGCGGCTGGTGGTCGAGGCGCTCACGAACGTGTACGAGTTGGACGGGCTCGTCGCCGAGATCCGCGACGGGACGCTCCGGCGGTAGGTCCGGGCCCGCATCCTCCCGTTTCCATCCCTCCGGTCGCCCTCGCCTCCATGACACGCTTCCTCCTGCTCGTCGCCCTCGCCGTTCTCCTGTCCGCGCTCCCGGCGGACGCCCAGCGGCGCCGCGCCCAGCCGTTCGCCGAGAAGGGCGACGTGGCCCTGGTGGCGACCCTCGACGGCCTGGCCTCGCTCCGTCTGGAGCCGCTGCTCGGCGGCGTCGGCGTGCGCTTCCGGCTCGCGGACCAGACGGTGCTCGGGACGAGCCTCGGGCTCAGCGTCTCCACCGCCGACACCGAGAGGGAGGACGGCGACCAGGACAGCAGCAACAGCCAGGACCGTAGCGACGCGACGGTCTCGGTGTGGGTCGAGCAGCACCTCGGGCGTCCCCGGCGGTTGGTGTCGCCGTTCGTCGGAGGCGGCGTCCAGGTGGGAGGGGGGACGACCACCTCAACGTCTGAGGACCGGTTCCTCCCGTGTGGCCCCGACCAAGACTGCGATCCGGTCGTGCGGACGTTCGAGAACGAGCAGCGGACGGTCCGGGTCGGCGCCGGGGTGTTCGTCGGCGCCGAGGTCCGGCTCGCGGCCGGCGTCACGCTTGGCGGGGCCTACACGTTCGGCATCGGCTACACCGACACCGAGGTCACGACTGAGCTGGGCGGCGACCGGATCGACGACCAGACCTGGACCTCTCGGTTCCTCAACGTGGGTACGGGGACGTCGCGGATCTCGCTCTCGGTCTACCTGTAGCGGGCAGCGTCCGGCCGGTCTCGATTCCGCGTGGTGGCCGAACGCGGCTCGTCGCCGCGGTGCCCGTGAACGGGTACGAGTCGGACGGGCTCGTCACCGGGATCCGCCGGGGGACACTCCGTCGGCAGCGTTGCCGAGGTTCAACGGGAGCGTCCGGACGACGGTCGCTCCCGTGGCCTCGTCCGTCACGCGGACCTCGACCGTCACCCGGTCGTCGCGGTCGGCGAGCGCCGACAGGTCGATGGCGACGGCCTCGCGCGTCGTCGCGCCGTCGGCGGTCAGGGTCAGGGCGCTGGAGGCCCGGCGCTGACGTCGCCCGCCGAGCAGGCCGGCCAGCCCGCCCCGCCGGCCGTCGGCCGTGACGCCGTACTCGACGGTGTAGCGGGCGATCCCGTCGGCGTCGGTGGCCAGCCCGTAGACCTCGAACACGACCGCGAGCGGAGCGTCGCGCGCGACGGACCCGCCGGCGACGCCGAACGGGACGTAGTCGCCGAGCGTCAAGTCGTTCGGGTCGGCCGCGAGCTGGTCGGCCGGGAGGCGGACCGGAAGCAGATCGCTCACCTCGAACCCGGTCGGCGCGAGCGCCGGCACGCCCGCCGTTCGGACGATGGCGCGGCGCGCGACCGTCTCGCTCGCGAGCGCGGCCACCTGAAGAGTGACGTGGGCGACGGCGGGCGCGGGCCGGATCGAAACCGCTTGGGGAGGGATCTCGGTGCCGACGGCGGACTCAGACACCGCCAGCCGTTCCGACCACGCGGCGACCGGCTCGAAGGCGTCGTCGGCCGCCGTGACCACGACGTCGAGGCCCGTCACGCGCTCGGCGCCGGCCAGGCTCGACAGCGTCGCCCGCTCAACGGGGGAGAGGGCGAGGGCGTCCGAGCCCAGAGCCCACACCACGTCGATCCGCGTCGCCCCGTCGGGCTCTCGAAAGCGGACCGTGCGGACGTCGAGGGCGAGCGGCAGGGCGTGCCCGCCCGCCTGGGAGACGGACGCTGGGACCGTCTCCGCCCGGCGCTGGCGGAACTCGCGCTCGATCCGCTCCAACTCGGTGAGGTCGACGAGGAAGGCGTCGGGCGGAATGAGGGAGCCTATCGAGCCGGGCGTCGCGAGCTCCTGGTGCTCCTGGTACCGGATCAGGCCGTCCCAGATGCGTCCGTACTCCGGGACGAACGCGAAAACAGGCCGGAGCAGGTCGACCAGTCCGGCCGCGACGAGGCCCGCTCGGGCTTCGCCCCTCGGCCCGAACGTGGGTCCGACCTGGAGACCGGCGGGAAGGATCTCGCGGACCGTCGCTTCTTCGAACCCATTGACCCCGCCCGTGAACAGGAACACCGCGTCGGGGCCGACGGACGGGTACCGCCAGATCTCGGGCCGGACGAACGTCTCCGTGCCGCGAGCCAGGGTGAGGCTGAACGGCTTGCGGACCCACTCGGGCGGGCCGAACCGGAGCAGGACGCGCCCGCGCCCGTCGAGGCCGGACGGGTGCCGGGTGCTGGCGTACTCGGCCTCGGCCTGGACCACACGGGCGAGGTGCTCCGGCAGCCGCTCGTTGGCAGCGGTCGCCGGGACCGGGTCCTGAGACCGCCACCAGCGGAGCGCGGCGGCGCCGGTCCCCGTCGGCCACGTCTCCAGCTCGTCGTCGATGCCGAGGTCGGGCGCCAGCGGCGCCAGCTGCGCGAGGTGGCGGCGGACGATCGCCGAGTCGGTCGGCGGCAGCGACCAGTCGGCGGCGGCCAGGAGGGTGAGGTACGCCGGGACCGCGACGGCGGGGTCGGACCCGGCCGTGCGCACAACGGCGTCGGCCTGGGCGAGCGGCTCGCGCGGCGGCTCGACCACGGCCGGCGGCGCGCAGGCGGTCGCGACGCTCAGCGCTCCGACCAGCGAGAGTGCGCGGGCGGACGAAACAGGCATCGGAGCAGAGGCAGACGGGACGGGGGCAGACCATCAGCGAGCGCGAACTCGGATCGGGATCCACACAGGGACGGCCGCACGGATGCTCGTCCGGGTCACGCCCTCGGCTTGACGATACGGCTCGCCTACTCGAATACCTGCGACGGGTAGCGCGCGCCGTCGGGCCGGACGATCTGGACCACGCCGTAGCCGGCGCGGCGGTGGCACGTGTTGCACCCGTCGATCATCCGGGCGTAGGCCGCGTCGAACCGGGCCCGGTCGCCGCTGGCGGCGGCTTGCGCGAGCGCGTCGGCGCGGGGGTCGGCGACCTCGGCCGCGATCGCGCTCACGTCGATCCCGTCGACCACGTAGCCGCCGTCGATGACGCGGGTGGACCGCTCGACGATCTTGTCGGCGTAGAACGACGTCAGCTCGGCGTTGCCGGCGTCGGACGCCAGCGCGGCCTTCTCGACGTAGCGCTGCATCAGGACCATGTGGTCGAGCAGCGACGCCTCGTCGTCCTTGGTCCGGTCGGCCCGCTCGATCTGGCGGCCCTCGACGGTCGGGAACGGGGGGACGAAGGCGGCGAACAGGGCCGTCACCAACGACAGCAGGGCGACCAGGAGCGAGACGAGGGCGACGGCGAGAGCGCGGGTCACGGACGGGGCGGGGGGGAGGGCTGAGGACGCGGGCCGGGCGTCGGGGATTCGCCCGGTCCGCACGACGCCGGGGGAACGGGCAGCGGGGGACGTCCGGTTCGACCGGCTCCCCTCGTGTGGTCTCATGCCCCTTCGGTTCCTCGTCCTCGCTGCACTGGCGCTCTCCGCCTGCGGGCCCGACGCCTCCTCGCCGGCGCCCGCCGGCTCCGCGCCCGACGCGCGCCCGACGGCCGACGCGCCTGTGACGTCCGACGTGTCGGACCGCGCGCGGGCCAGCGGCGGCGGGCTCGACCTCGTCCTGCCCTCGCCGAACCGCGCGCTCCTGGACGGCGCGCCGGACCGGTTCTACCAGGGCCTCACCATGACCGTCGACAGCCTGCGCCCCGAGCGGTGGGAGGGCGGCCAGTACGGGTTCGTCCGCGACCCCGTCCCCACCATCTTCGGCCGGCGGACCTTCCGGCGCGTCCACGAAGGCATCGACGTCGCACCGGTCGAGCGGGACGCGGCCGGCGAGCCGGTCGACGCCGTCGTCGCCATCGACCGGGGGCGGGTGGCCTACGTCAACGCGAGCGCGGGGGCGTCGAGCTACGGCAAGTACGTCGTGGTCGAGCACGACTGGAGCGACAGCCCGATCTACAGCTTGTACGCGCACCTGTCCGAGGTGTCCGTGGCCGAGGGCCAGGCGGTCGAGCGCGGCGGGCGGATCGGGACGATGGGCTACACCGGCCGCGGGCTGGGCCGGTCGCGGGCCCACGTCCACCTCGAGATCGCGTTCATGGTCAACCGGCACCAGTCGCTGTGGTTCGCCGAGTACTTCGGCGCGAGCGACCTCCACGGGCTGTTTTTTGGGACGAACCTGGCCGGCGTCCCGCCCGCCGGCCTGTACCTCGCGCTCGAGGAGAACCCCGGCCTGACGTTCCCCGAGTACGTCCGCTCGCTCGACGAGGGCTACGTGGTCGACCTCCCGGGCGGCCAGCCGCTGGACCTGATCGAGCGGTACCCGTGGCTCGGCGAGGAGGCGGCCGCGGCGGACCCGGCGACGGTCCCCGCGTGGCGCGTCGCGTTCACCCAAGAGGGCGCCCCGATCCGCGTCGAGATCGGCGACGAGCCGGTCGAGCGGCCGACCGTCGAGGGCGTCAGCCTGGGCATCTGGCTGAGCGACGGGAGCACCAACCGGATGCTCCAGCGCCGCCGCATCGCGTACGAGCCGGCGCGGCGCGGCTACAGCTACTTCGCGCTCTACAGCACCACGGCGGACGGGGCGCCCCGGTGGTAGAGGTCGGCCACGCCCTGAGTTTCAGCATCGGGTGAAAGTTCGGGGCACGGCATCCTGACGGCGCCTCGCCGGTAGACCCTGGACACCGACCCGAGCCCCCCGATGTCCGACACGACCTCCGAGCCTACCGACCCCTCTGCCGGGACCGACGTCGGCAACCCCGTCGCCGAGCTGTCGTGCGGCGTCGCCTCCGTGCTGCCGCTCTTGTACGTGGCCTGGGCGGACGGCCTGCTGACGCCGTCCGAGATCCAGGCCGCGCGCGACCGGCTGGCCGACGAGGACTGGATGACCGACGCCGACCGGGCCCAGGTCTCGGCCTGGCTCGACCCCGCCGCCCCGCCCGACGCGACGACCTACTTCCGCTGGATCCGCACGATCCGCCAGGCGTCCCGCCAGATCCCCGACGTCGCCCACAAGTCGCTGGCCGACCTCGGCGTGGACCTGGCCACCCTGTCGGGCAGCGGCGACGGGGCCGGCCTGCCGCCCGAGGCTCGACTGGCGCTCCAGGAGGTCGAGGCGTTGTTGGGCGTCGTCGGCGAGGAGGCGATCCGGGACCTGGTGGAAGTCCGGCCCCAAGAGGAGACGGGCGTCCCCCGGCCGGCGTTCGACGTCGGCGCGATGCGGGCGCTGCTCGACGGGCCCCACGCGGACACGAAGGACCGGGTGCGGCGGCTGCTGAGCGACCCCGCGTTCGCCTACCCCGAGCCGTCCGTCTCGAACGCCGAGTACCGCGAGACCGTCCTCCGGTGGACGCGGCTGCTGGCCGACCAGGGCATCGGCGCGCTGGCGTACCCCGAGTGGGCCGGCGGGACCGGCGACATCGCCCGGTTTATCGCGGCGTTCGAGACCATCGCGACGCACGACCTGAGCCTGGTCGTCAAGTTCGGCGTCCAGTTCGGGCTGTGGGGCGGGAGCGTCAACGCGCTCGGGAGCGACGAGCAGCGGCGGGCGCTGCTGCCCGGGATCGGGACGCTCGAGACGCCCGGCGCCTTCGCCATGTCCGAGCGAGGCCACGGCTCCAACGTCCGCGACCTGGAAACCACGGCGACGTTCGACCGCGCCACCGACGAGTGGGTCCTCCGGACGCCGACCGACCACGACCACAAAGAGTGGATCGGCAACGCGGCCGTCCACGGGCAGCAGGCGACCGTCTTCGCCCAGCTCCAGATCGACGGCCAAGGCTACGGCGTCCACGCGTTCGTCGTCCCGATCCGGACCCCGGCCGGCCACCCCGTCCCGAACGTCCGGATCTCGGACAGCGGCCACAAGATGGGGCTCAACGGCGTCGACAACGGCCAGCTTTGGTTCGACGACACCCGCGTTCCCCGGACGGCACTCCTGAGCCGGTACGCGCAGGTCGACGCCGACGGGACGTACACGAGCCCGATCCCGAGCGCCGGCAAGCGGTTCTTCGTCATGCTCGGCACCCTCGTCGGCGGGCGGATCGCGGTCGGGACGGCGGCCAACAGCGCGGCCAAGGCTGGGCTGACGGTGGCCGTCCGCTACGGGGCGCGGCGTCGCCAGTTCGGGCCGGCCGGCGGGGCCGAGGTGGCCATCCTCGACTACCTCAGCCACCAGCGGCGGCTCATCCCCCGGGTCGCCACGTCGTACGGGCTGTCGTTCGCGCTGAACCGGCTCGCCCAGGACTTCGCCGCGCTCGAGTTCGGCGGCGACACGCGCGAGATCGAGGCCCGAGCGGCGGCGCTCAAGACGATGGCCTCGTGGCACGCCACGTCGGCGTTGCAGGAGGCGCGCGAGGCGTGCGGCGGCGAGGGCTTCCGGTGGTCCGCCCGGATCGCCCACCGCAAGGCGGACTCCGACATCTTCACGACGTTCGAGGGCGACAACACGGTCTTGCAGCTCCAGGTGGCCAAGGGGCTGCTGGCCGGCTACCGCCAGGAGTTCTCCGACATGAACGCGTGGGGGCTCGCCCGCTACGTCCGCGACAAGGCGGCCGTGCGGCTGGGCGAGATCAACCCGCTGGCGCGGCGGAACACGGACCGCGACCACCTGCTGGACCCGGCGTGGCACCGCGACCTGTTCGAGCGCCGCGAGCGGACGCTGCTGGTCCAGGTGGCCGCCCGCCTCAAGCGCCGGATCGACCAGGGCATGGACTCGTTCGAGGCGTTCGTCGAGGTCCAGGACCACCTGCTCACGCTGGCCTCGGCGCACGCCGAGCGGCTGGTGCTGGAGGAGTTCCAGGCGGCCGTCGACGCCGTCGAGGACGACCAGCGCCGGACGTTGCTCGGGCTCGTCTGCGCGCTCTACGCGCTGGAGCACCTCGAGCGCGACCGGGGGTGGTTCTTGGAGCAGAACCTGATCGACGCGCCCGTCGCCAAGGCCGTCCGCACCGAAGTCAACACGCTGCTGCACCGGCTCCGGCCGGTCGCCGTCGAGCTGGTCGACGCCTTCGGGATCCCGGACGAGCTGCTGGGCTCGGAGATCGGCTCCAGCCGCCTCCCCCTCGACCCCTAGGGCGGAGAGGGGAGGCCACGACCTGGCTCCTCGTCCCGCTGGACTCTCCCCCTTCCGCTCTAGACGTGCGCATCACCGACCTCGAATCCGGCGCCGCCTACGTCGTCCGCCAGTCGTTCCGTGACGATCGGGGGACGCTCGTGCTGCCGGGCGACCGGCTGACGTACGAGCGCCACCGCGCCGTCCCCGTCACCGGCGCCTTCGAGATGACGTTCCGTGAGGAGACGCTCGTCTTCCACGAGGACCGCCAGTCGGACGTGTGCGAGCACGCCGAGTGGTTCTTGCGGAACGAGGACTGAACCCGGACCCGCGAGGAGTACGGGGGAGGGCCGGCCTCACGCGTCGCCGCTCGGCCCCTCCTCCAGTTCGAGCGTCGCCACGATGGGGAGGTGGTCCGAGCCGCGGCGGGCGGCGTCGCTCGTGTGGGTCTCCATCGACTCGATGCGGACGCCGCGGGCGTAGAGCCGGTCGAGCGCCAGCACGGGCCGGACCGACGGGTACGACGCTGGCCAGTTGGCGTTGTGGTGGCGCGTCTGGAAGTGGTGGTCGAGCGCGCGCGAGGCCTTCGTCGGCCGCCACGCGTTCATGTCGCCGACCAGGACGGTCGGGCCGTCGGCGAGGTGGGGGTGGTCGAGCAGGGCCTGGACCTGGCGCGCCCGCGTCCGGTCGACCAGCGCGAGGTGGGTCGCGGCCACCTGCAGGCTCCGCTCGCCCGCGCTGACGCGGACGGCGAGCGCCGCCCGCCGCTCGAGCCGCCCGAACGACAGGTCGATCGCGAGGGCCCCGGCCAGCGGCCACCGCGACAGGACGGCGTTGCCGAGCTCGCCGCGCCGGTGGAGCCGGGTCACGACGAACGCGAGGTGGAACCCGAGCTGCCGCGCCAGCTCTCGGAGCGGGTCCGCCCCCTGACTCGGCCGCAGGACCTCCTGGAGCGCGAGCACGTCGGCGCCGATCTCGCCGATGACGGCGACGGCCCGCTCGGGCTCGTACTGGCGCCCGCCGCGGACGCCCGCCCACCGGTGGACGTTGTACGAGGCGACCCGGAGCCGGCGGGAGAGCGGCTCGGGCTCGGGCGACGGCGGGGGCGCGAGGAGCTCGGCGAGGTACGGGGAGACGCGGGTCGGACGGGACACAGAGGCGGGGACAAACGGTGGTGAAGACGAGCCGCTCGGGTGCGACGATCCCACCGGATCCGTTATCCTCCGACAGATTCTCCCGCCCCCTATGGATCGCCTTCAGTGCAAGGCCTGCGGCTCCCACTCGATGCTCCCGATGGACCTCGACGCGGACGAGTCCGACGAGCTCGACTTTATGACCGACGAGCACGAGGCCCGCTTCTTCACCTGCCACGTCTGCGGCGACAACTGGCTCTCCGTCCGCCGGGTCGAGGCCGGCGACTGCCGCATCACCTTCGTCCACCAGATGGGCCTCCAGCCCCTCCTCAAGCGGACGGCCACCATGACGACGCCGGTCGTCCTCAGCGAGGACACCGTCGACCGGTGGGACTACTTCCTCGGCGACTCCGAAGTCGGCGAGGGCCGGTGGAGGGACACGCTCGACGAGCGCCGCCGCGTGCTCCGCTCGATCTGCACCAACTAGGCCGGCCTCCGGGGTCGACCCTCGCGGGGCGCGCTGGCAACGGCGCGCCCCGTTCTCGTTTTCCCTCACAAGGCTCAGGGAAAACTCGGGGTCCATCCCGACATCCCCTGTCCCGCAAAGAGATCGACGGGTTGATTCACAGCCTGACGTGCAGCGCTAGCGACGGCGCCGGTCCAGGGACGACGTGGAAGCCGAGGTCTTCGCTCACGTCGAAGCCGGCCAGCTCGGCGGCGACGTAGGCGTCGAGGGCCTGGAGCGCGTAGGCCGCCAGCACCACGACGGCGCCCACGTCGCGCTGCCCCCGCGCCGTCGCGCGGACCCCGCTCAGCGACGCGAACGACAGGTCGGTCACCGTCTGCGCGTTGAGCCGGTCGTACTCGTCCTGGTACGAGGCGAGGGCGTTTTCACAGGACTCGACGCGGTCCGGCCGGTTCTCGGCGTCGCCGGGCACCTCGACGCACCCGGCGTACTCCGTGGCCCGGCGGTACAGCTCGTACTGCCGCTGCCGATCGGCGAGGTAGACGACGGCGCCGACGACCAGGCCGGCGGCGACGGGCGCCTTCAGCGGCTGGCGGTTGTAGACCTGGCCCAGCCCGGGAAGGAGGAGCGCACGCGTGACGGCGCTCCGGGGCGTCCGCGCAGCCGGCGCGGCGACGGCGACCGTGTCGAGGACGACGGGTCCGGCAAGTCGCGCGAGCGAGTCAGCGACCTGAGCGTCGACGGCTCCGGCAGAGACCCCCAGCGCGACCGCGGCGCAGAGCAGGCGCACCGCGCTACTCGCCCGAGAGCCGGGCCACGACGCGTTCGAGGTCGTCGACGGAGTAGTAGGCGATCTCGACCGTGCCGCCCCCGTCGCTGGCGCGGTGGCGGATCTGGACGCGGCTCGACACGTGCTCGCGGAGCCGGGCCTCCATCGCCTCGATCTGCAGCCGGTCTCGGTCCGGGAGGGCCGGAGCGGTCTCGGCCGCCGCCGCCGGCGCCTCGTCGGGCTCCCCCTCGCGCAGCGCGCGCGTCTTGCGCTCGACGTCGCGGACGGACAGCCCGTCGTCCAGGATGGCCCGGTGGAGGTCGAGCAGCGCCTGGTCGTCCTCGACGCCGACCAGGGCCCGGGCGTGGCCCGACGACAGCGCGCCCTCGCGCAGCGACGCCTGGACGCGCGGCGGCAGCCGGAGCAGACGGAGCGCGTTGGCAATCGTCGGCCGGCTCTTGCCGACCTTCTCGGCCACCTCCTCCTGCGTCAGCCCGACCTCCTCCATCAGCCGCTGGTACCCGAGGGCGACCTCGACCGGGTTGAGGTCCTCGCGCTGGACGTTCTCGACGATGGCCATCTCGAGCATCGCCTCCGTGTCCGCCTCGCGGACGTAGGCGGGCACGCGCTTGAGGCCGGCCCGGCGGCTGGCGCGCAGCCGCCGCTCGCCCGAGATGAGCTCGTAGCGGCCGTCGCCCAGGGCGCGGACGGTCAGCGGCTGGATGATGCCGAGCTGCTCGATCGACGCGGCCAACTCGCCGAGCGCCTGCTCGTCGAAGTCGGTCCGCGGCTGGTACGGGTTCGGGCGAATCGCGTCGAGCTCGAGCTCGGCGACGCGGCCGGCCAGCCGCCGGCGCTCCTCGAAGTTGTAGAGCCGCGTCCGCGAGCCGGTCTCGTCGCTCGCGTCGTCGGGCTGGGAAGGGAGGAGGGCGCTGAGGCCCTTTCCGAGGGCCGCTTTCTTGGGGGAGGCCATGGCAGGGGTTAGGCGTCGGGAGCGTCCCCGCTCGGGCGGGGCTGGCCGTCGGTGGCCGAGGGCGGGGTCGCGCGCGAGGCGATGACGACGCGGTCGGGCGGGGCCGAGGCGTCGCCGTCGCCGGCGGGTAGGCGAGGGGCGGCCGTCGAACGGGCCGGCGCGGGGGAGGGCGGCGGCGGCGGCGTGGCGACGCGCGGGGCGGCGGGCGGGACCCGGAGCGCGGGGGCGTCGTCGAGCGGCGTCCCGTCGGCGGCCTCGGGCGCGGCCTGGAGGTACCGCTGGTTGTTCCGGACCACCTCGCCGGCCACGGCCATGTAGTTTTTCGCGCCCGACGAGATCGCGTCGTAGAGCAGCACCGGCTTGCCGAAGCTCGGCGCCTCCGAGATCCGCACGTTCCGCTGGACGACGGCCTCGAACACGCGGTCGCCGAAGTAGCGCCGGACCTCGGCGGCCACCTGGTTCGACAACCGGAGCCGGCCGTCGAACATCGTCAGCAGCACGCCCTCGATCTCGAGGTCCGGGTTGAGGTGCTGCCGGACGATCTTGATCGTGTTGAGCAGTTGCCCCAACCCCTCCAGCGCGAAGTACTCGGTCTGGACCGGGATCAGCACCGAGTCGGCCGCGGTCAGCGCGTTGAGCGTGAGCAGGCCCAGGCTCGGCGGGCAGTCGATGACGACGAAGTGGTAGCGCCGGCGGATCTGCTGGAGCGCCTTCTTCAAGACCCGCTCGCGCTCGAACAGGTCGATCATCTCGATCTCGGCCCCGACCAAGTTGATGTGGCTCGGGACGACGTCGAGGAACGGCATCTCGGTGTGGAGCGCGACGTCCTCGACGGCGGCGCTCCCCGTGAGCACGTCGTACACGGACGACGCGACGGTCCGCGGCTCAATCCCGAGCGACGACGTCCCGTTCGCCTGCGGGTCCGTGTCGATCAGCAGCGTCGGGTGCTCCGAGGCGGCCAGCGAGGCGGCCAGGTTCACGGCCGTCGTGGTCTTGCCGACGCCGCCCTTCTGATTCGCGACCGCGATGACCTTGCCCATGACGGGGGCACTGGAAAGAGGAGACAGACGCCGACCGCGCGGCGGCCGGGGGGACAGCCGAATATAGGCCCGCCCCGTGAGGGCGGGAGGCCCGACCGCGTCACCGGCTGTCCACGACCGTCGCGCTCCAAGTCCAGAAGCTCCACGAGGTGGGGCGGGGCATCCCGTTGCGTGGCAACTCGATGGCGGCTCGCTCTCTCCGGTAGCCTCCAACAAAAACCCCGACCGGCCCTAGGCCGGTCGGGGAAAGCGGGTGGGTCGGGCCGGTTGTCGTCCCCCCGGACAGATCGCCAGGCTCGACCTCACTCGGTGCTCGAACGATAGGGAACAGAACCTTCCGCGTCAAGGGCGGATGCAGATTTGAATGAGGTCGTACGTGAAACCCCGGTCTCGGGACGGCGGTATGGCCGCGTCCGGCCCCCCCGCGATGCACCTCCGATCTCTCGAAAACCGGTCGTTTCTCGCCCTCCTCGTCCTCGTCACGCTCGCCTTCACGTGGACGCTGGGCGACTTCCTGCTGCCCGTGTTCTGGGCCGTCGTGCTGTCGGTCCTGTTCACGCCGCTGTTCGGGTGGTTCGAGCGGCACCTGCGAGGGCACTCGACCGTGGCCGCCCTGCTCACGTTGCTGACGGTGCTCGTGGCCGTCGTCGCCCCGCTCGTGTTGCTGGGCGTCCTGGTGACGCAGGAGGCGGTCGGCGTGTACCAGCGGGTCGCGAGCGGGGCCATCGACCTGACCGAGCCCGTCGCGGCGGTCGAGCGGCTGCTGCCCCAGCTCGCCGAGCGGGCCCAGGAGCTCGGCGTCGACTTCGACCAGATCCGTGAGAACGTGGCCTCGTCCGCGCTGGCGGTGAGCCAGGAGGTGGCGTCTCAGCTGCTCGGGTTCGGGCAGCAGGCCGTCACGTTCACGCTGCTGCTGGCGGTCACGCTCTACGTCCTGTTCTTCTTCGTCCGCGACGGCCAGGCGCTCCGCGCGCTCATGATCCGGGCGCTCCCGCTGGGCGACCCTCGCGAGGAGCGGCTGTTCACCAAGTTCGCCGCCGTCACCCGGGCCACGGTCAAGGGCACGTTCGTGATCTCGGCCATCCAGGGGGCCATCGGCGGCGTCGCGTTCTGGCTCCTCGGGATCGAGTCGCCCGTGCTGTGGGGCGTGCTCATGGGCATCTTCTCGCTGATCCCGGCCGTCGGCGGGGCCATCGTCTGGCTCCCGGCCGCCCTGATCCTGCTGGTCTCCGGGGACTGGGTGAGGGCCCTCATCCTGGTCGGCGTCGGGGCCGGCGTCATGGGGACCGTCGACAACGCGCTCCGGCCGGTGCTCGTGGGCCGCGACGCCGGGATGCCGGACTACATGATCCTGCTCTCGACGTTGGGCGGGCTGGCGACGTTCGGGTTCTCGGGGCTGGTGATGGGGCCCATCGTGGCCGGCCTGTTCTTGACCGTCTGGGAGATCTTCACCGAGGAGTTCAGCCCGCTCGACGACGCCATCGACGTGCCCGGCCTCGATCCGCCCGTGGCCGCCGCCGTCGAGGACGACCCCGCCGACCTCGAGCCCGAGGTGACCCCCTCCGAGGCGTCGCCAGCGTGACGGCGCCCGCCGGCGTCAGGCGAACACGACCGTCTTGTTCTCGTGGACGAGCACGCGCGCTTCGAGGTGCCAGCGGACCGCCCGGGCCAGCACGTCCCGTTCGAGCGACTGCCCCAACCGCTTGAGGTCGGCCACGGACTGGCGGTGGGAGACCCGGGCCACGCCCTGCTCGATGATGGGCCCCTCGTCGAGGTCGGCCGTGACGTAGTGGGCCGTCGCCCCGATCACCTTGACGCCGCGCTCGAACGCCTGGCGGTAGGGGTCGGCGCCGACGAACGCGGGCAGGAACGAGTGGTGGATGTTCAGGATGCGGCCCGGGTAGCGGTCGACGACGGCCGGCGACAGGATCTGCATGTAGCGCGCCAGCACGACGACGTCGACGGCCGCTTCCTCGAACAGCGCCAGCGTCCGCGTCTCGGCCTCGGCCTTGGTGTCCTTCGTCACCGGCACGTGGTGGTAGGCCACGCCGAACCGCTCGACCTCCGCCCGCAAGTCGTCGTGGTTGCTGACGACGAGCGGCACCTCGGCGTCGAGCTCGCCCCGCCGCCACAGCCACAGCAGCTCGAGCAGCGCGTGGTCGTATTTCGACACCATCAGCGCGAGCCGCTTCGGCCGCGACGCGTAGTCGATCCGCCAGTCCATCGCGAACGGGGCCGCGACGACCCGGGCGAAGGCGGCCTCCAGCGCGCCGGCCGTCCCGTCGAGGTCGGGCGTGGTGAACTCGGCCCGCAGGAAGAACGTCCCGCCCGCGGGGTCGGTCGAGTGCTGGTCGAGCGCCGTGATGTTGGCGCCGTGGTTGCGAAGGAACCCGCTGACGGCAGCGACGACGCCGGGCTGGTCCGGGCAGGTGACGAGCAGGCGGGCGAGGGGGACGTCCATGGGCGAGCGGGTAGGGGCTGCAAGATCGCCTCGGCACGGCCACTCGCCGTCCGGGGGCGCTCGGTCGGCAGGGCGAGCGCGTTCTCTCAGTCATGTCATCCTGAGCTTGTCGAAGGATCTCAGCACGGTCCCCGAGCCCTTCCGTACCGCTCCCCACGGCTCGGGACCTCGCGTCGAGATCCTTCACGTCCGTTCAGGATGACAAGAAGGGAGGGCGGAGCGATGACCCAAGGAGAACGCGCTCGCCCGGGCTCGGTCGGCCGCTCCTGTGCACCGCCGGGCTCCCCGCGGTTGACTCCCTCCCGCGCCGGGGCGACGTTCGGACCCTCCTCACCCCCGCACCGATGCGCCCCGCCCTCCTCGCGTCTCTCGTCCTCCTCGTCGCCGCGTGCGACTCCGGCCCCGAGCCCGCCGTCGGAGGCCGGTACGACGTGACGCTGTTCCGGGGCGGCGACGTGGTCGCGACGGGCCGCCTCGACCTCGACCTAGGCGACGAGGCGATGAACCCGCCCCACGTGTCGGGCACCTGGCGCCTGGAACGCGAAGGGGACCCACAGGTGACCACCGGGGGGGGCGACGTCCGCGGCTCGCTCGACGGCTCGGCGGTCCGGCTCTCACTCCTGATCGGGGAGGACGGCGGCTACCTGCTCGACGCCGGCGTCGGCTTGGAGGGCGTGGTCGAGGGCGATGTGATCCGGGGCGAGTGGAGTGAGGGCATGAATGACGGTCCGTCGGGGACGTTCGAGGCCCGGCGGTAGGCGTCCTATCCGATCCGCCCGGCGATGCCTCGCGCCAGCGTCACCATCTCGTCGAGCGTGCACAGCGCAGGGCGGTCCTCGTGGATCTGCGTCGCCCTCAACGAGACGACGGTGGCTCCGGCCGAGAACGTCACGGCGTGCTCGACGTAGCCCAGCCCCTCGATGCCCGGCGCCGAGATCGTCCGCGCTACGCCTCCATCTCCCAGGCCGTCGAGGGGCCGGCCTCCGCTCGCGAGTGCGGTCAGCGCCTCGACCTGGACCGTCGCCGACGCCTCGGCGGGCGAGCCCAATGGGTTCACCACAAACACGAGGCCCGCGTCGGGGGCGTCGGGGCGGGTGTAGGCCCGGATGCATCCGCCGTCGGAGCCGTCCGTGGAGGCGTCGCCGGTGGCGCTCGGGACGCGGCAGACGCGGGCCACCTCGGCGTCGGGCAGGATCGCCGCGCAGTCCGATGGCGGGGCCGCCCGAGTCGGGGGCGGCGTCGGGCCGGCCGCGAGCAGGATGCCGAGGGCGATGAGGGGGGCGGAGAACGTCAAGAGTCGCATGGGAGGGCGGGGCGGTGGGGGAGGGGGGCGGCAGTGAGTCGGGCTCCTCTACCTGCCGAGGTGCTCGGCCACCAAGGCTGTCAGCCTCGCCAGCTGGTCGGGCGTGACGCCCGGCGCGTCGGCGAGCCCTGGCGCCGCCTTCAGCTCGACGAAGTCGACGCCCCGCGCGAAGTGGGACACGTGGGTGTCCGGGTTCAAGTCGTGCGTGTAGCGGACGCCGTTGAGGCCGCCGGCTAGGGGTGCGAGGCCCACCTTGCCATCGTGGTCGCTCGCCACGCGGAGCGCGCCCTCGGCCTGGTTCGCGCGCGCGAAGCGGGAGACGATCAGGATCACGGACCCGGCGACGCCCTCCGCCCGGTAGCCCCGGTTGCAGGCGCGGCCGTCCTCCGCCACGCCGGGCGTCGGGAGGACGCGGACCGGGGCGCCGACCACCGACGCCACGTCGCCGGCCGAGAGGAGGTCGTCGCAGGCCGGGAGCGGCCCAGTCGCCTCGGCCTCCGCCTCGCGCTCGGCGGCGTCGGCGTCGGCCTCGCGGAGCCTCCGGGCCACCCGCTCCTCACTCCGCGCGACGCCCGCCGCGGCCCACTCGGGGACGGCCGGGTCGCCGGCGTCGGCGAAGGCCGGGGCCGTGGCGAGGGCGGGCAGGAACGAGCCCTCGACGAGCGCGACCATGTCCTCGATCTCGCTGCTCCCGCCGGCCTGCTGGACCGTCACCACGAACCGGTCGGCGATGAGCATCCGCAGGACCGGGCCCATGCTCGCGCCGCGGAACTCCTGCGTCGCCAGGCCGCCGGCCGTCCCGTCGGTGACCGTGACGCCGCCGAGCCCGTCCGTCATGCCGGCGTATTCCCGCTGCTCGATCTGGCCCCGCTCGTAGTCCGTCGTCATCAGCCCGTCGATCAGGTCGCGGAGACTGACGGTCACGCGCGAGCTCGTGGCGCTCTCGACCGTGTCCGCGTAGGTGACCGTGAGGCCGGTGATGCCCCCGGCGACGGCGCCGCTCGCGTCGGTCTCGTCCGACTCCCCGCCGTGGTCGAACCCCCGCGCGGCGAAGCGGCCGGCGGTCTCGGGCAGGTACGCGAGCATCTGGGCGACGGAGAGCCGCTGGCGCTCGCCGTCGACGGCCACGACGGGGCCGCCCGACGGAGGCGCGGGGCCGTCGGCGCGGACCGCGGCCCCGGTCTGCGAGTCGGCGTCGGGCGAGCAGCCGACCAGGAGGGCGGCGACGAGGAGGACGGCGGGGCGGAAGGGCATCGGCGCAGGGGGAGGGTGGGCGTCTCCTCAGAACACCGGGTTGCAGACCGGCCGCCGTCACCAGACGTCAGAACGCCCCGGAAGCCGAAGCCGCCGGGGCGCTGAATTCCAACGGACTCGGGCCCGCCTAGGCGGCGGGCGGCGGGCTCGTCGCCGCGTCGCCCTCGTCGACCACCTCGAAGTCGGCCTCCTCGGCGGTCGGGGCGCCAGCGCCGTTGGCTTGGGCGTCGGCGGCCGCCTCGGCGCCGCCCGCTTCGGCCTCGGCCTGCTGGGCCCGGTAGAGGTCCTCGGCCGCGCCGCTCCACGCCGTGTTGAGCTGCTCGAGCGCCGAGTCGAGCTGGTCCAGGTCCTGGCCCTTGTGGACCTCCTTGAGCCGCTCCAGCCCGGCCTCGATCTGGGACCGCTTCTCGGCCGGCAACTTGTCGCCGTAGTCGGCCAGGTTCTTCTCGGACGAGAAGATCAGGCTGTCGGCCTGGTTGAGCTTGTCGATCGAGTCCTTGCGCTTGGCGTCCTCGTTCGCGTTCTCGCGAGCGGCGCGTCGCATGGCCTCGATCTCCTGCTCGCTGAGGCCGGACGAGGCCTCGATCCGGATCGACTGCTCCTTGCCGGTCGCCTTGTCCTTGGCCGAGACCGACAGGATGCCGTCGGCGTCGATGTCGAACGTGACCTCGACCTGGGGCAGGCCGCGGGGGGCCGGCGGGATCCCGTCGAGGTGGAAGCGCCCGATGGTCCGGTTGTCGACGGCCATCGAGCGGTCGCCCTGGAGCACGTGGATCTCGACCGACGGCTGGTTGTCGCTCGCCGTCGAGAACGTCTCCGACTTCCGCGTCGGGATGGTCGTGTTGGCCGGGATCAGC
Organism: uncultured Bacteroidota bacterium; assembly: GCA_963848075.1. Taxonomy (GTDB): domain Bacteria; phylum Bacteroidota; class Rhodothermia; order Rhodothermales; family Rubricoccaceae; genus Rubrivirga. The sequence goes on from CAWKCB010000004.1 coordinate 65,008, forward strand.
GCCGTCATGACGCCGCCCAACGTCTCGATGCCCAGGTTGAGCGGGGTCACGTCCAGGAGCAGCACGTCGGTGACGTCGCCCGAGAGCACGCCGCCCTGGATGGCCGCGCCGACGGCGACGACCTCGTCCGGGTTGACCGACTTGTTGGGCGCCTTGCCAAAAAAGTCCTTGACGACCTCCTGGATCTTGGGGATCCGCGACGAGCCGCCGACCAGGATGATCTCGTCGACCTGGTCCTTGTTCAGGCCGGCGTCCTTGAGCGCCTTCTCCATCGGCGGGATCGTCCGCTGGACGAGGTCGTCGACCAACTGCTCGAACTTGGCGCGCGTCAAGTCCAGCGTGAGGTGCTTCGGGCCCTCCTGGGTCGCCGTGATGAACGGCAGGTTGATGGTCGTCTGGGACGCGGCCGAGAGCTCGATCTTGGCCTTCTCGGCGGCCTCCTTGAGCCGCTGCAACGCCATCGGGTCCGTCCGCAGGTCGATGCCGTCGGTCCGCTTGAACTCGTCGGCGATCCAGTCGATCAGGCGCTGGTCGAAGTCGTCGCCGCCCAGGTGCGTGTCGCCGTTCGTGCTCTTGACCTCGAAGACGCCGTCGCCCAACTCCAAGATGGAGATGTCATAAGTGCCGCCGCCCAGGTCGTAGACGGCGATGACCTCGTCCTCGTCCTTCTTGTCCAGGCCGTAGGCGAGCGCCGCCGCGGTCGGCTCGTTCAAGATGCGCTTGACCTCGAGCCCGGCGATCTGGCCGGCCTCCTTGGTCGCCTTGCGCTGGGCGTCGTTGAAGTAGGCCGGGACCGTGATGACGGCCTCGGTGACGCGCTCGCCGAGGTAGTCCTCGGCCGTCTGCTTGAGCTTGCCGAGCACCATCGCCGAGATCTCTTGGGGCGTGTACAGCTTGGACTCGGTGCCGGCCTCGACCTCGATCCGGGCCACGCCGCCGTCGCCCTTGGTGACGGTGTACGGGACCGTCTTCATCTCCTCGGCGACCTCGTCGTGCTGGCGGCCCATGAACCGCTTGACCGAGAAGATGGTGTTGGTCGGGTTGGTGATGGCCTGGCGCTTGGCCGGCGCGCCCACCAGGCGCTCGCCGTCCTTCTTGAAGGCGACGACGGACGGGGTCGTCCGCCCGCCTTCGGCGTTGGGGACGACGACGGGCTCGTTGCCCTCCATGACGGCCACGACGGAGTTCGTCGTGCCGAGGTCGATGCCAATAATCTTGCCCATTGTAGGGGAGGAGGTCTAGTAGAAAGAGAGGGGCGCGGACCCCGGGGCTCTCGGTGGCTACGCGGTCCTCGGACCGAGGATCCGTCGGGGCCGACCTGCCGCGGCGTCAGCGCGCGTGTTCTAGGGGGTGGCCCGACAAGGGCCGTGCCAGCCGGCGCCGATTGCCGTTATGGCATGGGCCTTCGAGGATTCCTCAAGGCCCCCGCGCCCGGGGTATCTTGCGGGCCCCCTCAGGCTCGCGCGCCGCCCGCGATGAAGCACGTCCCGAACGCCCTCACCGTCGGCCGCATCGTGGCCGCCCCGGTGTGCCTGTACCTCCTGTGGACGGGGACGGTCTGGGGGCAGGTGGCCGGCGCCGCGCTGTTCATCCTGGCGGCGATCACGGACTGGCTCGACGGGCGCCTGGCTCGGGAGTACGGCGTGTCGTCGCGGCTGGGCCAGTTTTTGGACCCGCTCGCCGACAAGGTGCTGGTGCTGGGCGCCTTCTTCCTGATCCCGTTCCTCGACCCCATCGGGCCCGGGCTGGCGGCCCCGGCCGGCGCGTGGGCCCCCTGGCTCGCCATCGTGGCCATCGCCGCGCGCGACGTGGCCGTGACCGCGCTGCGGACGGTCCGCGAGCGCCAGAACCGCCCGGTCGTGACGTCGTCGGCGGCCAAGTGGAAGACGGCGTGGCAGCTCACGTTCTTGATTACGGCGTTCGTGTTCCTGGCCGGCTCGCACCTCCGGTCGATGGGCGGCGGCGTCGGGGACCTCGGCCGGTTCCTCTACGGCGCGCTGGCGTCGCCGGTCGCCCTCGGGTTCCTGGTGGTGACCGCCGCCGTGACCGTGTACACCGGGGCCCTCTACTTCCGCCCGCCCGCCCCGACGCCGTAGGGCGCCGTCCCCCCGCCGATGACCACGGCCGACACGCTCGCGCGCGACCTCTTGGACGTCGGGGCCGTCACGCTCCGGCCCGACGCCCCGTTCACCTGGGCGTCCGGGCGGCTGTCGCCGGTCTACACCGACAACCGGCTGCTGCTCTCCGTCCCCGACGTCCGGAGCCGCGTCGCGAGCGCGTTCGTCGAGGCGCTCGCCCCGCTCGGCGCCGACGCCGTCTCGGCCACGGCCACGGCCGGCATCCCCCACGGGACGCTGCTTGCGGACCGCGCCGGGCTCCCGTTCAGCTACGTCCGCGGGGCGGCCAAGGGGCACGGGCGGCAGAACCGGATCGAGGGCCGCGTCGAGCCCGGCCAGCGGGTCGCGCTGGTCGAGGACCTGGTCTCGACCGGCGGCTCGGTCCTGAGCGCCGCCGACGCGTTGCGGGACGCCGGCCTCGACGTGGTCGCGGCCCTCGCCGTGTTCTCCTACGGGTTCGCCGAGGCCGACCTCGCCTTCCGAGCGGCGGGCCTCCCACTCGTCACCCTGACCGACTTCGCCGCGCTCGCGCGCGCGGCCCAGGCCACCGGCGCGCTCGGCCCCGACGCGTGGGACGTCCTGGGCGACTGGCGCGACGACCCGGCGGGCTGGAGCGAGGCGCGAGGCGGGGCCGCCTGAGGGGCCATCGGGGCCGGCCACCTCGGCGGAGGGCCGTCGCTCTGGGCGAGCCGCTGGAACGTTCCTGCTGACGCGCCAGAGCTCAACGGTCCGCGCGGTCGCCGACGAGGCGGCGGTGGCCCGGCGCCTGCAGATTCCGGACCGTCTGGCGTAGGGCGAATCCGGGCAGAGGACTCGGCACCTCGCCGCCACTGCCCGGTTGACGCCGAGGTCCGTCCCCGACTCCCGTCCCCCACCCCCCATGCTCGGCCACCTCTTGACCGTCGGCGACGAGATCCTGCTCGGCCAGATCGTCAACACGAACGCGGCGTGGCTGGGCGAGCGGCTCGCCGAGGTCGGCGTCGACGTCCGGCGGAGCGAGACGGTCGGCGACGACGTCGCGGTCATCGAGGCCGCCATCGCGCGCGCGTTCGACGACGGCGCGGCCGTGGTCGTCGTGACCGGCGGCCTCGGGCCGACCCACGACGACGTGACGAAGACGGCCGTCGCGCGCGTGTTCGGGCGCGACCTCGAGTTCCGCCCCGACGTGCTCGACCAGATCGAGGCCCGCTACGCGACGCGCGGCCGCACGATGCCGGCCGTCGGCCGGGTGATGGCCGAGGTGCCCGTCGGCTTCGACGCGCTCCCCAACCCCAAGGGCAGCGCGCCCGGCCTGTGGGGCGAGCGGACCGCCGCCGGCCGCCGCCAGATCGTGGCCGTGATGCCCGGCGTGCCCCACGAGATGGAGGCGATCTCCGACGGCTCCGTCCTGCCGCGCCTGGTCGCGTTGCAAGACGCCGTCGTCCTGTCGCGGACGCTGCTCACGGTCGGGAAGGGCGAGAGCGACCTGGCGGCCATGATCGCCGAGATCGTCGACGGGCTGCCGGACGACCTGACGCTGGCGTACCTCCCGAGCTTGGGGCAGGTCCGCCTGCGGGTGACGGCGCGGGGCGCCGACCGCGCCGCGGCACGGCGCGACCTCGACGCGGCGACGGACGCCATCCGCGACGTGCTCGGGACGTTGGTGTACGGAGAGGGGACGACGTCGCTGGAGGCCGTCGTTCACGAGGCGCTGCGCGAGCGCGGGCGCACGCTGGCCGTCGCCGAGAGCTGCACCGGCGGCGCGATCTCGGCGCGGCTGACCGCCGTGCCGGGCGCGAGCGCCTCGTTTCTGGGCGGCCTCACCGCCTACAGCAACGCGGCCAAGACCGACTTGCTCGGCGTGCCCACCGAGGCCATCGAGGCCGAGGGCGCCGTCAGCGAGGCGGTCGCGCTCGCGATGGCCGCCGGCGCGCGCGCGCAGTTCGGCGCCGACGTCGGCGTGGCCACGACCGGCGTGGCCGGGCCCACGGGCGGGACGCCCGACAAGCCCGTCGGGACCGTGTGGGTGGCGTTCGACAGCGCGGAGACGAGCCGGGCGGTCCGGCTCCAGTTCACGCCGGACCGGGCCGTCAACATCGCGCTCTCGGCGACGGCCGCCCTCGACCTGGTCCGGCGACAGCTGCTGAGGACCGGGGCACCGTGAGCAGGCCGCACAGGTCGCTCGGCGAGGCCGCGTTCTCTGTCGGCCACGGGCGGGCCCGCCGGCTCAACTTTTCCGGCGCCCGCGGGTTACGTCGGTCCTTCACGGCGGTCTAGTCGTCGCGAGGGCGTGACGCGGCGCTGTCACTCCCCGGTCGCTACCCTGTCGCGTTCCCACTGTGCCAGAGGGGCCATCCACCCGGCCCTCTACCCATTCAAAAAGCTGCTCCTCGGAGCCCTGCCCTCATGGCGAAGTCCCCCGCAACCGTTCCCGCCGATGCCGCCGCCAAGTCGAAGGCGCTCGATCTCGCGATGAAGCAGATCGACAAGCAGTTCGGTAAGGGGGCCGTGATGAAGATGGGCGACGCGCCGCCCGTCGAGATGGACGCCGTCTCGACCGGCTCGCTCACGCTCGACCACGCGCTCGGCATCGGCGGCGTCCCGCGCGGGCGCATCATCGAGATCTTCGGCCCCGAGTCGTCGGGCAAGACGACGCTGGCGACCCAGATCGTCGCCGAGGCCCAGAAGCTCGGCGGCACCTGCGCCTTTATCGACGCCGAGCACGCCTTCGACCCGACCTACGCCGAGAAGCTCGGCGTCGACACGGACGAGCTGCTGATGTCCCAGCCGGACACCGGCGAGCAGGCGCTCGAGATCTGCGACATGCTCGTGCGCTCCGGCGCCGTCGACGTCGTCGTGGTGGACTCGGTCGCCGCGCTCGTGCCCAAGGCCGAGATCGAGGGCGAGATGGGCGCCAGCCACGTCGGCATCCAGGCCCGGCTCATGAGCCAGGCGCTCCGCAAGCTGACCGGCACCATCAAGCGGACCAACACGATCCTGATCTTCATCAACCAGATCCGGATGAAGATCGGCGTCATGTTCGGCTCGCCCGAGACCACGTCCGGCGGCCGCGCGCTCAAGTTCTACGCCTCGGTCCGGATGGACATCCGCCGGATCGGCGCCATCAAGGACGGCCAGGAGGTGACCGGCAACCGGACCCGCGTCAAGGTGGTCAAGAACAAGGTGGCCCCGCCGTTCCGCCAGGCCGAGTTCGACATCATCTACGGCGAGGGCGTCTCGTCGCTCGGCGAGCTCATCGACTTGGGGCTCGAGCACGACGTGATCCAGAAGTCGGGCTCGTGGTACTCGTACGGCGAGGAGCGGATCGGCCAGGGCCGCGAGGCCACCAAGGAGTGGCTGAAGACGAACGACGACCGCCGCGAGGCCGTCAAGCAGGCCGTCAAGGAGGCCCTCGGGATGGTCCCCGCCGCAGCTTCGAGCCGCGACGACGCCGAGGACGTGGAAGACGTCGAGGAGGACGAGCTCGTCGACGCGTAGCCGCTCGGCCGCGTCTCACGACCGCACTGAGGGCGACCGCGAGCCGTCCTGGTCGGCGTCGGGGTCCTCCGACTCCGGCCGCCGACGGCCTCCGCTCAGGACGACTCTGTGGGGGGGTGGGAGTGTGCGCTCGCCCTGGGTCGGAGCCCCGACGCCTCTCCGGCGCCAACGGGGCGGGGTAGCTTGCCCCATGCGCGTCCTCGCCCTGCTCCTCCTGGCCGTCGCCGGCCCCACGTGGGCCCAGGACGCCCCCGTCGACACGACGAACCTGCCGCCGAACACGGAGCCCTACGAGGTCGTCGTGCTCCGCCAGATCTACGACGCCGACGTCCCGCTCGTGGCCGTCCCGATGCGCGTCGTCAACACGTCGGCGTACCCGGTCTACCTCGGAGCCGCGCCCGCGCTCTGGGCCGGGGCCCTGCTCACCGACGCCGACCTCGACCCGGCCTTGCGGCTGACCGTCGCCCAGGCCGCCAACTTCGGGCTGACGTTCGCGCTCAAAAACCTCGTCCAGCGCCCGCGCCCCTACGTCGCCGTGGCCGGCGTGACGGCGCGCGACCGGGGCCACCAGGGCGACGACGTGTTCGACCCCCACTCGTTCCCGTCGGGCCACACGTCGTCAGCGTTCGTGATCGCGACGTCGCTGAGCCTGAGCTATCCCGAGTGGTACGTGGTGGCGCCGGCGGCTGTGTGGGCGGGCCTGATGGGCGTCACGCGCGTGTGGCACGGGGTCCACTACCCGAGCGACGTGCTCGTCGGGGCGGCCATCGGGACGGCGTCGGGCGTGGCCGTCCACGTGCTGCTCCCGCGCGTGCTCGGCGAAGAGCGGGACACGACCGGGTCGATGCCGGTCCGGGTCACGGTCCCGCTGTGAGCCGGCGGTCCGTCACCAGCGGAGCCGAGTGGGAGGGCCGCTACGGGTACCGCCGGGCCGTCCGCATCGGCGACGTGGTTGCCGTGTCGGGCACGACGGCCCCCGGCCCCGACGCCTACGCCCAGGCCACGGCCGCCTTCGGGATCGCGCTCGCGGCCCTCGCCGAGCTGGGCGCCACCCCGGCCGACGTGATCCGCACGCGCATGTTCGTCACCGACATCGCGGACCACCCAGCGGTCGGGCGGGCTCACGCCGAAGCGTTCGGCGACCACCCGCCGGCGGCGACGATGGTCGAGGTGTCGGCGCTGATCGCGCCCGGGCTCCGCGTTGAGGTCGAGGTCGACGCGGTCGTGGTGGGGGAGGGGCCGACGTAGTTTTCGGGCCCCCACCGCCCGGACCATGCTTCCCCTCGTCCACACCGTCACCATCGCTCTGCACGTCTTGTTCGCCGCCGCGTGGTTCGGCATGGCGGCGGCCGTCCCCGCGCTGGCTCGGAGCGCCATGCGGCCCGGCGAGGCCCAAGGTGGCAAGGTGATCGCCTCGATGAGTGGGGCCATCGTCCTGTTCTACGTGTTCGCGGTCGCCAACTGGGTGCTGGGGATGCAGCTCGGGCTCGACGCCCAGTACAACGCGTGGCCCTACCACACGTCGCTGACGCTCGGCCTCGTCCTGGTCGGCGTGCAGCTTCTCCTGATCCGGACGGGGTGGAACAAGCTCGTCGCCGGGGCCGGGACGCCCGACGCCGAGTCCGGCAAGAAGCGGCTGGCGGTGGGCCTCGGCCTCGGCAACCTCGTCTGGCTGGTCATCTTCGTCCTGATGTATTTCGGCCGCGGGGTGATTGGGGCCTAGCGGAAAGGATGGAGGGGAGAGGGACCTCCCGAGCGAGGCCGCAACAGCCCTGCCTCGACGGATGGGCCGACTCCGTTCGAGTGGGCCGCCTTCTGTCCTCCGCCCTCCACTCTCGTGCCCACTCTCGGAGTGGCGAGGGCATGGGGAAAAGGGCACGAGGCACGGGGTCGAATCCCCCTTGCCCCTTTGTTCGTGCCCCATACCCAAGGAATCGTCAGATTCCGCCTCCGGACCCCTCGGCCGCGCGCCGGAGGCGGTCCATGACGGCCACCCCGAGGCCCACCTCCGGGACCACCTCGGCCTCGATGCGGGCGAGCCCGGCGGCGTCGGCGCGGCGGAAGGCGTCGAACAGGCGGCGGGCGTACCCGGCGACGTCGGGGCAGACGGTGACGAGGGCGTAGCCGGGCGGTGGCTCCGAGAGCCCGATCCAGGCGGCGTCGGCGCCCGGCGCGCACTGGCGGACGTCGTCGACCAGGCGGACGTGGGCGCGGGGGGCGTAGTGCCGGTGCCGCGTGCCTGGCGACCGGCGCTCCCCGTCCGCGCCCGCGTCCGTGCGGACGTCCGGCAGCAGCGCCCGGAGCGCGCCGAGCGTGACGGCGCCCGGGCGGAGCACGAGCGGCACCGGCCCGGTCGCGTCGACCACCGTCGACTCCAGGCCGACCTCCGTCGGCGGGCCCTGCAGGACGGCGTCGACGCGGCCGTCCAGGTCGTCGCGCGCCGCCTGCCACGTCGTCGGGCTGGGCCGCCCGCTCCGGTTCGCCGATGGCGCCACGAGTGGCCCGGTCGCGCCCAGCACGGCGAGCGCCAGCGGCGCCGACGGGACGCGGACGGCCACCGTGTCGAGCCCGGCCGTGACCGACGGCGGCAGGCCGGGCCGGGCCGGCAGCACGACCGTCAGCGGGCCCGGCGCGAACGCGCCCAACAAGCTCGCGTCCGACATCCGTGAGGTGGGCGATGGCCTCGGCCTGGACGGCGTCGGCGAGGTGGACGATGAGCGGGTTGTCGCTGGGCCGGCCCTTCGCCCGAAACACGGCGGCCACGGCCCCGGCGTCGTGCGCGAGTGCGGCGAGCCCGTAGACGGTCTCCGTCGGGATCACGCACAGGCCGCCCCGCCGCAGGACGGCCGCGGCTTCGTCGGGGTCTCGCAGGAGGCGCGTGCGCACGGGCGGTAGGTTTCGGGGCCCGCAAGATCACGCCGCCATGGCCCGCAAACCGCCCGCCCCCCCCGACTACGACACGCACGACGTCGACGGGTACGACGTGCTCGTCGGCAAGTCGGCGAGGGACAACGACCGGCTCACGTTCACGGTGGCCCGGCCCAACGACGTCTGGCTCCACGTCGGCGGGGGGACGCCCGGCAGCCACGTCGTCGTGCGGACGCCGGAGGGGGAGGAGGTGCCCCGCGCCGTCGTCAAGAGGGCGGCCGAGCTGGCCGTCCAGCACTCGAAGGCGAAGAACGCCTCGGGCAAGGTCGACGTCCACGTGTGCCGGGCGTGCGACGTGACCAAGCCGCGCGGCGCCAAGGCCGGCTCGGTCCAGCTCCGCCGCTACGACTCGGTCAAGGTGTACCCGCCGAAGGCGTAGCGGGCCGGCCAAAGCGAGCGAACTCCCAACGACGGGGCTCGTTGGCGGGGCCCCTCCGCTCGCGCTGTGCCCCGTCCCCCCGGCCGTCCGTCCGAGTCCTTGCTCGAGGGCCCCATCGCGGGGGCACTGCTGCGGCTGGCCGGCCCGGTCGTGCTGGCGAACGTGTTCCAGACGGTGTACCAGCTGACGGACACGTTCTGGGTGGGCCGGCTCGGCGCCGTCGCCGTCGCGGCGGTCTCGTTCAGCTTCCCCGTCATCTTCCTGTTCGTCGCCGTCGGCGCGGGCGTGACGATCGCGGGGACGATCCTGGTGGCCCAGGCCGAGGGCCGCGGCGACGCCCGCCGGGTCGACTACGTGGCCGGGCAGACGTACGCCATCGTGCTGCTGCTGGCCGTGGTCCTGAGCGGGGCCGGGTTCGTCTTGTCCGAGCCGCTCCTGCGCTTGATGGGGGCCGGCCCCGAGGTGCTCCCGCTGGCCGCCGAGTACCTCCGGCTAAGCTACCTCGGCCTCCCGTTCGTCTTCGGCTACTTCGTGTTCCAGGCGCTCCTGCGCGGCGTCGGCGACGTCAACACGCCGCTCGTGATCGTGGCCGGGACGGTGCTGCTCAACTTCGTGCTCGACCCGCTGTTCATCCTGGGGTGGGGCCCGGTGCCGGCGCTCGGCGTCGCCGGGGCCGCCGCGGCGACGATCAGCACGCAGGCGCTCGCGGCCGGCATCGGGGCGTGGCTGCTGCTGAGCGGCCGGCGCCCGATCCGCGTCCGCCTGGGCGACCTCCGGCCCGACCTCGCGCTGGCCCGGCGGATCGCCGAGCTCGGCTTCCCGGCGTCGATCGAGCAGGGGATGCGGGCGCTCGGCCTGACCGTCCTGGTCACGCTCGTCGCCGGGTTCGGGAGCGACGCCGTGGCGGCCTACGGCGTCGGCACGCGGATCTTCTCGTTCGTCCTGATCCCGGCGCTCGGCCTCGGCCTGGCCACCTCGACGGTCGTCGGCCAGAACGTGGGCGCGGGCCAGCGGCTCCGGGCCCGGCAGACGGCGGCGGTCGGCGCCTGGATCGCGTTCGGGACCATGACGGCGGCCGGGCTGCTGGCGTTCGTGTTCGCGCGCCCGCTGGTGGCCGCGTTCGTGCCCGGCGACCCCGCCGTGATCGAGAGCGGCGCCCGGTTCCTCCGCATCATGGCCCCGGCGTGGGGCCTCATCGGGGTCCAGGTCGTGATCGGCGGCGGCTTCAGCGGGGCCGGGCGGACGACCGTGTCGATGGTGCTGGCCATCGCGAGCCTGTGGGTGCTCCGGTTCCCCGTCGCGTGGTTCCTCTCGTCGCGGACGACGCTGGGGCTCGAGGGCGTGTGGTGGGCCTTCCCCGTGTCGTACGTGGGCGGCGCGGCGCTCGCGGTCGGGTGGTTCGTCCACGTCCTCCGCCAGCCCGTCGAGGACGACGCGGTCGAGGACCAGGCCCTCGCCGAGTCGACGGTCGGACGGCCGATGGGGTAGGGGGCTCCCGGCCGGGGCCGTGTTGGCACCCGTGCCGGCGGGCGTCTATGTTCGGCGCTGGAACCGGTTTCACCTCCCCCGCTCTCTGCCCATGGACACCCCGCTCGGCGCCCTCGACTGGGCCGTCATCCTCGGCTACTTCGGCGTCGTCTTCGGCGTGGCCATCGTCGGCACCTTCCGCGAGCGCCGCCAGTCGGGCGGCGAGGACTCGGCCGACTACTTCCTGGCCGGCCGGAACGTCGGGTGGTTCGTGATCGGGGCGAGCCTGTTCGCGTCGAACATCGGGAGCGAGCACCTGGTGGGGCTGGCCGGGAGCGGCGCGGCGACGGGCGTGGCCCCAGGCCAGTTCGAGGTGCTCGCGTCCATCATGCTGTTGCTGCTGGGCTGGATCTTCGTCCCGTTCTACTTGCGGAGCGGCGTGTTCACGATGCCCGAGTTCCTGGAGCGGCGGTACTCGTCGGGCGCCCGGTGGTACCTGGCCACGGTGAGCATCCTGGCCTACGTCCTGACCAAGATCTCCGTCACCATCTTCGCCGGGGCCATCGTGTTCCGGGCCGTCGGCGTCCCGTTCTGGACGGGGGCCCTGCTCATCGTCGCCATCACGGGCGCGTACACCGTGTTCGGCGGGCTCCGGGCGGTCCTCTACACCGACATGGTCCAGATGTTCGTGCTGATCGGCGGGGCCGCCGCGGTGACCGTGGCCGGGCTCGTCGCCGTCGGCGGGTGGGGGGCCATGACGGCCACCGTCGCCCCGGACTTTATGGACATGTGGCGGCCGGCCTCCGACCCCGACTTCCCCTGGACCGGCATCCTGTTCGGCGCCCCGATCCTGGGCGTGTGGTACTGGTGCACGGACCAGTTTATCGTCCAGCGAACGCTGTCGGCGCGGACGGTCGACGAGGCCCGGCGGGGGACCATCTTCGCGGGCTTCCTCAAGCTGCTGCCCGTGTTCATCTTCGTGCTGCCCGGCGTGCTCGCGACGGCCCTCGTGGCCCAGGGCAAGATGACGCTGGACGACCCCAACGAGGCCCTGCCGACGCTGGTCTCGACGCTGCTCCCGGTCGGCGCGCGCGGGTTGGTGATCGCGGGCCTGCTGGCGGCGCTGATGTCGTCGCTGTCGAGCGTGTTCAACAGCTGCTCGACGCTGATCACGTGGGACGTCTACAAAAAGCTGAACCCGGCCGCGAGCGAGGCCCGACTGGTCTGGGTCGGCCGCCTGTCGACGGTCGCGCTGACCGTCTTGGGGCTGGCGTGGATCCCGTTTGTGGAGGCGGCCGAGGGCGGGCTCTACGTCTACATCCAGTCGGTCCAGGCCTACATCTCGCCCCCGATCGCGGCCGTCTTCCTGCTCGGGTTGTTCTGGAGCCGGCTCAACGCGCAGGGCGCGATGGCGGCGCTGCTGAGCGGGCTGGTGCTCGGCATCGCGCGGCTGGCGATGGAGGCGAACGGCGCCGAGCTGGGGTGGTTTACCGGGCTCAACTTCCTGCTGTTCGCCGTCGTCCTGTTCCTGATCTCGTCGGCGATCCTGGTGGCCGTCTCGCTGGCGACGGCGCCGCCGCCGGCCGCCCAGATCGCCGGGCTCACGTTCGCGACGGCCACCGACCACCAGGACGGGGCGACGGCGGTCCCCGAGCACGTGATGGTCTCCGAGCCGGCCCGGCGCCGGGTCGACGGGTTGCTGACGATGCTGCTCCTGGCGGCGGTCGCCGGCGTCTGGCTCTACTTCTCGTAGGCTCTGTGCGGGAACTCTCCAGATCTGTCATCCTGAGCGCCAGCGAAGGATCTCCGCTCGGTCCTCCGAGCCCGTCCACGCCGGTGCCGAGGGCCTGAGAGTCCGGCGTCGAGATCCTTCGCTGGCGCTCAGGATGACAACACGGAGCTTCCGTACAAGCCCTAGTGGGGACGACCGGCGCTGCGGCGTAGGACCCGTTGCCCTCGGCCCTCGGCCGGCTTACGACGGTGGACAGCAGGGATCGTCCGCGACGCCCGGGGCCGGAGCACCTAGATTGCTCCCCGGCTCACCCGTGCGTCCCACCACCACCCATCGACCATGAACGTCCAGTGTAGCCATCCCATCCGCCCCTCCGCGGTCCGTCTCGCCGTCGCCTGCCTCCTGGCCGCGGCCCTCACCTCGACAGCGGCCCAGGCCCAACCCTTCTCGTGGGTGACCGCCGCCCCCTCCCCGGTCGAGCGCTTCGAGGGAGCCGCCGCCGTGAGCGGCGGCAAGGTGTACGTTTTCGGGGGCTTCGCCGACGGCCTCGTCGCCCAGGTCCGCTCGGACGTGTACGACCCGGCCTCCGACACGTGGACGCGGATCGCCGACCTCCCCGTCGCCAACACCCACATCGGCTTCGCCGCGGCGGGGGGCAAGGTGTACTTCGCCGGCGGCTTCGTGGGGAACCACCCCGGCGTGGCCACCGACGCCGTCTTCGTCTACGACACCCTCACGGATGCCTTCACGGAAGGGCCGCCGCTGCCGGCCCGCCGTGCGGGCGGGGCCCTCGTTCACCACGAGGGCCGGCTGCACTTTGTCGGCGGCCTGCTCCCCGACCGGCGGACCGACGCCAGCGACCACTACGTCCTCGACCTGAGCGACCTGGGCGCGGGGTGGACGACCGCCGCGCCGATCCCGAAGGCCCTCAACCACTTCAACGGCGTCAGCGTCGGCGGCCTCATCTACGCCGTGGGTGGGCAGACGGGCCACGACGGGCCCAACGACGACACCCGCACGCTCCAGGCCTACGACCCCGCGACGGACACCTGGACGCAGAGGGCCGACCTCCCCGAGGACCGCTCGCACGCCGAGCCGGGGACCTTCGTGCTCGACGGCCGGATCGTCATCGCGGGCGGGAAGAGCGACGGGACGCCCAACCTGGCCACCATCCGGGTCTACGACCCGGAGACCGACACGTGGTCGGCGTTCGGCGAGCTGCCGACGGCGCTCCGGGCGCCGGTCGTCCAGGCCGTCGGCGAGACGATCGTCGCGACGACGGGGAGCAAGGGGACCAACTCCCAGGACGCGACCTACACCGCGCCCGTTGAGGCTGCCCAGCCGCGCGTGCTGTTCGTCCGCGGCGGCGACCGCACGGGCGGCTTCTTCGAGGCCGGCAACGACGCCGAGCGCACGGAGCACCTCGGCGACATCTACAACGTGACGACCGGGGGCGGAAATCACGGGTGGGGCTTCTTGCGCCGGGCGCTCGAGGCCGACGGCTTCGTCGTCGAGCAGATCACCGAGGGCGCCGAGACCCCTTCGGGGCCGGCCGAGGGCCTCCCGGTCCCGTTCGACCAGCTCAACCTCGGCGCGTACGACGCGGTCGTGCTCGGCTCGAACAACGCGGTGTACGGCGCGGCCGCCGTCGACGCCGTCGAGCAGTTCGTGCGCGACGGCGGGGCCGTCCTCTTCATCTCCGACGCCAACTTCGGCGGCGACTGGGCCGACGCGCCGAGCTCCGACCAGCAGTTCCTCGACCGGTTCGGGCTGGTCATGAACCAGGACCAGGGCACCTACACCCTCTCGCGCGGCAGCGGCGACTTCCGCGTGCCCGACCACCCCATCTTCGACGGCGTCGACGCCTTCGACGGGGAGGGCGTCTCTCCGATCTCGCTGGGCCCGCTCGCGGCCGGCGTGACGGCGACGGTGCTGGCCCGCGCCGAAGGCAAGACCCGCGTCAACGCGCCTCCGTATGGCGCCAACCGGCAGGGCGCGTCGCGCCAGACGACGGTCGGCGACGGCTCTCTCGTCGTCGCTGAGGCGGGGGCCGGGCGGATCGCCGGGCACTTCGACCGGAACACGTTCTTCAACCCCGGCGGCGCCGGGACCAGCCTGTCCCGCCTCGACAACGAGCGGTACGCGCTGAACCTGTTCGGCTGGCTCGTCGGATCGTCGACCGACGGGCCGCCGGACCCGCCCGAGCCGCCCGCCCCCGGCGAGGTCGTCTTCGCCCTCAACGCCGGCGGCGGCGCGTTCACGGCCGCCGATGGGACGGCCTACGTCGCCGACGCCGGCGCCTCCGGCGGCCGGACCTACACGGCCTCGGGCGCCATCAGCGGGACGACCGACGACGCGCTCTACCAGTCCGAGCGGTGGGGGACGTTCGCCTACGCCGTCCCGGTCGAGCCCGGGACGTACGAGGTCACGCTCCGGCTTGCCGAGATCTACTTCACGGCGCCGGGCCAGCGCGTGTTCTCGGTCACGGCCGAGGGGCAGCCGTTCGTCCAGGGCCTCGACCTCTTCGCCGAGGTCGGACGCGACGCGGCCTACGACGTGACGGAGACCGTGTCGGTCACGGACGGGACGCTCGACCTCGCCTTCTCCGCGAGCGTCAACAACGCCAAGCTGGCGGCCGTCGTCGTCCGCACGGCCGGCGGCGCGCCGGCCGCCTGGCAGGAGACGTTCGCCGGCCTCCCCAACGGGACGACGAGCGACCCCGGGCCGACGGCGTGGACCACGGAGCCCCCGCCGAGCGGCACGTTCGCCGTCCAGAACGGCGTGTTCGTGGCCAACAACAACAAGGGCGAGGGCGTCTGGCGGAGCGGGCCGATCGAGATCGGCGGGACGGCCGGCGTCTCGCTCACGATCCAGAGCGGCGGGTCGATGGAGACCTCGGGCCCGTCGGCCGACCACCTCCGCGTGTTCTACGTGCTCGACGGTGGGGCCGAGGTCCCCGTCGCCCAGCGCGCCGGCAACTTCAACGGCGACGCGCCCGAGACCGTGGGCGTGTCGGGCCTCGGCGGGTCCACGCTCCAACTCGTCATCCGCGCAAAGACGACGGGGGGCAGCGAGACCTACACCTGGGACGACGTGTCCGTGACGTCCGGCGCGGCGCCCAGCGCGGCGGCCCTCGCCGGCCTCGCGACCGCACCCGAGGCCCAGCCGACGCGGGTGTACCCGAACCCGACGGCGGCCGCGGCCACGCTCGCGTACGCCCTCGCCGAGCCGGCCGACGTCCGCCTCGAGGTGTACGACGCCCTCGGCCGCCGCGTGGCCGTGCTCGCCGACGGCCCGCACGAGGCCGGCTCGCACCGGGCCCCGTTCGACGGGGCCGGGCTCGCCGGCGGCGTGTACCACTGGCGGCTCGTGGCGGGCGGGCGCGTCGAGGCCGGCCAGTTCGTCCTCGCCCGCTGAGCGTCCGCCGGTCGACGGCGTCGCCGTCCTGACGGGCAGGCCCCGTTGGGGCGGCGGCGCACGGGACGTGGCCGGGCGGCGGGTGGCCGGAGTGCGGTGGGCACGAAGGCGAGCGTCGGCCCCTCGTGGAGAGCGGCGTTGGGCGGACAGCCCTCGCGCTTCCGACCGTCGACCGTCGGGTCCCGTCAGACCTGTGATCACCGAGGTGCGGCGGAGAGACCGCCTCAGCGACCGCGGCCCCGCCCCACGGGCCCGTACATCGCGCCGACGATGGCTCCGAACACCAGGTGGATCAGCACGAACACGATCGGCCCCGCTAGGCCCACGTCCCACATGAAGAACCCGGGGCTGGGAATCGTCTCCGGCATGAGCGGGTGGACCACCGGCATCAGCCCGATGAGCACGCCGGCGATGCCGGTGTGGACGAGCGCGACGAGCATCCCGGCCCGCCACCCCGACCGCTGGAGCCGGGTCTCGAAGGCCCAGGCGTAGGCGAGCGCGACCGCCGCGGAGACCGCCAGGTGCAGCCCGAACCCGACCAAGCGGCTCCGGAGGCTGGGGTCGAGCCCGACCATCGTCCCGAGGAGCAGCTCGATCTTGGCGTCGACCCCCAGGCCGCTGCGCGCTGCGAACAGGAGCGCGCTCATCGCGGCACCGCCGACGACGCCCGCGAGGAGAGCTTTTCCTGTTTTCACGGGGCGGGAGGGCGGGGGCAGAAGGCCGGACGCGGTCCGAGGTGCGGCAGTGTACGGACGGCGGCCAGGTCCCCCCACCAGAAACGCGGGCCCCGGCGTCGGGACCCGCGTTCTCGGTCCGGGGCGAGCCCCGAAGCCGCGCGCTAGCGGACGACGGCGAGCGTCCGGCTCGCGACCGTCGCCCCGTCCGAGATCTGGACAACGTAGACGCCGGCCGCCAGCGCGGCCGTCTCGAAGTCGAGCGCGTACGCCCCGGCCGCCTGCGCGCCGTCGTGGAGCACGGCCACCTCGCGGCCCGCCACGTCGAGGACGACGGCGCGGACCGGCCGGGCCTCGTTGAGGACGTAGGCCAGGTGGGCCCGGCCGCGCGTCGGGTTCGGGTACGCCCCGACGATGAGCAGCGCCTGCTCGGCACGGGGCCCGTCCTCGGCCGCGACGACGACCGGCGGGGCGGCCGGGGCCAGGGCCGGCGGGTCGGCCTTGCCGGTGGCCGCCGTGGCCGACGGCTGGAGGTGGTTCTCGCCCGCGGCCGTGAAGAACGACCGGCTAAACCGCTCGTCGGAGTCGGGCCGGCGGATGTCGTTGACGTAGAACCAGTCGGCCTGGGCCCTCGCGGGGGTCAGGTCGAGGACGAAGTAGCCGTGCTCGTCGAGCTCGACGGTCTTGAGCTGGGGGTAGGCCGCGGCCAGGCCGAGCTCGGACGCCGTGGGGACGTCCTCCGGGACGGCCTCCGGCGGGAGGCCGAGGTTCTCGTTGAGGTTGGCCGCCGTCACGCTCGGCGTCACGAACTCGACGGCCACCGAGCCCGCGCCGCTCGCGGGGTCGTAGCCCCCGAACGGCTGGACGGGCAGGTCCGAGGCCCACGTCGTGTGGATGTCGCCCGTCGTCACGACCACGTCGTCGATGGCGCCGTCGCGGATCGCCGTGAGCACGCGCTCGCGCTCGGCGGGGTAGCCGTCCCAGGCGTCGAGGTTGGTGAACGGGGCGTTGGCGCCGGCCGCGAACGGGTTGAACGCGAGCTGGGTCATCATGACCTGGTTGCCGATCACCTTCCACTGGGCCGTCGAGGCGGCCAGGCCGTCCAAGAGCCACTCGCGCTGGGCCGGGCCGAGCAGCGTCCGGTCCGGGTCGAGCCACCGCGTCGTGTCGACCTCGACGGTCCCGGCGACGGCGTCGGTCTTGGACGAGAGCTGCTGGTCGCGGCCCTCCAGGCGCGTGTCGAGCATGGTGAGCTCGGCGAGGGGCCCGTAGCTCAGCCGCCGGTAGATCCGGTCGGAGGCCCCGTCGACGCCGGTCCGGCGGAGCGGGAGCCACTCGAAGTAGGCCTGGGCCGCCTCGTTGCGTCGGTTCTGCCAGGTCCCCTCCTGGGCGAACAGGCTGTCGCCCGAGACCGGGTCGAGGCCCAGGAACTCGTTGTGGTTCTCGGCCCCGTCCTCCCAGCTGTCGTTGGCCGTCTCGTGGTCGTCCCAGACGGTGACCCAGGGGTGCTGCTGGTGGGCCGCCCGCAGGTCGGGGTCGAGCTTGTAGAGCGAGTGCCGGAGCCGGTAGTCGGCCAGGGTGACGGTCTCGGAGAGCGGGGTGTGCGAGCGGTCGCCCTCGATGAGGGTCTCGTCGCCGTAGATGCCCGCGCCGTACTCGTAGAAGTAGTCGCCGAGGTGGAGCACGGCGTCGAGGTCGGCCCGGGCGGCGACGCCGCGGTAGGCGTTGAAGTAGCCCTGCTGGTAGTTCGAGCAGGAGGTGACGGCGAACCGGAGCTGGTCGACGGCCGCGTCCGGGGCCGTCCGCGTGCGGCCGGTGATCGAGCTGGCGCCGAGCGCCTGGAACCCGTAGTAGTACGTCGTCCCGGCCGCGAGGCCGTCGACGGTCACCCGGACCGTGTAGTCCAACGTCCGGTCGGTCCGGGCCGTCCCGCTCTGGACGACGTCGGCGAGCAGGGGGTCGGTCGCGACGCGCCAGCGGACCGAGAGCTCGGTGTCGGTCGGCGGCGTCACGCGCGTCCACAGCACGACGCCGTCGGGCGTCGGGTCGCCCGAGGCGACGCCGTGGTAGAACGGCCGGAGGGCGGGGTCGAACAGGAGCCGGCCCTCGGCCGCGCGCGTGTCGAGGTCGACGTAGCTGCGGACGGTGGCGTTGAGGGGCGGGCCCTGGCGGAGGTCCTGGGCCTTCACGGACGGGGCGAGCGTGAGGGCGAGGGCGGCGAAGAGAGAGAGGCGCATCGAGAGGAGAGAGGGACCCCAGACGCTACCCGGCCGCTGTGACGCTCCGATGACCGGGCCTTTACCGCACTGTTGCCTCAGGGCCCCGGCCCAAGCGCGGCGCTCCGAACACGACCACGGTGGACCGGGCGCCCGTCGCGACAGCCCGGCCGTCGGCGGCCGGCGCGTCGACGCCGTAGTCGTTGTCGGCGATCACCGCCAGGCGGCCGTTGGGGAGGACGGCGAGCCCCTCGGGCTTGTGGAGCGCCGGCGGCCACCCGGCCGGGACGAGGTCGAGCACCACCCGCTTGTCGAGGACGGCCATCCCCGCCGCCTCCGCGGCCCGAGCGCTGGCGAACCGCTCGGGGAGCGAGTCGCCCAACGGCGTCGCGTCGCGGAGCCGGACGGCGTAGACCTGCCCGGACCACCGCCCGTCCGCGCCCGGCCCGTGCTCCAGCACCAGCAGCCGCCCGTCCGGCGCCACGGCCAGGTCGCCGACCTTGCGGAGCGGCCCGTCCATCGGGTAGGCGAACGTCTGGGCGGTGCCGTCGGTGGGGTCGAGCCGGAGCAGGCGGACGAGCGGCGTGGCGGGGTCCGTCTCGGGCGTCCGCAGCGGGCCCTGAAGCGAGGCCACCACGTGCCCGTCGAGGACGACGACGCCTTCGAAGCCCAGGTTGGCCTGCCGCCCCTCGATCACGGGCGGGAGCGGGCGGTCGGCGGGCTCGGTCGGCGCCGGCGTCCACCGCTCGCGGACGACGCCCGTCTGCGCGTCGACGCGCCAGAGCGACGGCCGGTACTCCTCGGCCACCCACAGGTCGTCGCCGTCGAACGCGAGCCCCTCCGCGTCGACGCCCCACGGGTCCGGGGCGAGGCGCTCGCCGTCGGGCCCGAGCGCCGTCTCGACCTCGGCGCCGCCGACGGCCGGGGGCGGCCGGCCGGTCGCGGCCTGGCCGTCGGGGCTCCGGAGCGGCCGGCGGCCGACGAGCCGGAGCCCGCCGTCGGCCAGGACGACGCGGGCGAGGGTGGGCGTGTAGTCGGGGAGCGCGAACCGCTTGGCGGGCCGCCCCTCCGACGCCTCGGCCTCGAGGTTGGGGCCACGGTCCGAGATCGTCCACAGCGCGCCGTCGGGGCCGAGTGCCAGGGCCGACAGGCCGCCGTCGACGACGGCGACGCCGTCCAGGCTCGCCACGACCGAGTCGCGGGCGACGAACGTCTCGGGTTCGGCCGCCGGCGGGCCGGCGCAAGCGCCGAGGACGAGGAGGACGAGGGGAGAGGCTCGGGTCATCGGAGGCCAACGCCTGGGCGCCGGGTCGGTCTCGGCCGGTCTCGCCTCGCGCCCCGGGGTAACGCAACGATAAAGGCGCGGGCGGACCGCCGGGCCTGGCAACCGGTCCAAGCCCGATGCGCCTGTTCCCGCTCCTGCTCTTGCTCGCGGTCGCCGGCTGCGCCGGCTGCGAAGAGGTCGACCCGGCCGGCCTCACGGGCTCGGTCCGCGTCGACGGGTCGTCGACCGTCTTCCCGCTCAGCGAGGCCGTCGCCGAGGAGTTCATGCGCGACCACCCCGGCGTCCGGATCACGGTCGGCGCGAGCGGGACGGGCGGCGGGTTCGCCAAGTTCGCCCGGGGCGAGACCGACGCCTCGAACGCGAGCCGGGCCATCGAGCCCGACGAGGCCGCGGGCCTGGACGCCGCCGGCATCGCGTTCGTCGAGGTCCCCGTAGCCTACGACGGGATCGCCGTCGTGGCCCACCCCGAGACCGACTGGGTCGACTGCCTCACGCTGGCCGAGCTGCGCGCGATCTGGGAGCCCGACTCGCGCGTCGACTCGTGGGCCGACGTCCGGCCGGGCTTCCCCGACGTCCCGCTCGTGCTCTACGGGCCCGGCACGGACTCGGGGACCTACGACTACTTCACCGCGGCGGTGAACGGCCAGGAGGGC
The DNA here is from genome assembly GCA_963848075.1 of uncultured Bacteroidota bacterium. Classification (GTDB taxonomy): domain Bacteria; phylum Bacteroidota; class Rhodothermia; order Rhodothermales; family Rubricoccaceae; genus Rubrivirga. The sequence continues at coordinate 85,353 of CAWKCB010000004.1, forward strand.
GCGAGCCGGACCGACTACACGGCGTCCGAGAACGACAACACGCTCGTCCAGGGCGTCGCCGGCGACGTCGGGGCGCTGGCGTATTTCGGCCTGGCCTACGTGACCGAGAACGTGGACCGGCTCCAGGTGCTCGGCGTCGACAGCGGCGACGGGTGCGTCCGGCCGTCGTCGGAGACCGTCCAGACCGGCGTGTACGCCCCGCTCGCGCGCGTTGAGTTCGTCTACGTCAACGCCGCGCGGGCCGACGCGAACGCGGCCCTCGACGCCTACGTCCGCTTTTTCCTGGCGTCGGCGGCCCCGCTCGCGCGCGAGGTCGGCGCGGTCCCGCTCTCGGACGCCGGCTACCGGCTGGCCGCCGAGCGCTACGCCGCGCGGACGTCGGGGAGCGCGTTCGCCGGGCGCATCGGGGCCCGCGTCGAGGCCGTCCTGCGCGAGCAAGCTGGGGCCGGGCCCACGCCCGAGGCGCGATGAGCGACCTCGCCCTCCCCAACGCCGAGCCCGTCCCCCCGGGCGGCCGGGGCGACCTCGACGGCGCCGTCTCGCGGAGCCCGACCGAGCGGGCCGTCCACGGGGCGCTCGCCGCGTGCGCGCTCGTGACGGTCGCCACGACGCTCGGCATCGTGGCCGTGCTCGTGTGGGAGACCGTCGGGTTCTTCGGCCAGGTGTCGCCCGCCGAGTTTTTCGGCGCGACCGAGTGGACGCCGCTCTTCGTCGACGGCGAGTTCGGCGTGTGGCCGCTCGTCGCGGGGACGCTCTTGGTGACGGCGCTCGCGGCCGTCGTCGCGCTGCCGCTGGGGCTGCTGGCGGCCGTCTACGTGAGCCAGTTCGCGACGCCCCGGGTGCGGCGCGTGGTGAAGCCGGCGCTCGAGCTGCTGGCCGGCATCCCGACCGTCGTCTACGGCTACTTCGCGCTCACCTTCGTGACGCCGGTGTTGCAGACCGTCGTCCCCGGCCTCGGCGTCTACAACGCGCTGTCGGCCGGGCTCGTCGTCGGCGTGATGATCCTGCCGCTGGTGGCGTCGCTGTCGGAGGACGCGCTCCGGTCGGTCCCCCGCCGGCTGGGCGAGGGCGCCTACGCGCTCGGGGCCACCGAGGGCGAGGTCGTGTGGTCGGTGACCGTCCCGGCCGCGCTGAGCGGGATCGTGGCCTCGTTCATCCTGGCGATCAGCCGGGCCATCGGCGAGACGATGATCGTGGTGCTCGCCGCCGGCGCCACGCCGGCGCTCACGCTCGACCCGCGCGAGAGCATCCTGACCATGACGGCCTTCATCGTCAACGCGACCCTGGGCGACGCGGCCCAGGGCACGGCCGTGTTCCAGAGCCTGTTCGCCGTCGGCCTGCTGCTGTTCGTCGTCACGCTGGCGATGAACGTCGGGGCCCAGAAGATCGTCCGCCGCTTCGCCGAGCGCGCCTGAGCCATGCCCACGTCCGCCATCGACCTGACGCACGTCCCGGCCGGGCTCGCCCGCCGCCGCCGCCGCGGGCGCGTGCTGCGCGCGCTGTCGCTGGCGGCGACGCTGTTCGGGCTGGTCGCGCTGGCGGTGCTCCTGCTCCAGGTGCTGGTCGAGGGCGTCCCGTGGCTGAGCGCCGACCTGGTCACCGAGTACCCGTCGCGGATCGCCGAGCGGGCCGGCCTCAAGGCGGCGCTCGTGGGGACGTTCTGGCTCATGCTCGTCACGGCCGCCGTCGCCGTCCCCGTCGGCGTGGGCGCGGCCGTCTACCTGGAGGAGTACGCCGAGCCCGGGCCGTTCCTCCGCCTGGTGACGCTCAACATCGCCAACCTGGCCGGCGTGCCGAGCGTGATCTACGGCGTGCTCGGGCTGGCCGTGTTCGTCCGCGTGCTCGGGTTCGGCGCGAGCTTCCTGTCGGGCGGGATCACGCTGGCGCTGCTGGTGCTGCCGGTCATCGTGATCGCGACGCAGGAGGCGCTCCGGGCAATCCCGCGGGGCGTTCGCGAGAGCGCCTACGCGCTCGGGGCGACGCGCTGGCAGGTCGTCCGGGCGCACCTGCTGCCGCTCGCGGCGCCGGGCGCGCTGACGGGGATCATCCTCGCGCTGAGCCGGGCCATCGGCGAGACGGCCCCGATCCTGGTCGTCGGCGCGGCGACGTTCCTGGCGTTCCTGCCGGCGACGCCGCTCGACGCCTTCAGCGCGCTCCCGGTCCAGATCTACAACTGGGCCTCGCGGCCGCAGGACGAGTTCCGGGGCCTGGCCGCGGCCGGCATCCTGGTGCTGCTCGCCGTCCTGCTCGTCATGAACGGGATCGCCATCTGGCTCCGCGACCGCGCCGAGCGGCGCACCTCGTAACCCCCCTTTTCCAATGTCCGAGTCCTCCATTCCCGTCCTTTCCGTCGACGGCGCCGCGCCCTCCGAGGCCCGCCCGCCGTACGCCCCGCCGGCCGACCCCGACGCCGGGGCCACCAAGCTGGCGGTCCGCGAGCTCTCCGTCTGGTACGGCGCCACCCAGGCCGTCCACGGCGTCACGCTCGACGTTGCCGAGCGGTCCGTGCTCGCGCTCATCGGCGCGTCGGGCTCGGGCAAGAGCACGCTGCTCCGGGCCATGAACCGGATCCACGAGCTGACGCCGGGCACGCGGACCGAGGGCGACGTCCGCCTGGACGGCCAGTCGGTCTACGGCCAGGCCGACCCCGTCCTCGTCCGCCGCCGGATCGGGATGGTGTTCCAAGCGCCGAACCCGTTCCCGAAGTCGATCTACGAGAACGTCGCCTGGGGCGCCCGGATCAACGGGCTGGGCGGCGACATGGACGACCGGGTCGAGGAAGCGCTCCAGCGGGCGGCGCTCTGGCCCGAGGTCAAGGACCGGCTCCACGACTCGGCCTACGGCCTGTCGGGCGGCCAGCAGCAGCGGCTCTGCATCGCGCGGACACTGGCCGTCGAGCCCGACGTGATCCTGATGGACGAGCCGACGAGCGCGCTCGACCCCCGGGCGTCGGCGCTCATCGAGGAGACCGTCCGCCAGCTCGCCGACACCTACACGGTCGTCATCGTGACCCACAACATGCAGCAGGCCCGCCGGGTCAGCGACCGGACGGCGTTCCTCGACGCCGGCCGCGTGGTCGAGGTCGGCCCGACCGAGCGCGTGTTCGTGACGCCGGAGCAGGACCGGACGCGGGAGTACGTGACGGGCCAGTTCGGCTGAGGCGCTCGGCGAGGCCCGGCCCGCGGGGCCCGGCCTGAGGACGTCGCGACGAGCCCGGCATCCAGACGGTCGCGTTCGACGCCGCGGGCCTCCCGGCCGGCGTCTACGTCGTCCGCATGACGACCGAGACGGGCACGTTCACGCAGCGGATCACGGTCGTCCGCTAACGAGTCGGGCGGCGTGGACAGGCGGCGCCTCGGGCTCAGGCTCGGGGCGCCGCCTCGCGTTGGGGGAGAGACCGACGTCGGGCGTGGGGCCGCTCGCCAATCGTCTTGGCCGCCCCCCGGTCCGGTCGTCACGGTCGGCCCTTCCGAACGTGAAAACCGCCGGCCCTGGCGTCAGGACCGGCGGCTGGTAGCGGGGGGGGGATTCGAACCCCCGATCTTCGGGTTATGAGCCCGACGAGATACCACTTCTCCACCCCGCGGTGTGGACTCCCATGGTACGGCGGCTCCCCGGCGGCCGCAAGCGGGGGCGATGGAGCCGCGGTGAACTCGGGCCCGGCCGCTGGGTACAACGGGCGGCAATTGGTGCCCGCCCGGCCCCCCTTCGGTCACGGTTCGTCTATCTTCGCGGGACTTCCGCAGCCCCTCCGCTTCGCTTCATGGCCTCTGTCCGTCCGTTCCGGGCGCTCCGACCCGCGCCCGAACTCGCCGAGCACGTCGCCTCCGTCCCGTACGACGTCGTCTCGGTCGAGGAGGCCCGCGACCTCGCCGCCGGCAACGCCCACTCGTTCCTCCACGTCGTCCGTCCCGAGATCGACCTGCCGGAGGGGACCGACGAGCACGCCGACGAGGTCTACGCCAAGGGCGCCCAGGCCCTGCGCGACCTGGCCGCCTCCGAGGCGTTCGTCCGCGACGACGCCCCCCGGCTCTACGTCTACCGGCTGGTGATGAACGGCCGGGCCCAGACGGGCATCGTCGGGCTGGTGTCGGCCGCCGAGTACGACGACGACGTCATCCTCAAGCACGAGAACACGCGGCCCGACAAGGAGGACGACCGGACGCGCCACCTCGTCGAGCAGCGGGCCCACGCCGAGCCGGTCATGCTGACCTACCGCGGCGACGACGCCATCGACGCGGCGGTCGCCTCGGCCGTGGCCGGCGAGCCGCTCTACGACTTCCGCGCCAAGGACTACGTCCAGCACACGGTCTGGGCCCTCGACGACCCGGCCCCCGTCGTCGACGCCTTCGCCGAGGTCGACGCGCTCTACGTCGCCGACGGCCACCACCGGAGCGCGGCCGCGGCGCGGGTGGCGAAGGAGCTGCCGGACGTCGAGGAGGCCGGCCACTTCCTGGCCGTGCTGTTCCCCTACGACGACATGGAGATCCTGCCTTACAACCGGATCATCCGGGACCTCCCGGTGGGCAAGGGCAAGTTCCTCGACCAGCTCCGGCGCCGGTTCGACGTCGAGGAGGCGCTGTTCCCGGACCCCGAGGACTACGGCCTGGTCGCGTTCTACCTCGGCATGGAGCACGGCTGGCACACGCTCGTCCTCCCCGAGACCGCGCGCGACGGGGTCGCCGACACGCTCGACGTGGCCCGGCTCGCCGAGTTCGTCCTGGAGCCCATGCTCGGCATCACCGACCCGCGCACGGACGACAACGTCGGGTTCGTCGGCGGCATCCGGGGCACCGAGGAGCTCGAGCGGCTGGTCGACGGCGGCGACGTCGACCTCGCCTTCTCCATGTTCCCGACCTCGCCCGACGAGCTCCTCGACGTCTCCGACGCGGGCGAGCTGATGCCGCCGAAGTCGACCTGGTTCGAGCCCAAGCTCCGGAGCGGGCTGCTGGTCCACACGTTCTGGGAGTGATCGGTTCAGGGTTCGGGGTTCACGAAGGCGGGGCGTCACCGGCTCCTCTGGATCGCCCACGCCGTCTCCTCTCGTCTAGCGAGCGAAACCGTTCAGCATCCGGACCTTGAACCCCGAACCCTCCATGACCATCCTCGTCGCCGACTCGTTCTCCGCCGACGCCCAGGACCGGCTCCGGGCCGCGGGCCACGAGGTCGTCAACCGGCCTGGGCTCTCGGGCGCCGACCTCGCCGACGCGCTGGCCGAGCACGACCCGGCCATCCTGGTGGTCCGCTCCACCCGGGTGACGGCCGAGATGCTCGACGCCGCGATCGGGCTCGAGCTCGTCGTCCGGGCCGGGGCGGGCGTCGACACGATCGACGTGACGGCGGCGTCGGAGCGCGGGATCTTCGTGGCCAACTGCCCGGGCAAGAACGCGTCGGCGGTGGCCGAGCTGGCGTTCGGGCTGCTGCTCGCGCTCGACCGACGGATCCCGGACAACGTGATCGCGGCGCGCGCGGGGCGGTGGGACAAGAAGGGGTTCGCGTCGGCGCGGGGGCTCCGCGGGCGGACGCTGGGCGTGCTCGGGCTGGGGGCCATCGGTCGCGAGGTGGTCACGCGCGCGCGCGCGTTCGGGATGCCGGTCGTGGCCTGGAGCCGGTCGCTCACGCCGGAGGGCGCCGCCGACCTCGGCGTGGCCCGGGCCGAGAGCCCGCTCGACCTCGCCCGCCGCTCGGACGCCGTCACGGTCCACCTCGCGTCGACGCCCGCGACGCGCCACGTGGTCGACGCCGCGTTCGTCGACGCGATGCCCGAGGGGGCCGTGCTCGTGAACACGTCCCGGGCCGAGGTCGTCGACGAGGACGCCGTCGCCGTCGCCGTCGCGGCCGGCCGGCTCCGCTACGCGACCGACGTGCCGGCCGGCGAGCCCCAGGCCAAGACCGGCGACTTTGCGCACCCGCTCGCCGAGACCGCCTACATCACCCACCACGTCGGCGCGTCGACGGACCAGGCGACGGAGGCCATCGGCCAGGAGGCGGCCCGCGTGATCCTCGCCTACGCCGAGACCGGCCGGGTCGACAACAACGTGAACGTGGCCACCCAGACGCCGGCGACGCACCTGCTGACGGTCCGCCACCTCGACCGCGTGGGCGTGCTGGCCGGCGTGCTCGGCGAGATCCGCGAGGCCGGGTGGAACGTGCAGGAGATGGAGAACCTGGTGTTCGAGGGCGCCGAGGCCGCCTGCGCCCGCCTCCGGGTGGACGGGACGCCGGACGACGCGACGCTGGCCCGGATCCGCGCCGTCGACCACGTGATCAACGCGACCGTCCTCGCGCTGTAGGAGGCGCCCTACCGCTCGACCGGGGCGCCGGCCTCGACCAGGTCGCCGAACCCGCCCGCGTTGACGACGCGCTCGAACCCCATCCCCTCCAGCACCGCCGCCGCCCGGCCGCTGCGGGCGCCGGAGGCGCAGTAGAGGTAGACCGGCGCCGACCGGTCGAGCCCGTCCACGCGCTGCTCGAACGCGCCGTCGAGCACGTTCGCCGCGAGCGCGCCGGCCACATGGCCGCGGGCAAACTCGTCGGGCGTCCGGACGTCGACGACGGTCGCCCCGTTCTCGATGGCGGCCACGACGTCGGACACGGGTTCGGTGGCGCCCCCGGTCAGCATCTGGTAGGCGACGAACAGGGCGAGGCCGGCGACGGCCGTGACAAGGATCGAGGTGCGGGTCATGTCCACTGGGTGCGTGCGAGGGCCAATATCCGTCCATCGGACGCCCGTGTGAGCCGGTGGTCCCGAGCGCCGCCCGCGAGCGGCCCGGCCTCGCTTGCCACGTCGTCGCCGGCGACGGCCTCGGACCGGTAGAGCACGTCGACCTCGCGCAGTCCGGCGGCGTCGGGCAACGCTTCGAGGGCCCACTCGACGAACCGGACGTTGTTGGCGTGGCCGACGCGGTCGAGGTCCGACCGTCGGACGGCGAACGTCTGGGCGTGCTCGACCTCGGCCGGGGCGTGGGGAGGGGCGCCCAGCGTCAGCGCCCGGGGCTTGTCGGCCGCCGCGAACCCGTCCATCGCCGCGGGCAGGCGGACCGGCCGTCGCCGCGCGACGTCGATCAAGAACCAGAGGCTGGTGGCCACGGCGAGCACCCGGCCGTCGTCGCCCGTCATGCGGAAGTCGCGCGTGGCGCGGAGCCCGTCGAGCGCCGAGGGCCACGTCTCGACCGCGACGCCCTCGTGGATCGTGGGCCGGCGGGCCACGCGGAGCCGGAGCCGCGACATGACCCAGGTCGCGTGGCCGCCGCTGGGGAGGGGGAACCCGTCGCGGTCGGTGGCCCGCGCGTGTTCGCCGGCCGCCTCCTGGAGCAGGTCGCAGACCGTCAGGACCGAGGCGGCTTCGTCCGGCCCCACCTCGTAGGCCCGGATCACGAACGGCTCGGTCCAGACGAGGGGGACGTCGCGGGCGATGCGGTCGCTCACGAGGCGAGCGTCGCGTCGAGCGTGATGGTGGCCGCCCGGAGCACCTTCGAGAGCGGGCACGTCTCGGACGCCTCCCTAGCGATCCGCTGGAACTCGTCCTCGCCGACGCCCGGCACGACGGCGTCGAGGACGAGGTCGATGGTCGGGATCTCGAAGCCGCCGTCGACCGACTCGATGTGGACCCTGGCGGTCGTCTCGGCCGAGGCCGGCGGGTGGCCGGCTTCGGCCAGCATGTGGGACAGCTGCATCGTGTAGCACGCGGCGTGGGCGGCGCCGAGCAGCTCCTCGGGGTTGGTGCCGGTGCCCTCGCCCTTGAAGCGGGTCTCGAACGAGTACGGGGTGTTGGACAGGGTGCCGGTCTCGGTGAAGATGGCGCCGGCGCCGTCGGCGAGGGCGCCGGACCAATGGGCGGAGGCAGTGCGAGTGGGCATTCGGAGCGGGGGCAGGGGAGGGGCGGGGCCAACGTATTTCCACAGCGCGAGGTCCCGAGCCCGCGCGCCTCCACGCCCGGACAGCGCCAGCGGGCCTCCGACGGCGCGTGGGTGCTTCCCGGACGAACGTATGGGGAGTTGCCGGGGACGCCCATGGGCAGGAAACCCGAGGGCCCCTTCGCCTTTCTCACTCCTCCTCTTCCCACCCCACCCTTCCCACTCCCATGGCAACCTATTCCAACGACCGCCCGCTCATGACGGGCACCTTCCGCGACGACGCCTCTGTCAACCGCGCCTACTCCTCCCTCCGTGACCGCGGCTACACCGACGACGACATCCACGTCGTGATGTCGGACGACGCCCGCGAGCGCTACAACCGCAACGTGAGCAAGATCGAGATTGACGAGGGCTCCAAGGCCATGGAGGGCGCCGGCGCCGGCGCGGCCGTCGGCGGCACGGCGGGCGGCGTGATCGGCGCGATCGCCGGCGTTGGCGGGGCCGTCTTGATCCCGGGCATCGGCGCCGTCGCTGGCCCGCTCGCGGGCGCCCTGGCCGGCGCCGGCGCCGGTGGCGCGGCGGGCAGCCTGCTCGGCGCGCTCATCGGGGCCGGCATCCCCGAGGACCAGGCCAAGGTCTACGAGAACGACGTCAAGGACGGCGGCATCGTGATGGGGGTCCACCCCCGCGACGATGACGACCGCGACTACCTCCAGAGTCACTACACCGAGCACGGTGCGGACAACGTCTACTACTACGACGCCACCTGATCCGGCCTCGGCTTGACGCAGGGGGACCTCGGCTTCGGCCGGGGTCCCCCTTCTCTTGTGCTGAGCGCGGCCCGCTACCGCGCGTTACGGACGGCGTCGACGGCGGTCTCGTCCTCGAGCGCGGTCACGTTGCCCAAGTCGCCGCCGAGGTGGGCCGACCGGATCACGCGGCGCATGACCTTGGCGTTGCGCGTCTTCGGCAGCGCATCCACAAACAGGACGGCCTGCGGCCGGAGCGCCTTGCCGAGCGCCTCGGTCACGCGCCCGACGAGCGCTTGGCGGAGCGGCTCGGACTCGGCGGTGCCCGCCGCGAGCACGGCGAACGCGACGACAGCCTGGCCCTTGACGTCGTCGGGCACGCCGATGGCGGCGCTCTCGAGCACCTCGGGCGCCGCGTTGAGGGCGGCCTCGACCTCGGCGGGGCCCAGCCGCTTGCCGGCCACCTTGATCGTGTCGTCGCTGCGGCCGAGCAGGAACCACTGGCCGTCGGCGTCGACGGCCGCGAAGTCGCCGTGGACCCAGAGGCCGGGGTGCCGGTCCCAGTACGTCGCGTGGTAGCGGGCGTCGTCGCCGTCGCCCCAGAACCCGCGCGTCATCCCGATCCACGGCTGGCGGATCGCGAGCTCGCCGACGGCGCGCCGCACGGGCTGCCCGGCTTCGTCCACCACGTCCGCGTCCATCCCGACGACCGGCCCGGAGAACCCGGTCGGCTTGAGCGGCTGGACGTGGGTGCCGCACACGATCCCGCCCGAGATCTCGGTCCCGCCGGAGTAGTTGAGGATCGGCTTCTCGGATTCCAAAACGTGCCCGAACAGCCACCGCCAGCTCTCGGGGTCCCACGGGCTCCCGGTCGACCCGACGGCCCGGAGCGCGCTCAGGTCGTGGGCCTCGACCGGCCCCGTCCCGTGCGGCATCAGGGCGCGGACGAGGGTCGGGCTCAGGCCCAACAGCGTGACGCCGAAGCGCTCGCAGATCGCCCACGTCCGGTCGGGGGCGGGGTAGTCCGGGGCGCCGTCGAACAGGACCATCGTGGCGCCGTTGAGGAGGGCGCCGAACACGAGCCACGGGCCCATCATCCAGCCCATGTCGCTCATCCACCACACCACGTCGCCCGGGCCGACGTCCATCGGGTGGTGCATGTCCTGGGCCGCCTTGACGGGGAAGCCGCAGTGGGTGTGGACGGCGCCCTTGGGCGCGCCCGTCGTCCCCGAGGTGTAGATCAGGAGGACCGGGTCCTCGGCGGCCGTGTCGGCACAGGCGCCCGAGGCCGTCGTCTCGCGCCCGACGGCCATCAGACGGTCCCACGGCACGTCGCGGCGGGACGGCGTCGCGCCGATCAACTCGTCGCCCACCCGGTCGACCACGAACACGTGGGTGACGGTGGGGACGTCGGCGAGCGCGGCGTCGGCGGTCGCCTTCATGGGGACCGCGCGGCCTCGGCGGGGGGCTCCGTCCGCGACGACGAGCGCCCTGGCGCCGCCGTCGGCCAGTCGGCTGGCGACGGCCTCGGCGCCGTAGCCCGAGAACAGCGGCAGGATGACGCCGCCGATGCGGGCGACCGCGAGGAAGGCCACGACGATCTCGGGCGTCATCGGGAGGTAGAGCCCGACGGCGTCGCCGGCCTCGATCCCGTGGGCCCGGAGGCCGGCCGCGCACGCCTCGACCTGGGCGTGGAGCTCGGCGTAGGTCAGCGTCCGCACGTCGCCCTCCTCGCTCTCGTAGCGGACCGCGTCGCGCGCCCACGTCTCCGTCCCAGCCCACCGGTCGAGGGCGTTGTGGACCACGTTCATCCGCCCGCCGACGCACCACCGAGGGCGCTCGATGCCGCCGGCGTCGTCCAAGATCTGGGTGTAGGGGACGGAGAACTCGATCCCCAGATCCTCCATCACGGCGTCCCAGAACCGGCCGACGTCGTCGAGCGCCCACCGCTCCAGCGCCACGTAGTCCGACAAGCCGAGCCGGGTCCAGAAGCGCGCGAGGTGAGTCCCGGCGACGTGCTCGGCCGAGGGCTGCCAGGCGGTGGCCTGGCCGAAGGGGAACGAGTCGGGCATCACGGGGACGAGGGGGGCCACAAGGTAGCGAGGGGGGGCCGTCGCCCCGGCGGACCGTCGGCGAGGAGATGGCAGGACGGCTGGCTGACGGGTGGACGTCCCGCGCGGCGCACCCGGTCGTCCCCACGCACGCCGAGGGCCATGCTCGCGGCCGCGAGGTCGTCTCTCTCGCAAGGCGCGCGCGTCTGGGGTGGGCGCGCGTCCGGGATGGAAGGCCCGAACGCGAGCGGGCCCAGCGGGCCTCGCCGGTGCCGCTCGGGGCTCCCGGCGGACCCCCGCGAGACGGTGGTCGGACAAAAACCCCGGGGATCCCCGACGGCCGGTTCGGGGACTTCTGTGGAACGCCCAGCACGGAGAACCTGTGAGAATGGCTCCCCTCTACAATCCTCTCCCCAATCCCCCTCATGGATACCCCCTCCCCCTCCAGCCCGACGGGCAAACCGCCGGCCGGGTCCATCGCCGGTAAGGCCGCCCGCGAGGCGTCGAAGACGGCCAACGAGGCCACGCGCAAGGCGTCGAAGACGGCGAGCGAAGCCAAGGGCGCGGCCAAAGACGTCGCCCGCTCGGCCACCGACGCCGCCAAGGACGTGGCCGACACGGCCGTCGACAAGGCGAAGTCGCTCGCCGACCAAGCCGCGAGCAAAGCCGAGGACGTCGCGTCCTCCAAGAAGGGCCAGGCGGCCGGCGTCCTCTCCGACGTCGCCGACGTGCTCCACGACGCCGGCGACTCGCTCCGCGAGCACGACCAGGACGCGTTCGCGCGCTACGCGGATCAGGCCGCCGGCCAGGTCGAGGAGTTCACGTCGGCCGTCCGCGACCGCAGCGTCGGCGAGATCCTCGACGAGGCCGAGCAGTTCGCGCGCCGCGAGCCCGGGCTCTTTGTCGGCGGCGCGTTCCTGCTCGGCATCTTCGGCGCCCGCTTCCTCAAGGCCGACCGCGACCAGGCGGGCTCGGCTGGTGACCGCTCGTCGTCTCAGGGCCGCTCGGCCGAGAGCCGCGGGTACGGGACCGCCACCTCGTCGATGACCCAGACGGCCTACGGGCAGACGGGCGCGAGTCGCTCCGTCGGCACGGGCGCCACGATGGGCACGGGCGCCACGATGGGCACGGGCGCCACGATGGGCACGCCGGTCGCCGGCACGTCCGCTCTGACCGACCCCTCGACCCGCTAGCCCGATGGCCGACTCACGCACCCCACCCAAGCCCACGGTCGAGCCCGGGACGGTCGCCCTCGTCGAGGGAGACCCGGCCCGCCCTCCGGCCGCGACCGACCGGTCGCTCGGCGACCTCCTGTCGGAGCTCTCGACCGAGACCACGACGCTCGTCAAGCAGGAGGTCCGGCTGGCCAAGGCGGAGGCCCGCGAGGAGATCCGAGAGGCCAGCAAGGGCCTCGCGGCCACCGCCGCTGGCGGAGCCGTGGCCTACACCGGTCTGATCGCCCTCGTGATCGGCCTGGGCTGGGGCCTGGGCGAACTCCTTGCCGGAGCCGAATGGCTCGGCATCACAATCGCAGGCGTGGTCGTGGCCCTTATCGGCTACGTCATGCTCAAGAAGGGCCTCGACCAGCTCAAGGCCCTGTCCCCCCCGCTCGACACGACGACTCAAACCCTACAAGAGGACAAACAATGGATCAAGGAAGAGACCCGGTAACCGGCCGCCCGGCCACGCCGCCCATCGACACGACGCGCGCGTCGTCCAACCCCCGAGCCATCGCCGACGACATCCGCGAGACGCGGGCCGAGCTCGACGAGACGATCAGCGCGATCAGCTCGAAGCTCGACCCGTCGAACCTGGTCGACGAGGCGAAGGAGATGTTCACGTCGTCGGCCCGTGACGCGGGTGCCTCGATGATGGACCAGATCAAAGACAGCTCCGTGCTCGACACGATCAAGGACAACCCGATCCCCGCGATGGCCGTCGGCCTGTCGGTGGCGTGGTTCCTGTCGAAGGTCGGCGAGTCGGAGAGCGACCGCTACCGCTCGGAGCGCTACCGCGCCACGGGCGACCCGTACTACGCCCCCCGCGGCCGCTACGGTCGCGGGTACGCCGACTACGAAAGCCCCTACGCCGACCGCTCGTTCAACAACGGCGGCTCGCGGATGGCCTCGTCGGGCTCGGGCGACGACGAGTCCATCGTGGACAAGGCGAAGGACGCGGCCTCCGGCGCCGTCGACGCGGTCAAGGACACGGCGTCCGACCTCGGCGACAAGGCGTCGCACCTGGCCGGCCGCGCGACGGACGCCGTCGGCAACGCGCCCGGCGCGGCGGGCGACCATGCCCGTGGGGCCGGACGCCAGCTCCAGCGCTACGAGCGCAAGGCCGAGTCGTGGCTCGACCGCCAGATGCAGCAGAACCCGCTCGCCGTCGGCGCGGTGGCCTTGGCGGCCGGCGCGCTCGTCGGCCTGTCGGTGCCCGAGACGGACGCCGAGAACCGGGCGATGGGCGAGACGGCGGAGGCCGCCCGTCAGCAGCTCGCGTCGGCCGCCAGCGACGCCACCGAGCGCGTGACGAGCGCCGCTCAAGACGTCGCGGACCAAGCCGCGGACAAGGCCAAGTCGGTCGGGAAGGAGGCCGAGTCGAAGGCGAAGGAGGTCGGTAAAAAGGCCGAGTCCCGCGCCGACTCGGTCGCGGACTCGGCCAAGAAGGGGATCAAGTCGGCGACGCCGGGTACGTCGACGTCCTCCGGCTCCACGTCGAAGTCGTCCGCCAAGGGGTCGTCCGCCAAGGGGTCGACGGCCAAGGGGTCGACCGGAACGAAGGCGCCCACCAAGGGATCGTCCGCTAAGGGGACGGCTGGAACGAAGGCGTCCGGCAAGACGGCGACTGGCGGCCGCTCCACGGGCTCGTCCGGATCGTCGACGACGAAGTCCTCCGGCTGATCCGGTCGCCAGTCCGACGTCTCGTCGGGCACTCGGCCAAGCCGCACGCGGGCCGTCTCTCAGGAGGCGGCCCGCGTCGTGTGTGCAGGGCGCGCCAGAAGCCACGTGTCGTCTCGCGGGTGGCGAAGGCGAGGGCACAGTCGCCCACGGCCTCCGCGATCTCGTGGAGGGGCTGGGGGCCGCCCCGCTCCGCCAGTGCTTGGACGGCTCTCTCGACATCGGACGCCGGGGCCGCCAGCCTCGTAGGTCTCGGTCAAGCCGCCGATGCGTCGGACCCGGCGACCACAAACAGGGTGGGTCGAGCGGCGGGGTCAAAGTGGCGACGTCGTCGCGCTCGAGACTGGCCCCGGCCTCGACGCTCCCGCGGACGAGAGGGCGCTCAGCCAGCCCGGCACCCTTCTGCTTCTGAGCGCTAGTGCCACGCCACAGCAATTCTGGCGGGTTCCAAATCGAGGATGCGTGATTCGTGATGCGTGATCCTTCCCGGCGAGACTCACGGATCACGCATCCAGACCGCTACGAGCCAACCCGTCACACTCTCCGTGACAGACTACTAGCGAGGCGTCTCGCCTTGGGCGCTCGAGTCCGGACGGCCAGCGACCCAGGCTCGCGGCTGAGATCCGCCGCTCCTCTGCGGTGCACCCCGCGTATCGCATTCCACTTGCGAGAACAAGGCGGAGTGGTCACGGCACTAGCCCTCGGGCTTCAGCGGCGTCCCCGAGTCCGAGCTGCCGCCAGAGTTGCCTGAGTCGGAAGAGGACTCGTCGTCCTCCGAGGACTCGTCGTCGTCCAAGGTGGCGTCCGAGTCGATCTCGGCCGGGTCGTCGATCGGAGGGAGGAAGTCCGGCAGGCCGTTCACGTCGCTCAGGAGCGGCGCGGCGGCCGTCCCGGTTCCGTCGTCCGGCGTGGGGAGGACGCTGAGCGTGCCGTCGGCCTCCAGGACCACGGCCGACACCTCGCTGAGGGATCGGTGGCCCGCGTCGCGAGCGGCGTGGAGCACCTCGCTCTCCGTGACGCGCTCCCGCTTCATGGCGTCGTGGAACGCGATCCCCTCGTAGTACAGCAGGCGCGGCCCCGCCTGGACCGCCCGCTGGAACGACGGCCACTCCACCGTGGACCGCGTCACCGCGAACTGGAGCGCCAGCAAGGTGAACACGGCCAGCAGCCCCTCCGCCAGCGTGATGTCCTCCGAGAGGATCGTCGAGCCCGTGATGGCGCCCATCGCGACGGTCACGATCCAGTCGAAGTTGTTCATCTGCGACGCCGCCCGCTTCCCCACGACCCGGTGGCTCACGATGACGAAGCCGTAGACCACGACCGAGATGAACACGACGCGGGCGAGCTCGACCCACGACGAGGGAAAGAGCGGCCCCGTGAGGTCGCTGAGCGAGATCAGCAGCGTCATCCGCGCGCGGCGTCGATGGCCGGTCCGGCGCCGACACGACCGTCGCCCCCGAGCTCCACACCCGGGGGAATGGGTGCGGCGTCCGGGAGCGGATGGCCGTGCATCTCCGGCTGCCACGACAGGACGTAGTCCGGCTGCTCGATGTCGAGCGCCGCCCGGGTCAGCTTGAGCGGGGCGAACGTGTCGACCATGACCGCCAGCTCGTGCGTCTCCTTCGCGCCGATGCTCGCCTCGGTCGTGCCCGGGTGCGGGCCGTGCGGGATGCCGCCGGGGTGGAGCGTGAAGCTGCCCCGCCCGATCCCCTTGCGCGACATGAAGTCGCCCTCGGCGTAGTACAGCACCTCGTCCGAGTCGATGTTCGAGTGGTTGTAGGGCGCCGGGATCGAGTCCGGGTGGTAGTCGAACAGGCGCGGGACGAACGAGCACACCACGAACCCGCGCGCCTCGAACGTTTGGTGGACCGGCGGCGGCTGGTGGATCCGCCCCGTGATCGGCTCGAAGTCGTGGATCGAGAACGCCGTCGGGTACATGTGGCCGTCCCACCCGACGACGTCGAACGGGTGGTACCGATACACGAACGGGAACAGCTTCCCGTGCTTCTTGATCTTGACCGTGAACCGCCCCTCCTGGTCGATGGCCGGCGGGTCGCCGGGCGGGCGGAAGTCGCGCTCGCAGTACGGGCTGTGCTCCAACAGCTGGCCCATGTCGTTCCGGTAGCGCTTGGGCGGTCGGAACTCCGTCGGCGACTCCATCACCAGGAGCCGCGGCTGCACGTCGCCCTCGAAGCTCCACCGGTGGATCAGCGTCCGCGGGACGTGGACGTAGTCGCCTTGCCGAAACTCGACGTCGCCGAGGACGGTGTGCAACGTGCCCTCGCCGTCGTGGACGTAGATCAGCTCGTCGTGCGTCGCGTTCTTGTAGAACGTGTCTTCTGGCATCACGTCGGTCGGGACGCACATCGACATCACGATGTCGGCGTTGCCCATGATGGGGACGCGACCCGAGAGCCAGTCGCCGCCGGGCTCGACCTTGGGCCCGAGAAAGTGGCGGTGCGCCAGGAACGCCTCCTCGGCGTACTCGACGGCCACGTCTTCGGGCTCGCCGACGGCCTCGACGAGCGTCGGCGGGTGGATGTGGTACGCGATGCTCCCGATCCCGTGGAAGCCCTCCTCGCCCAACACCTCCTCGGTGTAGAGAGCCCCGTCGGGCCGCTGAAACTGGGTGTGGCGCTTGGGCGGGATCTGGCCGCGCTGGACGTAGAAGCTCATAGGTTCAGGGTTCTTGGTTCGGGGTTCGCACGTGCGAGACGTAGCACGCATTCGAATAGATCGCTGCCTCGCCCGCAGATCTTATCGTCGGCAGAGGGCAGAGGGCAGAGGGGAGCAGGACTCGAACCCTGAACCCCTCAACCCCGAACCTCTACAGGTTCCCTCTCCGCTCCTGCTCGCGCTCGATGGCCTCGAAGAGCGCCTTGAAGTTGCCCTCGCCGAACGTCCGGGCGCCCTTGCGCTGGATGATCTCGTAGAACACGGTCGGGCGGTCCTCGACGGGCTTGGTAAAGATCTGCAGCAGGTAGCCGTCCGGGTCGCGGTCGACCAGGATGCCGAGCTCCGCGAGCTGGTCGACGGGCTCGTCGATCTGGCCGACGCGGCCCTGGAGCTCCTCGTAGTACGTCGTTGGGACGGTCAGGAACTGGACGCCCCGAGCGCGCAGCTGGCCCACCGTGTCCAGGATGTCGTCGGTCGCCAGAGCGATGTGCTGGACGCCGGCGCCGTCGTAGAAGTCGAGGTACTCGTCGATCTGGCTCCGGCGCTTGCCCTGGGCCGGCTCGTTGATCGGGAATTTGATCCGCTCGTTCCCGTTCGACATCACCTTCGACATCAGCGACGAGTACTCCGTCTGGATGTCCTTGTCGCTAAACGAGAGCAGGTTGCGAAAGCCCATCACGTCCGAGTAGTACTGGACGTACTTGTCCATGTCACCCAGGTGCACGTTGCCGACGCAGTGGTCGACGAACTTCAGGCCGACCGACTCGGGCTGCCAGTGGGGGTTCTCGACCGGCTCGAAGCCGGGCAAGAACAGGCCGTCGTAGCCGGACCGTTCGACGAACGTGTGGACCGTGTCGCCGTAGGTGCCCATCGCGGCCACGACGACCTGGCCGTCCTCGTCGCTCAGGACCTCGGGCTCGCGCGCGATCACGGCGCCCCGCTCCTTGACGGCCTCGAACGACGCGCGGGCGTCGTCGACCCAGAGCGCGATGTCCTTGACGCCGTCGCCGTGCGTGGCGACGTGCCGGGCGATGGGGGAGTCCGAGCGGATGGCGGTCGTGAACACGAACCGGATCTTGTCCTGGGTGAGCAGGTAGCTCGCGGCGTCGCGGTGGCCGGTCTCGGGGCCGCGGTAGGCCGTGATGCGGAAGCCGAACGCGGCCGCGTAGAAGTGGGCCGCCTGCTTGCCGTTGCCGACGTAGAACTCGACGTAGTCGGTCCCGTTGATCGGCAGGAAGTCGTCCTCGACGTGGTCGGGGGCGCCCTTCAGGCGGAGGCCCGCCTCCTCGGCCGTGTTCGCGTCGGTCTGCTGGGCGGCGGGCTCCGTCGCGACGGCCTGGAGGGCGGAGCCGTTGGCGCCGTCGCCCCCCGCTTTCGAGGGGGCAGGCTTGGAGAGGTCGGAGGTGGGGGTCTGGGCGGACATGGGGCTGGTGTCGAATCGTACCGTCTACGGGGCGGCGGGTCGCTGGTCGACGCCTCATTCCGGGTTGCCTCTAGATACGCGGGGTGCTCGGAAGCGTTTCCGGTTCGGGCGTCGGCCGGGGCGGTCGATACCTTGCGCCATGCCCCAGTTTGAGGTCCAGCCCCACGACCAATCCTCCGCCTTCGTCCGCGCCCGCACGGACCTGGACGCCGTCCGCCGGCACCTCGCGTCGGACGCCTCCGACGTCACGCTGGGCGAGGCCGAGGCCGGCTCGGGCTGGCGGGCCGTGGCCGTGGAGGGAGCCGGGTGGGGCCGCGTCCGCCCGCGCGACCGGATGCGGTTCCGGCGCGACTGACGCCCAGGCGGTTGGGCGTCCACTAGTCCTGACGCACTAGCGAAATGACGAGCGGAGGCTACAACGCGGTCCGGCACGAGCCCTACTCTTGTGCAGCGGCTCACGCCGTTGCTGGGAGTCCTCGCTCCGGAGAGCATCGATTCCAGACGAGCCCACCCCGATCCGTGTCCGGGGTGGGCTCGTCGCTGTTTGGTCGCCACGCTCGGGAGCTACAGCGTCGCCAGGGTCACGTTCGAGACCTGGCCGCGGAGGTGGCGGCGGGCGTCGACCTTGCGCGCGACCGCCTCGATCACGTCCGGGGCGAAGTCGACGCCCGACGTCCGCTCGATGCTGCCGAGCCCGCCGGGGCTGAACACGTTGACCTCCAGGAGCACGCCGCCCGCGATGTCGAGCCCGACCATGAACAGCCCGTCCTGGACGAGCTGGGGGCGGACCTTCTCGGCGATCGCGAGCTCCTCCTCGCCGATCTCGGCGGCCGTCGCCGAGCCGCCCGCGCTCATGTTGCTGCGGATGTCGCCCTCGGCCCCCTCCCTTCGGAACGCCGCGTAGACGCCGTCGCGCTCGAGCGGGCGCCCGTTGATCAGGAACATCCGGGTGTCGGCGCCGGCCGCGGCCTCCAAGAACTCCTGGACCACCATGTAGCCGTTGGTGCAGACGGCGTCGATGATCTGGTTGAGGTTGGCGTGGTCGCCCTCCCTCACCACGAACACGCCCTCGCCGCCCGACCCCTGGAACGGCTTCACGACGGCGTCGCCGCCGTGGTCGTCGATAAACCGGCGGACGTCGTCGGCGTGGCGGGTGACCAGCGTCTTGGGGCGGACGTCCGGCGGGAAGCGCTGGAAGTAGACCTTGTTGACGGCCTTCGCCAGCCCCTCGGGGTCGTTGAGCACGATGACACCGCGGCGGGCGGCCATCTGCCCGAACACGATGCCCGCTGACTGGGCCCACGGGCGGTCCGACGCGTCGTCGGCCGGGTCGTTGCGGAGCAGGAGCGCGTCGATGTCCTCGATCGGGATCCGCTCCTCCTCGCCGTCCTCGGCAACGCCGGCCCAGAACGTCCGCGTGGTCTTGTACGTCCCGCCGGGGCGCCGGACGCGGACCGTCAGCGACTCGTCGGGCTCGCAGACGAAGTCCTCGACCGAGAGGTAGAGCACGTCGTGGCCGGCTTTGTGAGCCGCCAGCGCCAGCCGCGTGGTGGTGTAGACGTCCCGTTCGGTCTCGAACGAGTTGATGAGGAAGACGATGCGCATAGCTGGGTTCGGGGTCGGCTGCGCCTTCGCTGGCGCGGTCAGGGTTCGGGGTTCGGACGGTGCGAGTTCTTGCGAACCCCGGACCCTGAACCGTTAGAGGAGGTCGGTGATGGAGAGGCCGGCGCGGGCCTGGTCGAGCCGGGCGCGCACATCGGGCCGGTCGGCGTGGAGGGGGCGGAGAGGAGGGGCCACCAGGACGCCGCGATCGCGGAGGTCGGTGATCGCGGGGAGGTGGCGGAGCGCCATCTTGCCGACGAAGAGGGGCCAGAACGGCCCACCGTCGGCGAGGTGCCGCAAGAGGTCGCGCAGGCCGCGGAGGTAGACCATGTCCTTCGTCAGCCCGCCGCCGCGGTGGAGGCGGACGGCGACGCCGAACGCGCGGCGGTCGCTGAGGCCGGCGTCGGCGCGGAGCAAGCGGAACGTCTCGACAAACCCAGACCCTCCGGCGACCGCCTGGGCGCCCAGGACGCGCGCGGCGAGGGTTCGGAACCGGCCTCGGGTGAGCCCGCCGACGAGCCACTCGGTGAAGACGGCCAGCCCCTCCTGCAGGTCCTGGTAGCCGGCCAGCCCGTGGTGGAGCTGCGCGAGCGGCTGGGCCCGCCCGTTCGCGTACGTCAGCACGTGCGTGCCGACCTCGTGGGCCAGCAGCGCCTCGACCCGGCGGGCGGACACCTGGTAGCGCGAGCCGATCAGCAAGCGCCCGCGCGAGACCATCAGCGTACCCGGCAAGTCGTCGCGCACGTCGACCTCGACCGGGACGGCCTCGGACATCGCGTGGTACGCTTCGAGCTGAGCCCGCGCCTGCGCTGCGAACGCCGTCGCCCCGACGACCTCGGTCCCGCCCGATCGTGCGGGCGCCGCGCCGAGCCCGGCCACGACCTCGCGGGCCACGCCGACGAGCGCGTCGTCGGGCGCGCCGTAGACGCGCAGGCTCTCCGGCAGAAACTGGGGCGTCTCGATGTCGAGGGCCATCCGGATGTGGGACTCGATCTCGTCGCGGCACTCGCGCAGGAGCCCCTCCACGACCGGGTCCTCGACGTCTTCGAGCGGGAGGGCGAACAGGGCACGGCGGGCGCGGTCGGGGTCGAACGCGAGCGGCCGGTACAGCAGCTCGGGCGCCCGCTCGCAGCCGCCGCCCTGGAACTCGGCCCACGCCGCGTCCGCGTTGACGGGCGTGACCTGGAGGAGGAACCCGAACGACTGGGCGACGGCCGAGAGCCCCCGGTCGACCGTCCGCGCGGCCGGTTCCAGCGTCGTCCGGGCCAGCGTCGTGGCCGGGGCGCCGGTCGCGGCCGACGCGGCCCGGCGGAGGGCGGGGGCCACGGCCTGCCGCAGGCGGCTCAGCACGCGCGGGTAGAACTCGCCGTCGCGGTCGTTGTGGAACACGGCGTCGACGGCCAGCCCGACCGTGCCGGGGAGGCCGAGCGGCGGCAGCCCCGGCGGCGTCACGGACGGCGTCGCGACGTGGTCGACGGTGGCCCCCTGGCCGGCCTCCTCGATCCCCGAGAGCGCGTCGCACAACGCGTCGACCGCCTCCTCGGACGGCCCGTCGGCAGCCGTATAGATCGTGAAGCCGGGCGCGCGGCCGAACGGGTCGACCGCCTCGTCGTCGGCCTCCTCGCCCGAGCGGGGCAGGGTGTCGAGCGGGGACCACGCCTCGACCACGACGAGCGAGCCGCAGGCCTCCGCCAGCACGTCGGCCACGGCGAGGACGGCGTCCCGGGCCGACTCCGGGTCGGGGTCGGACACGACGACGTAGGCCGGCTGCGTCGTCACGAGCTGGTGGGCCTGGTCGCAGGCCGCGCGGGCGTCGAGGGCCGGGTCGCCCGTGGCGCCGCCCGGGCAGCGGTGGACGGCCAGGACCGGCACGGCGTGGTCGACGAACACGGTCCCCCCGGCGTCCAGGTCGAGCCGCGTGGGCAGGCCCGCGTCGATCCCGGCGCGGACGGCGCGGCGGAGGTCGGCGGCCGTCACGACGCCGCGTCGCGAGCCGCGAGCGCGCCCGGGACGGTGTGGGCGAGGGCCTCGCGGAGCTGCCCGAGGTGGGCCTCGTCGACCTGCCCGCTCCACTCGTCCATGAACGTCTTCTTGAACTCGACCGCGATCACGCACGCCGCGTTGCCGAACGTCTCGTGGATCCACTGCGAGAAGTGGCCGCCCTGGAATTTGACGTTCTCGCGCACGTCGAGGCCGTCGAGCCCGGCCTGGGCTGCGCCCTCGCGCAGGTCGGCCATGAACCCGTCGACCAGGCGCCCCCAGCGGTCCCGGTCCAGCGTCCCCGTCCCGACGTTGACCTCCGGGTTGCCGTCCGGATCCGCGGCCGGCCCGTCGGGACCGTCGCGGCGGTGGTTGTACGAGTGGAGGTCGTAGACGACGACGGACCCGTACTCCTCGATCTTGAGGAGCATCAGCTTGCGGACGGCGTCGTAAAACGTGTCGTAGAGCGCGAGCGAGCGGGCGGCGACGGCGTCGGGCACCTCGCCGTCCCACACCGTCAGGCCCCAGGCGTCGTCGGGCGTGCGGTAGAGGGCCCGCTCGCGCGGCCGGTTAAGGTCGACCTCGAACCGGGACCGCCGGCCCACGACACGCGTCGGTACGACGTCGGTCAGCCGGCCCGTGAACGGGTCCTCCTCGCGCAGACGCTCGGCGTCCGGCAGGACCACGTGGGGGAGCGTCTCGGCGTGGACGGCGTGGCCGTCGTGGACGGCGGCGGCCACCAAGGGGCCGGGGCCGACGGTGATCGCGAACGGGGACGACATGCGCACGGGGGGAGAGGGTGGGGAGGTACGCGAGCGGTTCCGCTGGGTTCGTGTGGGGCGCGGACGGACCGCCGAGCTACCTTGGGGACGGCTCATCGCTCGCACATGACCCCGGACGCGCGTTCCCCTCGACCCGACGCGGCCCGCCGGACCCGGCCTCGGCGGGCATGACGCCCGCTGCCCTCCCGCCCGGGCTCGGGATCGTGGCCGTCGGGGTGGTGCTCGGGCTCTCGCTCGTCGCGCTCCGCCGGCTCCGCGCCGCGCGCCGACTGACGCCCGAGACCGCGCGCCAGGCCCTCCACGCGACGATGAGCGTCGTCGCCCTGTCGCTCCCGTGGCTGTTCGACGCCGACTGGCCCGTCGGGGTGCTGGCGGTCGCCGGGGTCGCGGCGATGGTCGCCGTCCGCGCCGTGCCGACGTTGCGCGAGACCGTGGGCGGCGTGATCCACGTGCCGGACCGGCCCTCGGTGGGCGACGTCGCGTTCCCGGTCGCCGTGTGCGGGCTGTACCTCCTGGCGTCCGAGTCGCCGGTGCTGTACACGATCCCGCTGCTGCTGCTCGGCGTCGCCGGGCCGGTGGCCGCGCTCGTCGGCGCGCGGCACGGGCGCGTGGCCTTCGCGACGGACGAGGGGCCGAAAACTCGCGAGGCGTCGGTGGCCTTCGCGTTCGTGGCCTTCCTGTGCGTCCACGTGCCGCTGCTGGTGCTGACGCCGGTCGGCCGGCCGGAGGCCCTGTGGATCGCGGCCATCGTGGCCGTGCTGGCGACGATCGTCGAGGCCGTCTCGTGGCGCGGGCTGGACAACGTGTTCGTCCCGCTCGGGACTTACGCCGTCCTGCTGCGCCTGCTCACGTTCCCGGCGACGCTGCTCGCAGGCCACGCCGTCGTGCTGGGGCTGCTGGTGGGGCTGGCCGCCGTCCTCCGCCGCGAGACGACGGTCGGCGGGGCCGGCGTGTTCGGGGCCGTCCTTGTGGGCTATCTCGCGTGGGCGCTCGGGGGGACGGCGTGGCTGCTGCCGCCGGTCCTGGTGTTCGCGCTCTACGCCCGCGTCTGGCCCGCCGCCCGCGAAGCCGACGGGCTGCCGCACGACCCCCGCCGCCGGCCGCACACGGCCCAGAACGTGTTCAGCGTGTCGTCGGTGGGCGTGGCGTGGCTGCTGGTGTCGAGCGCGTTCGGCCTCGACCTGCTCGTCCCGTACGCCCTGGCGTGGGCGGCCACGTTCGCGTTCCTGGGCGTCGACCGGATGCGGGTCGCCCGGCCCGGGTGGTCGGTCGGGCAGCTCGCGTGGCGGGCGGCGTGGCGGTCGACGCTGGTCGGCGTGGGGCCGGTGCTGCTGGTGGTCTGGCTCCGCGTCGGGGCCGAGCGCGTGGCGGGGGCCGTCCCGGGCGGCGCGCCGGCGCCGGCGTCGCCGGTCGTGTTCACGGCCGCCTGCGTCGGCGTGGCGCTGGCGGCGACGGTCGGGGCGGCGGCGATCCTGGCCCGGTGGAAGCGGCCGATCGACCTGGACTCGACGGAGTTCGAGGGGCGCCTGTACCGGGCCGGCATCGTCGGCCCGCTCTCGGCGCTGGGCCTGCTCACGCGGCTGGTGCCGTGAACGGGGGGCGGAGGCTCTCCGCACCCCTCCACTTCGCGTCGCCGCATCTCCTGATCTCCCGTCACCCGGGCACGGCGACGCGAATGGGGACGTAGACTGCCCGCCCGGACGCCCCGCCCCCATGTTCCAACGCCTTCGCCTCCGACGCCGCGCCCGCCGCGTGGCCGCGCTCACGCCCGACGCCGCCCGCGCCCGCGCCGTCCGAGGCGCCGACCTCCTGGACGACCGCGACCCCGGCTGGGCCGCCCGCGTCGACCCGGACGCCCTGTCGCTCGCCGACGGGCAGGCGTGCGTGCTCGGCCAGCTCTGGGGCGAGTACCGGCACGGGCTCGGCCGGGCCCGGGTGATCGACCTGTCGAGCGCGCCCGGCCGGTTCGTCTCGCCCATCGACCTCGGCTTCCAGGCCGTCGGCGACCTGGGGGAGGCTGCCCAAGCCCTCGACTACGCCCTGCTCACGCGGGCCTGGCGCGACGAGGTCGAGCGACGGCGGCCGGTCGGGGACGCCCCCATCCTCGCGTCGGACCGGAACGTGGCCTCGTCCCTCCGGTAGCTGGGGCCCCCACACCCACACCGATGGACTGGACCGACGACCGGCAGGAGACCTACGACGACTTCCGCGACGCCGTCAACATGGCGCCCCAGGAGCTGGAGGACTGGCTCGACACCGACGACTCGAAGCGGGTCGGGTCGAAGGACGGCGGCGGCGAGTCGACCGGCCACCGGTCGGGCCGGCGGATCGTCGAGATCAAGCACAAGACGAAAGACGAGCTGACCGCGTCGGACCTCGACCACATGGCGACGGTCGTCGGCTACGTCCACCGCCACCGGGCCCAGGGCCCGGACGGGAGCGCCCGGGAGACCGACTGGCGCTACTCGCTGATGAACTGGGGCCACGACCCCTGCCACGACGACGACGTCGACTGCAGCTAGGACGCCTCGGCCCGGTCGCCCACCGGCCGGGCCTTGACGACCATCGAGCCGCCGCACTGCTTGCAGAAGCTGGCGTCGGCGTCGTGGTGGGCGAGCCCGCACCGGGGGCACTGGTCGAGCTGGACCATCGACGGCTCGCCCAGCACGCCCTCCGCGATCCCAGCCCGGGCCGCCTCGCGTTCCCGGCCCAGCTCGACCGTCACGATCCCGGTCGGCACCGCGATGATCCCGTACCCCATCACGATGATGACCGTCGCGAGCGCCTTGCCGAGCGGGGTCACCGGGTAGATGTCGCCGAACCCGACGGTCGAGAGCGTCACGACGGCCCAGTACACGCTCTGGGGGATCGAGGTGAACCCGTTCCGGCCCCCCTCGATGAGGTACATCATCGAGCCCATGACGGTCACGAGCGTGAGGATCACGAAGATGAACACCAGGATCTTGCGGCGGCTCGCCGAGAGCGCCCGGCGGAGCTGGTCGGCCTCGTCGAGGTAGTTCGCCAGCTTGAGCACCCGGAACACGCGGAGCGCGCGCAGGATGCGGACCGTCAGCAGGACCTGGGCCCCGGGGACCACCAGGCTGATGTAGGTCGGCAGGATCGCCAGCAGGTCGACGATGCCGAAAAAGCTCCGGGCGTAACGGAGCGGCGACCGCAGGACCCACAGCCGGAGCGCGTACTCGACCGTGAACAGGGCCGTGAAGAACCACTCGACGACGATCAGCTCGTGGGCGTACTGGGCCTGGATCGAGCCCACGCTCTCCAGCATCACCACGACGACGCTCAGCACGATCGCCACGATCAGGACGACGTCGAACCCCTTGCCCGTCCGGTCGTCGGCGTGGAAGACGACCTCGAACAGGCGCCGGCGGATCCCCGTCCCCGCCGGGCGGAAGCCCTCGGGTGTCGGGCGGTCGGGGTCGAGCGTGGGGTCGGGCATAGGCAGCGGAGCGCTCCGCAAGCTAGCCGTCGCGGGCCACGGCGCCGGCCAGGACCGCCTCGACGCGGTCGGCAACGGCGTCGAGGTCGAAGGCGCGCTCGGCGTACGCTCGGCCGGCGGTCCCCATCCGCTCGCGCCGGGCGCCGTCGGCCAGGAGCGACACGACGGCCTCGGCCAGCGCGTCGGCGTCGCCGGGGGGGACGACGACGCCGGCGCCGGCGCGCTCGACGATCTGGGCGGCCAGGTTGTCGGCCGGGACCGACAGCACGGCCGGCCGGCCGGCGCACAGGTAGGCCAGCACCTTCGAGGGGACCGACACCGCGCTCGCGTCGGGCTCGAGCACGGCCACGACGACGTCGGCCGCGCCGAGCACGTCGGGGAACACCTCGAACGGCTGGAAGGGGAGGAGGACCAGGTTCGGGAACGACTCCTCGTCGGCGCGCGCCGCGAGCCAGTCCGCCCCCTGACCGGACGACACGATCACCATGCGCGCCTCGGGCACCCGGTCGGCCAGGACGCCGGCGATGTGGGCGAGCGCGGCTGGGTCGTGCTTCATCCCCAGCGTCCCCGAGTACAGCACGACGGGGTGGCCGGCGAGATCGTGCGCGCGAGCCCACGCGTTGTCGCGCGGGCGCTGCGGCAGGTCGGCGAGCGGCGCCCAGTTCTCGATGACCGCGACTCGGTCGGGGGCCACGCGCCAGCGGTTCAAGAGCGGGCGGAACCCGTCGGTGATCCCGACGACGGCGTCGGCGCGGCGGAGCAGCCGGCTCTCGCGGGCCTCGAACACACGCCCGAGGAGGTCGCCCGCCCACCCGAACCGCCGCGCCAGCACGGCCCGCGTCCCGACCGAGTGGACGTCCTGGAGCCAGTTCACGAACGCAGCCTCCTGGGCCCGCGCCGCCGCCATCAGCGGGGCGACGACGTCGAGCGAGGCGTTGGCGCAGACGACCACGTCGGCGGGCCACCGGCGGACGTGGGCCGCGGCGTGGCGCCCGAACCGGGACTCGGCCTGCCGACGGCGGACGAGGCCCGCCAGCGACCGCGTCCGCTTGTCGACCGGCGCCGTGACGACGGGGTCGAGCGAGAACGAGGCCGGGTCGTCACGCCGCGGCGCCAAGTCGCCCTGGGGCGCCTCGTTCGTCGCCGAGAACCCGTAGCGCACCGTGTGGCCACGCCCGGCGAGGTGGCGGGCGAGCCCGACCAGGAAGGCGTGGCCGCCGTAGTCGTGGAGGTAGATCCGCATGGCGAGCCGAAACGACACGCGCCCGGCGGAGGAGCCGGGCGCGCGGGGCCGGGGGGTGACGGTGGCGTGGGAGAGACTTGAACTCTCGACCTCACGATTATGAGTCGTGCGCTCTAACCAGCTGAGCTACCACGCCGTGACGGGCAGGATACGCCGGGCCCTCGCCGCGGGACAATCCAAGGTTCTGGGAAAGGGAGGGGAGGATTCAGGGGTCAGGAGTCGGGAATCAGAGAGAGACTGTGTGATGCCGTTGCTCATCCCTGATCCCTGTTTCCTATTCCTGACTCCCCAAACAGAACTGCCACGCGGCCTCGACCATCGGCGCCGGCACGTCGTCCGCCAGCCGAGGCTCGCCGACGGCGTCGAGCACGACGAACCGGACGCCCGCCGCCGTCCGCTTCTTGTCGGACCCCATCGCCTCGGTGAGCCGGCCCGGGTCGAGGTCGGTCGGCGGCGGCGCGAGCCGGGCCACCAGCCGGTCGGCGGCCGCGAACGGGCCGAGGTCGTCGGCGACGGCGCCGCGCTGGAGCGAGGCCGAGAGGTGGAGCGCCGCCCGCATCCCGAGCGCGACGGCCTCGCCGTGCGTGAGCGTGCCGTAGCCGGCCTCGCGCTCGAGCGCGTGCCCGAACGTGTGGCCGAAGTTGAGGAACGCCCGCTCGCCGGCCTCGAGCTCGTCGGCCTCGACGACGGCCGCCTTGACCGCCGCCGTGTCGCGGACCAAGGGCGCGAGCACGTCGGGCTCGCGAGCGGCGAGCGCGTCCCACTCGCGGTCGAGCCGGTCGGCCAGGGCGGGGTCCGAGATCAGCGCGTGCTTGACGGCCTCGGCGAGCCCGCTCCGGAACGCCCGGTCGGGGAGGGTGCCGAGCGTGGCCGGGTCGGCCAGGACCACTCGGGGCTGGTGGAACGCGCCGACCAGGTTCTTGCCCGCCGCGTGGTTGATCCCCGTCTTCCCGCCGATGGCGCTGTCGACCTGGGCGATGGTGGTCGTGGGGAGGTGGACGAGCGGGAGCCCCCGGAGCAGCGTCGCCGCGGCGAACCCGGCGAGGTCGCCCACGACGCCGCCACCGAGGGCCAGCACCGGCGTCGACCGGTCGATGCCGAGACCGAGGGCCCAGTCGTAGAGCGCGCCGAGCTGGGCGAGCGACTTCGACGCCTCGCCGGCCGGCACGGCCGTCGCCTCGACCTGCCAGCCGTCGGCCCGGAGGGCGTCGGCGAGCGGGTCGAGCCAGAGGGGGGCCACCGTCTCGTCGGTCACCACGAGCGCGCGCGGTCCCGTGACGCCGGCCTCGCGCAGGTGCATCGGCGCCCTCGCCAGCGGCTCGAAGTGGACGGCGTAGCTCCGCCCCTCGGGGAGGGCGACGTGGACGGCAGGAGGGGACACGGGCGTGGGGGACGGGTGCGACAAGATCGTACCTCGGCGTCCGGGCCGTGGCGTGGGCTCTCGGCCTGGGACCGGCGTGGAGCGGGCTCGGCGCCGCCGCCCCCGCGCCGGGGCCGATGGAACAGCACGGGCGCCCCTGGCGTGGCACGAGGCGTCGACTCGGCGCTCCTCTTCACCAACCCACCTCTGACCATGGGACTCCTCGATTTTCTGAAAGACGCTGGCAAGGACCTTTTCGGCGGCAAGTCCGGCAACGAAGCTGAGACCATCAAGAGCGAGATCGAGCGCGCGCTCGGCTCCAACGTGTCGGGCCTCGGCGTCCGCTTCGACAACGGCCGCGTGACGCTCCAGGGCACCGCCAAGAGCCAGGCGGCGAAGGAGAAGGCGGCGCTCATCGCCGGCAACGTCAAGGGCGTCGCCCACGTCGACGACGACGGCCTGCGCGTCGACGGGGCCCAGACCGCGGGGTCCACGACCACGACGGCCGCCAGGAGCCGCTACTACACGATCCAGAGCGGCGACACGCTGTCCAAGATCGCGAAGGAGCAGTACGGCGACGCCAACGACTACAACAAGATCTTCGAGGCCAACCGCGAGGTGATCGGCGACCCCGACAAGATCTATCCGGGCCAGCAGATTCGGATCCCGGCCTAGCCCGGACCGGCCCTGCGACTCGCGACGCGCCCCGTCGGCTTCGGTCGGCGGGGCGCGTCTTGCGGCGGCCCGGCCGTCAGGACGCGAGCCGGCCCGTCATCCAGAGCACGAGCCCACCGCGCGCCGTCCACGCCAGCGTCCGGACCCAGTTGGTGGCCACGAGCCGCCCGTGCGCGTCGGCGTCGAACGCGCCGCCGAGCGCTGCGTGCAGGGGGACCTGGAGGAACGCCGTCGACGCCCAGATCACGCCGACGAGCACGGCCCCGGCCACGACGGCCTCCGCCGGCAGCGCGGCCGGCCGGTCGAGCACGAGCCAGACGGCCGTCACCAGCTCGGCCACCATCAGCGGCCCGACGACGAGCGTGATCCGCGACTGGTGCGCCGCCTCGTACGCCGGCCATCCCTCCGCGCCGACGCCGGCGAACAGCGGGTAGTGGACCACCTGGACGATCCAGATCACGCCGACCATCAGCAGCGTCGCGCCGAGGTGGACGAGGAAGACGAGCGGCATCGGGAGGGTAAGGAGTGGAGGAGAGAAAGCTGGCCGTTCCCCACGTTGCACTCTTCGTGGCCCGCCGTCCTCCAGGACGACTGGTGCTATGAAGGAATCTGGCTACTCCAGCCCCCGGGCGTCATTCCCGCAGACGCGGGAATCCATGCGAGGCCGCTGTCGACCGCAGGACCGTATGGATCCCCGCATCCGAGGGGATGACGGGGTGGGAGGGGGGAGCCGATCGCGTAACGGGCGCCGGATGGTCCAGACAGAACGTCAAACTCATAGCACCAGACGCTCTAGAGCTTGTAGGTCCGTTGCCCGGTGCGTCAGGGATTCCGGTGGATTCACGCTCCGCGGGGCGTTCGAGCAGGGTCCATCCCGTCACGGACGGCGGACGCACTGTGCAAGCCACGCTACACGTCGTGGCCGAGGTCGCGCAAGACCGCTTCCGCCGCGTGGCGACCGGCGGCCAGGGCCCCGTTGATCGACCCGTTCCGGCGCCAGTCGCCCGTCACGTAAAAGCCACCCAAGCGGGGCGGACGTTCGGGCGGCCGGAGCGACGGGAGGTCGGGGAGCGCGTCCGGCACGCGGTCCACCCGCAGCGTCCGCCAGCCGTCGACGGCGTCGCCGAACCAGCGGCGGAGCTGGGCCCGCGCGGCCGCGTCGAGCGCGTCGTCGCTGGCGGACGGACGGCCCAGGACGCTGCCGGTCACCAGCGCCTGCCCGGCCGGCGCGTACGTCGGCTGGACGTTGCTGACGACCTGGACGTTGTTGAGCGGGCCGGTGCCCTCGCCGTCGAGCATCAGCACGGGCTCGCCGGTGGGCGCGTCGGCGGCGGCCCAGGCGATCTGGACGGTCCCTTTGCTCGGTGGCGTCTCGACGTCGAGCAGCGCGCCGGCGCTCCGGGCGTCGGTGGCCACGACGACCGCCCGGCACGGGACCGCGTCTCCGCCCTCGACCCGGACCTCGGTCGGCGTGACCTCCGACACGTGGGCGCCCAGACGGACCGTCCCCGGGGGGAGGCTCGCCGCGAGCTGCTCGGGCATGGCCTGGACGCCGCCGGCCGGCAGGGCCGCGTCGCCTTCGGAGAACCGCCGGAAGTAGACCTCGAACGCCCGGCTCGACGCCGACAGCGTGGGGTCGAGCAGGACGCCGCCCAGGAAGGGGCGGAAAAAGCGGTCGACCATCCGGTCCGAGAACCCGTACCGATAGCGGAGCGCCCGCTCGGTCGTCATCTCGGGCCGGCGCCACAGGTCGTCGGCGGTGCCGGCCAGAACAGTCTGGCGGAGCCGGAGCACGCGGAGCTTGTCGGCGAGCGTGCCGACGTCGGCCAGGAGCGTCGGGAGGGCCTGGGTCGGCCGGCGGAACGGGTCGCCGATGACCTGGAACGTGCCCTCGGCCCGGATCCAGGCGCCGGGGGCGAAGCGGCCCAGGCGGAGCGCGTCGTAATCCAGGACGGCCTGCGCCTCGGGGTACGCCGTCAGCAGGACCTGGAAGCCTCGGTCGATCAGGAACCCGTCCTGGCGGTGCGTCCGGACGCGCCCGCCGACGGCGTCGGAGGCGTCCAGCACGACGGGCTCGACGCCCCACGCGGCCAAGGTCCGGGCGCACGCCAGCCCCGCCAGCCCCGCGCCGACGACGGCGACGGACTCGCTCATCGGCCCTCCTCGTAGAACACCGGCTCGTCCTCACCGGGCGGGTGGACGCGGACCGTCAGGGGCGTCGGTCCCAGCGTGCCGGGTTCGGCGTCAAAGGAGCCCGCCGCGAGCTGGGTGCGGACCGTCTCCACGTCGACGCACGCCGTCCCGAACCCTCGCTCGACGCGGTACCGCCCGGCGACGTCGTACGGCAACCGCTCGCCGCCGTCGTCGGGGTCCGCACGCCGGGTGATCTCGTACGCGCCCTGGTACAGCCCGTCGGCGTCGCGCGTGACGACGACGCGGACGACGCGGTCCTGGCGGACGTACGGGTCCCGGGGCAGCGGCGTGTAGTCGAGGACCAGCCGGTCGCCGTCGCCGCCGACCGAGAGGTCGGAGAGGGCGACGTCGCGGAGGCCGGTCCGCCCGGCGTCGGCGCTGCCGAGCAGGCCAAACGGGGTCCGCGGGAACGCGCCGTCGGCGTCGTGGGCCAGGGCGGCCGTCGCCACCATCGCGGTGACGACGCGGACGTCGTCGCGGAACTGGTCGGCGGTGCCGGCGAGCGCCGGGTCGGACTGGGCGAGGACGGGGGCCGTGGTCAGGACGGCCAGCAGGAGGAGACGGGTCATGGCAGGGTGTGGGTGTCGAGGCGGCCGAGGAGGTGGGAGAGGGCGACGCGGAGGTCCGGCGTCGAGAACCGGAAGCCGCGGTCGAGCAGGGCCCGGGGGCGCATCCGCACGCTCGCCAGGGCGACGCGGCGCGCGAGCTCGCCGCCGGCCAGCTTGACCAGCGCCGTAGGCACGCGGACGACCGCCGGCCGGTTCTGCACCGACGCCAACGTCTTGACGAAGCCCTTGGTGCGGACCGGCTCCGGCGCCGACAGGTTGACGGGCCCGCTCAGGCCGTCGTCGACCAGCGCGTGGTGGACCGCGTAGACCACGTCGTCGAGGGCGATCCAGGGCCACCACGCCGCGCCGTCGCCGGGCCAGCCGCCCAGGCCGAGCGCGGCGGCCGGCGCCAGGGGTTGGAGGAGCCCGCCGGCCGGCGTCGTGACGAGCCCGATCCGGGCGTGGACCGTCCGGACGCCGGCGGCCTCGGCCTCGGCCGTCGACGCCTCCCAGGCCCGGCACACGTCGGCCAGGAAGCCCTCGCCGAGCGCCGACGTCTCGGTGACGACTTCGTCGCCGCGGTCGCCGTAGATGCCGCTCGCCGACGCCGAGACCAGCACGCGGGGCGGCGTCGGCAGGGCCGCCAGCGCGCGGCTCAAGAGCTGGGTGCCCCGGGTCCGGCTCTCCCAGATCCGGCGCCGCGCCTCCGTGCTCCCGTCGAGCGACGTGATGGGCTCGCCCGCCAGGTGGACCACGGCGTCGGGCGCGAGACGAGCCAGCGCGTCCGCGTCGATCTCGCCGGCCTCGACGTTCCAGTACACGGCGCGGTCCTGCGGCCCCCGGCTCTCGACCTCGTCGCGGTGGCGGACCAGGCGGACGACGGTGTGGCCGCCGCCCTGCAAGAACGCCGTGAGGGCCCGGCCGACGAGCCCCGAAGCGCCGGTGATGGCCACCGTCATCGGCGCCGCGCCGGCCTCGGCGTGCCGGCGGAGGTCCTCGTGCGTGACCCGGTGGCGGTAGGCGAACATCCGCTCGACCTGGGCCTCGCCGAACCCGGCGGCGACGCGCGACAGCGGGGCGAGCGGGAGCCGGTAGCGGACGTCGTCCTCCAGGATCGAGCCTTCGCCCGCGGGGTGCATCGCGTGCGTGTGCCGCCACGCCGCGAACGGGCCCGAGAGCTGGACGTCCTCGAACTGGCAGGCGCTCTCGGGGTCGTCGAGGCAGGCGTCGTCGTAGCCCCGGTGCTCGGCCACCCAGTCCAGGCCGACGAGGCCGGTGCCCAGGCGGATCACGGCCAAGTCGCCGTCGCGGATCCCCTCGTGCTGGCGGAGCGAGACGGGCTGCCAGGGCGGCGTGAGCCGTTGGAACGCGCCGGGCCGCTCGTGCCAGCGGAAGAGCTCGGCGGCGGGCACCGGGACGGCGAGGTGGGACGTGTAGCGCATCGGGCGTGGGGCGTGGGGCCCGTTAGAAAGTTCGGTCAC
Source organism: uncultured Bacteroidota bacterium (assembly GCA_963848075.1). Classification (GTDB taxonomy): domain Bacteria; phylum Bacteroidota; class Rhodothermia; order Rhodothermales; family Rubricoccaceae; genus Rubrivirga. Next base: position 118,329 of record CAWKCB010000004.1, read on the forward strand.
TCTCCGGCCTCCGAGCTTGCGGGCGCCCTCGGCGGCGGCCGCCGCCGTCGAGCTCCGAGCCCCGTCCCCCTCCGGATTGGCCAGGCCCTCGCCGCTCACGCCTCACCCCAGGTACCGCTCGCGGACGATGCCGAGGTGGTGCCGCTCGTGGCCGACCAGGATCCACCCCGCCGCACGGGCGCTCAGCGGGTGGCCGCTGGCGACGCCGACGCGGAGGAGGGCGTCGGCCGGGAGCGAGGCGAACAGGTCGAGGGTGGAGGCGCGGAGCCGGTCGAGCTCGTCGGCCAGGACGGCGAGGGGGCGGTCCGGCGCGGCGTCGGCGTAGGGGCCCTGGTCGAAGCCGGGCAGCGGCGTCGGGTCGCCGCGGGCGATGCGGAGCGCGCGGGTGGCGAAGATCCGCTCGGTGTCGATCACGTGCTGGACCACGCCCGCCAGCGTCCACTTGTCCGGCGCGTAGCGGCGGTCGGCGAGCGACGGGTCGAGGCGCCGCGCGAGCGCCGCCAGCCCCGGCGCGTCGAGGGCGTCGCCGAGGTCGGCCCCCGCGGCGCAGGCGACGTAGCCGGCGTAGAACGCGGCGTGCTCGCCGGCCTCGGGGCGGCCCGTCACGAGAGGCGGACGCGCGAGAGCCAGTCCGGGGGCGCCGTCTCCTCGACGACGGCCGTGAGGCCGCCCGCGCGGTAGGTCTCGAGCAGCGACCGGACCTCGGCCCGCGTCTCGTCGAGCATGTTCTGGACCAGCTCGGCCGAGAACCCGCGCTCGCCCATCTCGATCGTCATCTCCATGGTCACGATCCGGCTGATGGCCTTGCCCAGGTCGACGAGCTTGCGCTGGGGCATCGACCAGTCGATGTCGAACGCGAGCGACTCGCCGAACAGGGTCGCGGCCCGGGCCGTGAGCGGCTCCGTCTGGAGGTAGGCGCCGAGGTCGACCTGCTTGAGCCGGCGCATCGCCTTGACGACCGACTCCGTGACCTGCTGGTACAGGATGTCGTTGGAGCCCTCGAAGATCTGGTACGGGCGCGAGTCGACGAGCGCGCGGCCGGCGCGGTGGTCCTCGCGGTAGCCGTTGCCGCCGGAGAGCTGGAGGAACGAGTCGGCGGCCTCGAACATCCAGTCGGTCACGACGGTCTTGAACGCGTTCGCCTTGAGCCCGTCGCCGAACAGGTCCCGGTCGACGCCGGCCGTCCCGGCCGTCTCCATGCACATGGCGGCCGTCCCGGTCACGAACGACTGGAGCCGCGCGAGGCGGGCCCGGACCTGGTCGTAGTCGAGGAGCGACTTCCCCCCGACGAACCGCTCGCGCGCGTGGGTGAGGGCGTCGTCGAAGACGCGCCGGAGGTAGCCCATGCCCATGCCTGGGATCTGGAGCCGGCTCCGGTGCAGCGTGTCGAGCATCATCTTGACGCCCGTCGAACTCGGCTCGAGCCGCGCCGAGGCCGGCACCTCGACGTCGATCCGGTTCCGGCCGTAGGGGATCATCTTGAGCCCCAGGTTCGGGTAGAGCTCCTGGACGTCGACGTGCTGGCCGGGCGCGTTGGCGTCGGCGATGAAGAAGTCGACGTCGCGGCGCAGGCCGCCCGACGACGTCAGCGGGCGGGCCGTCAAGAGCCAGTAGTCGGCCCAGCCGGTCAGGCCGGCCCAGTGCTTGGTCCCCTCGATCTTGATGGTCCCGGTCCCGGTCTCGCGCCAGCCGGTCTCCATCGACAGCGCCTCCGAGCCGTAGTCGGGCTCGGTGATCATGAGCCCGGCCAGCTTCCGGTCGCGCACGTAGGACGTGAGCACGCGCTGCTTGGCCTCCTCGGTCGCGTACTTGGCGACGGGCTGCAGGAACAGGCCGCCGTTGATCCCGACGATCAGGCTGAGCGGGAGCGAGTGGTAGCTCGTTTCCTCGAGCATCGTCAGGCCGTGGCCGATGGACCCGCCGCGCCCGCCGTAGGCCTTCGGCACGAACACCGAGAGCGGGTCGACGTCGCGGAACCGCTGGATCACGAACGGGGCCACGCCCCGGTCCGGGCCCGCCGCGTCGATGTCGTGGCGCGTGCCGAACAGGTGGGCAAGCCGGTCTCGATACGCGACGACGAAGTCCGCGAACGACTCCTTCGCGCGGTGGACGACGACCGGAGGCGGAGGCTTGGGCAGAGTGGACAACGGGAGGGCGCTCATAAGGCCGGGATCGTGAGACGCGATAACTTACGAACCTCGCCAGGGGGTCCCTGGACGGGAGTTTCCCCCTTGTCACAGCGTCCCCCTCGGCCCGCTCTCTCTTGCGTATGACGGACCTCGACGCGCGTCGGTGGGGGCTCGGGCCGTCGGTGGCCGTCCGCCTCGTGCGGTCAGGCGGGGCCTTGCCCGTGCTCACGCCCGACGAGCACGGCCGGATGGCGGGCTTCGGCCACGCCGACCGCCAGCGCCAGTTCGCGCTCGGGCGGACGGCGGCCCGGACGCTCGCCGGGGCCCGGTTGGGCGTCGCCCCCCAAGCCGTCTCGCTCGCCGTCGGCGCGGACGGGGCCCCGGAGGTCGCCGGCCTCTGGGTCTCCATCGCCCACACGGGCCACGGCGACGGGGTAGCCGCGGTGGCAGCCGTCGCCGACGGCCCGGTCGGGGTCGACCTTGAACGGGTCGACCGGCGCCGGCCCGACCTGTGGACCCGCATCGTGCGCGACGACGAGCGCCCGCTCCTGGACGCGCTCGGCGGGCCGACCGACGACTCCCAGACGCTGCTGTGGGCGTTGAAGGAGGCCGTCCTCAAGGGCCAGCGGACCGGCTTCCGCGCCGGCGGCCGGTCCGTCCGCCTGGCGTTCGATGCCGACGGCGCGCCGCCTGACCGGGGCGTGGCGACGGCCACCGCCGACGCGTCGGGCGAGTGGACCGTCGCGTTCGGACGCGACGGCGACCTCTGGCTCGCCGTCGCGTGGCGCACCGGGTCAGAGCCCTGAGGGCAACCCGCCCACGTCCCACGCCGACCTCGGAACGGGCGCCGAGCGCTCCCACCCGTCCGGGGCCCGCGTGTCGACGCCGGAGCACCCGACGAACAGGCTCCGCCGCAAGCCGCCCCAGGTGTACGCCTCGACCCGCACGACACGGTCGGCCGCTCCGGTCCGGCACGCGCCCCGCACCTCCCGGACCTCGGCGACGCACCGGCGCCGCGTCAGGACCGCTGCCGGCGTCCCGCCGTCGAACCCGCGGGCGCCCCGGAGCGGGTCCGCACCGGCGACGCCGCCGGACTCGCACGGGAGCCCCCCGGGGACGGCCCACCCGGCCAGGCCGACGGCGACGGCCAGGGCCCACGGCCACCACCGCCGGGTCGCTTTACCCAAGGCAGACGCCGTAGTCGCCGCTCTGGTAGCCGCTCAGGAACGCGTCGACGCGCTGGCGCGAGGAGCCGTGGGTGAACGACTCGGGCCGGACGGCCTGGCCGGCGCCCCGCTGGATCGCGTCGTCGCCGACGGCGGCGGCGGCCGAGATGCCCGACTCGATGTCGGCCTCGTTCAGCACGATCCGCCCGTCCTCGCCGCTCGCGTGGTGGGTCCAGATGCCCGCCAGGCAGTCGGCCTGGAGCTCGGTCTGGACCGACATCGCGTTCGACCGGGACCGCGACAGCAGGCCCTCCAGGTTCTGGACGTGGTGGGCCACCTCGTGCGCGATCACGTAGGCGACCGCGAACTCGCCCCGGGCCCCCATCCGCTGGAGCTGGTTGAAGAACGACAGGTCGAGGTAGACCGTCTGGTCGTTGGGGCAGTAGAACGGGCCCATCGCGGCCTGCCCGGTGCCGCACGACGTCTGCGTGACGCCGGTGTAGAGGACGAGGTTGGGCTCGCGGTAGGTGTCGCCGGCCTGGCGGTAGAGCTCGCCCCAGACGTTCTCCGTCTCGACCAGCACCGCGTCGACGAACTGCCCGCCCTGGTCCTGCGGGTCGGCGGCCCGCTCGTTGACCGGCGGCGCGGACGAGACGCCGCCCCCGCCCAGGAGCGGCTGGAGGTCGAGCCCGAAGAACGCGCCGATCAGCAGGAGCACGAGCCCGCCGAGCCCCAGCCCGACCTTCCCGCCGCGACCGCCCCCGCTGCCGCGGCGGTCGATCAGGTTACCAGACGAGCGGCCGGGGCGGATGAGCATGGACGGGAGGGGAGAGGGGAGGCCGCCAACGCAGCGGCCCCTCAGCCGGATCCGGCGACCCCGCGGACCCGGCGGATGTGTCGAGCCAGGAGCACGTTCCCGAGTGGCAGATCTCGCCGCCGACATCGTCCGTGGTGGTGTTCTACGGCGCTGTGTTGGCGCGAGGCACCGCAAAAGGCACTTGACAAGCGGTCGCGGACGCACGAGCTACGCCGTCTCTACGTCGCCTCCTCCGCTGAGGCCCCACCGTGAAGCCGTGTCCGGCCTCTCTGCTCCTCGCACTCTCGCTCGCCATCGGCGTCGCGGCGTGCGACTCGTTCGCCGGCCTCTACGAGGGGCCACCGCCATCCCAGTCCGCTATCCAAGACGAGCTCGCTATCGCCGTGCGCGTCAACGCGTCGATCCCGGGCGAGGTCTCGTTCGTCCTCGACCGGCTCACTTACCGATCCGATGACCCGGACAGCGTCGACCGGGCGATCATCGCCCGCGACACAGCGCTGGCGTCCTGGACCCACGTGGCGGTGGGCGACACCGTCCGGTTCTCGTCGGAGTTCATGGAGGTGATGGAGAGCCCACGCCTCAACGAGGTCCCGGACTGGGAGATGAACGCGTACTGGGCGCCCCCGATCGCCGTCCACGCGCTCTCGGCCATCGAAGCCGCTGCGGCACGCTAGCCAACCGCGCGCGCTCGCTCCACCAGCCCGTACGCCGCGACCCCGAAGGCGACCGACACGTTGAGCGAGGCCTTGACGCCGTACTGCGGCAACCCGACCACCAGGTCGGCCGCGGCGAGCACGTCGGGCGGGACGCCGTGGACCTCGTTGCCGAGCACGAGCGCCAGCGGGAACGCGGAGGCCGGCACGGCAGACGGGTCGACGGCGTCGGGCGTCCGTTCGAGCGCGGCGATGGTGTAGCCCTGGGCTCGGAGCTCGGCGAGCGCGGCGTGGACGTCCTCGGTGTGTCGCCACGGAACGGCGTCCTGGGCTCCGAGCGCGGTCTTGGCCACGCCCCGGTGGTCGGGGGTCGCCGTGAACCCGGCCAGGACGACGCCGGCCAGCCCGGCCGAGTCCGCCGTCCGGAAGATGGAGCCGACGTTGTAGGCCGAGCGGAGGTCGTGGGCGACGACGACGAGGGGATGGGGGGGCACGGAGTGCGGGGGAGGGGACCTGGAGGGAGCTCGCGCGTACGCCCAATCTCGCCACCGCCCGCCCCATGCTCCGTCTCGCGCCTCTGTCCGTCGCCGTCCTCGGCATCCTCCTCGCCATCCCCGGCTGCACCACGCTCCAGCAGATCGCCGCCCTGCAAGAGGTCGACTTCGAGCTGGACCGGCTGTCGAACGGGCTGGTGGCCGGCGTCGACCTCGACCGGCTGCGCGACGGCGGCTCGCTCGGCGCGGTCGACCTGGCGCGCCTGGGCACGGCGGCGGCGCGCGGCGAGGTCCCGATGAGCTTCGTCTTGCACGTCGGCGCCGAGAACCCGGCGGAGAACTCGGTCGCCGCCCAGCTGGTCTCGCTCGACTGGACCCTGTTCCTCGACGGCACCGAGACCATCTCAGGCGTCTACAACGACGACCGCCAGATCCCGCCCGGCGGCGCCGTCGACCTGCCCATCGCGATGGAGCTGGACCTGGCCCGCTTTTTCGGGCGCAACGTCAGCGACCTCGCCGCGCTCGTCGGCAACCTCGCCGGCGTGAGCAGCCAGCGCCAGACGATCCGGCTCGACGCGCGGCCGTCGATCAACACGCAGTTCGGGCCGATCCGCTACCCGGGCACGATCTCGATCGAGTTCCCCGTCGGTGGCTGAGGTCGCCGCGCGGCCCTCTCTGGCGATGCTCGGAGCTCCCGTGCGTGTTCTCCTCCTGTCCCTGGCCACCGTGCTCTCGGCGTGCCAGATGGACGCGTCGCCGCCCGACGGCAAGGCCGACCCGGCCGTGGCCTCCGAGCGGCCCGCCACGAGGCCGCCCGACGTGGCCGCGTCGGCGCCTGAGAGCGGGCCCGTCCGAGCGAACCCTGCGGCAGGGGCGGTCCCGACGGTGCCGGCCGAGTACCAGGGCGTCTGGGACGCGAGCCAGGAGGCGTGCCGGCGTCCGTTCGGGCCGTCCTACTGGGAGATCAGCGACCTCCAGGTCAGCGGGCTCGCGGGCGTCGCCGAGGTCATGACGGTCCACCACGACGGGACGCGGCTGACCCTGGAGACGCTGTTCTTCTCCGAGCGTTCGACCGACGACGGGCCGCAGCCCCACCAGGTGACGCTCGACCTGACCTCGGGCGGCCTCGCGCTCTCCGCCTTTGGGGGGACCACCGCGTTGGTCCGCTGTCCCTACGGGGCGTAACGCGCGCCGGACGGGCGGGCGTCGTCGGGCCGCCCGAGCGCGGGCACGCCAGAGCGCTACGCCGCCTTCGCGGCGCCGACCGTCTCGATGATGGCGTCGTTGAAGGCCGGGAGGTCGCCGGGGTTGCGGCTCGTGATGAGCGTGAACGGACCGTCCTCGTCGACCACGACGGACTGGTCGACGACGGTGGCGCCGGCGTTCTTGAGATCGGTGCGGATCGACTTGTACGAGGTCAGCCGGCGACCCTCGGCGAGCCCGGTCTCGGCCAGGAGCCACGGGGCGTGGCAGATGGCGGCGACCGGCTTCCCGGCGGACGCGAACGCCCGGACGAACGCGAGCGCGTCGCCGTCGATGCGCAGCTTGTCCGGGTTGATCTGGCCGCCGGGCAGCACCAGCGCGTCGTAGGCCGAGACGTCGGCGTCGCCGATCGTCCTGTCGACGGCCACCGCCTTGCCCCAGTCGTTCTGGTCCCAGCCCTTGATCTCGCCCGACTCGGGCGAGACGACGTGGACGGTGGCGCCAGCCCGTTCGAGGGCCGCCTTCGGCTTCATCAGTTCGGACTGCTCGAAGCCGTCGGTGGCGAGGATGGCGATGGAGGTGCCGGAGAGGGGGGTGGACATGGGTCAGGAAGAAGGGGACCGGTCTCACCGACGAGCGTCTTCTGAGTTCGGCGCTCGCCCCGAGTTCAGGGACCCCACCACTGCCGAGCCCTCGTCGCCGTTGACACGGCGGATCTGTTCGGACAGCCGGGCGACGGGGATCCCGAGGAACCGGACGGTCGCCAGGTTGAGCGCGAGGTCGCCCCCGGGCTGGAGCGTCAGCTCCTGGCCCATCGACAGCCCGCCGCCCATCCCGTAGCGGATGCGGAGGTGGTCGCCGTCCGTCCAGGCCCTGACGGGCCCGTCGGCGTCGGTGAGCGTGCCGGCGAACTGGCCGGGACCGTCGGGGACCAGCTCCCACGTGCGCTCGGTGGCCGGGGCGTCGCCGCGGCGGATCGTCTGGCGGAGCGTGAGGCCGCCGTCTGCCCGCGGCGTCCCCGTGCTCTCGACGCGGACGATCACGGGCGACTTCGTGCGGACGGAGAGCGTGCCCAGGCCCTCGGTGGGGCCGTTGAAAAAAGCCACCGCGTCGAACACGGGCGTCGGTTGCGGCGCCGCGTAGGGGAGCGCGGGGAGGCACCCGCCGGCCGTTAGCACCAGGCCGGCGAGCAGGCCGAGGACTCTGGCCGAGCTAGAGCGCGACGATGCCCGCCACAAGAGCGACGACAGCGAGGGCGGCGACAAGGCGGGCGGGGCGGAAATGGGCCGACATGGCTGCGTACCGGATGGTGGGAGGGGGGACGCAAAGAGGTGAGATCTATGTACGTCGCCACGGTCCGGGAGGGTCCTCGGGCGTGCCCTGAGTCGGGTAGCTTGGGGGAGTCCCCCAACGGCCCTATGTCTCTCGACCTCCTGCTCTCCGGCGGCACCGTGCTCGACGCCCGGACCGGCACCTCCCGCCGCGCCGACGTCCTGATCCGCGACGGCCACATCGCACGCGTGGACGACGACCTCGGCGGCGCGCCCGAAGCCGACGGCGCCGACGTCTACGACGCCACTGGCAAGACGATCTCGCAGGGCTGGATGGACATGCACGTCCACTTCCGCGAGCCGGGCCAGGAGCACAAGGAGACGATCGCGACGGGCGCCCGCGCCGCCGCGTTCGGCGGGTTCACGGCCGTCGCCTGCATGCCCAACACCGAGCCGCCCATCGCGACGCGCGACGTGGTCGAGTTCGTCCGCAAGCGGGCCGAGGGGCTGGCCGTCGACGTCCACCCCATCGGGACGGTCTCGAAGGGGCGTCGCGGCGAGGAGCTCGCCGAGATGGCCGACATGGCGGCCGGCGGCGCCGTCGCCTTCTCCGACGACGGCTCGCCGGTCCAGCACGGCGGCCTGATGCGCCACGCGCTCGAGTACGCCCGGACGCTCGGCAAGCCCATCCTGGGCCACGAGGAGGACCTGACGCTCAACCCGCACGGCCACATGAACGAGGGGGCCGTCGCGACGCGGTTGGGGCTGCCCGGCATCCCCGGGCTCGCCGAGGAGGCCATGATCGCGCGCGACGTGCTGCTGGCCGGCCATACCGGAGGCCGGTTCCACGTGTGCCACATCTCGACCGCCCAGGCCGTCGACATCGTCCGCCGGGCCAAGGCGCGGGGCGTTCCCGTGACCGCCGAGGCGTGCCCGCACCACTGGGCGCTCACCGACGCCGCCGTCGAGACCTCCGGCTACGACACGCACACCAAGATGCACCCGCCGCTCCGCACGGCCGCCGACGTCCAGGCCATCAAGGACGGGCTGGCCGACGGCACCATCGACGTCATCGCGACCGACCACGCGCCGCACGCGGGCTACGAGAAGGAGGTCGAGTTTATCGAGGCACCCTTCGGCATCTTGGGCCTGGAAACCTGCTGGGGCCTGACCGCCCGCGACCTGGTCCGCACGGGCGTGCTGACGCTGGCCGAGGCCGTCCGCAAGCTGGCCGTCGCCCCGCGCGAGATCCTGGGCCTCGACGTGCCGTCGTTCGACCCCGGCGCGCCCGCGACCCTGACGGTCTTCGACGACTCGACCGAGTGGACGTTCGAAAAACGGCACATCCGGTCGAAGTCCCACAACACGCCGTTCGTCGGCGCGCCGATGGTGGGGCGGGCGTGGGCCATCGTCAACAACGGGCAGTGGGTGGAGGCCGAGGCGTGAGCGTCGACCGTCTCCCCCGGGAAGAGGTCGCACGACGGCTGGAGGCGATCGAGTCGGAGGAGGGCGTACGTGTCGTCTACGCCGTCGAGTCCGGGAGCCGGGCTTGGGGGTTCGCCTCGACCGACAGCGACTTCGACGTCCGGTTCCTGTACCTCCACCGCCCGGCGTGGTACCTCGCCATCGACCGCCGCCGGGACGTGATCGAGCGCCCGATCCTGGACGAGATCGATCTTTCGGGGTGGGACTTGCCGAAGGTGCTCGGTCTCTTCCTCAAGTCGAACCCGCCGCTCTACGAGTGGCTCCGCTCGCCGCTCGTCTACCGCGAGGTCACACCGATCGCAGCCGGCTTGCGCGCGATGGCGCCGGACTTCTACGACCCCCGGGCCGGGTTCCACCACTACCTCCACATGGCCGAGGGCAACTTCAGGGCCGAGCTCGTGCGCGAGCGGATCCGGCATAAGAAGTACCTCTACGTGCTCCGCCCGATCCTCTCCTGCCACTGGATCGACGCCGACGCGACGACCCCGCCGATGGAGCTAGAGCCGCTCGTCCAGCGATTCCTGCCCGACGGGCCGGTGCGCGCCGAGGTCGACCGCCTGCTCGCGCAAAAGCGCGAAGGGACGGAGGCCGATGCAGGGCCCCCCCTGCCCGCGCTCCACTCGTTCCTCCGGTCTCAGTTGGAGGAGCTGGCGGCTCGGGCCGAGCAACAGCCCAAGCCCAGACGCTCTGTCGAACCTCTCAACGACTTCCTTGTGCAGGCGTTGCGAGAGGTCTGGCCCGAGGACCCATTCTGGCGAGTGCCCTGAAGGTTGCTGAGCCTCACGGCTACCGAGCCACGTCGACGAGCGTCAGGTCGAACGTCAGCGCCTGGCCGGCCAACGGGTGGTTGGCGTCGAGCGTGACCGCGTCGTCCGACACGTCGACCACGGTCGCCTCGACCGACCCGCCGCCGTCGATCCCCAGGCGGACGCCCTGGCCGACGGCGGGCGCCGTGTCGCCGGGGAACGCGTCGAGCGGGACGCTCAGCACCAGGTCGTCGCGGCGCTCGCCGTAGGCGGCCTCGGCGTCCAGGCGGACCGTCTTCTCGTCGCCGACGGCCATCCCCGTCACGGCGTCGTCGAACCCGGCGACGACCTCGCCGGCGCCGAGTCGGAACGAGAGCGGATCGCGGCCTTCGGACGAGTCGAACGGGGTGCCGTCGTCGAGACGGCCGGCGTAGTGGACGGAGACGACGTCGCCGGACTTCGCGGTCATGGGTCGGGGGGGATTGGAGAGGCGGGGGGATGGGCGGTGGCGGCCGTCGGTTCCGGCTTCGACGAGAGTGCACGGGCACGAACCTTGCGGGCCGGCGCGTAGCTTGGTTTCCCCATCCGCCCCCCGCGTGCGCCTCGCGCTGATCCTGCTCCTCGGCTGCCTCGCGGGCCCGGTCTCGGCTCAGGCCGTGGTCCTCGACGGCCGGCGCTGCGCGACGCCGGAGCCGACCGTGGCCCAGGCGCTGGCGACGGCCCGGCTGGCCAAGGCCTACACGGTCGGTCCGCTCGACGCCCGCCTCGCCGATCCGGTGACGGTGCCGGTCGCGGTCCACGTGATCCGGTCCGGCCCGGGCGTGGCCGAGGGCAACGTCCCCGACGGGTGGATCGAGGCCCAGGTCGACACGCTCAACGCCACGTTCGGCCCGCTCGGCGTCCGCTTCGCGCTGTCGCTCATCGACCGCGTCGACAACGGCGCGTGGTATCGGGACCTGGGGATCGGCTCGCCGCAGGAGCGCGAGATGAAGCGGGCGCTCGCGGTCGACCCGTCGCGCGTGCTCAACCTGTACACGGCGTCGCTGGGGCTCGACTACCTCGGCTGGGCCACGCTCCCCGACGACACCGGCGAGGCCGACGGCTACCAGGGCGTCGTGGTGCTGGACCAGTCGCTGCCGGGCGGGAACGCCGTGCCCTACCACCTCGGTCACACCGCGACCCACGAGGTCGGCCACTGGGCCGGGCTGTACCACACGTTCTCGGGCGGCTGCTCGGCCCCCAACGACGGCGTCGCGGACACGCCCCAGCAGCGGAGCGGGACCTCGCGCTGCCCGTCGCCCGCGCCCGACTCGTGCCCCAGCGACCCCGGCGCCGACCCGATCCACAACTACATGGACTACTCGGACGACGCCTGCATGACCGAGTTCACGGCCGGCCAGGCGGCCCGCGCCCGGGCCATGCTGGCCACGTTCCGGCCGACGCTGGTGGCCGGCGGCTACGCGCTCGCGACGATGCCGCGCGGCACCCTCGACGAGCTGTTCGTCGGCGTCGAGACGACCGTCCCGGTCTGGGTGACGAACGCGACGAACGCGCCCCTCACGGTCGAGCGGCTGACGGCGTCCGGAGCCGACGTCGCCCTCGACGCGCCGGCGACGCTGGCGCCGGGCGACGTCGCCCGGCTGACCGTGTCGGTGCGGCCGACGCGGGCCGGCGCCGTGACGCTGCGCGTGGCGACCGACGCCGGCGTCACGCCCGACCTGCTGGCCCTCCAGGGCACCGCCGTCGTCCCGCCGACGGCCAGCCTCGGCCCGACGGCGCTCGCGGCGCGCGTGATCGAGGGGGGGACGGCCGAGCGGACCGTCGCGCTGGCCAACACGGGCGGTGGCACGCTGACGTTCGACCTGGCGGCGCAGCCGAGCTGGGTGGAAACGGTGTCGCCTACGAGCGGCGTGGTGCCGGCCGGCGGCTCGGTCCCGATCACGGTCACGTTCGCGTCCGGCACGCTGCCGCCCGGCGACCGAGCCGGCCCGCTCGTGCTCGCGACGAACGACCCGCTGCGCGGCGACGTCTCGGTCGGGCTCGACCTCGAGGTGCTGCTCCGGCCGACGGCGCTGGGCGTCGGCGCGGTCTACCCGAACCCGGGCCGCCGGGTCGTCACCATCCCGCTCCGGCTGCCCGACGACCTCGACGTGTGGGTCAGCGTGGTCGACCTCCGGGGCCGCGTCGTGGCCGTCCTGGCCGACGCGGCGCCGCTGCCGGTCGGCTACCCGGAGCTGCGGTGGGACGCGTCGGCCGCCGCGCCGGGCGTCTACCTCGTCCGCGTGCGGACGGCGACCGAGGCGGCGCTGGGCCGCGTCGTCATCGTGCGCTGATCTACGCTGGCGGGTCCGCGATCGGCGGGGCGCCCTGGGCTTTCAGCGAGCGGACCAGGAACGCGATGGCCGCGGCCGCCAGCACGAGCGTGACGACGCCCTTCAGCGTCTCGCCCAGGACCGTCCACCCGACGCCGAACAGGGCGGCGTAGACGGCGGCGCAGCCGAGCAGCCACTGGAGCACGAGCCGGCCCATCCCCGCGTCGACCACCACGTCCGGGTGGTCGGCGGCGACCGGCCGCCAGCCGGGGCCGCCGGGGCGGATCTTGCGGAAGAAGGCGCCCAGGACCGGCGCCGGCGTCGGCCGGGTGACGAACGTGGCCACGAGCCAGCAGGCCGTCGTGATGCCGGCGATGCCGAACAGGTTCGTCGGGAACGCCGACGTCAGGAACGGGACGTCGACGCCGACGAGCTGGAGCGCGACCAGGAGGAGGGGGACGACCGTCGCCACCAGCTCGCTCCAGGCGTTGACGCGCCACCAGTACCACCGCAGGATGAGCACCAGCCCGATCCCCGCCGACGCGCTCAGCAACAGCCCCCACGCGCCCGACACCGAGTCGAGCTGGGTGGCCACCAGGAACCCGCCGATGGCGAGCGCGAACGTCAGGACGCGGGAGACCAGCACGTAGTGGCGCTCCGTCTGGTCGGTGGCGAAGAACCGCCGGTACAAGTCGTTGACGAGGTAGCTCGTGCCCCAGTTGAGCTGGGTCGAGATCGTCGACATGAACGCGGCCAGGAAGGCGGCGAACAGCAACCCCAGCAGGCCCGACGGGAGCGCGTCGCGCATCACCATGACGTAGCCCTCGCCGGGGTTCTCCAGGCCCGGGTACAGCACGAGCGCCGCCAGCCCGACCAGGATCCAGGGCCACGGCCGGAGGCAGTAGTGGGCGATGGCGAACCACAGCACCGACAGCACCGAGTCGGTCTCGGACCGCGTGGCCAGCATCCGCTGGGCCACGTAGCCGCCGCCGCCGGGCTCGGCGCCGGGGTACCAGCTGGCCCACCACTGGACGCCGAGGTAGGCCGCGAACGAGACGCCGCTGAGCGCCAGCGTCGCCGCGCCCTCGACCGGGTTGCCCAGGACGGGCGTGAACCGGAACGCGTCGGCGGGGAGCGCGGCCCGGAGCCCGGCCACGCCGCCGACCTCGGGCAAGTCGAGCGCGAACCACGCCAGCGCGATCGACCCGGACATGGCGAGCACGAACTGGAACGCGTCCGTCACCGCGATCCCGATGAGCCCGGACAGCAGCGAGTAGACGCCGACCAGCAGCATCAGCCCGCCGACGGCCAGCGTCGGCGCGTCGAGCCCGGCGACCTCCGTCTGGCCGAACACGGTCATCCCGGGGAACAGGACGCGGAAGACGGTCGACATCGCCAGGACCACCCAGCCGATCACGATGGCGTTCGCGAACAGCCCGAAGTAGACCGCCTTGACGCCTCGCAGCCAGGCGGCCGGCGGCCCGGCGTAGCGCATCTCGACGAACTCGACGTCGGTCAGCACCCCGCTCCGCTGCCACAGGCGGGCAAAGAAGAACACCGTCAGCATCCCGCCGAGCGCGGCGTACCACCAGAGCCAGTTGCCGGCCACGCCCGACTGGGCCACCAGCTCGGCGACGGCCAGCGGCGTGTCGGCGGCGAACGTGGTGGCCACCATGCTCGTCCCGGCCAGCCACCACGGCATCGACCGGCCGCCGGCGAAGAACTCGTCCGTCGATCTCGAGGCGCGGCGCGCGTACCGGGCCGCCAGGCCCAACGTCAAGCCCAGGACGACGACGACGATGACCCAGTCGAGGGGGCTCATGGCAAGGTGGAGGAACGTCCGAAGCTAGCGCCCGAGGGGTTCGGGGTTCTCGGTTCAGGGTTCGGCTCCGAGCGAGTTCGAGGTGGCGCGGAGTCCGGAGCGGTCTTGTAGCCCCGTGGCCCTCGGCCGTCGAGGCCGGCGCGGAGTCGTCCTGGCCGAACCCTGAACCCTGAACCCTGAACCCTGAACCCTGAACCCTGAACCCTGAACCCTGAACCCTGAACCCTGAACCCTGAACCCTGAACCCTGAACCCTCAGTCCCGCCAGACGAAGTCGAACAGCAGGAACGACGCCGACGTCAGCAGGCCCGCGTACGACGCCATCAGCACCAGGTCGTCGCGGGCAGCGGCCCAGGCGCCCGTGGCCGTGCCCGACGCCAGCTCGGTCAGCGCGACGGCCGGGATCAGGAGGGGGACGAGGACAGGGAACGCCAGGACCGGCAGCAGCGGGCCGGCCGCCTTGGCTCGCGCCACCAGCGCCGACAGCAACGTCGTCGCCGACGCGATGCCGACGGCGCCCAAGGTCAGCGCCGCCGCCCACACGCCAGTTGCCCCGAGCGGGACCGGAACCAGGACCCGGAACCCGAGCCCCGCCAGGGCCACGACGGCCACCATCAGCGCCGCGTTGAACACCAGCTTGCCGGCGAACACCTGGCTCGGCCGGAGGTGGAGCTGGAGCAGCAGCGACGTCCCGCGCTCCTCCTCGGCCACGAACGCCCGCCCCAGCCCGACCGCCGCCGCGAACACGACGACGACCCACAGCAGCGCTGCCGCGATCGGCACCGTCGGCACGCCCTTGCCGAGCGCGATGCGGACGAGCACCAGCGAGGCGGCCACGAACAGGCCGAGCCCGCTCAGGGCCACGCGCGTGCGGAGTTCGAGGCGGGCGTCGTTGGCGACGACGGCCCAGGCGCCGGTCAGCCAGGCCATGGGGTCGGTGGGTCGGTGATCAGTGCGTCCGTCGTGGGGTGGGTTTGGGCAGGGCGAACCGCGTCGGCGACGAGCGGCGGCATGGATCTCTCGGTGGACTGCGTGGCGGTCTGCTGTGTTCTCGCGTCGAACCGGCCGGTGGGGCGGTTGCACGGTGGCGACCCGGAGCCGAGAGGGTGGCCCGGCGGTCCTACTGATCGCCGACCCACCGACGCACGGACCCACCGCCCCAGGGAACGGGGGGAGGGTCGCCAGGATAGCACGGGCCCCATCTCCCCTCCGCCCGTGCCCGCCCCCTTCCGCGACCGCCTCGTCGCCACGATCCTCGGCTCCGCCCTCGGCGACGCCTTGGGGATGCCCGTCGAGGGCTTGAGCCACCAGAACGTGCGGACCTACTACAAAGGCATCAAGGAGATGCGGGCCGACGAGAAACGCGGCGACCTCGAAGCGGGCCAGTGGACCGCCGACACGCAGCGGGCGCGGGCGCTCACGCGGGCCCTGGCGACCGGCGCCCCCGACAGCCCGGAGGAGGTCCGCGCCGCGTTCGTCGCCACGCTCCCAGGCGCCGACGCGTTCCGCCGCGGGGCCGTGACGTCGCCGTCGAGCGCGGGCGCGGCCTGCGCGGCGCCGCTCGGCGTCCAGGCCCGGCTGCGAGGGTTGAAGGACCTGGCGAGCGTCCGGTGGGCCGGCCTGCTGCTCCAGTCCGTCGACGCGCACCCGGCGGCGCACGTGGCCGCCGCCGCCCAGGTCGCCGCCCTGCGGACGTGCCTGGGCAAGGACCCCGACGCGCTCGCCGGACCGGAGATCGTGGCCGCGGCTCGGTCGGCCGCGGTCGACGGCGAGAAGCTGCTCGGCACCGACGACCGCGTCTCGGCCCGCCTCGGCCGCGTCGCGGGCCGGCTCGACGACTACCCGCTCGACCTGCAGGACGTCTGCGCGGGGACCGGCTCGGCCGCCGACGAGGCGTTCCCGTTCGCCGTGGCGATGGTGGCCCGGTCGCCCGCGCTGGTAGAGTCGACACTGCTGGCGGCCGTCAACGTGGGCGGCGACGCCTCGGCTGTGGGCGCCTGCGTCGGGGCGTTGCTGGGGGCGATCCACGGGCTCGACCCGTTCCCGGACGCCTGGCTCGACGCCCTCGAAGACGCCGATGTGCTCCGGGCCGAGGCCGAGGCCCTGGTCGACGCGCTCGGCGGCTAGCCGAACTCAGAAGCGTGCGACCACGCCCACGTCCAGGCCCCAGCGCGTCAGCGTCCCGTCGGCCGTGTAGCTGGCGCCCAGGGTGCCCCCGAGCGGGCCCGCCAGCCGGCGCTGGCCGCGCACCGCGACGACGAACGACTGGCGCACCGCCGGCTCGCCGTCGGGCCCGACGACCGGCTCCTGACCCTGGCCGACGGTCGCCTCGACGAACGGGGCCGTCAGCCCGCCGACGCCTTCGAACAGGTAGCGCGACGAGAGCGACGTCGAGACGCCCGTGACCCCGCCCGGCGAGACCACGGCGCGGACCCGCGTCAGCCAGTTGCCCGTGTAGACGGCGGCGGAGGCGGTCCCCAGCGTCACGGCCTCTTCGGCGAACGCGACTCGGCGGAGGCCGGCCGACCCCTCCCAGCCGCCGCCGAGCGCGAGGTAGCCCTCGGCGAGCACGTCGAGGCGGGCGACCGTCGTCGCCTCCGGGGCCCACTGGACGCGCAAGTTGCCGTAGCCGCGGCGGCCGGCCGCCGCGTACAGGTCGGTCCCGACGAGCGGCGCCGACGCCCCGTTCCGACGCGCGTGGCCGACCTCCAGCGCCGCCGCGCCGCCCGCAAACCGGCGCTGGACGACGGCCCGCGACTCCTGCCACGGCTCCCGGCCGGACGCGAACGACTCGACGCGGACGCCGACAGCTCCGCCCCAGCCAGAACCGGCCGGACCGTCAGGGGACTGGGCCACAGCCGAGACTGCGAGGAGCGCGGAGAAGAGAACGAGTCGTGTCATGGGGTTGTGGCAAAGCCGGTCCGGGTCATCTCGCCCCACGACGTGTCCTTCCGGAAGTACTTCCAGACCCCCTTGAGCCGCCACCACACCGTGAGCTGGTGGTAGCCGACGTTTTCCAAGACGACGAGCGCGAGCAACGCCCCGAGATCTCGGAGCGACGTGTAGCGGCGGAACGCGAACTGCTCGAGGGCGACGGCGGCCACCGACTCGGCCATCCCGAGTGCCAGCGCCAACGCCAGCAGCACGAGGGCGTGGGGCCCGTCGATCCACCCGAGCGCCAGCGCGCCCGCCACGCCGAGGTACCCGATGGCCTCGACGATCGGGCTGAGCAGCTCGACGATCAGGAACGCCGGCAGCGAGAGCAGGCCGACCCGGCCGTAGCGCGGGTTCAGGAGCATCCGCCGGTGCTTCCACACCACCTCGAGCCCGCCCCGCTGCCACCGGTCGCGCTGGCGGCCCAGGACCGCGAGCGTCGGCGGGCACTCGGTCCACGAGACGGCGTCCGGCACGTAGTCGACGCGGTACGGCAGGCCGCGGTCGCGGTGGTAGCGGTGGAGCTTGAGCGTCAGCTCGAAGTCCTCGCCGACCGTGTGGGGGTCGAGCCCGCCGACGGCGACGACGGCCGACCGCTTGAACAGGCCGAACGCGCCCGAGATCAGCGGGAGCGCGTCGAGCGCGTTCCACCCCACGCGCGACGCGGCGAACGCCCGGATGTACTCGAGCACCTGGAACCGGGCCGTCCAGCTCTGGGGCAGCCGGACGTTCGTGACGCGGCCGTGACGGACCGTGCAGTCGTTGACGATCCCGATCGTCCCGCCGACGGCGACCGTCGAGGCGTCTTCGAGGAACGGGCGGACGACGCGGTGGAGCGCGTCGGGCGCCAGCAGGCTGTCCCCGTCGAGCACGCACAGCAGCGGCGTCCGGCAGTGGTTGACGCCCACGTTGATGGCGTCGGACCGGCCCCCGTTCGCCTTGTCGACGAGCCAGAGGTCGGGCTGGGTCCGGCTCCGCAGGGCCCCACGGACGGCCGCCGTCGCGATGGACGCCGTCTGGGGCCGGAGGGCCGGGACCATGTCGAACGCCTCGACCAGCCGCTCGGCCGTCGCGTCCGTCGACCCGTCGTTGATGACCAGGACCTCCTTCGACGGGTAGTCGACGCCCAGCAGCGCGCGGACGGCCTCGACGCAGACCGCGGCCTCGTTGTACATCGGCGCGACGAGCGTGATCGGCGGGGCGCTCAGCGCGCCGGCGGCCTCGCCGGTGTGGAACGTGCCGGCCCACCGCCGGAGCCGGAGGAGGTCGGGGAACGCCAGGGCCGTGGTGACGAGGTAGGTCACGGCCACCAGCACGACGTAGCCGACGACGAGCACGACGGCCGCCTGGACCAGGACGTGGAGGACGGCCATCAGGTGGGGACCCCCTCGCCGGCCTCGGCGAGCGCTTGTCGGGCCACGGCGGCCTCGGGCGTGTCGGCCCCGGCGACGACCCGGAGCGACGCGACCCGGCCCGACTCGATAAGCCCGCGCGCAGCTCGGGTCGCGACCCAGGGCGAGGGGTCGGCCAGGGCGTACTCGATGCGGGCGGCGTCCTCGGGCTGAAGGCTCAGCGCCGCCAGCGCGCTGACGGCGTGGAGGCGGACGGGCTCGACCGGGCTGTCGGCGAGCGCGCGGGGCGCCCAGGCGTGGCCCGGCGACCCGACGTCGCGGAGCAGCCGGAGCGCGGCGGCCTGGACCTCGACCGGCGGCGGCGGGTCGGAGACGGCGAGAGCGGCCACGGCGTCGGCCGCGGGGACGTAGCCCAGGCGGCGGAGCGCTTCGGCGCAGGCCGTCCGGGTCGTCTCCGAACGGGCCGGGTCCAGCAGCGCGTCGAGCAGAGCGGGCCCCGCCTCGACCCCGAACCGGGCCAGCACCGACGCCAGGAACGGGACGCCCCAGGTCTCGAACCGGTCGACCGCCCCGATCACGTCGTCCACGAACGCGGGGTCGCCCGAGGCCGCGAGGGCGCGGGCCGTCGTCATGGCCACGCCCGGCGACGCGTCTTGGAGCAGCGGCCGCAGCCGGCGGTGGTCGCTCGCCGAGCCGACGAGCCCGAGCAGGTGGACCGCCAGCGCCCGGCGGTCCGGCCGGGCGTGGCCCAGCCACCCGACCGCGGTGTCGAGGTGGGGCGCCGCCGCCTCGACCAGGAGCGCCCGCGACCGACCCTCGAGCCGGAGCGCGTACCCGACGAGCAGGCGGAAGTAGTCGCCCCGCTCGTCCGCCCCGACCTGCCGCGCGAGCGAGCTCGCCGGCCGGTCGCCGACGAGCACGTCGAGGAGGACGGGCTCCCACCGGGCCCACCGCGCGAGCCGTCGGGCCTCCGCTCGGCGCGTCGCGGCCTGGACGGCCAGGGCGGTCCCCGCCAACACGACGGTGAGCACGGCGGTGACCGCCAAGAGGGCCAGCAGCACCTGGTCGACGGAGAGGGCGGCGCGCACGTCCATCAGCGCGAGAGGCGGGCGAGCCGAGCGAGACGGCGGGCGCCCGCGCTGAGCGCGGCGAGCGTGAGCGGCCGGACCAGGACGATGTCGGCGTCGAGGTCGTAGGCCCGCGCGATGAGGGCGTCGTTGCTCGGCCACGCCAGGACCATCACCGGCAGCGCCGGAGGGCCCGCCTGCCCGTCCCGGACCCGGCGGAGCACGTCGAGGCCGTCGACGCCGGGGAGCGTCACGTCGAGCACGACCAGGTCGAACGGGCCGTCGGCGAGCGCGTCGAGCGCGGCCGGCCCGTCGACGACGGTGGCCAGGTCGAGCCCGTCGCGCTCCAGCCGGTGGCGGACGACGGCCACGGTGACGGCGTCCTGGATGGCGAGCAGGGCCCGGGGCCGGGCCTCGGGCCGCGTGCGAGCGAGGAGGGGAGCGGTCACAGCAGGGCGACGGCGGCTTCGGTCCAGGCCGTCCAGTCGCCGGCCCAGGGGGGCGAGTCGATCACGCCGCGCGCGTCGTCGGAGGCTGCGGGGTCGGCGAACAGACGCCCTTGCGCGTAGGGCACGCCCAACTCGCGGAGCGCGCGGAGCTGGCCCGGCGTCTCGACGCCCTCGGCGACCACCCGCATCCCCAGGTCCCGCGACAGGCCGACGACGGCGCGGACGACGGCGCGCGACGGCGCCGAGCCCTCGACGTCGGCCACGAACGCCCGGTCGATGGCGACGGCGTCGACGGACCGCGCGTGGACGAGCCCGAGCGGCGAGAACCGCGCGCCAAAGTCGGTCACGGCCAAGCCCAGCCCGTGCTCCCGGATCCCCGCGACGACGTCGGAGGTGAGGTCGGGGTCGAGGTCGGCCAGCGCCTGTTCGGTCAGCCTCACAACGAGGCGGTCGGGGGGGAGCCCCGCGAGGTCGGCCGCGGCCCGGGCGTGGTCGGCCAGGCCGGGCGCGAGCAACGTCTGGCGCGAGCAGCCGACGCTGACGAGGGCGAGCGCGTCGACGGCCTCGCGGCCCCAGGCGGCCACCTCCGCGCACGCCCGGTTCAGGATCCAGTGGTCGATCTCCGTCGCGAGCCCGAGCTCCTCGGCGAGCGGGAGGAACCGGTCGGGCGTGAGCAGGCCGAGGTCGGGGTGGGCCCACCGCGTCACCGCCTCGACCCCAGCCACGCGGCCCGTCGCGAGGTCGACGACGGGTCGGAAAAAGGGACGGACCTGGCCCCTCCCGGTGGCGTAGCGGAGGTCGTCCTCGAGCCGGAACCGGAGGGCCGCCGCCCGGCGCATGGCCTCCGTGAACACGCTGAGCCGGCCGCGGCCCTCGTGCTTCGCGGCGTACATCGCCGTGTCGGCGTCGCGCAGGAGCGCGCCGGCGGCGTCGTAGCGCTCGCCCCCGCCGACGACGCCGACGCTGGCCGAGGGGACGACCTCCCGGGCTCCGAAGGGGATCGGGACCCGGAGCGCGTCGAGCAGGGCTTCGGCGAGCGCGACGGCGTCGTCGGTCGGCGCCAGCACTCCGAACTCGTCGCCGCCGAGCCGGGCCACGAGGGCGCCCGGGAGCGGCCGGAGCGCGTCGCGGAGGCGGGACGAGACCTCCGTCAGCAGGCGGTCGCCGGCGACGTGGCCGAGCGTGTCGTTGACGGCCTTGAACCGGTCGAGGTCGATGAACAGGACGGCGAACGGGGCGCCGTCGTGAAGCGCGGCCTCGATCCGCTCCCGAAACAGCGTCCGGTTGGGCAGGCCCGTGAGCGCGTCGTGCGTCGCCTGGTGGCGGAGCCGGGCCGAGAGCCGGCGCTGGTCCGTCACGTCTCGCGAGACCGCGAGCAGGCCCCTCGGCTGCCCGTCCTCGTCGTGGAGGACGCTCGACGAGACCGACACGAACCGGCGGTCGCCGTCGGGGGCGAGGTAGATCAGCTCCCCGTCCCTCGCGGCGTCGCTCTGGAGCGCGGCCTCGGGGTCGTCCAAGGCGTGGACGTCGTCGCCCGCCCGGGCGGGGAGCGCGTACGCGGCGACGTCGGTGAGCGCGCGGCCCAGGACGTCGTCGGCCGCGAGGCCGTGGAGGCGCTCGGCCCCCCCGTTCCAGTAGGTGACGCGGCCGTCCAGGTCGAGCGCCACCACGGCGTCCGACACGTGGGCGAGCACGTCGGCCTGGAACCGGCGCTGCTCGTCGATCTCCCGCCGTCGGGAGACGTCGCGGACGGCCGTGACGCGGACGTCGCGGTCCGGGTCGTCGACGGTCCGGCCCTGGATCTGGGCCCAGAACCGGGCCCCGTCCCGCCGGACGCAGACGGCCTGGTACTCCTCGGTCCGGTCGTCGCGGATCATGCGGGCCACGGTCTCCCGAGACTCCGGCGCGACGATCTCGTCGGCTTGGCGGCCGACCACCTCGTCCGGGCGGTCGTAGCCGAAGAGGACGGCGAACTGGTGGTTGCAGTCGAGGATGCGCCCGCCGGTGCTGAACGCGATCCCCTCGAACGTGGCCTCGCTCAGGGCGCGGGCCCGCTCCTGGCTCCGCTGGAGGGCCTCCCGGACGCGCGTCTGGTCGGTCACGTCGAACAGGACCGAGATCGTCCCGTCGACGGCGCCGTCGGGGCCCACGACCGGGCGGGCCTTCGTCATCAGGTCCCGCCCGCGGATCCTGGACTCCCACGAGCGCGGCGTCCCGCCGAGCACGTCCCGGACGGCGGCGAGGCTGGCCGGGTGGTTCGCGAGCACGTCGACGAACGACTGGCCGACGAACCCCCCGGCCTCGATCCCGAGCGCGTCGAGGGCGGCCCCCTCCGAGAGCGTGACCGTCCCGTCGGCGTCGGTCCCGATGACAAGGACGGGCGCCTGCCCGACGACGTCGAGCAGGCGCGAGGCGGCCTGGTCCAGCCGGCGGCCCTGGGCCTCCCGCTCGAGCACGCCGCCGATCCAGATCGCCAGCACGCGGACCAGGTCGTGGTCGGCCGAGCCCAGCCGCGACGGCAGCGGCCGGGGCGACGAGAAGCTGAGCGTCCCCCACGCCTCGCCGTCGACGACGACCGGCACGCCGACGTAGCTCTCGATCCCGAACGTGGCGTGGCTCGGGTGGCACCGGTGGGCCGACGCCCCGGCGTGCGGGATCTCGACGAGGTCGCCCTCCGCGAGCGTCAGGCTGCAGAACGCGGCGCTCAGGTCGAACCGCGTGCCCTCCACGATCTCGGTGCCGGGCGCGTACGCCGCGGTCACGGTGCAGGTGTCGCCCTCGACCCGGCTCAGCAACCCGACCTCGAGGCCGAGCAGGTCGCACGTCAGGGCCAGCGCGCGCCGGACGCGGTCGGTGAACGGGCCGGGGTCGTGGGCGATCACCTCCGCCAGGAGGCGGACGCGCACCGCGTGCCGGTCCGCCGGCGGGCCGGCTGCGGAGGGGGGACGGGCGGGCATGGGGGGGGGCGGGGCCCCTCGGCCCCCGCACGGCCCGTGCCGCTCGCGTTCCGGCCCGGGCGACCCCCCAAACCAGGGCCCGGCGGGTCATTCTCACCCCTGCCGTTCCGTCTCGACCCGCGGGACGCCGCCCGAGGCGCGGCCGCCCACCGTCGGTCGGTGACGCGCTAGCGGCGTTCGGCGTCGCGGTGGGCGTCGGGGTGGCCACCCGGCGGGACGCCGCCCGAGAACCCGTCGGCGTCCTCCCAGCCCGCCGCCGGCAGCGGGCCCAGGTCGCCGAAGTCGCCGACCATCCCGATCTCGGTGCTCAGCCGGTACCCCTGCTCGCGCTCGACGGTCTCCTGGACGTAGCCGATCAGGTGGCGGACGTCGCGCGCGGTCGCCGACCGTCCCTCGCCGTCACCGACGTTGATCAGGATGTTGGCGTGGCGCTCGGTCACCATCGCCCCGCCGACCCGGGTCCCCTTGAGGCCGCACCAGTCCGCCAACCGGCCCGCGCCGACGCCGTCGATCTTCTTGAAGATGGACCCGGCCGAGGGCTGGGTGTCGAGCGGCGGGTGCCGCGCCCCCCGCCACTCGAGGTTGGCCTCGACGATCTCGCGCAGCCGGGCCGGGTCGGCCGGCCTCAGCTGGAAGGTGGCGCTCAGGACCAGGTCGTCGGTGACGTGCAGCGTCGAGTAGTCGTACCCGAAGTCGAACCAGTCGTGGCCCACCGTTCGGCGCTGGCCGTCGGCGCCCAGCAGCTCGGCCGAGTCGACGACCTCCTCGACGAACATCGTCCGCTCGCGGTCGGGCGGGGGCGAGAGGAAGTGCAGGTTCTGCCACAGCGCCCCGCCGACGGTCGACGGGATGCCGGCGTAGTGCTCGAGCCCGCTGAGTCCGGCGTCGATCGTCGCCTCGATCAGGTCGGGCCAGACGACGGCCCCGCTCTCGGCCGTGACGCGCCCCGTCTCGGCATCGAGGGCCACGTGGGCGGCCCGGTTGCGGATCACGACGCCCCGGAACCCGCCGTCGCCGACCAGGATGTTGGCGCCCAGACCGAGCACGAAGAACGGGACCTCGGCCTCGCGCGCGGCCGTCACGGCCGCCGCCAACTCGTCAGCCGAGTGGGCCTCGAAAAAGACGTCGGCGGGGCCGCCGATGCGGAACGTGGTGAACGGGCCGAGGGCCACGCCGGTGCGGACGCGGTCGGCGTCGAGGCCGGGGAGCCGGGCGACGAGCGCGTCGGCGAAGGCCGTCTCGCGGCGGGCGCGCTCGGGCGCGTCGAGGGGGCCGTCGGGGGCGGGGGAGACGATCGGCACGGGCGGGCGGGGGGGACCCCCGAGGATACTGAGGGTCGGAGGGTGGGTCCCTGGGCGCGGGCGTACTCTTCGGCGGTTCACGCCTCCCGCCATGCCCGCCGAGCCCACGTTCTACGAGCGCGTCTACGCCGTCGTCGCCCAGATCCCGCCCGGCCGGGTGACGACCTACGGGGCCATCGCTCGGGCTCTCGACGCGCCGCGGGCGTCGCGCGGCGTCGGGTGGGCGCTCAAGGCGGCCGTCGCCGCGGACCCGCTCGCGCTCCCGTGCCACCGCGTCGTCGACCGCGAGGGCCGCCTCTCGGGCCGCCGCCACTTCTCGACGCCGACGGCGATGGCCGAGCGGCTCCAGGCCGAGGGCGTCGCGTTCGCCGAGCCCGACCGCGTGGACCTCGACGCGCATCGGTGGGACCCCGCGGACCGGACGTGAACGGCGCCTGGGAGCGGCGGCGACGGCTGGGAGGTGGGCGGTTCGGCGTCCCCGCTGACCGTTCGGGCGGGAGGAGGGACCGTCCACGACCGTTCTGGGACCGTCCAGCCCGTGGCTCCAAACACCGACGCTCTCCCCAGCCCGGAAGGCTAGGTGACTACGGTATTATGACGGGCCGCCGCACCTGTCCCCCCGCGGCCGACGCCTAGGCAGACCGTATGCCCAGGCGGCGCTCCAGCGGACATCGGAGCCTGACTCCGGCCCTTCGGTGCCCGACGACACACACACTCTCTCCACCATGACCTTTCGTACACGAAGCGTCCGCCCGGGCGCGCTCGGCGGCGTGCTCGCCCTGCTCCTCGCCCTACTTGGGGCCGGGCCGGTGCTCGCCCAGTCCGGCAGCATCGCCGGCCAGATCATCGACGCCGACACGGGCGTCCCGCTCCCGACGGCCACCGTCGTCATCGTCGGCCGGGCCGGCGTGGGTGCGGCCACCGACATCGACGGCAACTACGACTTCGAGGTGCCGGCCGGCCGGTACACCGTCGAGGCATCGTTTATCGGCTACATCCCCCAGGTGTCCGAGGCCATCGTGACGGCCGGCGACGAGACTGTCCTCAACTTCGGGCTCGCTCCCGACCTGACAGGCCTCGAGGAGGTCGTGGTGACGGGCGCGCTCTCGGAGCGGTCGCTCTCGCGCTCGGAGGTCGCCGTCTCGCGCATCGACGCGGCGGCGCTCACCGACATCCAGCAGTACAGCGACGTCAACCAGCTGCTCAACGGCAAGGTGGCCGGCGTCTCCGTCCAGCCCTCGTCGGGCAACGTGGGCGGCGGGATCCGATTCAACGTCCGCGGCGGCGGTGGCCTCAACGGCGACGGCCAGCCGTTGATCTACGTCGACGGCATCCGCGTCGACAACGCCCAGTTCGACGGGCTGGGCGCGGGCGGTCAGGGGATCGGCGCGCTGAGCGGCCTGGCGCCCGACGACATCGCGACGATCGACGTGCTGAAGGGGCCCGCCGCGGCGGCGCTCTACGGGACCGACGCCTCGAACGGCGTCGTCATCATCACGACCAAGCGCGGGACCCTCGGTGGCGGCGGCAACACGCCGCTCCCGTTCCAGGTCACGTACTCCGGCTCGGTCGGCGCCAACCAGCAGCAGTTCGACTACACGCCGGAGACGGGCGGCGAGACGTTCGAGGACGCCAACGCCATCTTCGATGACGGCGGCATCACGCAGCACACGATCGGGGTCTCCGGTGGGTCCTCGGCCGTCCGATACTTTACCCAGTTCGACTACCGCGACGAAGACGGCATCCTGCCGACCAACTTCCAGAACCGCCGGAACCTGCGGGCCAACTTCGAGGCGTTCCCGCTCTCGAACCTCCAGCTCTCGGCGACGTCGTCGTACAACTACAACGCGGTCGGGCAGCCCCAGAACGACAACAACATCCTGGGCTTCTTGGGCAACACGCTGCTATTCCCGACCTCATACCAGTTCACGGCCGAGGACGCGGTCCGGAACATCCGCTCGGAGTACCTGACGAACCAGTTCCTCGGCTCGTTCGAGGCGCGCTACACGCCGATCCAGAACCTGACCCTGCGGGCCCAGGCCGGCCTCGACGCGAGCGACACGCGCGGGGACCAGACGTTCCCGCCGAACTTCGTCTACTCGGGCCGGACCCGCGGCGAGCGCCAGGTCTACACCCGGGCCAACGACCAGATCTCGTTCCTGGTCAACGGCCGCTACCAGTACCGCCCGACCGCCGACCTCAGCGCGGCGACCTCGGTCGGCGTCCAGGGCTTCGACCAGCGCCGCCGGACGTTCTCGTTCAACATCCAGGACTTCGCGACCAACCTCCTCGACGACGCCGGGTCGGGCGCGCAGTACCAGAACTCCGGAGAGTTCTTCATCAACCTCCGCCAGATCGGCTTCATCGCCGAGCAGTCGGTCGACTTCCAGGACACGTACTTCGCGACCGTCGGCTTCCGGAACGACTACGCCTCGACCATCGGCGCCGACGCGCCGAGCGTGGTGTACCCGCTGGCGCGCGCCGCCGTCCGGCTCGACCGGTTCGACGCGGTCCCGTCGCTGTTCTCGATCCTGAAGCTCCGCGCGGCCTACGGCGCGAGCGGCCAGCTGCCGGACTCGTTCGACCCCATCGCCATCCTGTACACCGGCGAGGTGGGCGGAGACGGTGGCGCGGCGGCGCCGCTCCAGATCGGGAACGTGGCCATCGAGCCCGAGCGCGTCTCCGAGTTCGAGACCGGCATCGACCTCGAGATCGCCGAGCGCGTCGGGATCGAGTTCTCGTACTACTACCAGACGGCCAACGAGTCCATCTTCGGCCGCCAGCTGGCGCCGTCGACGGGTCTGGTGGCTTCGTCAGTCCCGTTTAACGTGGGCGAGATCAGTGTCCAGGGGCTTGAGCTCGCGATCAACGCGACGCCCTACTCCTCGGACATCGCGACCATCGACCTCGGCATCATCGCCAGCTACACCACGAACAACGTCGAGTCGGTCGGGCTGGACGAGGACGGCGAGTCGCTGCCCAACCTCTTCGACGGGTTCGACGTGAACGTGATCAAGCCGGACCTGCCGCGCTCCGCGTTCTACGTGACGCCGGTCAACGGGGCCACGTTCAACGACCAGGGCGTCTACACGGGTGTCGACTCGGGTGTCCAGACCGACGACGCTGGCAACGCGCTCGACGCGGACTGCAACGTCGAGGACGACCGGTGCTTCCGGGGCATCCCGTACGCGAAGTACAACGGGTCCTTCACGGCCAACCTCACGCTGTTCCAGGACTTCACGATCTACGCGCTGGCCGACTGGGCCACGGGGCTCAGCGTGTTCAACAACACGGACCTGTTCCGGTCCCAGTTCGGCAACTACGTCCAGCGGAACGAGCTCCGCGACCAGCTCGGCCTCAACACCGAGCGCGACGACGCCGGCAACGTGACCGACGCCGGCGACTTCCCGGACCTCACGCCCGGCACGCAGGAGTACACCGACGCGGCCAACGCCTACGCGCGGACCGACAACCGCTTCGACGACAACTTCGTCCGCCAGGCCGACTTCCTCAAGCTCCGCGAGGTCTCGGTCCGGTACAACCTGGGTCGGATCCTGGCGCAGACGCCGGGCCTCAACCGGGTTCGGACGGCGTCGCTGGCGTTCTCGGCTCGCAACGTGTTCCAGACGTCGCTCTACGACGGTCTGGACCCGGAAGTCAACTTCAACGGGGCTCGGAGCCTCTCGCGCGGTCAGGACTTCCTGACGCTCCAGAACCCCCGCCAGTACTTCCTCACGCTCTCGCTCGGCATCTAAGCACCCTCCGGACGTCCGGTGGGGCCCGAGGCCTCACCGGACGCTCGGACTCCAAACTCATGCGAACCCACATCACCGCCGGCCTCGCCGGACTCCTCCTCACTGGCGCCGCGGCCGTCTCGGGCTGCGACTCGTTCGTCGAAGAGGTCGCTCCCCCGATCGACCGATTCGCCAGCGACTCGCTCGACAGTCAGGACCAAGTCGCGTTCCTCATCACGGGAGCCAAAGAGGGCTTCAACGACGCCTACGACCAGGTCTCCCTCCTCTCCGATCTCCTCTCGGACGTCGGCCAGTTCAACCAGGCCGTCCGGAACTCCACGTTCCCGACGTATGGCGACATCGACCGGGGGGAGATCCTGCCGGACAACAACTCGCTCGACAACATGTCGGACGCGATCAACGAGTATCGCTTTTACTCCGACGACCTCCTCCGCCGGGCCAACGAGACGATCGACTTCGTCGACGACCCGGATACGGAGACCGTGAACGAGGCCGATCGCGACCGGAACGCGCTGCTCTACGCGGGCAACTTCCACGGTGCCATCGCCCGGTACTTCCTCGGGACCTACCTCGGAACGGACGCCACCACCGGTGGCGCGCCGATCTCGGAGGACCGTGACAGTCCTACGGCGCCCCTCTCTACGTCGGAGCTGTACGCCCAGGCCGACGCCAAGCTGGCAACGGCGGCCACGCTGACGACCGACGGCTACAACCAACGCGTGATCAACACGCTCCGCGCCCGGATCGCGCTCTTCGGGGGCAACGAGGAGCAAGCGGCTCAGTTCGCTCAGGACGGCCTCCAGTCCACGGACGCTCCGTACTCCGGCCGGTACGCGTCGACCTCGCTCAACGAGTGGTGGAACAACGGGGGCCGCGGCCGGACCCAGGTCAGCATCAACGACCGCTTCGCCGCTTACGACGAGGCCGACTCGCGGACGCTGGTCGAGGCGGCTCCGCCGGCCAGCGCGTCCAACCCCGGACCGTTCTACCGCCAAGCGCTCTACATCACCGACAGCGACCCGATCCCATTCGTCACGTGGCAGGAGAACGAGCTCATCCTCGCGGAGGCCGACCTCGCCGATGGGGGCGACGACAGCGACGCGCTCGACCGGATCAACGCCGTCCGCGCCTCGCGCGGTCTCGACGCGCTCGACAGCGTGGACCAGGACGCGCTCATCGAGGCTCGCGATCGTGAACTGTTCACGCAGGGCCAGCGCTTGGTGGACCAGCGGCGGTTCGGCATCTTCCACCTGCCGGCCGGTCGCCAGCAGTACTTCCCGCTGACCCAGACCGAGCGGAACGCGAACCCGAACGTCTAGCGCTGACCGCCCGACGATGACTGCGGGGGCGGCCTGGCGTTTTGCCGGGCCGCCCCCTTTCTTGTCTCCCCACTCGCTGTCCGAGCCATGACCCGTTTCGCTACGCTCGCCCTGTTCGCTCTCGGCGCGGCCTCCGTGTCGTCGCAAGAAGCCGACCTGTCGCTCGTCATCCGAGCCGGAGACACCGGCGCGCCGCTGTCCGGGGCCATCATCGAGATCATGGACGCCCGCGGAGCGGTCGACGCCTTCGGCCAGGCCGACCTCAGCGGCGTCCCCATCGGCGACGTCCCCCTCACGATCTCCTACCCCGGGTACACGACCTTGGACACGTTGATCGTGGTGGAGGAGGGGGCCAACCTCGCCGTCCTGTCGCTCCTCTCCGACGCCCGCGACCTGGGTGACGTGGTGGTCGAGGCGTCGACGTTCAACGACGAACTGCTGCGTCGCCGGGGGTTCTTCGAGCGCCGGGACTCGGGGACCGGCGTGTTCTTCGTCCGCGACGAGCTCGACCGCCGAGGCGTCACGCTGTTCTCGGACATCTTCGGCCCGGTGGCCGGAGTCCGCGTTCAGAGGCGGGGAGGCCAGGCGCAACTGGTCAGCTCGCGTCGGCGCGGGTGCCTGATGACGGTCTACCTCGACGGGATCGAGATGGCCTTTATCGCCTCGAACATCGACGCGCTCCCGTTCGACGACGTAGCCGCCATCGAGATCTACCGAGGCCCCTCGGAGGTACCGCTCGAATACACGTACACGAAGTCGAACGACACGTGCGGCGCGGTCTTGGTGTGGACTCGGATCGCGGCCAGCAACGAGTAGCGCTAGGCGCCGATCTCGACGGACCCGGCGGCGACGCTCTCCAGCGCCTCCCAGAAGCCGGGGAACGAGACGGCCGCGGCCTCAGCCCCGTGGATCGTCGTCGGCCCGTCGGCGGCGAGCGCGGCGACGGCGGCGGCCATCGCGATCCGGTGGTCGTCGCGGGCGTCGACCTCGGCGCCTTTCAAAGGACGTCCGCCCTCGATGACGAGTCCGTCGGGCCGCTCCTCGACGTCGGCGCCCATCGCCCGCAAGACGTCGGCAGTGGCCTCGATCCGGTCGGTCTCCTTGACGCGGAGCTCGGCGGCGTCGCGGATGACGGTCCGCCCCTCGGCGCATGCCGCGGCGACGGCGAGCACGGGGATCTCGTCGATCAAGTTGGGGACGATGGCGCCCCCGATCTCGACGCCCACGAGGCCGCCGGGCGCCTCGACCCGGAGGTCGCCGAGGGGCTCGCCGCCGCGCTCGCGCTCGTTCGACACGCGGACGTCGGCGCCCATCGCGCGGAGCACGTCGAGCACGCCGCCGCGCGTCGGGTTGAGGCCGACGCCCGACAGCTGGATCGTGGCCACCTCGGCGATGCTGCCGGCCACCAGGAAGAACGCCGCCGCCGACACGTCGCGCGGCACGACCCACTGGCGGGGGCGGACCGCCGTCCCGCCGTCGACCGAGATGTGGCGCTCGCCGCCGATGGTCAGCACGTCGAGCTCGAGCATCCGCTCGGTGTGGTCCCGCGTCGCGACGGGTTCGACGACGGTCGTGGTCCCGCTCGCGCTCAGGCCGGCCAGCAGCACGGCGCTCTTGACCTGGGCCGAGGCGACCGGCAGCCGATACGTGATCCCGCTCAGCGGACCGCCCTCGACGACGAGCGGCGCGTGGCCGTCGGCCATCCCGATCCGGGCGCCCATCTGGCCGAGCGGCCCGGCGACGCGGCCCATCGGGCGGCCCGAGAGCGAGGCGTCGCCGACGAGCGTGGTCGTGAACGGGCGACCCGCCAACAGCCCGGCCAGCAGCCGCATCGTCGTGCCCGAGTTGCCGCAGTCGAGCGGGCCGTCGGGCGCGTGGAGTCCGTCCAAGCCGCGACCCCGGACGAACAGGCTCGGCGTGCCGTCGGCCCCGAGCACGTCCGGCCGCGTCTCGATCTCGACCCCGAGCCCGCGGAGGCACGCCAGCGTCGACTGGGGGTCGGCGGCGTCGGAGAACCCGACGATCTCGCTCTCGCCGTCGGCGACGGCCGCGAAGAGGGCGGCCCGGTGGGCCACCGACTTGTCGGCGGGGAGCGCCGGCTGGCCGGCGAGCGCGGCGGCGGGGTGGACGGTGACGGTCATCCGGCGGGGTAGACGAGGGGCCACGTCTCGGGCGCCCGCGGCTCGTCGCAGTCGGCGTGGGCGCGGATGGTCTCGACGGCGGCCCCGCCGTCGGCCAGGAGCCGGTAGCGGGCGTCGGTGCCGCAGCCGCCGTGGTCGGCGCCCGTGGTGAGCACGTCGAACTGACTCGGCGCCGTCGCGGGGTCGTGGGAGAGGACGCCGAAGAAGCTGGCGGTCGTGTCGGCCGAGAGCGCGCCGTCCTCCAGCACGCCGAGCGCGCGGATCAGGCGCGGCGGCCGGCCCGCGCGGGCGTCGACGAGCGCGAACGTGGACTGGGTCGCGAACCGCTGGCAGGTGATCTCGGCCAGCGATTCGGTGGGCGAGAGGTGGAGGAGCCGGACCACCCCGCGGTCGGTGGCCGTCGGGTCGTCCTCGCCGCAGGCGGTCCGCCAGTCGACGGCGTCCAAGAGCCGGGCCGACAGCGCGACCCGCTCGGCGTCGGTCGTGGCCACCTCGACGGCGTCCATCCAGGCCGCGGCGTCGAAGCCGGGCTCGGCGATGGGCTCGGCGTCGGGCGTGTCGGTTGCGTCGGGCGTCGGCTCAGCCGGCGAGGTGGCCGGGTCGGGCGCGGCGCAGGCGCCGAGGACCAGGGCGAGGAGGAGGAGCCGCATGGACTAGTCGGGGAGCGAGACGAGCGGGGCGACTTCGGCGAGCAGTGCCTGCTTCTCGCGGTGGGGGAGGAACGCGTGGCGGAACCCGTTGAGCACGATCTCGCGGAGGGCTGGGGCGGGGATGCCACAGCGCGTGTGGGCGAGCCACAGCTCGTCGGTCGTCGTGGTGTGGCTGAAGAGGGTGTTGTCCGTGTTGATGGTCACCGGGACGCCGGCCCGGACGTACTCGGCGACCGGGTGCGCCTCGTAGCTGGCGACGACGTGCGTTTGGACGTTCGACGTGGGGCAGACCTCGAGCGGGATCTGGCGGTCGACGACGTAGCGGAGCAGCTCGGGATCCTGGCCCAGCGTCACGCCGTGGCCGATCCGGTGGGCCCCGCACTTGAAGAGGGCCTGGCGGATGGACGCCGGCCCAAAGCTCTCGCCCGCGTGGACGGTGATGTTGAGCAGCTCCTTGCGGGCGAGGTAGAACGCCGAGCCGTGCAAGTCGGCCGGGTTGCCGCGCTCGCCGCCGGCCAGGTCGAACCCGATCACGCCGCGCCCGCGGTAGCTCGCCGCCAGCTCGGCCTGGGCCAGCGACGCGCTCTCGAACCGGTCCCTGAGCCCGCACACGATGACGCCGGACCGGATGCCGTGGTCGCGCTCGGCGTCGGCCAGCCCCGCCAGCACGGCGTCGTTGACCTGCCACATCGTCAACCCCTCCTCGGTGTGCAAGATGGGCCCGTAGCGGACCTCGAGGTAGCGGACGTTGTCGCGGGCCATGTCCTCGGCCAGCTCGTAGGCGATCCGGTGGAGCGCGTCGCGCGTCTGCATCACCGGGATCGAGTAGCCGAACCATTTGAGGTACTCCTCGAGCGTCGGCGAGCTGTCGATCTTGCGGAGCTCGTCGGCCAGGCCGGTCTCGTCGGAGGCCGGCAGCAAGTCGGGCTTGCCCTGGGTCTCGGCCAGTTCGAGCAGGGTCCCGAGGCGGAGCGACCCGTCGAGGTGGCAGTGGAGCTCGGCCTTGGGCCAGGCGTGGACGGTGTCGCGGTCGAGGGTCGGCATTGGGCGGGAGGAGCGTCCGAGAAGCTACGGGCGCGAACGGTCCGCGGGCCCGGCCCGGGCCTCTGCGATCCGGGCTACCGCATACTCTTCGCCCTCCAACGGAGTCATCCTGAGTGGAGGCCGTCGGCGGCCGGAGTCGAAGGACCTCGACGCGTGGCAGGCGACCGCGAGCCATCCTGATCGGCGTCGAGATCCTTCGACAAGCTCAAGATGACGCTGTAAGGGGAGTATGCGATAGCCCTGCCGTGGGGGAGAAGGTGCGCGCCCGGCCTCTGCGGTCTCGGCGAAGACCGAGCCGGCCGGGCACACCGTTTGGGGCGGCCCGTATGTTCCGCCTCCCTCTCACACGCACTCCCATGGGCAGCCTC
This sequence comes from uncultured Bacteroidota bacterium, assembly GCA_963848075.1. Taxonomy (GTDB): domain Bacteria; phylum Bacteroidota; class Rhodothermia; order Rhodothermales; family Rubricoccaceae; genus Rubrivirga. Next base: position 151,763 of record CAWKCB010000004.1, read on the forward strand.
GGACCGTTCGAGATCATCGCCATCCTCCTCGTGGTGCTCCTCCTGTTTGGAGCCAAGCGGATCCCCGAGATCGCGCGCGGCTTGGGCAAGGGCATCCGCGAGTTCAAGGACGCCACCAACGAGATCAAGCAGGAGCTGACCGTCGAGCCCCCCCGCCGGCCTCAGATCCCGCCGCCACCAGTTCAGGCGCAGGCCTCGCAGCCCGTGGCGGGGACCGTCGAGCCGCCGTCGCCGGCTCCGGAGCCCCCGCAGGACACGCAGGTGTAAGGGCCGGGTTCAGGGTTCGAGGTTCGGGGTTCGTTGCCTAGGACATCGGCGCTGAACTGACGTCCACCCATTTCGGGCTCGTGGCCTGCGAACCCCGAACCCCCAAACCCAGAACCCCCGCATGAGCATCCTCATCGACCAAGACACCCGCCTCGTCGTCCAGGGCATCACCGGCAAGGAGGGGTCCTTCCACGCCGAGCAGATGATCGAGTACGGCACGACCGTCGTCGCCGGCGTCACGCCCGGCAAGGGCGGCACGACGCACCTCGACCGGCCCGTCTACAACACGGTCCGCGAGGCGGTCGAGCAGGAGCAAGCGAACGTGTCGGTCATCTTCGTCCCGCCGCCGTTCGCGGCCGACGCGATCCTGGAGGCGGCCGACGCTGGCGTCGACACGGTGATCTGCATCACCGAGGGGATCCCGGTTCAGGACATGGTCCCCGTCAAGCCCTACGTCGACAAGAAGGGCGTCCGGCTGGTCGGCCCGAACTGCCCCGGCCTCCTGACGCCGGGCGCCAGCGTCAAGGTCGGCATCATGCCGACGATGATCTTCTCGCCCGGCAACGTCGGCGTCGTCTCGCGGAGCGGCACGCTGACCTACGAAGCCGTCGACCAGCTCACGCGCGCCGGGCTCGGCCAGTCGACGGCCATCGGCATCGGCGGCGACCCGATCGTCGGGACCCAGTTTATCGACGCGATCCGCCTGTTCAACGACGACCCGGAGACGGAGGCCATCGTGATGATCGGCGAGATCGGTGGGTCGGCCGAAGAGGAGGCCGCCGAGTTCGTCCGCCAGCACGTTAAGAAGCCCGTCTTCGGCTTTATCGCCGGGCGGACGGCGCCTCCGGGCCGCCGGATGGGCCACGCCGGCGCCATCGTCTCGGGCGGCAAGGGGACCGCCGAGGCCAAGCTCGACGCTATGCGCGAGGCCGGCATCACGACCGTCGAGAGCCCGGCCGCCATCGGCGAGACCGTCGCGGATCACTTCGCGAGCGTCGCCTAGCGGCGACGGGCATGGGGGACGGGGCATGGGGCACGGGGCAAAGAGCCTTTCCGCCCCATGCCCCTTGCCTCAGGCCCCCTGCCCTCATGAAAGTCAAGCACGCCGAGTTCGTCCTGTCGGCCCCCTCGTGGGGGACGCTGCCGCCGCCGACGGCGCCCGAGGTGGCGTTCGCGGGGCGCTCGAACGTGGGCAAGAGCTCGCTGCTCAACGCGCTCCTCGGTCGCAAGCAGCTCGCCAAGACGTCGGGCACGCCGGGCAAGACGCAGGCGCTCAACTACTACGCGGTCAACCCGAACCCGCAGGGCCACCCCGACGTGTTCCTGGTCGACCTTCCGGGCTACGGGTTCGCCAAGGTGTCGAAGGCGCAGCGGGCCCGGTGGCAGCAGTTTATCGGCCGCTACGTGACCGAGCGGGCGGAGGAGGGGACGCTCCGCGCCGTCGTCCAGCTGGTCGACAGCCGCCACGGGATGACGAAGATGGACGTGGAGCTGCTGGCGATCATGCGCGAGAGCCCGGCGCCGCACCTCATCGCGCTCACCAAGGCCGACAAGCTGGGGGCCGTCGCTCGCCAGCAGGCCGTGGCCGGCATCAAGGCCTACCTCGCGCCCTACGGGATCGAGCTGCCGACGGTCCTGACGTCGTCCGAAAAGAAGCAGGGGCTCGGCGAGTTGTGGACCTGGATCGACACGGTGGTGTAGGGCTCGCTGGCGCTCGCGGGGAATGGGCTCGCTCCGCTCGCCAGAAATGGGAACGGGGAAAGGGCAGAGGGGAGCGGCGTGGACGCTTCGTGGGCAACTCGGGGGCCCGTCGGTGGCGCCGTCGGCCCGGGACGGCCAACTTCCCGTTTCCCGTTTCCCGTTTCCCGTTTCCCGTTTCCCGTTTCCCGTTTCCTACAGCCGCACCCAGGTCGTGCGCTGGCCGCCCGCGGGGTTTTCGAGGCGGAGCGTGTCGCCGTCGAGCTGGATGCGGAAGCGGCCGTCGCCGGCCCCGTCGCGCAGCGCGAGCACAGAGTCGCCGACGACCTCGTAGCGGACCTCGTAGACCTGGGGCGCCGCGCCGGCGCGCTCGACGATCCGCGCCGTCCCGTCGGCGAAGAACTGGTAGCGCATGTCGAGCGAGTCGGCGCCGGCCGCGCGCCAGGTGCCGACGTAGGGCGCGCGGGCGTCGCCCTGGCAGGCGCTCAGGCCGGCCGCGACGAGTGCCAGCAGGAACGATCGGGTCACCAAGCGGAGCACGGGAGGGCGTGGCGGGTAAGGTAGCCGTCCCCCCACCGCCCCCGTGCCCCAAGACCTCCTCGCGCTCCCGCCCGTCACGCTGTTCTTCCTCGTGCTGAACGTCGCCCTCGGGGCCTACACGTTGCTCGTGAACCCGGCGCTGATCGGGCGGTGGGCGTTCAAGCCGTACCGCGTGGTCCGCGAGAAGGAGTGGTCCCGGTGGCTGACGGCCGGGTTCGTCCACGTCGGGTTCATGCACCTGCTGTTCAACATGATCACGCTGTTCTACTTCGGCCCGTACGTCGAGGTGGCGGTGGGGTCGGGGCGGTTCTTGGTGATCTACCTCGGCTCGGAGCTGGTCGCCAACGCGCTGACGTACTGGAAGTACCGGGACCGGCCCGACTACTCGGCGGTCGGCGCGTCGGGGGCGATCTCGGGCGTGCTGTTCTCGTTCTGCCTGTTCGAGCCGTTCGCCATGCTGGGCATCATGTTCATCATCCCGATGCCGGCCCTCTTGTTCGCCGTGCTCTACGTGGTCCTGTCGATCTACGCGTCCAAGCGCGAGGTCGGGCGCGTGGCCCACGAGGCGCACCTGGGCGGCGCGCTCGGCGGGCTCGCGCTGACGCTGCTGCTGTACCCCGCGGCGCTCGGCATCTTCCTCGGCAAGATCGGGCTGGGGTGACGGGCCGTGCGGACACCGTGCACGGTGTCCCTACCCAGGCGTACGGAGGCCGAGCCGAGCCAGCAACTCCTCCCAGTCCGCGAAACAAAAGGTGTTCTCCGGGGCCCGCCCGGCGTCGCCGCCGATCCAGGCGACGGGCCACCCCGCGCCGGTCCCGCCCAACACGTCCGAGTGGTACGAGTCGCCGACGTAGAGCAGGTCGGTCGCCTCGATGGGACTCCCCACCGCCTCCGCCGCCCGCTGGCGGACGTGGTCGAACAGCCGCGGGTCCGGCTTCATCACGCCGACCTCCTCGGAGATGACGACGAACGCGGCGCGCTCGGCGATCTCGGGCAGCCGCGCCAGCTTGCCGCGTTGCTGCGCCGAGAACCCGTTCGTCAGCACGCCGACCGGAAAAGCGTCGGCGACGGCGAGGTAGGCGTCGCGCGCGCCCTCGGCCCAGCGCCAGTGGGCGGCGTAGCGGTCGAGGTAGTCGCGGCTGAACACGTCCGGCGCCAGCGTGTCGCACGCCAGCTCGGCCAAGAGCCGCTCGCTCCGCAGCCGCTTGAGGTCGGCCGACGTGATCCGCCCGGCGCCGAAGTCGCGCCACAGCGGGACGTTGCAGGCGTGGTACGTCGCCTGGACGTGGGCGAGCTCGTGGTGGCCGAGGTGCTCGGCGTGGCGCTCGTGGACGTCGGCCAGCGCCGCGCGCTCGGCCGCCTTGTGGTCGAGGAGGGTGTCGTCGAGGTCGAAGACGACGAGGCGGGGGAGAGGCATGGGGGAGACGGGAGGGGTGGGCCGACGAGGGGCTCCGGGAACGGTCCGCGCGCTCCGAGCCTTCTCGCGCGCCCTCGAAAAAAGAACACCCCCGCTGCCGGAGCAACGGGGGCGTCTGAATGCGGTGCGGACGGGGCTCTCGGCCTTCCGCCCTTCCCGGTTACGCTTCGAGCGCGTCGATGTGGACCGTCTTGCGGCCGCCGCGGGCCGTCTGGAAGCGGACGCGGCCGGTCGCCGTGGCGAACAGCGTGTCGTCGTTGCCGCGGCCGACGTTGACGCCGGGGTGGAACTTGGTCCCGCGCTGGCGGACGATGATCGTGCCGGCGTTGATGGTCGCCCCACCGGGGGACTTCACGCCGAGCATGTTGGGGTTCGAGTCGCGGCCGTTCTTGGACGAGCCGACGCCTTTTTTGTGTGCCATGTCTCTAGAGGTTCGGGGTTCGGGGTTCAGGGTTCGCCTGCCGGAGGACCGAGCCGGCGACCGGCTCCGCCGGAGGGCAGGGCTGGCTCTAGTTGACCGACAGGCTGCCGATCTTGATCTGCGTGTACGGCTGGCGGTGGCCGTTCTTGACGCGGTAGCCCTTGCGGCGCTTCTTCTTGAACACGATCACCTTGTCGCCCTTGACGTGGGCCAGGACCTCGGCCGTGACCGAGGCGCCGCCCACCGTCGGCGCGCCGACGGAGACGCCAGAGTCGCCGGACGTCAGGAGGACGCGGTCGAACGTGACCGAGTCGCCGACCTCGGCCTGGAGGCGGGGGACGTAGAGGCGGTCGCCCTCGGCGGCCTTGAACTGCTTGCCGCTGATCTCGACGATTGCGTACATGGGGGTGCGGGCTTGGCCCTCCGCCTGCGGTCCCGGCCGGGTGCCGGGCAGGCCCGCGGAGGGGCGCGGGACAGAGCCGGACAAGCTACAGGACCGGCCCGCCAGCCGATCTGGGATTTTGGCGAAGACGGGAGGGGCTCGCTCCGCTCGCGGGAAATGGGGACGGGGAACGGGGAAATGGCAGAGGCTACGGGGTGGCGCTAGTGGCTGGCGCCGGACATCTTCCCGCTTCCCGCTTCCCGCTTCCCGCTTCCCGCATGCCTCTCGCCTTGTTCGGCGGCTCGTTTAACCCTCCGCACATCGGCCACCTCGCGGTCGCCGAGGCGTGCGCCCAGGCGGCCGGGTTCGACCGCGTGCTCTGGGTGCCGGCCGCGACGCCGCCCCACAAGCAGGACGACCCGTCGCTCGCGCCGGCCGACGCTCGGCTCCGGATGGTGACGGCCGCCATCGTGGGCAACGAGCGGTTCGAGGCGTCCGACCTCGAGGTCGCACGCGGCGACGTGAGCTACACCGTCGACACGCTGCGGACGCTGGCAGACGAGGGGCGGACCGACCTGGCACTGATCGTCGGCGGCGACAGCCTGGCGGGCTTCCTCGGCTGGCGCGAGCCCGAAGCGATCGCGGAGCTGGCGCGGCTGGTGGTGTACCGGCGGCCCGGCGACGCCGTCGATCTGGGGGCGCTGCCCGGGTGGCTGGTGCGGGCGGTGACGACCGTAGATGGCCCGTTATTGGATCTGTCCAGCACCGAGATCCGGAGCCGCATCGCCGCCGGCCAGACCGTCCGATACCTCGTGCCCGACGCCGTTCGCGAGATCGTCGAGGCGGAGGGGCTGTACGGGTAGGGCGGAGAGCGTGGAGAGCGTGGAGAGCGTGGCCCGGAAACGTTCCCCTCCGTCCCCTCCGTCCCCTCCGTCCCGGGATCGGCCGCCGCGACCGGCCGTAGGACGCCCACACCTCTCCGACCCCCGTGCCCCTCTCCCTCGAAGACAAAGCCGCCGGCCTCCTCATCGTCCGCTTGGGCAACAACCTGCCGCCGGCCGTCACCGCGACCGAGCAGGAGGCCGAGGTCGCCGCGCTCCTGGGCCGGCTCCCCATCGGCGGGCTCATCCTGTTCAACGGCCGCTGGCCCGACACGCGCGGCACGCTGGCGCGGCTCCAGGCGATGTCCGAGCGCGGGCTGCTCGTCACGACCGACATGGAGCGCGGGTTCGGGCAGCAGGTGATCGGGGGGACCGTGTACCCCCACGCCGCCGCGTTCGGGCAGGCCGCCGATGCTGGCGTCGTCCGGGCGTTCGCGCAGCAGGCGAGCCAGGAGGCGCTGGCGTGCGGCGTCCACGTGACCTACTCGCCCGTCGCCGACGTCGACCGGAACCCGGACAACCCGATCATCGGGGCCCGCGCGTTCGGCGCCGACCCCGGGCACGTGGCCGACTTGGTGGCCGCGTTCGTCGAGGGCGTCCACGACGCCGGCCAGTTCGCGACGGCCAAGCACTTCCCCGGACACGGCGGGACCGCCGGCGACTCGCACGCCGAGATGCCTGTCCTGGACGACGACCGGGCGACGCTAGAGGCCACCGACCTGGTCCCGTTCCGCGCCGCCATCGACGCCGGCGTCGACCTGGTGATGACGGCCCACGTCGTCTACCCCGCGCTCGACCCCGAGAACCCGGCCACGCGGTCGCCCGCGATCCTACGCGGCCTGCTCCGCGACGAGCTCGGCTTCCAGGGCGTCGTGGTGACGGACAGCTTGCAGATGGCCGGCGCCAAGGTCGACGGCCGGACCGAGGCCGACTTGGCGGCCGACCTGCTGGAGGCCGGCGTCGACCTGTTCGTCGACGCCGTCGACCCCCAAGCGCTGGTGGCCGGGCTGGCGGCGGCCGTCCGCGACGGCCGGCTCGACGAGGGCCTGATCGACGCGGCGCTGGCCCGGGTCGAGGCGCTCCGCCAGCGGCTCCGCGACCGGTTCGGCGCCGACGTGTTCCGGACGCCGCCGTTGCCACCCGAGACCGTCGCCGCGCCCGAGCATCAGGCTTTGGCCGAGCGCGTCGCCCGAGACGCCGTCGAGATCGCGCGCGGCCCGCTCCCCGACCTGGGCGACGGGACCGGCACGCTCGTCGTCTTGGTCAAGCCCGCGCCGCGCCCGAACGAGCCCGTCACGATGCCGATGGGGGAGGCCGTCGCCCGGCTCCTCCCTGGCGCCGTCTACCGCGAGCTCGAGCCGACGCACGAGGACCAGGACGAGCCGTTCGACGAGATCCGCCTGCTCGCGAACGAGGCCGACCGACTCGTGGTCGCGACGATCGCGCGGCCCGCCGCCTGGAGCACGTTCGGGCTCGACGCTCGCGAGCGCCGGTTCGTCACCCGGATGATGGAGGTCCACCCGACCACGCTCGTCGTCCTCGGCGACGCCCGCGGCCTACGCGGCTACGACGCGTGCGACTCGGCGCTCGTCACCTACTCCGACGTGGCCGCGTCCCAGGTGGCCGCCGTCGAGCGGCTGGCCGGCCCGGCGGCCTGATACAAGGAGGGGCCCCCGGCGGTGTGCCGGGGGCCCCCGTTCGGACCTGCGATCGCGTCAGCGAGCGATCGTGACCTGTCCGCTCTCGACGCCCCTCGCACTCACCAGGCGCCACTGGTAGACGCCGGGCGCCAAGGCCGAGCCGTCGAGCGTCGCGCGGTGCGCACCGGCGACATGCGGGCCGTCGGCCAGGACGGCCACGCGGCGACCGACGACGTCGTAGACCTCGACCGTGGCCGGGCCGGCGTCTTCGAGCGCGTAGGCCAGTGTGACGCGGCCGGACGAGGGGTTCGGGAACGCCCTCGTCTTGAGGTCGAGCGCCGTCGACGCCGCCGCGACCTGGGCGGCCGCTACGCCGCTCGCGCCGCGGACCACCAGGGCACTCAGCTTGGCGTTGTTGACGTCGGCCGAGAAGGCGAGGTCGAGCTGCCCGTCGGCGACGTTGGCCGTCACGGTGACGTCGTAGGCCGTCCGCGCGCCGACCGCGGCGACCAGGTCGAGGTCGGTGACGGCGGCCTGCCCCTCGACGGTCACGTCGAACACGCGGCGGCCCGGGGTCGAGAAGTAGACCTCGGCCAGGCGGAGCGTGACGGCGTAGGTCCCGTTGGGGACGGGCAGGGCGTACGAGAACGTGCCCCACCGCTCGGACTCGTAGAGCACGTCGTCGTCCGTCCCCGCGATGGGGCCGGGGAACGTCGACGTGCGGCCGCCCTGGGCGGCCCGGTCGGCGTCGTAGGCGACGCCGCCGACGGTCGTGGCCGGCCCGCCGGCGTTGATCGCCGCGACGACGGCGCCGGGCGCCGGGCCAGCGTCGGACGCGGTGACCAGCGCGGCCCAGTCCTCGCCGGCGTTGGCGGGCGGGGCGCCCAGCGCGCGCGTGCCGCCGCCGCTGACCTCGGCGACCGTCCCCGTCTGGAGCGCTCCGCCGTTGCGGACGTCGAACCAGCGGATGTCGAACGTGCCGGCCGGCAGCGCGAGCGACGCGGAGCTCGCGTCACCCGGCGCGAGGTAGAGGGCGTAGACCTCGCCGGGCTGGGCGAAGACGTAGCCGTCGGCTCCGGCCAGGAGGGCGTCGGCGCTCTCCATCTCGGTGAACGGGAGGTGCTCGCGGAAAAAGTCGAGCGCGTGGCGGGTGTAGTCCCACAGCCGGTCGCGCGTCCGCCAGTCCTCGGCGGTCAGGTCGCCGGCGCAGGTCTGGTAGCCGAAGTACCACTCGACGCCCGTACCGCCGGCCATCAGGTTGGCCCAGAGCGCCTCGGCGCGGGCGTCCGCGTAGTTGTTGCCCGGGCCGTCACACGTCACGCCCTTGCCGGCCGTGCCGGGCTCGTCGAGGGCCACGTGCCAGGGCCGGCCGGCCGCCTCCGAGCGCTGAAGCCACTCGAGCGTGAGGGCGTGGCCGCCGCTCATGCTGCCGAGCTGGATCGAGGCGCCCGTCAGCTCCGAGTCGCCCAGGAGCGGGGCGTAGACCTGCTCGTACTGACCGGGGAACGTGTGGACCACGATCGGGTGGTCGTACGGGTCGAGTTTCGCGAAGTGGTCGGCGAACGCCCGGCGCTGGGCGTCGGTGTTGGTGTTCTCCTCCCCGAGGTTCCAGTTGAGCGCGAGGTGGTACCCAAAGCGGGCGACGAGCTCGCGGTAGTACAGCTTCCGCTGGGTACCGAGCGCGCCACCGTCGAGGACCTGGTCGTTCTCGGTCTCCTGCGTCTTGAAGTGCAAGAACATGCCCAAGCTGTCGGCGTGCTGGAACACGAGGTCCCACTGGGCCATCTTCGACACGTCGTAGCGGAGCCGGGACGCCCCGGTCTCGCCGGGCGTCGTCCAGGGCCACACGTCGCGGCCGTCGCCGAGTGGGTTGTTGAAGGGCAGGAAGCTGAACGCGTTCATTCCCTCCGAGGCCAGGTAGTTGAGCGCGCCGACGAGCCCCTTGCCCTTGCCGCCCTGCCACGTCGGGTCGCCGGCGTTCCAGTCCTGGACGTGGGCCTGCCACGTTTTGACAGCGTTGTTGGAGTTAGCGTCGAACGTGTTGTCGAAGTCGGCGTAGGCGAGCAGGTTCTCGGGGCTGTCGGCGCCGCCCTTGAGGAAGTACTCGCCGTTGTCGAACCGGAGGTAGCGCTCGCCGACGTAGCGGAGCGGGCCCCGGGCGCGGTTGTCCTGGCAGTCCACCACGTCGTCGCACGCGTCCGACGGACGAACAAAGAGCGCGTCGCCCTGGCTGGACGACGGACCGGGGTCATCAGCGATGGCGACGTTCGGGCCCTCGTAGAACCGGATCTTGACCGACCACGAGCCGGCCGGGAGCACGACGTGGGCGCGCCACTTGTTGCCCGAGGTCGCGCCGGTCTCGGCGGCGTTCCCGTCGGCGGCGTAGTAGCCGGGCACGATGAAGCCGACCGAGCCATCGTCGTAGCTCGTGAGCGCGAGCTCGAAGCGGTAGTCGAGGAACGGGTTCGGCGAGCCGTCCTCGCTCACGCACGGGCCGGTGTACGTGTACGTGATGGGGTCCCAGGCCGTGGGGTCGCCGTCTTCGAAGGCGTCGCTCTCCCAGTCGCCCTGCTCGCCGGTGCACGTCGGGTCCCCGCCGCCCGTGTCGACGACGGTGAGGGTGGACGTGAGCGGCGTGCCGGCGTCGCCGCTCGCGCCGGGTCCGGTAAAGGGCGTCGCGGTCAGGGTGTAGGTCCCCGGCTGGGCGAGCTCGGGGACGGCGTTGTACGAGCCGTCCGGGTTGTCGCCGCCGAGCGCGTACGGCTCCACGTTCTCGGTCCGGTAGTTGGTCTGGCCAGCGAACCCGAACCGCACACTGCGGACCCAGTCCTCCGGGTTGTCCACCCGGATGCTGAGCGAGCTCCCCACCAGGGCGAGGTCGATCGTCGTGTCGCCGGGGAACAACCGGAGGGACTGGCCGGTCGCCGCGTCGACCAGCGTAAAGTTGAAGAGGCCGGGGCCGGGCTCGCCGTCGTCCGTGACGAAGAGCCGGAGCGTGAGCGGCGAGCCCGCCGTGCCGGTCCCGTTCGGCCCGGTGTAGGGGGTCGCCGTAATCACGTACTCGCCCGGCTGGGCGAGCTCAGCGACGGGGTTGAAGTCGCCGTTCGTGTCGCCGCCCAAGGCGAACGGCGCGGTGTTCTCGGTCCGGTAGTTTGAGCGGCCGAGGAAGGCGAACCGGACGCTCCCCGCGGTGCCCGCCACGTTGGCGGTGATCGCGAGGTTCGTCGTCGGGAGCTCGGCGAGGTCGTAGCCGTCGGTCGGCGTGAGGTTGCGGATTTGTTGGTCCGTGTCGGCGTTGTAAAGCGCGAAGTCGATGACGACCGGCTGGGCGCTGGCGGGGACGGCGAGGAGGATGGCGAGGAGGGCCGCCCATGCTAGGCGGCGGCGCGGGGTATCTTTCGGGTGCATCGCGGGTGCGCGGTTGGCGCGGTGTGGTGGGGCTTCCTAATCTTCAGGACGCGCGTCATCTTAGGAGACCTGGCCGGGCAAGTCAATAGGGCGGGGCCCCGCCTGTCGCTCAGAACGACCGTTCGTCAGCGAGACGGCGAGCTCGTCGGGCTCTCCGGCCGGGTCGCTCGGCGCGGGGACGGGCCGCCGGCCCGGTCGGAGGGGGGCGCCCAACCCGGACTGGTGGGGACCGTCCCTCCCACGACTCCTCCCCTCCGGAGGTCGGCAGGCACGCGCGTCCTCGCCCTGCGTCCTCCGGCCCTGAGGCCCGCCGTCGCACGCCGTCCGCCTGGCGACGGCGGGACCTGCCTCGATCCAGGAGTTGCGCCGGATCGCGACGGGCCGTACCGCGTTGCCTCCCGTGCCACGTGCTCTCCCATGAACCTTCCCACGGAACGGCTCGTTCTGGCGTTCGGGTGCGGGATCGCGGCCGTCGCCTACGTGTATTGGACCGTCGAGGCGGTGCAGCTCGGCCTCGGGTGGAGCTCCACCGCGTCCGTCCGGGCCGGCGTCGTCCTCGTCGGCACCGTCCTCCTGGCCCTCGTCCTGCGGGCCGCCGCCCGCGCCAACCCACCCCCCGACTCATGACCGCTGGAACCAACTACCGCTGGGTGACCGCCGTGGTCGCCGCCCTCGCCGTCGGCGTGGTGGCCGGCATCGTCGTGCCCCGCTTCCTCGACTCCGCCGCCGGGTGGATCGTGACGGTCGTGCTGGCCGTGGTCGCCGGCGTCGCCGTGGCCCTGGCCACGCGCGAGCAGGTCGACGACGGCGCCCACGTCCGCGACGACGCCTTGGACCGCTGAGCGACCGTTTGGTAGGACCGACTCCGGCCTGCGCGCGGCTGCACAGGCGCGTCCGCGGCGTCGCCCTCCATCGCCGGTCCTGTGGGACCGCCGGCTTCGGGCTCCTTGCGGCCGTCCCGCTCGCTCGCGCTCGGCGTCGGACCGGCCTACCAAACAGTCTCTGAGCCCTCGGCCGCCTCGTATCTTTTCGGAAGCCCTTCCATCCCCCAGTCCCGTGACCGACCCGACCCCCGACGCCCCCGTCTCCGCCTACGAAAAGGCCCCCGCCGACGGGCAGGAGGTGGACCCCCGCTGCGTCCCCCAGAACCTCGACGGCCCGCCGCCGACCGGCGACGAGATCGTCCCGCCGGCGTACGACCCCGAGAGTCAGGAAAACTGGCGGTTCCTGTTCCAGCGCCAGATGGCCATGCTGCCCGGGCGCGCCGGCGAGGCCTACCTCGACGGCGTCGACACGCTGGGGATGGGGCCGCGCGAGATCCCGCACCTCAAGGACCTCAGCCGCCGCATGGAGGAGGCCGCCGGCTGGCGGATCGCCCGGATCCCGGGGCTCCTGCACGAGCGCGACTTTTTCGGCCTGCTCGCCGACCGCGTCTTCCCGTCGACCGACTACATCCGCGGCAAGGACGAGCTCGACTACACGCCGGCCCCGGACTGCTTCCACGACATGTTCGGCCACATGCCGATGCTCACCGAGCCGGCCTTCGCCGACTTCTACCACCTGTTCGGCCAGTCGGCCCTGAACGCGGAGGGCGTCGACCGCCAGAGCCTGGAGCGGCTCCACTGGTTCACGGTCGAGTTCGGGCTGATCGCCCAGGACGAGGGCGAGCGGATCTTCGGCGCCGGCATCCTGTCGTCGAAGGACGAGGTCCAGCACGCGCTCTCGGACCAGGTCGAGAAGGTCCCGTTCTCGGTCGACGCCGTGATCGCGCAGGACTACGACGTGTGGCACCTCCAGCCCACGCTGTTCGTGCTCGAGTCGTTCGACCAGCTCGAGACCGAGTTCCGCGGCTGGGCGGCCTCGCGCGGCCTGCTCCCGCAAGGCGCGTAGCCCCGCCCTCACGCGCCCGGCATCCCGCAGGGGCGACTCGCCGAGTCGCCCCTGCCTATTTCCCCACTCATGGCCAGCCCCGACCGTCCCGCCGACGGCCGTCAGCGCCTGACGGCGACGGTCTCGGGCCGCGTCCAGGGCGTTGGGTTCCGGCGGTACGTGCTCCGCTGGGCGCGATCGCTGGGCCTGACCGGCTGGGTCCGCAACGAGCCCGACGGGACGGTCCGGCTGGTGGCCGAGGGGGACGGGCCCGCGCTCGACCGGCTGGCGCGGTTGCTCTGGGGCGGACCGCCGACCGCCGACGTCGCCGACGTGGACTCGTCGCGAGGCCCGGGCGAGGAGGCGTTCGAGCGCTTCGAGGTCCGGCGATGATGGAAGGGGGGACGTCCCCTCGGCCCCGTCCGTCTCCGCCTACCCCGCGCGCTTCATGACGAGGCCGGTCACCCGGAGCGTCAGGCCGGTGGGGACGAACCGGGTGGCCGCGGCCTGGACCTTGTTCGAGAGGCCCGGCACGACGCGGCGCGCGTTCCGGGCGAGCCCGTCGAGGCCCGCGCGGGCGACGGTCTCGGCCGAGAGCGAGCCCGCGAAGAAGGCGTCGTTCATGCCGGCCCGCTCGGCGAACCCCGTGCGGACGGTGCCCGGGCACAGGCACGTCGCGTGGACGCCGGTCCCGCGCAGTTCGGCCGAGAGCGCGTCCGTGAACGAGAGCACGTAGGCCTTGGTCGCCGCGTAGACGGCGAACCGCGGGGCCGGCACGAAGGCCGCCACGCTCGCCACGTTGAGCACGCCGCCGGCCCCCCGCGCCACCATCGCCGGGACGAGCCGTCGCGTGAGCGACGTGAGCGCGGCCACGTTGAGACCGACCATGCCCTCGGCGTCCTCGGCGCTGGCGTCGAGGAACGGGCCCTGGACCCCGAAGCCGGCGTTGTTCACCAGCACGTCGACGCCGAGGCCGTCGTCGGCCAGGCGGGCCGCGAGCGCGGCCGGCGCGTCGCGCGGCTCGAGGTCGTGGGCGACCACCGTCGCCGTGCCGCCCGAGTGGCGGATGGCGTCGGCGACGGCGTCGAGCGCCGTCTCGGTCCGGGCGACCAGGACGACGTGGGCGCCGGCCGCGCCGAGCTGCCGCGCCATCGCGGCGCCGATGCCGGTCGACGCCCCAGTGACGAGGACCGTCCGGCCGCGGACGAGGGAGGAGATGTCAGGCAAAGCGGTAAGGGAGGGCAGAGTATTTTACGAGCCGCCCGTTCGTGCGCCCATGACCCACCGTGCCCTGCTCGACGACGCCGTGGCCCGGCTGCAGGCGGCGGGCGTCGAGGACGCGCGCCGGACGGCGGAGTGGATCGTGCTGGAGGTGACCGGTGCCACACGGGCCGCGATCTACGCCCGGCCCGATGTCGTCGTCGGCTCGGCCGAGACGGCGCTGGCCCACCGCTACGTGGCCCGCCGCGCTACCGGCGAGCCGATCCAGTACGTCCTGGGCCACACCGACTTCTACGGCCTGCGCGTGACCGTCACGCCCGACGTGCTCATCCCGCGGCCCGAGACCGAGGAGGTGGTCGAGGAGGCGCTCCGCCGGGTCCGGACGCGGCGCGCGCCCTGGGTCCTGGACGTGGGGACGGGGAGCGGGGCCATCGCCCTGGCCGTGGCGACGGAGCGGCCCGACGCCGAGGTCTTCGCCGTCGACGTGTCGCCGGGCGCGCTGGCGGTCGCCCGCGCCAACGCCGACCGGCTCGGCGTCGCCGTCACGTTCACCCAGGCCGACGCGCTCCTGCCGTCGTTCGCCTCCGAGGTCCCGCCGGCGTTCGACCTCATCGTGTCGAACCCGCCCTACGTGCCCCAGGCCGAGCGCGACGGCCTCCAGCGCGAGGTGCGCGACCACGAGCCGGCCACGGCCCTGTTCGTCCCCGACGGCGACCCGCTCCTGTTCTACCGGGCCCTGGCCGGGCACTCCGAGCACCTGCTGCGGCCCGGCGGCTGGCTCGTGGCCGAGACGCACGCCGACCTCGGCCGGGACGTCGCGGCGCTGTGGCGCCAGGCCGGGCTCGGTGCCGTCGAGATCCTGCCCGACCTCGCGCACCGCGACCGGATCGCCGTCGGGCGGCGGGCTCGCGGGACGTGACGCCGATCGGGAGCCCACACCTGCCACACCGCTTTCGTGAACGAAATGACGCTCGCCCAGGCCCAACTCGACATGCGACGGGGCTACCTGTTCGGCGCGCCGGGCGTGCTCGTCTCCGGCGTGGTGTGGCTCGTCGCGGGTGGGGTGGCCCTCTTCGTGTCCGCGTCGTCGTCGGTGCTGGCACTCTGGGTCGGGGGGGCACTGATCCACCCGCTGAGCACGCTCTTGGCGAGGCTCGTCGGTTGGCCCGGAAGTCACACGCCCGGCAACCCCCTCGCCCGTCTGGCGGGTGAGAACACGGTTTTGCTGATCCTCGGTCTCATCCTCGGGACCGCCGTGTCCACGGTGCGACTGGAGTGGTTCTTTCCCGCGGTCCTGCTGATCATCGGCGGCCGGTACCTGACGTTCCAGACGCTCTATGGGGTCCGGACGTATTGGGTCTGCGGCGCCGGCCTCTGCGCCGTGGGCCTCGGGCTCGGCGTGATGGGTGCGCCGGTGTTCGCGGGGGCGCTCACAGGCGCGGCCGTCGAGCTCGTTACCGCCGCGGTCCTGTTCCGTCAGGCGCGGCGCGAGACGTAGGCGCACGCCGTCCGCGAGCCCACACTCCGTTTTTAACGCCGGGCGTCGATCGGCCGTACCGGCAGCGCGCCACGCGCTCGTCGGCGAGCCGCGGTAGACTCCTCCCGACCCACCGACTTCGTCTTGGCCCGCCGCTTCGTCCTCCTGCCCCGCGAGCCCGACGCCGCGCGGGCCGACCTCCAACTCGACTACGCGGGCGACCTCGACCCCCAGCAGCACGCCGCGGCCACGGCCGGCGACGGGGCCACGCTCGTCGTCGCCGGCGCCGGCACCGGCAAGACGCGGACGCTGGTCTACCGCGTGGCCTACCTCGTCGAGACCGGCGTCCCGCCCGACCAGGTCGTCCTGCTGACGTTCACGCGCCGCGCGGCCCGCGAGATGCTGGAGCGCGCGGCCGGTCTCCTCGACGGCCGGTGCGAGCGGGTCCGCGGCGGCACGTTCCACGCGTTCTGCCTCGAGATCCTGCGGCGCTTTTCCGACCACGTCGGCTACCTGCCCCGGTTCGGCGTGCTCGACCAGGCCGATGCGGCCGACGTGGTCGACCTGGCGCGGACGCGGCTCGGACTCGACCGGCTGCCCAAGCGGTTCCCCCAAAAGCGGACGCTGCTCGCCATGTTCTCGTCGGCCACCAACCGCGGCCTAGAGATCGACGAGGTGCTGGCCGAGGGCTACCCCCAGTACGCCGAGCACCTCGACACCATCGAGCGGCTCCGCCGCGCCTACGCCGACGCCAAGCGGCGGACGGGCGTCATGGACTACGACGACCTGCTGGCGCTCACGCTGGAGCTGCTGCGCGAGAACCCCGACGTCCGCCGCCAGGTGGCCGGCCGCGCCCGCCACGTGTTGGTCGACGAGTACCAGGACGTCAACCTGCTGCAGGCCGACCTGGTCGAGCAGTTCCAGTCCGCGTGGGGCAACGTGCTGATGGTCGGCGACGACGCCCAGTCGATCTACCGCTTCCGCGGCGCCGACGTCGGCCACATCCTGGACGTGCCCAAGCGCTACAACGGCGCGCGCGTGCTGAAGCTGGAGCGCAACTACCGTTCGACCCAGCCCATCCTGGACCTCGCCAACCACGTCCTGGACCAGGCCGTCGAGAAGTACGACAAGCGGCTGTTCACCGACCGTGTCGGCGGCGACCTCCCGGCGCTCGTCGCCGCGCCCGACGACGACATGGAGGCCCGGTTCGTGGCCCAGGTCGTGCTCGACAAGCGCGAGGCGGGGACGCCGCTCCACCGGATGGCCGTGCTGTTCCGCTCGGGCTGGTGCTCGTACGCGTTGGAGGCCGAGCTGGGCCGGCGCACCATCCCGTTCGTCAAGTACGGCGGGCTCAAGCTGGCCGAGGCCGCCCACGTCAAGGACGTCGTGGCCCACTTGCGCGTCGCCGAGAACCCGGCCGACGCGGTGGCCTGGAACCGGGTGCTCCGGCTGGTCGAGGGCGTCGGGCCGGCGACCGCGAACCGCCTGCTGGACTGGATCGGGGTGGCCGCGGCGAGCGGGACCGCGGGGGCCGTCCACGCGCTCCGGACGTCGGTCGACGAGGTCGTCCCGTCGCCGGCCGTGGCGGCGGCCGTGGGGCGGCTCGTCTCGGCGCTGGCCCCGCTCCGCGACGCGTCCTCGTCCCACCCCGACGGGAATGTGCTGGCGCCCGAGGCCCAGGTCGAGCACGTCCTCGCGTACTACCGCCCCGTCTTCGAGCGCGTCTACGCCGACGACTTCCCGTCTCGCGAGGCCGACCTCGACGCCGTCGCGTCGCTCGCCGCCCGCCACCGCTCGCGGACGGCGCTCTTGGAGTCGCTCGCGCTCGACCCCATCGACTGGACCCAGGAGCCGGCCGACGCCGCGCTCAAGGACGAGCCGCCCCTGGTGCTCTCGACCGTCCACTCGGCCAAGGGGCTCGAGTTCGACACGGTCTTCCTCATCCACGCGCTCGACGGCGTGCTGCCCTCGGCCTACGCGCTGGCGTCGGGCGAGGAGGAGGACGAGGAGCGGCGGCTGCTCTACGTGGCCCTCACCCGGGCCGAGACCGGGCTGTTCTGCTCGTACCCCCTCGTCCAGTATCGGCGCGGGACCGGCCAGTTCCTGACCGAGCCGAGCCGGTTCCTGTCCGGCCTGCCCGAGACGTTGATCGAGCCGTGGTCGCTGGTGGAGGAGGCGCCCTCGGCGCCCGCGCCGCCGCTCCCGCCCGCCGGACGCCCGGCGTTGCCTGGGCCGCCCGGCCGCCCTTGACCGGCACCGCCGGGATCCCTACTGTGCCGAGCCATGCAGATCGACGACGCCCCGCCCTGGACTGCGCTCGGCCCCGAGGGGCTGGAGATCGAGCGCGTCGACCTGGAGCGGTTCGCCGAGGTCCGCCACCTCAACCGCGCCATCTTCGGCGATGACCGGGTGATCTACCGGCTCGACCGCGACGACCTCACGCTGCTGCTGGCGACGGTCGGCGGCGAGACGGTCGGCTACAAGGTCGGCTATGGCGAGAGCGCGGCGACGTTCTACAGCGCCAAGGGTGGCGTTGTGGAGGCGTGGCGCCGGCGCGGCGTCGCCCGGGCGCTGCTGGTGCGGATGGAGGCCGAGGCCCGAGCGATGGGCTACGGCCGGTTCGCGTTCGACACGTTCCCCAACCGCCACCCGGGAATGACCGTCCTGGGGCTCGCGGAGCGGTTTACGGTCACGGCCGCCGGCTACAACGCGGCCTACCGCGACTACCGCATCCGCTTCGAGCGCGAGCTGTGAGGGGGAGGCGTGGGAAAAGGGGCACGAGGCACGGGGCAGAGTTCTCCGGCTCCTCCGTTGCCAGCCGGGCCAGCGAGGGTGCGGTCCGGCTGCCCGTTCCCCACTCCCCGTTCCCGCGGGCGCAGCGAGCTAGAACAGCGCGTAGACGAACGGCGCGAGCGGGCTCCCGCTGACCGACACCACCAAGACGCCGAGCAGGACGAGCACCAGCACGATCGGCGCGAGCCAATACTTTTTGCGGATGCGGAGGAACTGCCAGAGCTGGCTGAGGACGCGGAGCTTCGACATGGTCACAGGGGATACCGACGCATCGGAGAGGTCTCCCTCCACCCAGCCGTCATCCCCGCGTAGGTGGGGATCCAGAGTGACGGCTTCGGTGCCCCGCTCGCTCTGGGTTCCCGCCTCCGAGGGAACGACTCGTCGGGGAGGATCAAGGCGAGCGGAGAGCGAGCGGCGAGGCCCTTCGCTGGCGCTCAGGATGACGCGGGTGGAGAGGGCGCGATGGCTGGGGCGGGGAGGGGGGCGCAAGGTAGCGAGGCGCCGGGCGTAGACTCCGCAACCCCGCCCGCCGGGCGCCGTAGCCGCCCCGTCTCCTCCCGCCGCCCGTGCCCGCTGTCCGAACCGAGATCGCCGAGGGCGTCCGCATCGCCGGGCGCGCGCTGTGGCAGCAGAAGGCCCGCGCGCTCCTGACCACGCTGGGCATCGTGATCGGCATCGTGTCGGTGACGTCGATGTTCACCGTCATCAACGGGATCGAGAAGGAGTTCGACAAGTCGATGGCAATGATCGGCGACGACGCGCTGTTCGTCCAGAGCACGCCGTGGATCATCCTGGGCGACTGGTGGAAGTACCGGAACCGACCGCCGGTCACCGAGGACCTCGCGCCGTTCCTCCGCGAGCACTCCGAGACGGCCCAGGCCGTGGCGCCGGTGACCGGCACCGGGGCCACCGTCACGCGGGGCCGCGACGAGGCGCCGGGCGTCGGCGTCGAGACCTCGACGGCCGACTACGTCGAGACGGGCGGGGTCGAGATCGAGCTCGGCCGGTTCTACTCCGACGGCGAGGACCGCGCGGCGAGCGCCGTCGTCGTGATCGGGGCCGATGTGGTGGAGGCGCTGTTCCCGGCCGAGGACCCGATCGGCAAGGAGATCCGCGTCGGGGGCCACCGCTTGGAGGTGATCGGGACGCTCGCGAAGCGGGGCAAATTCCTCGGCATGGCGTCCGGCGACAACCGGGCCATCGTCCCGATCGACACCTACAAGCGGCTGTTCGGCAGCGCCGACGACCTGGCCATCAAGGTCCGCCTCAGGCCCGGCGTCGACCAGGCCGCCGCGATGGACGAGCTGACCGGTCTGACGCGGATCTGGCGAGGGCTCGACGCGCTCGAGGACGACGACTTCTCGGTCAACAGCCAGGACCAGTTCCGCGACTTGGTCCAGACGATGCGCGTGGCCACCTACGGCGTCGGCCTGTTCCTGACGGCGCTGGCGCTGCTGGTCGGCGGGATCGGGGTGATGAACATCATGTTCGTGAGCGTCAAGGAGCGGACGCGCGAGATCGGCGTCCGCAAGGCGTTGGGGGCGACGCAGCGGGCGATCCTGTTCCAGTTCCTGGTCGAGGCCGTCGCCATCTGCCTGGTCGGCGGCGCCATCGGCGTCGGGCTGGCGGCGCTGGTGGCGTTCGGGGTGAACCAGGTGTTCACGGCCGAGCTGTCGGGCGGGACCGTCGCCCTGGCGTTCGCCATCTGCGCCGTCGTCGGCGTCGCGTTCGGGTTGGTCCCGGCGTGGCAGGCCGCGCGCGCCCGGCCCATCGAAGCGCTCCGGTACGAATGATGCCCAGCCCGGCGGCTCCGTGCCGGTCCGGCGCGAGCCCCGCGCAGGGTGGGGCCGACCGTTCAGAGCCCTCCACCCTTGAGCCCCACCCTGCGACCCCCGAACCCTGAACCCTCATGGGCGAGACCATCCGCCAGGCCTTGCAGGCCCTCCGCTCGAACCGGCTCCGCTCGGCGCTCACGCTCGTCGGGATGGCCATCGGGGTGTTCTCCGTGATCGCGTCGGTGACGGCCGTCAAGGTGCTCGACGAGACGCTGACGAGCCAGCTCGCGGCGATGGGCACCCAGACGATCTCGTTCGACCGGCTGCCCGACGACCGCCCCGCGACCGACGAGGAGCTCCGCCGGCCCCAGGTCACGTTCGAGCACGCGCTCGCGCTCCGCGACCGGGCCCCGCTGGCAGCCTCGATCAGCGCTCGGGTGTGGGCCGGGAGCCGGGAGGTCCGCACGACGGAGGCCGCGACGGACCCCGACGTGAGCACGCTGGGTGTCGACCAGGACTACGCCCAGAACAACGGGTGGGAGGTCGCCGCCGGCCGGTTCATCGGCGAGGGCGACGTCCGCTCGGCGGCGTCGGTGGTCGTGCTGGGGTCGACCGTGGCCGACGAGCTGTTCGGCGAGATGGACCCGCTGGGGCGCGAGGTCCGCGTCGACGGCGTCCGGTTCACGGCCGTCGGCGTGCTCGACGAGAAGAGCGGCGGCTTCGGCCTCGGCGACACCAACAACCGGGTCCTGGTCCCGATCACGCGGGCGATCCCGGCGTTCGGGGTCCAGAACCGCGACGTCTCCATCGACGTCCGCGCGCCGAGCGCCGAGATGCTGGCGGCGACCCAGGACCAGGCCGTCGGCGGCCTCCGGGCCATCCGCCGGCTCCCGCCGGAGGCCGCCGACGACTTCGAGACGACGTCGAGCGCCGAGGCGGCCGACGGGCTCAAGACGTTCACGGACGCGCTGGCCACCGGCGGCGCCGGGATCGGCCTGATCGCGCTGCTCGCGGCCGGCGTCGGCGTGATGAACATCATGCTGGTCAGCGTCACCGAGCGGACGCGCGAGATCGGCGTCCGCAAGTCGCTCGGGGCCACCCGGCGCGACATCCTGCTCCAGTTCCTGGTCGAGGCCGTCGTCCTGTGCCAGCTCGGCGGGATCGCCGGCATCGTGATGGGCGCGCTCGGCGGCAACGTCGTCGCGGCGCTGATGACGACGGCGCCGGCGTTCCCGTGGGGCTGGGCGACGGTCGCCGTCGTCGGCGTGACCGTCGTCGCGCTCGTGTTCGGCGTCTACCCAGCGACGAAGGCGGCGCGGCTCCACCCCATCGAGGCGCTCCGCTACGAGTGAGAGGCTGACCTTGAGGGAGGTGTCGGCCCTTCGGCTGCGCTCAGGACAGGCTCGGCCGACGGAGGGCGTCGGCGGTGTCCGGCACGGACGGACACCCCCTCCGGCCCCGCCGGAGCCCCCTCGGGGGGCGGCTCGGCTGCTATCGCCGACCCTCGACGCCCTCCGAGGGTAGAGTCGTGGGTTCGAGCTCTGGGTCCGCCCCGAAGCGGGACCCTGCCGACGTCGAGCTCTCGGAGCCGGGGCCCCACGGGCGGACCGCGGCGCACCGACCAGGCGTTGACGGCGCCCCCGACTCGATCGCCATGCGCCTCGTCCTGCTCCTGCTCGCCCTGTCCCTCGCCGCTTGCGACGACGCCCGCGAGCTGGGCGCGAGCGTGTCGGTGGCCGAGGCCATGTCCGGCGACACGACCGGCTACGACCGCGCGGACGTCGCCCGCGAGTTCGTCTTCCCGGCGGACCACGGGCCGCACCCCGGCTTCAAGGCCGAGTGGTGGTACGTGACCGGCAACGTCCGGGCGACCGACGGCACGGATCGCCGCTTCGGCGTCCAGTTCACCGTCTTCCGGTCGGCGCTCGCGCCCGACACCGCCGGCGCCGAGCGGGCCTCGGGGTGGGCGACGGACCAGCTGTACATGGCCCACGTGGCCATCGGCGACGTGGCGGCGGAGACGTTCTACGAGCAGGAGCGCTTCGCGCGCGGCGCGGCCGGCCTGGCCGGCGCCTCGGCCGAGCCGGTCTCCGCGTTCTTGGGGCCGGTCCGCCTGACGGGTGCCGGCGACGCGAGCGGCGCCGTCCCGCTCCGGATCCAGGGGAGCGCCGACGGCGCCGCGTTCGACCTGGCGGCCCGGCCGCTCAAGCCGGTCGTGCTCCAGGGCGACCGCGGGCTGAGCCAGAAGGGCGTCGGCGCCGGCAACGCGAGCTACTACTACGCCCAGACGCGCATGGCCACGACCGGCACGATCACGCTGCCCGGTGGCGAGGCGGTCCCGGTCGAGGGGCTGACGTGGCTCGACCGCGAGTGGTCCACGTCGGCGCTCGGCGACGGGCAGGTCGGGTGGGACTGGTTCGCGCTCCACCTCGACGACGGCCGCGACCTGATGCTCTACCAACTCCGCCTCGAGGACGGCTCGAAGGACCCGCTCTCCAAAGGCTCGCTCGTCGCTGTGGACGGGACCAAGACGGGCCTCGACGCCGACGACTTCTCGCTCGAGCCGCTGGCCACCTGGGAAAGCCCCTTGGGCGGGGCCTACCCGACACGCTGGCGCCTGCGCGTCCCGAGCGCCGGACTCGACGTCGAGGTGTCGGCCACGTTCGACGCCCAAGAGCTCGACGCGACCGTCCGCTACTGGGAGGGCGCCGTCGACGTGACCGGCTCGTCGTCCGGCGTCGGGTTCTTGGAGATGACCGGCTACGGCGACGGGCTGGAGGGCTCCGCCCGCCCCACGCCGTCCTCGTGACGGCCGGCGTCAGTCCAGCCCGACCCGGGCCCGCGTCCAGCCGACGATCGTGGTGAACAGGACGCCCGGCCGTCCCCAGGCGCGCGTGTAGCCGGCCGGCCAGTCGCCCTCACCGACCGCTTGCGCCGGGCGCCCCAGCGAGTGGTCGACGCCGGGCAGGACGAGGACCGCCAGGTCGTCGTTGCCGGCCTCGGCGTAGAGCGCACGGAGGGCGGGGACGTGGTCGCCGGGCGGGACGATCTCGTCGGCCCCGCCGTAGACCGCGAGCGTGGGGACGCGCATCCGGCGGAGGGCGGCCGTGTTGTCGAAGCCCGGGCGGCGGGCGAAGTAGGCGGGCTGCTCGTCAGTGGGCCCGTCGGGGAGGTCGGCGTAGGGACCCCACGCGGTCGCGCGTGCGGCCCGGACGAGCGGCGCGATCTCGGCCCACGGCACGCCGGCGCCCGACTGTTCGACGAGCGCCGTCTGGTAGGCCGTCGCGGCGTCGTAGTCCGCCGAGGTGAACGGCTCGCCCGACCGGCGCATCAGCTCGCGGACCGTCGCCGACTGCTGCTCGGCGAGGCTCCCCACCGGGGGGACGAGGGCCACCCAGAACGCCACGTCGACGCGGTCCTCGACGGCCAGCGGCGTCACCCAGCCGCCCGCGCTGTTCGAGACCACGCCGACGGCGTCCGCCCGGACTTCGGGCCGCGCGAGCACCGCGTCGAGCGCCGCGTCCACGCTCCGCACGCGGTCCCGAGTGGTCGTTGTGGAGTCGACGCCGGTCGAGGCGCCGGTCCCGAGCCGGTCGTAGGCGAAGGCGGCGACGCCGTTGCGGGCCAGCATCGTGCCCCACTCGCCCATCTCGTCGCGGCCGGAGCCGTAGCCGCGTCCCGCGACCAAGACCGCCGTCGGGAACGGACCGGGGCCCTCAGGCAGGATCAGGCTGCCAACGAGCGTGTCCTGCTCGCTCACGAACGAGACCTCCTCCAGCCGGTACCCCGGCAGCGGGTAGTCGAGGACGCGCTCGAGCGAGACCCGGGCCGTCGTGTCGCCCTCGGCCACGACGGTCCCGCGCAGCGTGCCGTCGACGAGGTCGACGAGCAGGCGCATCTCGTCGCCGTAGAGCCCGGCCACCAGGGCGCCGTCGGCCGTGCCGCCGGGCTCGTAGGCGAACGGGAATCGGAACCGCGTGAAGCCGCTGTAGGGCTGCGTCAGCGTCACGTCGAGCGCGTCGCCGTCGACGGCGATCTCCAAGTCGAACAGGCGGAGCGAGCCGCCGGCGTAGACGGCCGCGCCAGACCATCGCCCGGCGAGCCCGTCTGGGACCTGGGCGTCGGCAGCCGTGGCAAGCAAGACGAGGAGGAGCAGTCGGCGCATGGGACGGGAGGCAAACGGAAGCATGTCAGCGAGGACGGCGGGGGGCTCCCGTGAGTCGGAAGCCCCCCGCCGATGCGCACCTGGGCTCAGTGGTGCGAGGAGCGTCGGGCGGTCGGCATCTCGCGCGGCATCAGCACCCGGTCGACGGCGTGGACGATGCCGTTCGAGGCGCGCACGTCGGTGGCCACCAGCTCGGCGCCGTCGACGCGGACGCCGAGCGACAGCGACTCGCCGTTGACGGTCTCGAGCTCGTCCAAGCGGCCGATGTCGCGGGCGGTGTAGCGGCCGGGGACGACGTGGTAGGTCAGGATGGCGGTCAGCTGGGCGCGGTTCTCGGGGCGGAGCAAGCGCGCGATGGCGTCGTCGCCCAAGAGGGCGAAGGCCGCGTCGGTCGGCGCGAAGACGGTGAAGGGGCCGTCGCCCTGGAGCGTCTCGACCAGGCCGGCGGCCTGGACGGCGGCGACGAGCGTGTTGAAGTCGCCGGCGGAGGAGGCCACCTGGACGATGTCGCCGCGGTGCTGGGCGCTCGCCGCGAGCGGGACGGCCAGGACGATGAGGAGGGAGAGCGTGCGCATGGGAGGGAGGGGAGTGGAACGGAACGCCCGGCGGTCGCCGGACGAGGGCCCCAACGCGACGTCCCGGCTCGCTCCTGGTCCCCCGTGGCGACGAGCGGCGGAACGGGACCGCCGAGCGGTGGACGAGCGCGACGAGCGGCCGACGTCCGGGCGGTTCCTCAGCCTTCGAGCCGGGCGACGAGCGCCTCCAGGTAGCGACGGCTCGCGCGGAGCTCGGTCCCGTCGCGCAGGCGGACGTGGGCGTCGCCGGCCGCCGTCGGCCGCAAGTCGCGGACGCGGTCGACCTGAACGAGTGTCGAGCGGTGGATGCGGACGAAGCGGCGCGGGTCGAGGCGGTCGGCCAGGCCGGCCATCGTCTGGCGCAGCAGGTGCGTCCGGGCCCCCACGTGCAGGGCCACGTAGTCGCCCGCGGCCTCGGCCCAGTCGACGGCCTCGGTCGGCACCACGACGAGCCGGTCCCCGGTGCGGACCAACAGGCGGTCGGCCGCACCGCGGGGGTGGTCGAGGAGCGCCCGGAGCCGGCCGGTCAGGTCGTGGCGAGCGCACGCCGTCCGGGCCCGGTCGAGGGCGCGGAAAAACCGGGCGTCGTCGAACGGCTTGACGAGGTAGTCGACGGCGGCGGCGTCGAAGGCGCGGAGGGCGTGGTCGTCGAAGGCGGTCACGAAGACGGTCGTCGGCATCGCGTCGGGCCCGACGGCTTCGACCACGCCGAACCCGTCGAGGTGCGGCATCTGGACGTCCAAGAACACCAGGTCCGGCCGGTGCCGCCGGATCGCGTCGACGGCCTCGAGCCCGTCGGCCACCTCCCAGTCGAGGGCCACGTCGTCGACGCCGCCGAGGAGGAGGCGGACCGTCTCGCGCGCGAGCGGCTCGTCGTCGGCGACCAGGGCGCGGAGCGGGGTCACGGCCGCGCGGGGAGGACGATCTCGGCGACGGTGCCTCGGCCGCCGTCGCCGGGGCGGAGCGAGAGCCGGGCGGCGTCGCCGTAGAGGGCCGCCAGCCGGTCCCGCACGTTGGCGAGCCCGACGCCCGTGCCGGCCGGGGCGCCCGCGTCGGGGCCGGGGCCGTCGTCCTCGACCGCCAGCCGGAGCGTGTCGCCCTCGACGGCGGCGCGGATCGTCAGCCGGGCCGGGCCCGAGTGGGAGGCGACGGCGTACTTGACGGCGTTCTCGACGAGCGGCTGGAGCGTCCAGCTCGGCACGCGAGCAGCGGCGGTCTCGGGCGCGACGTCCCACTCGACCGTCAGCCGGTCGCCGACGCGGACGGCTTCGAGGGCGAGGTAGGTCCGGAGCACGTCGAGCTCGCGGGCGAGCGGGACCTCGGCGGCCCCGTCCGACTCGAAGCTCGACCGGAGCAAGTCGCCGAGCTGGCCCAGCATCGTCACGGCCCGGTCGCCCTCGCCCTTGCGGACCGTCGCGCCGACGGCGTGGAGCGCGTTGAACAGGAAGTGCGGGCGGACCTGCATCTGCAAGGCCCGGAGCTCAGCCTGGGCGAGGGCGGCCTCCAACGTCGACTCCCGCCGCTCCCGCTCCCGGGCCCGCCCGAGCGCCTGCACCGCCCACGTCGACGCCACGACGAGCCCGTAGGCGACCACGTTGACCGGAAGCCGCAGGGCGTAGTGCGTCTCGAACGTCCCCCACGTCCAGTCGCTCGGCAGGCCGGCCACCCGGAACGCGGCCACGTTGCCGACGGCGTGGACCGCGAGCGCCGCCGCTGCCCCGGCGGCGTGGACGGCGACGATCTGCCACGGCGGAGTGCCGGGCCCGACGCGGGCGGCGAGCGCCACCACGGGCGGCGTCAGCACACCCCACAGGACCCAGTTCGGGAGCGTCGTCCACAGCGCGAGGCGCCACGCGACGGGCTCGCCGGCGAGGGTCTGCTCGATCGAGATCTGGCCCAGCGCGATGACGGCGGGGACGGCCCACAGCGCGGCCACCCCCAACGCGGCCTGGGCGTACGGCCACGACGCGCGCGGCGGTCGCGCGGCGACGGACGAGGCGGCGACGGGGAGGGCCATGGCCCCAGGATACCCGCCTGGCGGCCCCGGTTCCTCCGCAGGGCGAGCGCAACCTCACCAAAACGAGTCGTCCTGAGCTTGTCGAAGGCGTGCCCTGAGCGGAGCCGAGGGGGTCTCGACGCGCTGAGGGCGACCGCGAGCCGTCCTGGTCGGCGTCGGGGTCCTTCGCGGCCGCCGACGGCCTCCGCTCAGGACGACTCTGTGGGGGGGGTGGGAGCATGCGATCGCCCTGGGTTCCTCCGCGCGAGCGCGCGACGGGCTCGCGGCCCCCGTTATCTTGCCCGCCTCCGCTCCCGACCCCATGGCTACCCGCACCAAGCGCCGCTCGACGGCCGCCTCGACCCGCAGCACGGTCACGACGCGCGGCGTCACGACGATGCCGTTCGACCGTCAGAACTACCGGCTCCTGCTCGGGGCCGTCGGCCTGATCGTGCTCGGCTACGCGCTGATGGTGGTCGACAACGCGACGAACGCGAACCCGGTCGACAGCGCGCTCTCGCTCGTGATCGCGCCGCTGCTCTTGCTGGGCGGCTACCTCGGCGTGGCCGCGGCCGTCCTGTGGGGCGTCCCCCGCGAGTCCGACCCCGGGCGACCCGCGTCGGTGCCGGCCGAGCCGCCCGTCGTCGAAGTCTGACGTGGCCCGCCTCTGGGTGGCCGTGCTGGCGACGGCCGTGTGCGGCTGCGGCGGCGACGCGCCGCAGGGGGTCCAGGTGACCGAGGCCCCGACCGAGTCCGAGCGCGTGCCGTCCCTCCGGCGCCCGGTGCCGCTCGACACCGTCTACGCCGACTCCGGCCTGTTCTCGGTCTCCCGCCTCCGCCTCGACAGCTTGCGCGCCGACTCGCTCCGCCGCGACAGCGTGGCCCGCGACAGCGTCCGCCAAGAGACGGTGGCCCGGCCCGACTTCCGGACCGCGTGGCCCGCGTTCCTCGCGGCCGTCCGCCAGGGCCGGGCCGCCGTCCGCCCGCTGGCGGCGTTCTCGGACGCTTTCCGCGAGGACGACTTCCCGACGCTCTACGAGGCGGCGCTCGCCGACGGCCCGTTTCGCGCCGGCGTCCTCGCGCTGACGCCCCGCGACTTCCGCCGCGACGGGACGACCCGCCAGGCGACGGTGACCGTTGGCTACGACGCCAGCGGGTCCGTCGTGCCGGAGGACGAGGCGGTAACCGAGGCGTCCGTCGTGCTCCGGTTCGACGTGGTCGACGGGGCGTATCGGCTGGTCCGGATCGCGCTCGCGGGGTGAGGCGGGGTGGCGCATCCGATCCGAATGGGACGCAGGCCGCCGTCGGAGCCCGGTGGCCTCCTCACGGACGCGATACCGGATCCAGTAGACGTGTCCCAGGTCGGTCGTAGAGACGCGATTCGTCGCGTCCGCGAGATGGGCTGGGGGCGGACACGACGAGACACGACGAGTCGTGTCCATACGGCACGACGGTCCAGCTGAACGCGGGATGACACGTCACGTCCCTGCGTCCTCGCGCGCTTACTCGTAGATCCGGTACGGCTCGGTGGCCTCAGCGAACGCGGCCGCCTCGGCGTCCCACGTCGCGACGATGGCGGCCGGGTCGGCGCCGTCGCGGAGCATCTGGACGAGACGGGAGGTGCCGGCGAGCTTGGCGAGCCAGTCGGCCTTGAACACGTCGGCGGGGGCGCCGGGCTGGCGGGCGACGGCGGCCACCACGAAGACGCCGGTCGCGACGGGCCGGAACGCGGCCGGGTCGGTGACGACGAGTCGGACGCCGCCGATCTCGCGCCCCTCCCACTTCGGGTTCGTCGCCTGGCCCGGCAGGTCGACTGGCCGGAACCGGGTCGGCTCGAAGCGGACGCCTGCCAGGCCCGTCGCGGTGAGGCCGGCCGCGAGCGCGTCGGCGTCGACCCACGGGGCGCCGACCGTGGTGAACGGGACGCGCGTGCCCCGGCCCTCGCTGGCGGTCGTCCCCTCGAAAAAGGCCGTGCCGGGGTAGACGCGCGCCGTCTCGACGTCGGGGACGTTGGGCGACGGCGGGACCCACCCGAGCCCGGTCTCCTCCCACGGCATCCCGCGCCGGTAACCGGCCATCTCGACCACACGCAGGTCGAGCCCGTCGAGCCCCGGCAGCATCCGCTCGCCGACGATCATCCGGGCCAGCTCGCCGACGGTCAGCCCGTGGGTGACGGGGATCGGGTAGAGGCCGACGAACGACTCGTGCGCCGGCTCCATCGTCCAGCCCTCGGCCCGGTCGCCGATGGGGTTGGGCCGGTCGAGCACGACGAACGGGATCCCGGCGTCGGCCGCCGCCTGCATGGCGTAGCCCATCGTCGAGACGTAGGTGTAGAACCGCGCGCCGACGTCCTGCATGTCGAACACGAGCGCGTCGAGCCCGCGGAGCTGGCGCGGCGTCGGCTTCTTGGAGCGGCCGTACAAGCTGTAGACCGGAGCGCCCGTCGTCGCGTCGACGACCGCCGGAGACGCCGGCGCCGGCCTCGGCGTCGCCCCGGATCCCGTGCTCGGGCCCGAACAGCGCGCCGACGATCACGTTCGGCGCGGCGTGCATCCGGTCGATGAGGTGGGCCGGCCCGCCGTCGGCCGTGTCGACGCGGGCCGTGTGGTTGGTCACGAGCCCGACGCGCATCCCGTCGAGCGGCCGGAACCGCTCGGCGACGAGCCGCTGGGCCCCGGTGACGACGGAGGGATGCGGGATGAGGGATGGGGAGGGATGAGGGGCCTCGGCTGGGGCGTCCGCGCAGGAGGCCAGCACCGTGGCGAGGAGCAGGGCGAGCATCATCGGTCGTCGGCTGGCAGCGTGTGAGCGTGGGGAAGATCCCTCATCCCTCGATCCCGGATCCCGCATCCCTCTCTAGTTCCTCAGGCGTGCCGTGTAGCGGACGGTCACCGTCTCGTCGGGCGCGAGCGAGACCGTGAACTGGGCCGTCCGGGCGTCGAGCCGCTCGTGCTCGTGCGTGGCCTCGGTGATCTCCCAGTCGCCCCAGAACACGCGCTCGACGACGTCGACCTCGGTCGCCGTCTCCTTCCGGTTGCGGACCTCGACCTCGACCGTGATCTCGCGCTCATTGTCCGAGATCCGCCGGTCCTGGACCTGGCGCCGCGTCCCGACCACGTCGAAGGCGTCGCCGATGTAGAGGCGGACGGTCTCGTTGCGCGGCGTGTGGTCGATGGTGTCCTCGCCCAAGAACTGCAAGTTGCCCCGGCGGTCGGCCTTGTACACGCGGACGGTCCCGGCCGGCAGCGGCATCCCCATGTTATTCGCCTCCGCGTTCTCGACTTCGAGCACGACGGCCGCGCTCATCTCGTCGCCCACAGCGCCGGGCCGACGTGGGCGGTAGAACGGGAAGTACTGGCCCGAGCCGTCGAAGATGAGCCGGCGCCCGACGCCGACGTCGGCGGCCGAGAGCAGCTCGAGCTGCTTCGTCTCCTGCTCCTCGATTGTCGTGGGGTTCGGGAACGTGTAGAGGTGGTACTCGAAGAACGCCTCCTGCTGGGGCGGGGCGACGGCGGCGGCCCGCCGCACCATCTGGGGCCTCATCGCGTCGTACATCGCCTCCGGGCGCTGCGGCTGCACGCGGCGGACGTCGCCGGCGATGAGCTGCAAGCTCGCCTCGGGGTAGCTCGCGCCCGAGTCGTTGGTCAGCGTGACCCAGCCCGTGAGGTCGACGCGCGTCTCGGCCTCGTCGACCACGGCGACGTAGTCGGCCTTCCAGGTCATGCCGTTGGTGAGGTAGCGGGCCTCGACGCGGTGCTCGCCCGCGCGGTCGGTCGCCAGCCGCCACAGGAGCGACGGCCGGCTGAGCAGGCCCTCGGGCAACGTCAGCAGCTCGATCGTCCCCTCGGGGTTGACGAGGACGCGGCCGTCGTCGGTCCGGATGATGCGGCCCTGGCTCGGCTGGCTCAGCAGGACGCCCTCGTCCACGACCGTCGCCTCGCCCACCTGGCGGAGGATCCGCACGCGCTGGCCGACGGCGGCGTCGAGCACGCTGTTCGTCCCGATCAGGTTGTACTGGTAGTTCTGCTCCAGCACCGACAGCGCGCCGGGCGCCGTCAGCGAGACGAGCGACAGGCTCGTCGGGTCGATCTGGGACGGGACGCCCTCGAACCGAAGCGTCGTCACGCCGCGCGCCAGCACGAGGGGCCGGACCTCGCGGACGACGGCGAACCCGCCGTTGTAGACGGTCAGCGAGACGGCCTGACGGCTCTCGGGCGTCGAGACGACGGGGGCCTGGGCGTCGGCGGGCACGGCGAGCAGGAGAGCGAGGGCGACGAGGAGTGAGCGCATCGGAGACGGGGAAGGTCGCCCTAGAGACGCGTCGACCGCCCGAATAGTCTCGCGGGGGGGAGCTCGCTGCGCTCGCGGAAATGGGGGATGGGAACGGGGAACGGGCAGAGAGCTCGCTGACGCTCGCGGGAGTGGGGGAACGAAGTGGGCGGTTCGTGGGCAACTCGGGGGGCCATCGATGGCGCGGTCGCCCGGCAACGAACATCTTCCCAGTCCCCAGTCCCCAGTCCCCAGTCCCCAGTCCCCAGTCCCCAGTCCCCAGTCCCCAGTCCCCAGTCCCCAGTTCTTCGCATGAAGCCGCTCGCCGCCCGCACCGACGCCCTCCGCCAGTCCGACATCCGGGCGGTCACCTTCGAGGTCAACCGCGTCGGCGGGATCAACCTCGGCCAGGGGATCTGCGACCTGGCCACGCCCGCGCCCATCGTCGAGGCGACCGTCGAGGCGCTCCGGCACGGGCCCCAGATCTACACGGCCTACAACGGAACGCCCGACCTGCGCGCGGCGATCGCCGACAAGGCCCGGTCGTTCAACGCGATCCCGCTCGACGGGCCCGAGTCGGTTGTCGTCACAAGCGGGTCGACGGGCGCGTTCGTGGCGACGGTCCTGACGCTGTGCGAGGCGGGCGACGAGGTCGTCCTGTTCGAGCCGTTCTACGGCTACCACGCCGGCCTCCTGCGGCTCCACGGCGTCCGCCCCGTCGCCGTGCCGCTAGCGAAGGCAGACGGGCGGTGGGCGTTCGACCCCGGCCGGCTGGCGGCGGCGATCACGGAGCGGACGAAAGCGGTCGTCGTCTGCACGCCGGCCAACCCGTTGGGCAAGGTGTGGGCCGAGGACGAGCTGCGCTCACTCTACGAGATCGCCGAGCGGCACGACCTGTGGGTGGTCACCGACGAGATCTACGAGCACATGGTCTACGACGGCCGCCGCCACGTCTCGCCGGCCTCGCTCGACGGCGCCTTCGAGCGGACGGTGACGCTGTCGGGCGTCTCGAAAACGTTCAACATGACGGGCTGGCGGCTGGGCTACGCCGTCGCCCCGGCGGCCGTCGCCGAGAAGCTGGGGCTGGTCAACGACCTGGTCGCCATCTGCGCGCCGGCCCCGCTCCAGCACGGGCTCGCGGCGGCCCTCCCGATGCCCGACGCCTACTACGTCGACATGCTGGCCGACTACTCGGCCAAGCGAACCCGGATGGTCGACGCGCTCCGCGCCTGTGGCTTCGAGGCCGACCCGCCCGAGGGTGCCTACTACGTGCTCGCGGGCCTGGGCGACCGGCTCGGCACGCCCGGCTTCGAAGACGCCCGCGCGGCCACGACGACGCTGATCGAGACGGCCGGCGTGGCCTGCGTCCCCGGGCCCTCGTTCTTCGCCGACCCGGCGGACGGGGACGGCTTCTTGCGGTTCTGCTACGCCAAGGAGCGGCCGGTGCTCGACCAAGCCTGCGACCGGCTGATGGCCGCGTTCGGGTGATCTCGTCGCGTCCAGCCGCCCGACATTCCGCAGGGACACCGTGCAGGGTGTCCCCACCGGCTCAGCGTTCGATCTCGACGCGGCAGCCCTCGCGCAGCGACGTCCGGGCCGCCTCCAGCACGCGGACGACTTCGAGCCCGTCGACGCCGTCGGTGAGCGGGGCTCGGTGCTCGCGGATGGCGGCCAGAAACTCCTCGACCTCGACGCGGAGCGGCTCGGCCGGAGGGAGGAAGGGGACCGCGATCTCGCCCGTCCGCACCGCGAGCGCGCCGGCCACGTCGGCCGAGCCAGCGACCGTGTCGACGCCCTTGTCGTAGATCCGGAGCTTCTCGGCCGGCTCCTGGTCGTCCACGACGGCCATCTGGCGGCTGCCGACGAGGGTCGTCCGTCGGACCTTGTGGGGGTCGAGCCACGAGCAGTGGAGGTGGGCCAAGGCGTCGCCGTACTCGACGGTCGCGAACACGACGTCCTCGACGCCGGGCTGCAGGAACGCCTGGCCCTGCGCCGTCACCGCCGTCGCGTCGCCCAAGAGCGCACGGGCCACCGCGAGGTCGTGCGGCGCCAGGCTGTCGAACGCGTTCTCCTGCTGGCGGACCACGCCCAAATTGACGCGGACGCTGTAGAGGTAGCGCAAGTCGCCCAGGTCGCCGCGCGCCGCAATCGCCTCGACGCGCTGGAAGGCGGGGTGGTACCGGAGCAGGTGGCCCACCATCAGCCGGCGGTCGTGCTTGGCCGCTAGGGCCACCAACTGCTCGGCCTCGTCGACGGTCTGGGCGAGCGGCTTCTCGACGAACACGTGCTTGCCGGCCTGCAGCGCCGCCTGGGCGTGCTCGAAATGGAGCGGCGTCTCGGTCGCGATCACGACCGCCTCGACGCCGTCGTCGCCCAGGACCGCGTCGGCGTTGCGGGTGGCCCGGGCGCCGGGCGCCAAGCGGGCCGCCTCCGCCAACGCGGGGTCCGACGGGTCGCACACGGCGACGACGTCGGCCGTCGGCAGCGCGGCCAGGTTGCGGAGCAGGTTCCGGCCCCACCGGCCGACACCGATCTGGCCGATACGGACGGAGTCAGTAAACGCGAACGACGACACGTGTGGGCCCCTCCGGGGCGGGTTCGAGGATTCAGGGGTCGCCGACCACGGGGCGACGGTGAGGGCTGCCGACCACCGTGACCGTAGCAGGGACATGATTCATCATGTCCCCCGGGGTCACGCCGCGAGCCGGGCCGCTCCGAGCGACTGCCGAACGGCGTCGGCCACGAACGCGACGTCGGCGGCCGAGAGGTGGGGGTGCATCGGGAGCGACAGGACCTCGGCGCAGGCGCGGTCGGTCTCGGGCAGATGGGCGTCCGAGCCGTAGGGGCCCATCCGGTGGAGCGGCTCCGGGTAGTAGATCATCGTCGGCACGCCGCGCGCCTTGAGGTCGGCCGCGAGCGCGTCCCGGACACTGGCGGGGACGCGGACGGTGTACTGGTGGAACACGTGCCGAGCCCTGGGCGACCGCACCGGGCGGACGACGTCGTCGAGGCCAGCGAGCGCGGCGTCATAGAGCGCGGCGGCGGCGCGCCGGGCGTCGGTCCACGCCGCGAGGTGGCGGAGGTGGACCGACAGGATCGAGGCCTGGAGCGCGTCGAGCCGGCTGTTCACGCCGACCGCCGTGTGGTGGTACTTCCGGGCCGCCCCGTGGTTGGCGATCTGGCGGACGCGCTCGGCCAGACCGGCGTCGGTCGTCACGATGGCGCCGCCGTCACCGAAGGCGCCGAGGTTTTTGGACGGGTAGAACGACAGCGTCCCGACGGCCCCCAGCGTCCCGGCCGGTCGCCCGTCCCACGTCGCGCCGACGGCCTGCGCCATGTCCTCGACGACCGGGATCCCCAGCGGGTCGCAGACGGCGCGGACCGCCGTCACGTCCGCGCACTGGCCGAACAGGTGGACCGGAACGACGGCCTTCGTCCGCGTCGTGAGCGCGTCTCGGAGGAGGGCCGGGTCGAGGTTGAACGTGTCCGGCTCGATGTCGACGAACACGGGCGTCGCGCCCAAGAGCGCCGCGGCCTCGGCGGTCGCCACGAACGTGAACGCCGGGCAGACCACCTCGTCGCCGGGCCCCACACCGAGGGCCATCAGCGCGATCTGGAGCGCGTCCGTTCCGTTGCCGACGCCGAGCGCATGCACCTCCTCGTCGGCCCCGAGGCCGGCGAGGTAGGCCGCGAGCTCGGACTCGAAGGCGGTCACGAACGGCCCGCGCACGAACGCGCCCCGGTCGAGCACGGCGGCGATGGCGGCGTCGATCTCGGGGCGGGTGGCTTCGATCTGCGCGCGCAGATCGACCATCTGGAGGTCCATTCGGGAAGGGGAGGGCGTCGGGCCGAAGGTACCGGGCGCCGTGCGGACGGACGGTGAAGCGCGGAGAGGAGTTCAGGGTTCAGGGGTTCGTAAGAACCCACACCTTGCGAACCCTGGACCCCGAACCCTCCGTCACCCCCCGTTCTTGCGGAGCTGCTCCAACGCCACCGCGCGCGCGTCCCGGGCCGGCACGCCCACCCAGACGCGGCCGGCCGCTGCCGTCCCGGTCAGCACCGCGCCGGCCCCGACGACGGCCTCGCCCTCGACCTCGCGCCCCGGCAACACGACGGCGCCGACGCCGAGCCGGGCGCCCTGGCGGATCGTCGGCCCGGCGAACGCGGCCTTCCGTGCCTCCGTCCGGCCGATGTAGTCGTCGTTGCTCGTGAGCACGCCCGGGGCCACGAACACGTCGTCCTCGACCGTCGAGTAGGCCGTGAGGTAGGCGTTGGTCTCGAGCTTGCACCGGGCGCCGACCGTCGTGTCGTTCTCGATGGCCACGCCCCGCCCGACGATCGTCTCGTCGCCGACGGTGACGCGCTCCCTTACCGTCGCGTAGTCGGCTACGAGCACGCGCGCTCCGAGCGTGGCCCCGCGGTAGACGACGGCGCCAGTCCCCACGAGCGCCCCGTCGCCGATGACGGCCGGCGCGAGGTCCATCGTCGCCCGACGTGGTGGCGCTCCGGAGCGACCGCATCGGCCGCTTCCCGATCACGGCGTGGTCGTCGACGCGGACGCCCGTGCCGACCCGGCTCTCGGCGTGGACCACGACGTGGTGACCGACGACGGAGCCCGCGCCGACCTCCGCGCTCGCCCCAATCACGACGAAGTGG
Organism: uncultured Bacteroidota bacterium; assembly: GCA_963848075.1. Classification (GTDB taxonomy): domain Bacteria; phylum Bacteroidota; class Rhodothermia; order Rhodothermales; family Rubricoccaceae; genus Rubrivirga. Next base: position 187,213 of record CAWKCB010000004.1, read on the forward strand.
CCGACCTCGACGTCGGCGGCCAGGCGTGCGGAGGGGTGGATCTGGGCGGTGGAGGCGACGGGCACGGGGATCGGAAGAGGCGGCGGGGCGTAGCTTCGGCCAAGCTACCTCCCCACTCGAATGCCCCTCCTCCTCGCCCTGCTCGCGCCCACCCCCGAGGGCTACGGCGTCGGCCTCGAATGGCTCGTCTACGCCAGCTTCATCCTGCCCACCGTGCTCCTGATCGCCATCTGGTGGCTCGGCAACCGCCGGATCGTCTGACGAACCCTGTCTGGACGACCGAGCGCCGCGCCGGGGGCGTCCCCAGCGCGGCGCTCGTGTGATCGGTCGGGACAGGGCGCTGTGCTCCGGGAGGTCAGCGGACGTGCCAACTGGTCACGGATGCACTGACTCCTGATCGGCTGACTCGCCGGACTTAGCCCTCGCTGTCGAGCTGGCCGATGTAGTGCTGGGCCCACCCGTGCCACGCCTGGCCGTCGGTGACCGACTCAAACGCCGTGCGGGCCTGGTCGGCGTGGCCGGCGTTCATGTGGGCCAGGCCAAGCTGGATGTAGAGGGCCGAGTTGTCGGCGCCCGCGTCCGCCGCGTCGACGGCCGTCTGGGCGTAGGGGACGGCGTCGGCGCCGCGCTCCATGGCGTTGAGGGCCTTGGCGTAGTAGAACGCGACGAGGTCCGGGTCGTAGCCGTCCATCCGGGCCTGCTCCAGCAGCGCGTAGGCGTCGGTCGCCTGGGCCATCGTGACCTCGTTGCCGGCGAGCATCTGAGTGGCCTGCTCGACCTTGGCCGCCGTCGCCTGGGCGCCGGCCGCAGCGGCGTTGGCCTGCTCCGCGGCGGCCGCGGCGGCGTCGCGCTTGTCGAGGGCCTCCGTGACCTGGGCCAGCTGACGCTCCGCCGTCGAGCGCACCTCGGAGGCGATCGAGGCGTCGGAAGCGTTGGCCATCGCGATGGCCTCCTCGTACGCGGTCCGGGCGTCGTCGAGGCGGCGCTGGGCGGCGAGCGACTGGGCCCGACCCAGGCCGGCGGCCGGGTAGGAGGGGTTGTACAGCAGGGCCTCCTCGAACTTGAGGAGGGACGCCTCGTAATTCTGGGCGCGGAGCGAGACGACGCCCTCGTCGTAGAGGGCCCGGGCCCGCTCGGGGTCGAGCTCGATGGTCATCGCCGTCGAGTCGACGGCAACGGAGTCGGCGGGCATGTCGACCGGCATCGGGGTCGGCTCGGTCTGAGCCGAGGCCGTGGCGGCGACGCCGAAAACGAGAAGGGCGAGGAGGGCAGAGCGGATCATCCTGGAGGCGGGGTGGGTGCGTGGGGGGGCCGGAGAGGAAACTACAGAGGCCGTGCCAGGGTGGGGAAACGGGTGCACAGGGCCATTCGTGCGCCGGCGCCGTCCGGCTTGGTGGACGGCGGCGTCCGACCGAGCGGCACCCGTGGACGAGTTAGAAGTTGGGCGAGATCCCGGCCTCGGCACAGAACCGGTCGATCACGTCGACGGCCTCGGCCGGGTCGTCGGTGAGGACCAGCAGATCGGGGTCCTCCGGCGAGATGTAGCCGCCCTCCAAAAGCGTCGACCGGATCCAGTCCAGCAGGCCCGACCAGTACGCGGTCCCCATGAGCACGACGGGGAAGCGGGCCGCCTTGCGCGTCTGGATCAGCGTCAAGCTCTCGAACAGCTCGTCCATCGTCCCGAACCCGCCCGGCAGGACGATGTAGCCCTGGGCGTACTTCACGAACATCGTCTTCCGGGCAAAGAAGAACTCGAACGTGAGGTCGTGCTCCGGGTCCACGTACGGGTTGACGTGTTGCTCGTGGGGGAGCGCGATGTTGAGCCCCACCGAGACGCCGCCGGCCCGGTGCGCGCCCTCGTTGGCCGCCCGCATGATGCCCGGCCCGCCGCCCGTGATCACGGCGTAGCCGCGCTCGGCGAGCTCCTTCCCCACGGCGACGCCCAGTTCGTAGTGCGGCGTCCCCTCCGGCGTCCGGGCCGAGCCGAACACGGACACGCTCGGGCCGACGCTGCCTAGGCGCTCGAACCCCTCGACGAACTCGCTCATGATGCGGAAGACGCGCCACGTGTCCTTGATCCGCTCGTTCTGCCACCGCGCCATCTCGCGTGGCGACATCGGGCGTTCGGCGTCGAACGGGGTCTCGGTGGGGGTCGTGTCGGGCATCGGTCGGGTGGGGGAACGGACGCGGCCCCCGACGCCGGAGCATCGGGGGCCGCGAAACTAGCGCCAGGGGAGCGTTGGAGGCGCCCACCCGGTGAACCCTCTACTGGAGGCTCTGGCGGTAGGACTCGCTCGGGTAGATCGCGATCTCGACACGCCGGTTCTGCGGCGACTCGCCCGGGATGCCGGCGAGCGGGTCCATCTCGCCCCGGCCCTCCGCCCGGAGGCGGACCGCCGAGACGCCCTGGCCCACCAGGAAGTCCTCGACGGCGCGGGCACGCCGCTGCGACAAGTCCCGGTTGAAGTCAGTCGGGCCGTCGGTCGAGGCGTGGCCGACGATGACCGCGTCGTGGTCGGGGTAGTTGCGCAGGCTCGACGCCAGGTCGCGGAGGTCGGCCTGGACGCCCGACCGGAGCGTGGACTGGCCCAAGTCGAACAAGAGCGCGTTGTCGAACCGGATGGCGATGCCGGCCGTCTCGCCGTCGTCGCTCGGGATGGGCGTGACGGTGGCGTTCTCGAGCTCGTTGTCGAGCTCCTCGGCCTGCTTGTCCATCTGGCGGCCGATGATGGCCCCGGCGGTGCCGCCGACGGCCGCGCCGATGATGGCGCCGCGGGCGGTCGAGCCGGTGGCCTTGCCGATGACGCCGCCGACGACGGCGCCGGCGCCGGCGCCAACGCCGGCGCCTCGGCCCGTGTTGGTGCAGGCGGGGAGAGCGGTGAGGCCGAACACGAGCATGAGCCCGGCGGCCAACGAGTAGCGGAGGGAATGGAGAGTCATCGCGATGGTGGGGGGAGGAGGGGGGACGGGAAAGAGCCGGCCCTGATACGGCGTCGTCCGGCTGCCAAGTTCCATGCCCGACGGCGCGGACCCCCGAAAACGGCGCGGAGAGCGCGGTCGGGCGCGGCCGTCGGTGGACGGCCCGTCGTCCAGGGTGGGCATCGGCCGGGCCGCGCGGCGACGGCGTAGCCCCGTCGCCGTCCCGTGTAGCCTCGTCGAAGCCGGTGGGCCTCGGGCGCGTCCCGGGACCGGCGGCGCGGGGGCGTGGTAGGTTGAGCTCCTCCCCCTCTCCCCGACTCGTCTGATGAAGCTGATCGTCCCGATGGCCGGCCGCGGCACGCGCCTCCGCCCCCACACCCACGTCACTCCCAAGCCGCTGCTCCCCGTCGTCGGGCGGACGATGGTCGAGCGGATCGTCGAGACGTTCGCCCAGGCCATCGGCGACTTCGACGAGGCCGTGTTCATCCTGGGACCCGACTTCGGCGACGACGTCCGCCAGCAGCTTACCGACATCTGCGGGCGGTTCGGGATGGAGGCCTCGTTCGGGGTCCAGGACCGGGCGCTCGGGACGGCCCACGCCATCGCCCAGGCCGGCGACAAGCTCGACGGCGAGTGCGTGCTCGTCTTCGCCGACACGCTCTTCGTGATGGACAAGGCCCCCGACCTCGACGCCGACGCCGTCGTCTGGGTGATGGAGGTCGAGGACCCGTCCCGGTTCGGCGTCGTGGTCAAGGACGCCGACCGGATCACCGACTTCGTCGAGAAGCCGGACACGCCGATCTCGAACGAGGCCATCGTCGGCATCTACTACGTCAAGCAAGGCGAGCGGCTGGGCCGCGAGATCGCCTACCTCATGGACAACGGCGTCACGGGCAAGGGCGACGAGTACCAGCTCACCGACGCGCTCGACCGGATGCTCAAGGACGGGGCCACCTTCAAGACGGCGCGCGTGACCGAGTGGCTCGACTGCGGCACGATCCCGGCCATCCAGGAGACGTCCCAGATCGTGCTCGGCAAGGACGGCGAGAACCGGAAGGAGGGGACCGTCGAGAACAGCCAGCTTATCGAGCCTGTGTTCATCGGGGAGGGCGCCGTCGTCAAGGACTCTGTCGTCGGGCCGTACGCGGCCATCCACGGCGGCGCGACGATCTCCGAGTCGGCGGTCCGCAACACGATCGTGTTCGGCGACGCGCGCATCGAGGGCTCGGCGCTCGACCACTCCTTGGTGGGCCACTCGGCCGACGTGCGGGGGTTCGCGGGGACGCTCAACATCGGCGACCACGCGACGGTCGGGCCGGAGGAATAGGCCGGGTCCTCCTCGTTTGCCCTGACGTCGAGGCGGGCACGGTCGCGGTCGAGCGGCGCGTTGCTACATTTGTAGCCACAACCCCTTGGATCCCCATGCCCTCTCCGACCTCGACGGCCACCCAGACCATCACCTTCCGCAAGATCGGCAACTCGATTGGGGCCACGTTTCCGAAAGAGATCGTTGAGGCGGCGGGGATCGACGAGAAGAGCACGTGGCACGTCGTCCAGACGTCGGAGGGGCTTCTTCTCAAGAAGTACGACGCCGACTTCGAGAAGGCATGGGCCGCCTACCAGGACATCAAGCGCCAGTACGACAACGTCTTCCGTGAACTGGCGAAGTGATGGCTGAGCCCCACTGGATCCGTCGTCCACTCGTGGAGGCGCTCCACCACGACCAACTCAAGACATACGGCGGACGCTTCGGAGTCCGCGACGAGAACCTGCTGGAATCGGCGCTCGCTCGGCCTCGACAGAGGTGGGCCTATGAGCGCGAGGCCGACCTGTTCGACTTGGCGGCGGCGTATGCGTTCGGGATCGCCAAGAACCACCCGTTCATCGACGGCAACAAGCGGACGGCGTTCGCGGTGATGACGTTGTTTCTCGCGCTCAACGGACGGCCGGTGAAGGCGGAGGAGCCCGACGCCATTCTGACGATGCTCGGTGTGGCGGCGGGCGAGCTCGGCGAACCCGAGCTCGCCGCGTGGTGCCGACAGCGGGGCGCGCCGGTTTCGGAGTGACTTCGCCCGACGCGCGGAAGCCGGCCCGCCCGTCGCGCGTTGACCGGCGATGACCGACGACACGACCGTCCGCCTCGTCCCGCCCGACGCCGACCGCCGGTTGGGCTTCGACACCGTCCGCGAGCGCCTCGTGGGGTTGGCGCGGACGCCCTACGGCCGCGACCGGCTCGACACGCTCGCGCCCTCGTCCGACCTCGACACGGTCCGCGGCCGCCTCGACCGGTCCGGCGAGATGGCGGACCTCGTCCGCTCTGGGGAGGCGCCGCCCGTCCGCGAGATCGACCGGGTCGAGGTCGTGCTCCGGCGCGTCCAGCCCAAGGAGTCGGCCGTCGACGGCGACGCGCTGCTAGCCATCGCTCGGGTGCTCGAGACGGGGCGCGGGCTCCACGACCACCTCCACCGGAGGCGCGAGCGGGCGCCCGCGCTGTGGGCCATCGCCGCCCGCATCGCCGTCCTGAAGGCGCTGGAGGACCGGATCACGCGCGCCATCGGCGACGACGGCCGCGTCCGCGACGACGCGAGCCCGGAGCTCTTGCGGATCTCGCGCGAGCTGGCGAGCCGCCAGGGCCGTTTGCGCTCGACCGTGCTGGCGGCGCTCCGCGACGCGGCCTCGAAGGGCTACGCGACCGAGGACCAGCCGACGATCCGCGGCGGCCGGGCCGTGATCCCGGTCCGCGCCGAGGCCAAGCGGAAGGTCGAGGGGTTCGTCCACGACGTGTCGTCGTCGGGGCAGACGGTCTACATCGAGCCGGCGTCGGTGCTCGACCTCAACAACGAGATCCGCGAGATCGAGTTCGAGCGCGGCCGCGAGATCCAGCGGATCCTGCAGGGGCTCAGCGGCCACGTCCGCCACCACCGCCGCGACATCGAGCGGACGCTGGAGGCCGTCGGCCACCTCGACGCGCTCGCGGCCGTCGGCCGGCTCGCCGCCGACCTCGACGCCATCGTGCCCGAGGTGGGCGCGGGCGGCGCGCTCCGGCTCGTCCAGGCGCGGCACCCCGTGTTGCAGCTCCGCGTCGCCGAGGCGAACCGGCGCCCCGAGTCCGAACGGCCGGGCGGCGTGCCCCAGGCCGTCGTCCCGCTCGACCTCGAGCTCGGCGGCCACGCCCAGACGCTCGTCATCACGGGGCCGAACGCGGGCGGCAAGTCGGTCGCGATGAAGACGGTCGGGCTCTTGTCGCTGATGGCGTCGCACGGGCTGCCGGTCCCCGCCGCGCCCGGCACGCGGTTGCCGCTCGTCACGGCCCTGTTCGTCGACCTGGGCGACCAGCAGTCGATTCAGGACGACCTGTCGACGTTCACGAGCCACCTCACCAACGTCCGGAAAATGCTGGAGGACGCCGACGACCGGTCGCTCTGCCTCATTGACGAGGCCGGGACGGGCACGGACCCGGCCGAGGGAGGGGCGCTCGCGGAGGCCGTCCTGTCGCGGTTGACCAAGCGCCGGGCGCTGACCGTCGTCACGACCCACATCGGTGCGCTCAAGGCGTTCGCCCACGACACCGACGGCGTCGCCAACGGGTCGATGGAGTTCGACCGCGCCGGCTTGCAGCCGACGTACCGCTTCCGCGCCGGCATTCCCGGCTCGTCGTACGCCTTTGAGATCGCCGACCGCGTCGGGCTCTCCGGCCCCGTCGTCCGCGACGCGCGCCAGCTGGTGGGCGAGGGGAAAAGCCGGCTGGAGGACCTCATCGCCGAGTTCGAGACCCGGACGACCGACGCCGAGCGGCGGCAGGCCGAGGCCGAACGGAAGCTGGCCGACGCCGAGCGGATCCAAAAGGACTACGAGCAGCGGCTCGACCGGCTCCGCGCCGACGCCGACCACCGACGCGCCCAGGCGCTCGCCGAGGCCGACAAGATCCTGGCCGAGGCGAATGCGGCCGTCGAGAACACCGTCCGCGAGATCAAGGAGGCGGCGGCCGACCGCGAGACGACGAAGGAAGCGCGCGAGAAGCTCGACGAAGCACGGGCGCGCGTCAAAAAACGGAAGGCCAAGGTCGAGCGGAAGGTGGCCGGCCGGACGCAGCGCCAGGCCCCGGAGACCTCCGAGTCGGGCCCGATCGCCGTCGGCGACCACGTCCGGCTCGACGCCGACGGGCCGGTCGGCGAGGTGCTCGCGCTCGACGGCGGCGAGGCCCTGCTCGCACTCGGTGCGCTGCAAAGCCGCGTCGACGCCGGGCGGCTGACGAAGGTGGGCGGGCCCCAGAGCCGCGGACGGGTCCCAACGCGGACGCCCGGCAAGGCGCGGCGCGGCGAGGCCCGGACGGCCGCCGTCTCGACGGCCCGCCTGCGGATCGACCTGCGAGGCCAGCGGGTCGACGAGGCGCTGTCGGAGGTCCAGCGGTTCGTCGACGAGGCCGTGGTCGGGGGCGTGCCGTCGGTCGAGATCCTGCACGGGAAGGGGACCGGCGCGCTCCGCCAGGCCATCCACCAGCAGCTCGCCGGCCGGCCCGACGTGGCCGCCTTCGGCGTCGCCCCGGCCGACCGTGGCGGGGACGGTGTCACCGTCGTCGACCTCGGGTGACCACGGCGCGCGACAGGGTGTCCGCGATGAGCGGCACCCGACCCGGTCCCCGGAGCGGCGGGCCGTCTTCCTCGTCCGTGGCCGCCCCGTTGTCAGATCTCGACGGCGCGGCCTACCTTTTGCGGGCCCGGACCGTCGGGACCCCCTTCCCCGCTTTCATGCGATTCGCCCCCCCGGCCTCGCGCGTCGCCGCGCTCCTCCTGCTCACCGCCGTCCTGATCGGAGGCGCCCCGGCGCCCCCCCAGGACGACGTGCTGCGCCGCGTCGCCGACGGCCTGGAGAGCGCCGACCCGGACGCCGTGCTCGTCGACGCGCCCGGCCGCGTCGAGATCGTGCTGTTCGGCCAGGGCGGGATGTTCCGCCGGGCCCAGGCCGAGCACGTGCTCCGCGACTTTTTCCGGCGCTACCCGCCCACGCGCGTGGCCTTCTCGGCCCCGTCGTCGAGCGACGACGGCCAGAGCGCGACCGGGCGGTACTGGCCGGAGTCGGGCGGCGCCCCGCTCAACGTCCGCGTCCTCCACCGCGTGGTGGACGAGGAGTGGGAGCTGTCGTCGATCCGCATCGACCAGCGGCCCGTCGTTCGGACGAGCGGGATGTAGAGGCGCGGGCCGAGCCCCGCCCGAGGACCCCGCGGACTAGCTTCGGGGCACCCCCGCCCCGCGTTGAACCGTCCGCCCGCCCTGTCCCGCCGCGCCGCCGCGTTCCTCGGCGTCACCGTGCTGCTGGCGGGGCTGCTCGCGGGCTCCCTCTTGTGGGGCTCGGCCCGTGCGGACGGCGCCGACCGCGCAGACGTCGAGCGCGCTCGCGCCGAGACCGCCGCCCACGTCCAGCGCCAGCTGACCGGCCTGATCGACACGATGCGGCGCCGGGCGGAGACGGTCGCCGGAGTGCCCGAGGTCGTGGAGGCGGTCGAGAACGGGGCCGTCTCCGCGGCTGCCCTCGGCGCGCTCGCTCGCCAGGACCGCCCGGACCGGTCGTCCGTCGAGGTCGTCGCGGCCGACGGGGCCGTCGTTGCCTGGGACGGGCCGGAGTTCCCTCGTCTCGGAGGCGTCCCGCCGGACTCGTTCCGCGTCCGCGTGGTGCGCGACGACGCCAACCGGAGCGCTTTGGTCGTGTGGGTGCCCGTCCTGAGTAGCACGGGGCCGGCCGGGGCCGTCCGTGTGGCCGAGCTGGTGCAGTCGGCCGTCCCCGTCCGCAACCGCTACCTCCAGGACTACGACGTGGCCGACGCCTGGCGCGCCGGGGCGCCGGTCCCGTTCCTCGTCCGGTTCTCGGGCGCCCGGTCGGGCGGGACCTTGGTGGGCCCTGAGGGGAGCCCGGTCGGTACGGTCGAGGTGGGCGTGCCGAGCGTCTCGGCGCTCGCGGCGGACCGGCGACGCCAGGCGCAGAGCGTGGCCGCCGTGTTCGGCGTGCTCCTGCTGGTGTGGCTCATCGCCGGCCTCGGAGCGGTCCTGCTGCGGACGGTCCGCGTTGCTGAGGCGGCGAGAGGGACGTGGGCCTGGGTCGGCGCGGCGTGGGCCGGGCTCGTCGCCGCTGCCGTGGCGTCGCGGTACACGCTCCTGGCGTTCGACGTCCCCGTGCGGTGGCTGGACGGGACGCGCCGACCGGCGCTCCTGTTCGACCCGGCGCTGCTGGCGTCCGACTTGGGGGGGGGCGCCCTGCGGTCGCCGGGTGACCTCGCGATCTCGGCGACCGTCGTGCTGATCGCAGCGGCGTCCGCCTTGGCGGTCGTCCTGCGCGCGGCCGCCGCTCGACGCGGGGGGCCGTCGAGCGGTCGCCTCGTGCTCTCGGTCGTCGCCGTCCTCGCCGTCACGCCGACGGTGCTGATCGGGGCGAGCCGGTGGGTCCAGCAGGCCGTCCTCGACGCGACCATCTCGTACGCCGACCCGGCCGGGCCGCTCCTGAGCGGTCCGATGGGCGCCGTCCTGGCGGGACTCCTGGCCGTGCTCGCCGCCGCCGTGCTGGCCGTCGCCGCCGCGGTGCGCCTGGCTGGGGGTGACCGCCACGCGCTGTGGACGGCGGGGGCGGTCGCGATCTCCGCTGCCGTGGCCACGGCGTGGGCGGGCGGCGTCGCGGCCGAGCTCGCGCTGCCACTGACCGTCCTGGGCGTGGGGCTCGCGGCGTACCTCGGGTCGAGCCCGGCGCGGTGGTCGTGGCCGCTGACCGCGCGCGGCGTGCTGGCCGGCGTGCTCCTCCTGTCGCCGGTCCTGTACCAGGCGATGCAGGAGCCGCTCCGCGAGCGGACCAGCCTGCTCTTGGCCGACGCCGCGTTCGCCTTCTCCGACAACCGCGACGACCGCGTCACGGCCGCCATCGACCAGGTGTTCGACGAGGCCCAGGCCGACGACGCGCTCGGGCCGGCGCTCTTGGACGCGGTCGCCCTGGCGGACTCGGCCCGCGGCGCCGACCCGGTCGCCGCCGACTCGTCGCGCCGCGCGGTCGACGCCATCGCGGCGGGATTGGTGTCGAGCTCGCTCCTGGGCTCGCTCGCCGACGTCGCCACCGAGCTCCGGATCGTGGCCCCGGCCGGCGACACGCTGGGCAGCTACGTCGAGCGCGGGGCGGCCGGCGGCAACGACGGGCTCGGCTACGCGACGCTCCGCGCGAGCTATGCCGAGGACGAGGGCCAGCCCCGGTTCCTCGGTCTGCGCGTGCCCGTCGCCGAGCGGCGCGGGCTGCGGCGGACGGCCGCCGTCGGGCCGATCCGCGACGGCGACGAGACGGCGGCGTGGCTCTACCTCCGCGTGACGCCCCGCACGTCCCGGTTCCCGACCGAGACCCCGTTCCCCCGCGTCTTGGCGCCCACCGGCCTGTTCGGGCTCGACGACGAGGCGCTCGGCTACGCCGAGTACGACGACGGCGTCTTGGTCCGCCAACGCGGGGCGGCCCCGCTCCGGATCGACTCGACGGTCTACGCCGCGCTCGAGGACCGGGCCCGCGCGTACCGCCGGTCCGAGGTGCTCGACGGCCGGCCGACGCTGGCCTACTACGAGCGCCAGGGCGACGACGCCCAGGACGTCGTGGCCGTCCGCGCGCCGGCGCCGGACCGGCTCGACGCCCTGTTCGTGCTGCTCCGGCTGAGCCTGTCCGGCCTGGCGCTCGGCGCCGTCGTGGTCGCGATCGGGCTCTACGTCCGCCGCCGGGCCGGGCTCTGGCCCGCCGCGCGGTCCCGGTTCCGCGACAAGGTGCTCAACCGGTTCCTGGTCGTCGGGGTGGCGAGCGTGGCGCTGACCGGCGTCGTGGGCCAGAGCGTGATCGTGGAGCAGAACCGCGAGGCTGTCCGCGACGCGCTGCGCCAGCGGCTGAGCCGGGCCGCGGCCGTGTTCGCCGCCGAGCCCGACGCGCCCGAGGGGACCCGGCTCGACGCGGTCTCGGCCGCGCTCGGCGTCGACGTCCACCTCTACCGCGGGGCCGACCTGGTGGCGTCGAGCCGGCGCCAGCTCGTGCGCCAGCGGCTGATCGAGCCGCGCCTGCCGGGCCCGGCCTACCGCGCGCTCTTCCTCGATGACCAGCCGTTCGCGTTCTCCGACGACCGGATCGGCACGTTCGCCTACACCACCGGCTACCTCGCCCTGCCCGACTCGGCGGGCCGCCCGGCCGAGGCGCTCGCCATTCCGACGCTGTCGGAGCAGGCCGGCATCGAGGCGGGGCGCTCGCGCTACGTGGCCTACCTGTTCGGCGGGTTGCTGGCGCTGATGGCGGCGATCCTGGTCGTCGCGTACCTCCTGGCGAGCCAGCTCACGCGCCCGTTCGGACGGCTGAGGGAGGGGTTGCGCGCCGTCGGCGCCGGCCAGGCCGAGGAGCCGATCCCGGTCGACACGACCGACGAGGTCGGCGAGCTCGTCGAGACGTTCAACGCGATGCAGGCCCAGCTCGCCGAGAGCCGCCGCCAGCTCGCCGAGCAGGAGCGCGAGCTGGCCTGGAGCACCATGGCCCGCCAGGTGGCCCACGAGATCAAGAACCCACTCATGCCGATGAAGCTGTCCGTCCAGCACCTCCAGCGGACGTTCCACCAGCCCGGCGACGAGGCCCCGCCTGAGACCGTCCGCTTTGCCGGCCAGTTCGAGCGGACGACCGGGATGCTCATCGACCAGATCGAGACGCTCGACCGGATCGCCTCCGACTTCTCGCGCTTCGCCCGGATGCCCATGCGGGCGCCCGAGACCGTCGACCTCCGCGAGGTCGCCCGCGAGGCCGCCGCTCTCTTCGAGGGCCCCCTCGCCGACAGCGGCCGCGCCGTCTTCGACGTCGACCTCGACGGCCCGCTGTGGATCGTCGCCGACCGCGAGGAGCTCCGCCGCGTCCTGGTCAACCTGTTGACGAACGCGCTCCAGGCCATCCCCGACCGGCCGGCGCCCGGCCGCGTCGCGCTCCGCACGGTCCTCCACGACGGCGCCGCCGAGGCCCGCGTCACGGACGACGGGACGGGCATCGCGCCCGAGATCCAGGAGAGCGTCTTCCAGCCCAGCTTCTCGACCAAGACGAGCGGGATGGGCCTGGGGCTGGCCATCTCGAAGCGGGCCGTCGAGGCGGCCGCCGGGTCGATCTCGTTCGAGACGGGGGAGGAGGGGACCACGTTCACCGTCCGCCTGCCGCTCTCGCCCGACGGCCCGCCCGCGGGGTGAGGCGCGAGCCGAACAAGCCCCGATGTCACTCGTCTCCATCCCCCGTTCCGTCGTGCTTCGACTCGTAGTTCTCGGAATCGTGGCCGCGGGCCTCGCCTCACACGCGGCCGCGCAGGTCGCGGTGTGCCTCACGCCGGATCCCACCTCGGGAGCGGTCGAGGGCGGGTTGCCCACCTCGGGCACGACACCCTGGCGCACGGCCTCGCCGTCCATCGCGTTCGAGGACTCGGTTCACGCCCTCGTCGTGTTCGTCCGCTTTGAGGACGACGCGGCCGAGGCGCCCGAGTGGCCCATCGCTGGGGAGCCTGGCGCGGAGGCGGTGCCGGCGTGGGCGCTCGATCTCGTCAAGGAGGACCCCGCCGAGGTCACGGACGCGCTCGGCCTGGACGATCTGTCGCTCTCGGCCTACTTCTATTGGCAGTCAAAAAACGGACCGGCCGGGCCCCACATCCTGACCGGCGAGGTGTGGCCCCGCGTCGGCGGACGACCCGTCGTCTACGCCCCGGCCGGGCCGTCGACGGCGTACCGAGCGGGGCGCGAGAGCGGCTACGGCTTTCTCGTGGCCGAGCTGTTCGACGCCCTCGAACGAGATCCGGCGTTCGACGCGACGCGCTTCGACGCCAACCGCGACGGCGAGTTGGACCACTTGATGCTGGTCGTCCGCCGGGACCCCGGCGTGGCCGTCACGGGCGGCGTCGCCAGTCTGTCCGGTGTCAACAGCCCGGCCGCGCGGACCTTCGGCCGGCCGTCCCCCACGCTCGCCGTCGGCGACGGGATCACGGTCGACCTGGGGACGCGCGGGTCCGGCGCCATCAACTGGGTCGGCGGCGAGCGGTCCGTCGCCACGCTGATCCATGAGTACGGCCACATCCTGTTCGACATGGGCCACACGGCGATGATCACGCCGCCCGGTGCGGCCGTTCGGTCGGCGGTCAGCAACGACGTCCCGTTCGAGGTGCCCGAGGGCGTGGGCGCCTACGGCTGCATCTACAACCGGATGTGCGGCGGCGGCGCCCGAAACGGTCGGCCCTTCGAGTCGTCGACCTACGACCCGGCGCTGACGCTGTCGGGCCACGAGCTGCGGCGGATGGGGTGGGCGCGGCGGACCGTCCTCGACTCGGCGCGCGACACGACGGTCGTCGTCCGCCCGCTCTACGGCTCGGGCGACGTCGTGCTCGTGGGGCTCCGCCCGGGATCGGGCGCCGACACGCTGTCCGTCGAGAACCGCCAGCGGACCAACGTTTTCGACCGCTTCCCGCCGTGGGACCTGGACGATCCGTTCTACGGGCTCGTCTGGCGCGACCTGCCCACGACCGGCCTGCTGGCGACGCTCAGCCACGGTTCGCCGACGGGCCCGGCCGGCGCCTACCTCTACGACGTCGCCCCGCCCTCGAACCGGTTCGTGCGGGCCCAGTCACGGTGCGACGGGACGTCGCCGGGGTGCGTCGACCCGTACGCGACGTGGGCCCGCGACACGCTCACGCCCGAGGGCTCGGCGACGCAGATGACGCCGTGGACGCGGCCCAACGTGAGCGGCTACACCCTGTATCCGGCCGGGTTCGAGCCTCACTGGTTCGCCGTCACCGACGTCCGCTTTACCGGCGACGCCGACCGCTCGATGGCGCTCACGTTTGTGGCCGACGTCCGCGAGCAGCCCGAGGTGGTGATCTCGTCCGACTCGTGGATGGGCGCCGAGACGTCGGGCCACGCGTTCCGCCCGCCGGTCCGCGTGGTGGCTGGGGCGACGCTGACCGTGTGGCAGCAGGCGACCGTCACGTTTGCGGGCGGCCTGGTCGTCGAGCCCGGGGCGGCGTTCGTGTGCGAGCCCGGCGCGACGTGCGTCGGGGCGGATCAGGCCGCCGGCGACGCCGAGTCGACGGGGAACTGAGGGGCCCGCGCCGGCTCCGGCTCCGGCTGGCGGACGACCTCCCACACCAGGTGCCGCAGGTCCGGCAGGAGCAGCTGGTCGAGCGCCATCCGCACGGCTGGCTCCGAGCCGGGGCAGCAGAACAGGAGCGTCTCCGGCGGCCCGTCTTCCGGCCCGTAGAGCCCGGCCGTCGCTCGGGACAGCATCGCTGCCGCGCCGATCTCCTGGAACGACAGCATCCGAAACAGCTCGCCGAAGCCAGGCAGCGGCTTCTGGATGAGCCGGTCGGCCACCTCGACGGTCCGGTCCCGCCGCCCGATCCCCGTCCCGCCCGTCGTGACGACGACCTCGACGCGGCCGGCGAGGTGGAGCAGGACGGCCCGGATCGCCTCGCCGTCGTCCGGCACGATCCGGTAGAACTCGAGCGTGTGGCCGGCCTCGCGGAGCCCGTCACACAGCGCCTTCCCGCTCGTGTCGTCGGCCTCTGTTCGGGTGTCGGACGCCGTGACGACGGCGCACGTGACGGGCGGTTCGGCGGACGCGCGGGCGCGGTGCGTGGCGGCGGACATGCGGGGGCGTGAGCGGGCCCTCTCTCACCCCGAGCCGGCGGCCCCCGTTCCATCCTCGCCGAACCAGCGCGGCGGGTCGTGGCCGTGGCCGCCCCACGGGTTGCACCGGGCGATCCGCCAGACCGCGAGCACGGTGCCCCGGACCGCCCCGTAGCGGCGGAGCGCCTGCACGGCATACTCCGAGCACGACGGCACGTAGCGGCACGTGGCCGGGAGCCACGGCGAGACCGCGCCCTGGTACAGCCGCACCACGCCGACGAGCGCGAGCCGCGGGAGCCGCCAGACGAGGCTGGGGAGTCGGGCGAGCGTCATACAGGCGAAGGGAGAGGATGGAGAGTAGAGAATGGGACGACGAACAACAGGCCTCGCCATCCTCTACCCTCCACCCTCCACTCTCTAGGCATAGATGCCGCGCATCTTGAGCGCCCCGGCCACCTTCTCGATGGCGATCACGTAGGCGCCGATCCGCATCGACGTCTCGTAGCGCTCGGCGGCGTCGTAGACGCGGTCGAAGGCGGCCCGCATCATCCGGTCGAGCCGGCGGTTGACGCGGTCCTTGGACCAGAAGTAGCCCTGGCGGTCCTGGACCCACTCGAAGTACGACACGGTCACGCCGCCGGCGTTGGCCAGGATGTCCGGGATGACGAGCACGCCGTTCTCGTTCAGGATCGCGTCGGCCGGGGCCGTCGTCGGGCCGTTGGCGCCCTCGGCGACGATCTTGGCGCGGACGTCGCCGGCGTTGGCCGCCGTGATCTGGTTCTCCTTGGCGCACGGCGCGAGCACGTCGACGTCGAGGGCGAGCAGCTCCTCGTTCGAGATCGGCTCGGCCCCGTCGAAGCCGGCCAGCGAGCGGCCGTGCTCGGCCGCGTAGGCCATGGCCGCGTCGACGTCGATCCCCTTGGCGTTGTAGTAGCCGCCCGAGATGTCGCTCACGGCGACGATCGAGCAGCCCTGCTCGCGGAGCAGCTGGGCCGCCACCGACCCGACGTTGCCGAAGCCCTGGACGGCGACCGTCGCCTGGCCGGGCCGCATCCCCAACCGGTTCATGGCGCCCAGCGTCGTCGTCATGACGCCCCGCCCGGTCGCCTCGCGGCGGCCCTCGGAGCCGCCGATGAGCAGCGGCTTGCCCGTCACGACGGCCGTCTCGGTCCGCCGCGCGTGCATCGAGTAGGTGTCGAGGAGCCAGGCCATGACCTGCTCGTTCGTGTTCATGTCGGGCGCCGGGATGTCCTTGTCCGGCCCGAACACGTCGAGCAGGTTGGCCGTGTAGCGCCGCGTCAGCCGCTCGACCTCGCCGGGCGACATCGTGCTCGGGTCGCACGTCACGCCGCCCTTGGCCCCGCCGAACGGGACCCCGACGACGGCGCACTTCCACGTCATCCAGGCCGCGAGCGCCTTGACCTCGTCCACGTGGACGTCGGGCGCGAACCGGATGCCGCCCTTCGAGGGCCCGAGCACCTCGGAGTGGATCACCCGGTAGCCCTCGAACACCTTGAGCTTCCCGTCGTCCATGACGACCGGGATCGAGGTGATGTGGATCCGCGAGGGCGAGCGGAGCACGTCGTACAGGCCGGAGTCGAGCTCGAGGAGCTCGGCGGCGACGTCGAACCGCTCCATCATGGACTGGAACGGGTTGTCCTTGTCCATCGGAGGGGTCGGCTCCTGGTAGATCGCGCGGGTCTCGACGTCGCGCTTGAAGGGGGTCGGCATGGCGTCCCGGCGGACCGGGGGGAGGGCGGGGGAAGGGCCACGAGACGGAAGTCGGAAGCGCTTCCGTTGTGGCGTCGGCGAATCTACAGACCGTATCGTCCGGTCGGCCGGTCCGTTCCATCTCCGCGAGGCGTTCACGGGAAGGCTCGCTTCGCTCGCGGAAAGGGGAGATGGGAACGGGCGGAGGGGGACGTCCCCCTACGGACACCATGCATGGTGTCCCTACCGGGCGCGGTGTGGCTCGCGGACACGATGAACCGTATCCCTGCAGTAAAGCCCCATCCCTGCCGACGCTGGCGGTCGGGCGACGGCGGCCGGAGCGGACACGATGAATCGTGTCCCTACAAAGACCCGACCCCTGCCGGCGCTGGCGGTCCGGTGCCGACGGCCGGAGATTCCACCCGTCCACCCGTCCACCCGTCCACCCGTCCACCCGTCCACCCGTCCACCCGTCCGTGACCCGTCAGCAGCTCAAAGACCTCGCCCAGCTGTCCCGGGCCCGCGCGCGCCGTGAGCAGGGGCGGTTCCTCGTGGAGGGCGTGCGGTCCGTCGAGGCGGCCGTCAGCGCGGGAGCCCCGCTGGACGCGCTCCTCGTGTCGCCGGAGGCGGCGGACGACGAGCGCGTCGCCCAGCTAGTCGAGGCGTCGCCCGTACCTGTCGAGACCGTCGCCGGCCGCGACCTCGACCGCGTCGGCGACGCCCAGACGTCGCAGGGCGTCGTGGCCGTGGCGCGGTCCGTGGTGGGCGACGGGGCCGGGACTCTCGCGACGCCCGCCCTGCTGTTCGACGGGGTCCAGGACCCCGGCAACGTGGGCGCGTTGGTGCGGACGGCCGCCTGGTTCGGCGTCCGGACGGTCGTCGCCGACGAGCGCTCGGCGGACTTCGAGACGCCGAAGGCAGTCCGCGCGTCGATGGGCGGGCTGTGGGACGTCGCGCTCGCCCGCGTTCCGTCGCTCGTCCCCACGCTCGACCGGCTGGCGGCCGACGGGGCCGACGTGTGGGGCGCCGACCTCGGCGGGACGCCGGTCGGGGAGTGGTCGCCGGGCCCGTCGGCCGCGCTCGTGATGGGGAGCGAAGCGCACGGGGTGTCGGAGTCCGTCTCGTCGTGGCTCCGGCAACGGCCGCCGTCCGGCCGCCGGTTCGTGTTCATCCCCGGCGTGGAGCGCGTCGGCGCGCGGGGGGTCGAGTCGCTCAACGTGGCCGTGGCCGGCGGCGTCCTCCTCGCCCGCTGGCTCGGCTGAGGGACGCCGAGTCCCGTCCGCCCCTCGTCGAGCTAGATCCGCTGGACGCCGTTGATCGCCGGGGCGCGGCGGGCGACGCCGTCGGTCCTCCAGCAGCCGTCGCAGTCGCCGCCCTCCTGGACCGACAGCTCGAACACGTAGGTCGCTCGGCGGCCGTCGTCGTGGACGAGCGTGACGCGCTGGGCCGCCCGGTCGCCATCGACGGCGATGGGCCCGAACTCGGCGCGCGCGGCGCCGATCATGTCGCCGTAGACGGGCCCCTTGACCATCTCCGCGAACCGCTGAATCGGACCCGTCGCCGCCTGGTTCGAGGGCGACGCGAACCGGAAGGCGGTCTCGATCCCGGCGTCGGTGTACGGCTCGTCGTTGCGTTGGAGCGCCTCGACCTGAATGCGGACGACCTCGGCGGGGGAGAGGTCGGGCGAGGGCTCCGGGTCGGTCGGCGACGCCGCGAGCAGGACGGCGGCGGGGATCAGCAGAACGGCGAGCGTGACCAAGAGCGGGTGCATGGCGGTCCGGGCGGTGGAGCGTGCGGACGTCAGCGCGGCGCCGCGGGGTCCGCACGGGCCGAGGATGGGGAGGAGTCTGACACGGCCGGCCCGGCGGGCGGCGAGAACGGTAGCTTAGGCGCATGGAGATCCCCGCCATCCAGGGCCTCAAGGTCGAGTCCACGCTGCTCCCGCTCGAGAAGCCGGCCGCGCTCGGCGAGCGCACCCACCGCCTGCGCATCGGCGTGCCGAGCGAGTCCGGCAACGACGAGCGCCGCGTGGCGCTGGCCCCCTACGCCGCCGGCCTGCTGGTCGCTAACGGCCATGAGGTCCGCATCGAGGCTGGCGCCGGCGCCGAGGCCCAGTTCGCCGACGCCACCTACGCCGACGCCGGCTGCCGCGTCGTCGACTCGCCGGGCGAGGTCTACTCCGAGTGCGACCTGATCGCCAAGGTGTTCCCGCCCCGCGCCGACGAGCTCGACCTGATGCGCGAGCGCCAGGTGCTCATCTCGGCCCTCCACCTGGGCGGGCTCCAGGCCGAGACGTTGCGCCGGCTGATGGAGCTCCGCATCACCGGCATCGGCTTCGAGTTCATCGCCGACGCCGACGGGACGCTGCCCATCGTCCGGATGATGCACGAGATCTCGGGCTCGATGGCGGTCCAGACGGCGGCCCGGCTGCTCGAGTCGTCCGAGGGCGGGCGCGGCGTGATGCTGGGCGGCATCTCGGGCGTCCCGCCGGCGACGGTCGTCATCCTGGGCGCCGGCGTCATTGGCGAGTGGGCCGCGCGGACGGCCATCGGGTTCGGGGCCCACACCATCGTCCTGGACACGGACCTGACGGCGCTCCGGGCCATCGAGCACGTCCTGGACCGCCGCGTCACGACGGCGATGGCCAACCCGACCTACGTCGAGAGCGCCGTCAAAAACGCCGACGTCGTGATCGGCGCCATGATGGCCGTCGGCCAGCGGTCGCCCTTGGTCGTGACCGAGGACATGGTGGCCACGATGCGCCCGGGCTCGGTCGTCGTCGACCTGGTGGTCGACCAGGGCGGGTGCGTCGAGACGAGCCGCCCGACGACGCCCACCGAGCCGACGTTCGTAGCGCATGGCGTCGTCCACCACTGCCTGCCGAACCTCCCGTCGAGCGTCGCGCGGACGGGGACCTACGCGCTGTCGAACGCGCTCACGCCCTACGTGTTGGAGATCGGCGAGGCCGGCAGCATCAACGACGCGCTCTGGTCCAACGTGAGCCTGCGGACGGGCGCCTACGTCTACCGCCGGCACCTCACCAAGAAGAGCCTGGCGTCGATGTTCGGGATGCCCCACCGCGACATCGAGCTCCTGATCGCGAGCGGGATCTGAGGCTCGCCGTCGCTCGCGGGAACGGGGGGCAACCCGTACGGACACCCTACATGGTGTCCCTGCCGAGCGGGGTGTCGCCAGCGTGGGGTGGCCGCCGGCGGTCGCATCCGACGTGGCCGGTGCCGTCGTCTCGTACTCGTACGGACACCCTGCAGGGTGTCCCTACCGAGATCGAGGTCGCCGGTGCTCGTGCTGGCGGTCGCTCTCCGACGGCCGGAGATTCCACCCGTCCACCCGTCCACCCGTCCACCCGTCCACCCGTCCACCCGTCCACCCACGTGAGTCCCGTCGCCCTTCGCGCTGAAGTAGACCTCGGCGCCATCCGCCACAACGTCCGCCAGCTGGCGGCTCGCCGTGGCGACGCCGTGATGGGCGTCGTCAAGGCCGACGCCTACGGGCACGGGGCGGTCCCCGTGGCGCGTGTGCTGGTCGACGAGGGCGTCGGGTGGCTGGCGGTGGCGACGGTCCCCGAGGCCGTCGAGCTGCGCGAGGCCGGGATCGACACGCGCGTGTTGGTCTTCGCCGCGCCGTTGCCCGACTTCCTCCCGGCCTACGTGGCCCACGGGCTCGACGCCGTCGTGTCGTCGGCCGAGGTCGCCGACGCGGTGGTCGCGCGGGCGCCGGGCGTCCCGGTCCACGTCAAGGTGGACACCGGGATGCACCGGATCGGCGTCCGCCCCGAGGACGCGCCCGACGTCGTCCGCCGGCTCCGGCGCGCGGGCGTAGCTGTCGAGGCGTTGTGGACGCACCTCGCGACGGCCGACGCCGACGACCCGTCGTTCGTGCTTGCCCAGGTCCGCCAGTTCGACGGCGTGCTCCGCGACCTGGGAGACGACGCGCCGCCGCTCGTCCACGTGTCGAACGGGCCGGCCTGGGTCCGCCTGCCGGCGCTGACCTCGCGGCCCGCGCTGGCGCGGTTGGGCGGCGTGCTCTACGGGCTCGACTCCGACGCCGCCATGTCGGGCGCGACGGCCGACCTGCGCCCGGCGATGCGCCTGGTGGCCCGCGTCGTCCACCTCCAGACGGTCGCCCCCGGCGAGTCGGTGAGCTACGGCCAGACGTGGACGGCCGAGCGTCCGACGCGCGTGGCCACGCTCGCCGTCGGCTACGCCGACGGGCTGCCGCGGTCGCTCTCGAACCGGGGCGAGGTGGCCCTTGGCGACCTCCGTGCGCCCGTCGTCGGGCGCGTGTGCATGGACATGACGATGGTGTCGCTGGGCGACCCCGACGGGCCGGGCGCGGCCGTGGCCCTCGGCGACGCCGCCGTCGTGTTCGGGCCGGGCGGGCCGTCGGCCGAGGCCGTCGCCGACCGGGCCGGGACGATCTCGTACGAGCTCACGGCGGGCCTGACGGCGCGCGTCTGCCACACGTATCGCGACGCATGAACGCGGCCACGCGGCGCGGCTACGCCGCGTGGTCACACGGCCGAATGTGAAGACGGCAGAACCCGGGCGGGCCGGCCGTGTATATCGCGGAACGCCCTCGGCTTGAGGGTTCCTCTCACCCGCTCCCTCACCCCTCACCCCATGGCTACCTCCACCCCTCAGGAGATCACCATTCTCGTCGTCGACGACGAGGAGGACGTCGTCGAGATCATCTCCCACTTTCTCCGCGAGGAGGGCTACAACGTCCTCACGGCCCACGACGCCGACGAGGCGCTCTCGAAGGCGGGCCCCGACATCGACGCGATCGTGCTCGACGTGATGCTCCCCGGCATGAGCGGGTTCGAGATCGCCAAGCGCCTGCGGGGCCGCGTCGAGACGGAGAAGATCCCGATCATCATGCTGACGGCCAAGACGGAGGAGACCGACCAGCTCGAAGGGTTGCAGAACGCGGACCAGTACATCACGAAGCCGGTCAGCCCCCAGGTCGTCCTGGCCAACATCCGCGCCGTGTTGCGGCGGACCGGCACCGAGGAGAGCAAGACGCTGTCGGTCGCCGGGCTCACCATCTACGAGGACGAGTACCGGGCCACGCTCGATGGCGACGACCTGGGCCTGACGCTGACCGAGTTCGAGCTGCTCCGCTACCTCGTCCGCCACCCGCGCAAGGCGTTCACGCGCCAGCAGCTGCTGGAGACGATCTGGAAGGACGCCATGATGGTGACCGAGCGGACCGTCGACGCCCACATCAAGAACCTGCGCGAGAAGCTGGGCGAGTTCGCCAAGCACATCCAGACCGTCCGCGGCGTCGGCTACCGGTTCGTCGAGGAGGCCGAACAGGAGGCATGAGGCGAGGGGCATGAGGCGAGGGACTCCCTCTCCCATGCCTCGTGCCCCGTCCCCCTTGCCCTGATTTTATGCGCTGGCGCAACGTCCGCGAACTCGTGTACCCCCGTCGGGCGTCGACCCAGACGTGGATGATGCTGACGTTCGCCTTGTTCGTGGGGCTGGCCGTCGTCGGCGTGGGGCTGTACTCGTTCCTGATCCTGCGGGGCCAGGTCCGCGACGCGGCCCGGGAGACGCTCCGCGAGGAGGCCGCCCGGTTCGCCGTCCAACTCGAGGCCGAGCCCGACCGCACGGCGCTGCTC
Organism: uncultured Bacteroidota bacterium; assembly: GCA_963848075.1. Classification (GTDB taxonomy): domain Bacteria; phylum Bacteroidota; class Rhodothermia; order Rhodothermales; family Rubricoccaceae; genus Rubrivirga. Next base: position 209,116 of record CAWKCB010000004.1, read on the forward strand.
GCGTTGGGCCAGCAGATCGCCGAGCTGACCCGGATCGACGTGGCCGTCGCCACGCGCGACCGAGTCATCGGGGACTTCGGGCCGTCCGTGGCCGGGGCCGATGTCGAGGAGGCCCCGTTCTTCGAGCGCGAGGAGGTCGCCGAGGCGTTCAGCTCGCGCGACCACGTCGGCTTCGCCGAGCGTCGGGGGCCCGACGGCGGGGCCCGGCTCTACCTCGCGCTCTACCGACCCGACACCGGCCTGGTCATCCGCCTGGGCGAGCCCGTGCCCGACCTGCTCCGGGCCATCCAGTCGCTCCAGGCCGTGCTGGCGGTCGGGATGGCGCTGGCGCTGCTGACGGCGCTCCTGGGGGCGTGGATCGCGGCCCAGCAGGTCACGCGCCCGCTGACGGCCATCACCCGGAGCGCCCAGCGGATCAACGAGGGCGACCTCGACGGACGGATCACCGTCCGGACGCGGGCGGCCGAGTTCCAGGACCTCGCCCGGAGCCTGAACCACATGGCCAGCCGGTTCCGGGCCGACATCCACGAGCTCCAGCGGATGCAGCGGATCCAGAACGAGTTCATCGGCAACGTGAGCCACGAGGTCAAGAACCCGATCTTCGCCGTGTTCGGCTACCTCGAAGCGCTCGGCTCGGACTCGCTCCCGGTGGCCCAGCGCAAGCGCTACGCCCAGAAGGGGCTCGCCAACCTCCAGCGGCTCAACAGCCTGTTCTCGGACCTCATCGAGATCGCCAAGCTCGAGTACCGCGAGGACTCCGTCCGCCCGACGGCGTTCGACCTCCAGGACCTGATCGGCGAGATCGGCGAGATGCTCGACCCCAAGGCCGACGCCAAGGGCCTGGAGCTGAGCTACGACAACGACGCGCTCGTCGTCGTCGCCGACCGGAACCGGATCCGCCAGGTCCTGACCAACCTGATCGACAACGCCATCGCGTACTCCGACGAGGGGTCGGTCCGCTGCCGGATGCGGCGGCACATGGACCAGGCCCGCGTCGAGGTCGTCGACACCGGCCGCGGCATCCCCGAGGAGCACCTCGACCGCATCTTCGACCGGTTCTACCGGGTCGACACGGCGCGCTCGCGCAAGGAGGGCGGGACCGGCTTGGGCTTGGCCATCGTCAAGCAGATCCTGGAAGCGCACGGCTCGACGATCCACGTCGAGAGCACCAAGAACCGGGGCACCCGCTTCTGGTTCGAGCTCCCCCTCGCCGACGCCGTCCCCGGGGGCGACGGCGCCACGACCCCCGCCCGAACCGAAGCCGCGTGACCCGCGACCTCTACGCCCTCGTCTACACCTCGGAGGCGGTCAGCCCGTTTTCCGAAGCCGAGCTGGACGCGCTCCTCGAAGTCTCGCGCGCCTACAACCGGCGCGTGGGCGTGACGGGCTTCCTGGCCTACGAGGACGCCACGGCCGAGCGGCCGGGCACGTTCGTCCAGCGGCTCGAAGGGCCACGCGACGCCGTTCAGAGCGTGTACCACGACCGCGTGCTCCCGTCGACCCGCCACGAAAACGTCGAGGTCAAGGTGGAGGGCCCGATCTCGCGACGGACGTTCGGGGACTGGACGATGGCGTTCCAGCGCCGCGGCCCCGACGAGCCCGAGGGGTTCGACCACTTGGTGGACCGGCTGGGCCCACCGCCGGCGTGACCCGGCCTCGTCCGTCGTCCCTGAACAACCTCGGCCCGGTATCCGACCGGCTGCTCGCCGACGTCGGCATCGAGACCGCCGACGACCTGCGCGCGGTCGGCGCGGAGATGGCGTACCGGATGGTCAAGCACCGGCACCCGGAGGCGACGCGGCACCTGCTCTACGCCTTGGTCGGCGCGCTGTCGGGCCGCCACTGGGCACGCTTCACGGCGGAGGAGAAGGCGGAGATCCGCGCCCGCGCCGACGGCGACCTCGACGTCGGGCCGGGCCCGTTATGAGGCCTCAGCGGGCTGGTGGTAGCTGAGGACGTGGCCGTCGGGGTCAAGGAAATCGGCCGTCCGCCCGCCGTCGGGGGCGGGGCCGACCGGCGCGACGATCTCGACGTTGTGCCGGGCCAGGGCCTCGACGGCCTCCTCGATCCCGCCGTCGAGCCCGAACACGACGACGGGGCTCCGGCCCGGAGGCTCATCGGCGAGCAAGAACACGAGGGAGGGGCCGCCGTCGGTCGCGGCCGTGAGGAGCGGTCCGTCGGGGCCGTCGACGCGGTCCATGTCGAGGCCCAGGACGTCGCCGTAGAACGCGGCCGTCCGGTCCACGTCGCGGACGAAAAAGACGACGGCGGAGACGGAGAGGGTGGAGGCGGTCATGGGACAGGGGGGTGGATGTACTCCCTTGTTGCCGAGGGCGGCTGAGCTGTGAGCACGCCGGCTCGGCGAATCACGCGCTCCGGCCGACCACCATCAGGTGCCCGTCCGGGTCGTGCGTGCCGACGGCGTCGGTCGAGCGGAGGCTGCGCAGGAGTGCGCGTCGCACGAGCCCGAGGGCGAGGTCGTCGCCCCGTTGGGTGCGCCGGTCGTAGGCGAGGGCGATCGCCTCGCGCTGGAGGTCGGCGGGGAGCGGGCCGAGGGCGCGGCGGGCGGTCGTGAGCCGCTGGCGGAAGGCGGTGTCGGAGAGGCCGAGGGCGGCGCAGATCTCGTCCTTGCCGAGCCCGTGGAGCGCCAGCGCGACGACGCGTCGCGAGGCCGGCGGGATCGTCTCCCACCGCTCGGCGGGCCGATGGGCGTCGGTCATCCGGTCGTCCGGCTCTGGCGCGTCGGTGGGAGCGGAGGCCGCTTCGCGCCGCGTGCGCCGGCCGTCGGTGCGGGCCTGGTGTCGCGCGAGGTTCCGGAGGACGCCGCCCAGCCACCGCTGGCCGGAGTCGGCGTCGAGGTCGACGTCCTGGCACGCGGCGACGATCAGCGCGTCGTGGAGGAGGTCACCCGCGCTGGGGCCCGCGGCGTGGCGACGGGCCACCGACAGGAGGTGACGGTACGTCTCTGGGGTCATGGCCTCGGTGCAGGTCGGGGCGTCAGGATAGAGACAGGCCTCCGCGCCTCAGGCCACGAGGGAGCCGGCCCGGGCCACGGGCCGTCACGACCGCTCGGGTCGCCAGCGCCCTATCGCACCAGCACGACGCGCGTGGTCCCCCGCGCCGTCTCGCCCCGGACCCGGACGACGTAGGTGCCGGCCGGCAGCGTCCGCCCGTCGACCCGGACCGTCTGCCACTCGCCCTGGGCCGCGACGCCGTCGAACAGGACCTGGACGCGGCGGCCCGCCAGGTCGTAGAGCGCGGCCGTGACCGGCTGGGTCCGCTCGACCCGGAAGCGGGCCGCGGTCGAGCCCGAGAACGGGTTGGGCCGGGCCGCCTCGAACACGACGCCCTCGACGCCCGGGGTCGTGGCCAGCTCGAACCCGATCGGGTGGAGCATCGGCCCGACCACGTCGCACTCGAAGGGGTTGCCGGCCTCGTGGAGCGCGCCCGAGCGGATCCAGAACACGGTGTCCTGGTTCTCGATCGACTCGCCGTCGACGAACGGCTCGAAGGCGAACGCGCAGCCGCCGCCCGAGACCGTGAGGCCGTCGTCGAGCTCGCCGAGCTGGTAGCGCAGGACGAGCGCGTCGGTCTTGGAGAACGGGTCGACGGCGAGCCGCCGGTCCTCGTCGCCCGGCCGGATCTCGTAGCCGATCCCACTCGCGCCGTCGACGACGCTCCAGAACGTCAGGTCGGACGGGCCGCCCAGGACGCGCGAGGCCTCCGAGGTGAACGGCTGCCCGGCGTCGCCGGGCGCGGCGTGCTCGCGGACGACGTCGTCGGTCGGCGTCCCGTCGAGGTCGAAGTCGAGCCGCCAGTAGGCGTGGTGGCGGTGGCCGTTCTCGGTGCAGACGGCGTCGACGGCGGCGAACGAGAACTCGGGCCAGATCCGGCCGTCGGCGTAGAAGTGCCACTTCATCCGGTACCGGTACCAGACGGCCATCGTGTGGGCCGTCAGGACGAGCTCGTCGCCGTAGTCCTCGACCGAGATCCCGTGGAAGTCGCCGACGTCGCCGCCGGGCGTCGGGTTGGAGGGCCCGTTGGCCTCGCACGCCGTCCGGACGTCGCCGGGCGTCGCCTGCGCGAAGCAGGGGAGCGTCCGCTGGGCCGTGCCGATGTCGATCGGGGCCTCCTCGGTCTGCCAGTCGCGGAAGCAGCCGCAGCTGCCGGGCCCGGGGTCGTACTCGACGTTGAGGACGGGGACGCCGGCCCGCGCCAGGACCGTCCGGCCTCGGTAGGACACGTCGCGGAGCTCGAGCCCGCTGCTGTTGACCGTCGTCCGGTTGGCCGGCCGGTACAGGTCGAACTCCCAGACGGGCGCGTCGGCGGGCCACGCGATGTGGCCGTTGGGGACGGTCGGCGCGGGCGGCCCGTCCCCGAACGTCCCGTTGGTCGCGCACGACGCCTCGGTGAGCGCGATCTGGGCCGCGGCGAGCGGGGCGGCCACCAGGCCGACGCACAGGAGGGCGGCACGCGCCGCGAGTGAGATCCTCGACATGGCTAGAGTGCTTTGCACAGGGAGTCGGTGGATCGGTGGGTCAGTGGTGGGGGGCGTTTTCAGGCAATGTGGCACGTGTGGCCCGGGTCTACGGACGCACCGGATCACGGACTCGCTGGCGCTAGTGGCGGGACCGCCGGCGGGCCGCGGGGTTCGCGAAGTTGCCGTCGCCCGAGGGGTCGGCGTCGGCGTCGAGCACGCGGAGCGCGCGCAAGTCGACCACGACGTAGCGCAGGCGACGGGCGGGCGCGGCCTCCGACGTCTCGAACACGTCGAACAGGACGCATCGGCCGCCGGGCCCGCACGGGTGGCCGGCCTCGCGGACGAGGGGGAAGCCGCCGTCGATGTGGACGGTCCCAGCGGCGGCCTCGATCAGAGGAGCGATCTCGGGATGGGAGGCGACCAGGCGGCGGGCGGCCTCGGCCTCGGCGGGCGTCGGCCCGGCTCCGCTCGTGGCCCGGAGGGACTCGCTCAGGAGGCGGCCGTCGGCGCCCGTCGTCCGGTCGGCGTACTGGCCGGACGCGGGGTCGTAGGTCAGCGTCCGCGTGACCCGCTCGCGGCGCCCGCCGTCGGTCTTGACGGAGTCGGTCACGCTGAACAGCACGCGCGTCGCCGACGGGCTGAGGCGCGGAGCCTGCGCGTGGGCGGACGCCGCCGCGAGCGACACCAGGGAGGCGACCAGGAGGAAACGGGCGGTGGACATCTCGTGCGGAACGAGGGCTAGGCAAGCTAGCCTTCGGGCCTGGCGCTTCCCAATGGCCCCAGAGAGCGGCGGCATCCCACCCCGTCCGCCGACACGGTCCGCCGGCACCCCGAGGGGCCAAGCGGCGTTGGACCCCACGTATCTTTCCCCGCCCCCGCGAGACCGCTTGCGGGGCGCGTTTCGCCGTCCCTCTGCCCTTTCCTCTCCCCTGATGGCCTCCGACGACCGTCGCTCCGACGACCCCGCTGCCGATGACCGCGCGCGCTTTTCGATCCGGACGTTCCTGAGTCCTGAGGACGGCCCCGCCGGGGAGCCCGGCGATGGGGCGACCGTAGGCCACGAGGTCTCGGAGGAGGCCTTCGGCACGGGAGGCGTCGACGCCGCCGCGCTCGATGCGCTCGTCCTGGGCGAGGCCTCGAACGAGACCGCCACCTCCGCGTTCGTCTGGGCTGCCAGCGAGGTCCCCTCGCGGAGCGACGCGGCGGACCCGACCGCGGCCCCCCTCGGTGCTCCGGACGCGGAGGCTCAGGCGTCCAGCGAGCCGGCGGCTTCCGCGAGCGAGACCGCCGACGCCTCTGCCGCCGACTCGGAAGCGCTTCCTGGCGCCTCGGGTACGGTCAAAGACGACGACGCCGAGACCGCCCCGATCGCGGCGCCGCTGACGGACGACGGGCCCACGGTCATCACCGAGGCGAGCGCGGACGAGTTCGTCTCCGACCCGTTCTCTCGTCCGCCCTCCGGAGAGGACGCCGACGACTCGTTCCACACCACCGCGGCTCCCGAGTCGGACGCGGCCGGCTCGACGGCGGGCGAGGCCTCCGAGGAGACCTCGGACGTGTTCGCCCACGTCGACCTGGGCCACGAGTCGACGGGGGCGGACGAGCGGCCGGGTCACCGCGACGAGACCGCCGACGCTGGGCTCTCCACCGAATCGGGAGACGCGAGCGGGGGCGACCTCGAAGACGCCGCGGCCACGACGGACCTCGACGCCGCGACGGACCTCGACGCCGCGACGGACCTCGAAGAGGCCGCGGTCACGACGGCCGTCGACGACGCGTTCGAGATGCAGACGGACACGGGCAAGGCCGACGCCGCCGCCGCGGGCGAGCCCGACGGGACGATCGAGGTGGCACCGCTCGGGCCGGAGGACTTCGAGCCAGAGGAGCTCCGCGCCGCGCTCCGCACCATGATGACGTCGCGGCGGCTCGACCACAAGATGCTGACGCTCCTCAAGCAGGGGAAGGGGTTCTTCCACATCGGCTCGGCCGGCCACGAGGCGAGCCAGATCGCCGTCGCCCGCCAGTTCGAGGGCGGCTCCGACTGGTTCTGCTTCTACTACCGCGACCTCGCGACGGCCCTCACCGTCGGCATCACGCCGACGGAGGTGCTTCGGGCCCACTTCGGCAAGGCGGCCGACGTGTTCGGCGGCGGGCGCCAGATGCCCGAGCACTTCGGCCACCGCGACCTCAACATCATGTCGACGTCGTCGTCGGTGGCCGCGCAGTACGTGCCGGCGGTCGGGTTCGCGCTCGCCGTCAAGCGCGAGGACGGCGACGCGGACGGCGCGCCGAGCCGGGCCGTCTACGCCTCCGGCGGCGAGGGCTCGACGAGCCAGGGCGCCTTCCACGAGGCCCTCAACTGGGCCGCGCGCGAGGCGCTCCCGGTCCTGTTCCACATCCAGGACAACAAGTACGCGATCTCGGTCCCGGTCGAGGAGCAGACGGCCGGCGGCTCGATCTGGCACCTGCTCGGCGGCTACGCCGGGCTCGAGCGGATCCGCTACGACGGGACCGACTTTTTCCAGTCGGCCGCCGCCGCGCGCGCCGCGATGGAGCACATCCGTGCCGGCCGGGGCCCGGTCGCGCTCCACGCCGACTTGGTCCGCCTGCTCCCACACTCGTCGTCGGACGACCACCGGAAGTACCGGGAGGCCGCCTCCATCGAGGCCGACGTCGCGCGCGACCCGCTCCCCCGCTTTGTCGCCCAGCTCGTCGAGGCCGGCGTCCTGACCGACGCCGAGGCCGACGCGATGGAGCAGGAGGTCGCCACCGAGGTCGACCGGCTCGCCCGGGCCGTCGAGGCCGAGGCCGACCCCGACCCGGCCGACGCCACGCGCCACGTGTACTACGAGGGGCCCGACGAGCGCGAGTACGAGGCCGACGGCGAGACCGGCGACCTCATCGTGATGGTCGACGCGATCAACCACGCGCTCGACGAGGAGATGGACCGCGACGCCCGCGTGCTGGTCTACGGCGAGGACGTCGGCGGCGGCAAGGGCGGCGTGTTCACGGCCACGCGGGGGCTGACCGAGAAGCACGGGCGCGACCGGTGCTTCAACAGCCCGCTCGCCGAGCACTCGGTGATCGGGAGCGCCGTCGGGTTGGCCGCGGCCGGCTACATGCCCGTCGTCGAGATCCAGTTCGCCGACTACATCTGGCCCGGGATGCAGCCGCTCCGCAACCAGGTGGCCTCGATGCGCTACCGGTCCAACAACCAGTGGGCCTGCCCGATGGTGCTCCGCATCCCGTGCGGCGGCTACATCCACGGGGGGCTCTGCCACAGCCAGAACATCGAGGCCTTGTTCGGCCACTTCCCCGGGCTCCACGTCGTGATGCCGTCGAACGCGGCCGACGCGAAGGGCCTGCTCAAGACCGCGATCCGGGGCCACGACCCGGTCCTGTTCTTGGAGCACAAGGCGCTCTACCGCCAGGGCCCGGCCCGCCGGCCCGAGCCCCACCGCGACTACCTCGTCCCGCTCGGCGCGGCCGCCGTCCCCCGGGAGGGCACCGACCTGACGATCGTGACCTGGGGCGCGCTCGTGTACAAGGCGCTCAACGTGGCCAAGGCACTCGAGAAGGAGGGCGTCTCGGTCGAGGTCGTCGACGTCCGCTCGTTCCTGCCGTTCGACGCCGAGACGGTCCTGGCGTCGGCGCGCAAGACGGGCCGCGTGCTGGTGGCCTACGAGGATCACGAGTTCATGGGCTTCGGCGCCGAGGTGGCCGCCCAGATCTCCGACGCCGCGTTCGGCGACCTCGACGCGCCCGTCAAGCGCGTGGCCGGCGCGTTCTCGTCGATCCCCTACGCCGACGCGCTCGAGAAGGCCGTCCTGCCCCAGGACGACGACGTCCTGGCCGCCGCTCGCGAGGTGCTCGAGTTCTGAGACGGGGCCTTGCTCCTCCGGCTCGGCCGGGCCCCACCCGCCGACCGACGCGGCGGCGGGTCGTTCCGGACGGGGAGCAAGACCACGCGCCGACGACACGTTGGGAGGATATGCTCCGACCCTCGCTGCTCGTCGTCGTCCTGTTCGTGCTCTCCGCGCCGGCTCGGGCGCAGGCCGCCGTCGAAGGCCCGCTCGACCGCGTGCTCGGCGCCGTCGTCCAGCCTGATGGCCAGGTCGACTACGGCACCCTCGCGGCTCGCCACCGGGACGAACTCGACGCAGCCCTCGCCGCCGTCGCTCGCCAAGATCCCGACGCCTTGCGGACGGATGCTCAGAAGACGGCGTTCCTCATCAACGCGTACAACGCGCACGTGCTGGCGCGCGTCCTGGCCAGTCCACGGGCGACGAACCTGGAGCGGCAGGACCTGTTCGGCGCCTTCTTCCGCCAGCCCGTCGCCGTCGCCGGGCAGACGATGACGCTGGACCAGCTCGAGCACGGCGTGTTGCGCCGCCAGGACCGGGTGAACGGGGGGGCGGTGCCCCGAGCCCTCCGCGCCTTGCGCCCGAGCCGCGTCGACCATCGGATCCACGCCGCGCTCAACTGCGCGGCCGTCTCGTGCCCGCCGCTCCGCGCACGCTCGTACCGGGCCGCGACGCTCGACGCCGACCTCGACGCGCGCTTCCGCCTGTTCGTCGCGTCGCCACGCGCGGTCCGGCTCGGCGGTCGTCGGCTGGTGGTGTCGTCGCTGTTCGACTGGTTCGCCGACGACTTCGAGGCATCGGGCCAGTCCGTCGGCGACGTGCTGCTCGACGCGATGTCGGCCTCGCGCGCGGCCACGTTTCGCTCGCGACTGGCCGGCCAGACGGCCGCCGACCTCCGCGCCGACCGGGCCGTGACGTTCGCCTACGACTGGACGGTCAACCGGGCTCGCTAGCTCGCTGGCGCTCGCGGGAAATGGGAAATGGCAGAGATGTACGTGGCGGTCTCGGCTGGCGACGGGCATCTTCCCCAGCCCCAGTCCCCAACTCTCATGCCCGCTCGCGTTCTCCAGGTCAACACGTCGCCCGGCGGGGTGCCGAAGCGGGCCGTCGCCGAAGCCTGGGTTGGGCGGGAGGGGCTGAGCGGCGACGCCGTCAACCACCCCAAGATCCACGGCGGACCGGAGCGGGCCGTCTGCCTGTTCTCGCTCGAGCTGATCCAGGCGCTCCAGGCCGAGGGCCACCCCATCTTCCCGGGCGCCGTCGGCGAGAACCTGACCGTCGCCGGGCTCGACTGGCCGGCGCTGGAGGTCGGCGCGGTCGTGGAGGTGGGCGCGGCGCGGCTCCAGCTGACCCAGCGCGTCGAGCCCTGCAAGACGATCGCCGGCTCGTTCGCCGACGGCGCGTTCAAGCGGATCAAGCCGGACCGAGTGCCCGACCAGACGCGGTGGTACGCCAGGGTGCTGACCGAGGGGGTCGTCCGCCCCGGCGACGAGGTGCGCGTCGAGTAACGATCCGTCGTCCGTAGGGACACGATTCGTCGTGCCCGCGAGACGGCCTGGGAGACACGACGAGTCGTGTCCCTACGGGAAGGCGATCAGTCGAGCCAGACGACGACCTTGCCCAGACTCTGGCCGCTGTGCAGGTGCTCGACGGCGTCGGCCACGGCGTCCAGGCCGCGGAACTCGGTCGGGTCGACGGCGACGGTCAGCTCGCCGCTGGCGACCCAGCCCAGCAGCCGCTCCATGTGCTCGCGGAAGTGGCGGGCGTAGTGGGGCAGGAAAAAGCCGCGGACGCTCGCCGACTTCGCCAGCAGCCGGTGGTACACGCGGACGTCGGTCACGCGCTCGGCCCCGTCGACGTACTCGCTGACGTAGCCGATGCTGATCAGCCGGCCCTTGACCGCCAGCGCCCGCAGCGCCGTGTCGAACAGCGCGCCGCCGACGCTCTCGTAGACCACGTCGAGCCCGTCGGGCACCTCGGCCTTCAGCACCTCGCGGACGTTCTCGGTCCGGTAGGTGATCGGCCGGTCGCAGCCGAGGTCGCGCAGGAGGTCGGCCTTCTCGTCCGTCCCGCACGTGCCCAGGACGCGGGCGCCGGCCCGCTTGGCGAGCTGGACGGCGTACTGGCCCGTCCCGCCGGCCGCAGCGGTCACCAACACGGTCTCTCCGGCCTTGACCTCGCCGACCTGTTCGAGCGCGATCGACGCCGTCAGCCCGCTGACCAGGACGGACAAGACCTCGGGCGACGGCTCGGGCACGGGCACCGCCAGCGCGGCCGGGATCACGGCGAGGTCGCGGAAGCCGCCGCCCTGGGTCGAGTGCGCCACGGCGTCGCCCACGCTCAGCCCCTCGACGCCGTCGCCGACGGCCTCGACCACGCCGGCCGCTTCGAAGCCCAAGTCGAACGGCGGCTCGACGCCGGGTTGGTACCGCCCCGCGGTCATGTTGACGTCGCTCGCGTTGACCCCGGCGACCGTGTTGCGAACGAGCACCTCGCCCGGCCCGGGCCCGGAGACCTCTTCCTCGACGAGGCGGGCCGACTGGCGGAAGTCGGGCGTGAGTTGGGTGGCGACGAGCTTGCGGACGGTGGGCATGGGGATGGGTGGTTCAGGGTTCAGGGTTCGCAGGGTGTGAGTCCTTGCGAACCCTGAACCGTCTTAGACAAACGCGCTCAGGCCGGTGATGGCCCGGCCGACGATCAACGCGTTCATCTCGCGCGAGCCCTCGTACGAGTAGACCGCCTCGGCGTCGGCGAACAGGCGGGCGACGTGGTGCTCGAGAAGGATGCCGTTGCCACCCAAGAGGCCGCGCCCGATCTGGGCCGTCTCCCGCATCTTGTCGACGCAGAACACCTTGGCCAGGCTGGCGCGCTCGTGGAGCCGGTGCGGTTCGTCGTAGGCGTGGCCGAGCCCGAGCACCATCGCCTGGACGGCGACCACATTGCCCAGCATCCGCACCAGTCCCTCTTGCACCAGTTGGAAGCTGGCGATCGGCTTGCCGAACTGGACGCGCCGGGTGCAGTAGCGGTGCGTGTGCTCGTAGATCCCCATCGCCATGCCGGCGGCCTCCCAGGCGACGCCGGCTCGGGCCGTCGCGAGCTGGCCGGCCACGTCGCGGAACGACCGGACGCCCGGCAGCCGGCTCGCCTCGGGCACCTCGACGCCGTCGAGGCGGATGTCGACGTTCTGGACGGCCCGCTTGGCGATCTTGCCCTCCAGCTTGGTGACCTCGAAGCCGGGCGTGCCCTTCTCGACCAGGAACCCCTTGACCTCACCGTCGGCGGCGTCCTTGGCCCAGATCACGGTGACGTCGGCGAAGGTGGCGTTGCCGGACCACTTTTTGGCGCCGTTGATCGTCCAAGTGTCGCCCGTCCGCGTGGCCGTCGTCTCCAGGCCGGCGGCGGCGTCGGAGCCGTGGGCGGGCTCGGTGAGCGCCCAGCTCCCGATCTCGTCGAACCGCTCGAGCGGGCCGAGCCAGCGCGCCTTCTGCTCGTCGCTGCCGAACAGCCAGATGGACATCAGGCACAGGCCCCAGTGGACGCCCAAAAACGTGCCCAGGCTGGGGTCGACGCGCGGGACCTCCAGGCTGACGAGCCCGCCGAGGAACGGGTCGGTGCAGTAGCGCTCGGCCGGGTTCTCGCCCAGCGCTTCGCGCAGCATCGCCGCGAGGGGTTGGACCAGCTCGAACGGCATCTCGGCCCGCTCCCAGTAGCCGTTGGCGACCGGCTCGACGGTCTCGACCATGAAGTCGTGGACGACGCGCCGGACGCGCTGCTGCTCGTCGGTCAGCTGGCGGTCGAACAGGCCGTAGAAGTCGGGGTCCGGCTCGCGCGGTTCCTTCGGTGTCGGGGGCCCGTCGGCCGCGGCCAAGAGCCGGGCGAGGTGCTCCTCCGGCATCGCGTCGAGCCCGCGCAAGACCTTGTCGACGTCGATCTTCTGGGAGAGCCGGTCGAGGAGGTCGGTGTCGAGGACGGTCGTGGACATGGTCAGCGTGAGAGGCGGCCGCGGTCGATGGCGCGGACGGCCGCGTCGCCGCAGGCGCGGACGGTGTGGATGAGGCCCTCGAAGCGGGGGTCGGTGGCGTGGCCGGCCCGCCAGCGGGCGTAGATCTGCTGCGCGATGACGGCCAGCTTGAGCAGGCCGTAGACGGTGTACACGACGCCGTCGCCGGGGTCGCGGCCCGTCGCGTCGGCGTAGCGGCGGACGAGCTCGTCGCGGGTCGGGTTGCCGGGCCACCACGTCGGGCTGAGCGCGAGCGCCTTGAGGGCCGGCGGATCGTCGGCTTCGATCCAGTAGCCCAGCGTCGAGCCCAGGTCCATCAGCGGGTCGCCGACCGTCGCCAACTCCCAGTCCAGGACGGCGCGGACGGTGCCGAGGTGGTCCGGGTCCAAGACCAAGTTGTCGTACTTGTAGTCGTTGTGGATCAGGGCGACGCCGCTCTCGGGCGGCTCGTTCGCGTCGAGCCACGCGAATGCCTGCTCGACGGCCGGCAGGTCGTCGGTGCGGGCGCGGTCGTAGCGCCGCATCCACCCGTCGATCTGGCGGCGGACGTAGCCCTCCGGTCGCCCGAAGTCCGCCAGCCCGACCGCGTCGAGGTCGACGGCGTGGAGCGCGGCGAACGTGTCGAGGAAGGCGTCGGCCACGGTCGCCATCGCCGTCGCGTCGAGCCAGTCGGCCGCCGACGTGGTGCTGCGCAGGATGACGCCCTCGACCCGCTCCATCACAAAGAACGGGGCGCCGAGCACGTCGCCGGTCGGCTCGAACCCGAGCGGTTCGGGAACGGGGGCGTGGCCGTGCAGCGCCGTCAACAGCGTCACCTCGCGGCCCATGTCGTGGCCGCCCTTGACGTCGGCGCCGGGCGGCGGGCGGCGCAGCACGAGGTCGCGCCCGGCGACGGTCACGAGGTAGGTCAGGTTCGAGAACCCGCTCGGGAACTGGCGGACGCCGAGTGTGCCTTCGAGGCGGAGGGCGTCGGCCAGCCAGGCGGCGAGGGCGGCGGTGTCGAGCGGGACGCGGACGTCGGACGGGGAGTCGAGCGCGGCCATCAGGAGGCCGGGTGACGGCGGACCCAGTCGAGGACCCGCCGGGTGACCTCGTCGGGCGCCTCCTCCGGCGGCGTGTGGCCGACGCCGTCGAGTTGGACGAACTCGGCGTTCGGGATCCGCTCGGCGTCGGCGCGGCCCTGAGCGGGCGGGTGCGGCACGTCGGTCTCGCCGGTGACGACCAGCGTCGGAGCGGCGATCTCCCCGAGGCGGCCCGACACGTCGTCGCGGCCGAAGATGCCCTGGCCTGCGCGGAAGACGCCCCGCCGGTCGTTGGTCTGGATGCGCCGTCGCTGCTCGGCCACGTCTGAAGCGCGGTCCGGCGCGTCGAGGTAGGAGCGCCCGTACACGATCGGGAGGACCTGGCCCAGCACGGCGCCGTAGCCGAACAGACGGAGCGCCCACAGGAGCGCCGTGTACTTCACGAGCGCGAGCCCGCCCTCGGCGGCGGCCGATGTCCCAATCTGGACCAGGCTCGCCACGCGCTCCGGCGCCCGCAGCGCGGCCCGGTAGCCGACGTAGCCCGCCATCGAGTGGCCGACATAGTGGAACTGGTCGACCCCGAGACCGGAGAGGAGCGCCAGCAGGTCGTCGGCCAGGTCCCAGGGGCCGTAGCCCTCGGCCGTGGCCTCGCTGCGCCCCTGCCCGCGCCAGTCGACCCGGACGACGCGGTAGCCCGTGTCGGCGAGCGGCTGGACGGCGCGGTCCCAGAGCGCGTGCGTCATCAGGTAGCCGTGGCCCAGGACCACGGTCTCGCCGCCGCCTCCGGTGTCGGTGTAGTAGAGTGTCGCGCCGCGGACGGAGAGGGTCGGCATCAGCCCGCCGTCATGCCGCCGTCGAGCGGGAGCGCCAGCCCGGTCATGAAGCGGGCGTCGGGCCCGCACAGGAACAGGATGGCCGCGGCGATCTCGGCGACGGTCCCCATCCGGCCGACCGGCATCGAGGTCGCCAGCTTCCCGCCGAGCGACGGGTCGGCCCGCCGGAGGTCGTCGACCATCGCCGTGTCGGTGAAGGCCGGGCAGACGGCGTTGACGGTCACGCCCGCCCGGGCCACTTCGAGCGCCGCCGCTCGCGTGATCCCGACGACGGCGTGCTTCGACGCGCAGTAGGCCACGGACCCGGGGAAGCCGGCGATCCCGGCCACGCTCGCCACGTTGACGACGGCCCCGCGCCCGGCTGGCGTCATGTGTCGGAGCGCGTGCTTGGTCCCGTAGAACACGCCGCCCGCGTTGACCGCCAGCGTCCGCTGCCAGTCGTCGTCGGGGTAGCTCGCGGTCGGCGCGCGGACGCCGCCGACGCCCGCGTTGTTGACGACCGCGTCGAGGCGGCCCCACCGCTCGACGGCGCCGTCCATCAGCCCGGCCACGGCCTCGCCGTCGGCCACGTCGCAGCGGTGGAAGACGGCTTGGCCGCCGGCCTCCTCGATCTGGCGGACCGTCTCGGCCCCGCCCTCGTCGTCGACGTCGGACACGATGACGCGGGCGCCCTCCCGGGCGAGCGCGAGCGCGGTCTCGCGGCCGATGCCGCTTGCGGCGCCGGTGACGACGGCGACGGTGTCAGAGAATCGGGCGTCGGGCATGGGATCAGCGGGGAACGGAGAAGCCGCGGGCCTTGAGCTCTTGCCGGGCGACGACGCCGCGGTGGACCTCGTCGGGCCCGTCGTAGATGCGGGCGGCGCGCTCGTGGCGGTACCAGAAGGCGATGGGCGTGTCGTCGAGCATCCCGAGCCCGCCGTGCGTTTGGAGCGCCCGGTCGAGCACGCGCTGGAGCACGCCGGCGACGTAGAACTTGATGGCCGAGACCTGGACGCGCGCCGCCTTCTGGCCCTCGACGACGGTCGGCGCGGCGGCGATCCGGCGGGCCGTGTCGAGCACGTAGAGCCGGGCGGCGTCGATCTCGGCGCGGCTCTCGGCGATCCAGGTCTGGACCGTCTCGCGGCTGGCGAGAGGGCGTCCGGGCGCCAGCTCGCGCGTGCCGGCGTAGGCGCACATCGCGTCGAAGGCGCGCTCGCAGATGCCGAGCCAGCGCATGCAGTGGTGGATCCGGCCCGGCCCCAACCGCTCCTGTGCCAGCCCGAACCCACCACCGCGGGGCCCGAGCAGGTGGTCGGCCGGCACGCGAGCGCTGTCGAACCGGACCTCGGAATGGGAGAACCAGCCGGCGCCCTCATCGCCCATCACCGGCAGCTTGCGGACGTGCTCGACGCCCGGCGTATCGGTCGGCACGATGAGCATGGACGCGCGGCCGTAGCGGCTCTCGGCGTCCGGGTCGGTGACGGCCATCACGATGCAGACGGCGGCGCCGTCGAAGGCCGTCGTAAACCACTTGCGGCCGTCGATCACCCAGTCGTCCCCGTCGCGCCGAGCCGTCGTGCTCATCACGGTCGGGTTGGAGCCGGCGTGCTCGGGTTCGGTCATCCCGAAGCACGAGCGGACCTCGCCCCGGACCAGCGGCTCCAGGAAGACCTCACGCTGGCGGTCGGTGGCGTGGGCCGCCAGCAGCTCCATGTTGCCCGCGTCCGGCGCTTGGCAGTTGAGCGCGTAGTGGCCGAGCGGCGACCGCCCCAGCGCCTCGCTGACATGGGCGAACCCGTCCAGGCCCAGGCCCAGCCCGCCGTGCTCGGCCGCGAGGTGCGGGTTCCACAGGTCGGTCTCGCGGACCTCCGCGCGGACCTCCTCCATCGCCGGGATCAGCGCGTCGAAGTCGCCCGCCAGCAGGAGCGGTTCGAGCGGAACGAGCGTGCCCTCGACGACGGCGCGGACGTTGTCGAGCAGGCCGTCGAGGCGGGGGTCGGCGTCGGTCATGTCAGGAGACGAGGTAGCCGCCGTCGGCCGTGAACACGCCGCCGGTGCAGTAGGCCGAGGCGTCGGAGGCGAGGAAGACGGCGAGGCCCGCCAGGTCGTCGGGGACGCCGATCCGGCCGGCGGGCAGGTTGCGCGTAAAGCGGTCGAGGGTTTTTTCGTCGGCCCACAGCGCCTGGCTAAAGTCGGTCTGGATCAGGCCTGGGCAGATGGCGTTGGCGCGGACCCCGTGGCGGCCCCACTCTTTCGCCATCACCTGGGTCAACGAGAGGAGTGCGGCCTTCGAGACGCTGTAGATGCCGAGGCCGGTCTCGGGCGTGACGCCCCCGATGCTCGACACGTTGACGATGGAGCCGCCGTCCTTGGACAGGTGGGGGAGGGCCGCGGTCGCCAGCAGGAACGGCCCCTTGAGGTTGACGCCCAGGATCTGGTCGAACGCCCGCTCGTCGGTCTCCTCGACCGGCCCGTAGACCGGGTTCGTGGCCGCGTTGTTGACCAACACGTGGAGCCCGCCCTGCGCCTCGGCGATCTCGGCGACGGCGTCCGCCAGCTCGTCCGCGTGGCCGACGTGGAGCGCGCGGCCGGTTGCCTGGCCGCCGTCCTCGCGGATCGAGGCCGCGACGGCGTCGACGGCGTCCTGCTTGCGGCTGGTCACCACGACGTGGGCGCCAGCGGCGGCGAGCGCTCGGGCCATCGCCTCGCCGATCCCTCGCGAGGCGCCGGTAACGAGGGCGATGCGGCCGTCGAGGCGGAACGAGTCGGGGAGGGAGGGCATGGGCAGTCGGCGAAGGAGGGGGACACCCCGGAAGGGCACCCGGGGATCCGCCCGGGACGTGGGACGAGAGGGGGCCGGCCGTCGTCGCACACACAAGCCCTGCACAGATGACGCACCGGTGGCGTCCACACTCGCCACCTTCCTCCACTTCCAACCTCCGCAGTCACATGACTTCCGACGCCCACTTTCTCTCCCCCGACCAGCTCCTCGACCACTGGCAGGGCCACCGCCGCCTGACCCGGCGCGTCATCGAGGCCTTCCCCGACGACGAGGCGTTCACCACGTTCTCGATCGGCGGGATGCGCCCGTTCGCCGAGATGGTGGCCGAGCTGCTCAGCATGGCCGTCCCCATCGCGCGCGGCGTGGCGACGGGCGAGTGGGGGGACCACCGTCCGTCGGCGCCCACCTCGCGCGCCGACGCGCTCGAGCGGTGGGACGAGGCCACGGCCGATCTCGACGCGGTCTGGCCGACGCTGGCGCCCGAGCGGTTCCAGGAGGTGCACACGGCCTTCGGGCAGTGGGAGGGGCCCGGCCACTGGCAGGTCCTCTACGCCATCGACAACGAGACGCACCACCGGGGCGAGGGCTACGTCTACCTCCGCGCGCTCGGCGTGGAGCCGCCGAAGTTCCCCGACCGGAGCTGACCGGGGACCGTCGGAACTCACCGAGCGGTTTCGCAATGGAAAGAGGGGACTTCAACGTCCCCACCCACGAGCCCCTGCGAGTCGCTCCGGGTCTGCCGCCGCCCCTCATCTGGGAGCCAACGCCGACGCCCACGAGCAGGACCTCGATCTCGACGGAGGCCCCGTTCAGCTCGCGGGCGGCGGCGGTGGCGAGGCGGTCGACGGAGCCACCGAGGTGGAGAGGGACGCGCGCGCACCCCATCGAACGCCACCGGATGCGGTAAGCGCGCGCCTCCGACTCTGTGGGACCTCGTGCGTCCACCCGCACGCCGGACCCGCCGGGACGGCCTCGCGTACTGACCCGCGAAGACCCCCACCCCCATGACTGTCCTCGACCAGCACATCGACATCACGCCCGGCATCTGCGGCGGCAGGCCCCGGATCGCAGGGCGTCGGATCACCGTCCACCACGTGGCCGACTGGCACGAGCGGCAGGGCCTGAGCGTAGACGAGATCGCGACTGCCCACGACCTCTCGCTCGGCGACATCCACGCGGCGTTGGCGTACTACCACGATCATCGCTCCGTGGTGGACGCCGAGGAGAGGCCGCGTTCGCGGAACGCCTCCGCCCGAGCGCGTGATTCGCTACTACACGGATGAACACATATCCCGGGCCGTGGTCGACGGGCTCCGGCGCCGGGGAATCGATGTCGCGACGGTCGCCGAGACGGGCGCGCTCGGGGACTCATAAGGCCCATCTCGCTAGGGCGCACCGGGACGGGCGTGTGGTGTTCAGCCAGGACGCCGACTTTCTCCGGCTCGCGGCTGCGGGTCGGGAGCACGCAGGCATCGTCTATGCACGACAAGGCGCGGCCGTCGGCGACCTCGTCCGCGGTCTCGTTCGGCTCGCACGGACGGTCCGTGCCGATGAGATGAGCGGGCAGGCAGAGTTCCTGTAGCCCGACGGAGGCCCCGTCCTGCTCGCGGACGGCCTCCGCCCGAGGGGGGTGTGCACCCGCCTCCCATCTGACCGCGGTGAGGGTCATGGAGGCGCCGCGACGGCGTCGAGGGGGGTGGGCCGGGGCGAGGCGCCACGGACGGCTGCGAGCGGGAGACCCGCGTCGAGCGCCGCCACGTGCGCAACGTGCGCCGCCACGTCCACGCGCAGCAGCAGGACGGCGGTCACCACCGGCACGACCGCCATCGCCCCGAACATCTGAGGAGGCGTCAGCGTGGCCACGAGCGGCCCCATCAGCGCCGAGCCCATCACTAGCCCGACATTCGCGAGCGCCATGAAGAGGGCGAACTGGACGGCCGCGACGGGCTTCCAGCACAGCGCCATGCACGTCGCGAAAAACGCGATGGTGGCGAGCGTCTGCGCCGTCATCCAGAGCAGCAGGTACGCCTCCACGACGAGGGCCACCGACCAGAACGGCGCCGCGAGCGCCATCGCCACAGCTACGACGACGAGCGCGAGCAGGGCCGCGCGGACGGCCTCCGCCCGCCCCAGCCACCGCACGAGCAGGCCGCCGCCGAGCATCCCGACGACGCCGCCGACGAGCGTGCCGAGGGCCTTCGCGTTCGAGAACGCCGTGTCGGTCCACCCGAGGTGCTGCACCGCGAACACGGGGCCGTAGGCGTCGAACAGGCCCTGGTGAAGGAGCAGGGCGAAGCCGGCGGCGGCGACGAGCAGGCTCGCCGGGAGGACCGCGACGCGGCGGAGGCTCCGCCCGATCTGGCGCCAGCCGTCGGGCTGGAGCGCCCGCGCCTCGGGCGACGCCGCGCCCACCGTCCACGGCAGCAGCCGCTCGCCGGGGCGCTCGCGGACGACGAGCGGGAGCCCCACGAACGCGAGCGTCGCCGCCGCGGCCACCGCGAGCGTTCCGGAGAGCCCGACGGACCCGAGCAGCCACGCCCCGCCCGCCGCCGTCCCGGCGATGCCGAACACCTTGCCGCCCCACATCAGCCCGTTCGCGAACGGCTGCTCGTCGAGGGGCACCACGTCGATCGTGAGCGCGTCGGTGGCGATGTCCTGGAGGGCGAGGAACAGGCTCCCGCCGATCATCACCGTCGTCAACAGGCCGAGGTTCGCGAGCGGGTCTGGCACGAGCGTCATCGCGGCGTAGCCCCCGGCGGCCCCGAGCGTCCCGACGACGATCCATGGGCGGCGGCGCCCCATCGCAAGGAACGTGTAGCGCTCCATGAGCGGGGCGTAGAGCAGCTTCAGCGTCCACGGCAGCACGGCCGCGCTGATGAAGCCGCCGATGGCGCCCGGCGGGGCGCCCTGCGCGGCGAGGTAGGCCGGGACGGCGACGATCAGCAGCCCGTACTGGATGCCCTGCGCGACGTACATCGCCGTGACGAGGGCGAGGCGGAGCGGGCGGCTGGCGGTGAGGGCGGGGAGCATCGGCATCAGGCGACGGGTTCGGGTGCAGGGCGACGGACCTTGGCGGGCACCTTGGCCTCGACGGCCGGCTCACCGCCGAACCAGTCGGCCGGGTCGTCGGGCGGCAAGCGGCGGGCGTAGAAGGCGTGGACCGGCAGGCCGAGCGCGATCAGGCCCAGCCCCGCGATGGCGCGCCCTGGCGTCGCGACGATCGTGTTGACGAGGAGGAACCCGACGGCCAGCAGGTAGAGCGCGGGCACGACCGGGTAGCCCCACGTGCGCACCGGCCGCTCGGCGTCGGGCTGCGTCCGTCGCAACGCGAACACAGCCGCGACGGTGAGCGCCTGGAACAGCAGCGTGGCGAAGACGAACAGGTCGGTCAGGACGTCGAACGTGCTCGAGGCCGAGAACAGGACCCCGAGCGCCCCGGTCAGCAGGACCGCGTTGCGAGGGACGCGCGCCTGGGGGGTGACGCGCGCGAACGCGGCGGGCAGGAGGCGGTCGCTCGCCATCGCGAAGGGCACGCGCGAGACCGTCAGGATGGAGGTGTAGAGCGTGCCGAACGTGGACAGCACCAGGCCGGCCGCCATCGCCGTCGCGGCCCCGGCACCGAGAGAGCGGACCGCCACCTCGCGCGCGACCGACGACGCTGTCGACACGCTCGCCACGGCCTCGGGCGCGAGCACGTAGAAGTACGCCGCGTTGACGAGCAGGTACAGCACGACGATGAGCACGGTCGCGCCGACGAGCGCGCGTGGGAGCGTCCACGACGGCCGCCGGACTTCCCCGGCCACGCCGACCATGTACTGCCACCCGTTGTAGCTCCACAGCGCGCCGATCATCGCCGCGCCGAAGCCCGCCACGCCGAACCGCGCGCTTGCCGGCACGTCGGCGCACGACGCGGACGCGCCCGACTGCGCGAAGTGGCCCCACGAGCCGTCGCCCCGCACGAACGCGCCGACGCCGATGCCGAGCACGAGCGCCACCTTCGCCGCGGTCAGCGCCGTCGCGAGGTGCCCCGAGGCGCGGACCGACGCCAGGTTGAGCACCGTCACGACGCCGAGCACGACGGCCGGGAGCAGCCCGACCGCCCACGCAGGCAGCGTCCCGCCGACGAGGTCGTTCAGGAAGACGACGAACAGGATGCCGAGAGCGGCGAGGCCGGCGCCGTTCCCGATGAACGTCTCCATCCAGCCGTAGAGGAACGCCCAGCGGCGGCCGAACGCGGAGCCGAGGTAGTTGTAGGCGCCTCCCGCGCGCGGCATCATCGCCGCCAACTCGGCGTAGGCGAGGGCGCCGAACAGCGTCAGCACGCCCGCCACGCCGTAGACGGCCAGCACCCCGCCCGGCGAGCCGACGTTGCACGTCATCACGCGGGCCTTGACGAAGACGCCCGTGCCTATGACGATGGCGACGACGATGGCGGCCGCAGGAATGAGCGTCAGCCCGCGCGACAGGCGGGGGGCGGCGTCGCTCACGCGTCCGTCCAGAGCGCGCCGTCGTAGCGGAGGGTCCCGCGTGGCTGGGACCGCGCGAAGTCGGCCGTGCCCATGATCTCACCCGAGCCGGTGCGGCCCGCGTAGTCGCCCGTCCCGCTGTCGACGCGCCACGTCCCGGCGACGGGCGCCGCGGCCGGGTCGGCGAGGTCGACGGTCGCGTCCCCGACCAGGACGAGCGTGCCGCGCTCGCCCGTGACCGTCCGGCGGAACGTGGCGACGAGCGGCGAGGCGCCCTCGGGGCTCGACACGTCGAGGACGTCCTCGGTCGTCCCCGCGTCGGAGACCACGCCGGAGAGCGTGAACGTGCCGGCGAAGCGGCCCGGCCCGGTCGCCGCCTGCTCGAACTCGAACGTGACGGCGTCGCCGCCGAGCGTCGCGTGCCCGGCCGCCCCGTCGCCGCCGGCGCCCGTCGACAGCGTGGCGAAGTCGGCCACGCCGAGCGCGTCGAGCACGGCGGCGTCGAAGGGCGCCGTCGCCTCGTTGAGCGCGGCCACGCCCAAGTCCACGCCGACGACCGTGCGGAACGGGCGCGTGCCGGGCGCCATCGCCACGAGCGCCGCCATCCGGTCGACGACGAGCGCCGGATCGGTCGGGACCTCGGGGCTCTCGAACAGGCCCTCGAACGTCGCGCCCATGCCCTCGAGCGCTCGGTGGACCGGCGCTGGATACGTCGCCGCGCGGTCGTCGGCGTCGCCAGGCGCCACGAGGTTCGGGAACAGCTCCGTCGTGAACGGCCCCGGCTCGACGACGACCACGTCCACGCCGAGCGAGGCGAGCTCGCCCCGGAGCGCCAGCGAGTACCCCTCGAGCGCCCACTTGCTGGCCTGGTAGACGGCGAAGAACGGGCAGCCGAGCCGCCCCGCGATCGAGGTCACGTTGAGGAACAGCCCCGCGCCGCGCTCGCGCATCGAAGGAAGGAACGCCCGCGTCACGCGGTGGACACCGACGACGTTGACGTCGAGTTGGTGGGCCACCTCGGCCGGCGTGAACGCCTCGGTGATGCCGCCGAACATCTGCCCGGCGTTGTTGACGACGGCGTCCGGCGCGCCCCACGCGTCGAGGACGGCCCGTGCAGCGGCGTCGACGGAGGCGTCGGAGGTCACGTCGAGGTCGAGCACCCGGAGGTCGAGCCCCTCTGCGTCTGCGAGGTCGCGGAGGGCGCCGGCGGGCTCGGCGTTCTTGCCGCCGGGCGCGCGCATGGTGGCGGCGACGCGGTCGCCGCGGCGGGCGACCGCCAGGGCGAGGTCGAAGCCGAAGCCGGAGCTACAGCCGGTGACGACGACGGTCTGGGATTCGTGCAGATTCAGTCCCATGGGGATATCCTCGTTGTCTGTGGGTGAGAGAAGGCGGCGAGCCGGATGCCCGACGCCGAGGTGGAGGGGGTGATGAAGAGAGCGGGAGGGCGGAGGTCAGAAGGCCCCGCTCACGACCTAGCCTTGTGCGCCTCGAGCTCGATCTCGATCAGGAACTCGGGCAGAGCCAGCCCCTTGACCTCGGTCCAGCTCCCGGTCGGGAACTGCGTCGTCTAGACCGTGGACCGGTACTCGGCCGCACCGAGGAACCCGGCCATGTCCGTCGTGGAGATGTTCTCGACGATCACGTCGTCGAACGTGCAGCCGCAGTGGTCCAGGACGCGGCGGAGGTCGGCGTAGACGTTCCGCATCTGCTGCGCCAGGTCACCGTCGCGGTCCCCTCGTCGTCCATGCTGACCGCGCCGGAGACCTTGACGTCGGCGCCGACCTTGACGGCGTGCGTGTAGCCGTAGGCGTTTTCGACGTCCGGCCGGAGGTGGAAGGTTTCGGGCGTGCTCATGGGTTTGCTTCTTCGGGTGGGGAGGTGGAGGGCGGCGCTCCAAGCGAGCCCCCGTCGGAGGCCGCCGGCGCCGGACCCACGCGTGCGCAGGGCGTTGCCAAGGGCGACCGGGACGGCACTCCGCGAGAGCGCCGCTGGTGGGCGATCAGTCCGCGGTCGTCGGCAGGGCGTCCTCGCTCCACGAGTCGGCCACGATGCGCCAGCCGTCGGCGGTCTTGCGGTAGACGGTGAGGTATTTGCCCGGACCGTCCGGCCAGACGGCCGTGCCGACTTCGTAGGCTAGGCGGCCGTCGTCCGAGACGACGACGTCGGCGGAGGTGAACGTCGTCGCTTGGGAGGGCTCGGCGTGGCTGGCGGCGAGGTAGGCGTCCACGTCGGCCCGGCCGCGAGCGGCCGGCTCGGTGGGCGGGTGGAGCACGGCGTCGTCGGCGTGGAGCGCCTGGATGGCGGCGGCGTCGCCGGCGCGCGCGGCGGCCTGGTAGCGCACCGTCATCGCCTCGATGGCCGCGCGGTCGGCGGCGATGTTGACGGCCGTCTCAGTCGTGACAGCGGGCGCGACGTCGGGCGCGTCGGCGGACTCGGCGGGTTGGCAGCCCGCGAACGGCGGCGCGACGAGGACGAGCGAGGCGAGCAGAAAGGAGCGGTTCATCGGAGTGAGGGGTGTGTAGGGTGGTCGTGGAAGTGACGTGAGGGGCCACTCCGCTCCAGCACGGGCGGCAGTGGCGGGTTAGAGTGATGAGGCGAGGCAGTCCGACCGCCCCGTCATTTGGTCCCGCCCGTGCCGTCCGGGCGGGCCGGCGCTACTCCTTGAAGACGAGCTCGCGGGCCAGCTTGCCGCCGACGATCTCGCGGAGCACGCCCCGCTCGCGGTCGGCCTCGTTCGTCTGCACGAGCGACCCGATCACCGCCTGGCGGATCGGCGCGTACTTCGCCTCGCCGTCGTCGAGCGCGGCCATGTTCGGGTACTCGACGAGGAGCATGAGGTCCCAGTCGTCGCGGTCGCTCGGCTGGCCGGAGAGGATCCGGTAGGACCGGATGTAGCCGCGCTCCTGGGCCATGTCGAGGCTCCGCCTCCATACCTGGCTCAGGTTCTCCATGTAGTTGTCGAACTGGCCGGGCTCGGTGCGGACGTAGCTGATGGCCCACACGGAGCCCTCGTCGTAGATCGGGGCGTCCTGGGCGGTGGCGGGCGGCGCCAGCCACGCGAGCGCGAGGACGGCGACGAGGGCGGGGCGGGGAACGGTGAGCGTGTCCATGGGCCGTGAGGTTGGAGAGAGAATCATGGGAGCGAGACCATCCCGCCCATCAGGTCCGCCCCGTGCCGCCTCGGGGACGTGGACGGACCTCTGAGAGCGGGGCGGTCAATGGCTGGCGATGTCGGCCGGCGCGTTCATGCTCCACATGTCGCGGACGTAGAGCCACTCGCCGTCTACCAACGCCCAGACCACGAGCGACTTGCCGTGCTCGACGGCCCCGCCGGGGAGCGTGATCGTCAGGTCGGCACGCTCGATGGCGACGTCGTCGAAGCGGATCACCTCGACGGTCTCGATGTCCACGCCCCGGATGCCCGAGGCAACGAGGCCGGCCATGTAGTCGCGGATGGCGTCGCGACCCTGGATCGGCGGGCTGTCCGGCGGTAGGATGACCGCGTTGCGGACGTAGAGCGCGGCGATGGCGTCGGCGTCCCCGGCGGCGACGGCCTGCTCGAAGCGCAGGTCGCTCTTGGCGATCCCGACGCGGGCGAGGCCGACGCGGTCGGGGTCGTAGGCCGCGTTCTTGGTGAGCGCCCGCTCGTACTGCGCCTCGGCCTCGTCGAGGCGGCCGGCGTTCAGCAGGAACTCGCCGTAGGAGTCGTACGGGTTGGCCTCGTCGGGCGCCAGGCGGACGTAGTCGCGGAAGGCGGTCTCGGCGGCGGCCATGTCGTCCCGCGCCATCTCGGCGTAGCCCAGCGTGTTGTAGAGCGGTGCGAACGACGGGTCGGCGGCGATCCCGCGCCGCGCGGCGGTGGCGCCGGCGGCCGAGTCGCCGTTGCCCGTCTGCGTGTTGGCGAGCCAGAGCCACAGCACCGGGTCATCCGGGAACTGCTCGGCGAGGCCGGTCAGGAGCGTCAGCTCGCGGTCGCCGTCGCCGTCGCGACCTGCGACGTAGGACTCGGCCAGCTGGCGCTCGCCGTCGGAGGCGCGGCCGGCGGCAGCCAGGCGCAGGTGCTCGTCGCGGTCCTCGCCCGTCGCCACGGCGCGGTACAGGTGGGCCTGGGCGAACGACGGGTCGGCGGCGAGGGCGGCGTCGAAGTGCACGACGGCCGCCGCGTTGTTGACGTGGCCGAGGGCGGTGACGCCCAGCATGAACTCGGCGCGCGCGGCGTCGGAGGTCGTGGTGACGGGCATCCGCTGCGCCAGCGCGAGCGGTGCCGCCAGCAGGAGCGTGAGGGCGAGAAGGAGGAGGCGGGTCATGGTCGTGGGAGTGGGAGGGAGCGAGAGGCGGATCATGGGTCGGGGAGTCTGGTGAGCGGGGGAGACGGAGCTAGAGGTCGGTGGCTGGGGACCGTTCGATGCCGGTGACGTGGCCGTCGACGAGCCGCCAGACCGTCCGCACGGCCCAGCCATTGGCGGCACGTCCGGTCGCCACGACGAGGCCTGGGCGCTCGGCGGCGAAGGTCTGGGGCGGTCCGTCGGCGAGGGCCGCAAGCCGGGCCGCGACGGCGGCGCGACCGACGAGCCGGTCGGCGCCGTCCACCCACATCACGTGATCGTCGAGCACAGCGGCGACGGCCGCCAGCCGACCGGCGGCGAGGTCGGCGTAGACCCGGGTCACGACGCCGGCTGCCCACGTCGTGGCCGGCGAGACATCGGTCTCGCCGGCGAACGCTGAGGGCGCGTCCGTCTTCGTGGCGCCGGGACAGCCGTCGAACGGCTGGACGTGCCCGAGCTGGCCGTGCGGCTGGGCCATCGCGGCGGACGCGGAACTCAGCAGGAGCAGGACGAGAAGGCGGGCCATGAGGGGGAGGAGCGGAGAGGCGGTCGTGGCGGGCTAGCGCGGCAGCAGCCGCGCGACGGCGGCGCGGAGCCCGGCCGCGTTGAAGGGCTTGGCGAGGAACCCGTCGGCGCAGCCCGACTCCCGGCGCGGCTCGCCGCTGACGAGCAGGACCGGCACGTCGGAGGTGGCGGCGTCGGCGTGGAGCGCGGCGCAGAGCGCGTGGCCGTCGAGGCCCGGCATCCGGACGTCGGCGATGACGAGGTCGGGCGGGGCTTGGTGGGCGAGGTGGAGGGCCTCGGCTCCGTCGGCGGCCTCGGAGACGTGGGCCGACCCGCGCAGGCTGTGGCGGATGTAGGCCCGCATCTCGCGGTCGTCGTCGGCGATGAGCACGCGGGGCACGGAGGTCTGTGGCATGAGAGCAGGGAGGGGCCGCCGCGAGCGGAGCGCCCCCACCACAGTGGCGCTCCGCCCTCCCGGCCGGCCGTCACGGAGTGCGACGGGGCCGAGTGGCGACGTCGAAAACCTCCAGTGGCCGTCGTGCCCCGCCGTTGCGACGGGGGTCCAAACCGTTGCGGATTGGGGGCATGCGTCACAGACGCATCGCGCTGCGACCTCGACTCAACTCGACCCCGGCGTCTCCTCCAGAGCTGGGACGCTCTCCGCCGACCACGGGTGGAGCGTCCGGGCCCGGCATGGGCCCGGTCCGGAGCTCAGGGCGCGGGAGCTCGCGTCGCGGCCCCCGCTGGACACCCCCCAGAGCCGGATGCCGACTACCGCTCCGCGTCGGCGTAGGCCGAGGGGCGGGACCCCGTGTGGGCGAGGAAGGCGTTCGAGAAGTGGGCGACGCTCTTGAAGCCGACCCCGTAGGCGACCTCGCTGACGGTCCCCGCCCGAGCCGCCAGCAGGCGCGCGGCCCGGTCGAGGCGCGCCGTCCGGAGGAGGTCGCTCGGCGCGGCGTCCATCAGGTCCGACGTCCGCCGAAGCAGGGTGCTCCGGCTCTGGCCGACGGCCTCCGCCAGCGCGGCGACGTTGAACGTCTCATCGGTGAGTTGCCCGTCGATGGCCGCGCGGACGGCCGCGACGAAGGCGGCGTCGGCCGAGAGGGGGAGGTCGCGGATCGCCGCCGGCCCGCCGGTCACGCCGTCACCGCCGAAGCGGTCCCGGAGCCGCTGGCGGAGCGCGATGATGTTGCCGACGCGGGCGACCAGCTCGCGGACGTCGAACGGCTTGGTGAGGTAGTCGTCGCAGAGCTCGGCGAGCCCGTCGAGGCGGTCCTCGGGGGCGGCCTTGGCCGTGAGGAGCAGCACGGGCACGAAGTCCGTCTCGGGGTCGGCGCGGAGCGCGCGGCACAAGCCGAGCCCGTCGAGCCGCGGCATCATCACGTCCGAGACGACGAGGTCCGGGAGGCGCTCCCTTATGCGGTCGAGGGCCGCCTGGCCGTCCTCGGCCTCGGCGACGCGGTAGCCGGCGGCTTCGAGGTGGCGGCGGAGGTACGCCCGGATGTCGGCGTGGTCGTCGGCAACCAGGACCGTCGTCGCGTCGTCGTCGGTTTCGTCGGCGGCCCGCTCGTCCACGGCCGGCGCGTCAGGGGCGCGCGCCGTCGGGGCGACGGCGCCGTCCCACGGGGCGTCCTCGACCTGATGGTCCCCGAGGTGGGCGCGGCCGAGCGGGAGCGCGAGCGTGAAGGTGCTGCCGGACGGCGCGCCGTTGGCCTCGGCGGTCTCGCTCTCGGCGGTGAGCGTGCCGCCGTGGAGCCGCGCGAGGTCGTGGGCGAGCGCGAGCCCGATCCCGGTGCCGAGCGGCTGGCCCGGTCCCCGCACCCCGCCGACCTGGTAGAAGCGGTCGAACACGTGGGGGAGGTCGGCCGCCGCGATGCCGGGCCCGGTGTCTCGGACCGACACAGACGCCGCACCCGCGATGGCCCCGACGGTCACGGCGACTCGTCCCCCCTCCGGCGTGAACTTGAGCGCGTTCGAGAGCACGTTCGACACGACCGTCCCCAGGTGCGCGGGGTCGGCCCAGATCTCGACCGGGGCGTCGGGCACGTCCACGCTCAGCGCGATGCGGCGGTGCGCCGCGAGCGCGCCGAACGCCTCGGCCTGCGACCGGGCGAACGCCGCCAAGTCGAGGCGGCGAGCGCGGAACGGGGCACTCCCGGCTTCGAGCCGCGACAGGTCGAGGATCTGCCCGATCAGGCCGAGCACGCGGCCGGCGCTCCGGCGCGCGAGCGCGAGCGGGCCTGTGGCCTCGGCCGGGACCGGCCCGTACTCGCCGGCCAACACGTCGTCGAGGGGGCCGAGCGTCAGCGTGAGCGGCGTCCGGAACTCGTGGCTGACGTTGGCGAAAAAGTGGCTCTTGGCGCGGTCGAGGTCCCGGAGCTTTTCCGCTTCGAGGTGCTCGATCTCCACTCGGTGCCGGAGGCGCAAGCGGTCCTGCCGGGTCCGGTAGAGCGCGGCCAGCGCCCCGCCAGCGACGAGGGCGTAGCCGAGGAACGCCCACCACGTCCGCCACCACGGCGGGACGACGGTCACGGCGAGCGCGGTCTCGCCGCCCCAGACGCCGTCGCGGCCCGCGGCCCGCACACGGAACGTGTAGGTCCCCGGACTAAGGTTGGTGAACGTGGCCTCGCGCTGCCCGCCGACCGCGCGCCAGTCGTCGTCGAAGCCGTCGAGGCGCACGGCGTACTGCTGCGAGGCCGGCGCCGAGAAGTCGAGCGAGGCGAACGTGAAGGTCACGACGCGGTCGGCGTACCGGAGCCGGAGCGCGTCCGTCATCGGGAGGGCGCGGCCCAGCGGCGATCCCTCGGCGCCGATACGGACCGGCTCGCCCGACAGCCAGAGGCCCGTCAGGACGGGCGGCGGCGGCGGCGGCTCGGCGCGGATCGCCAGCGGGTCGAAGGCGTCGTAGCCGTGGTCGCCGCCGACGTAGACCGTTCCGGTGCGCGGGCTCTGGTAGACGGCCCCCTCGTTCGAGACGTCGCCCTGGAGGCCGTCGCGGGCGCTCCAGCTCTGGAAGGTGCCCGCCTCCGGGTCGAGCCGCGAGAGGCCGCGGTTGGTGGCGGCCCAGACGTGTCCGGCGGGGTCCTCGACGAGCCCGTGGACGGACGTGTTGGGCAGGCCGTCCGCGCGCCCGTAGCGGCGCCAGCCTCCGTCGGGGCCCATCCGTTCCAGCCCGCTGGCGGTGCCCACCCAGAGCGCGCCGCTCCACGCGCGTAGCAGGGCCGACACGGCCCCCGCTGGCGCGCGGCCCCCGGGGGCCGTGCGGACGTTGGTGAAGGTGGTGGCCTCGGGGTCGAAGCGGTAGAGCGTCGTCGGCTCCCCGCCGAGCCACAGGGTCCCGTCGGGCTCCGAGAGTAGCGAGAACACCGACTGAGCGACGTTGCTCGCCGGGTCCAGGGGGGCCGGACGGTACCGCAAGGCGCGGCCCGACTCCACGTCCACGTCGTAGAGCCCGAACTGCGTCCCGGCCCAGAGCCGCCCTGGCGTGCCGACGGCGAGCGGTCCCGACAGGACCCGGTCGAAAGGGGCCCCCGTTGAGTCCGCGACGACGAACGGCTCGAACGCGCCGGACCCGCGGCGCCGGAACAAGCCGTCGTAGGTGCTCACCCAGACGGACCCGTCGGGCGTCGCGGCGAGCGAAAGGATGGTGGCGGCGTCTCGCTCGCGGGCCAGGGAGCCCGGCAGCGGGACGCGCTCGAACGATCCCGTGGCGGAGTCTCGGCGGTTGAGGCCGCCGCCGTCGGTCCCCACCCACAGCGCGCCCCCCGCGTCCTCGACGAAGGCGGTCACGTCGTCGGCGCTCAGGCTCCGCGGGTCGCCGGGCCGGTGGCGCTCCTGGGCCACGACGCGCGAGAGCGGCAGCCGCCGGCTCAGGCCTCGGCCCGTGCCCACCCAGAGCACGCCCTCGCGGTCCTCGGCGAGGGACAGCACGCGGTCGTCGGCCAGGCTCGTGGCGTCGGCGGGGTCGTGGGCGAACCGCTCGAAGGCGTCGCGGTCGGCGTCGTAGCGGTGGAGCCCGCCGCCGTCGGTCCCGACCCAGAGCGTCCCGGCGCGGTCCTCGGTGATCGACAGGACCCACGAGTGGCCCAGGCCGCCCGGCCCGGCCGGGTAGTTCCGCGTCTCGCCCGTATCGGTGTCGTAGCGGACCAGCCCCCGCCCGTACGTCCCGATCCACAGGTCGCCCGACCGGTCGAGGCAGAGCGCGTAGCCGGTGACGTAGCCCGCCCCTCCGAACGGGCTCACGTCGATGTCCACGCGCGACGGCGTCCCGGCGCCCGGCCCCGCCGGGTCGATCCGGTTGATCCCCGTCGCCGTGCCGACCCAGAGCACGCCGCTGGGCGCGACCGCGAGCGCGTACACGTTGTCGTGGAACAGGCTCTCCGGGTCGTCGGGGTCGTGGCGGACGTGGGCGAACGTCCCGGTCGCGGCGTCGTAGCGGTGGAGCCCGCTGCCCCACGTGCCGACCCAGAGCGTCCCGCCGGCGTCCTCCGCCAAGGCGGTCACCGCGCCGTCCCCCAGGCTCTCCGGGTCGTCGGAGTCGTGGCGGACGTGGGCGAACGTCTCGGTGGCCGGGTCGTAGCGGTCGAGCCCGCTCGCGGTCCCGACCCAGATCTGGCCGTCGCGACCCTCGAACAAGGGCCTCGTCACGTTGTCACCGAGGCTGGCCGGGTCGGCCGGGTCGTGGTGGTACTCGGTGAACGTGACTCCGTCGAAGCGGCTGAGGCCGTCGCCCGTTGCTGCCCACAGGAAGCCCTGGCGGTCCTGGAGCAGGCCGCGGACGTTGTTCGAGGGGAGGCCGTCGGCCACCGTGAACGTCTCGAACCGGGGTGGGAAGGCGAGCGCGGTGCCCGCGGAGGCCGAGTCCGGAGTGGTCGCGACGGCCGTCGCCGTGGAACGCCCGGCCGCGGGGTCGTCGGAGGGGCCACAGCCGGCAGCCCCAGCGCCCACCACCCAAACGAGGGCCACCGTTCGGAGACGACGGAGTGTGTGGGTCAAGCGTAGTGAATTCGTGAGTTGCGCCACGATACACCACTCTCTCCGATCCTGAGCCCAGTACGAGATCTGACGGTCGCGCACGGGACGGCTCTCCCACGTCCCCCTCCCTAAGCGCCAGCCGTGCCGCCGGCACCCCGCCCGTGCTTACCCGTCCGCTCGGCCCTGGCCGGTCGGGTCGTAGGGGATGCCGTCCTCGCCGGGCGGCGGCGTCGGGTCGAGGCGGGCGATGAGCCTCGTCTCCTGGGTGACGGACACGAGGTAGAACCCGGCGAGCAGCGCGACCGAGACCAGCCCGATCCCGTCGAACGCCGACCACGTCCGCCCGAACGCGGCGAACGACTGGGGCCCGACGGCCCACGCCAGCGTGTTGAACGCGATCGCGATCGCCCGCAGCTCCGTCGGCCCGACGCTGCCGAACGAGATCTTGAACACGCCCCGCGCGATCGTCACCATGTTGACGAGCAGCATCAGCATCAGCACGCCGACGCAGACGGCGAGCGCGATCTCCATCTGCAACAGCCCGCCCGCGCCCAGCCCAATGCACAGGGCCACCGTCGAGATCGCGTCGCACTGGTGGTCGACGAAGAACCCGTACTTCTCGCGCCGAATCTGGCGGACGCGCGCCAGCGTCCCGTCCAGGCTGTCGCCCCACCAGTGGATCACCAGGCCCAACGAGGCGACGTGGAGCCACGCCAGGTCCGAGCCCGCGAGCCCGTAGGCGACGGCCGAGAGGAGGGCCCCGCCGAGCGCGATCGCCGTCAGCCCGTCGGGCGTCACCCAGCGGGGCAGTCGGGCGGCCATCCGGGGCAGCGCCCACCGCTCGAACCGGCCCAGCAGGATGTCGTTGATCCGCCGCTTGGCGACCGCCGGGGGCTCGGGCGTCGCCGGGGCGGCGGCGTGACGGGGCGGGGCGGGGGACGACGACACGTGAGCGCGGGCGGAATGACCGGAACATAAAGAAGCCGGTCGGTGGCCTCCTGCCCGCGATCTCCGCACGGCTCGGGTCCGGTCCCGCCCGGGCGTCAGCCCGCGAGCGCCGGCTCGCCGATGGCCGCGAGCGCCCGGTCGAGGTCGGCGACGAGGTCGCCCTCGTCCTCCACGCCGACGCTCAGGCGGACCAACCCGTCGGGCAGGCCGGCCGCGCGGCGGACGTCGGCGGGGATCGAGCCGTGCGTCATCGAGGCCGGGTGCGAGACCAGGCTCTCGACGCCGCCCAGGCTCTCGGCCAGCGCGAACAGCCGGGTCGACTGCATAAAGCGGACGGCCGTCTCGACCGTGTCGTCGGCCAGGACGAGCGAGACCATGCCGCCGAAGTCGCGCATCTGGCGGGCCGCGACGTCGTGGCCGGGGTGGTCCTCGAAGCCCGGGTACAGCACCCGGCCGACGGCGTCGTGGCCGCGCAGGAAGTCGGCGACGGTGCGGGCGTTGGCGCAGTGGCGCTCCATCCGCAGGTGGAGCGTCTTGGTCGAGCGCAGGAGCAGGAAGCAGTCGAGCGGGCCGGGCGCCGCGCCGACGGCCTTGATCTGGAACCGCAGGTGCTCGACCCACCCGTCGTCCGACGTCAGCACGGCCCCGCCGATGACGTCGGAGTGGCCGCCGAGGTACTTCGTCGTCGAGTGGAGCACGAGGTCAGCCCCGAGCGCGAGCGGCTGCTGGAGGTACGGGCTCGCGAACGTGTTGTCGACGGCCACGCTCACGTCGCGGTCGTGAGCGACGGCCGCCAGCGCCTCGACGTCGTAGATGCGCAAGAGCGGGTTCGTCGGCGTCTCGATCCAGACCAGCTCGGTCGCGTCGGTCATGGCGTCGGCCAGGGCGTCCGGTGTGCTGAGGTCGACGAACGAGAAGTCGACGCCCATCGGCTCGTGGACCTGGCGCATGAGCCGGTACGTCCCGCCGTAGAGGTCGCTCGTAGACACGACGTGGTCGCCGGGCCGGAGCCGCCGCAGGATGGCGTCGATGCCGGCGACGCCGGACGCGAACGCGACCCCGTGGGCGGCCCCTTCGAGCGAGGCCAGGTTCTGCTCGAGCGCCGTCCGCGTGGGGTTGCCGACGCGGGCGTAGTCGTAGCCCTGGTGGACGTCCGGCGCTTCCTGGACGTAGGTGCTCGTCTGGTACACCGGCGTCATGATGGCGCCGGTGGAGGGGTCGGGCCGCTGTCCGGCGTGGACGGCGCGGGTGCCGAACTGGAAGTCGGCGTCTGCCGCACCGCGGTCGAAGTCGGGAGGAGTCACGGGAGGGGGGAGGCAACAAAGACGCGGGGGCGCGGCGAACCACGCCCCCGTGGGGAAAACGAGTGGGAGCCCAGAGTCAGGAGGTCCGTCGTCCGGTGCGTCGGGAGTGGGGTCGCTCCGCGAGACGTTCGGGCGGGATCCACCCCGTCCCGGACGACGGACGGACTGGGCAACGCGCGCTAGTTCATCGAGATGCCGGCGCACTCCGAGACGCCCTCGGCGTCGTCGACCCGGCCGAGCTGGGTGTAGACGCGGAAGAGCGCGTCGCACACGCCGGGCTCGTCGGCCGTGTCCATCGACAGCGTCCGGGCCTGCATGAGCGGGCCGAGCGCCGACTCGAGGTTCGTGTTCCGCTCGTCGATCAGGCCGTTGGCCTCGGTAACGTCCTCGGTGGCGTTGGCCCGTTCGTTGAGCGCCGCGGCCCGGTTCTGGTAGGCCGCGCCCAGGTTGTAGAACGCGTCCGAGTTGTCCGGGGCCAGGCGCGTGGCCTCGGTCAGCTGCTCGACGGCCTCGTCGTAGCGCTCGGCCTGGAGCAGGAGCGCGCCGTAGTTGTATCGGAACGTCGGGTTCTCAGGTTGAGCCGCGACGACCTCCTCGTAGCGCGTGATCGCCTGGTCGGTCTGGCCCGAGAGCGTGTAGGCGTTGAGGAGCATCGTCTGGATGTCCTCGTCGCCGGGGAACCGGGTCTGGGCGTCCTCGAGGAACGTGACGGCGTCGGTCCCGCGCTCGGCCAGGACGAGCGAGCGCCCGTAGTAGTACGCCAGGACCGGGTCGCCGTCGGCGACGGCGATGCCGCGCTCGAGCGGGACGATGGCCTGGGTCGCGTCGCCGTTGCGGAGGTGGGCGAGGCCCAAGCCGAGGTAGCCCTGCGACGAGTCCGGGTAGAGCTCGGTCGAGGTCTCGAAAAAGCCGATGGCCGTGGCCACGTCGGCCTCCGGGTCGCGGATGACGTCGTTGCCGGCGTTGACGGCCAGGGCCCACAGCGCGAGCTGGGCCTGGTCGTTGTCGGCGTCGTCGGGGGCCAGGGTCCGGGCGCGCTGGTAGGTCGCGACCATGTCGTCGTAGTTGGCCGCGAGGAAGGCCGTCTTGGGCTGTGCGCCCGCGGTGTTCTCGTACTGCTGGCGGAGGACCTCGACGCGGAGCTGGAGCGCCTCGACGTTGTCGGGGTTGGTGGCGAGCGCCTCATCGAGGTTGGTCATCGCGCGCTCGTAGTCGCCGTTCTGGAGATCGAGCTTGGCGCCCTCGACGTTCGGGTCGCTGGAGCAGCCGTCGGCACCGCCGACGAGCAGCGCGACGACGAGCGAGAGGGAGAGGGTGAGGATGCGGGAGAGCATGGGAGTGGCGGGCGGAATGCAGGGACGCCTCGGGCTCCGGAGGGGATCACGAGACGGGTCGGGTGGGTCGTACCCTTCCACGCCCAACCTACCGCCGGGGTCCGGGCCCACGTGGGTCCCTCCCGGCTCCCCCTCCATGACGCCCGCCGCGCACGCCCTCCTCGACGGCCTGATCGACTACGCCGGCCTGTTCCCGCCCGCCGCGCTCGCCATCGGCCCGGCCGCCGCCGCGTACGCCCGGCACCGCGCGAGCCCGGAGGCCTGGATGCTCGGTCGGTTCATCGTCCCCGGCGGGCGCGTGGGCGAGCTGGCGGACCGCGCCGAGGGGGGAGAGGGGCCGTGGTCGCTGTCGGTCCTGGGCCTGCCCGTCGAGGGCGACGGCTGGCTCGAGGCCGCCCGCCGGACGCTCGACGCCGCCCGCGCCGTCGAGCGCGAGCACCCCGGCCGCGTCCGCTGCGACCGTTTCGAGCTGAAGGTGCCCGCCGACCTCGCTCGCGACCCCGACGCGCTCGCGGGCACGCTCGCCGACCTCGACGCGGCCTACACCGACGGCGCGGCCACCGGGCCTCGGGCCGCTCTCGAAGTGCCTTTCTTGGACGCGCCCGACGCCGTCGCTCCGGCCGCCCAAGCCGTCGCCGACGCCAACGGGCGGGCGGCGCGGCCGGCGTTCGCGCTCAAGCTCCGCTGCGGCGGCGTCACGCCCGATGTGGTCCCGGACGTCGAGACGCTGGCGCGCGCGTTGTCCGACGTCGTCCGCGTCGGCGCCCCGTTCAAGGCCACGGCCGGCTTGCACCACCCGCTCCCCAACGACGACGACGCGGTCGGCGCCCGGATGCACGGGTTCCTCGGCGTCTTCGGCGGCGCCGCACTCGCGCGCGTGCACGGGCTCGGGCCCGACGACTGGGCCGAGGTCCTGGCCGACGACGACTCGGCGTCGTGGTCCGTCGACGACGGCCTGCGCTGGCGCTCGCTCCGCGCCTCGCCTGCCGAGGTCGCCGACGCCCGGAGCCAGCTCGCGCTCAGCTTCGGCTCGTGCTCGTTCGACGAGCCCCTCGACGACCTGAGAGGGATGGGCTGGCTCTCTGGAGCGTAGCTCGTCCTCAGCAAGACGTGGAGCGTGGGAACCTCACGCTCGTCACGTCGCCTCTTTCCACGTCCCACGATCCACGCACAAGACCTTTGACTCCGTTTCTCGACCTCCCCGCTGACAGCGGCTTCGGCCTGCACAACCTGCCGTACGGCGTGTTCTCGACCCGGCCCGAGCCGGCCCGGTGCGGCGTGCGGATCGGGGACTCCGTCGTGGATCTGTCCGTCCTCGAGAGCCACGGGGTCCTGGGCGTGGCCGGTGCCGGGCGCCAGCCGATCTTCAACGCCGGGTCGCTCAACCGCTTCATGGCGCTCGGCCCCAACGCGTGGCACGCCGTCCGGAGCCACCTCCAGGAGCTGTTGAGCGTCGAGGGCTCGCCGGCGCTCCGCGAGTCCGAGACGCTGCGGCAGCGGGCGATCTTGCCGCTGGCCGACGTCACGATGCACCTGCCGGCCGAGGTCGGCGACTACACCGACTTCTACTCGTCGCGCCAGCACGCGACGAACGTCGGGACCATGTTCCGCGACCCGGACAACGCGCTGCTGCCGAACTGGCTACACCTGCCCGTCGGGTACCACGGGCGGGCGTCGTCCGTCGTCGTGAGCGGGACGGACGTGGTCCGGCCGAGCGGCCAGCAGAAGCCCGACGACGACGCGCCGCCCGTGTTCGGCCCGTCGAAGCTGCTCGACATGGAGCTCGAGCTGGGGTTCTTCGTCGGGGGCGGCAACGCGCTCGGCGAGCCGATCCCGATGGCCGACGCGGCCCAGCACATCTTCGGGTTCGTGCTCGTCAACGACTGGAGCGCGCGCGACATCCAGAAGTGGGAGTACGTCCCACTCGGGCCCTTCTTGGGGAAGAGCTTCGCCACGTCCATCTCGCCCTGGGTGGTGCCGATGGCGGCGCTGGCGCCGTTCCGCGTCCCGGGCGAGGCCCAGGACGCGACGGCCGGCAACCCGGAGCCGCTGCCCTACCTCCGCCAGCCCGAGCCGCGCGCGCTCGACCTCGACCTGCGCGTTGCCCTCGAGACCGAGGCGATGCGCGAGGCCGGCGCGCCGCCCACCGTCGTGGCCCAGTCGAACGCGACGAACCTCTATTGGAGCCCCGAGCAGCAGCTCGTCCACCACACCGTCAACGGGTGCAACGCCCGGCCGGGCGACCTGATGGCGTCGGGCACGATCAGCGGTGAAGAACCCGGCAGCTACGGCTCGTTCCTCGAGCTGTCGTGGCGAGGCACGCGCCCGCTCGAGCTGCCGGGCGGCGAGACGCGGACGTTCCTGCGCGACGGCGACCGCGTGGTGCTCTCGGGCGAGGCGACGCGCGACGGCCTCCGGGTCGGGCTGGGGGAGGTGAGCGGTACCATCCGGCCGGCCGCGCCGAGGCCTGGCGCCGAATCGGGCGGTTGAGGTGCGGAGGCCTGAGGAGGCGCGGGGCCCTGCCCCGTGTCCCGCTCTCCGACGACTCAGAGAATGGACGGGCGCGCGCGAGTTGACGCGCGAGGTCCCATTGGATCTGTAAAACATCTATATTCAAGCGTATTCGGGCGGTCCCCACCGCCGGCCCGTGCCCTCCCTGGCTGCCCTGCGGCGGCCGCTCCGCGCCACGGACTCCGCCTCGCATGCAAGTTGCCCACCCTTCTTTCCGGCAACACGCCCTCCGCCTTAGCGACTTCGACTACGCCTATCCCAAGGGCCTGGTCGCAGCCTATCCGGCGGAGCCCCGCGACGGCGCCCGGCTGATGGTGGTCGACCGCGCGGGCGGGACCATCGAGCACCGCGCGATCCGCGACCTGCCGGACTACTTTTCCCCCGGCGACGTGTTCGTGGCCAACGACACGATGGTGTTCCCGGCCCGGCTCCGGGGGATCAAGGAGAACACCGGGGCCAAGGTCGAGGCCTTTCTCCTCCGCGAGCTCAACGCCGAGCAGCGGCTGTGGGACTCGATCGTGGACCCGGCGCGCAAGATCCGCGTCGGCAACAAGCTCGTGTTCGGCGACGGGCTGGCGGCCGAGGTCATCGACAACACGACGAGCCGAGGGCGGACGCTCCGGTTCATGTTCGACGGGTCGCCGGAAGCGCTCTACGAGGCCATCGACGCGATCGGCGAGACGCCCATCCCGCCCTACCTCCGCCGCCCGGCCGAGCCCGCCGACCGCGTCCGCTACCAGACGCTCTTTGCGCGTAGGCGGGGGGCCGTCGCCGCGCCCTCGGCCGGTCTGCACTTCACGCCCGACCTCGTCCAGGCGATGGCCGACAAGGGCTGCGAGGTGACCGCGGTGACG
Source organism: uncultured Bacteroidota bacterium (assembly GCA_963848075.1). GTDB lineage: Bacteria > Bacteroidota > Rhodothermia > Rhodothermales > Rubricoccaceae > Rubrivirga. The sequence goes on from CAWKCB010000004.1 coordinate 247,295, forward strand.
CTCCACCCTGGGTTGGGGTCGTTCCAGGCGGTCGAGGTCGAGGACCTCTCGAAGCACCGGATGGCCTCCGAGTTCTTCGAGGTCGGGACGGAGGCGGTCGACGCCGTCAACCGCGCACTCGTCCACCCCGACCGGACGGTCACGGCCTGCGGCACCACGGTCGTCCGCGCCATGGAGTCGACGCTGTCGGCCTCGAAGACGCTCAAGACGGGCGGCGGGTGGACCGACACGTTCATCTACCCCGTCCACACCTTCCACGTGACGGAGCGGATGCTCACCAACTTCCACCGGCCCAAGTCGACGCTGCTCATGATGGTCGCGGCGTTCGCCGGCCACGACCTCTTGATGGAGGCCTATGAGACGGCCATCCGCGAGGAGTACCGCCTGTTCTCGTTCGGCGACGCCATGCTGATTCTGTGAGGGGGGAGACGGGATCGGGCGAGCGCCCTCCGACGGGTGGGGCGCCTGAAGGCGACCGGCTGCCTGGGATCCGATGAGCGGCGACGTCCGTGTCGGGCTCGTCGTGCCGGCCGGCGGGATGGGCTCGCGGATGGCCGAGGCCGGCGCGCCGGCGAAGCAGTTCCGCACGCTCGGTGGGGCGCCGGTCGTGGTCCAGACGCTCCGCGCGTTCGCGAGTCACCCAGACGTCGGGCCAGTCGTCGTCGTGGTGCCGGCCGGCGAGGAGGTCTCGGCGCGCGAGATGCTGGCGGCGCACGGCATCGAGGCGGCCGTGGCCGCGGGGGGGCGGACGCGCCAGGCGTCGGTCGCGAACGGGGTGCGGGCACTGCCGGCGTCGGTCGACACGGTCGTGGTGCACGACGCGGTCCGGCCGTTCGTCGCGAAGTCCGTTATTGCAACCGTCATCACCGCGTCCCGCCAGCACGGCGCCGCCGCCGCCGCCGTCCGCGTCGCCGACACGCTCCGGCAGGGCGGCGGCGGGCCGCTCTTCGGCGAGACCGTCCCGCGCGACGGCCTGTGGGCCATGCAGACGCCGCAGGCGGCCCGCCGCGATTGGCTCGTGCGGGCCGCCGCGAACGCCGCCGGCCACGTCGCGACCGACGAGGTCGGCCTGTTGCAGCACGCCGGCTACCCCGTCCGGATCGTCGAGGGCGACGCGCGCAACGTCAAGCTCACGCGCCCGTCCGATTGGGCGCTGGCGCAAGCGCTGTGGCTGGAGCGGGAGAAGGACGGGGCTCCGTAGTGCGGCGACGTCGGGGCTCTGCCCGACTGGCCACGTCGCCGTCCTCGCGGACGTGGAGGTCCAGGGCTCCCGGGCCACACGTCGCTCGCCATTCGGGATCCCCGCGTGTGCGGGAACGACGAGGTAGGGGAGGGGCGCCGGCGGCGTGGCGCCGCAGTGAGGCCCAGACGCGGCGCCGAACCCGGAGCACGAGCCGTGTGGTCGCTCGCGGGAACCGGCCCCCCGCTCGTCGAACGCGGGAACAGAGAGCGGGCAACGGCTCGGGGCTGGCGCGAGTGGCCGGCGACGGCCATCTTCCCGTTCCCCGTTCCCCGTTCCCCGTTCCTCCCATGCGCATCGGCCACGGCTACGACGTTCACCGGCTGGTCGCCGGCCGGCCGCTCATTCTAGGCGGCGTGGCCGTCCCGTCCGAGGTCGGCCTCGACGGCCACTCCGACGCCGACGTGCTGACGCACGCCGTTATCGACGCGTTGCTCGGGGCGTCGGCTCTCGGCGACATCGGCGCACTCTTCCCCGACACCAGTCCCGAATGGAAGGGGGCCGACAGCATCGGGCTCCTCCAGGCCGTCGTGGCCCGGGTGGGCGAGGCCGGGTTCGACGTCGGCAACGTCGACGCGACCGTCGTCTTGCAACGGCCGAAGCTCCGCCCCTACATCGACGCGATGCGGCAGCGGCTGGCAGGAGCGTTGGGCGTCGAGGTCGGCCGCGTGTCGGTGAAAGCGACGACGGGGGAGGGGATGGGGTTCGTCGGGACCGGCGAGGGGGCCGCGGCACACGCGGTCTGCCTCCTGGTCGGTCGCTGACGTGGCGGCCTGGGCCACCGACTTCGTGAGTTGGCTGGAGGCGCTCCCGCCGGTGGGCATCTACGCCGTGCTGCTGGCCGTCGCCTACGGCGAGAACCTGGTGCCGCCGTTGTGGGGCGACACCGTGATCGTCCTGTGCGGGTCGCTCGTCGGCCTGGGCGTGCTGTCGTTCTGGCCGACCGTGGCGCTGGCGTCGCTCGGCGGTGCTGCGGGCTTCCTGACCGTCTTCGCTGCCGGCCGGCGCCTGGGCGACGCGATCCACGACCCGACGCGGCTCCGCTGGATCCCTCGCGGAGCCGTCGGCCGCGTCGAGGGGTGGCTGTCGCGGTGGGGCTACGGCGTCGTCGCGGCGAACCGGTTTTTGGCAGGAGGCCGGGCCGTGATCGGCCTGTTGGCGGGGTCGTCGGGCCTCCGGTGGGCCCCGACGGCCGTGGGGGCGACGGGCAGCGCGGTGGCGTGGAGCCTGCTCCTGGTGTGGGGTGGAGCGGTGTTCGGCTCCGAGTGGGAACGCCTCCTCGACTGGCTGGCGAGCTACGGCCGGGTCGTGACCGTTGCCCTGGGGGTCCTGCTGGCGGCCGCGGCCGTGCGGCGGTGGCGGGCCCGGCCGAAGAACTCACCGCGAAGAGACGACGCGGAAGCGCCCGACCCCCCTCCCGTCGGTTGACGGCTGGCGCCGAGCCGGGCTAGCTTCGCGCTTCGCGATGTCCGCACCGCTGGCGTAGCTCAGTTGGTAGAGCAGCTGATTTGTAATCAGCAGGTCGGGGGTTCGAGCCCCTCCGCCAGCTCCGCCGACGCTCCGTGCCTGCGGGCTCGCACGTTCTTTCTTCGGGCAGGTGGCCGAGTGGTTAAAGGCGACAGACTGTAAATCTGTTCTCTCACGAGTACGGAGGTTCGAATCCTTCCCTGCCCACGCATTCCCAAGTGCGAAGTCAGAAGTTAGAAGTGCCTTTCACTTCCGCGTTCTCCCTTCCGCGTTCTCACTTGGACAAGCGGGAGTAGCTCAGCTGGTAGAGCGTCACCCTTCCAAGGTGAATGTCGCCGGTTCGAACCCGGTCTCCCGCTCACTCGAAGCCCGAACGCGGAAGCAGAGAAGTCCGACGTGCCCTCGCTTCCCACTTCGCCGTTCCGACGTCGCACGTCGACAACCGCCTCCTTAGCTCAGTGGTAGAGCACTTCCATGGTAAGGAAGGGGTCCCCGGTTCAAATCCGGGAGGAGGCTCCGCGGCCCACGCCGCCACGTGATCCCATCTCATTAGCGCCGCGCGCGCCACCGACACAGACCCATGGCGAAGGAACAGTTCCAGCGTACGAAGCCCCACGTGAACGTGGGCACGATCGGCCACGTCGACCACGGGAAGACGACGCTGACGGCGGCCATCACGAAGGTCCTGGCCGAGGCCTCCGGCGGGACGGCCATGTCGTTCGACCAGATCGACAACGCGCCCGAGGAGCGCGAGCGCGGGATCACGATCGCGACGGCCCACGTCGAGTACGAGACCGAGGCCCGGCACTACGCCCACGTCGACTGCCCCGGCCACGCCGACTACGTCAAGAACATGGTGACGGGCGCGGCCCAGATGGACGGGGCGATCCTGGTCGTCGCCGCCACCGACGGGCCGATGCCCCAGACCCGCGAGCACATCCTCCTGGCCCGGCAGGTCGGGGTCCCCTACATCGTCGTGTTCATGAACAAGGCCGACTTGGTCGACGACGAGGAGCTGTTGGAGCTCGTCGAGATGGAGGTCCGGGAGCTCCTGGACTCGTACGAGTTCCCGGGCGACGACCTCCCGGTGATCCAGGGGTCGGCGCTCGGGGCCCTGAACGGGGAGGCCGAGTGGGTCGCGAAGGTCGACGAGCTCATGGCGGCCGTCGACACGTACATCCCGACGCCGGAGCGGGCGGTCGACCAGCCGTTCCTGATGCCGGTCGAGGACGTGTTCTCGATCACGGGCCGGGGGACGGTCGTCACGGGCCGGGTCGAGCGGGGGTCGATCAAGGTCGGGGACCCGGTCGAGATCGTCGGGATCTCGGAGACGAAGCAGGCGAGCACCGTGACGGGGGTCGAGATGTTCCGGAAGCTGTTGGACTCGGCCCAGGCCGGGGACAACGCGGGGATCCTGCTCCGGGGGATCGAGAAGGACGCGGTCGAGCGGGGGATGGTCCTGACGAAGCCGGGGGCGGTCACGCCGCACAAGCGGTTCGAGTGCGAGGTGTACATCCTGTCGAAGGACGAGGGGGGCCGTCACACCCCGTTCTTCAAGGGGTACCGTCCCCAGTTCTACTTCCGGACGACGGACGTGACGGGGGACATCGAGCTGGCGGACGGGGTCGAGATGGTGATGCCGGGGGACAACACGCAGTTCACGGTCGACCTCATCCAGCCGGTGGCGATGGAGCAGGGGTTGCGGTTCGCGATCCGGGAGGGGGGCCGGACGGTCGGGGCCGGCGTCGTCTCCAAGATCCTCGACTGACCCTGCCGGAGCGCCGGTCGCTCGGGCCGGTCTCCATCAGCCCTTCTGAACTGCCACCCGCGCGGTTCGTAGATTGGCCCGTCCGCCGGCGTCCCTCGGGGCGCCGGCGGACCGCTGAACGGGCGTAGCTCAATTGGCAGAGCAGCGGTCTCCAAAACCGCAGGTTGCAAGTTCGAGTCTTGCCGCCCGTGCCTCGATCCCACACCGACTCCGCCGCCTCGCGCGGCACCGACATGGCGACCCAAACGCAGACGCAGGCCCCCGGCGGCGCCGCCGGCAACTACATCGTCGAGGTCCGCAAGGAGATGCGGAAGGTGAACTGGCCCAAGCGCAAGGAGCTCATGAGCAACACCGTGCTCACACTCGTGTCGGCGCTGGCGGCCTCCCTGTTCATCTTCTTCGCCGACGAGGTGATCAGCGTGACTCTCCGGTTCATCTACGGCAGCTAGCCACGCTTGCGGCCCGTCGTCCCACGTATCTCCAACTCATGCCCCGCCCCCCGATCCGAAAGTGGTTCGTCCTCCGGACCTTCTCCGGCCACGAGAAGAAGGTCAAGGAGTACCTCGAAGGTGAGGTCGAGCGGCTCGGCTACGAGGACAAGCTGACCCAGGTCATCATCCCGACCGAGACGGTCTTCGAGATGCGGGCGGGCAAGAAGCGGACGCGCGAGAAGACGTCGTTCCCGGGCTACATCCTGCTCGAGGCCATCGTCGACCCCTACCTCCGGGAGGTCATCAACGGGGCCCCGTCGACCATCGGCTTCCTGGGCGCCAACGGCGAGCCGGTCCCGCTCCGGCCCGACGAGGTCGGCCGGATCCTGGGCATGATGGACGAGGAGAAGGGCGAGACGATGGAGATCCCCTTTAAGCAGGGCGACGCCGTCAAGGTCGTCGACGGCCCGTTCAACACGTTCACGGGCTTTGTCGAGGAGGTGTACCCGGACAAGATGAAGGTCCGCGTGATGGTCTCGATCTTCGGCCGCAAGACGCCGCTGGAGCTCGATTACCTCCAGGTCGAGCACGAGGGGTAGTGAGGAGTGCGGGCGTAGGAGGGGAGGCGCCTCTCCCGGGCCTATACAGAGGCGGAGCCACCGGACGTGGCCGGAGTGCCGAGCGGTGCTAGCGGATCGGGACGCGCACGCGGGCTCCCAGCGACGTCAGCGGCAGGTCCCGGCTGGTGAGCCCTCCCAGCGGAAGGCGCCCGTAGACCTCGACGGTCGGGGCAGAGGGGCTGGAGCCGGGCGTCAGCCGGACCGCGAGGGCGAGCTGGCGGGCGAGGTCGACCCGACCCCCGGCGCCGACGGTGTTCTCGGTTTCGTAGGACATGGCGTCGACGACGGACAGGGTGCCACCGGCCGAGGTCGGGTCGGCGACGGACCGGCTGGAGTAGGAGGTTCCCTCCTCCCGGAACGATTGGGCGAGGTAGACGGCCGACGTGAGCCCGACGGCCACGGCAACGCGCGCGCGCCGGCTCCGCACGACGCCGACCGCGAGGTCGAGGGGGATCTCGATCGCTAGCGTCGTCCCCCCGACGAAGAGAGGCACGTCGAGAGATCGCGTCGGGTCGTCGTCGAGGTTGCTGAGCGCGAAGGCAGTGGCCTCCGACTCGGTCTCGAAGCGGGCGTACGCGAGCTGCGCGCCTCCCGAAATGGACAGGCGACGCCCGAGGGGGACGGCGCCCGCGACGCCGGCCGAGACGCCGCCTCCGTCGGCGAAGCGACCGCTCGAGAACGTCGATGCCACGCCGGCAATGACCGACAGTCCCAGACGCCGAGCGCTCGGCGTCGCGGAGGACGCCAACGCGGGAGTCAGGGGGACGTCGGCCAGTCGGGCTGGGGACGCGAACACGGAGGGCCCGGCCGGGCCGGACGGCGCCCGCGACGAATCCGAGACGAGAGGCGGGATCTGAGCGATGGCCCCGGACGGCGAAGTCGTGTGGGCCTCGCCTGGGGCGGCGGCCGGTCCCGGAGCTTCTTCGTCTGGTGGGCCCGTGGAGATGGATCGGTCCGGACCGGGACTCCCAGCGAGCGCGGGGATACGCGAACGGGGGGCGGACGCACGTCCGCCCGTCGGGGGCGCCGAGAGGTCTGGTCTCGACGTGGCCGCCTCGGTCGTCTCTTGCGGAGGAGGTACGTCGAGAGCCGGTGGCCACGCCTCGGCGACGGTGGGCGGCGCGGGGGCGTCGGTCAGATCGGTGCGGAGCCACAGGGCGCTCGCGACCGCCAGCACCGCCAGCACGGCCGCTCCGATCCCTCGGCGGCGCCTGGTCGTCGGCCCCGCCAGCGGCGGATGGTCCGGGGCAACGCCCGGCCCGAGCGCGGCGCGCATCCGGGCCCACGCCTGGGGGTCGACGGGCTCGTCGTAGGCGTCGAACACCTCGCGGACGCGGTCGGCAAAGCGGTCGTCGAAGTCAGTCATGGCTGCACCCCGACGCGCTGGTGGTAGAGGGCCTGGAGCTGGCGCTTGGCCCGGGCCAGGTGCGAGCGCGACGTGCCAGGCGCGATCCCGAGCAGCGCCGCGATCTCGTCATGCGTGTAGCCCTCGACCTCGTACAGGTTGAACACGGCCCGCTGGACGTCCGAGAGCTCGGCCAGCAGGAGCAGGATCTCCGTCGCCTCCAGCGTGACCGAGTGCTCGGCGTCGGTGCCGCGGTCCGGCGGCTCGGCCTCGACCACCAGCGTGGCGTGGTAGCGGCGCGTCGAGCGGTGTCGGTCGACAGCGCACCGGATCAGCACGCGCCGGAACCAGGGCTTGAAGGGGCGGTCGGGGTCCACGCGGTTCATCGCTCGGAAGGCCTTGAGGAAGGCGTCGTGGCAGATCTCGAGCGCGTCGTCGCGCGAGCGGGCGTAGCGCAGACCGACCGACATCGCGAACGACCAGTAGCGCCGGTAGAGCGCCTCCTGGCTCGGCGGGTGCCCACGCTGGCACCCACGGATCAGCTCGGGGTCGGTCGGCACGCGCCTGGCTTATTCGAGGAGAGGACGGAGGGACGCGGCCCGAGCCGTCGGTGCCGAGTGGGCCGGCGTCACAACCTCGGGTCGGCCACCTGGCCGATGAACAGGAGCGTGCCCGTCGTTCGCTCGCGGATGGCGAAGACGAACGGCCGGGTCGCGAAGAACGACGGCCCGGCGGAGGTCGGCACGACCCCAACGGTCGTGACGGCGGCAGCCTCAGAACCTTCCTCGTCGACCCGCAAGAACGTGTTCTGCTTGACGAAGTCGACGTAGAGGCGCGGGTCGTCGCCCATCCGCGAGAGGTTGGCCGCTGGCCCGAAGGCGTCGACCATGCCGAGGACTTTGAGATGGTCGTTGAGCAGCTTGTCGGTCGTGAACGAGAAGCGGGGGAGCGCCACGTCCACGTCGTAGAAGTCCCCGTCGGCGTCCAAGCGCGTCGTCGCGTCGGTCCACAAGCCGGCGTCGAGTCGGCGGGCGAAGTCGGCGAGGCCGGCGTCGTCGGGCATCAGGACCACCATCGAGAAGTTGGCCCGACCGTAGGGCAGTTCGAGGGCCGAATACCCGTCTCCGTAGACAGTGAGGCCCTTCGGCTTGCCGGCCATGATCGGCGTCTGGATCGTTGTTCCGTCCGCGAGCCGGAAGTCGGAGTCGGCGGTCTTGGCCGGGTCGAACTGCGTCGTCCAGTCGCCCTTGAAGTAAAGCGCGTTGAGCAGGAAGAGCACGAGGTCGGGGTCGATCTCCTCGATCACAGTCGGGACGCGCCCCTCGGTGTGGTCGCTCGCCCACTGGTTGATGACGCCGGGGGTCGAGGGCGACGCGAAGTCGAGGGCCTGGACGTCCGCGTCGAACGGCCCGCGCATGGTGTCTAGGAACGGAGTCTTGAAGGGGAACGCCTGGTCATAGGCCTGGTCGTAGAAAACGGCGTTGGCGAGGGCGAACTGGACGTCCGGGTCCGCCGCGAGCAGCTGGGTCCGCAGGCTCTCGTAGGCCTCGTTGATGGCGGCGAGGTCCTGGTCCGGACCATAGCCCAGCATGTCGCGGATCTGGGCGTAGGTCTCGCCGTCGGTCCCGTTGAGCAGCATCGTCAGGGCGACGCTGGCGCTGAGCGGCGAGAGCATCAGGTTCCGGTCGTCGGTGGCCGCGACCTCCGCGAAGAGCCCGACGCCGAACGCGTTGCTGCGGGCGATCAGGGCTTCTGACTCGGCCGTGAGCGCGATCTCAGTCGGCGGAAGCGGAGCGTCGAAGCCGACGGTGTCGCAGCCCGACGAGAGGACGAGGACCGCCAGCAGGGCAGGGGGGAGGGGTCGGGACATGGTCGCGGAAGAGGGGGTGTGTCTGTCCGTACGGACCTGACGGCCAGGGTGCTGCACGGGCAAGCGGAATCGTTCCAGGTCGCGGGGTCGCACGCCGTTCTCGCGGGGTCCCACCGCAGGGACACCATGCATGGTGTCTCCACCGAGCAAGCAAGCGCGCTGCGCGACCGGACGCGTGGTCCGTGGTCCTTCGGGGCGAGCATCCGAGACCTCGCCGGATCGGGGGCACGGAGAAACGGCGGGGCCGGAGTGAAACGCGGGCGAAGCTGACCCAGGGGGCGAATCTGGCGTCGGGGCGCCGGTACCTTCTCGATCCGCTACGCCCCGGCGTGGCCCCACCAGCGCGGGAGCCGGAGACCCCGGCGGTTGCACCGCACCCCAGTCATGGCGAAGAAGATAGACGGCTACATCAAGCTGCAGATCAAGGCGGGTCAGGCGTCGCCGGCCCCCCCGATCGGCCCGGCGCTCGGCCAGAAGGGCGTCAACATCATGGAGTTCTGCAAGGCGTTCAACGCGGCCACGCAGGACAAGATGGGGCTCGTGATCCCCGTCGTCATCACGGTCTTCGGCGACAAGAGCTTCACGTTCATCACGAAGAGCCCTCCGGCGGCGGTCCTTCTCAAGATGGCCGCCAAGGTCCAGAAGGGTGCCGGCGACCCGCTCCGCGAGAAGATCGGCAAGGTGACCTGGGACCAGTGCCGGGACATCGCCCAGCAGAAGATCGAGGACCTCAACGCGACGGACCTCGACAACGCCGCCCGCATGATCGCGGGCACGGCCCGCTCGATGGGCCTCACGGTCACCGGCGCTCCGGTCGCGTAAAGGAGTCAAGGGTTCAGGGTTTGCACGGACCCGCACCTGAGCGAACCCTGAACCCCGAACCCTGAACTCAACCCGCGGGAGCCACCCACTGGCGCTTGCACCGCACACCCCCCACAACCATGGCAAAGAGAGGCAAGCGCTACCGTCAGGCGGCCGAGCTCGTCGCGGCGGCGACCGAGGAGGCCGGCGGCGCGCTCTCGCTCGACACGGCGGCCGAGCTGGTCAAGAAGACCGGCGGCGCCAAGTTCGAGGAGTCCGTCGACATCGACATCCGGCTGGGCGTCGACCCCAAGCACGCCGACCAGATGGTCCGCGGCTCGGTCGCCCTCCCGCACGGGACCGGCAAGACCGTCCGCGTGCTCGTGCTCACGAATGAGGGCAAGCAGGCCGAGGCCCGCGATGCCGGCGCCGACATGGTCGGCCTGGACGACTACGCGGACAAGATCCAGAACGAGGGGTTCACGGACTTCGACGTCCTGATCGCCAGCCCGGACGTGATGCCGGTCGTCGGCCGGCTGGGCCGCGTGCTCGGCCCCCGCGGGCTGATGCCGAACCCGAAGTCGGGCACGGTGACCAACGACCTGGCCGAGGCCGTCGAGGCGGTGAAGGCGGGCCGGATCGACTTCCGCGTCGACAAGGCCGGGATCATCCACACGTCGATCGGCAACGTGGCCTTCTCGCACGACCAGATCCGCGACAACGCCGACGCCTTCCTCAAGGAGATCGTCCGCTTGCGGCCGGCCGCGGCCAAGGGCGTCTACGTCAAGAGCGTCACGCTCTCGACCACGATGGGCCCGGCCGTCCCGGTCGACCGCGGCGCCGCCGTCATCGCCACTCGCTAACCGTTGGATGTGCGAAGCGGAAGGCCGAGCGTGCACGGCGCACGTCACCTTCCACCTCCCACTTTCAAACGTTCAACTCTGAAGACATGCCGCTGACCAAAGCACAGAAGCAGGAGGCTCTCGGGGCCATCGAGGAGACGCTCGAAGGGGCCAACACGGTCTACCTCACCGACTACCAGGGCCTGACGGTCGAGCAGGCCACGGGCCTGCGCCGCGCCTTCCGCGAGGCCGACGTCCAGTACAAGGTCCTCAAGAACACGCTCCTCCGGCGGGCCATGGAGAAGAAGGGCGGGTTCGACGACCTGCTCGACGAGCTCAACGGCCCGACGGCCGTCGCGTTCACGAACGACCCGGCCGGCCCGGCCAAGGTGCTCACCAAGTTCCTGAAGGACCACGACCTCGAGGTCCCGCGCTTCAAGGGCGCCTTCATCGACGGGGCCATCTACGGCGACGACCAGCTCGAGATGCTGTCGACGCTCAAGAGCAAGGACGAGCTCCTGGCCGACATCCTCGGGCTCCTGATGGCCCCGATCACCAACGTCGCGTCGGCCCTCGGCGCGCAGGGCGCTGGCCTGGCCAGCGTCATCCAGCAGATCGCTGACAAGGAAGAGGCATAGGGCAACGGGCAAGGGGCCGTGAGCCCCTCGCCTCATGCCACGTGCCTCTTGCCCTTCTTTTCCCTTAATCAGCGGCGTAGCCACTTCTGGCCGAGACCGCCGCAGGAACACCCCACCCCAATGGCAGACATCAACAGCATCGCCGAGAGCCTCGTCAACCTCACCATCAAGGAGGCCAACGAGCTGCTCACGGTCCTCAAGGACGAGTACGGCATCGAGCCCGCCGCCGCCGCCGCCGTCATGGCCGGCCCGGCCGGGGGCGACGGCGCCGCCGCGGCCGAGGAGCAGACCGAGTTCGACGTGATCCTCTCCGGGATCGGCGGCAACAAGATCGCCGTCATCAAGGAGGTCCGCGGCATCACGGGCCTGGGCCTCAAGGAGGCCAAGGAGCTGGTCGACAACGCCCCGTCCCCGATCAAGGAGGGCGTCTCGAAGGAGGAGGCCACCGAGGTCCAGGGCAAGCTCGAGGGCGCCGGCGCCACGGTCGAGCTCAAGTAAGTCTGGGCGGACGGCTCGGCCGTCCGCCTCGTCGCGTGTCGCCCGCTCTCCCCGGCTTGGCCGCGTGGAGGGCGGGCGTTCGCGGCATCCGGCGGCGCCCGTCTTGGGTGTGGCCGACTGTGCCGGCAACACCGGCCTGCACACGAACCGAACGGAACACCGTGTTCCGGCCTCCGGTTCACCCCGATGATTTCGTCACGTACGGGATCTCGGATGCCCGCGTCGCCCGAGCCATCGGCCGGCGCCGCCCGGCGGCTTTAAGAGCCGCGGCCGGGCCCTTCGCATCAACGGTCATCACACCCAGGGGTACGCCTTGAGCAACAGCAAGAGCGCGGCGCGACCGGCGCCCAACGGCGAGAGCACTCGCCAGTCGTTCGCGGACATCGCGCCGGTCCTCGACTTCCCGGACTTCCTCGAGATCCAGCTCCGGTCCTACCACGAGTTCCTCCAGGCCGAGCTCGTCCCCGAGGAGCGGGACCCGGCCAAGGGGCTGGAGGCAACGTTCCGGGAGCACTTCCCGATCACCGACACGCGCGAGCGGTACACGCTCGAGTACCTCCACTTTACCCTCGAGGCGCCCAAGCACTCCATCGAGGAGTGCCTGGCGCAGGGCCTGACGTTCGCCCTCCCGCTCAAGGCCAAGCTGCGGCTGAGCGCCAAGGAGGACGAGGACGAGGACGAGCCGGAGGAGGCGATCCAGCAGGACGTCTACCTCGGCAACCTGCCCGTCATGACGGACAAGGGCACGTTCGTCGTCAACGGCGCCGAGCGGGTCATCGTGAGCCAGCTCCACCGGAGCCCCGGCGTCTTCTTCTAGCCAGTCGGTCCACCCCAACGGGACGGACCTGTACAGCGCCCGCGTGATCCCCTTCCGGGGCTCGTGGATCGAGTTCTCGACCGACGTCGCGAACGTGATGTGGGCCTACATCGACCGCAAGAAGAAGCTGCCCGTCACGGCGCTTCTCCGCTGCCTCGGCTACTCGTCGGACGCAGAGATCGTCAACCTGTTTGACCTGGCCGACGAGGTCAAGATGTCGAACAAGAAGAACTTCGCCAAGCTCGAAGGCCGCGTGCTGGCGGCGTCCGTCACCGTCGAGGTCAAGCACGAGGTGATCGACGAGGACACCGGCGAGGTGCTCCAGGAGACGTCGGAGCGCGAGGTGATCCTGCCGGCCGAGCACGAGCTGACCGACGACGACTACGGCTTGCTCAAGGACGCCAAGGTCGAGACCGTCATCGTCCGCCGCGAGGTGGACGAGGACGACCACACGTCGCTCGACATGTCGACCCTCCTCAACACGCTCAAGAAGGACCCGACGCACTCGTCGGACGAGGCGCTCAAGCACCTCTACGAGACGTTGCGGAGCGCCGAGGCGCCCGACGTGGACGCCGCCCGCGCGCTCCTCGACCGCCTGTTCTTTAGCGACAAGCGCTACGACCTGGGCGCCGTCGGCCGGTACCGCATGAACAAGCGGTTGGGGCTGAGCGGCGAGGACACCTCGGTGACGCTGTCGAAGGAGGACATCGTCGCGATCATCACCGAGCTCGTCAAGCTCCAGAACGGCAAGTCCAACGTCGACGACATCGACCACCTGGGCAACCGCCGCGTGCGGACGGTCGGGGAGCAGCTCCAGAGCCAGTTCTCGCTGGGCCTGGCGCGGATGGCGCGGACGATCAAGGAGCGGATGAATCTCCGCGACGCCGACAAGTTCACGCCCCAGGATCTGGTCAACGCCCGGACCGTCTCGTCGGTGATCAACACCTTCTTCGGGACGAACCAGCTGAGCCAGTTCATGGACCAGACCAACCCGCTCGCGGAGCTGACGCACAAGCGTCGGATGTCCGCGCTCGGGCCCGGCGGTCTGACGCGCGAGCGGGCCGGCTTCGAGGTCCGCGACGTCCACTACACGCACTACGGCCGGCTCTGCCCGATCGAGACGCCGGAGGGGCCGAACATCGGGCTCATCTCGTCGCTGTGCACGCACGGCGTGGTCAACCAGTTCGGCTTCATCGAGACGCCGTACCGGAAGGTCAAGAACGGGAAGGTGAGCAAGCAGATCGAGTATCTCTCCGCCGAGGACGAGGACCGCTACACGATCGCCCAGGCCAACGCCCCGCTCAACGACGACGGGACGTATGCCAACGACTTGGTCCGCGCCCGCATCGGCGGCGACGTCCCCTTGGTCTCGCCCGACGAGATCGACTACATGGACGTGGCGCCGAACCAGATCATCTCGCCGGCCGCCAGCCTCATCCCGTTCCTCGAGCACGACGACGCCAACCGCGCGCTGATGGGCTCGAACATGCAGCGCCAGGCCGTCCCGCTCTTGCAACCGTCGGCGCCCTACGTGGGCACCGGGCTGGAGGGCCGGATCGCGCGCGACTCGCGCGCCATTCTCGTGGCCGAGGGCGACGGGACGGTCGAGTACGTCGACGCGACCAAGATCACGGTCCGCTACGACGAGACGCCCGAGGACGCCGACGCCGCGTTCGAGGAGCCCGTCCGGACGTACCCGCTCGTCAAGTTCCGCCGGACCAACCAGGACACCAACGTCACCCAGAAGCCGCGCGTCGCCGCCGGCATGAAGGTGAAGAAGGGCGACCTCCTGGCCGACGGCGCCTCGACCGAGCGCGGCGAGCTCGCGCTCGGCAAGAACGTCCTGGTGGCCTTCATGCCCTGGAAGGGCTACAACTTCGAGGACGCCATCGTCATCTCGGAGCGCGTGGTGAAGCAGGACATTTTCACCTCGGTCCACATTGAGGAGTTCGACCACCAGGTCCGCGACACCAAGCGCGGCGAGGAGGAGCTGACGCGCGAGATCCCCAACGTCTCCGAGGAGGCGACGAAGGATCTGGACGAGCGCGGCATCGTCCGCATCGGGGCCGAGATCAACCCGGGCGACATCATCGTCGGCAAGATCACGCCCAAGGGTGAGACCGACCCGACGCCGGAGGAGAAGCTGCTCCGGGCCATCTTCGGCGACAAGGCCGGCGACGTCAAGGACGCCTCGCTCAAGGCCAAGCCGGGCATGAACGGCGTCGTGATCGACACGATGCTGTTCTCGCGCCGCAAGACCGACGCCATCACCAAGAAGGCGGAGGAGAAGCGGTTGGAGGAGATCCAGCGCCAGCTCGACCGCGAGGTCGAGGCGTTGCAGCAGTCGTTCTACGAGCGGTTCTTCCAGCTCGTCGGCTCCAAGAAGGCCGGCTCGGCCATCGAGCTCCGCGACGGGACCGTCGTGGTGTCGGAGGGAGGCAAGCTGGCGAAGACGGCCTTCAAGGCCATCGAGCCGGCCGACCTCAAGATCCGTCAGCCCTACACGAATGACGAGGAGACGAACCGCCAGGCGTGGAAGCTCTTGGCCAACTACCAGCGCCGCCACCAGGAGGTGACCGGCTCGGCCGAGCAGGAGGAGTACCGGATCCAGATGGGCGACGAGCTGCCCCCGGGCATCGTCCAACTCGCCAAGGTGTACGTGGCCAAAAAGCGCAAGCTCCAGGTCGGCGACAAGATGGCCGGGCGCCACGGCAACAAGGGCGTCGTCGCCAAGATCGTCCCCGAGGAGGACATGCCGTTCCTGGAGGACGGCACGCCGGTCGACATCTGCCTCAACCCGCTCGGCGTCCCGTCGCGGATGAACCTGGGCCAGATCTTCGAGACGCTGTTGGGCTGGGCCGGCGAGAAGCTGGGCGAAACGTATGCCACGCCAGCGTTCGACGGCGCGTCGATGGACGACATCGCGGGCAAGCTCCGCGAGGCCGGTCTCCCCGAGGACGGTCGCATCCAGCTCTTCGACGGCCAGACGGGCAAGGCGTTCGACCAGAAGACGACGGTCGGGCAGATCTACATGCTCAAGCTGTCCCACCTGGTCGACGACAAGATCCACGCCCGGTCCATTGGCCCGTACAGCCTGATCACGCAGCAGCCGCTCGGCGGCAAGGCCCAGTTCGGCGGTCAGCGCTTCGGCGAGATGGAGGTGTGGGCGCTCTACGCCTACGGCGCCTCGAACGTCCTGCGCGAGCTCTTGACCGTCAAGTCCGACGACGTCCAGGGCCGCTCGAAGGCCTACGAGGCCATCGTCAAGGGCGACAACATCCCCGAGCCGAACGTGCCCGAGTCGTTCAACGTCCTGCTCCGCGAGATGCAGGGCTTGGGCCTCGAAGTCCGAATCGATTAACTCCTAGGGGTTCAGGGTTCAGAAGGTTCAGGGTCCGCGAGGACCTGCACCTAAGCGAACCTTGAACCCCGAACCCTGAACCGACACTCTCTATGGCATTCGGCATCCAGCCGGCGCAGCCGGCGCAGAAGAAGTACTACAGCTCGATCACCGTCAGCCTGAGCTCGCCCGAGACCATCTTGGAGCGGTCGTTCGGCGAGGTGCTCAAGCCGGAGACGATCAACTACCGCTCGTTCAAGCCGGAGAAGGACGGGCTGTTCTGCGAGAAGATCTTCGGCCCGGTCAAGGACTGGGAGTGCCACTGCGGCAAGTACAAGCGGATCCGGTACAAGGGCATCATCTGCGACCGCTGCGGCGTCGAGGTGACGCAGAAGTCGGTCCGCAGGGAGCGGTTCGGGCACATCACGCTGTCCGTGCCGGTCGTCCACATCTGGTACTTCAAGAGCCTGCCGAACAAGATCGGCGCGCTGTTGGGGATGAAATCGAAGGACCTCGACCGGGTCATCTACTACGAGGCGTACGTCGTCGTGAACCCGGGCGGGGCCGTCAACCTCGGCATCGAGCAGGGGACGCTGCTGACGGAGAACGAATACTTCGACGTCCTCTACCAGATCCGGGAGGACAACAACCGGCTGGCCGACGACGACCCCGAGAAGTTCGTGGCCATGATCGGCGGCGAGGCCGTCGAGGAGCTGCTCAAGCGGCTCGAGCCGGACATGCTGGCGACCGAGCTCCGCTTCCAGGCGCGGACCGAGACGAGCCAGGCCCGCAAGGCCGAGGCCCTCAAGCGCTTGGGCATCGTCGAGGCGTTCCGCGGCGCGAACGCGCGGATGGAGAACAAGCCGGAGTGGATGGTGATGAAGGTGATCCCGGTGATCCCGCCGGAGTTGCGCCCGCTCGTCCCGCTCGAGGGCGGCCGGTTCGCGACGTCGGACCTCAACGACCTCTACCGGCGCGTCATCATCCGGAACAACCGGCTCAAGCGGCTCATCGACATCAAGGCGCCGGAGGTGATCCTGCGCAACGAGAAGCGGATGTTGCAGGAGGCCGTCGACTCGCTGTTCGACAACTCCCGCAAGGCCAACGCCGTCCGTAGCGATAGCAACCGCGCGCTGAAGTCGCTGAGCGACATGCTCAAGGGCAAGCAGGGCCGGTTCCGCCAGAACCTCCTCGGCAAGCGCGTCGACTACTCGGGCCGGTCGGTCATCGTAGTCGGGCCGGAGCTCAAGCTCCACCAGTGCGGCCTGCCCAAGCAGATGGCGGTCGAGCTGTTCAAACCGTTCATCATCCGCAAGCTCATCGAGCGCGGGATCGTCAAGACGGTCAAGTCCGCCAAGAAGGTGGTCGACCGCCGGACGGCCGACGTGTTCGACATCCTGGAGAAGGTCATCGACGGCCACCCGGTGATGCTGAACCGGGCGCCGACGCTCCACCGCCTAGGCATCCAGGCGTTCCAGCCGGTCCTGATCGAGGGCAAGGCGATCCGCCTGCACCCCCTCGTGACCACGGCGTTCAACGCTGACTTCGACGGCGACCAGATGGCGGTCCACGTGCCGCTGTCGCACGACGCGGTTCTGGAGGCGAGCATCCTGATGCTGGCGTCCCACAACATCATGTCGCCGGCGCACGGCGGGCCGGTCGCGGTCCCGTCGCAGGACATGGTCCTGGGCATGTACTACATGACCAAGGACCGGGCCGGCGAGAAGGGCGAGGGCATGATCTTCGGCTCGACGCGCGAGGTCCGCCAGGCGTTCGACCAGGAGCAGGTCGCGCTCCACGCGCGGATCAAGCTCAAGCTCGGGGAGCCCACGTTCGACGGGCAGTTCCAGGCCGGCGAGATCATCGACACGGCCGTCGGCCGGGCGCTGTTCAACGACATCGTGCCTGAGGGCGTCGGCTACATCGACCAGGTCCTGACCAAGAAGAACCTCCGGGGGATCATCTCGGGCGTGTTCAAGGCGACCGACTTCCCGCGGACGGCCACGTTCCTGGACGAGGTCAAGGACTTGGGCTTCGGCCAGGCCATGCTGGGCGGGCTGAGCTTCTCGCTGTCCGACATCGTGGTGCCGGACGCGAAGGAGACGCTGATCCAGGACGCTGACAACCGCGTCGACGACATCCGCTCGAACTACGAGATGGGCTTCATCACCGAGGCCGAGCGGTACAACCAGGTCATCGACGTCTGGACCTCGACCAACAACGAGGTCTCGGACGTCCTGTACACGGCGCTCCAGAACGACCAGGAGGGGTTCAACGCCATCTACATGATGGCCGACTCCGGCGCCCGTGGCTCGCGCGAGCAGATCCGCCAGCTCGGTGGGATGCGCGGGCTCATGGCCAAGCCGCAGAAGTCGGCGGCCGGCTCGGCCGGCTCGATCATCGAGAACCCAATCAAGTCCAACTTCAAGGAGGGCCTGTCGGTCGCCGAGTACTTTATCTCGACGCACGGCGCCCGCAAGGGCCTGGCCGACACGGCGCTCAAGACGGCCGACGCCGGCTACCTCACGCGCCGGCTCGTCGACGTGTCGCAGGACGTGTCGATCCAGGAGCCCGACTGCGGCACGTTGCGCGGCGTGCGGATGGAGGCGCTCAAGGACAACGAGGACATCGTCGAGTCGCTGCGCGACCGGATCGTCGGCCGCGTGTCGGTCCACGACGTCCGCGACCCCGAGTCCAGCGACGTGCTCCTGCGCCGGGACGACCTGATCACGGACGAGATCGCGGACCGGATCGCCGAGACGTCGATCGAGACGGTCGAGATCCGGTCGGTGCTGGCGTGCGAGGCCAAGCGCGGCGTCTGCGCGCTGTGCTACGGCCGCGACCTGGCGAACGGCCGCATGGTCCAGATCGGCGAGGCCGTCGGCGTCATCGCGGCGCAGTCGATCGGCGAGCCCGGGACCCAGCTCACGCTCCGGACCTTCCACATCGGCGGCACGGCCTCGCGCATCGCGGCCGAGTCGACGATCGAGGCCAAGTTCGCTGGCACCATCGCCTTCGAGAACCTGCGGACGGTGGCCTCGGGCCAGGGCGACGAGGCCAAGGCCATCGCGCTCGGCCGCTCGGGCGAGGTCAAGATCTTGGACGCCGACGGCAAGCAGCGGATCTCGTACACGATCCCCTATGGCGCCGACGTGGCCGTCGTCGAAGGCGACTCGGTCGAGAAGGGCGACGTGATCGCGACGTGGGACCCGTACAACTCGGTCATCGTGGCCGAGACCTCGGGCACGGTCCGGTTCCAGGACATCATCGAAGGCACGACCTACCGCGAGGAGTCCGACGAGCAGACGGGCTTCCGCGAGAAGGTGATCACCGAGTCGCGCGAGCGCTCGCTCACGCCCGCCCTCGTCATCGAGGGCAGCGGCGGGAGGGAGTACACGATGCCCGTCCGGGCCCGCCTCCAGGTGACGACCGGCGACGAGATCCAGGCGGGCACGGTGCTCGCCAAGCTCCCGCGTCAGTCGGCCGGCACGCGCGACATCACGGGTGGCCTGCCGCGCGTGATCGAGCTGTTCGAGGCGCGCCAGCCGTCCGACCCGGCGGTCGTGACCGAGATCGACGGCGTCGTGTCCTTCGGAGGCCGCAAGCGCGGCTCCCAAGAGGTCCTGGTGACGTCTCGGGACGGGGCGACGGAGAAGACGTACCTCGTCTCGCTCTCGAAGCACCTGCTGGTCCACGAGAACGACTTCGTCCGCGCGGGCGAGGCGTTGTCCGACGGCCAGATCTCACCCCAAGACATCCTGGCGATCCTCGGGCCGACGGCGGTCCAGGAGTACCTCACCAACGAGGTCCAGGAGGTCTACCGCTTGCAGGGCGTCGGCATCAACGACAAGCACATCGAGGTGGTCGTCCGCCAGATGATGCAGAAGGTCCGGATCTCGGACCCGGGCGACACGCCGTTCCTGGAAGGGGACCTGGTCGACCGGCTCCAGCTCGAGAAGACCAACGACGAGCTCTACGACAGCTTCGTCGTGGTCGACGCGGGCGAGTCGGAGCTGCGGATCGGGCAGTCGATCTCGCGGCGCCAGATGCGCGACGCCAACTCGGCGCTGAAGCGGGAGGACAAGCCCGAGGTCGAGATCCGCGACGCCGAACTGGCGGTCGCCGAGCCGGTGCTCTTGGGCATCACCCAGGCCGCGCTCCGGACCGACTCGTTCATCTCGGCGGCCTCCTTCCAGGAGACCACCAAGGTGCTCACCGAGGCGGCCATCGCGGCGCGCCAGGACGGTCTGCTCGGACTCAAGGAGAACGTCATCATCGGCCACCTCGTCCCGGCCGGGACGGGCTTGCGCGACTACCGCGACATCGTCGTCGGGAGCCGCCAGGAGCTCGAGGCCCTCCAAGCCACGCAGGACGCGCTCGACCGCGGCCTCTCCACGGGCGACGGCGACATCTTGGGCGCTCCCACCGCGCCCGGCGCGGCCGACGACGAGACCTTGGCCGAGATCAACCGCCGCCTGGGCTAAGCCCGAACGGCACCTGACGAACCAGACGCCCCGGTCGCCTCGCGCGGCCGGGGCGTCGTGTGTGCAGGGGAGGCGCCGTAGTGACCCGAACCGGGTACTCGCTTCGGATACCTTCGGCGCCCCGCCCGCTCCCGACCCCCGTGCGCCTCCTCGTAGCTGTTCTCGCCCTGCCTTTTCTCGCGGGTTGCTTCGACTGCAACTTCCCCGACTACGGGAGCCAGCGGAGCTTCCTGGACGCGCGGGCCGCCGTCGGTCCCGTCGACACGCTCGTGGTCCGGGTCGAGGTCGAGCGCTCGGTGGCCGAGGTCGTGTCCGTGTACGTCCCGGCGGGTGGCGTCCGGCTGGTGACCCAAGCCCAACTGGGCGCGTACGTGTTCGGGCGGGCCACGGTCCGCGGCTACGAGCCGGTTCGGGCCGTGCGACTGGACGCCCTAGCGTCCGGCGACACGTTGGTCGTCGCAGTTACCCGCGAGTCGGTGGCCGCGTTGTCGCGGCCCGTGTGCGGCGACGCCGACGGCCGGGTCCGCCCCGTCTGCTCCCCCGCACCGTCCGAGGTCGAGGTCCACATCGAGAGCGTGTCCGCGCCCGAGGGAGTGCGCGCCGTGGTGGTCGAGTACGACGACCCGCGCTTGGGCCTCCGCCGCGCCGCCTACGTGCGACCGGCTCGCGGGTAAACTCGCCTGGCAAGCCCGGAGACGAAGGGAGGTGGGGGTCAGGCGGGAGCCGTGGTGCGCGGCCGCCCGTCTCCAAACCGGCGACGGCCTCCTCCAAGCCGGGGGGGTCGTATCGTGGGTCCCTACGTCCTCCTGACCGATGCGCGCCGCCGTTTGTTTTCTCACCGTTGCCCTCGTCGTCGGGGTCGGCGCTGGCTGCGACGGGACTGGGCCCGAGCCCCCCCCGCCCGACCCGACCGGCGTTATCACGTCGCTCTCCGTCCGCGTGAATCCCACGGGACGGGCGCCGCTCTCGGCCGAGGTGGCGCTCACGACGACGCAGCCGGTGGCCGTCGAGGTGACGGTCGAGGGGAAGGGGGGAGCCGGCACCGAGATCCGCCACCGGTTCACCGACCTCAACGCGACCCAGCGCGTCCCGGTCCTCGGCCTCTACCCGGGCGACGAGACCGCCGTCACGCTCGAGCTGTTCGGCGCCGACGGCGCCTCGCTCGGCACGCGCGAGCTCTCGATCGCCGCGGGCCCGCTCGCGGCCGACTTCCCCGACGTCGCCATCGACGTGCCGGCCCGCGCGAGCGCCAAGCCTGGGCTGACCTTGGTCAGCTACTTCGGCCACGCGGGGTCCGTCACGCCCCAGCGCGCGTTCGCGTTCGACGCGGCCGGCGCCATCCGGTGGGCCCTCGACGTCACCGGGGACCCCGACCTCGGCGGCCTGTTCTTCGACGACGGCGTCGAGCGGCTGGCGAACGGCAACCTCTACTTCGGCGACCGGAGCTCTGGCAAGATCTACGAGGTCGACATGCTGGGCCGCGTGGTCCGGTCGTGGGGGATGCCGGGGTTCTCGTTCCATCACCAGGTGCTCGAGATCCCCAACGGCAACTTCCTCGCGACCGTCAACCGCGACGGCGCGCCGACGGTCGAGGACCACGTCGTCGAGATCGACCGGGCGTCCGGCGCCGTCGTGACCGTGTGGGACCTGAGGCAGTCGCTCGACCCCACCCGGCGCGCGTGGCCGACCGACCTCGCCGACCTCGACGTCGACTGGTTCCACGGCAACGGCCTGGCCTACGACCCGGCCGACGACACCGTCATCGTTTCGGGGCGGACGCAGGGGCTCGTCAAGTTGACGCGCGACAACCGGGTGGTCTGGATTCTGGCGCCCCACCGCGACTGGCGGTCGGACCTGGAGGCCGCCTTGCTCCAGCCGCTCGACGCGGACGGCCGGCCGATCACGGACCCGGCGGTCAAGGACGGCACCGCGCGGCACCCGGATTTCGAGTGGGCGTGGTACCAGCACGCGCCCAAGGTGCTGCCCGACGGCTCGATCGCGCTCTTCGACAACGGCGACAACCGGGGCTACCAGCAGCCGGGCACCTACAGCCGGGCCGTGATCTACCGCGTCGACGCCGCCGCCGGGACGGTCCGCCAGCTCTGGGAGTACGGGCGCGAGCGCGGCCTCACGACCTACTCCCGCATCGTGTCCGACGTCGACGTCCACACCGACGCGGGGACGGTCCTGTTCGCGCCAGGCGCGGTGACGTCGAGCGCTGGGCCGGTCGGCCGGGTCGTCGAGGTGGACCGGGAGAGCCGGGCCGTGGTGTTCGAGGCGACCGTCCGCCCGCCGCAGGCGCCGTTCGGGATCACGTTCCACCGCGTCGAGCGGCTGCCGCTCTACCCGGCGCGCTGACGCCCCGGCCACACCAGGCGGCCGGGGCGTCGGTCGAGCGAGGGAGCGGGGTCAGGCGCCGCGGCCGGTCTCGCCCTGGAGCTCGTCGATCTTCTTGGAGGCCTCGGCCTTGCTGAGCCCGTCGTACTGGGCCGGGTCCTCGCCGGCCTCCTGGGCGAGCGTGTGGAGGTACGAGCGTTGGGCGCCCGTCATCTCCTCGTCGCCGGTGGTCCAGTTGTCGGGGTCCTTCTGGGCGTTCGAGGTGGTATCGGTCTGGTCTTCAGGAGTCGCCATCGGGGTGGGGGGGAGGGGTGTGACCCGCAAGATCCTACGGACCTGTGCCGACGGTCCGTCGCACCGCGATCCCCCAGCCGGTGGTCAGGCGGACCCGGAGGGGCCGGCTCTTTCTCGGACCGCTTCCGTGCGAGGCGCGGCTCCGGCCGTCTCTCGCAGCGTCCACCGCCCGCACGTAGAGGCTAGACCCATCCATTGGCCTCGCGAAGACCTGGCCGGCTGGCTATCCTCAGGCCCCCGCCCGCTGTCCCAATGCGCTCTCTGCTCGTCGCCCTCGTCTTGACCGCGTCGGCCGCGTCGGCCCAGACCATCACGCCGCGCGGCGACCCCGCCACGTTCGACGTGGCGACCTGGAACATCGAGCTGTTCGGCAACCCCGCGCCGAGCACACCGCCGGACCGGGTCCAGATGAGCAACGCGGTCGCGCTCCTGTCTCAGTCGGGGATCGACCTGTGGACGGTCCAGGAGATCAAGACGCAGGAGGTGTGGGACACCCTGCTCGGTCGGCTCCAGGACGCTGGGTACGCCGGCGTGCTGAGCCCGGAGCCTACGTTCGGTGATCTCAAGATCGGGTTCGTCTACGACTCGACCGTGGTCTCGGTGATCAGCGCCGGGAGGCCCCTGCCGATCACCGGCAGCTTCGGCGGACACCAGCCCTTCGAGCTCCACGCCCAGGTCACAATCGGCGGCGAGTCGAGGACGGTCCGCGTCTTCGCGCTCCACGCCAAGGCCGGCCCCGGCGAGGACGACCATTTTAACCGGACACAGGGCGCGCTGAAGGTCAAGGCGTACATCGACGACCGGATCGCCCAGGGTGAGACGGTCATCCTGCTGGGCGACTTCAACGACTTCCTCCGGCGGGCCCGGTGGCGCGGCGCGACGGAGTCGCCGTACGCGCCGTTCGTCGACGACCCCGACTACGTCGCGGCCTCGCTCGCCATCGAGGACGCCGGCGTCCGGACGACGTGCGGCGACGACTACCCGGCGTGCGCGACGGGCAACACGATCGACCACATCGTGTACACGTCGAACTTCCAGGCCCAGCTCGTCGAGGTCGGCCGCTACGACCAAGCGCTCGACGCGATCCCGGACTTCTTCGCCACGACGTCGGACCACGCGCCCGTCCTGGCCCGGTTCGACCTCGGCACGCCGGTCGTGTGCGACTGTACCGAGCCCCTCCCGGTCCGCCTGCTGCCGCCGGCGCCGCACCCGTTCCGCGGGGCCACCGACCTCCGGTTCGCCATCGAGGCCGCGTCCGACGTCCGGCTCGAGGTGTTCGACACGCTCGGACGCTCCGTCTTCGGAGTTGGGGGCTCGTTCGGGGCCGGCGAGCACGCGGTCGCCCTCGACGGCGCGGCGCTCGCGCCGGGGGCCTACGTCGTCCGGCTGGCCGTGGGCGACGCCGTGCTGTCGTCCGTCATCGTCCGAGCGGACTGAGTGCTCTGTCAAGCGGCTACTCGTGGGCAGAGCGAGCACCGGGGTCGGTCAGGGAGTCCCCCTTCCCCGCCTGCGCGGGGACAGGCCTGGACAGGAGGGGACAGGGGGGGGCGACCGACCCGAGCGCCGACCCACCAACATGAGCTTGACGCAGCACTGAGGGCTGGAACAGACCTTCGCGGTCTAATACGGGATCGCGAGGAGGGCTGTGCGTCGCCCTACGACGTCCTCTCTCCCTGAGGGGGAGGGCTGGCGGCCCATGCACAGCGAGTCCTGAGAGCCCGTATGGCGCACGGACTCACTGTACAAGGCACGCTAGGAGCCGACCTGCTCGAACCGCGTCGCCGGGAATGCCTGAAGGCCTAATGGATCGTCCAGCGACCGAGATCCGGCAGCACGACGACGGGGCCGGAGTGCAGGACGTGCCGACGCTCGCCCGGAGCAAAGACGCTGGCGCTCTGGATCGGCCTGCACCGGCGGTGAGCTACACGCCACGCCCGGGCGATCAGAACGAGGCTCCTGCAACGAACCGGAGACCCGGCAGCAAGACGTTCCCGTTGACGTCGCCACCTAGAGCGGCCACGCCGCCGAACCCCACGCTGAGGTAGAACGCCCGTGGGACCACGAACTCCGCACCGTACTCGACGGACAGTGCCGCCGGCGTGTCGAACCGGTCGAACCGCCACGGACAGACGAGCACGCCGGCGGAGACGTAGCGGGTGGCGAACCCGTAGTCGGTCGGCTCGTTGCGGAGACGGAACTGGGCGCGCCCGCCGAATCCTGCGGCCCCGGCCCCGACGGCGAACCCCACGGGGGCGTCTTCGGCATGACGGACGTACTCGACGCCGAGGAACCCGGCGGGTAGGCTCGCGCCCCCAGCGACGGCTTGGTCCTGCGCTCGGACGGTCGGCGCCAGCGCAAGGAACAAACCGAAGGTGACGACCTTGACGATCAAGCGGGGAGCGCCAGAAGCGCGGCCGAACAGTTGCCGCTCAGCCGCATCGGACGGGCACGGCGGGGAGTCAGCGCGCAGGATACACCGGTGGTCAGCCGAAGCCAAGAAAGCCGATGCCTGACGTCCATTAGAACCAGAGGGTACCCCGAGCCCCGGTGCCGATCAAGCCTACGCCCTTTGTCGGAGCCGCTCTCCCGAGCGAGCCCTGAAGCCGATCCAGGCCCGGCACCGGCCCGAGCAAGACCAGATAGCGATGCGCAGCCCACGGAGCGAGAGCTCGACGTGACGCCTGCCGTAATGGACGCCCCTGACTTGGGGCCGGTCCCCGGCCCCACCGATGGCTTTTTTATGATCGAGAGCTCGTCCTCGGCTCGCTTCAACTCACGCCGGAGTCGGGCCAACTCCTCGTCGCGTGGCGATCCGTTGCCTGAGAACGCTCGACGCCCATCGTCACGGAGCGCTCGCTTCCAGCGGTGGATCGGGTCAGCTCGGATGTCGAGGTCCCGGGCCGTCTGGGCGACGCTGCCGGAGCGCTCAGCGGCGTGGACAGCTTCGAGTTTGCACTCGGGAGAGAACGATCTGCGGATGGTCATGGCGGGGTCCAGTTCGGGGGAGGGTCCTCTTGACTGGGCGTCCGGCTTGCCCGGGACAGGTCAGGCGGCCGCCGCGCTCTGGCTCGCCAAGAAGAAGTCGGCCGCCCGGGCGGCCGAGCTCGCCGAACAGGCGTGGGACTGAGTGTGGGATGACGGCTTACACTCGATAACGGTGCTTACCGCTCGACGCGGCCGGAGCCCGAGCCCTGGGCCAACTTCTCGACCTCGGCGGCCGTCGACAGGTTGAGGTCGCCGGGGATCGTCTGCTTCAGCGCGCTCGCCGCGACCGCGAACTCCAACGCGTCCCGCGCGTCGGCCTTCGTCAGCAGCCCGTGGACGAGCCCCGCCGCGAAGCTGTCTCCGCCACCGACCCGGTCGACCAGGCGGAGGGCGTACCGTCGGCTCCGCGTCGCCTCCACGAGCGGGGCGGCCCGCGCCGCGCCGCCCAGGAGCATGGCGCTCCACCCGTTGTCGCTCGCCGAGATCGACTCGCGGAGCGTGATGGCGACGGCGTCGAACTCGTAATCGGCCTGGAGTTTCTCCGCGAGGCGAGCGTAGCCGGCCTCGTCGAGCTCGGCGCCCTCGGCCGCGGCGGCACCCGAACCCTCCGTCCGGACGCCGAGCGAGCGGTCGGCGTCCTCCTCGTTCGCGATGCACACGTCGACCCACTCCATGAGCGGGCGCATCGTCGCCTGCGCCTCAGCCGTCGTCCACAGCTTCGAGCGGAAGTTGAGGTCGCACGAGACGGTCACGCCGGCGGCCCTGGCCGCGCGGCACGCGGCCTCGACGGCAGCCCGGGGCCTGGGGCCGAGCGCCGGCGTGATCCCGGTCCAGTGGAACCAGTCGGCCCCGCCGAGCACCGCGGCCCAGTCGACGTCACCGGGTTCGATCTCGGACACGGCCGAGTGGGCCCGGTCGTAGATCACCTTCGAGGGCCGCTGACTGGCGCCGGTCTCGAGGAAATAGACCCCAACGCGGTCGCCTCCGCGCACGACGAACCGGGTGTCGACGCCGAACTGGCGGAGCCGGTCGACGGCGGCTTGGCCGATGGCGTGCGCGGGCAGCCTGGAGACGAACCGGGCGTCGTGGCCGAAGAGCGCCAGCGACACGGCGACGTTGGCCTCGCCGCCGCCGTAGGTCGCGTCGAAGCTCTGGGACTGGGTGAACCGGACGAACCCGGGCGTCGAGAGCCGGAGCATGATCTCGCCGAACGTGACGACTGTTGCCATGGTGAGGAGGGCGGTGGGAAGGCCGCGGGTCGTTCTCAGGCGGCGTCGACGGCTGCCCGGAGGCGCCGGGCGTTGGCCGTCAGCCGCCCCCAGTCGCCGGCGGCGACGGCGTCGGCCTCGACGAGGTCGGAGCCCACGCCGACGGCGACGGCCCCGGCCCGGAGCCACTCGGCCGCGTTCGCGATCGAGACGCCGCCGGTCGGCATCAGCCTCAGGTGCGGGAGTGGGGCCAGCACGGACTTCAGGTAACCGACCCCGAGCGCGCCGGCCGGGAACACCTTGACCACGTCGGCCCCGGCCTCGTGGGCGGCCTGGATCTCGGTCGGCGTGAAGCACCCAGGCATGGCCACGGCGTCGAGCGCGTGGGCGGCATCGACGACCTCGCGCTTGAACACGGGGCTGACGACGTATCGAGCCCCGGCCTCGACGGCAGCCTGGGCCGTCTCGGCGTCCGTCACCGATCCGGCCCCGACGAGCACGGCCCCGCGCATGGCCTCGGCGACGGCCCGAATGCCCTCGATGGCGTTCGGGACCGTCATCGTGACCTCGAAGCACACGACGCCGCCGGCCTGGAGGGCCCGGGCGACCTCGACCAGCTTGTCGGGCTCGTCGGTGCGGACGACGGCGACGGCCCTGTCCCGCTCGATCCACGCGACAACGTCAGCGCGGGTGGGCGGGCCGCCGTCGGGGGCCATCGGTGTGTCGGGGGTGGGACGGACGGGCACGGGGTCAGAAAGTGTGGGCGGCCCAGAGGCCTACGAGGTAGATCGCACCGAGCGACGTACCGGTCACGGGAGACGCCAGAGGATGCCAGTGTCGATGGCGGGCGCTAGATCCCTGTACCGCTCCGTCAAGTCGAGCTTGCGTCGGAGCAGGTCGCCGATGTTGTCGCCGTACATGAAACTCGTCTCACCGACGTCCGACACGAGGAAGGTCTCTGTATCGCTCTCCTCCCACAGCGCAAGGAGGAGTTGCGTGTTCTCGATGTCGAGGTCGATCATCGCCTGGATATCGCGTTGGTGACCCTCCCGTTCGGCATCCGTGTCGGCACCGAGGTAGCCGTAGACACTGGCCACCCAGGCGCACGTGTTGCGCTGCGTCGTAACCCAACAGCGTAGCGCCCGCGCTCGGTCGAGAAGGTCAGTGTAGGCGCGGAGCGCGTCCTCGTTCGTCGTGTCGCTAACCAGCTCGTGGAGGAGGACCACAGCTGCGTTTGCTCGGGGAAGAGCGTTCTCGTCGAACTGTCGGGCCGTCCGTCGGGCCGTTGCTTCGGTGAGGAGGACGAAGAGGACGTCTCGGCCGAGGTCGTTGATGTTCGGGTTGTTGGCCGTGCTCACTAAGAAGCGTTCGTAGTACAGCCGGTCTTCGGCCGGAATCGCCTCGATGTCTGGGACAAGCGGGCGGACCCACGTCCGGAGCCACACGAACCCGAAGTGGCTGTAGAGCGGGACGATGGGGATGTGTGCGACGGTGTTTTCGAGTGCGTCCCAGGCCCCCACAAGGCTGTCGGCGTCGTCCGCGCCGACCCAACGCGCGGCCGCTCGTGAGAGC
Organism: uncultured Bacteroidota bacterium; assembly: GCA_963848075.1. GTDB lineage: Bacteria > Bacteroidota > Rhodothermia > Rhodothermales > Rubricoccaceae > Rubrivirga. Next base: position 275,852 of record CAWKCB010000004.1, read on the forward strand.
ACCTGGTCGATCGATACGTCCGGCAGAAACTGGGCTGCGCGAATAACGTCGGGGTGTGGCCAGTACGGCGTCTTCTCCAGGTGGAGGAGTCCGCCCCAGGCGCTCGCCGCTTTGAAACCCGTCTCCCGCATCGATAGGAGCTTCCGGTGGAGCATGCGAGGGAACGGAGTCCCCAGGAGGGGCTCGAGGTTGTAGCTCGACGTGACCGCGTAGGTCATCTTCGGCTCGACGCCCCGAGCCTGGTACGCCGCCAGCAGGTCTCGCTCCTCGTCCACCAGCTCGGTGTGGAAAAGGGTTCCAGCCGCGCTCGTCTGCTCGGGGTACTTCGGATGCGCGTACGGCAGCTCGTAGCCCCGGACGAGCAACGAGGGGGCTTCCACGGTCACGCCGTCGCCCATGCCCTTGACCAGGGCGTCGTGCTCGACCTTGAACGGCTCGAGGCGGAGGCTGACCTCGAAGTCCGGGTTGGTCTCCGCGGCCGCGCTCTGGATCAGGCGGAGCCAGCGGAGGACGCCTTGGGCCGCCGTCTCCGCGATCTGGTCGTGCTCGCGCCACTCCCGGATCATGTACGGGCCACCGTTCCGGCCGACGTAGAGCGACGAGGTGTGCTCGAATCCTGCACCGCTGTCATTGCTCCACACGGACAAATACCCGAGGTCAGGGACCGCCTTCATCAGGTTGCGCACCAGCTCGGCGTAGTGCTCCCGAGCTGTGGGGTGGTCCTGCGCGAGGGTGTATCGGGGGAGGTGAGAGCGGAATGGGTGGTCAATCCGTGCGCCCCGGAGCGTAGGGTAACGCTGGAAAAAGTGCTCCGGCAGGCTGCGCGGCTCGAAGCAGAGGATCCCCGGCGTTAGTCCGTAGCGTCTCCCGATCTCTGCTAGCTTCTGAAGTCGTCTAAGGTTGGCTTGCAAGTACTCCGCCGGGTACAGTCCGCGCGTGAGGGCACTGTCTACGAAATGACTGAGTCCTGCGCAATACGTGTAGAACTGGTTGTAGTACTCGCTGGGCACCCCAGGCTCGAACGGGACGTGAGCCTGGAGCGCGTTCACCTCGACGTGCGTGAAGCCGGCACGAGCGAGACCAGCGACGTAGGGCTCCGGGTCGAAGTCACGCACTGACCTCGACACCTGCGTGAGCACGTGGTCGTAGAGCGGTCGGTGAAACGGGAACGACACGGGGAGTCGCAGGCCTTCGTGCAACTCCTCCGCGCGGTCGTCCAACGCCCCGTCCCCCAAGAGACCGACGAGCGCGACCAGGAACGCGGGGTCCGAGGCCGAGAGCTCGCCCACACCGTCCGGAGTCAGTCGTGCCCAAAGCCACGCTCCCTCTTGGTGCGGAACTGGGAGTGCCCACGGTCCACGTCCGGTGTCCATGTTCAGCCCCTCGCTCGGTTTGGAGGACACGATGGGCGGTCCTAAACGCAATCGGTCGCAAAGCTGTCGCGCCGCTTCAGAGAGCCCAGGGCTAGCGGAAGCTGGAACGGCAACAGTTCGAACGGCCGAGAGGAGTGGGGAGACCGTCATGACGAAGGGGGCGGCGATCTCGGAGGATAGGCCCACCAGATTTGGAATATTGTTTCAAATATAGAACAAGGCAAGCGATGGTTGAGTCGGCTCGGCGGGTCGCTACGGGCTCCTAACTGCGGAATGGCATTGATCTGGTTCGTCAGCGCCGCAAAAGTTCTCCTGTGCCGAAAGGGATAAACCGGCTAGAACCGCTCAGAATCAGCCATTGTGGTGGGCGGGACCCTGTCGAGCAAGCGAGCTCCATCACACAGCCTTGACATTGAGGCAGCAAGCCCGTAAATCGTATAGCAATGGAAACGCCGTTCCAAAAGTGAAACAGACGAGCCGTTACGTCATCCCCTCCCTCGAGCGCGCCGTCCTCGTGCTCGGCATCCTCTCCGACGAGCCCGGCGGGATGTCCCTCGCCGACCTCGCCCGTCGTACCGACATCCCGAAGAGCACGCTCTTCCGCATCTTGGTCACGCTCCAAAAGCACCATTGTGTCGCGGCGGACTCGACCGGGCGGACCTTCCGCCTCGGGTCGTACCTCTGGGAATTGGGGAGCCGGTTCGCCGACCAGAGCGACCTGTTTCGGGTCTCTGCCAGCTACATGGCGGACCTCGCCGAGGAGACGGGCGAGACCGTCTTCCTCAGCAAGCTCGAGGACGGGGAAGTCGTCTATCTCCGCCGGGTCGAGAATCCGAAGTCGATCGCGGCCGTCCGCAAGCTGGAGTCCCGCGCGCCAATCCACTGCACGGCCACCGGGCTCGCCTTGGTCGCCTGGCTCCCGCCGAGCGAGATCGACGCGATCCTCGACCAGCACGAGATGCAGACGTTCAACGACTCGACGGTCACCGACCAGCGCGTGATCCGCGCCCGGATGGCCGAGGTCAGAGACCGGGAGTACGCCGTGGTCGATGGGGAGTACAACGACGAGTTGCTGTGCGTGGCCGCCCCCGTCCTCGACCACCAGCGGCGGCCGTGCGCGGCGCTGACGGCGACCATGCTCTCGGTCCAGGTAAACGATCCGGCCACCATCGAGCGCGTCGGTCAGGCGGTCCGCCGTGCGGCCCGCTCGCTCTCGCGCGAGATGGGCGGCGGGGAGCCCATCCACCTCGACGTCTCCGAAACTGCCTAGACCGTGCCCACGCCCACGTATCCCGCCGTCCCCTGCGAATCGCCGTCGGCACGTGTCGGCCCCACTGCGCCTCCGCCCTCACGACTCGGGACCCCCGAAACCATGAGCTCACACCCCAACAGACGATTCCCGGCTTGGATCCTCCTCGTGCTGCTTCTGGGAGCGCTTCCGGCGACCGCTTCGGCCCAGACCGGGAAGCTCTCGGGCACGATCACGGACGCCTCTAGCGGCGAGCCGCTCCCCGGCGCAACGGCGTCCCTCGACGGGACCCAGCTGGGGGCCTCCGCCGACGAGGACGGGCGGTACAACGTGATCGGCATCACGCCCGGGACGTACCAGGTCCGGGTGTCGTTCGTCGGGTACACGACCCAGGTCGTCGAGCTCCGGGTCGTGTCCGACGTCACGACGACGCTGGACGTCGAGCTCGCGTCCTCGACGGTCCAGAGCGGCGAGGTCCAGGTAACAGCCGAGCGGCCGGTGGTCGACGCCAACCAGACGACGTCGCGCTCGCTGGTGACGGGGGAGGAGATCGCGCAACTGCCCGTCTCGAACCTCCAGGACGTGATCGCGCGGACCTCGAACTCGTACGACGGCTTTATCCGGGGGAGCCGGCGGTACGAGACCCGCACGATCATCGACGGGGTCGACGTGAGCGACGCGCTCAACCAGATCGCCCCGAACGGGACCGGGAGGTCGTACGCGGGGCTGACCTACAGCAACACGAACCGATCCACCGAGACCAACGCGAGCCTGTTCAACCTCAACCCCGAGGGGGTCGAGGAGGTGTCGGTCAACACGGGCGCGACCGAGTCCCGCTACGGCTCGGCCTCGGGCGGGGTCGTGGCGATCACCCTGGCCGAGGGACGGGGGCCGCTCCGGGGCTCGGCGTCGTTCCGGATGGCGCCCGAGGGGGCCCGGCCCGGCCCGGACTCGCTGGCGTTCTACGTCGACGGGGACGCCTACCTCGCTGAGCGGGACCAGCGCGTGGCCAACGGGGACGCCGCGGCGCCCCTCTACACCTGGACGCCCGACGAGTACAACACGGGGGAGCCCGAGATGGACGCCAGGCTCTCGTTCGGGGGGTCCGTCACTGACCGCCTCCGGTTCTTCAGCTCGGGCCAGTGGTTCCAGACGCACGGCTACCAACCCAACGAGTTCCGTCGCCGCCTCAGCGGGCAGCTCAAGGCCTCCTATGACCTCGGCGCGAACACCCAGGTGAGCGTGGTCGGGCTGGTCGAGGACCGCGGGCTCTGGGGCGGGTGGAACAACCGGGCGTACAGCGACTTCTGGCGGTTCTACCTGGAAGGCGTGGCCCAGAACGACGCCGGGAGCTACCTCGGCTCGGTCCGGGTCCGTCAACTCCTCTCCGAGACCTCCTTCGTCAACGTCCAGGCCTACCGGACGTACCAGCGCACCCGGTACGGCTACGTGGACGACGACGGGAACGGGTTCACAGACCCCGGCGAGGACGGCGACTTCTTGGACTTCACCGACCCGCAGGTCATCGCCCGATACATCGGAACGGGGACCGACCGCTCCCGGATGTTCTACGAGAACATCTCAGACAGCTTCTCGGACAGCGGGCTCAACCTGCCCGGCGGCTCGCGCTACAAGCTGGGACGGCCCCAGCCGTACTCCGAGGACGCCGAGCAGGCCACGACCGGCCTCAAGGTGGACTACAGCAACCAGGTCACGCCGAACCACTACATCCAGACCGGCACCGAGCTGAAGCTCTACGATCTGGCCTACCAGCAGGTCTACGGCATCGACCAGACGGGGTCCAAGCTCAACGGGGCTCTCGAACCCTTCGCGCTGCAGGACTGGGACCGGGACCCGTGGAACCTCGGCGTCTACCTCTCGGACCGGATGGAGTACGGCGGGCTGATCGTCAACGCGGGCCTCCGGGTCGAGTTTGCGAACCGGGACCTGGAGACGGTCAACGACTTTTTCTACCCCTTCCGCCGCGACACCGTCAGCGCCGGGGTCGTCTACACGGCGGACGCGGATGGGAACGTGACGCCTGCGCTCGACGAGGCCGGCAACCCGATCCCGCGCGAGCTGGCGCGCAACGTGTTCGACCGCGGCGACGCCGTGTCGACGGACGTGTTCGTCAACCCCAGCCTGGGCGTCTCGCACCCGATCGGGACGAAGGCGTCGATGTACTTCTCGTTCTCGCGGAACCAGCAGCTCCAGCCGTTCACGACGCTCTACCAGTTCTACGACGGCAACAGCTCGAACAACCGGTTCTTCACCTACCAAGACCCCGAGCGGAAGCCGATCACGTCGAACAACTACGAGCTCGGCGTCCAGTGGGAGGTCCTGGACGGGTGGGGGCTCGACGTGAACGCCTACACCCGGAGCATCGACAACTACGGCGAGACGACCTTGGAAGCCGTCAACCGGACGCCCGAGGGCGAGCCGGCCCTCGCCGGGCTCTCGGTCCACACCTTTGCCACCAGCGCCGGCTACGCCGACTCCCGGGGGATCGAGTTCGTCGTCCGCCGCCGGCCCCTCGCGCTGACCGACGACGTCCGGCTCGGGTTCACGGGGTCGTACACGTTCTCGACCGTCGAGGCCTCCTCCATCGCCGGCAACAACACCCGGACGTTCCGGGACACCGGGGCCGGGACGGACAGCAGCCTGACGCAGCTCCCGTTCGGGAACGCCCAGAACTTCAGCAACTTCCCGCAGCAGGTCCGAGGGGGCAGCTCCACGCTGACGTCGGGCTACGGCCGGACCCACCGCGGTGTCGTCCGGGCCGTCGCCACGCTCCCGTTCGAGATCTCGGTGGGGATGACCGGGTCGATCGAGAGCGGCTTCCTCTACCCGAGGACCGTCGGGGCCGACCCGCGGGACCGGGAGCTGCTGACGGGGCCGACCAACTACCAGGTCGACCTCCGCCTCGAGAAGCGGTTCTCCTTCGCCGGACGGTTCGGGGCCGACGTCTACGTCGACGCCACGAACATCACGAACCAACAGAACATCGTGGCCTACGAGAACTTCACGCCCGACGGGGCGGCGGTGTTCGAGCAGACCGGGCGGCCGGGTGAGCGGCTCATCCTGGCGGACGGGACGTCGATCTACGGGCCGCCTCGGAACATCTTCTTCGGAGTGCGCGCCCGCTTCTAGCCCAGAACCGTAGCCCCCCTCTCTTGATGGGTCTCCCCATGAACCACCCCCTCGCAACCCGCCTAGCCGCGCTCCTCGTCGGCGCCGCGCTCGTGGTCCCGGCGTCCGCCCAGCGGGCCGACCGGCCTTCCTCGTCGCTGAACTACGTCAGCGCACGGACGACCGACACCGGCGACGGCTACCTCGTGGGTGGCGACCTGTGGAACACGCTCAAGCCGTCGAACACCGTGGAGTCGTCCCGGCTTGGGAGCGCCTTCTCCGGCGTCGCTGGCGGGATGAACAACCGGGTCCTGTTCGGGTCCCGAGGGAACTGGCAGGAGCCGGGGGGGCAGTGGCCGTCGGGGTACCCGTCCACGAACACGTTCCGGAACTCCCACTTCATGGTGTTCCCGGCGTTCAAGAGCACCGGGTGGCCGGGCTATGGCGCGGGCAACCCCGTGCGCGCGGCCGACGCGGGGACCGACATGGCCGGCGCGGGCGGCACCAGCCGGTTCATGTTCGCCACGTTCGGCGAGAACGTCGTGGGCGCGAGCGACCCGGCCCGCAACTACAAACGGCCGGCCCGCTACACCGATCAAGCTCGGACGCACCTCGTCTACGAGGCGGGATGGCCCACCACGGCCGGCATCGACATGAAGGTGCGGGCGCACCAGTTCACGTCCAACACCCAGAACCTCAACGACTTCACGGTCTTGGAGCTCTCGATGACGAATACGGGCGTCGTGGACTCCAACGGCGACGGGACGCCCGAGGCGACCGGCAACGCGGTCGACGGGGTCGGCATGATGCTCGACGCGACCGTCTCGCCCACCATCTTCCTCGACGGCCGGGGCGACCGGGCGTGCAACTGCATCGCGGCGGGCCGCACGTTTGGGTACGTCGCGGCGCCCGACGAGACCGGGTCGCCCTACAACCTGTGGGCGTGGTACGCCAACGTCTCGCCGACGGCGACCACCGGCCGGACGGTTCCGCCGGTCGGGGAGCGCTCGTTCGGCATCGACAACCGGAACCGACTGGAGGGCTACACCGACATCTGGAACGCCTGGAACTTCATGGGCGTCAAGCAGGGCGCCATCTCGGACTCGGACCTCGGCGTCATCACGGCCGCGTCGGCCGACAAGGCGACGGCCTTCGGGACGCACCCGGTGGGGGAGGGGGCGCGGCGCGGGTGGTACACCTCGGTCCAGTGGCAGAGCTCGCTGTCGAGCCTGAGCGCGTCTGACATCGCGTTCCGGAACTCGATGGCGACCTGGTTCACCGACTACGGCAAGCTCTCGAACGGGGGCGACGTCCAGCCCAACCTGGCGCCCAACCCGGCCTTCTTCGCCGGCGGCACCGCCGACGACATCACGACCTGGACCGTCGGCAACGCGGCCGCCCGGCCGAACGGGGACTACAAGTACGCCCACCAGGACGTGGGGGTCGCCAACATCGAGCTGGTCCAGCCGGTCTGGGAGCCCGCGTGGAACGAGGCGGCCGCCAGCGGCGACTTCTACAGCGGCATGGAGGGCTTCGCACGGGAGTACACGTTCGGGCAGGCGCTGACCCAGGGGATCGGGCCGTTCGACCTGGAGGTCGGGGAGTCCATGACCATCGTGTGGGTGGCCGCGGCCGGGTTCCGGTTCGAGGGGATCGCCGACGCGGTCGAGTCCGCACGGTGGGCCTGGGACCAGGGCTGGGACGTCGACGCGGCGCTGCCCACGCCGGCGGCGCCCGACCTGAGCGTCGAGAGCACGACCGAGGGCCGCGCCCGAGTCCGCTGGACGGACGTCTCCGGGATCCGTCCCCTCGACGGGTACAAGGTCTGGCGGGCCTCGCAGTACAAGCGGACGAGTTACCAGGACGTCGGGATGCGGCTCCAGGACCGCTACCAGGAGCAGAACCAGCCGGGCGAGGACATCGCGTCGCTCCTGGACCCGATCAACCCGGCCTTCGACGCCTTCGACATCTTCACCGGCGACACCCAGGGGTCGTACCAGCCGGCCGAGTGGGGGACCTACGACCTGATCGCCACCCTCCCCGCGGCCGAGCTCAGCACGGTCCAGGACCCGTCGGGCGGGTACCAGTTCTCGTTCGTCGACGAGAACTCGATCACCGGGTTCACCTACTGGTACTACGTATCGGCCTACCGCGAGGGCTTGTTCACCGGCCCCCACGGCCCCGTGGGCGGCGGCCACATCGAGTCGTCGAACATGAACCGGAACGGGCGGAACGCCCCCGACGCCGCCGACGGCCAGATCGGGCTCGGGACGCAGTGGGGGGGCACCTACCCCTTCGCCGACCGCAACGCGGAGTACCCCTTGGCGGGCACGCAGGCCCGCCAGAACCTGGGCGTCCCGTTCACCGTCGTGCCGCCGGTCGCGGCCCCGGCGCAGGTGGAGGAGCTCATCACGGTGTCGCCCAACCCGTACAAGATCACGGGCCTCAACGACGTCCGTAGCGACGCGGCGAGCCACGCGATCAGCTTCCTCAACACGCCGTCGGACTTCACCCTGACCATCCTGGACGTGTCGGGCCAGATCGTCTACCAGGAGGCCGTCGAGGGCGCGCTCGACGGGCGGCTGGTCTGGGACATGTTCTCGAAAGACGGGGTGGAGGTCGCGAGCGGCCTCTACCTCTACCACATTCGGTACGACGGCGACCGCGCCGCGACCGGCCACTTCGCCATCCTGCGCTAGCTCCACCCACCGGACACTGCCATGACCTCGGGAACCCGCCGGACGCTCCTCTTCATCGGTCTGCTCGCGCTGCCCTCTCTCGCCGCGGAGGCCCAGCGGAACGCCGGTCGCAACGGCGCGGCGTTCCTCAAGGTGGGCGTCGGCGCGCGCGAGGTGGGGATGGGCTCGGCCGTCAGCTCCATCCGGAACGACGCCAACCAGATCTTCTGGAACCCGGCCGGCACCGCGCTCCGGCCCGACCAGACGTTCAACGCCTCGCTCTCGTACGGGAGCTGGATCGGCGACATCGACTACTCCGCCGCCGCGATCGGCTACAACATGGGGGCGATGGGGACGGTCACGGTGGGGGTCCAGGCCTTCGGGGTCTCCGAGATCGCGGCGAACCGGGAGAACGGGTTCACGGACCCCGTCCTGAACGACTTGGTCACCGACACCAACACGTCGGACACGTACGACTACCTCGACCTGGCGGTCAGCGCGACGTACTCGCGCTACGTCATCGACCGGCTCTCGCTCGGGGCGACGGCGAAGGTGGTCAACGAGTCGATCGACGGCGAGAGCGCGACGGCGTTCGGGTTCGACTTCGGCTCGGTGTACGACATCAACGAGTCGGGCTGGCGGATCGCCGCGCGGCTCAACAACCTGGGCACGGGGCTCACCTTCTACAACCAGGACAACCCGCTGCCGCTCACGTTCTCGATCGGGAGCTCGATCTACCCGATCAACACGGAGGAGACCCGGGTCATGCTCTCGGTCGACGCCGTGAAACCGCAGGACGCGCAGCAGCTGCTCTACGGCGGCGCCGAGGTCTCGTTCTACGACCTCGTGTTCCTACGGGGCGGCTACAAGTTCAACTACAGCGGAAGCTCCGACGGCGGCACGGACGCGCGGGAGGCGGTCGACACCACGATCGAGAACTTCTCGCTCGGGGGCGGCATCCAGTACGTCGTCGGGGAGAACCCCATCGGGATCGACTACGCGTTCACGAGCATGGACCTGCTCGACCCCGTCCACCGCGTGACGCTCCGCATCGGCCTGTAGAGAGTTGGGGCAGGGGAACGTGGCGACGCACCGCTCTGGCCCCTGCCGTCCCACACCCCGTACCCCTCCGGTCCCTGTGCTCCGTGTCGAGACCCCGTCCGGCTTCTGGTCCGCTCTGTGCACCCGCGCGATGGGCTTCCTGCGCGCCGACCTTGTCGAGCTCGCCGTCGACGGCGCGACGGCGACCGGCTTCCGCAGTCCGGATTCGCCCGCCCTGTGGATCCGCGACCACTCGGACATCCTGAGGGCCGGGGTCTACGTCCACGACGACGTCCAGAGCGCCGTCGACCTGTTCGCGGCGCACCAGTCGGCGAACGGGCGCGTGTTCGACTACGTCACGACGGAAGCGGGCACGGAGCCGGAGAACTGGGAAAAGTGGGTCCGCGTCCCCGTCGAGGCCGACGTCGAGTTCCGGTTCGTCAAGGCGGCGGTCCTGGCGTGGCGGGCCTCCGGCGACGACGCCTGGGCCGAGGCGCTCCTGCCCCGGCTCGACGCCGCCCTGACCTACACGCGCACGCACCCGTGGCGGTGGGACCCCGGGCTCGACCTGCCCAAGCGCGCGTACACCGTCGACACGTGGGACTTCGACTACACGGCCGGCCGCGAGCCGTGGCTGAACTTCGCGGTCACGGACGAGACGTTCTGGGGCGTGATGCACGGCGACGTCAGCGGGCTCTACGAGTCGATGACCCTGCTCGCCGATCTCTACGACCGGTTCGGCCGGCCCGACGCTGCGGCCGGCTGGCGGACCGCGGCGGCCACGATGCGGACGCGGGCGAACGACCTGCTCTTCAACGGGCGGTTCTACACTCACTTCCGCAAGCTCACGCCCGTCACCATCAACGGGCTCGACGAGGCGGAGCAGCTCAGCCTGAGCAACCCGATGGACGTCAACCGGGGCCTGGCGACACACGAGATGGCCGTGGCGATCCTGGGCGAGTACCAGCGGCGCCGCACGTCGACGGAGGCCTTTGCCGAGTGGTTCAGCATCGACCCCCCGTTCCCGGACGGCGCGTTCGGCGACGACAAGATCGTGGGCGGCGCGTACATCAACGGGGGCATCATGCCGCTCGTGGGAGGCGAGCTGGCGCGGGCCGCGTTCGAGCACGGGTTCGAGCGCTACGGCGTCGACACGCTCCGCCAGTACGGCGAGATGATCGCCGAGAGCGGGGAGACCTTCCTGTGGTACTTCCCCGACGGCTCGCCCTCGGACGTCGCGTCGAGCACGAGCCCGGACGCGATGCCGACCGACGGGTGGGGGTCGTCGGCGATGCTCTACGCGCTCGTTGAGGGGCTGTGCGGGGTCGAAGATCTAGACCACTCGTTCCGCCGCGTCCGCTGCTCTCCGCGCTGGGTGGCCGCCGGCGAAAACGAGGCCACCGTCGAGGTCGGGTATCCGGCCTCTGGGGCCCAGTTCGGATACGCCTATGCGCACGACGCGCCCGGCCGCGCGGTCCGCCTCGAGTTCTCGACGGAGGCCGACGTGGACCTGCACCTCCTCCTCCCGACCGGCGCCCGGCCCGACACCGTGACCTGGTCGGGAGAGCAGGTGACCGCCGAGACGTCGACGGTCGAGGACAGCGCCTACGCGGACGCCCGGGGGCGCGTCCGCCCGGGGACGACGGTCGAGGTGCGCTATGCCGACGCTTAGCCTCACCCGAAGCCGGTGGACGCCCGAAGCGCGGACGGCCTTGGGGCTGCTCGCGCCGACGCTGCTGTTCTTCGCCGTCTTCCAGTACTACCCGATCCTCAAGAGCGTCGCGATCAGCTTCGCCGACTACGGGCTGCTCCGCCGCGAGACGCCGTTCGTCGGGCTGGCGAACTACGTCCGTCAGTTCCAAGACCCGCTCTTTTTGTCGGCGCTCTGGAATACGCTCGTGTTCGTCGGCGTGGTGGTGGTGGTGGGCGTGGCGCTCGCGCTCGCGGTGGCGATGATGGTCGAGCAGACGGGGCGCTGGGCCGGCATTTACCGGACGCTCTACTTCATCCCCGTCGTGACGTCCTTGATGGCGACGGCGATGATCTGGCGGTGGCTCTACGCCTCGAACGGGCTGCTCAACTTCCTGGCCACGTTCGTGGGGCTGGAGCCGCAGACGTGGCTGCTCAGCGAACACCTCGCGCTCCCGTCGTTGATGGTGCTGACCGTCTGGAAGAACCTGGGCTTCGACTTGATCCTGTTCTCGGCGGCGTTGCAGGGCATCCCGGGCGACATCTACGAAGCCTCGAGCATCGACGGCGCGACGCCGTTGCAGAACGCGTTCTACATCACGTTGCCTCAACTCCGACCCATTGTCGTGTTGGTGGGGATTACCGCGGTGATCCGCTCGTTCCAGGTCTTTACGATCGTGCTCGCGATGACGCAGGGCGGGCCGGTCAACGCGACGCGCACCATCGTGTACCACGTCTACGAGCAGGGCATCCAGTACGACGACATGGGCTACGCCTCGGCAGCAGCCGTCGTCCTGCTGATGCTGGTGGGGGCCGTGACGTTCGCGCAACTCCGACTCGACCGCGACACCTGAGCCATGCCCGGACGACGCCACTTTCTCCGACGTGCGGCCTTGGGGCTCGGCCTGGCGGCCGTGCCGGCGGGGTGCGCGCTGGGGCCGGCATCGAGGGTGCTTCCGGCGGCGACGGACCCAGACTTCTGGGACCGCGTCCGGGACCTCTACCCGATGACGCGCGACCGGACCTACCTCAACACCGGCGGCTTGGGACCGGCGCCGCACCCCGTCCTCGACGCCGTGCGTCGGGCGACGATGGAGCACCAGACGATCGTGGAGCACGGGCACGGCGAGATCGAGGCCGTCCGCGAGTCGGCCGCCGCGTTCTTCGGGGCGGCGCCGTCGGAGATCGCGTTCATGCGCAACGCGACCGAGGCCAACTCGACGGTCGCCTCGGGCCTCGAGTTGGAGCCGGGCGACGAGGTCATCTTCGAGTCGCACGCGCACCCCGGCGGGGCGGTCCCGTGGCTCAGCCGGCAGGCGCGCGACGGCATCCGCGTCAAGCTTTTCGAGCCGGACCCCACGAGTGCCGCCGGCAACCTCGAGCGGATCGAGGCGCTGATCACCCCGCGTACGCGCGTCGTCCAGGTCAGCCACATCACGGCGCCGACCGGCATCCGGATGCCCGTTCCCTCGATCGCGGTGTTGGCAGCCGAGCGCGGGATCTGGTTCCACATCGACGGCGCGCAGTCGGCGGGGCTCGTTCCCGTCGACCTCCACGGGATCGGGTGCGACTCGTACGCGACGAGCGGGCACAAGTGGCTCGGCGCGCCGCACGGGACGGGCCTGCTCTACGTCCGCCGGGACCGACAGGACGAGGTGTGGCCGACGGAGTCCGGCGCCTACAGCGTGGCCGAGATGGACCTCGACCGCCCGGGTCAGGTCGAGTACGTCGAGGACGCCCGCCGCTACGAGCCGGGCACGCGCGACACGGCCTCGATCATCGGGTTCGGCGAGGCCGTCTCGTTCCTCACCGAGATCGGGATGGCACGCGTGGCGGACCGTGCCTCGGCGCTGGCGCAGCGCCTCCAGCGCGGCCTCCGCGAGATCCCGGGTGTCGACATCCTGACGCCCGCTGAGCCCGGGCTCAGCGCCGGGATGACGACACTCAAGACAGCCCGAGTGCCCTACGACCAGCTCTACGCGCGCTACTCGGAGGCGCAGATGCGCTGCCGGATCGTGACCGAGCGCGGCCTCGACGCCGTGCGCGTCTCGACGCATCTCTTCAACAGCGAGGCCGAGTGCGACCGCGTGGTCGCCGTCACCCGCGACGCCTTGGCCCGCGCCTAGATGCCCGAGTCCACCGCGATCCTGTCCGAGGCCGAAGCGGCGCGCCAGATCTCCGGCGCGGCAACGTCGCTCGCGAGGGCGCGGCGTCCGCTCCCGGTGGGGCGGTGGGCAATGCACGCCGTGCTGATCGTGGGCGTGGTCGTGATGGTCGGGCCGCTCGTCTGGATGGTGCTGACGTCGTTCAAGACGGCGGCCAACGCCGAGGCCTTTTTCGACACGCCGCGCGAGATCGGCGCGGTGCTCACGGGGCTGTGGCCCGACCCCGTCACGCTCGACAACTACCGGGCGGTGTTCACCGAGCGGCCGATGCTGATGTACTTCGCCAACAGCGCGATCTACACCGTCTGCCGGCTCCTGCCGACCTTGCTGCTGTGCTCGCTGGCGGGCTTCGTGTTCGCGAAGATGGCCTTTCCAGGCCGCGAGTGGCTCTTTGGCGCCATCATCGTCACGATGATGGTCCCGTTCCAGATCAAGATGCTCACGCTCTACGAGATGATGGTCCAGGCCGGGTGGGTCGACACCTACTGGGGCGTCATCGTGGTGGGGCTGATGGAGCCCCTCGGCATCTTCCTGTTCCGCCAGACGATCCGGGGCATCCCGGACTCGCTCCTGGACGCCGCCCGGATCGACGGCGCCGGCACGCTCCGGATCTACGCCAGCATCGTCTTGCCGCTCATCGGGCCGACGCTGGCGGCTTACAGCATCTTCGTGTTCATGTGGTCCTGGAGCGACTTCCTGTGGCCGCTGATCGTGCTGAACCGGGAGGCACTGAAACCGATCGAGGTCGGCATCTTGAGCTTCTCGGACATCAACAACCCGGACTACGTCAAGATGATGGCCGCAGCGACGGTCGCCGTGGCGCCGGTGGTGGTGTTCTTCCTGTTCATGCAGCGCCAGTTCATCAAGGGCGTGACGATGACGGGGGTGAAGGGATGAGCACGCGATCAGAGTGTCTGGGGGTGCGAGGAGGGGGTGGCCCATCCCCACGTTCGGCTGCGTCCTCGAGGTCGAGTTCGCCCTCGATGTCGGAGCGCTGGCTCTCCACTTTCATCCTCCCGTACTCCTTCCTTCTCTTCCTCCTCTTCGGCGGGTGCCAGGATCCGCAGCCGGACGTCATGCCCGACGGGCGGACGCCGGTCCGCGTGTTCCTCTTGCTCATCAGCACCGGGCAGGTCGAGTTCTACGACTGGGCCGAGCGGGCCTTCGAGGCCGAGAACCCCGACCTCGACGTGATCGTGGAGCAGTTCCCAGGCAGCTCGCTCAAGGACTTCGAGATCAAGCTCCGGCTCCGGTTCAGCAGCGGCCAGGCCCCCGACCTCTTCCACGTCAACACGAACGTGGCCGCGGAGCTGGCGTCGCTGGGCCTGCTCGCGCCCGCCCCGCCGTCGGTCGTGGAGCAGATCCGGGACAACAGCTTGAACGGGTTCGTCGAGGCCGCCGGACAGTTCGACGGGACCGACTACGGGGTCGTCAGCGACGGCGTGTGGACGGCGCTCTACTACAACAAGGCCATGTTCCGCGAGGCCGGCCTCGACCCCGAGCGCCCGCCCCAGACGTGGGACGAGCTGATCGAGATGGCCGACCGCCTCACGGTCCGCGACGCCAGCGGGGCGCCGACGCGCGCCGGCCTCTCGCTCCGCAAGGCGGGGTTCAAGGCCGGGACGGCCGAGAAGTGGATGACCTTCCTGTTCTCGGCCGGCGGCACCGCCTTCAGCGACGACGGCTCGCGCGCCACGTTCGACTCGCCAGCCGGCCGCGCCGCGCTCGGCTTCTATCACACGGTCCTGTTCGACCGCCGGATCGACTCGGTCGAGCTCGAGGGCGACCAGCAGGGGTTCGGCCAGGAGCGCGTCGCCATGTTCATCCGCGAGCCCCACGTCATGGGCTGGCTCCGCGACAACTACCCCGACCTCGAGGTCGGCGTCGCCCCGATCCCTCGCCGCGACACGTCGGTCAGCGCGGCCGGGACCTACATGTTCGCCGTCAGCGGCGACTCGCCCCACCCCGAGGCCGCGTGGCGCTTCGCCGAGTTCGTGACTCGGGACTCGAGCTACACCCGCTACGCGAGCGCGGGCGGCGTGCTCCCGATGACCGCGTCCGTGGCAGCGCTGCCCGCCTACCAGGGCGACCCCGGGATGCAGGTCTTTCTCCAACAGGCCGCGCGCAGCACGGGCGGCTTTCCCCGGGCCAACCGTGCGGCCGACATCCTGGGCGCCTACATCGAGCGGTTCTGCTACGGTCACCTGACGGCCGACGAGGTCCTCGAGCGGGCCACGCGCGACGTCAACGCCGTGCTCGCGCCGAACCGCCGCTCGGCCGCGACCCTCGACCCCGACACCCAGTGACTACGTCCCCGCTCTCCATCGGCGTCGTCACCGACGAGGTTTCGAGGTCGCTCCCCGAAGCGCTCGAGATGGCCCAGTCGTGGGGGCTCGGGCGCTTCGAGCTGCGCGAGGGCGAGACGGGCCGCTTCCCCGCGTTCACCCGCGACGAGATCGCCGTCCTCGGAGACGCGCGTCGCCAGGGCGGCCGGGTGACGGCCGTCTCGCCGGGCATCTTCAAAGGCTCCGTCGAGGACGAGGCCGCGACCCGCGTCGCCCTCGACGACACGCTGCCGCGCACGATCGAGCTGGCCCACCGCTTGGGGTGCCCGCTCGTCATCGTGTTCGGGTTCGAGCGCCACGACGGCGAGCCCGACGCCAACCGCGCACTCGCGATGCGAGCCTTCGAGGCCGCGGCGAGCCAGGCTCATGGGGCCGGGATGCGGGTCGCCATCGAGAACGAGCCCGGCTTCTGGATCGACCGGCCCGAGCCCTCGGCCTCGATCCTGGACGAGGTTGGGCACCCGGCGCTGGCGCTCAACTGGGACCCCGCCAACCTCCACTGGGGCGGCCACCGGCCGACGGTCGCCGACCTCGAGGTCGTGCTCCCGCACCTCGCCAACCTGCACGTCAAGGACTACGCGCCGGGCCGTCCCCAGGCCCCGTGGTTCCCGGTGGGGGAGGGGCAGACGCCCTGGGCCGAGCTTCTGCCAGCGGTCCGGGCGGCCTCCGACCTCGAGCACGTGACGCTGGAGACGCACTGCGTCCCGCTCGTCGAGTCGTCGCGCCGCAGCCTGGACACGCTCCGCCAGCTCCTGTCGAACCCCACCGAGGCCGCCTGATGCCGACCGCCTCCGACCCTGTCCGCATCGCGCTCGTGGGCCTGGGTGGCCACGGCCGCACCATCCAGGGCGCTGCCGACGCCGCCCCCGGCCTCGAGGTCGTCGCCGTGTACGACCCCGACCCGACCGAGGCCGCGCTGTCGGCCCAGCGGTTTGGGTGCGACGCCGCGCCCTCTTACCAAGCGCTCCTTGCCCTTGACCGCCTCGATGCCGTGTCGCTGTGCTCCCCCAACGCCGCACACCGGGCACAGGCCGAAGCCGCTTTCGAGGCCGGCTTGGACGTGTTCGTGGAAAAGCCCATCGCCAACACCGTCGCCGACGGCCTCGCCATGATTGAGGCCGCCGAGCGGTCGGACCGCCTGCTGATGGTGGGCCACAACATGCGCTTCGGCGACGCGATGCGGTGGGGGAAGAACGTCCTCGAGGGCGGACGGCTGGGCGAGGTCGTCAGCGTCGAGGTCCACTTCTCGTCGGACACCGCGCTCCGGCTGGCCGCCTCCTCGTGGCGGCTCCGCCCCGACCAGTGCCCGCTGTTGCCGATGATGCAGCTCGGCGTCCACGGCGTCGACCTCGTCCACTATCTCCTCGGCCCCGTCCGGTCCGTCTTCGCCCGCGCCCGCGCCGTCACGACGACGGGCGGCGTGGTGGACAGCGTCGTGGCGACGTTCGACCTCGAGGGCGGCGTGCTGGGCACGATGGTCTCGAACTACTGCTCGCCCGTCGACTTCCGGATCGTCATCGCGGGCACCGAGGGCGCGCTCGTCGGCACGCCGGCCGTTCTCACGTTCACGCCCCGAGTGGGCGGCGAGCCCGAGACGTTGGACGCCTCCGTCGACGGGTTCGCGTCGTACGCCGCCCAGATGCAACTCTTCGCCGACGCCGTCCGCGGCCGGACGGAGCCCGAGACGCACGGCTGGGCCGGCACCCAGGCACTCGCCGTCGTCGAGGCCATGGCCGAGAGCATCGACCGAGGCGAGCCCGTCGAGATCGCCGTCCTCCGCCCCCTGACCCATGCGTCCTGACCTCCGCCCCCTGCTCCTCGGCCTCGCGGCGCTGCTCGCCGTGCCCGCGTCGGCGCAGCCCGCACGCCCAGGGCTCGACCTCGAGGTCGGGGCGCTCCACCACGCCTTCGAGGCACGGCGGGACTCGCTCATTGACTTCTACCGAGACCGCGTCGCCCCGAACCCGTCGCAGGGCGGCTACTTCGACATCGCCGCCAACCTGTATCGGGGGACCCACCTCGATTGGGCCGTGGCCCGAATGGACACGTTGATGCGGGCGCCACGCGGCGACATGTTCTGGATGTACCCGTTTACGACGGTCATGTACACGGGCCAAGACGTGCTGCCGGGAATCACGAAGCGTGCCATGCGCGACTTGTGGCGGACGTACCAGCCGTACCGCGGCGACACCGAGAACCACTGGGCGCTCTACTACACCTGCATGTACCTCGCCGCTCAGATGTACCCCGACCAACCGGGCGAGACGTGGTTCACGGGGAAGAGCTCGCAGGAGAATTTCGACGAGGCGGAGGAATACCTGATCTCGTGGATCAACCTGACCACGACGATGGGCCAGGGCGAGTACGACTCGCCCCACTACCTCAAGGTGTACTACGCGCCGATGGCGCTCTTGTACGCCTACGCCCAAGACCCAGCCATGCGGCAGCGCGCGTCGATGATGCTGGACTACCTCACGGCCGACTACGCGACGGAGTTGCTGGCGGGCCACTACGGCGGCGCGCACTCGCGCGTCTACGAGCGGGAGGCCCTCGCCCCCGGCTACGCGGCCGCGACCCGGTTCGCGGGGCTGTTGTTCGACCAAGCGCCGATGATGCCGAGCGGGGAGACCTTCATCTTGGCGATCAGCGGGTACGAGCCCCCGCCCATCCTCTACGCCATCGCGTCGGACCGCTCCCAGCCGTACGTCCACCGGGAGCTCAAGCGGACGCGCCACCGCTTCCGGTCTAGCGACGTCCAAAACGCCCCCGTCTACAAGTACACGTTCGTGCGACCGGAGTACGTCCTGGGCTCGTCGCAGGGCGGGCTCCTCCAACCGATTCAGCAGCAGACGTGGGGCTTGCAGTGGGCCGCCGACGACCGCGTCGAAGCGCGGAACACGCTGACGTCGCTGCACCCCTACTCGTCCGACATCGAGCTGGGGATGTATTTCGCCGAGCTGCGCGAGTTCATCACCGAGATCGTCGTCCGTTCCAAGACCGAGTACGACTCGCCAGACAAGCTCACCGGCGGCTCGCCGTATGAGCAGGTGGTCCAGGACGAGGACGTGCTGATCGCGCTCTACGACATCGCGCCCGACGACCGCTTCCCCCACGTCAACGCCCACTTCTCGGCCGACCTCGAGGACGTCCACGAGGACGAGTCGGGGTGGATCTTCGCCCGCGGCGGCGATGCGCTCATCGCGTACTACCCGCTCGCGCCCTACGCCTGGGAGGACAAGGCGGACTACCTCGACGACGCCATCGTCCACCGGCGGTTGGTGAGCTCGCACGTCAAGAACGGCGCGGTCCTCCAGGTGGCCCCGGCCTCGGCCTTCCCGACGTTCGGGGACTTCCAGGCGGCCGTCCGCGCCTTGCCGCTCGAGGCGACCACCGAACCCGTGCCGTCGGTCCGCTTTACGGCCCTCAGCGGGCGTCGTCTCTCGGTCCGCTACGGCGAGCCGCTCGTCGTGGACGGGGACGCCGTGAGCTACGACGACTGGCCCCTCTTCGACGGCCCGTTCACGCACGCCGAGCCGGGAAGTGGCCGACTAGAGTTGACCTACGGCCCGATGCACCGCCTGCTCGACTTCAACACGCTGTCGGTCCGCGATTGGGTCGAGGCCGCCGACAGCCCCGACCAGCCATGACGGGACGCTCTCTTTCCCTGGTGTTGGTGGCCGCCGTGGCCGCGTCCGCGTGCGCTCAAACGGGCGCGTCGCGCGGCGGCTCGTCCGGGTCGGCTCAACTGTGGGCCGGCATGATCCAGTCGAAGGGCTACGTCGTCGGCTCGGCGCTCACCGAGAGTGGCCTGGTTCGCTTCGATGGCGACTCGACGTGGACGCACTACGGCTGGAACACGCCTCGGGTGGTCGGGATCACGTACGACCCGGGCCAGCCGGAGACGATCTTCCTGGCGTCGGGCAACGGCGTCTTGCGCACGCGCGACGGCGGGGACTCGTGGCGCTTGACGACCGACTGGCGGATCACCGAGGTCCAGGACGTCTCGCTCGACCCGAACGCGCCGGACCACGTGTACCTCGCCTCGGCCTACGGCGTCTGGCGCACCGAGGACGGCGGTGAGACCTGGGTCGAGTCCAACGACGGCCTGCTGCCGCCCGGCAACCACTACACCCAGACCATCGAGGTCGATCACTCCCAGGCCGGCCGCGTGTTGGTGGGCACCGAGGGCGGTGTCTACGAATCCCGCGACGGCGCGCGCTCGTGGCGGCACGTCGGCGGTGGCCGGGACGTCGAGGTCCTCGACCTCCAGCAGAGCCGGGCCGACCCCGACGTCTGGATCGCGGCGACCTACCGACACGGCGTGCTGCTGTCCACCGACAACGGGCGGACGTGGACCGAAGGCCCCGCCGCCCTCACCGACAAAAGCGTCCACGGCGTCGCCATCGACCCGACCGACGCTCGGCGCATGGTGGCCGTCGGGTGGGGGACGGGCGTCCACGTCACCGAGGACGGCGGGCGGACCTGGGCCCGCCACGGCGACACACTCCCCACGGACAACTTCTACGAGGCCGTCTTCGACGCCAACGTGCCCGGCCGCATCTGGGCGGCGACGCTCGAAGAGGGCGTCTACCACTCCGACGACGTGGGCCGGTCGTGGGTCTCGGCCGGCCTCTACGGCACCCTCGTCTTCGACATGGCCTACGTCTACCCCGCCTCCAACTAACCCCCCACTCCCATGAGCCCCTCCCTCTTTGCTGGGACGTACCCCGTCTCCGACGACAAGGTCACCTTCTTCCGCGAGAACGGCTACGTGCGGTTCGACAACGTCCTCGACGCCGACGAGGTCGAGGCGATGAGGGCCGCCCTCGAGGTCGGTATGGAGGCGAAGAAGGAGTCGGCGCGCGACCTGGCCGGCGGCGGCGACAAGATTGTCCAGATGGTCAACTTGTGGGAGGTGGACGACGTGTGCCGCGCGTACTCCACGAGCCCCCGTCTGGCCGAGATGGCGAAGCGGCTGACCGGGAGCGGCGAGATCCGCCTCTTCCACGACCAGGCGCTGGTCAAGAAGCCGGGTCCGAGCGCGGCGTCGCCGTGGCACCAGGACCAACCGTACTGGCCCTCGAAAGAGCCCGGCATGCTGTCCTGCTGGATGGCCCTCGACGACGTCACGATCGACCGGGGCTGCATGCAGTTTATCCCGGGCACGCACGAGTGGGGGGAGTTCGAGCCCATCTCGTTCGCGGGCGACGGACCCGAACTCCGAGACCTGGTGTCGCCGGAGCAAGACGCGCAGTGGAACCCGGTCCCCGTCGAGCTCAAGGCCGGCGACTGCACGTGGCACCACGGGCTCACCTTCCACTTTACCCGGCCGAACACGACCGAACACATCCGCCGCGCCTTCGTCACCATCTACATCCCCGACGGCGTCACCTTCGCCGCCGACGAGAAGATGAACGGCCCGCTCAGCGACTCGATCACGAGCCGCAAGGGCGAGCCGCTCCGCGGCACCAAGTTCCTCGAGCTCGCCTGACCCTCGACCTCACCTGGGGCTCTCCTGCACACCCACCGTCTCGACGTGATCGACCTCTCCCACTCTCTCACCCCGTCCGACCTCGCTCCCAAGCTGGAGCGGTTCTGGCAAGCGTCCGGCTCCAAGATCAAGGCCATCGAGGACGCCTACGACCCCGACCAGGGCGCCCCGGTCTTTACCGTCGAGGGCCGCTACACCTCGCGCGGGTGGACGGAGTGGACGCAGGGCTTCCAGTTCGGCTCGGCGCTCCTCCAGTTCGACGCCACCGACGACCAGGCCTTCCTCGATCTTGGGCGCCGACAGACGGTCGAGCGCATGGCGCCGCACGTGTCGCACATGGGCGTGCACGACCACGGGTTCAACAACGTGAGCACGTACGGGGCGCTCCGGCGGCTGATGAACGAGGGGCGCGTTGTCGAGGACGAGGGGCAGCGCCACTTTTACGAGATGGCCCTCAAGGTCTCCGGCGCCGTCCAGGCCAGCCGGTGGACGGACCTGGGCGACGGCGAGGGCTACGTGTACTCGTTCAACGGGCCGCACTCGCTGTTCTCCGACACGATCCGCTCGATGCGGGCGCTGGCCCTGGCGCACTCGTTGGGACACACCCTGGGCGGCGAGAACGACGTCCACCACTCGCTGTTGGGCCGCTTGCTGGCCCACGCGCGCGCGACAGCTCGCTACAACGTGTACTACGGCGAGGGGCGCGACGGCTACGATGTCCGGGGGCGCGTCGTCCACGAGAGCATCTTCAACCTCAACGACGGCAACTACCGGTGCCCGAGCACCCAGCAGGGCTACTCACCGTTCACGACCTGGACGCGCGGGCTGGCCTGGGTGATGTGCGGCTACGCCGAGGAGCTCGAGTACCTCGCCACGCGCTCCGACGACGAGCTGGCGCCGTTCGGCGGTCGGGACGAGACAGAGGCGATGATGCTGCGCGCCGCCCGCGCCGCGTGCGACTTCTACATCGAGCACACCCCCACCGACGGCGTACCCTACTGGGACACCGGCGCCCCGAACCTCCACCAGCTCGGCGACTATCGGGACCGTCCCGCCGACCCGTTCAACGGCTGGGAGCCGGTGGACAGCTCGGCGGCGGCCATCGCCGTCCAGGGCCTCCTGCGGTTGGGACGCGTCCTCGACGCTCGCGGTGAGGACGGGTCGCGGTACACGCAGGCAGGACTGCGGGTGATGGACACGCTCCTCGGCGAGCCGTACCTGAGCACTGACCCTGAGCACCAGGGCCTCGTCCTTCACTCGGTGTATCACTGGCCGAACCGCTGGGACCACGTCCCCGAGGGGCAAAAAATTGCTTGTGGGCAGGCGACTATGTGGGGCGACTACCACGCCCGCGAGGCCGCGCTAACCGTGCAACGTCTTGGCGAGGGAAAAGACTACACCTTCTTTTAGACCGACGGTATCCGCGCGCATCTTGTCGGTCTAGTCTCTCGCTCGCCACCCTAGACCGCTGGCATCTGCTCCCCACCATGAGCGCACCTCCCTTCGACGACCTCTCCCGGCTCTGCGTCCACACCGTCACCACGCGGCCGTGGGGGATCGAGGACGCTATCGCGAACTACGCCGCGGCTGGCGTGGGCGGGATCACGGTGTGGCGCGAGTGCTTCGATGGGCACACGCCGACCCAGGTCGGGCACCGAGCCCGGGCCGAAGGCCTCGAGGTCGTGTCGCTCGTGCGCGGCGGCTTCTTCGCGGCGACCGACGCGGCGGGGCGTCAAAAGGCCATCGACGAGAACAAGCAGATCGTGGACGAGGCCGCCGAGCTGGGCGCGCCGTTGGTGGTCCTGGTCAGCGGGGCGAGCCCGGAGCAGGCCCTCGAGGCGTCATGCGCGCAGGTCCGCGACGGCCTCGAGGCCGTGCTCCCCCACGCCGAGGCCGCCGGGGTCCGGCTCGGCGTCGAGCCGTTGCACCCGATGTACGCGGACAGCCGCTCGTCCATCAACACGCTCTCCCACGCCAACGACGTCGCGGAGTCCTTCGACTCGCCGTTCCTGGGCGTCGTCGTGGACGTGTACCACCTGTGGTGGGACCCCGGCCTCGAGCGCGAGATCGCGCGGTGCGGGGAGAACGGCCACCTCTTCGCGTTCCACGTCTGCGACTGGAAGTCGCCGACGGAGCACATGCTGCTCGACCGCGGCCTGATGGGGGAGGGGTGCATCCCGCTCCGCCAGATCCGGGGCTGGGTCGAGGACGCCGGCTTCGACGGCTACGTCGAGGTCGAGATCTTTTCCGAGCACTACTGGGGCCAGGACCAACACGCCTTCCTGGAGCAGATCACGGGCGCGTTCCTCGCCCACTCCTAACCCTCGTGCACACACGCACCCCCATGACCGAGACCGACACCCAGACCCGTACCGATTCCTCGAGTGGCGAGACCACCGTCCACCGCGTCGGCATCGTCATGAACGGCGTGACGGGACGGATGGGGACCAACCAGCACCTGCTGCGCTCCGTCAAGGCGATCATTGACCAAGGAGGCGTCGCGCTGAGCCCGACCGAGGTCATCCTGCCCGTCCCGACGTTGGTCGGGCGCAACGCCGTCAAGCTGGCGGCCTTGGCCGAGCGCGCCGGCGTCGAGCGCTGGACGACGGACGTCGAGGCCGCCCTCGAGGACGACGACACCGTCGTCTACTTCGACGCCCAGACGACTGACCGGCGCGTCCAGGCCGTGAAGCGGGCCATCGCCCTCGGCAAGCACGTCTACTGCGAAAAGCCGACGGCGCTCACCACCGAGGACGCGCTCGAGCTCTACACGCTCGCCGAGGCGGCCGGCGTCAAGCACGGCGTGGTGCAGGACAAGCTGTGGCTGCCGGGCCTGCTCAAGCTCCAGGCGCTCCGCGACACCGGCTTCTTCGGCGACGTCCTGTCCATCCGCGGCGAGTTCGGGTACTGGGTGTTCGAGGGCGACGTGGTGCCGGCGCAGCGGCCGTCGTGGAACTATCGCCAGGAGGACGGCGGCGGGATCATCCTGGACATGCTGTGCCACTGGCGGTACGTCCTCGACAACGTGTTCGCGCCGGTCAAGTCGCTGACCTGCCTGGGCGCGACGCACATCCCGACGCGCTGGGACGAGAACGGCACGCCCTACGACGTGACGGCCGACGACAGCGCCTACGCGACGTTCGAGCTTGAGGGGGGCATCGTGGCCCACTTCAACTCGTCGTGGGCCACGCGCGTCCGCCGCGACGACCTGCTGACGATCCAGGTGGACGGCACGAAGGGGTCGGCGATCGCGGGCCTGCGCGAGTGCTGGACGCAGAGCTACGGCAACACGCCGAAGCCGGTCTGGAACCCGGACATCCCCCAGCCCATCGAGTTCTACCAAGGCTGGCTGAAGGTCCCCGAGCAGCGCCACTACGACAACGCGTTCAAGACGCAGTGGGAGATGTTCCTGCGCCACGTTGTTACGGGCGAGCCGTACCACTTCGGTCTGCTCGAGGGGGCCAAGGGCGTGCAGCTCGCCGAGCTCGGCCTCGAGTCGTGGAAGAGCCGCTGCTGGGTGGACGTCCCGGCCCTCACCTAAAAGCGTGTGGGCGTGGGGGGCGAGTGGATCTCACCCTCAGGCTCCCCCTCTCACGTCCCCACCCTCCCACACTCCGGTACGTCTCGATGACCTCCTCCAGAGTCGCCCTCGTCACCGGCGGAGCCAGCGGCATCGGCTACGGCATCTCGCGCGCGCTCGCCCTCGAAGGCGTGTCCCTGGCGCTCTGCGGCCGACGCGACGAGAGCGAGGTGCAGGACGCCCTCGACGCCTTGCGCGACCTCGGAGTCGGGGTCCTCTACGTCTCCGCCGACGTCGCCGACGCGGCAGACCGCGCGGCCGTCCTCGACGCGATCCGCCAACGCTTCGGGCGGCTCGACGTCCTCGTCAACAACGCTGGGGTGGGGCCGCGCGAGCGGAACGACATCCTGGACGCGACCGAGGAGAGCTACGACTGGGTCATGGGGATCAACCTCAAGGGGCCGTACTTCCTGACGCAGGCCGCGGCGCACTGGATGATCGAGCAGCAGCAAGACGCGCCGGACCGGTTCCAGGCCATCGTCAACGTCGGGTCGATCTCGGCGACGGTCGCGTCGACGAACCGGGGCGAGTACTGCCTCTCGAAGGCCGGCATGGGGATGGCGACGCAGCTGTGGGCGGCGCGGTTGGGGGAGGTCGGGATCCCGGTGTACGAGGTCCGGCCCGGCGTCACCCGGAGCGACATGACGTCGGGGGTGACCGAGAAGTACGACCGGCTCATCGAGGACGGGTTGCTGGTACAGCCGCGCTGGGGCGAGCCCGAGGACGTGGGCAAGGCGGTCGCCATGCTGGCCCGCGGCGACCTGGGGTACTCGACGGGGCAGGTCGTGATGGTCGATGGGGGCCTGACGCTCGCCCGCCTGTAGCCTCTCCAAACTCTCACGCCATGCGAAGCCTCCTGCTCGGCACCGCCCTCTGCTTCGCGGCCCTCTCGGCGCACGCACAGCAGCCCTACCTGCCGGTCTCGCCTCCTAGCCGCGCCGACGCGGCGGGTGACGCCATCGTGGGCGATGCGCTGAGGACGGAGGGGGCCTACCGGTCGTTGGTCGAGATCTCGGACCGCTTCGGGCCGCGCATGGCCGGGACACCGGGGCACGCCGGGGCGATGGACTGGCTGGAGCGCGAGCTCCGGGCGATGGGCCTCGACACGCGCCGCGAGCGGTTCGCCTACTCAGGCTGGCGACGAGGCACCGACCGCGTCGAGGTCGTCGTCCCGTTCTCGCGCGCCCTCCGTGCGGTGGCGCTGGGCTACAGCACGCCGATCGAGCCCTTCGAGGCGGAGCTCGCTGTCTATCGGCCCGACCAAGCGGCGGACGCCACGCACCCGGACTCCGATGGGCGCGTGCTGCTGCTGCTGGCCAGCGCGCGCCTGAGCAGCCGGGACCAAGACTCGCTCGTGGAGCACCGTGGGGTCCGCGGCTTCCTGGCGACCAACCGCGTCGGCGGTGGGCGACTGCTTGCCCGGACGGCCCGGCTCGAGGGCGACTCCGCCCCCGCCCCGTTGTTCGCGATCACACAGGAAGAAGGCGAGTGGCTGGGCCGGCTGATCGAGGGCGGCGAGACCGTGCGCGTGCGCCTCTCCAGCACGTCCGCGACCGAGACGATGACCGGGGAGAACCTCATCGCGACCCTCCCCGGCACGCGTCCCGAGGGCGAGCGGCAGCGCGTGGTCGTCGGGGCCCACTTCGACTCGTGGGACTTGGGCCAGGGCGCGCTCGACAACGGCCTGGGGGTCGTTCAGCTGCTGGAGACGGCGCGGTTGCTGGTGCGGCACGTCGGCGCGCTGCCGCACACGGTGGAGCTGGTGTGGTTCGACGCCGAGGAGCTGGGGCTGTGGGGGGCGCGGGCCTACGCCGAGCGCCACGCAGCGTCAGACAGTGACCTCCGGCTGATGGTCAACTTGGACATGGTGGGCGAGCCGCAGGGCCTCAACGCGATGGGCTTCGACGTGCTCGTGCCCGTGCTGGAGAAGGTGAGCCGATCCTTGGGCGCCTGGGATCTCGATCGGCCCGTCGCGAACCGGGCGTGGCTCGGGTCCGACCACCACCCGTTCGTGGCGCGCGGCGTGCCCAGCGTCACCTTCTACGCCCCCATCGACCCCGACGCGGTGTCGTACTACCACGACTTCGGCGACACCGTGGACAAGGTGGACCGCTACCACCTGGCACGTGCTTCCGCCATCGTCGCGCTCCTGGTCCGCGACCTCGCCTCGGCGGACGTGCCGGGGCTGCGCCGCCTCACCCCGCCCGAGACGCGGCGCCTGCTTTCCGAGGCCGGCGCGGAGCCGGCCCTCCGCGAGATGGGCTGGTGGCCACTCGCGCCCCCCGTGGAGTCCGTCGGCGACGGACCGTGACTGACCCTCGAACCCAACCCCTATGACTCTCACCGACGCCCAGGCCGCGCAGTACGAGCGCGACGGGTACCTCATCGTTCACGGCCTCTTGACCTCCGGCGAGGTCGACGCCCTCGTCGCGTACGAGGCGGGCGACAAGCCCGACGGCTGGCGCGAGAACCTCCGCCACCATGCCAACGACTCGATGTGGGCGGCGATCGCGACGCACCCGAATGTCGCCGGGGTCGCCCGGCAACTCCTCGGCGGCAAGCGCCCTATGATCGTCCAGACCATGTACATGGAGCGCCAGCCGGCTGGAGACCACGAGGTCGGGAGCAAGGGCATCGCGCTCCACCAGGACCTCCACTACCTCCCGACGGACCCGCCGACGCTGATGGCGTGCTGGATCGCGATGACCGACACGGACGCCGGCAACGGCGGGCTGTGCGTCGTCCCCCAGAGCCACCGCGACGGACTGCGCGGGGCGAAGAAGAACGACGACGCGCAAGAGCACGAAACCTGGGAAACCGACCACCGGATGCGCGACCGGACGGGGCGCGAGTGGACGCAGAGCTTCTACTCGTTCGACATCGACGGGCTGGACGAGGGCGCCGTCGAGTGCCTGACGGTGCCCGAGGGCGCCGGGGTCTTCTTCTCGGGCTACACGATCCACGGCTCGTACGCCAACCGCTCGAAGGACCGCGTCCGCCGCGCCTTCGCGACCCACTTCGTATCCGACGGCAGTTGGGTGGAGCGCGCGGACGTGCAGGAGTTGGTCCCGGCCACCTGACCCGGCCATGGACATCACCGAAGACACGCCGTTTCAGGTGCTCCGCAAGACGTGGCAGCCCGTGGCCCTGTCCCGCGACCTCGGGGCCGGCGGGGTGATCGGCTACACGCTGCTCGGCGAGGCGATTGCCGTCGCCCGCTTTGTAGACGGGACGCTGCTCGCCACGCGCGATGCGTGCCCGCACAAGGGGATGGCGCTGAGCTGCGGGCACGTCGCGGCGGGCCGGCTGACGTGCTCGTACCACGGCTGGCAGTGGGCGGCCGACGGGTCGTGCGTCGGCGTGCCGTCGCTGGCGGAGCCGCCCCAGCGGCTGCTCGACAAGGCGGCGCTGGAGACGTTCGCCGTCCAGGAGCGCTACGGAATGGTGTGGGTCCGGCTCGACCTTGATGAGGCGACTCCGATCCCCGACGTCCCCGAGTTCGAGGGCGCGGGCGGCTGGCGCGTCGTGGTGGCCGAGCCGATGGCGTTCGCGTGCGGCTTCCGCCGCGAGATCGAGAACTACCTCGACATGACGCACTTCGCGTTCGCCCACGGCACCACGTTGGGCGCCGCCGCCGACGTCGTGTTGCCGCCGATGGAGGTCAACCGGCTTGGGGACGGCTTCGAGATGCGGGCGCCGTTCCCGTCCCTCGAAGCGCCCGGCCAGACGCCGACCAAGCTCCAAAGCGCGCACAATCGCCACCAGCGCTGTTACCTCCCCAACGTCACGACCATCCGCCAGACCTTCGAGGACGGCGACGAGAGGATGCTGGTCCACGTCCCGAGCCCCAACACGCACGACTCGTGCACGGTCTTCTGGCTCCTGGCGCAGCCGGAGGACTTCGACGGGCCGGTGCTCGAGGACCAGGTCGCGTTCTCGACCGCCGTCCTCGAGGAGGACCGTTTCATGTGCGAGCGCCAGCGCCCCCGCGAGGTCCCGATCAGTCCCGGCCGCGGCGGCTGGGGCGTGTTGGTCTCGCCCGGCGACACGCTCGCCAACACGTTCCAGAAGTCGTTCCGGGGGTTCCTCCAAGACCACATCGAGGCGGCGGCCTCCGCCTGACCGACCCCGAGCGAGATCCCCGCCCTCCACACTCCAACCCCCCCGCTCGATGGCCCTCGCCGCTCAGCACACCCGCTCGCTCCCCGACCAGTCGATCCCGACCTCGCCCGAGATCCTGACCACCACGGTCGGGTCGTACTCGCCCATCGACTGGCTGGCGGCGTTGCCCAGCGAGCAGGCGGTGGTGGACGCGACGACGGTCGTCTTCGACACCCAGCGCCGCGCCGGCATCGACCTGCCGACGGACGGGGAGCTGTACCGGTTCGACCCGAGCCACCCCGACACGAACGGGATGATCGAGTACTTCATCCGCCGGATCGGGGGCGTCTCGACGGAGGTTGGCATCTCGGACGGGCGGGCGTTCCGGGAGAAGCAGGAGATGGGGTTCCGCCGCAAGCCGGCCGGCGTCGTCGTGGACGCGCTTGGCGAGGGGAGCCTGGACCTGTACGAGGCGTGCGCGCGGTCGGCGTCGGTGGCCGGCGGGGCGTTCAAGTTCACGCTGACGAGCCCGTTCATGCTGGCGCGGACGTTGTTGGACCGCCACTACAACGACTTCGAAGCGCTCACCCTCGCCATCGCCGACGTGCTGGCCGACCAGGTGGGCGAGCTTCCGTGCGCCGTCGTGCAGGTGGATGAGGCCAACGTCCCCGGCAGCCCCGAGCACGCGCCGCTGGCCTCAGAGGCCATCAACCGAATCCTGGACCGCGTCGAGGGCGAGACGGCCGTCCACTTCTGCTTCGGCAACTACGGCGGGCAGACGATCCAGGCCGGATCGTGGAAGGCGCTCACCGACTTTCTCAACAGCCTGCACTGTGACCACCTGGTCCTCGAGCTGGCGCACCGGCCCGAGAGCGACCTCGAGGCCCTAAAGGACATCGACGACCGGATCGCGCTCGGCATCGGCGTGGTGGACATCAAGATCAACCACGTCGAGTCGGCGGACGAGATCGCGGGGCGGATCGAGCGGGCCGTGAGCGCCGCCGGCGACGGGCGCATCCGGTGGGTCCACCCCGACTGTGGGTTCTGGATGCTCAAGCGGTCCATCGCCGACCGCAAGATCGAGGCCCTGACGGCGGGGCGCGACCGATTCCTCGGACGACAGTAGGATCAGGATGCGTGGGGGGGGTGGGGAGGAAGGGGTTGTGGGAGTGGCCCCGCCTCTGACACTTTCTCCCCCCCATGCCCCACACTCTTTCCGGAACTGACATGACCCGACTCGCCCTCGTTTCCGCTCTGCTCCTCGCGTGCACAGGCTGCCGCTCGACGGTCCCGGCCGGCGACGCCCCGGTGTTCCTCGCGACAGCTGACCCTGCCATGCGGTCGTTCCCGTTCTCGGAGGCCGTCCGCGTCGGCAACGTGCTGTACCTGTCGGGGCAGATCGGCGTGACGCCGGGGACCCTCGACCTGGCACCCGGCGGGATCGGGGCGGAGTCGGAACAGACGCTCGACAACATCCGGATTGTCCTCGAGCGCCACGGGTCCAGCCTCGAGTCGGTGTTCAAGTGCACGGTGTTCCTGGTGGACATCGCCGAGTGGCCCGCGTTCAACGAGGTCTACAGCCGTGTCTTCTCGGCCCCGTACCCCGCGCGGAGCGCGCTCGCGGCGTCGGGGCTCGCGCTCGGTGCGCGCGTGGAGGTCGAGTGCCTGGCTCACGCGCCGGGCCGGCCGTAGCGCTCGCATCGGCGCGGCTTAGGCAGCATGGGAGTAGGGGACGGCCGGCCCCCCGCCTTGCCGCCCTCGCGGAGTTCGGGGTGATGTCGAGAGCCTCCCGACCTCGTCGGCCTCACGGCGCCGGGAGGAACAGGCGGACGTCGCCGAAGGCGAGGTCGAGCGTGTGGGTCGTGCGGGCTGGGCCGCCAGCCTCGCCGCGGAGCGGGAACGGGAACGTCACTGCAAACGGGCCGGCCGCCGGCCGCTCCGTCGCGCCGGTGGGGGCGCCGAACGGCGTCGGCGGGTCGGTGCAGACGACCATCGCCCCCGCCCTCGACCCGTTGACGATGGCCGTGCGGTCGGTCCACGGTGGGGCGCCGGCGTCGGTCGCGAGCTGTCGGAGGAGCTCGGCCGGGATCGGCGGCGCGCCCACGTAGACGCTCGTCCACCCGTCCATCTCGCGCCGAGCGAAGGCGACCGACGACGACCGCCCCCACGTTCCCAGAGCCTCGACGCCGTCGCCGTCCTCGACGACGAACCGGGGCGAAAAGTAGTCCGGGCTCTTGATCCCAAACGTCCGCTCCTGGTCGCCCGGCATCGTCGCGGTGATGAGGAGCGGGGCGGGGTCGTCGATCTGGGCAAAGCGGAAGCCCGTCAGCCGCTCCATCTGGCCCAGGTCCACACCGCCGGGCACGCCCGTCTGCTCGGGCCGGAGCAGGCCCGGCGCGTACGTCCACAGGACGGTCGTCCCGGACCCCCGGAGCCGCTCGTGCAGGTCGTCCACCTGGGCCGGCGTCATCAGGAACGAGTTGGGAATGAGTACGAGCCGGTAACGGCTGAAGTCCTCGGCCGTGAGGTCGTCGCGGTAGATCAGGTCCACGGGTTGGCCGCCGCGGTACATCGCCCTCGACTGGGCGTTGAAGAACCAGTGGTTGACGAGGTCGGTGTAGCGGATGCCCTGGCCCGGCCACGGGCGGTCGGCCATCCAGTGCCGCGAGGCGAAGAACCCCGCCGGGTCGCCGGCCACCGCGATCCGGGCGACCGACGAGATGTCGTGGTCCAGGCGCGTCCGCATCAGGTCGACCAGCCCCCCAACGGCCTCGATGATCTCGGGCGAGCCGTACCAGCCGCCCGGCGTGGTCACGTCCTCGCCGTAGTCGGACCAGTTGTACGGGCCGAAGTCGTAGAGCCACGCGCCGGACGCCGCCGACAGGGCGTTCCCGAAGTCGCGCCGCAAGATGTTGACGGTGCCCTCCGCCGTCATCGAGCCCGAGCCTCCAATCTCCTTCCAGTTGCTGGCCCGGTGGAGGTACGAGCCGGGGTCGATCTCAGAGATGTACAGCTTGCCGCGCCGCCGGTACGACTCGACCATCGAGCGGTACGCCCCGTCGCCGCCGACACCGCGCGCGCGCCCGAGCCAGTTGTCGGCGCCGTCGTACAGGTCGCTCTCCCAGCGCGCCTTGGCCGGGTCGTTGGTGGCGGTGTAGGTGTACGGGCACGCGACGACGTCGAGGTCGGGGCTCTCGAGGACGGCCTGGGGCGCGAGGTGCCCGCTCTCCTGGATACGGGGGTTCTCCATCAGGTAGCCGTAGAACGTCCCCGTGATGACCGGCCTCGAGGACGCCTCCTTGACGGCCCGTGCCAGGTGCGCGATGGTCTCGGCGCGCACTTCGTGGAACCGGCGGTAGAACCGGATGACGTCGCTCTCCTTGGCGGGATCGCGGAGCAGGCCGAAGCCCGCGTTGATCCGGTCGCGCGGAGGGGGGACCGGGCCGGCCTCGCGCTGCATCGGCGCTTCGTAGCCCGGCCAGAAGTCGTCGCCCGGCTGGTTCCACTCCTCCGTCGGCCCGTGGACGAAGAAGTAGCCCATCATGCGGCTCGCGAGCGGGCTCCGGTCGATAAACCGGACGAAGGCCTGGAGCATGTCGCCCGTGTCGCGCCGCCACACCTCCGAGGCGTACGACGCCTCCCACGCCTCGCCGTAGAAGTTGGTGAAGTGGTGGAGGCCCTCTCGCATCGGGCTGTCTCGGGGCCGCGTCCGCCAGCCGTCCCAGTTGCGGGGGTTCACCGTCGCCCCGTACTGGACCGTCTCGTCCGGGTGCGCCTCCTTCCACCAGGGCGGTGTGAGAAGCTGAACGCGGGGGAAGAAAAAGGCACCCGGGGCCAGAGCCGACACGCGGGCGAGGTAGCCCTCGAGGTCGCGGAAGTCGTACTCGCCGGGCCCCGTCCACGCGCTCATCATGCCGAGGTGCGGCTGCAAGAGTCGCATCCCCATGCCCTTGAAGTTCTCGACGGTCTCCAAGAGTGAGATGCTGAGCCCCCAGACGGGCAGCGTCTCGCTGCCGTTGACGAACAGGCGGGGGCCGCCCCGCTCCGACCGCACCTCGGCGTGGCACGGGGACTCGTGTCGCAGGCGGTCGAACACGGCTTCGAGGTCGTCGCCGGGGACCCCCGCCAGGCGGCGGGTGCCGGGGAAGATGAGGTCGGCAGGGGCGAGCGCGAGCCCCGCGCCCGATGCACTGGCGAGGCGAGCGAAGCGGCGACGGTCCACGGTGATGGAGTTAACGGCTAGGCCTCGAGAACGGCGGCTACTGGCCCACGCGATCGCGAACACCGCGGGAGCCAGGCGCATTGAGGGGGCCCGTACGCGGGCGGTCCGGGTCGGCAAAGCGGGGCTCGAAGTCGGGCTGGTTCGCGGCCAACGTCAGGAAAACGTCGAGCGGGACGACCTCGACCTCGGGGCCGAGTTGGTCCAGGATGCCCTTCACGTGCTCGATGGTGCTCCACTGGCGGACGTGGAGCAGCAGGAAGTAGGGCCGGTCACTGTTGATTCGGGCCAGCTCCTGGAGGTCGCTGACGGCCTCCTCCGTCGGCCGGTTCTCGCCGAGGTAATAGTCGAACGACATGAGCGGCCGGCCGTCGCGGAGGTCGTAGGTGTTGGCCGGGCCGTAGCCGTTGATGAACCCGATAACGTCCGGCATCCCTCCGTAGTAGTCGTCCACCACGTCGCGTGTCAAGTCGAGGTTGCCCAGCGTTCGAGTGCCCTCGGAGTAGTCCATGATCTCGAAGACGGTCAGGTCCAGCGTCTCGGTGAGCTGCCGCGCCTCCTCGATCAGCGCCGGGCGGCGGTCGGCCGGGATCGCCTTGGGGTACATGTAGCCCGGGCCGGAAAGCATCCCGATAAAGAGGTCGTTGGGCGTCGCCTGCTGGTAGAAGTACTGGAGCAGGGCCGGGCTGAGCCAGGCCCAGTTCATCGTGACCTCCCAGGCGTAGGGGATCTGTCCGCGGCCAGGCTTCAGCCACGCCCCGAGGCCTAGGCCGTCCGTCTGCACGGCCGACACGTAGACCTTCGGCTCAGGAACGAGGGTCTCGCCCGGCCTGACGTTGTGGTTGTTCTCGAACACGTAGCCCGGCGTCGTCGGGATCTGGGTGTTGAAGCTGGTGTTCGGGAGCGTGTTCAGGCCCTCCATCCGCAGCGCGTTCTGGGACACGAGCGTGACGTGCTGGCCCTCGGTGTCCTTTTTGTACGAGTGCCAGCCCATCACCAAGGCATTCGGGTTCATGCTGCCCAGCATCTCGTCGGCGAGCCAATACTCGTCCTGGTCTTCCGGATTGGCGGAGAGGTCGGTAAAGAAGGCGCGCTGGTAGACGCCGAAGTCGGCGACGCCGGGCTCCATCGTGTTCCCGTGCATCCCCCCCAGCCAGATGACGAAGTCCTTGCTGGTGCGGTCGCCGTAGCGGTCCCAGGCGTCGCGGTAGATCTGGGCGTCGGTCTGGCCGGTGTAGCGCCCCCGGAGGTCGTCGATCTGGGTCAGCCCGTAGGCCTGGGCCATCGGGATCAGGGCCTCGTTGACGACGACCGCGTCCTCGAGGCCGGCGACCGTGAACGCGACGATGAGCGACGTCCGGACGTCGTCGTCCCAGACCACGTAGCCCTCGGCGTGCTGGGCAAACCGCCCAAGAGCCTGCTCGGCCGTCTCGATCTCGTCGAACGCGATGTGGTGCGTCTCGCCGTAGTAGTCGTGGACGGACTCGGTGAAGGTGTAGGTCCAGTCGGGCGGGTAGATGAGGTAGAGCCGAGGCGCGCCTCGGTTCGCCAGCCCCTGCAGGCTGATCAGCATCGACTGGACGGGTAGGTCGCCGTCCATCTGCCAGTCGCCGGCCAGGCGCATCACGGTCGCGTCGCGTGGGGCGGGCTCGGCAGTCTGGCCTGCGACGGTGGCCGACAGCGGCAAGGCGAGAGAGAGGCAGAGGAGGCGGAGCATGGGCTAGGCGTCGGCGCGGTGGAAGACGAAGTGGATCGGGCGCGGGCGCGTCGAGCGCATCTCCAGCACGTCGAGGCGGTCGCCCTCCGGGGACAGGCGGTATTCGGAGTAGACGCGGATCCGGCGCTCGCCCTGCTGGGCGCTCACCGTGAAGGCGCTCTCGGTGACGAGCGTGCGCCCGCCGTCCTCCCATCGCGACGCGACGGCCTTGGTGCGGTCGCCGGTGATGTAGACGCCCAGGTGCCGCTCGTCCGGCCACTGGAGCATCGGAGCGCTCCGGACTGTCGTCCCAGGGACGAGGCGGACTGAGTCCATTGCAGCGCCGCCCTCGCGGGAGCCACGCCACATCCGCTTCAAGACGACCCCGTCGCCGTCTGTAGCAATGTCGATGCTCAGGTTCCGCCAGGGGTCAATGGCCCGGCTGAGCTCCGCGTCGTACGCCCAGGTGCCGTCGAACGAGACGTTGCTGGGTGGGCCCGCCGTTGGTTGCGGGGCGGAAACGAGGGCCGGAGGTGTCGCGCCGCAGGCGGCGAGCACCAGGGACGCCAACCCCAGGGCGAGAAAGGCGAGTCGTGCAATGGGCATGGGAGCGGGAAGAGTGGAACTGGTTGTTTGGTATATGAAACATCATTTCAGTTATGAATTAGGGCTAAGATATTGGTATCTTCGCCGAAAGTCAGGGGCGGGACTTGATTTGGCCCTCGCCCACGACTGCTTCGCGTCCCAACGCATTGTAGAGCGCTTCCAAACGCGCTGGGCGAGGCCCCCATCCTGATGCTGACTGCTGAGTCCATTGACACGTCCAACGCCGCCCGGCTCGAGGCGCACCGCCGCGACCTCGACCACATAGGCGATAAACTCGACCGGCGGGGCATCGCCCTCGGGGACGTCCTCGAATCGCTGTCGGCCTTCGAGGTGGCCGTGCCGTCGTGGGCTTTGGGGACCGGCGGCACGCGCTTCGGGCGCTACCCGGGTGGGGGAGAGCCGCGAGACGTGTCCGAGAAGATGGAGGACGTCGCGGTCATCCACCGTCTCACCGGGGCCACGCCGTCCGTCTCGCTCCACATCCCCTGGGACGAGCCCGGCGATCCCACCGCGCTCCGCCAGCGCGCCGACGAGCTGGGCCTGGGCTTTGACGCCGTCAACTCGAACACCTTCCAGGATCAGGCAGGGCAGGCGTACAGCTACAAGTTCGGCTCCCTCGGCCACACGGACGCGGCAGTCCGCGAGCAGGCCATCGCTCACAACCTCCACGTCCTGGAGGTCGGCAAAACGCTCGGGTCGAAAGCGCTGACGGTGTGGCTGGCGGACGGGAGCAACTACCCCGGGCAGATGCACCTGCGCAAGAGCTTCGAGCGCGTGCGCAACGGGCTAGGGAGGATCTACGCCGCGCTCCCCGACGACTGGCGGATGTTCACGGAGCACAAGCCCTACGAGCCCGCTTTCTACGCGACCGTCGTGCAGGACTGGGGCTCGTCGCTGCTGCTGGCGCAAGCGCTCGGTGAGCGCGCCTCGTGCCTGGTGGACTTGGGCCACCACCTACCCAACACGAACGTCGAGCTGGTCGTCGCGCGCTTGGTGACCGCCGGCAAGCTGGGCGGCTTCCACTTCAACGACTCCAAGTACGGCGACGACGACCTGACGGCGGGCTCGATCAAGCCGTACCAGTTGTTTCTGGTGTTCAACGAGCTGGTGGACGCTGCCCTCGACGACCACGCCTTCGATCCGGCGTACATGATCGACCAGAGCCACAACGTCAAGGACCCCATCGAGGCCCTGTTGCAGACCGTGGACAACCTGCAGCGGGCGTACGCGCGGGCGCTGCTGGTGCGCCGCGACGCGCTCGCCGACTGCCAAGAGGCCAACGACGTCACGATGGCCGAGCAGACGTTGAAGGAGGCGTACGAGACAGACGTGTCCGCTCTCGTCGCCGAGGTCCGTCGGCGGTCGGGCGGGGCGCTGGACCCGCTCTCCGCGTTCCGCGCCTCGGGCTACCGTGCCGCCAAGACCGCCGAGCGGGTCGGCGGCGGCTACGTCCCGCCGCAGAGCCTGTGATGCCGGCCCAGTACCTCGCCTTCGACCTGGGCGCGTCCAGCGGACGCGCCGTCCTGGGCACCCTCGAGGGCGGGCGCATGCAGATGGACGAGGTCCACCGCTTCCCGACGCCCCTCCTCAAGGAGGGTGGCTCGCTGTGGTGGGACCTTGAGTCGCTGTGGTTCGACCTCGAAGTCGGACTCGAGAAGGCACTCGCGTCGGCGCCCGGCCTGCGGTCGTTGTCCGTCGACTCCTGGGCGGTGGACTACGTCTCGCTCGACGCGGCCGGCGCGCTCCTCCGCCGGCCCTACGCCTACCGCGACGCGAGGACGGACGGGATGTTGGAACGCGCGTATGAGACGATGTCGCGGTCGGCGATCTGGGCACGGACGGGCGTCCAGTTCCTGCCCTTCAACACGCTCTACCAACTCCTCGCCGACCAGGGCGACGACCCCGCCGGCCTTGAGGACGTGAGTGCTCATGCGCTCATCGCGGACTACTTCAACTACCGCTTTAGCGGCCGCCTCGTCATCGAGCGGACGAACGCGAGCACGACGCAGTTGGTAAGCGCCCGTTCGGGCGAGTGGGACGCGGAGTTGTTCGAGGCGTTCGGCCTCAAGGTCGAGCCGTGGCCAGAGATCGTGCCGCCGGGGACCCGGCTGGGGGTCGCCCGTCGAGCGCCGAGCGTAGCCGTCGTCGCGTCGTGCTCGCACGACACCGGGAGCGCGGTCGCGGCGGCCCCTGCGACGGGTGATGACTGGGCGTTCGTGAGCTGCGGGACGTGGTCGCTGCTGGGGGCCGTCCTCGACGGGCCGATCCTGACGGAGGCCGCCCTCGACGCCGGGTTCACGAACGAGGCCGGCCTCGATGGGACGGTCCGCTTCCTGACCAACTTGACCGGCCTGTGGGCGCTCCAGGAGTGCGCCCGCGAGTGGGGCGTCGCCGACTGGTCCGCCCTCGAGGACGAGGCGGCGGCGGCCGACCCGCCGGTCGCGCCCATCGACCTCGAGGACGCCCGTTTCGTGGCGCGTGGCAACATGGAAGAGCGCGTCCGAGCGGCGTACCGCGGGCAGGGTCAGCCGGAGCCCCAGACGCGCGGTGAGGTCGCGCGCCTGGTCCTCGCCAGCATCGCCGCCAGCTACCGCCGGGCGTTGCGCGCCCTCGAGGACGTCACCGGACGCTCGTATGCGACGCTTCACGTGTTCGGCGGCGGCTCACAGAACAGCCTCCTCTGCCAGCTCACCGCCGACGCCTGCGGCGTCCGTGTCGTCGCCGGCCCGGCCGAGGCGACGGCTTTGGGCAACCTGATCGTCCAGGCTCGCACGATGGGCGACCTCGGGGGGCTCACCATTCGCGAGGTCGCCCGCCAGTCGAGCGACCTCCACGACTATCACCCCACTTCGGACCATGAGCGCGCAGACTGACACCCCCACTCTCCAACACGTCGAGGACGTGTGGGACGACGCCGTCGCGGACGCCCTCGATCCAGTCGAGCGGCTGGTCTACCGCTCCAACTTGCTCGGCAGCGACTGGCGGATTACCAACACTGGCGGCGGCAACACGTCGGCCAAGCTCACGGAGACGGACCCAATCACGGGCGAGCCCGTCGAGGTCTTGTGGGTGAAAGGCTCCGGCGGCGACTTGCGCACTGCCGGGAAGGCCAACTTCGCGTCGCTCTATCAGGACCAGGTGCTGGCGCTTCAGGAGGTGTACCAGCGCTTCCCCGAGCGCGGCCTCAAGACGCCAGCCGAGGACGCGATGGTGGCGATGTACCCCCACACCACGTTCGACCTCAACCCTCGCGCGCCGTCCATCGACACGCCTCTGCACAGCTTCATCCCCCACGAGCACGTCGATCACATG
The DNA here is from genome assembly GCA_963848075.1 of uncultured Bacteroidota bacterium. Lineage (GTDB taxonomy): Bacteria > Bacteroidota > Rhodothermia > Rhodothermales > Rubricoccaceae > Rubrivirga. The sequence goes on from CAWKCB010000004.1 coordinate 314,526, forward strand.
CACCCCGTCGCGGTGATCGCGATTGCGACGGCGGCCAACGGGCCGGAGCTGACGAAAACGGTCTACGGCGACGAGGTCATCTGGACCGACTGGATGCGCCCCGGATTTGAGCTCGGCCTCGAGATGCAGCGCATCTGCCGCGAGCACCCCGACGCGAAGGGCATCCTGATGGGCGGCCATGGGATCATCAACTGGGCCGACGACGACAAAGAATGCTACCAACTCACGCTGCGCCTCATCGACCAGGCGGCGGCGTACCTCGCCGATCACGACACCGGCCAAGACGTGTTCGGCGGCGCCCGCGTCGAGCCGATGGCGGACGACGCTCGCGACGCGCTCTTGATCGACGTGCTGCCGTGGCTCCGAGGGCGGTTGGCGGGCGACCGCCGCATGATCGCGACCGTCGAGACGAGCTCGAACGTGGTCGATTTCGTGAGTGCGAACCGGGCCGCCGAGCTGGCCGAGCTCGGCACGTCGTGCCCCGACCACTTCCTGCGGACCAAGATCAAGCCGCTGCTGGTGGACTGGGACCCCGCCACAGGCGACGCCGGCACGCTGCGGTCCGCCCTCGAGGACGGGCTCCGGCAGTACCGCCAGGACTACGCCGCGTACTACGACGCCTGCAAGGACCCGGAGTCGCCCTCGATGCGCGGTGGCGACCCGACGGTCGTCCTCGTCCCCGGCGTGGGGATGGTCGGCTGGGGCAAGACCAAGAGCGAGAGCAGGGTCACGGCCGAGTTCTACAAGTGCGCCATCGAGGTCATGCGTGGCGCCGAGGCGGTGGACCAATACACGGCGCTGCCCCGCCAGGAGGCGTTCGACATCGAGTACTGGGCGCTCGAGGAGGCCAAGCTTCAGCGGATGCCCGCCGAGAGGTCGCTCGTGCGGCGCGTCGCAGTCGTCATCGGCGCGGGGAGCGGGATCGGGAAGGAGGTAGCCAGGCGGCTCGTCCGCGAGGGCGCCGTCGTCGCGGCCCTCGACCTCGAGGCCGACAAGGCGCAGGCGACGGCCGACGAGATGCTGGCGACCATCGGCATGGGCATCGGCGTGGCGGGGACCGGCATTGCGGGGTCGGGCGACGTGATCGGGGTGGGCTGCGACATGACCGACCGCGAGGCCGTCCGTCACGCGCTCGGGCAGGCGATCCTGGCCTACGGCGGCATCGACAACGTCGTCGTGACGGCGGGGCTGTACCCGAGCCCGGACGCCGAGGGCCGCATCCCGGACGCGATGTGGGACACCACGTACCGCGTCAACGTGACCGGCCCATTCCTCGTCGCCGACGAGGCCGCGACGGTGTGGCACGCCCAAGACCTGCCCGGCAGTCTGGTTATCACGACGAGCGTCAACGCGGTCGTCCCCAAGGCCGGCAGCTTCGCGTACGACACGAGCAAGGCCGCCGCGAACCACCTGGTCCGCGAGTTGGCTGTGGCCTTGGCGCCCCTCGTCCGCGTCAACGGCGTCGCCCCCGCGACGGTCGTCGAGGGCTCCTCGATGTTCCCGCGCGACCGCGTGATCGCGTCGCTTACCAAGTACGACCTCGAGGTCGGGCACGACGAGGACACGGAGACGCTGCGTCAGCGCCTGGCCCAGTTCTACGCCAGCCGCACGCTGACCGACCAGCCCGTCACCCCGAGCGACCAGGCGGAGGCGATCTACCTGTTGCTCAGCGATGCCCTCGCCAAGACGACCGGCCAGATCATCACGGTAGACGGCGGCTTGCGCGACGCCTTTTTACGCTGAGGGGTTCGAGGTTCAGGGTTCTGAGTTCGCTCAGGTGTAGGTCCTTGTGAACCCCGAACCTCGAACCCTGAACCTCCACCCGCATCTATGACTGTCGCCCTCTTCGTCCCCTGCTACATCGACCAGCTCTACCCGGGCGTGGCGCAGGCGACGCTCGAGGTGTTGGAGCGACACGGCTGCACCGTCGAGGTGCCCCGGGACCAGACGTGCTGCGGGCAGCCGACGGCCAACGCCGGGTTCGAGCGCGAGAGCCAAGGGGCGATGCAGCGGTTCGTGGACACGTTCGCGCCGTACCGCGCCGTCGTCGCGCCGTCGGGGAGCTGCGTGGCGCAGGTCCGCCACCACTACGGGCGGCTGGAGCAGACCGCGGCCGTCCGCCACGTTCGGGCGCAGACGTTCGAGCTGTGCGAGTTCCTGACCGACGTCCTCGAGGTGGGCTCGCTCGACGTGCAGTTTCCGCACCGCGTGGGGCTGCACGAGAGCTGCCACGGGCTGCGGGGGTTGCGGTTGGGGAGCGCGTCCGAGCTCAACGTGGCGCCGTACAGCAAAGTCCGGCGGCTGCTCGAGATGGTGGACGGCCTCGAGGTCGTGCCGCTCGACCGCGCTGACGAGTGCTGCGGGTTTGGGGGGACGTTCGCGGTCACGCAGGAGGCGCTGTCGGTCAAGATGGGCCGCGACCGCTTGCGCGACCACCTCGCCCACGGCGCCCAAGTCATCACGGCGACCGACATGTCGTGCCTGATGCACCTGGGCGGACTCGCCGACCGCCAAGCGCTGCCCGTCCAGATCCGCCACGTCGCCGAGATCCTGAACGGAGCCGTCCTCGAGGCCGAGGCATGAGCGCGATGGACTACGAGCTCCCGGTCATCGACCACGCCGCCGCCGCGGCCCGGTTCGTCGCCGACGAGGAGCGGACGGACTGGCACGACGGCGCGCTGTGGCACGTCCGCGAAAAGCGGGACCGGGCGGTCCACGCCGTCCCCGAGTGGGAGGCCCTGCGCGAGATCGCGTCTCAGATCAAGGACCACACGTTGTCCGCCCTCGATGAGTACCTCGAACAGTTCGAGACGCAGGCGACGGCCAACGGCATCACGGTCCACTGGGCGGCGGACGCGGCGGAGCACAACCGGATCGTCCACGAGGTCCTGTCGGCGCGCGGCGTCCGACGGGTGGTCAAGAGCAAGTCGATGCTGACCGAGGAGTGCGGGCTGAACCCGTATTTGGAATCGCGAGGGATGGAAGTAGTCGACACGGACCTGGGCGAGCGGATCGTGCAGCTAGCGGGGGAGGGGCCGAGCCACATCGTGCTACCAGCGATCCACGTGCGCAAGGAGGAGGTCGGAGCGCTGTTCCACGACAAGCTGGGAACGGAAGAGGGCGAGTCGGACCCGCAGATCCTGACCGAGGCGGCCCGCCAGCACCTGCGCGCCCACTTTCTCGCGGCCGACGCTGCGCTGACCGGCGTCAACTTTGCGATTGCCGAGACGGGCGGGTTCGTGGTCTGCACCAACGAAGGGAACGCGGACCTGGGCGTCCACCTCGCGCCGTTGCACATCGCGAGCATGGGGCTCGAGAAGGTGATCCCCAAGGCCGAGCACCTGGGTGTGTTCCTGCGGCTGCTGGGCCGGAGCGCGACGGGCCAGGCCCTCACCACGTACTCGTCGCACGTCCACCGCCCCCGCGACGGGCAGGAGGTCCACGTCGTGCTGGTGGACAACGGGCGGAGCGAGCACCTGGGCCGGGAGGACTTCCGGTCGGCGCTCAAGTGCATCCGCTGCGGAGCCTGCATCAACACGTGCCCGGTCTACCGGCGGAGCGGCGGCCACAGCTACGGCTCGACGGTCCCCGGCCCCATCGGCTCGATCCTGACGCCGGGCATCGACCTGAAGAAATACAGCAACCTGCCGTTTGCTTCCACGCTGTGCGGCTCGTGCGGCGACGTGTGCCCGGTCAAGATCGACATCCCGGCGCAGCTCTACAAGTGGCGTCAGATCGTCGGGGACCAGGCGGCCTCGACGGGCAAGCGCCGCGCGATGGGGCTGGCCGGCGGCGTGTTCCGTCGTCCCCGGCTTTACCGGATGGGCGGAAGAATGGCCCGCCGCCTTCTGCGGTGGCTCCCGCGCCGCGCCGTCTACTCCCGGCTGAACCTGTGGGGCCGCGCCCGCGACCTCCCCGACCCGCCGCGGCAGAGCTTCCTCGAGGGCTACGCCCAGCGCAAACGCGACGCATGAGCAGCCGCGACGCCATCCTCGGCGCGGTCCGCCGGAACCGCCCGCCCCTACGGCCGCTTCCGCCAATGGAGCCGTTCGAGCGCCCCGACCTCGACGTGCGGGCCCGGTTCATTGAGGCCGTGACCGGCATCGGCGGCGAGGCCGTTGTCGTACGTCCCGTTGAGGTCGCTGCCGCCCTCGACGAGCGGTTCCCGGACGCGGCCGTGATCGCCTCCGCCGCGCCCGACCTGTTCGCGGGGACCACCGACATCGAGGGCGTCGAGGCCCCGCACGACCTCGCCGACCTCGACGTGCTCCTGTGTCACGGCGTGCTCGGCGTGGCCGAGAGCGGGGCCGTGTGGCTGCCGGAGTCGAGGATGGGGCACCGCGCGGCGCCGTTCATCACGCAGCACCTGGTCTTGGCCCTCGAGGTCGGGGCGCTCGTCTGGAACATGCACCAGGCCTACACCACCCTCGACGTCGAGGCCGAGGGCTTCGGCGTGTTCATCGCGGGGCCGTCGAAGACGGCGGACATCGAGCAGTCGCTGGTGATCGGTGCGCACGGGGCGCGGAGCCTGACGGTGCTGCTCCTTGAGGGCGGGGAGTGACGACGCGACCCCGAGGTCGAGACTCGACCTCGAGGCTAGCGACGCTACGCGGCCTCGAAGTCGCGGGTGTGCAGCTCGGCCGCTCGGGCGTGCTCAGCATCCGTGAACGGCGGAGCGTCGGAGGCCGCCGCCGTGTCGATGACTTGAGCGGGCGTGCTCGCACCGCTGAGCACGAGCGACACGTCGGGGTCGTCCAAGACCCATCGGAAGGCGGCCTGCGGGAGCGTGGCGACATCGCCTCGGATGAGCACGTGGCTCAGGGCGTCCGCGTAGTCGATGCGGGCCTCGATCTCGCCCCGGTCGTGGCGGGCGTTGAGGTGGCCGGCCCCGAAGGTGGCGTCGCGTGTGATCGCGCCCGAGAGGAATCCGTTGGCGAGCGACTCGCGGGCGACGACGCCCACGCCGTCCGCGCCGAGGTCCTTGATGAGGGCGGCGGCCTGCCGGTTCATCAGGCTGTAGACCACCTGCACGACGTCGACGGCGCGCTCGGCCGCCCAGTCTCTCGCCATGTGCTCGGTGTCCTCGAACTTCGAGATCGAGTGGCCGATTACCCTCACCTTGCCCTCGTCCTTGAGCGCCGCGAGCTCGGCCCACACGTCGTCGTGGATCTCCTCGGCGCTGAACGGGGAGTGGAAAAAGAGCACGTCTAGGCGGTCGGTGCCTAGCCGGCGGAGGCTGCCCTCGACGGACTCGCGGGCGCGCTGCGCGTGGAAGTGTGGCGCCGCGCCGTCGGTGGCGTAGCGGCCGAACTTGGACGAGATCAGGACGCGCTCGCGGTCGCCCGCGAGGGCGGCGCCCAGGATGGATTCCGAGATGCCGTCGCGCTCGGCGTCGCCGTAGAGCGGGGCCGTGTCGAAGAACGTGACGCCGGCCTCGAGGGCGGCCCGGATCGTGGCCCTGGCGTCGGAGGCGTCCACGTCGCCGTAGATCTGAGACGCGAAGGCCCAGGTGCCCAGGCCGAGCTCGGACGTGACTAGGCCCGTGCGGCCCAAGGTGCGAGTGTTCATGCGGGGTGGCGGTCGAGGAGCGCGCGGATGGTGGGGACGGTCCGCTCGAGGAACAGCGCCAAGATGGCCGCGCCGCGCTCGGCGGAGGCGTCTCGCGGGCTCTCGCCCCAGACGCCGTCTTGGTCGAGCGTCGGCTCGCGGTCCGGGGGCAGGCGCCCGAGATCGACCGTGTCGGGAGCGAACAGAAGCTGGTACGAGGTCTCGCCCAGCGCCGCGTGGTTCGAGGGGTACGTGTCCTGCGTCGGCTCGAACGAGGGCACCAGGAGCACGTCGAGGTCGCGGGGGGCGAAGGCCTCCACCGTTTCCCGGAGCGCGTCGACGTGGCCGCCGCCGCAGTGGCCGGCCACGATCACGACGACACGAAAGTCCTCGTCCTCGAGGCCGCGCAGGAACTCCCGGCACAGCGCGCGGACGGTCTCGGCGCCATGCTCGAGGGTGTGCGGGAAGCCCTTGAACGGCTTGATCGTGTCGGTCCCGACGTAGACGGGCGGGAGCACGACGCCGCCCGTCGCCTGGGCCAGCGCGCGGCACTGCCCGAGCGCCTGCATCCCGTCCAAGCCGACGGGCGCGTGGTGGCTGTGCCATTCGAGGGCGCCCCACGGGAGGTAGGCGACGGGGGTACGGGCGCGGATGGCCTCGATCTGATCGGGGCGTAGGCGCTCGTACAAGCCCCAGGGTGCGGCGTCGGTCATCGGAGCCAGTCGTCGAGGTGTTCGGCGACGAAGGCGTCGTCGGTCAGGTGCGGGGCGTCACGGGTTATGCGCTCAATGGCGTCGCCCTGCCCCGGCGACAGCGTCTCGTTCGGGTCGAGCGTGCGCGGGCTCGCCATCAGCCCCTGCCGGTGCAGGACGTGGTGGATGCCGGCGATGCACCCGGCGAAGTCGTGCGTGGGGTCGAACAGGGCCGCGTTGGACTCGGTGATCTGGGCGGCCAGCGTCAGCGTCGAGGACGAGATCTCGCCGCTCCGTCGGTGCGCTTTGGCGACCTCGAGGTGTTCGACCGCGCGCTGCGTCCAGCAGGCCCAGTGACCGAGGAGCCCGCCGGCGAACCGGAGCGCCTGCGTCCCGCCCTCAAGGCCGATCTCGTACCGCGTCAGCAAGTCCAGCAGAATGTGGTCGTCGTTGCCGGTGTAGAGCGCGACCTCGTCCGCCCGCCCCGACTCGGCGACGGCGCGGATCACGTCGAGCGTTCGGTATCGGTCGAACGGCGCGACCTTGATGGCGACCACGTTCGGGATCTGGGCGAACCGACGCCAGAACTCGACCGGCAGCGCTCGACCGCCGACGGCCGGCTGGAGGTAGAAGCCGACGAGCGGGATCACTCGGGCGACCTCAACGCAGTGGGCGAGGAGCGCGTCGAGGTCGGCGTCGGGAAGGGCGGCGAGCGAGAGGAGGCCGGCGTGGTAGCCCAGATCGGTGGCGAGACGGGCTTCGGCTACCGCCTGTGCCGTGCCTCCGCAGACGCCCGCGATCTGGACCGTCCGGCGGCCCGTGGCTTGGTCGCACGCCGCGACAGCGTCGGCGGCGAGCGTCAGCACGGACTCCAACAACCCGACGTCGCGGATCTCGAACTGCGTCGTGTGCACGCCGACGGCGAGGCCGCCGGCCCCGGCGGCGTGGTAATAGCGCGTGAGCGCGCGCTGGTGGCGCTCGTCGAGGGCGCCGTCGGCGGTCAGCGCGAGCGGGTGGGCCGGGATCGCGAGCCCGTCGCGCAGGGCATCGGACACCCAGGGCGGCGGCATGGGGAGGGGAGACGTCATCGGGTCAATAGTGGCCGTCGCGGACCTCGAAGCGGGTGGGTTTGCCCAACGTCCGCCCGCAACCGGCGACCCAGGCGGCCGTCCAGTCGAGGACGGTCTCGATCGGCGTTTCAGGCACGCCCAGCGTCTCGACCATCCGGGACACGTCGCTCAGCAGAGCCGTCGGCGCCTCCTCTCCGACGACCTCGACCGTCCGGTCCATCCGCTCGGCCAGCGCTTGGGCCAGGCGGCGGACCGACAGGCGCTGGGTGCCGGTGAGGTTAAGGGGGCGCATCGGCGTCTCGGCGACCTCGAGCGCGCGGATCACAGCGTCGTTGGCGTCGCGCTGCCAGATGCAGTTGAGGTACCCCATCGTGACGTCGATGGGCTGGCCGGCCGCGATCTGCTGGGCGAGGTCCACCAAGACGCCGTAGCGCAGGTCGGTGGCGTAGTTGAGGCGGACCAGGACGCCCGGTGTGCCGTGCTGCTCAGAGCCGTACTGGAACAGCCGCTCGCGCGCCACGCACGCGTTCGGGTACTCGCCGAGGGGCGTGAGCGGGTCGTCCTCGATGGAGCCGCCGGAGGCGACGGGCACGAACGGGTACACGTTGCCCGACGAGAGCGCGACGATCCGGGAGCCGGCGTACCGCTCCGTCACGCGCGCCGGCACGAGCGTGTTGACGGCCCACGTCCGGGCCGGGGCCTGCTGCGTTCCGAACTTCAGCCCGACGAGGTAGAGGACGTTCTCGGCATCGGGGAGCGCGTCGAGGTCGTCGGTCATCAGGTCACACGACAGCGTGCGCACGCCGCGCGCGTCCAGCCAACTCCGCGCGGCGGGGTCGGAAAAGCGGCTGACGGCGACGACTTCGAGGTCGTGCCCGGCGGCGTCGGCGGCGCGCCTGGCGAGCGCGCACAGCGACGGCCCCATCTTGCCGCCGGCACCGAGCACGACGAGCGGCCCGCGCAGCGCGGCGACGAACGACGTGAGAGCCTCGGACGGCCGGGACATCCAGTCGTTGAGGACGGCTTCGTCGCGGAGGGTCGGGGGGAAGTCGGGCATCGAGGTCGGAATCAGATCGGGCAGGGGAGGGGTTCAGCCGGGACACACCGTACGGTCTCATGCCCCAGCTCCTCCTCAACACCATCGCCCTCGACCCGAATCGGTGGATGGCCAGCAAGCAGCCGTGCACGGACCTGGCGGCCGTGCTGCCGACGGTGGTGGCCGCCGGCTTCCGCGCCCTCGAAGTGTGGCAGTACCACCTCTCGACCCTCGACGACGCCGGCCTCGACGTGCTGGTGGCGACGGCCCGCGACCTCGAGGTCGCGACCCCCATCGTCGGCGTCTACCCAGCGCTGCACCTTGAGGGCGACGCGCGAGAGCGGCAGTGGGACGAGCTGGTGCTCAGCGCCGAGCGGGCACAGCGTCTCGGGACGTCGGCCGTCAAGATGTTTGCGGGGCGCCTGGGAAGCGACGCGGCGAGCGACGCCGAGGTCGAGCGGTCGGTCGTCTTCGCGCGCGACCTCGCGGGCTGGCTCGCGGATCGCGGCATGACGCTGACCGCCGAGGCCCACCCGGACACGTTGTGCGACAGCGTCCGAGCCACGCGCCGGTTCCTCGAGGCCGTCGGCGGCGACGTGGGCGTGTGCTACCAGCCGTACGACTTTACCAACACGGCCCAGACCGTCGCCGACTACCGCGCGCTCCGCGACCGCGTCGTCCACGTCCACCTCCAAGGCCGTCGCGACGACGAGATGTCGCTCTTGGAAGACGCCGACGTGGACTACTCGGCGTTCTTGGGAGCGCTCGCGGCGGACGGTTTCGAGGGCGCGCTGTCCATCGAGTTCGTCAAGGGCTGCGTCGTTCCGAGCCCGTCGATGTTCGACCTCGAGGTCGTGCTGGCCAACGCGCAGCGCGACCGGGCATTCGTGGAGGCGGTGGTGCCGGGGGTTCGGTAGGGGAGAGGTCCGATCTCGAAGTCGCAGATCGGCCCCGAGGCCCCGCACCCCCACACCCCCATCCCCCCCCACTCGGACCGCATTCGGCATCACAGCCACTTGACGTCCGGCACTCGGCCCAAGACGCCCCCGTCGACCGACCCGATCCGGGCCCTCACGTCGCCGACGCGGACGGTCCACCCGTCGGTATCGGGCTCGACCTCGACGGTGGGCTCGCCACCGCTGTCGGCCGGCCGGGCCACGAGGACCGTCACGATCTCGTGCCGACGGCTCGGCCCCGCGGCGACCTCGACGAATGGGTACACGCCCTCGGAGACCTCTAGGTCGAGGCGGCCCTCCGTGACGGACACGTCCGCCCGGGCGAACGTCCGCCCGTGCAGCGTCGCTCGAGGACGGCGGATCGTGAACGCCCCGCCGGCCACGTCGAGCGTTGCCAGGTCGTCGCGGTTGTCGGGGAAAAAGCGGACGGCGGCCGTCGAGGGCGTCTCGCCCTTTTCGACCTGGTCGAACAAGACCACCACGTCGGGCTTGGCGAACAACACGGTGCGCCGCACCCGCTCGGTGTCCGGGTCCACCAGGCCGTAGGCCTGCGTTGCGTCGCTGCACCACCACACGCGGTCGGCGCGGTTGGGGTCGGCCGGGTCGCCGACCTCGAAGCGGATGAGGTCGGCCTGGGCCTGACTCTCGTTCGTACCCTCGCTGCCGTCGTGGTACTGGTGCCCGTGCCCATCGATGAGCACGGCGTTGTGGGCCTCGGTCTGGCGGAGCAGCCACTTCGGCTGTCGCCAGTCGTAGGCCGCCCCGTAGTGGTCCGTCAGCAGGCGCTCGCCGTGGACCTTGTAGAAGAAGCTGTTCCGGTCGGCGTGCTCGTGGTTGGCCGGCCGGCCACCGCGGAAGGCGAGGACGGCGTCGTTGGGCTCCCAGCCGCTCCGGCAGATGACCCAGTCGAGGTCGAGGCGGGCGTTCTCGAGCGACGCCGGCGGCGGCGTCGCCGGCCGCTCCGGGTCGTACCACAAGAAGTCGAGGTAGTAGCCGGGTCGGGAGACGGTCTCGGCCGCGTACTGGGCGAGCCCGCTCCCCGTCTGCCGCGCGATCCACGACGGCAGGCACGGGCGGACGCTCGTGAAGGCGTCGCTGAAGTTGACGATGTCGGCCGAGCCGTCGGCGTTGCGGCCGGCCTGCATCGCCATGACGTAGCGCGCGACGCCCTCGAAGTTGGCCTGGTCCGCCCAGTCGATGGTGCCCTCGACGCGCTCGTGGGCCTCGAGGAACGAGAACAGCGTGTCGAACGAGTAGCCGACGTAGCTCAGCCCCTCGAAGTAGCTCCCGTCGGCGGAGAGGAAGTCGAGGAAGAGCCGCGCGCTCGACACCGCCGTGTCCAGCCACAGCCGGGCGCGGGGGTCCCGGTCGAGGAGCGCGAGCGCCCCGATCCCCAGCCCCATCGTCGGGACGGCCCGCAGGTTGATGGCCCCCAGGATCTCGGGCCACCGGCCGAGGTCGATGTCGTAGGTCTGGCTGTGGTTGTCGTCGAACCGCCATCCGACGACGGTCTCCGGGTGGTCCATCCCGACGATCGTCCGGTAGCACGGCAGCGTCCCCTTCTCCGCGATGGCATCGAGGAGCCGGTCCTCCGTCGAGGTCGGCAGGTCCGGCCCGAGCACCTCGCGTGCGAAGAGCAGGCGGTCGTTGGCCAGCGACGACCGCATGATCCCGATCTCGGCGTCGCCGTCGTAGAAGTAGTCCCACTTGGGGAGGGCCGCGGCGGCCTCGATGGTCGCCACGATCGCGTCCCGTCGATCCGCGCTCGGCTCGACCAGGTGAACCACGGCCTGGCGCGTCATCGCCTCCATCGCTGCGGCGAAGTCGGACAACAGGTCGCCGGACGCGACGGCTTTGTCCATCGCCACTGAAAGGGCATGGGGGCTCTCCGACCGCCACTCGGCGAAGGTCGGCGAGAGAAGCGGCGAACGCGCGGCGGCCCGGATCTTCGGGAGGGCGTCGAGGGAGAAGTACAACCGGTCCGACGGCGCTCGTGCAAACCCGAGGGGGAACGGAGCGAGGGCGGCGAAGAGGGCGGCGCCGGCGCCGGACTTGAGGACGGAACGTCGGTGCATGGCGTTAGAGGTCAACGGGAACGGGTCGGATGGCGTGGCGGCGCTCGTACCGCCTCGTCCCGACCTCGATGGCGGCGCCTAGGGCAAGGGCGCCCAAGCCGGCGATCAGGTTGATCACGCCGCGGTCGGCAAACGTAAAGGCGGCGAACGCGATCAGGAGGACGCCGACGCCCATCCCCATCCGCGCCGCCAGCCGGTAGGCGCGGAGGCCCCGCAGGTCGAGAGCGGCGCCGGGGTCGGCCAGCGCGGGCGTGTCCAGGTCGCGCTCGAACGCCTCGATCCGCTCGCGGAATGCGCCCTCGCGCGTGTTGAACAGTGAGGTGGCGAAGAACGCGATGGTGCTCACGACGGCGCCGACCAGGACGTTGAGCTCGAACCGGCCCATCTCGAGCCCGAACACGGTCAGGCGGACGTCGGCGAAGATGTTCAGCAGCGTGCTGGTCGGCTGGCCCTGCGCGATCCCGGCCCACATCCCGACCACGACGATCCCCACGACGCCGGCCACGAACGCCGCGATCGCTGACCACCACGGCGTCTTGGTGTAGACGAGCCCCAGCAAAACCGGGACGAACATGGGCGCCTTGTAGAGCGAGTCGGCCCGGAGGTAGACGTCGAACGCGCCCCCGAACCGGCCCATGTTGAGCGCGATCCCGATGGCGACGACGCCCATCGCGGCCACACTCAGCTTGCCGAACAGCAACTGCCGGCGGTCCGACGGCGTCCCGTGTCCCAGCTTCTCCTTGACCGGCACGTAGACGTCCTTCGTGAGCACGGCCGCGAGCCAGTTGAACGTCGTGTCGGCCGACGACATCGTGGCGGCGAAGATGGCCGCCACCATGAACCCCAGCAGGCCGTGCGGCAACACGGTCAACGCCAGCGACACGAACGCGGCCTCCGACGGCTTGGCCAGCTCGGGCCACATGGCCGCGATGTCCGGGAACAGGATCGGCGTGGCCAAGACGGGCGTGATCCACAGGAGCGGCATCGCGGCGCCCAGCCCGGCGCACCACAGCGCCATCTTCCGGGTGTCGCGCTCGTCGGGCACGCTGTAGTAGCGCTGCGCGATGTGCCACTGCACGTTGTACCCGAGGACGACGGTCACGAAGTAGGCGAGCCAGAACAGCGTCGGTTGGCCATCTAGGGTCACGCGGAAGTAGCCCTCCGGCGCCTCGCGCACCAGCCGGGCCACGCCGTCGGCGATGCTCCCGTCGCCCACGAAGTGGTAGGTCACGGGCACCATCACGAGCGTGAGCAGGAACAGAATCAGGAACTGGAGCGCGTCCGTCACCATCACCGCCCACAGCCCGCCGACCATCGTGTAGACCACGAGCACCAGGCCGGTCACGATCAGGCTCAGCTGGAACCCGTTGGGGGTCACGACACCCAGGTCGAACAGCAACGTGTTGAACCCGAGCGCGGTCGAGGTCAGGATGCAGAGCGTGTAGATCATGATCCCGAGCACCAACACGTTCGGGATCACGGCCAGGAGCGTGTAGAAGTAGGTCGTCCCCGGCGAGTAGCGGCGGCCCAGGAACTGCATGGGCGTGTCGATCCGCGACCGCCGCCAGAGCCGTCCGTAGACGAAGTAGCCAAACAGGTAGGCTGGCCCCGCCAGCGCAAACAGCACCAACGCTCCGCCCCCGTTCCCGTACGCCACGCCGGCCGCGCCGACGAACATGAACGCCGAGAAGCCGGAGATGAACAGAGACACGCCGGCCAAGCCCCACGGCACGTGCCCGCCGCCCTTGAAGTAGTCCTCCGTCTTGCGGTTGAACCGCGAGAGGTACACCCCGATGCCGACGACCGCCGCCATGTAGAGCCCCAGGACGACGTAGTCGAGCCCGTTGAGGAAGGTGAGCTCCGGTACGGCGGCGGGCATCTACGCGCGTGGACGAGGAAAGCCGCTCTCGACCTCTAAGTCTGAGAACGCGGCGTGAAGAGGACGATACCGAATAGTTGAGCGACATTCCAAAATGAAAACCTCGTTTCAATTATGGAACATTATCCATGCCTGTTGGCCCTCCGCGCTACCGTACGGCCGGGACAGGGACGCGGCGCCCGGACGCGGCGCTCTCGGCCATCGCCTCGACGACGGCCAGCGCGGCGAGTCCCGCTGGGCCGTCCACCTCGGGAGGCTCTCCACTCCGAACCGCTCGGGCGAACGCCCGCCACTCCCGCTCGATGTCCTCGTTGTCGTGCGTGCTGAAGTCCAGGACCTCCGGCACCTCAGTCCGGTTGCCCCGTTTGAGGACCGTGAGCTGGTGGGGGATCCAGTCGAGGACGAGCAGGCCGGCTGTCCCCGAGACTCGGACCTGAAAGAGGTCCGGCGTGCAATACGTGCTGATGACGGTCCCCACAACGCCGCCCTCGAAGTCGAGCAGTCCTGCCACCGTGTCCACGACGCCTGGGCCTGTCAAGACGGAACGCGAGTGCGCGGTGACGCCCTCCACACGGCCGACGAGGTAGTGCGCCAGGTCCACGGCGTGGATTCCGAGCTGCATCATGGGCAGGAGCGGGAACGCGCCCGGCTCGAACCTCCACCCGCCGTGCGTGCCCTTCTGCACGTTGTCGGCCGAGTAGTGGATCTCCACACTCACCACCTCGCCGATGTCGCCCCGCGTGATCCGGGCTTCCGCCTCGCGCGCCGCGCGGCCTAGGCGGATGTTGTGGCCCACCATGAGCGTGCGGTCCGCCCGGCGGGCGGCGTCGATCATGGCCCGCCCGTCGGCGACCGTGTTGGCGATGGGCTTCTCGACGAGCACGTGGAGGCCGGCCTCGAACGCCGCTTCGGCTTGCGCGCGGTGGACGGCGTTGGGCGTGACCAGGCCGACGGCCTCGAGGTCGGACGCGAGGAGGTCGCCGTAGGACGATGCGGCCGTGCACCCGAACCAGTCTGCGGCAGCTTGGGCCTCGGCCTCGTTCGGATCGTAAACGGCGGCGACCGTGACGAGGTCGGGGAGCGCTTCGGCCGCGCGTTGGTGCGCTCGGCCGTGGCCACCGAGTCCGACGAGTCCGACGCGGAGGGGAGAACGGCGAGCGGGCATGGGAGGCAGGGGCAGCGTAGGCAGGGGCAGCGTAGGCAGGGGTCGGGGGCTTGTCAACGGACGGGCCACGGCAGGAGCCCAGCCGGGCGACCCACCAACCCCTCCTACGAACACGGAGGCGGCCTCACGGCCCTTGGCATCGAGGCCGCCGCGTCGGAGCTTGGCTTGCCCTCGAGCCGACTCCCAATGCCTGCCTCATTCTATCTCGACTCGTGCGCGTCCATCGGGATGAATGGCCCGACCGACGCGCGCGTCCTGTGGCAGCCGTCGTCGCTGCTCGCCGACATGGAGCACGCTGGCATCCACGGCGCGCTCGTCTGGCACTGGCTGGCCCGCGAGTACGATCCCAGTTACGGCAACCGCGTGCTCCTCGAGGAGGTGGCCGCGCACGACCGCCTGCTCCCGTGCTGGGTGCTCGTGCCGCACCACATGGGCGAGATGGCGCCCGGCCCTGAGGTCGTCGCCGAGATGTGGGAGCGGGGTGTGCGGGCAGCCAAAATGTTCCCCCGCCGCCACGGCTACCGCGTCGACGACGACGTGTGCGGGCTGATCTTTTCCGCCCTCGAGGATGCCCGGATCCCGCTCCTGATCGACGTCGGCCGCTACGGCGACGACCAGCAGGCCACGTTCGCCGAAGTCGCCCGGATCTGCGAGCGGCATCCGGGCTTGCCGGTGCTCCTCCAGAAAGCGCGTTGGGAGGACACCCGCGACGTCGCGGCGCTGCTCGACCGCCACGCCAACACGTTCGTCGAGTTCTCGTCCTTCCAGGTCCACTACGGCCTCGAGACCTTCGCCGAGCTGGTCGGCGCGGACCGGCTGCTGCTCGGGACCGAATGGCCGTTCAAGAGCCCCGGCGCCGCGCGGTCGTTCATCGACTACTGCGAGCTGAGCGACGACGACAAGGCGAAGGCGGCGGGTGGCAACTTGGCGCGGCTGCTCGGCCTTGATGTCGTGCCGTCGCCGTATCCGGAGCGAGACCAGGGGCGCGTCCTCGACACGGCGAAGCGCGGCGAGCCGCTCGACCACATCCCAGTCATCGACCCGCACACCCACGTGCTCCACGACGGTTTGATGGGCGGCGGTTATGTCGCGATGCCACACGGCGACGCGGAGCATATGATCCGCCGGAACCGACGCTTGGGCGTGGACCGGTTCTGCTGCTCGTCCTGGATCGGCATCTGGACCGACTACCGGCGCGGCAACGCGCTCATCCATGACCTCACCCAGCGTTACCCCGATGACATCCTGGGCTACGCTACCATCGACCCGAAAAAGACCGACGACCTCGAGGCCGACATCGCGTTGTGCCACGACACGTACGGCTTCCGAGGGCTCAAGCCCTACAACCCGCGCGTCGGGCTGCCTTACAACTCGCCGCTCTACGATCCGTGGTACGAGAAAGGCAACGCCGTAGGAGGCTTCGTCAAGCTGCATCAGACGGCCATCGGCGACACCTTCCTGGACGAGATCGCGGACCTGACCGTGCGTTACCCGAACCAGTCCTACCTCCTGGCCCACTCGGCGTGGACGTGGGACGTCGCTCGGGAGCGGGCCGCGTTCGCGCGCGGGCGGCCCAACGTGTTCCTCGACCTGACGTTCACGAGCGTGCTCCACGGCGTCGTCGAGTTCTTCGTCGAGCAAGGGCTGGCCGACCGGGTCCTCTATTGCACCGACGCACCGATGCGGGACCCGATCCCCCAGTTCGGCTGGGTCGCCTACAGCCGGGTCTCCGAGGCCGACAAGGAGGCCATCTTCGGAGGCAACATGCTCCGCGTGCTCGCCCACGCGGGCCTCCCGCTCGACGCGCTCCGGCGGCGCTACGCTATCGAGGGGTAGTCGGCACGCTGGAGGCGACGACGTCGAGGGCGGAGTCCATGGCCTCGAGGGTCTCGTCGATGTCGGCGGGTTGATGAGCGTAGGTGAGCAGGAAGGGACGTGAGGCGAAGATGCCGCGCCGGTAGAGCTCGCGTTGGAAGAGGACTTGGGCACGTGCCTCCGTCGCTGGGTCGCGGCTAAAGCGGACCTGGACGGCCGGGGGGAGGCCGATGCTGCGTGCCTCGAGGCCGCGGTGCTCAGCGGCCCGGTCGAACCCGTCGCGTAGGAGCTCGCCCATCGCCCAGACGTGCTCGATCACGGGCTCGCGCTCGACGACGTCGAGGGTGGCCGCCGCCGCGGCGAGCGAGAGGGTCTCGCCGGCGTAGGTCGTCGTGATCGTGACGCGGTACAACGTCTCCATCACGTCGCGGCGACCGCCGTAGGCCGAAAGCGGATAGCCGTTGGCGAGTGCCTTGGCGTACGTCGAGAGGTCGGGCACAACGCCGAAGTAGTCCTGGGCGCCGCCGCGCGCCAGCCGGAAACCGGTCAACACCTGGTCGAAGACGAGCAGGCTGCCGTGCTGCTCGGTCAGCTGACGCGCGCGCTCGACGAACTCTCGGGCGACGGTCTCTCCCCAGTCGTACGGGACGGTGATGAACGCCGCGATCTCGTGACCGCGCGTCTCGAACACGCGCTCCAGCGCCTCGAGGTCGCCGTACGCCACGCGCGTCACGAGCGCGTCGAGCGCCTTGGGGACGCCCGTGACGTCGGACGTGACGGTGGAGGCCGGCGCCCCGGTCCCGCACGCGAACCAGTCGCCGTAGCCGTGGTAGCCACACGTCGCCAGATGGTCGCGTCCGGTAAACGCCCGCGCCAGCCGCACGGCCGACAGGTTGGCGTCGTTGCCCGTCTTCATGAACCGGACCTGCTCCAGCGACGGCACGGCGCGGACCAAGCGCTCGGCCACCCCAACCTCGATGGGAGAGGCCATACTGAACAAGACGCCGCGCTCTAGCTGCTCGCGCACGGCCGCGTCGACCTCGGGGTGTCGGTAGCCAAGCAGGATCGGCCCCAGCGCCGCCCGGTAGTCGATGAACCACCGTCCCTCGGGCGTGCGGAGTCGGCAGCCCTGGGCCCGGTCGACGAACAGCGGCATGTCGCCCGCGAAGGCCTCGACGGGACGCTTGGCGTTGGTCTGCGTGCCCCACGGCATCAACTCGCACGCGCGCTGGTAGAGGGCGTCGGAGTCCATAGAGCTAGTAGATCAGTGGGTCGGCCCGTCAGTCGGTCTGAGCGAGACAGCCCTGTCGGCGCTGAACGACCGTGGGACCCCTCACGGTTTCTCCTTCGACAGCGCCTGCAGGGCGACCGCGAGCGCGGCGTAGTCGCCGACCCGTTCGCCCAAGCCTGCGGGCACCACTGAGCACGCGGCTAGCGATGCGCCGAGCGCCTCGCGGCCGAGCGCAGCCATCACGACCGGCTCGAGCAGGCGGCGCTGCCGCCCGTAAATGCTCCCGATGATGATTCGCTCTGGGTTCAGCACGTCGACCAAGAGCGCGAGCCCCTGCCCGAGGCGCTCGCCGACGTCGCGGTACACGTCGCGCGCGAGCGCGTCCCCTGCCTGCGCGGCCCGGCCGACCGTCTCGGCGGTGACGGTTGGTAGCGCGTCCAGCGTCGGGCAGAACGCTGGAGCGTCTCCAGCCGCAATCGCCCGGTCTGCCAGCGTCCGAGCAAGCTGCGCGATTCCTCCGCCGCTGCAGAAACCCTCGAACGACCCGGACTTGTGGGAGCCCATGGGCCCATCGCCTGCAAGACGGACGTGGCCCACCTCGCCGGCGGCATCGGTCGAGCCGCTGTAAAGGCGCCCATCGAGGATGAGGCCTGCGCCCATGCCGGTCCCGAACGTGAGAAAGATGAGATTTTGGCAGCCGCGCCCGGCTCCCCACTGCCACTCGGCGAGCGCGCCCGCGTTGGCATCGTTCTGTACGAGCGTGGGAACGCCGAAAGCGCGCACGAACGGGGAGACGACGTCCACACGGTCCCACCCGGGTAGGTTGGGCGGCGAGAGGACGAGCCCGCGACGGCTGTCGAGCGGGCCGCCGCAGCTGACGCCGATGGCGGCTGGCGCCGTGCCGTATTCGTGCGCGAGCCGTTCGAGCTCGCGTTGGAGTTGATTCAGTGCCTCGGCGGGTGAGGCCGGGGTCTCGAACGAGCGCCGGCCTCTGATGACCACGGCGTCGTCGTCGGCATGCGCGAGCGTCGCGGCACATGTCGTCCCCCCGATGTCAAGTCCGGCAAGGGTGCTGGTCATGGGCCGAAAAACCGCGCTTCGAGCGCGAGACAAAGGGCGTGGTACACCGCGAGGTGCCGCTCTTGGATCTCCGCCGTCACCGTGCAGGGTACGCGGATGGCGACGTCGCAGTGCGCTGCCAGCGCGCCGCCGTCGCGCCCCGTCAGGCCCAGCGTGCCGAGCCCCCGCGCCCGCCCAACTTGGACGGCGTGGACCACGTTGGCCGAGGTCCCGGACGTGCTGATACCCCAGACCACGTCGCCCGGCCTGCCGTAACCGAAGACCTGCTGCGCGAACGCCATGTCGGGCGCGACATCGTTCGAGAACGCCGTCGCGAGGCCAGTCTGGCTGACGAGGGAGATCGCGCGCAGAGCGCCTTGGAGGTGGTCCGCGAGGTACACACCCGTCTCGGGCGACGAGAGAGCGAGTTGCTCGCGGACCGCAGTGGAGACGGGACGGGGGAGCGCGAACCCCTTCATCAGTTCGGCTACGATGTGCTCGCTGTCCGCTGCACTGCCACCGTTGCCGCACACCAAGACCTGCCTGTCGTCGGCGTATGCCGATTCGAGCAACCGGTACGCGTCCTCGATCGTCTCTCGGCACTCCGTGAGGTCAGGGTAACGTTCGGTCAGGGTCTTGAACAATGCGTCGGCCGGTGTCCCGTGTCTCTGAAGGCAGGAGAGGAGGTCGTGGCCTGCCTTCCGAACCTTGGTCGCTTACAATAGCGCTGCGCCCCGGCCCCAGCATCACGAAGAGGCAAACCTGACCGGCCCCGGTCCTTCGTACCAGCGACTACGGCAGTGCCGCCGCCGGTTCGGGTCGAAAGTGGCCGCGAACGCGGCCGGCGAAAGGTAGCCGAGCGCGCGATGCGGGCGCGACTCGTTGTAGTGACGGCGACGGCGCTTGGCAAGGATCTCGGTCCTGGCCAGACTGGCGAAGACCTCCTGGACCCGCAGCTTGTCGCGGAGCTTCCCGTTGAAGCTCTCCGCGTACCCGTTCTGCCACGGCGCGCCAGGATCAGCGTGCTTCATCTCCGACTCGGCGGCGAGGAGGTAGGAGCCGACTCGGTGGGCGATGAAGAGGGCGTGGTTGACCTAGGTCGCCCCCGCCGCCCCCTGCGCCGTGGCGCAGCCTCCAGAGTTGCCGCCGCCCGTTCCCCGGCCTGCGACCACACCGCCAGCGCCCGTTCGGCCGGCTCCTCCGCTCGAACCCGCGGCGCCCCCCAGCAGAGAGGCCCTCCGAATGTTCGACCTCTACCTCAAGCTCGCGATCGGGCTCGGCGGGAGTCGGTCGCCGACCTCCTCTACACGGACGGCGAGGTTCGCTCCGTGAACGCAGCAGGTGTAGGCTTCCCCGTTTTCCGGCCCACTCATAACTAGAGACTCGGGGGTCAGGGGAGGGCGTCGACCGGCGGTCGGTAGCCCAGTGATTTGTGCGGACGGTGATGGTTGTAGTCGTGTTGCCACGCCTCCGTCTGCCGTCGCACCTCGTCCAGCGTCCGGAAGACGTACGCATCGAGAAGTTCGCGACGCAGGCTCCCGTTGAGGCGCTCGATGTAGGCGTTCTGCGTCGGCGAGCCGGGCTGGATGTAGGCCAGCGTCACGCCGCGCTCCTTGCACCACGCGTCCAGCTTGTGGCTGATGAACTCCGGTCCGTTGTCGACGCGGATCATCGGCGGCAGGCCCCGGCTCTTTTCGAGATGCTCCAGCACCCGGATCACGCGCTGCGCTGGCAGCGACGTGTCGACCTCGATCCAGAGCACCTGGCCGCCGCCTCTAGGCGGCGGGGTTGAAGTCGTCGAGGACGTTGAGCAGCCGGAAGGCCCGACCGTCCCACAAGCGGTCGTGCATGAAGTCGATGCTCCAGACCTGGTTGGCCTCCTCCGGGACGAAGAGCGCCTGCTTGACGCGGGCCGGGAGTCGTTTACGGGCTCGGCGCCGGATGTTGAGCCTCATGGCGGTGTAGATGCGGTAGACCCGCTTGTGATTCCAGACGTGGCCGGCCAGACGGAGCCGGTGGTACGCCTGCCAGAACCCGATCGAGGGGTGCCTCTCGACGAGTGCGGCGAGCGCCTCGATGACGGGCTCGTCGAGCTTCGGAGTCCGCTCGTAGCGGTACGTGCTCCTCGGCAGACCGACGGCCTCGCAGCCCTGACGGACGCTCACCCCGTGCTCGGCGTGCATCTGCCGGACGAGGCGGGCCTTCTCGTCGGGGCTCAGGGCTCTTTTGCGACGGCCTCCTTGAGCGCGTCGTGGACGAGCGAGAGGTCGGCGTACATCCGCTTCAAGCGGGCGTTCTCGACCTCAAGGTCCTTGACGCGCTTGAGCTCGCTGGCGCTCATGCCGCCGTACTTGGACTTCCAGGCGTAGAACGTGGGCTCGCTGATGGCGAGGTCGCGGCAGATGTCTCGGACCTTCTCACCGGTCTCCTGGCGGCGAAGGGCAGCGATGATCTGAGTCTCGCTGAATCGGGATGTCCTCATGGCTCGAAAGTAGGCTGGAGCCTCTACTTCCAAGTGGGCGGAGAATGGGGAAGCCTACAGGGAAGGAGCCCGGCGCGGCAACACTTGCTGTTCTACTCAGGCGTGGTGTCCCAACAGTCCCCGAGTGACAACCCGCTCTCCTCCTCGATGACGAAGCATGAGTGCTTGAACCCGCCGCCGATGGCGGCCTCCGTTCCTTCGGACCGATCGACGTAAACGTTGAGCGTCACGGCGGCCATGAGCCTGTCAGACCGAAGAGCCAGCACGTCGGCCGAGAGCCGGATCGTGTCAGCGGGGGTCACGCGACCGCCGAACGTTGACTCGCCCCCGACAATGCGGGCGGATGCGCTCGGGGCGGAGTGATCGAGGTAGGGATAGATCTTGATGCCACCTTCGACCCAAAGAGGTCCGTAAATCGTGTAGAGCGAGTCCACGAACTGGTCAAAACGGTTCTCAGCGATGAACGGGCCGTCGGACGCTTGCACGAACCGGAAAGCTGCCGTGAACTGAGCCGTATCGCCGACGGCAGGGGCAGCGTCGGCAGAGAACGCAATAGCGTGGAGGAGCGGGACCGTGGGTGCAGACCACTCGTCGGCCGGATCGCTGGTGGAGTCGCACCCGGCGACAGCCGAGAGAAGGAGAGCGACGAAAAGAAGGTGGGTGACTCGCATGATGGGAAACCGGAAGGGGTGAGGGAGGGACGGCGCGCGGACCAGCGCTCGTCTCCTGATACGGACCCTATTCGGGGAGTGCTGCAAATGACAAAGTGCTTCCCGTGCCCACCGTCACGGGGCTAACAGATTGCCCCGAACGCTGGCAGCGCGGTAGAACAGTTGGACGCTCAGCCGCGAGAGGCTGAGGCGCTGAAGGTTCAGACAGGCAACGTAAGCGCCGGAGCCACCCGAAGCCAAGAACGCTAGAGCCTATCGTCGGCCTGCAGCGGCGAGTTAGGTAGCCCGCCTTTCGAGTGGCGACGGACCCACCCGATGGCCTCCTCTAGACTTGGGTCCCCGAGCAGTTCGTCGCGTTCTGCGGTATAGTCCCCACGACCCGGGCCATACTGGTGGAGGAACCGCGCGGTGTCGGCCACCCCGAGCGCAGAGACGAGAGCGCGGAGGCCAACGGAGTTGACCTCGACCAACGGGCGGGCAGGGACAGGCTTGGGAGAAGTCGCGTTCATAGTCCGAGGGCGACGGCTAGGTCAGAAGGTGTGACGACGCGGACGTCCGCTGTGTTCGCGGCGCTCGCCCTTCGCAAGAAGCGGTCGTCCGTCGTACAGAAGAAATCGGCCCCGCCCTCGACGGCTGATGCGAGGTGGAGAGCATCCACGGCTTTGATCCCCGCGTCCCGGTAGGTCTGCGCTCGATCTGTGACCGGGTCGGTCAGTGAAACTGCAGCCTCGGCGAGGCTTAGCGTCTCGGCAGCGAAGTCACGGCGCGTCGGATCGACTGCGGCGGTGCTTTCGGCGACGAGCACGTCGGAGTTGAGTAAGCGGACGCCTCCGCGCTCAATCTCCCGGATGACCGATTCAACGGCTTCGGCCTCCACCCGAACGCGGAACTGGATCCGATCATCGAGCGGGCGCTGAAGTGCGCAGTTGTCGAAATAGATCAGCGGCATAACGGGAAACTAACCGCGCCGACCTGCCCGACTGAGAGCGGGCTTCCTAACAGCAACTGTGTTGGAAGTCAAGCCGTGAGCGCGTTGCTCGGCTCCCACGCAGCTCCGTCTCGAATGACGGCATTGCAGGTCACCAAGAGCTTCCGCATGCACGCCACCAGCGCCACCTTCTTGGGCTTCCCGGCGGCCACCAGCCGCTCGTAGAGCGCACGCACCGGCGGGTTCGACCGCACCGCCGCCAGCGCCCCCATGTAGAGTGCCGTCCGCACCGTCGCGCGACCTCCCCACACCGAACGCTGTCCTCGGTGCATCCCGCTGTCCCGGTTCAACGGAGCCACGCCGACCAGGGCGGCGATCTCCCGGCGGTCCAGCCGGCCGAGCTCCGGCAGGTCCGCCAGCAGCGTCGTCGCCAGCACGCGGCCGACGCCGGGGACTGCTCGGAGCAGGTCGTCCTTGGCCCGCCACGCCGCGCTCTCCCGGATCGCATCGGTCAGGTCGCTGTCCACGCCCGCGAGCTCGCGCTCCAGCCACCGGACGTGCTGCCCCCGCCCCAGGGGCAGGGGGCGCGATGCTCTTGGCGACCGACGGCGCCGCGACGTGCGCCCGGTTCTTCTCCGCCACCATCATCGTGATGAGTTGGCGACGGCGTGCCAGGACCGCGGCCAGAGCCTGGGATTCGGCGTCCGGGAGCGGCCTCGGCTCCGGCCGCACCCGCTCGGCGAAGAGCGCGAGCATGGCCGCGTCGAGCGTGTCGGTCTTGGCGAGCTGGCCGGTCGACTTCCCGAAGTCCCGGGCCTGCCGCGGGTTCACGACGGCCACAGGTACCCCGGCCGCCGCGAGGGCCGCAGCACACGGGGCCTCGTACTTCCCCGACGCCTCCAGCACGACCAGCGCCGGGCCGAGCGTCGTCACCCGCGCCACGAGTGCGTCGATGCCGTCGGGGTCGTTCGCCGACTGCCACGCCTCGCCACTCGGGAGGGCGTGGACATCGAGGTGGCCCTTGGCAACGTCGATTCCGATGTAGGTCTGTGCGTCCATGTCGTCCTCTCCGCTCCTCGCTACACACCCGGTCTTGCGTGAGTCGAACTCCATCGGCCCGACGGCCACCGATTGGTTCTGGCAACTGTTCGGACTCCGAGCGAGATGGGCGAGCCGGCGGCCCCTGCTGTTGTCCGGTCTTGGCGCCGAGGCGCAGGACCAGGTTGACATCGGGCTTACCGGCTCGGGAGGTCGGAATGACCACCGATCTCAACTTACAAGATGGACGCTCAGTCGCGAGAGGCTGAGGTTGTGATGGTCAGTCGGAGCGGAGAATACGCCGAAGCCCGACGAGTCCGAAAGCGCTGGCGCCTATCGTCCATTAGACTCGGAGGGTACCCCGAGCCCCGGTGTCGATCAAGCCTACGCCCTTTGTCGGAGACGCTCCCCGGAGCTAATCCATAGGCCGATCCAGGCCCGGCACCGGCCCGAGCAAGACCCAATAGCGATGTGCCACGTCAGCCCCACCTCGGGGCGGAGGCGACGGCCCTAATGGACGCGGTCCCCCTCGGTCGCGGGCTCGGACAGCCCCCAATCCGATGGACGCACCTCAGTTCTACGTCGGCGTCGACGTCGCGAGCGAGACCCTCGCCGTCGCCCTCACCCGCGGCCCCGGCCGACCGGCCGCGCCGCCACTCACCGTCGCCAACGACCCCGATGGGTTCGCCGCCCTCGCCGCGTGGCTCACGGACCACGGCGCGGGCTCCGATGACGTGCTCGTCTGCCTCGAGTCGACGGGCGTCTACGGCGAGGCCCTCTGCTACTGGCTCTACGAGCGCAGCTTCCGCGTCGTCGTCGAGGACGCCGCCAAGGTCCGCCGCGCCATGCCTGTCTCCGGCGCCAAGACCGACGCCCTCGACGCGCAGCGGATCGCCGACTACGCGGCCCGTTTCCTCGACGAGCTCCGGCGGTGGGCGCCCGCCGAGGCCGTCGTGGAGCAGGTGAGGACGCTTCTGACGATGCGTGAGCAGCTCACCCGCGAGCGGACCGCCAAGCAGAACGCGCGGCGGATGCTGGCCCGGAAGGTCGTCCAGACCCCGCTCGCCAACCGGATCGCCGACGACGCGGTGAGCTACCTCAAGGATCGGATCGCCGAGATCGACCGCGAGGTCCGGCGGCTCGTGGGCGAGCACCCGACGATCGGTCCGGCCGTGGCGCTGGTGATGAGCGTGCCGGGCGTGGGGCTGCTCCTCGCCTCGCACCTCTGCGTGGCGACGGGCGGCTTCTCGCGCCCGCTCCGGCCGAAGCAGGCCTCGGCGTGGCTCGGGATCTGTCCCTTGGAGCACGAGAGTGGAAGCAGTGTCCGTCGGCGTCCGAGGAGCCGGGGCTACGGCCCGTCGGCGATCCGGAAGCTGCTCTACCTGGCCTCGATCCGGCTCGTCTCCATCGAGGGCTCGCCGTACCACACGTACTTCCACCGGAAGAAGGCGGGGGGGAAGAGCGGTCGACTCGTGCTCAACAACGTCGGCAACAAGCTCCTGCGCGTGGCGGCAGCGGTGCTTCGGGACGGGCAGCCGTACGAGGCGGACCACGTGAGCGTGCGGCCTATGATTTAGTCGCCCGAGCCCTTGACATCGTCATAGCGATCGGCCTGCAGCGGTGGGTTCTGCGGCTCTGAGCACAGCGTTTAGATTCCAGTATGCCGAGATTCGACGACTACATCGTCTACGTTGACGAGAGCGGGGACCACAGCCTCGACAAGATCAATCCCCAGTTCCCGGTCTTCGTGCTGGCGTGCTGCCTGTTCCGGAAGGACGAGTACGCAGACCACTGCGCACCGGCGATGATTCGGTTTAAGTTCGATCACGTAGGCCATGACCAAGTCGTCCTGCACGAGCGGGAGATTCGGAAGCAGAAGCCGCCCTTCGAGTTCCTGCGCGTCGCCGAGAACCGGGCGCGGTTCATGGACGGACTGAACGACCTAGTCATGTCGGCCCCGTTCACAATTGTCGCGGCGGCCATCCGGAAGGAAACCTATGTCGCGCGCTACGTCCACCGGGAGAACCCATACCACATCGCCCTCAAGTTCTGCCTGGAGCGGCTATATCGCCACCTTGCTGAGACCCTCGGATGCGAGGGCGGGGCACTCCATGTCGTGTTCGAGCAGCGCGGACCGAAGGAGGACACCGAGCTTGAGTTGGAGTTCAGACGAGCCTGCGACGGCCACAACCTGAAGGGATGGACCTACCCCTTCGAGTTCGTGTCCGCCGACAAGCGGGGCAACTCGACCGGGCTCCAACTCGCCGACCTCGTAGCCCGACCCATAGGCCTATACGTCCTCCGGCCGGAGCAGTCGAACCGGGCGTGGGACATATTGGAACCCAAGCTGAGGCGAAGCCCAAGCGGCAAGACGTGGGGATGGGGTCTGAAGGTGTTTCCTTGACCCTGGCCCTTAAACGAAGCGAAGGGCCCCGGGTAAGCCCGAAGCCCAGCGCCGATCGAGAAAGCCCGATCCATTTGGTGACTCAGTATACAAGCATTGTTGGGTTTCTCCAACAGGCCCATCGACTTTTCGCTCTGGCTTGACGCTGGTGAGCCGCAGAACAGATGGACGCTCAGCCGCGTGAAGCTGAGGGCACAGCGTTCGGCCGAAGCGGCAGAGACGCCGAAGCTACGGACGGCCGAGGACGCTGACGCTTCACGTCGGCCTGCAGCGGCGAGTTCTACCGCCAGCCTCAGCGGGCCGGGTTAGGAACGTCTACAGCCCCCGTTGCCTTCGAGACCCGGAAGCTCGTCCCCTCAGGTAGAGAAACCTGCCCCGGCTCGTTCTGCAACGGCACGACAACCCACCACTCACCCGGCTCCTCGCGAGCCTCGGCCGAAGCGAGGTCGTAGGCTGAGGGGTCCGGGGCGAGGTACGCTCGGACAGCCCCAATGGCGGCCTCGGCGTTCGCTACGACGGAGTCCTCGGCGGAGACGGGTGGGTAGGGAGCGAGCGGCCGGGCCGTGTGACAGGCCCCGATCATAAGGAGGGAGACGAGGGCAAGCGTTGCTCGATGTCAATGGCGATTGGAAATGTCCGGATCGTGTCGGCTGAAAATGTCCGGGTTGCGGGAGGGGACGGGCCTCAGGTCGTCGTCGCGATAGGGGTGTGGTGCGGGGGCTCCGACGGGTCGTCGTCCCAGAGGTCACGGTGGTGACGGATGCGGTAGCTGTTGCCTCGGATCGACACGATGTGGCAGTGGTGCAGCACCCGGTCGATCAGGGCCGCCGCCATCACTTCGTCGCCGAAGACCTGGCCCCACTCCTCGAAGCCCTTGTTGCTCGTCATCACCGTCGAGGCCCGCTCGTAGCGCCGCGCCATGAGTTGGAAGAAGAGCACGGCCCCGCTCGGACGGACTGGGAGGTAGCCGATCTCGTCGACGACCAGCAGCGCCGGGTGCGTGAGCACCTTCAGCCGCTGTTCGAGCAAGCCCGAGGCCTGCGCCTCCTCCAGACTCGTCACGAGGGCCGAGAGCGTGCCGTAGTAGACCCTTCGACCGCGCTCGGCCGCCGTGACCGCCAGGCTGATCGCCAGGTGCGTCTTGCCGACGCCGGGCGGGCCGAGGAGCACCACGTTCTCCTTGCGCTCGACGAAGCCGAGCTCGTGGAGGGCCTCGACCTGCTCGTGCTTGATCGACGGCTGGAACGAGAAGTCGAAGTCGGCCAGCGTCTTGACGGCCGGCAGCCGACTCGACCGCATAGCCGCTTCTAACCGGCGGTCGTTGCGGAGCGCGATCTGCGCCTGGAGAAGGGCCTCGATGGCCTCCGCGGCCGTGAGGGCTCCGCCGTCGACGCGCTGGAGCACGCCGTCGAGCGCTTCGAGCGCTCCAGGCATCTTGAGGTCGGCCAGCATCGCCAGCAGCCGTTCCCGGCGCGACGGGGCGGGGATGCGCTTCGTCATCGCGTACCCCCGGCGAGAGCCGCGTAGACGGAGAGGGGACGCTTCTCGACCGCGACCAGCCGGGGGACAGCGACGTCGGCCGCGATCAGAGCAGGCGCAGAGACCGCGGGCGCGGAGACCGTTCGGCGGACGGTGTCCGTCCGGAGCACCAACGAGCGGTACGGGCTCTCGGCCAGCGGGAGCAGGGTCCCGATCTCGGCACGCTCGAACCGCTCGCGCGGGACCTCGCGCGTCGTGCCGTGGACGCGGTCGTTGGCCCGCTCCAGCCAGCGCGAGAGCTCGCCCGCGAGGTGGTCGTCGCCGACGAAGTCCCGGCCGTAGACGAAGTTGTCCCGGACGTAGCGGATCGGCCGCTCGACCTTCCCCTTGGTCTTGGCCCGGTACGGGCGGCAGGCGCGGGGCCGGAAGCCCCAGTGGGCCGCAAACCGGAGAAACTCCTCGTTGACGACGAGCTGGCCCCCGAGGAGCCGGAGGTCGGCCGTGACGACCGACTTCATCTGATCGAAGAGGATCTCCCGTGGGACGCCGCCGAAGGCCTCGAAGGTGGCCTCGAGACCGTCGAAGAGAGCCCGCATGTCCTGCCGAGCGGAGAAGCGGAGGAAGAGGAGCCGGGAGTACCCCAGCACGGCGACGAACGCGTAGCGCTTGCCCCAGGGGAAGTGGAACTCGGCGAAGTCGACCTGGGCCTGGTGCCCCGGTGGCGTCTCGAAGCGGACGACGGGCTCGGGGGCGGGTCTCGGTCGGACTTGCCGCACGAAGTCGCGGACCTGGGCGTAGCTGCCGGTGTAGCCGGCCGCGCGGACCTCCTCGAAGAGGCGGACGGCGGAGAGCTCGGGGTAGTCGGCCAGCCGCGTCCGGACGATCTCGCGGTAAGGGTCGAGCTTGGTCGGGCGAGGTGGACGGGGCTTGTAGCGCGGAGGCTCATCGAGGTCGCGGTCGAGCTCTCCGGCCACGATCCATCGGCGGATGGTCCGCGCGTTAATGCCGAGGCGCCGGGCGATGTCGGCCTTGGAGAGGCCCTCGGCGAGGTAGTGTCTGAGCAGCATGTGGGCTTCGAGTCCGATCACGGGTGCTCCGGGAAGTGGAGCGCCCAAGTTGGAGGTGTGGACCGGACGGGCTCACCGACTGGCGGTGGCACCGGGCGGCCCTGGAGGGGACCACACCCCGGACATTTTCACCCGACGAAGACCGGCAATTTCCAACCGTCGCCAACACCCCACGCGGGTGGGGAAAGGGGGGCCGGCGGGGCGGCCGGCGTCGAGTTCGAGGGATCATCCCCACGCGGGTGGGGAAAGGACCTTCGCCAGCGCCTCTTCCACCAAGAGCGACGGATCATCCCCACGCGGGTGGGGAAAGGTCGGCCTCGGCGGCGTCGGCGCGCGCGGTCGCAGGATCATCCCCACGCGGGTGGGGAAAGGACGTCGCCGTTGGGGCTGGCGTCGAGGTCGCCGGGATCATCCCCACGCGGGTGGGGAAAGGGAGTCCGCGGCCGTGTCCAAGGCCGCCGATTCGGGATCATCCCCACGCGGGTGGGGAAAGGGGCGACCGCCTGAGCCGGTCGCCCGCTCAACCGGGATCATCCCCACGCGGGTGGGGAAAGGGACACACGCGCCCCCACCGGCCCGACGGCCCGAGGATCATCCCCACGCGGGTGGGGAAAGGCAGTTCACGGCGGCGTCGGCGTCGACGAACCCGGGATCATCCCCACGCGGGTGGGGAAAGGGTCCTGGCGGGGATCGAGATCGACGAGGGCCTGGGATCATCCCCACGCGGGTGGGGAAAGGGTCAAGGCCGGCGACACGCCCGGCTACCCCCGCGGATCATCCCCACGCGGGTGGGGAAAGGGCCAATGTGGCGCAGGGCTCGTCCGTCGTCCTGGGATCATCCCCACGCGGGTGGGGAAAGGCGGGCCGTGGTGGCGACGCCGGCCGCGGTGGCGGGATCATCCCCACGCGGGTGGGGAAAGGCCTACGAGATTGGCTCCCAGTGCCGGTTTTCAACGGACACGCCGCCCGAAGGGTACGACCGAATTCGCGAGAGGTGGACGCTGCCTGTCCCACATTTCCGGGCCTCTCAGTTGCCCGTTATTCCAATCTAAAAGATGACCCCCGTCCGCAGCGCGATCACCGGCACCGCCTCCCGCTCGCCGATCACCAGCGACGGGTCGATCTCGGCGTAGAGCGACGTCTCGGTCAGCGGGATCGCCCAGCCGTAGCCGAGGTGGAGCGACGGGCCGCCGCCGCCGCCGCTCAGCGGGAGGAACCCGCCGAACCCGCCCAGCACGTACCGCGCCGACCGCCGCGACGGCAGTGTCACGATCACCGACACCTGGGGGTTGAGCACGTAGCGCGCGTCGTCGGCCCCCTCGAACAGGTGGGCCCCGAGGCCCAGGCTCCCGGCCACCGACACGTCGGCGTTGAGGGGCAGCGCCACGCGCCCGCGGAGCCCGAGCGACGGGCCGTCCGGGATCACGTCCTGGCCGTAGATCGCCGTCGTGACGTCGAAGCCGACGCCGTAGCGGGGCTCGATGGAGCCGTCGCGTTGGGCCAGGGCGGCGGGCGTCAGCAGGAGGACGAGGAGGAGGACGCGCATGAAGGGGGGAGGGCGGGTCGTAGCTTGGGCGGACACGAGTCGGCCGCCCACGGCGGCCCCAAAGTACCGACCGATGTCCGACACTCCCGACCTCGTCCGCTCGCCCGCCCTCGCCTCGTCCGGCGATGGGGCGCCCACCCACGACCGCCAGGACGCCGGCCAGTCCGGCGACCCCGCCGCGTTCCGCCCGCTCGGCCACGCGCCGGCCGGCGTCAGCAACGGGGCCTACGACCCGGCCGCCTTCCAGGGCTTGGACTTCTACCGGATCGACGACCTGCTGAGCGACGACGAGAAGGCCCACCGCGACCGCGTCCGCGCCTACGTGTCCGAGGCCGTGCTGCCGGTCATCGAGCAGCACGCCCAGGCGCTGACGTTCCCGCTCGACGCGGCCAAGGGGCTCGCCGAGCTCGGCGTGATCGGCCCGACGATCCCGACCGAGTACGGCGGCCTCGGCGCCTCGTCGGTGACGTACGGGCTGATGATGCAGGAGGTCGAGCGGGCCGATAGCGGGCTCCGCTCGTTCTGCTCCGTCATGGGGTCCCTCGTGATGTACCCGATCTTCACGTACGGGTCGGAAGAACAGAAGCGGCGGTGGCTCCCCCGGCTGGCGACGGCCGACGCCATCGGCTGCTTCGCGCTCACCGAGCCCGACGTCGGCTCGGACCCCGGGTCGATGACGACGCGGGCCACCCGAGACGGCGACGAGTTCGTGATCACGGGCCACAAGCGCTGGAGCACGAACGCCTCCATCGCCGACGTGGCCGTGGTCTGGGCGAAGGACGACGCGGGCGACGTCCGCGGCTTCCTGGTCGAGACCGACCGGCCCGGCGTCTCGACGCCCCGGATCATGGACAAGTGGTCGCTCCGGGCGGCCGTCACCAGCGAGGTCGTCCTCGACGACGTCCGCGTGCCGGCCTCGGCGATGCTGCCCCACGTCAAGGGACTCAAGGGGCCGTTGTCGTGCCTCAGCCAGGCCCGCTACGGGATCGCGTGGGGCGTGCTCGGCGCCGCGATGGCGTGCTACGACGCGGCCATCCAGCACACGACCTCGCGCGAGCAGTTCGGCCGGCCGGTCGCCGGCTTCCAGCTCGTCCAGAATCACATCGCCGACATGCTGGCCGACATCACCAAGGCCCAGCTCGTCGCGTGGCGGCTGGGCCGGATGAAGGACGAGGGGACGATGCGGCCCGCCCACGTCTCGCTCGCCAAGCGCGACAACGTGCGGACGGCGCTCGCGGTCGCGCGCCAGAGCCGCCAGCTCTTGGGCGGCAACGGCGTCTTGGGCATCTACCCCGTCATGCGCCACATGGCCAACCTGGAGTCGGTCGTGACCTACGAGGGGACCGACGAGGTCCACACGCTCGTGCTCGGCCTGGAGGCGACCGGGATCAGCGCGTTCTCGTAGCCCGCGCAACGCGGCGGCGGCCCGCCCCGTAGCCGCCCCCTCACCACGCACCGTCATCATGGGACCTGGAGAAGTCATCGCCGCCGTCGCCCTGTTCGTCGGGATGCCGTGGGCCGTGTTCACGGGGATCGCCAAGGTGAAGGCGGCGAACGCCGTCGGCCGCGGCCGGACCGGCGGGTCGGAGATCCGCAAGAGCGAGCTGGAGGCGCTGATCGGGAACGCGGTCGACGACGCGACCGCCCCGCTCGTCCGGCGGCTGGAGATCCTGGAGGCCATCGCGACCGACGACGACGCGGCGATGGACCGGATCGACCCGGCGGTCCTGGCCGACACGCTCGACCTCGGAGTTGAGGACGAGGGCCCCGCGGCGGCTCGGCGACGGACGCGGTCGTAGTGCCGTCGGTCCGCCCGGCGCACGACGACGCGTTCTGGGCGGCGCTGGCCGCGCGCGAGTGGCGGCGCGTCCGCTGGCGCCGGCATCGGTCGCCCGACGGCGCGGCCTGCCTGGCGTACGGGACGCCGATCCACCGGCGCGGCACCTACTACGTCCGCCCGGCCTACACCGACGGCGTCGACTGGCTCAGCCAGCAGGCCTACGACGAGATGATCCGCCGGACCGGGGGGCGCCGCGCCTCGCGGAGGTCGGGGACGCGCGACGAGCCGTAAATAGCCGGCACTCCGACCGTCGTTGCCATGAGCGCCTCGACCCTTGTCTCCGCCGCCCTCGTCCTGGTCGTGCTCGTGTGGGCCGGCCTCTCCGTGTGGAACTCGGCCGCCCGCGCCCGGCTCGACCGGATGGGGCCGGAGATTGCGGCGGCCTTCCAGGCCCACGCGGCTCCCTACGCCGAGCGAGGCGAGCTCCCGCCGCCGGCGTACTGGGACTCCCGCCGCGAGCAGGTCGTCGAGTACCCGCCAGGCGTGGCCGAGCACGTCCAGAGCGCGCCGTCCGGGGACCCCGAGGTCGGGACCGTCGTGGCGACGGTCGTGCGTACGGACGCGGTCGAGGGCGAGCGGTGGCCGGTGTGGATGTGGGGGCTGTGGGCGGGGGCCGTCCCGCCAGCCCTGTTCCACGGGCTCTTCGGCGCGGCGTCGGTCGGGCTCCTCGTCCTCTGGCTCCGGCTCCGCGCCGGCTGATCCCAGGTCGCCAGATTTCTGCCTCGACGTAGGGGCACGCCGGTGGCGCGCCCGTGACGCCCACGATGGGACGAGGGCACGCCGGTGGCGTGCCCCTACGCGCGAACCGGCAGACGAAGGGCCATCAGCGACCCGGCCTCAGTCGCCGCCCAGACCGAACGGCAAGTCGATCCGGTCGCCGCGGCGGACCGGCACGATGGTCGCGTAGACGAGCCGCTCGTCCTCGTCGTAGGCCTGGACGTCCATCCGGGTCCGCGTCATCGAGACGGCCATGAAGCCGGGCGTGCGGAGGGCGAACAGCGTGTTGGGCGTCTCGACCACCTCGCGCGTGAGCGAGCCGGCGCCCGAGACGAAGTAGTCGATCGGCGAGCCGTCCGGCCGGTGGTGCTGGAGGTTGTGGTCGTGGCCGGCGAAGTAGGCCTGGACGCCGGTCCGCTCGAAGATGGGGACGAGCCGCTCGACCAGCCGCTCGTTGTCCGAGTAGCGGACCGAGCCGACGTAGATCGGGTGGTGGCCGACGACGATCTTCCACGTCGCGTCCGAGTCCGCCAGCGTCCGCTCGAGCCACGCCAGCTGGCCGTCGACGTCCCAGTCGCCGGTGTCCGAGAACCGGGCCTTGTACGACTCCGGGTAGGCCAGCGGGTTCGTGTCGATGAACGCGAACAGGACGTCCGTCTCGTCGTCGAGCGCCAGCGTCTCGGCGTAGTACTGGGCCGGGAGGTACCACCGCTCGCTGGTCTCGGTGTAGGCGATCTGGGCGGGCACGTCGCCCTGCCAGTCGTGGTTGCCGAGCGTGACGTACCACCGGCTCTGGAGCACCGGCGCCGTGTAGATGGCCTCGAACGAGCGGACCCACTTGACGTCGTCGACGCCGGTCACGCCGGCGAGGTAGAAGTTGTCGCCGGTCGAGATCGTGAACTGGCTCTCGACGCGCTCGCCGACGACGCCCATCGCGTCGGCGACCTCGGCCTGGTTGAAGAACCCGTTGCGGCCCCAGTCGCCCACGATCAGGAAGTTGAGGGCCGTCGAGTCGAACGGGGCCGGCCCGGCCTCGGCCATCGACTCCGGGTCCGGCACGCGCTGCCCGACGGGCTGGGGCGTCCCGCACCCGGCGACGAGGGCGGTGAGGAGGACGAGGGCGAGCGTGCGGAAGTCAGTCACAGTCCCTCCCGAACGTGCAAAGCGCCGTCACGCGTTCCCGGCGGGCAGGGGTCCACGGAGGATTTCAATCGAGGCCCCGACGGGCGCCGCGAACCGGGCCGCCCCGTCCCACGTCGCGTCGGCCGCGACGCCGTCGACGGTCACCCGCGCCGGCGCGGCGTCCAGGCCGTGGACGACGACGTCCCAGCCGGTCCACTCGGGCACGTGGTCGCCGACGACCGCGCACGCCAGGCGGACCGCGGCGCCGTCGTCGGCCAGGTCGAGGCGTCCGAGCCAAGCGTCGCCGTCGCCGTCGCCGGCGTCCTCGTAGAGCCACGACGTGTGGCGGCCGTGCGCCGGGTACAGGTGGAGCGCGAGCCGGTCGACCGGCTCGCCCGAGTGCTGGCGGACCGGCCCGAGCGCCAGCACGGCGCCGCCCCGGACGTAGAGCGGGACCCGGTCGAGCGGCGTCTCGGTCCAGATCGACTGGCGGCCCTCCAGCCGCTCGCCGGTCCAGAAGCAGACCCAGCCGGCGTCGGCGTCGGGCAGGTAGATCTCGCGCTCGGCCTGGCCCTCCTCCACGACCGGGTGCGCCAGCAGGTGGTCGCCGACGTAGAACCCGAGCGGGCTCGTCCGGCGGACCGTCTCGTCGGCCGGGTGGACGAGCGGCAACGGGCGCAAGATCGGCGTCCCGTGCGTGGCCGCCTGCCACAGCGCCGTGTAGAGCGTGGGCAACAGGCGGTAGCGGAGCTCGATCGCTTGGCGGCACACGCGCTCGACCTCGTCGCCGAACAGCCACGGCTCCTGGCGCGGCGTGTCGACGGCCGAGTGGCTCCGGAACAGCGGCGTGAGCGCGCCGACCTGGGTCCAGCGCGCCAGCAGCTCGCCCGACGGTTGGCCGACGAACCCGCCGACGTCGGCGCCGGTGAACGTCATGCCGGAGACGCCGAGCGACAGGCACGTCTGGATCGCCAGCCGGAGGTGGTCCCACGTCGCCGAGTTGTCGCCGGTCCAGCTCGTCCCGAACCGCTGCGAGCCGGCGTAGGCCGCGCGCGTAATCGTGAAGGGCCGGCGCTGGGGCGCCAGCGCCTGGAGCCCCTCGTGCGTCGCCCGCTGCATCTGCATCCCGTAGACGTTGTGGGCCTGGGCGTGGCTGCCGCCCTCGCCTTCGAGCGCGTGCCGCGCGTGGTCCGGGATCGTGCCCACGTCGTGCTCGGCGTCCATCGAGCCCTCGACGTGGGCCACGCTGAACAGGGCCGGCTCGTTCATGTCGTTCCACACCCCGTCGACGCCGTCGCGGACCAGCCCGTCGTGCAGCGTCCCCCACCAGTCGCGGACGTCGGGGTCGGTGAAGTCCGGGAAGGCGCAGCGGCCGGGCCACACCTCGCCGTGCACCTCGGCGCCGTCGGGGTATCTGACGTAGGCGTCGCGGTCCTGGCCGTCGCGGTAGACCGCGTAGTCGGGGTCGTCGGCCTTGACGCCGGGGTCGATGATGACGACCGACTTGAACCCGTCGTCCGCCAGGTCGGACAGCAGCGCCGGCGGGTCGGGGAACCGCTCACGGTCCCACGTGAACACGCGGTACCCGTCCATGTAGTGGATGTCGAAGTACAGCGCGTCGCACGGGATCTGGCGCTCCCGAAAGCCGGCGGCGACCTCGCGGATCTCGCCCTCGTTCATGTACGAGTACCGGCACTGGTGGTAGCCGAGGGCCCACCGCGGCAGCATCGGCGTCCGCCCCGTCAGCCGCGCGTAGGCCTGGACGACGCCCAGCGGGCTCGGGCCGTGGACGAGGTACAGGTCGAGCGCGCCGTCGTCGGCGCGGTATTCCATCTGCCCGGCGTCGCGGGCGCCCAGGTCGAACCGGGCGCGGAACGTGTTGTCGTAGAACAGCCCGACGGCCGTCTCTTCGCCCTGCTTCAGCACGAACGGGACCGACTTGTAGAGCGGGTCCGTCCCGCGCCCGTACTTGAAGGCGTCCGTGTTCCACAGCTCGACCGCGTGGCCACGCCGGTCGAGCGCGAGCGCCTTGTCGCCCAACCCGAACAGTCGGTCGGCCGGCTCCAGCGCCACGGCATGGCCGACGCCCTCGTCCGGCAACGCGAGCGCGTCGACCAAGACGTGGCCGCCGGCCCGCTCCGTCACCACGAACGCGCCGGTCTCGGCCACGACCCGGAGCCGGAGCGCCGCCGTCTCGACCTCGACCACGTCCTCGCCATCGCGGACGGTCCACGCAGATGGCCCGCCCCACCGGGCGTCGGGGTCGAGCGCGTACGACGGCCGCGCCGACGGGACCTGCCCCGGCCGCACCAACCGGACCCGGACGACGTCGTCGGACAGGGCGTCGAGGTGGAGCGCACCGACGGACGTCGGAATGACGAGCGCGCCGACGGTCTCGGGCGCGGCGGGGAGGGGGGACGACATGGAGAAGGGGTCTAAAAGAGGTGTCGGTGGCCGGTCGCGGACCCCCCGCTTTCCTCCCGGTCGCTGCGCTCCCAGGTCGGAAAGCTGCCCCCCTTCAAGGGGGACCGTCCGTCCGCCCGCTGAGCGGAGCGATGGGCGGACGGACAGGGGGCCCGCTCGCGAGGTGCCAGCCCTACCGGACCTCGACGCGCTCGACGTCGGTGCGGGTGCGGACGACGAGCCAGGGGCCGTCCTCGACGGCGGACGTCTCGGCGTCGGTGTCGGACGTGGCCTCGGCGCCATCGACGGTCACGGTGCGGGCGTCGCCGAGCGCCGAGAGCGGGAGCCGCCACTCGAACGCGCGGTGCGGAACGCCCCGGCCGCCCTCGCGGCGGACCGTGGCCACGACCCCGTCGCCGTCCGCCAGGTCGACGTGCAGGCGGAACGCGTCGCCGTCCTGGTAGGCGTAGCTGATCCCGTCGTCGAAGTAGAACGACGAGGTGCCGGTGCCGGGGAACGCCCACAGCGTCAGCGTCTCGGGATCGGCGTCCATCGTGGTGAGCGCGGGCGGGTCGAGGGCGACGACGCCGCCGGCGCGGCCGAACAGCGGCATCGTGTCGAGCGGCGCGTCGACGGTCCGGCGCTGGCCGCCCGGGATCGCCTCACCCGTCCAGACGTCGGTCCACCCGCCGGCCACGTCGGGGAAGTAGACCTCGCGCTGGCGAGCGCCGTCGGCGACGACGGGCGCGGCCATCAGCGTCTGGCCGAGGTACATCTGGTCGTCGCAGCCGCGGTGCGTGTGGGGGTCGTCGGGGTGCTCGAGCACGAGCGCCTTGAGCGGCGGCTCGCCGGTCCGGGTGCAGCGCTCGAAGGCCGAGTACAGCGTCGGCAGGAGCTGGTAGCGCAGCGTGAGGTAGCGGCG
This sequence comes from uncultured Bacteroidota bacterium, assembly GCA_963848075.1. Lineage (GTDB taxonomy): Bacteria > Bacteroidota > Rhodothermia > Rhodothermales > Rubricoccaceae > Rubrivirga. The sequence goes on from CAWKCB010000004.1 coordinate 351,670, forward strand.
GCAGACGCCCTCGACCTCGTCGCCGAAGCTCCACGGCTCCTGCTGGTCGATCTCCTCGTGGGAGTAGTGCGTCCGCATGAACGGGTACAGGACGCCGGCCTGCATCCAGCGGGCGTAGAGCTCGGGCGACGGGCGCCCCGCGAACCCGCCGATGTCGGGCCCGCAGAACCCGAGCCCGCTCAGGCTGAGCGACTGGCAGATCTGGAGCGACAGCAGCAGGTGCTCCCACGACGACACGTTGTCGCCGGTCCACGCCGCCGCGTAGCGCTGGCTGCCCGAGAAGCAGGCGCGCGTGAGCAAGAACGGGCGCTCGTCGGGGCGGACCGCCCGGAGCCCGTTGTGCGTGGCCTGGGCCATCAGCAGGCCGTAGACGTTGTGGGCCTCGCGGTGGTCGGTCGGCCCGTCGCCGCGGTCCTCGTACGCGAACCGGACGTCGTCCGGGAAGTCGCGTCCGCCCAGGATGGCCGGCTCGTTCATGTCGTTCCAAAAACCCGTCACGCCGGCGTCGAGGTAGCGCTGGTGCGTCTCGCCCCACCACCGCCGCGCCTCGACCTTCGAGAAGTCCGGCCAGTGGACGTCGCCCGGCCACACGGTGTCGGTAAAGTCGGTGCCGTCCGGGTTCTCGCAGAACAGCCGCCGCGTCGAGCCCTCCTGATAGGCGAAGTAGTCGGGGTCGACCTTGACGCCGGGGTCGACGATGACGACGGTCCGCACGCCCAGCTCCTTGAGGTCGTCGGTGAGCGCCTTCGGGTTGGGGAACGCGTCGGGGTCCCAGGTGAACACGCGGTAGCCGTCCATGTAGGCGATGTCGAGGTGGATGCACTCGAGCGGGAGCCCGCGGCGGCGGAACTCGTGGGCGATCCACCGCGCGTAGCCGTCGTCCTGGTAGTTCCAGCGGCTTTGGTGGTAGCCCAGCGACCACCGGGCCGGCATCGGCTTGTGGCCCGTCAGGTCGCAGTAGCGGCGCAACGGGTGCTTGAGGCCGGCCGCCTCGCCGGGCGTCGGGGCGAACACGTAGTGCCGGAGCTCGCCGTCGTCGCTCCCGATCCACCAGTCGTCGCTCGAGCTCGCGCCCAGGTCCATCTCGGAGCGGTAGGTGTTGTCGGAGAACAGGCCGGCGCCGGTCCAGCCGCCGTCGCCGGGTTGGAGCACGAGCGAGAACGGGATCGACTTGTAGATCGGGTCCTGCTCCGGGGCGTAGGCGTAGGTGTCGGCGTTCCAGAAGGTGAGCTGGCGGCCGGCGCGGTCGAGCTCGAACGTCTTGTCGCCCTGGCCGAAAAAGCGCGTGTCGGGCGCGAGCGCTTTCCAGCAGCGCGTGACCGTCCGCCCGTCGACCTCGGCCCAGCCGGCGCCGGCGGTGTCCTGGAGGAACGGCCGCCCGTCGGGCGTCTCGAACGACAGCCGGCACGGCGACTTGCGGATCCGCACGGCCATGGCGCCGGTCGCGACGGACCAGGCGTCGCCGTCGTCCACGAGGGTCGGCGCCAGCCCGTCCCACGTCCGGTCGGGGTCGAGCGCGTACGAGAACGGCGTGTCGTTGACGTCGGCGCCGTGGCCGGCCGCGCGGAAGTCGCCCGTCGGCGCCAGGCGGACCCGGGCCACGTCGCCGGCCAGGAACGACACGGCGAGGCGTGGGCCTCCGCAGTCGACCACGACCGTCGAGCCGACGACCGTCGCCGAGACGGCGTCGCCCAGCAGCGTGAAGCGGTCGTCGGGGACGGCGGCGAACGGGCGGGGGAGGGCGGCGGGCCCGGAGGCGTAGGAGCTCATCGGCAGGGTGAAAGCGCTTACCCGTCAAGATACCGCCGGGGCGCGCCTCGTCCGCGTGAGGCCTCGGCGGAGGCAAAGGGTGGAGAGCGTGGAGAGCGTGGAGAGCGTGGAGAGCGTGGAGAGCGTGGAGAGGGCCGGCCGCCGCCGCGGGGCCCGGAAACGTTCCCCTCCGTCCCCTCCGTCCCCTCCGTCCCCTCCGTCCCCTCCGTCCCCTCCGTCCCCTCCGTCCCCTCGGGCTAGCTCGACACCGTCTGGCGGATCCGCTCGGCCACCGCCTCGTCGGCCGTCACCGCCGAGAAGATCATGGCTCGGCGTCGCCACGAGACCACGAACCGGCCCTCGACGACGCGCGAGTCGACGGGCGTGGGCTCGCTGAGCGCGGCGTAGGTCCCGTCCGGGAGGTCGAACGCCGTCCGGACCCGGTCGAGCAAGATGTAGTCGTAGGCGAAGACCGTCGCCCGCTCGCCGTCGGCCCCCTCGTAGCGGAACGCGGGCACCTGGACGTCGCTCGGCGACGTGCCCGGCGACGGCTGGACGGTCCCGATCGACGGGATCCCCACGCCGACGACGGTCAGCGAGGGGAGGTCGGGCGGGGCGACGTCCCAGCCGAGCGCGTCGAGGACGAGCGACCGGGCCGCGCCGGGGTCGGTCGTCGCGAGGTCCGGGACGAAGGTCTCGGACGTCTCGACGAGGTGGACCAGGGCGTCGTTGGCCTCGCCGGGGCTCGGCCCGAGCCACCACCTCGTCCCGGCGGCGCCGGCGGCGATCAGGACCACAACCAGGACCACGAGCGCTGGGCGCCACATCCGCGGGGAGTCGGGGCTCGGGTCTCGGGTCTGGACGCGCTCGAAGGCGGGGAGGCCGTCGACCTCGTCGGGCCGGTCGGTCATCGGGCCGTCGAGGCGAGCGCGTCGGCGGCCGGCTCAGTCCGGGGCGCGTCGAACACCAGGTGGACCGTGTCGCCGCGGTCGACCGAGAGCAGGCGCGAGGCGTGGCCCCGGTTGACGGCGACCTCGAGCAGGCCCGAGCTCCCGAACAGCGTCAGCGGGTCGCCGGCCCCGACCTCGTCGTAGGTCCGGCCGTGGTTCCGGAACACGCCCGCGCCGACGTAGCACTTGAACGAGCGGCCGTCGGCGTGGCGGTCGAAGTCCTCGCGCGAGATGTTGGTGATGCAGTTGCCGAACTGGTCGACGTGCAGGACCATCCCGAACACGCCCTGGTCGTCGGTCCGCGACAGGGGCCAGTGGAGCGACGCGAGCTCGTCGACGGGCGGGCCGAGCGCGGAGAGCGCGGCGCCGCTGGCGATCCGGGCCGCGGCCGGGCCGAACACGTCGCGGCCGTGGAACGTCGGGCTGGTGCCCGGAGCCGTGGCGAGTTCGACGACCTCCGTCACCGATTCAGGCCCGGCCACCAGGGCGAGCAGCCCGTTGTCCGGCCCGACGAACCGCTGGGACGTCTCGTCGGCGGTGAACCGGGCGGCGATGGCCCGGCGGTCCGTGCCGACGCCGGGGTCGACGACGGCGAGGTGGACCGTGTCGGCGGGGAAGTGGCCCACGACCTGGCGGAGCACGAACGCGGCGGCCATCACGTCCTGGGCCGGCACCTCGTGCGTCACGTCGACGAGCCGGACGTCGGGGGCCACGCGCAGCATCGCCCCCTTCATGGCGGCGACGTACCCGTCGCGGAGGCCGAAGTCGGTGGTCAGCGTGACGGTCACGGCGGGGGGGGGCGGCCCGCTAAAGTACGCCGGCCCTCTCGCGCCGTCCGGCCCGCTATCTTGGCGCTCCCTCGCCGACCGACCGTGGCCGCTCCCGACTCCGCCCCGCCCTCGACCGACGCGCTCAGCGAGCGCGGCCGGGTCGCGCTCGACGAGTTCGTCCGGCTGTGGGGCGAGATGGCCTCGCACTGGGGCATCAACCGGACGATGGCCCAGATCCACGCGCTCCTCTACGCGACGGCCCAGCCGCTCGACACGGACGAGATCATGGAGCGGCTCGAGATCAGCCGGGGCAACGCCAACATGAACCTCCGGGCGCTCGTCGACTGGAACCTGGTCCGCAAGACGAACCAGGCGGGCTCGCGGAAGGACTACTTTTTCGCCGAGGACGACGTCTGGACTTTGACCACGACCATCATCGAGGAGCGGCAGCGGCGTGAGATCAAGCCGGTCCAGCGCGCGCTCGACGGCGTGGCCAACGAGCTCCGCCAGTCCGACGCCACCATCTCGGCCGACGCCGCGCTCGCCGACCGCGTCGAGGCGTTGGTCGAGATGATCGACGTGTTCGACGGGGTCACCGAGGCGCTCCTCCCGCTCGTCCGCGGGCGCAACACCGAGAAGGTGCGCCGGGTGACCCGGTTCGCGTCCAAGCTGCGCCGGTCGCGCGACCAGAATGGCGACGACCGCTGAGATCGGCCGCCGCGGCGAGGACGTCGCCGCGGCCTACCTCGAAGCCCGGGGCTACCGGGTCATGGACCGGAACGTCCGGTTCCTGCGCGAGGAGGTCGACATCGTCGCCTTCCAGCCGACGCCCGCCGACGACGGCGGCATGATCGTGTTCGTCGAGGTGAAGGCCCGGAGCGGGAGCGGGTTCGGCCGGCCCGAGGACGCCGTCGACGCGGCCAAGCAGAAGGCCATCATGCGCGTCGCGGAGGCCTACCTCCACGAGCGCCGCCTGATGCCGTCGCCCACCCGGTTCGACGTGGTGGCTGTCCACTTCGGCCCGGGCGAGCCTCGGGTGGAGCACTTCGAAAACGCGTTTGGCTACTTCGTCTAAGGTGTTGTCGGGCAGCGTGTCTGGTGCCGGACCTCTCGTCCTGGTTCACGGCGGCGCGTGGGACATCCCCCTGGACGAGACGGACGCGCACCTCGACGGGCTGGAGCGCGCGTTGCGCGTCGCCCGGCGGGCCGTCGAGCGGGGCGCCGACGCGCTCGTCGTTGCCGTCGAGGCCGTCGCCGCGCTCGAAGACCACCCGGCGTTCGACGCCGGCCGGGGCTCGGTCTTGGACCGCGACGGGCAGCCGCAGCTCGACGCCGGCGTCATGGACGGGGCGACGCTGCGGTGGGGCGGCGTCGCCAACGTGCGCCGGCTCAAGAACCCCATCCGCACCGCTCGCGCCTTGGTTGGTGCCGACGGGCAGGCACGGCTCTTGGTCGGCGAGGGGGCCGAGCGGTTCGCGGCCGAGCTCGGCCACCCGTCCGTCCCGCCGTCGGCACTCGTCGTCGAGCGCGAGGTCGAGCGCCACGCGCGGCTGTCCGAGCACGCCGCGTTCCACACGAGCGCCGCGTTTGCCGGCGCGATGGACGTCCCACGAGGGACCGTCGGGTGCGTCGCCCGCGACGCGGCCGGCCGGCTGGCGGCGGCGACCTCGACCGGGGGCGCGCCCTACACGCGCGCCGGCCGCGTGGGCGACTCCTCGATCCCCGGCGCCGGCTACTTCGCCGACGGGTGCGGCGCGGCCTCGGCGACGGGCTGGGGCGAGGCCATCCTGACGACCCAACTCGCGAGTCGGGCCGTCGCGTCGGTCGAGCGCGGCGACGCGTCCGTCGACGCCGCTCGCGAGTCGATCGAGGACTTGGCAGCCCGCGTCCGGTGGCCGGGGGCCGCGCTCGCCACGGGCGGCCTGATCGTGGTGGCGGCCGACGGCACGGCCGGCTGGGCGTTCTCGACGCCCCGCATGGCGCGCGGCTGGTGGCGCCCGGGCGACGCGGTCGAGCTGGCGCTCGACCGACCTACCAGCCCGTCCGGCGCGGCGTAGAGGCCGGCGGAGGTGGCGTCATCGGCGGGCGCTCCGGGCCAGGGCGCGCGGCCTCGACAGGCGGGGCGCCGTTCGCGACGGAGTCCTGGACGACGCGCCGGGGCCTCGGCCACTGGCGGGCGGTCGCGGGGACGTAGCGCGTGCGGAGCGCCGAGTCAGGCTCCCGAGGGACGGCGGCGGGGGCGGTCCCTGGCGTCGGGGGCGTCGACGCGATCCAGACCGGCCGGCCGCCGCTGGGCGTGCCGGGCCGGACCTCCGTCCCCGCGAAGTAGAAGGCCAGGATCTCCCGGTAGCCTCGCCCGGCCCGGGACTGCCCGAGCGCGCCGTACTGGCTCATCCCGACGCCGTGCCCGAAGCCGCCCCCCTCGAACACGTAGCGGTTTCCGTCGGTGGAGAGGTCGAACCGAGTGCTCCGGACGGTCCGCGCGCCGACGGCGCCGTTGACGACTCGGCGGAACGCGGGGCCCGAGACGGTCGGGGTCCGCCCGCCGACGAGGCGCATCGTCACGACGCGGCCGGACCTCGACCGCCGCTCCACCGAGACGTCCCGGACGCTCCCGCCGTAGCGGCGGCTGAGAGCCCCGAGCACGGCGTCCCGGTCGGCCGACGTCCGCCAGCGGTGGTCCGGCGAGGCGTCGTCGTACGGGTCGGGGACGCCGCGGAGGTAGGGGACCGGCGCGCCGTTCCAGACGGCGTCGTTGTCGGCCGTGTGGCCGCCGGACGACGAGAAGTAGGCCGCTTCCGCGAGCGCGCCGCCGTAGGTGAGCACCTCGCCCTGCGTCTCCAGAGCCGCCCGGCGGCTGAGGTCCGTGGCCGCGGTGCTCCCCCGGTAGACCTGGGCGCTTTGGTCGTCGTCGAGGTCGTAGGTCGGGTGCGCGCCAGCCCGCCGGGCGGCGTAGGTCCGCGCCAGGACGGCCTGGGCCTTGGCCCCTTCGAGCGCGTCGAACCCGAACTCGCTCTGGACGACGCTCGCCACGTAGGGCTCGATCGGCGTGTGGGTCACCCACTCGGTCCGGTCGCCCGACCGGCCGGCGACGAGGTCGCCGGGGTACGAGCGGGTCGTGGACCCGGCCGACAACCGAACGCCGTCGCCCGCCAGCCGGACCGACTGCCCGGAGACGTCGGCGCCGCCGACGCGGACCTGGACGCCGCGGCCCCGCTCGCGGAGCGTGGCCGTCTGCCCCGGCTCGATCCGCCCCGACTCGACGCCGTCGACAAGCACGCGGAGCGCCCCGCCCAGCGGCTCGACCCGGACCTCGCCCAGCGCCTGCGAGTGGAGGACGCGGACGCGGACGGTGCCCGCCGCGGGCTGAGCGAGGGCGGGCGCGGCCACGACCGCGGCCAGCAAGACGGACCAGACGAGTTGCATGGGGGAGGAGGCGGTGGCCTGTTCCTTTCGGCAGAATGCGCGTCCGAGATAAGCGACGATGAACCGGAAGGAAGCGCGGCGGGCAAAGTAGGACTGTCCCTGCTCGGACGGTCTCGTGCCTCGCGTCCGCTCGCAGAACGAGGCTAGCGCTCGGGGCGCCCCGGGCCAGCTGCCATCTCCGCGACGGTCAACTCGAACGGGGCGTAGCCGACGAATCCGAACCGGACCCTCTGATCGATGCTCAAGCGGTCGAGCGTGAACCGCCCACCGGCCTGGACGGCCGCGCCGAGCGGCGTCCCCACGACGACGGCGCTCGCGCCGACCAACAGGTCCGATGTCTCCGCATCCGTCACGCGCCCGACGATCCGGACGCCCCCGGGGGCGTCGTCCACATCGAGAACATCGACCGCCAGCCGGCGCTCACCCCACCCGGCCTCGCCGACGGGGCAGACGAAGATCGGCCGGGCGGGCTGGCACGCTGCGAGGGCCGCGACGAGCGCGAGCGCCGCGACGCGGGAGGTCGGGGTCGGCACCGCGTTACAGCGCGAGCCGGGACCGGAGGTCGCGGGACCGGGCTCGGCTCGCCGTCACCTCGTGGCCGCCGGCCAGCGCCAGCTTGTAGCGGCCCGAGAACCACGGGATCATCTCGCGGATCGCGCCCAGGTTGACGATGGCGTTCCGGTGGACCCGCATGAACCGGTCGGGGTCGAGGCGGCCTTCGAGCGCGTCGAGCGTGAAGCCGACCAGGTGCCGCTGCATCGGGGGCCCGCCCGGCAACACGTACAGGCTCGTGATGCCGTCCTGGACCTCGGCCGCGATCACGTCGCCGGCCTCGACGACGACCAGCCGGTCGCGGCCCTGGACCGTGAACCGCTCGATGGGCGGCCCGCCCGGCGACGGGCTCGGGACGACCTCGTCGAGCGTGTCGAGGAGGTCGGCCAGCCGGGCGTCGGTGTCGTCGCCGGCGTCGCGGCGGGACTCGACGCGGGCGACCGACGCCTCGAGCCGGTCGGCGTCGATGGGCTTGAGGAGGTAGTCGGTCGCGTTCGCCTCGAAGGCCCGGAGCGCGTACTCGTCGTAGGCCGTCGTGAACACGACGTCGGGCCGGCGGCCGGGCGGCAGCCGCTCGACGACGCCGAACCCGTCGAGCCCCGGCATCCGGACGTCGAGGAACGCCAGGTCGTAGGCGGTCTCGGCCAGCGTGTCGACGGCCTCGACGCCGTCGGGGGCCTCGTCGACCGGGCCGAGCCGGCCGGCCTCGACGAGCGGGTCGAGCAGACGGCGCAGGCGGGACCGGGCCGGGGCCTCGTCGTCGACGATCAGGACGCGGAGAGCACTCATGTCAAGAGGGGGAGGAGGAGGGTGGCGCGGACGCCCGTCTCGGTCGGGGCCACGTCGAGCGACGCGCCGTCGCCGTACAAGAGCCGCAGGCGGTCGGCGACGTTCCCCAGGCCGACGCCGTAGACGGCGCCGCCCGGGGCGAGGCCGGCGCCGGTGTCCTCGACGACGACCTCCAGGCGGTCGGCCGCGCGTCGGGCGCACACGGTCACGGCCCCGCCGCCGCGTTTGCGCTCGACGCCGTGCTTGACCGCGTTCTCGACCAGCGTCTGGACGGCGAACGCCGGGACGGGCACGCCGCCGGCCTCGTCGTCGACGTCGACCGAGACGGCCAGCGCGTCGCCGAACCGGGCCTGCTCGACGTGGAGGTAGCGGCGGACCAGCCGGAGCTCGTCGCGCAACGGGACCAGGGCTTGGCCGCTGGCGGTCAGCACGTCGCGGAACAGGCCCGCCAGGTGCTCGACGGTCGACTCGGCCTGGGCCGGGCGGTCGCGGATGAGCGCGGCGACCGTGTTGAGCGCGTTGAACAGGAAGTGCGGGTTGATCTGGGCCCGGAGCGCCGCCATCTCGGCCTCCGACGTCTGGCGGACGAGCGCCCGCTCGCGCTCGACCAGCCGGAGCCGTTCGAGCGCCAGGCCGAGCTGGGCCGCGAGCGCCCGGAGTTGGGCCACGTCCTCGGTGTTGTAGACGGACAGCCGCCGGGCCTTCCGGCCGAGCACGAGGAGCCCCACCGGAGCCCCGCGCCCGGTCACGACGGGGACCGCCAGCGCGGCGCCCAGACGAGCGAGGTGCGCCGAGACCCCGTGCGGGAGGTCGGCGTCGTTGAGCTCCTCGTTGCGCGACCAGACGCGGCCTTCCGCCCGCAACCGGTCCCACACGCGGCCCAGCTCGGCCCGGGTAAACGACGGCGGCTCGGGCTGGAACGCGGCACGGACCCACCGCTCGTCGGGGGTGTCGCGGCCGGCCTGCAAGAACACGACGGCCGAGCGGACACCGAGCGCGTCGCCCAGGGCCTCGGCGGCCCCCGCCGCCAGCGTCTCGACGTCGATAAACTGGCCGACCTCGTCGCCGAACCGGTCGAGCCGCTCGCGGGCCTTCTGGCGGCGCGTCTGGAACGTTTGGCGGACGCCCGACCGGAGCGCCGGGCCCGCGCGCTCGGCGAGCAGGATCAGCGCCACGACCAGGATCCCGAGCGCGAGCGGGTGCGACCCGCCCGGCAGCACGGCGTCCAGCAGCGCCGACCCGAGCACGATCACCCCGAAGGCGATCGCCAGCATCGACACCGTCGCGATGCCCTTGAGCAGCAGCGCGTCGAACGGCCCGTACCGCAGCGTGGCGACCGACACCAGCGCCACCGGCAGCATCGACAGCAGCTGGAAGGAGACCACGAACCAGGCCGTCACGACCTCGGCCTCGCGCGGGCCCGGCGAGAGCCGCGTCAGCACGAGGACGGCCCCCACGACGGCCACCAAGCACACGGCGGCGCTGCCGGCGCGGCTCCACCGCTGGGCCGGTCGCGCGTCGCCGGGCTCGGCCGCCGGCTGGAGCAGGACGATGCCGGTCGCCGCGGCCACGTAGACGCAGACGTAGAACAGGATCGGCACGGCGAACCCGTCCGGCGGCAACGGGCCGACGTGGCCGGCCACCGTCGCCACCAGCACGCCGGCGCCCAGGACGACGGCGGGGATCGCCAGGACGCCCCGCGCGCGGCCGAGCATCAGCAGCCCCGCGCGGGTCCGCAGGCTCTGGTCGAGCAGCAGCGCCGGATACGCGAGCCACCCGCCCAGGGCGACCAGCGTCAGCGCGTCGAACATCGCCCGCCCCAGCGTGCTCGCCGCGGGCGGCGGGCCGAACACCGTCACCCACAGCCAGCGGACCCCGTTGACGCCGACCCAGACGAGCGCGGCTCCGATCAGCCGCTTCGACCGGCGCGCGCGGGGGCTCCGGGGCGCGAGCGGGCCCACGGTGAGGTACGCGAGAAGGTGCAGGAATGCCACGATCCCGAACCCCCAGGCCGTCGCCGTCCACAGGGCCGGGCTCAGCGGGTACAAGAACGTCGGGTACCGCTCGACCCGGACCTCCGTCGTCTCCGTCCCGGCCCCACGGTCGACGACGTAGGTCAGAACGGTCCCGGTCGCCCGCTCGACCTGTCGCCGCGCGCCCGCCGCGGTCTCGACGTCGAGGAAGTCGATCGCCGTCAAGATGTCGCCGGGCTCGATCCCGGCCCGGCTGGCGGCGGACCGCGGCAGGACGTGGGCGGCCACGACGCGCCCGTCCTGGTCGGCCCACCGCACGCCGTCGTACCCGAGCGCCGTCGTCTCGGTGAGCGGCAGGCCGACGTCGCGGAGGTACTCGGCCCAGCTCAGCGCGAGCGAGACGAGCGGGAGGAGCGCCAGCCCGGCCAGGGCCAGGGCCAGCCCGCGGGCGAGCCACGGACGGGGGGGACGGGGCATGGCGGAATCTAGGCCGGCCGTCGGGCGTCGCACGCCCATGCCCATCCTCGTCGACACGCACGTCCACCTCACCGCCGACGCCTACGACGCCGACCGCGAGGCCGTCGTCCAGCGGGCGGTGGACGACGGCGTGACTCAGTTCGTGGTGCCCGCCGTCGATCTCGCCTCGGTCGACGCCGCGCTCGCCCTCGCCGAGCGGGTCCCCGGCGTGTTCGTCATGGCCGGGATCCACCCGACGTACCTGGCGGACGCGCCGCCGGATGCGGTTGCTCAGATTGAACCGTTATTGCAGTTTGGGCCCGTCGTGGCCGTCGGCGAGACGGGGCTCGACTACTACTGGAGCCGCGAGCACGTCGCCGCCCAAAAGGCGTCGCTCCGCGAGCACGCCCGGCTGGCGGCCCGCTACGGGCTCCCGCTCTCGCTCCACAACCGCGACCAAAAAGGGAGCGAGGCGTCGTCGCGCGACCTGGTCCGCATCCTGTCTGAGGTCCGCGACGAAGGGCTCGGGCCGTTGGGCGGCGTGTTCCATTGCTTCGGCGGCTCGCCGTGGCTGGCGCGAGAGGTCCTTGACCTCGGCTTCCACATCGGGCTGGGGGGAACGCTGACGTTCAAGAACGCTCGGGTCGCCGACGCCATCGCCGACGTCCCGCTCGACCGGATCGTGCTGGAGACCGACGGCCCCTACCTCGCGCCGGCGCCGCACCGGGGCCAGCGCAACGAGCCGGCCTACGTGGCGATCGTCGCCCAGCGGTTGGCCGAGGTCCGCGGGCTTACGGTCGAGGAGGTGGCCGAGGCGACGACGCGGACTGCCCGCCAGCTGTTCAACCTGCCCGACGCCTGACACGGGGTGTGGAGAGGGCTTCCCCGAGCGACCGGCGGCTGATCAGTCAAAGTCGCTGCACGACATGAAGTAGTGGCACCGCGTGCAGCGGTATCTGCAGCGCTGGTTGACTAGGCGCCCGCCGCAGTTGGGGCAGAGATCCCAGTACCGCTCGCTGTCTGGAGTCGCTTTGGGTCCGTTATTGTAATTGGTTCCTGCCACATCCGGCTCGCCTTCCGGGAAGGGGAGGGACGGCTCAGCCAGTCGGGGGCGGCGGGACGGGTTCATGCCGTGTCGAAGGCCAAGAGCGCCTGCCCTTCCCGCGCCGCGCTCCGGAACGCGTCGACGAGCGCGTCGAACTCGGGCCAGTCCTCCGGCCGGAACGAGACGACGGTGTCGCCCAGCCCGACCGTCAGCTCCCCGTTCTGCAACCGCGCCGACGATACGGGCGCCAACCGGCCCTCGGGCGTCGGCGCTGCCGTCTGCCAGATCGAGTGGACGGCCGCGAATGGGCCCCGGACGTCGACCCGAGCCGGCGTCGTCACCAGCCGGTTCTGGCCGACGGCCGCGGCGATGGTGTAGGCCACGGCCGTGCCGGTCACGAACGGCCACAGGATGTTCTGTCCTTGGAGCGCCGCCGCCAGCCCCACCGTCATCACGAACAGCAGCGCCAGCGCGACCGGCCGCGCCTGCGCCTGGACGGCCAGCCAGGGCCGCGAGGCGTCGCCGGGGTGGTGGACGCTTAGGAACGTCATGGACGGGGGAGCGCGGCACGCAGGACCCGAGACGCAGGCCGGTCCCGCGCCTGCGCGATCGGCCTACGACTCGTCGCTGAGGAACGGATATGTAAAGTGCTGCGCTGGAACGAACGTCTCCTTAATCGACCGCAAGCTGGCCCAGCGGAGCAGGTTCAGCTTCGAGCCGGCCTTGTCGTTCGTGCCCGACCCGCGCGCGCCGCCAAACGGTTGCTGCCCAACGACGGCGCCGGTCGGCTTGTCGTTGAGGTAGAAGTTGCCAGCCGCGTCCGCCAACCGCTCGGTCGCGTGCGCCAGGACCGCGCGGTCCTGGGAGAAGACGGCGCCGGTCAGCGCGTAGGGGCTCGTCTGGTCGACGAGGGTCAGCAGGTCGTCGAACGAGCGGTCGGAGACGTAGACCGAGGCGACCGGGCCGAAGATCTCCTGCTCCATCGTCTCGTACGCCGGGTCGCTCGCCAGCAAGACCGTCGGGTCGACGAAGAAGCCGTCGTCCTTGCGGTGGCCACCCCCGTGGAGCACCTCGACGCCGTCGGCGGTCTTGGCGCGCTCGATGTAGCCCGTGATCTTGTCGTAGGCCCTCTCGTCGATGACGGCGTTGACGAAGTGCGAGAAGTCCTCGACCGGCCCGACCGTGATGTCGGCCATCTGGGCCTCGAGCGACTCGCGCACGGCCGGCCACACGGCCTGGTCGACGTAGACCCGGCTCGCGGCCGAGCACTTCTGGCCCTGGTACTCGAACGAGCCGCGGACGATGGCCGTCGCGACGGCGTCCGGGTCGGCCGACGCGTGGGCCACGATAAAGTCCTTCCCGCCCGTCTCGCCGACGATCCGCGGGTAGGCCCGGTAGCGGTCGAGGTGGGTCCCGATCTCGTGCCACAGGTGGTTGAACGTCTGGGTCGAGCCCGTGAAGTGCAGGCCCGCCAGGTGCGGGCTCGCCAGGACCGGGTCGCCCACGTCGGCTCCGTCGCCGGGCAGGAACTGGATCACGCCGGGCGGCATCCCGGCCGCCTCCAACAGGTCGACGATGACCTGGGCCGAGTACGTCTGGGTCGGCGCCGGCTTCCAGATCACCGCGTTGCCCAAGAGCGCCGGGGCCGTCGGCAGGTTGGCGGCGATCGAGGTGAAGTTGAACGGGCTGACGGCGAACACGAAGCCCTCGAGCGGTCGGTATTCGGTCCGGTTCCAAATGCCGGGCGAGCTCATCGGCTGCTCCTCCAGCATCTCGCGGTAGAACTGGACGTTGAACCGGAAAAAGTCGACCATCTCGCAGGCCGCGTCGATCTCGGCTTGGTATGGGTTTTTGGACTGGCCCAACATGGTGGCCGCGTTCATCCGGTCGCGGAACGGGCCCGCGAGCAGGTCGGCGGCCTTGAGGAAGACGGCCGCGCGGTCGGTCCAGTCGAGGCGGCTCCAGTCGTGGCGCGCGTCGAGGGTCCCTTGGATGGCCCGCTCGACGTCCTCCGTCCGCGCCTTGTGGAAGGTCCCCAGCGTGCGGGAGAGCTCGTGCGGCGGCCGGATCGTCTCGGTCCGCCCCGTCTCGACGCGCTCGCCGTTGACGACGGGCAGGATCTCGACCTCGCGGTCGCGCATCTCCATCAACGTGGCGCGCAGCGACGCCCGCTCGGGGCTGCCGGGCGCGTAGTCGCGGACGGGCTCGTTGACGGCGGGCGGGGGGCTAGCGATCGCGTTGTGCATCAGGGTCGGGCAGAGAGGGGACGGGAAGATAGGAGGGGCCGTGGGGAGCTCGGGTGGAGAGGGGGTTGGAGGGGTTGGAGGGGTTGGAGGGGTTGGAGGGGTTGGAGGGGTTGGAGGGGTTGGGCCGCCGCGGCGCTCGGAAACGTTCCCGTCGTCCTGCTTGCGCACGTCCGGCTGCTTGCGCACGTCCGGTCTCGTAACCCCCGGCAGTCGAACCCTGAACCTCGAACCCCGGTCCCTCGCGGAAGCGATCTTGCGCCGTCCCCCCACACCCGCATGATCGGCCCGTTCGAACGCACGCTCGCCCTGCGCTACCTCCGCGGCGCCCAAGGCCGCGACGAGCGGCGGGGCTTCCTGCGGTTCGTCGTCGTGGCCGCCATCGGCGGGGTCGCCGTCGGGACCGGCGCGCTGCTGCTGGCGCTGATGATCGTGCGTGGGTTCAGCCGCGAGATCGAGGCCAAGATCGTCGGGTTCGGCCAGCACGTCCAGGTCGAGAGCTTCGTCGGCGACCCGCTCGCCGGCGCCGACAGCCTGGCCCGGGCCGTGGCCCGCCTCGACCACGTCGAGCGGGTGGCGCCGGCGCTCGTCGACTTTGCCCTACTGAGCAGCCGGGGCTCGGGCAACGAGACCGTCGAGGGCGTCCTGCTGTGGGGGACCGAGCCGGACGACCTGCCGTTCGTCGCCGGGCGCACCGAGGTCGGCGCGTTCGACCTGTCCGACGACGCCGACGGCCGGCCGGGCGTCGTCCTCGGCAAGCGGCTCGGTGAGCGGCTCGGGCTCGGGCCGGGCGACCGGATCACGGCGTACTCGACGCGAGGCCTGGGCGCCGGCCAGGTCCAGTCCCGGCCGCGCGTCCGCCAGTACCACGTGGCCGGCCTGTTCGAGACGGGCCTGGGCGACTTCGACGAGCGGTTCGCCTTCGTCGACCTCGACGTCGCGCGCGGCCTGTTCGACTACGGCCCCGACGAGGTCACCCGGCTCGACGTCACGCTCGACGACCGCGCGTTCGCCCGCCAGGTGTCGGACGCCGTGACGGACGAGATCGGCCCGCCGCTGTTTGCGCGGCCCATCGAGGACGTGTACCGCGGGCTCTTCGCCTGGGTCGAGCTCCAGCAGAGCATCGTCCCGCTCGTGATCTCGATGCTCGTCATCGTCGCCGCGTTCAACATCGTCGGGGCGCTGCTGATGGTGGTGCTCGAGAAGGCGCGCGAGATCGGGACGGTCCTGGCGATGGGGGCGAGCCGGGCGTCGGTCCGCCGCCTGTTCTTGGTGTTCGGGCTGATGGTGGGCGTGATCGGGGCGACGATCGGGACGGCCGTGGCCTTGACGTTCGGCGCGCTCCAGGCGCGGTTCGCGCTGATCCGGCTCCCGCAGGACGCGTACTACCTCGACCGGGCGCCGATCGAGATGAGCGGAGTGGACGTCGCGGTTACCGTTATTGCAACCATCGTGGTGTGTACCCTGGCCGCCTACCTCCCCGCGCGAGCGGCCTCGACCGTGGAGCCCATCCGCACCATTCGGTTTGGCGGATAGGGAGGGAGGGGGCATGTGGGAAGGGGCACGGAGCAGGTCCCTCCGTTCCAAATCGGGCGTCCGCCAGCCGTACGCTCAGACCGGAGGCCGGGTCAGCGCTGGCCCCACGGACGGAGATCCGTTGCCCCGGTCCGCTCTCTTCTGCCGCTCCTCCCCCAAAGCCGGCGCGGCTTGGTGAAGCTGCCAGCCTTCGGGGATGGGTCCGAACCGCGCGCGGGTACAGACGTAGCCGCAGCCCTCACTCCCCACCTTCCCTCATGGCCCTCTCTCCCGGCGACGACGCCCCCGACGTCACCCTCTACGACGACTCGAACAACGCCTTCTCGCTCGAGGACGCGCGCCAGGACGGCCCCGTCGTGCTGCTGTTCTTTCCCGGTGCGTTCACCAGCGTCTGCACGACCGAGCTCAACACGGTCGGCAACGACTACGACCGCTACACCGACTTGGGCGCACAGGTCGTCGGCATCTCGACCGACTCGCCGTTCGCGCTCGCCGAGTTCAAGAAGGCGAACGGCTTCCCGTTCCGCCTGCTCTCCGACCACGAGGGCGAGGTCGCCCAAGCCTACGGGGCCAAGTACGACCACGACTTTACGCCCATGAAGCTCGACCGGATCGCCAAGCGCGCCGCGTTCGTCGTCGGCACCGACGGGACGTTGCAGTACGTCGAGGTGCTCGACAACGCCGGCGAGCAGCCCGACTTCGACGCCGTCCTCGACGCCCTCGACGGCGATGCCTAGCGGCCGCTGGACCGCGCTTGCCGAGCACCCGCTCGACCTGGGCGCGGTCCACGCGTTCCTGGTCGACGACCGGGCCGGCGGCACGTGCGTGTTCGTCGGCACGAGCCGGCGGTGGACCGACGGCGTCGAGACCGACCTGCTGACGTACGAGGCCTACGCGGAGATGGCGGAGGCCGACCTGGCCCGCTTGGCGGCCATCGCCCAGGAGCGGTGGAGCGCCGTCCGTGTCGCCGTGCTCCACCGCGTCGGGCCCGTGCCGCCGCCTCAGGCGAGCGTCGTCGTCGGCGTCGCCTGTGCCCACCGGGGCCCGGCGTTCGACGCGGCCCGCTGGCTGATCGACACGCTGAAAGAGTCCACCCCCATCTGGAAGACCGAACACGCTGACCATGCCTGACCGTTTTTCGTTCGCCGACCTCCACGACCGCGCCCGAGCGCTCAACGCGCGGATCGCGCTCCCCGAGGGCGAGGACCCCCGGACCATCCAGGCCGCCGCGTGGCTGGCCGAGCACCAAGTCGTCCGACCCGTCCTGATCGGGCGCGAGTCCGCCATCCGCCAGGGAGCGGACGACCTGGGGGTCACGCTCCCGCACACCGTCCCCATCGTCGACCCCGCGACGAGCGAGCGGCGGCAGGGCTACGCCCAGGCGCTGTTCCAGAAGCGCAAGCACAAGGGGATGACGTACGAGCAGGCCAGCGAGACCGTCGCCGACGTGTTGTACTTCGGCGACCTGATGGTCGACGCGGGCGACGCCGACGGGTGCGTGGCCGGCGCGGCCCACCCGTCGCCCGACGTCGTCCGCGCGGCGATCCACGTGTTGGGCGTGGCGGAGGGCTCGGCGCTGGTGTCGTCGTTCTTCCTGATGGTCCTGCCCGACGGACGGCCGCTGACCTACGCCGACTGCGGGGTGAACCCGGACCCGTCGCCGGCGCAGCTCGCGTCCATCGGCATCGACGCCGCCCAGAACCACCGCTTCCTGACCGGCCAGGAGCCCCGGGTGGCGTTCCTCTCGTTCTCGACCCGGGGCTCCGCCGAGCACCCCGCCGTCGACGCGGTCCGCCAGGCGGTCGAGGCCGCGCGCCAGCAACGGCCGGACCTGGTCCTCGACGGCGAGCTCCAGTTCGACGCCGCGTTCGACGTCGACGTCGCGGCTCGGAAAGCGCCCGACAGCCCGGTCGCCGGCCGCGCGAACGTGTTCGTTTTCCCCGACCTCAACGCCGGCAACATCGGCTACAAGATCACCCAGAGGATCGGCGGGGCCGAGGCGTTCGGGCCCGTGCTGCAAGGGCTCCGGCTCCCGGCCAACGACCTCTCTCGCGGCTCCGACTGGGAGGACATCGCCAACGTGGCGACGATCACGGCGATTCAATCGGGCACGATGTAGCTGTTATTGCAATGGTCGTGTGTTGTGTCCAGACCGCTCCCGAGAAGGGGAGACCCGTCGCGAACCTCGACGCGCTGGAGACGAGGGTGCTGACGGCCGACGCCGACCTGATCGTCCTGCCGGAGCTGTTCGCATCCGGCTACTTTTTCGACTCGACCGAGCAGGCGAGGGCCCTCGCCGAGGAGGTCCCCGATGGGCCCACGACCGTGCGACTCCACGCGTGGGCCGCGGCGACGGGCGCGACGATCGTCGCGGGGCTGCCCGAACGCGAGCCTGCCCCCGCGGAAGCGGGGGGCGACGCCCTCTACAACAGCGCCGTGGTCGTCACCCCGAACGGCTGGCTGGGCACGTACCGCAAAACCCACCTGTACTACCAGGAGACGCTCCACTTCCGTCCTGGGACGAGCGGGTTCCAGGTGTGGACCGTGACCGACCGACGGCGCCGGAGCTACCGGCTCGGGGTGATGGTTTGTTTCGACTGGTTCTTCCCCGAGTCGGCACGGACGCTCGCGCTGGAGGGGGCCGACGTGATCGCGCACCCGTCGAACCTGGTTCTCCCGCACTGCCCGGCCGCCATGCCGATCCGGGCCCTCGAGAACGGCGTGTTCACAGCGACGGCCAACCGCGTCGGGTCCGAGACGAACGGGCGCGAGTCGCTGACGTTCGTCGGCCAAAGCCGGATCTGTTCGCCCCGTGGGGAGGTGCTCGCGACCGCGCCGGTCGAGGGCGAGGCGTCGGTGTCGGCCGAGATTGACCCACGCGAAGCGCGGACGACAGCGCTCAACGCGTACAACGATCGCGTCACGGACCGTCGGCCGGACCTCTACCCTCACTAGAGGTCAAAGGCCGCGCAACGCGTTGCGGATGCGGTCTTCAGGCGCTGGGCTCAGATCTGGCTCGAACGTCCGTCCGGTGACGGTCTCGTACAGCTCGACGTAGCGCGCGCTGACCTCGGCGACGAACGCGGGCGGCAGGTCGGGCACTGTCTGCCCGTCCAGGCCCTGGAAGCCCCGGTCCATCAGCCACTCGCGGACGAACTCCTTCGAGAGCTGTCGTTGCGGCTCGCCAGCTTCAAGGCGGTCGTCGTAGCCGTCGGCGTAGTAGTAGCGGGACGAGTCGGGCGTGTGGACCTCGTCGATGACCAGGAGCCGACCGTCGGGCGCACGTCCGAACTCGTACTTCGTGTCGACGAGCCGCAGCCCCCGCTCGGCGGCGATCTCGGTCCCGCGAGCGAACAGCGCGAGCGCCGTCTCCGTGGCCTGATCGAGTGTGGCCTCGTCGACCAGACCGCGGTCCAGGATCTCGGACCGCGACACGTCCTCGTCGTGGCCCTCGGCCGCTTTCGTGGCCGGCGTGAGGACGGGCCCCGGCAGGCGCTCCGACTCGCGCAGGCCGTCGGGCAGGCGCAAGCCGCACAGCTCGCGCCCGCCGTCGCGGTAGACCCGCCACGCGTGGCCGGCGAGGTAGCCGCGGACGACGAACTCGATGGGCAGCGGCTCGCACCGGACGCCGACGGTCACGTTCGGGTCGGGGACCGCGAGCACGTGGTTCGGGGCCACGTCGGCGGTCCGTTCGAAGAAGAAGGCGGCGACGCCGTTGAGCACCTGGCCCTTGAGCGGGATCGCCTGGCGGAGCACGTGGTCGAACGCCGACAGCCGGTCGGTCGTCACGAGCACGATCCGGCCGTCGCCCAGGTCGTAAGTGTCGCGGACCTTGCCGCGGTACCGAGGGCCCAGGCCGAGGTCGGTCGACGCGAGCGGCGGAGGGAGGTCCATCACGCGGTCTCGACGGCCGTCGACCCGCGCACGGCCAGCGACAGCGGCAGCTGCACGTCGACGCGCTCCTCGGAGGCCGACGACCGGAGCCGGTGGAGCAGCCGCTCGGTCGCCTGGTGGCCGGCCTGCTGCATCCCCTGCGTCACCGTCGTGAGGTCGAGGAAGCGGCTCAGCTTGAGGTCGTCGTAGCCGACGATCGAGACGTCGCGTGGGACGACCATCCCGGTGTCGCGGGCGTACGACCACGCGCCATAGGCCTGGACGTCGGACGCGGCGAAGACGGCGGTCGGTCGGTCGTCGAGCGCCATGAGCGCCTCCATCGCCTCGGCCCCGGCCTCCTCCGAGTACCCGGCGTGCTTGGTGGTCTCGCCGGCGGCGACGAGCGCTGGGTCGAACGAAATGCCGGCCTCGTCGAGCGCCGCCCGGTACCCCTCGAGCCGGGGCCCGGCGTTCGAGCTCCACGCGTGGGCCGAGATCAGCCCGATCCGCCGGTGCCCCTGCTCGACCAGGTACGACGTCGCCATCTGGGCCCCCTCGCGGTCGTCCCACCAGAACGCGTCGAGCCCGTCGTGGCGGTTCCCCAGCAAGACGACCGGGGCCTGGAACGAGAGGAGCTGCTCGGCAATGTCGCCTTCGATCGGGAGCGCCATCAGCAAGAGCCCGTCGACGGCGCCCCGGTTGAGGAACCGCTGGAGCGTCGGGTAGGGCGTGGCCGAGCCCAGGTTGCACAAGAGCAGGTCGATGTCCTCGTCGCGGAGGGCGTCCTTGACCCCCTTGAGCATCTCGACGAAGAACATCGAGGTGGCCGACGGGAGCGCCACCGCAATCGACGTCGTCGACTGCTGGGCGAGGTTCCGCGCGATCCGCTGGGGCTGGAACTGGAGCTTCCGGATCGCCTCCTGGACGCGGGCCCGCGTGGCCTCGGAGACCTCGTTGGACCCGTTGAGGACGCGGGACACGGTGGAGATGGCGACGCGGGCCTCGTCGGCGACGTCGTAGATCGTGGGTCGCGATCCGGAAGGGCGGTCGGGCATGGACGTGTCGGCCAGGGGTCGGAAAAGCTACGGGCGCCCGCCTACCGCGTGGTTACGAATGCGTGGCCGGCGGAAACAGGAGCCGCGGTCCGTACCCCTCCACGTCCAACGCGTGGCGGACGGCGTCGGTGGCGAACCGCTTCGCGTCTTGGAGCGCTTCTTCCAGCGAGCCGCCGCGGACCAGACCGGCTAGAGCCGCTATTGCAAACGCGCTCGACGCACCGTCGGGGTACGCGTCCAGCAAGGGGGCCTCGAACAGAGCGAAGTCCTCGCCGTCGTAGAAGAGGTCGGCGAAGAACGGCTGCCGGCCCTCGGAGCCGGGGTCGTCGGCGGCGTCGTAGAACCGGTAGGGCAGGCTCCCGCAGCGGACCACGACGGACCGGGCGCCGCGGTTGTGGAGCCGTTGGGCGGCCACCTGCGCGTCGTCGAGCGACTCGATCTGCGCGTTCGTGACCAGCTCGGCGTCGGCTTTGGACAGCGTCACGAGCGTCGCCGCCCCCAGCCGCTCGGCGACGGCGTCGATGCCGCGGGCTTCCAAGACCGTCTCGCCGCTCGGCCCGGACGCGACCACGTCGAGCACCACCGGGACGTTCATCTCCGCAACGGCGTCGAGCACGGCCACGGCCGTCTTGGGCCCCCCGAGCACGCCAATCTTGACGCCGGCGACGCTGCCCGACGCCGCCAGGTGGTCGAGCTGGGCCAGCACGGTGTCCACGGGGACGTCGGTGACGTCGGTGACGCGGCCACCGCTGGCGACGACGATGGAGGTGCAGATCGGGAGCGGCGCCAAGCCGAGCGCGCGGGCGGCGAGCGCGTCCGCGACCAAGCCGCGCTCGCTGGCGGTGTAGGTGGCGCCGACGACGGCGATGGGGAGGAGGGCCATGGAGTCCGGGGGGAGCGGAAAAGCTACGGAGGGGGCCGGCGCGCTCCGGCTATCTTCCCGCTCTTCACCGCCCCCGCTCGTTCATGGCTCGCGTCGAACTCGACCGGCTCCGGAAGGTCTACGACAACGGACACGAGGCCGTCCACGACGTCTCACTCTCGATCGACGACGGGGAGTTCGTCGTGCTCGTCGGGCCGTCGGGCTGCGGCAAGAGCACCACGCTCCGGATGATCGCCGGGCTCGAGTCAATCTCGTCGGGCACGCTGTCCATCGGCGACCGGGTCGTCAACGACGTGGCCCCGAAGGACCGCGACATCGCGATGGTCTTCCAGAACTACGCGCTGTACCCCCACATGGACGTGTTCGACAACATGGCGTTCGGGCTCAAGCTGAGGAAGCGGCCGAAGGACGAGGTCCGGACGCGGGTCGAGGCGGCCGCGGCCACGCTCGGGCTCGAGTCGGTCTTGGACCGGAAGCCGAAGGCGCTCTCGGGCGGCCAGCGCCAGCGGGTGGCCCTCGGTCGGGCCATCGTCCGGGACCCCGCCGTGTTCCTGTTCGACGAGCCGCTCTCGAACCTCGACGCGAAGCTCCGGGTCCAGACGCGGACGGAGATCTCCAAGCTCCACCGGTCGCTCGGGGCCACGATGGTGTACGTGACGCACGACCAGGTCGAGGCGATGACGATGGGCGACCGGATCGTCGTGCTCCACGACGGCCACGTCCAGCAGGTGGCCCCGCCGCTCGAGCTCTACAGCGAGCCGGCGAACACGTTCGTGGCCGGGTTCATCGGGAGCCCGGCGATGAACTTTGTAGAAGGTGCCGTTATTGGAAATCAATTTACATCTGTGGACGGACAGTTCAGGACGGACCTCACGGACCCAGCGACGCAAGGTCCGGCCACGCTGGGAGTCCGGCCGGAGGACCTCTACACGGTGGCGACGTCGCCGCCAGGGAAACGGCTGTCGGGTCCCGTCCAGGCGACCGTCGAGGTGGTCGAGCCGATGGGGAATGAAGTCGTGGCCTACGCTCGGATCGGTACGGGCACGCGGCTGACGGCCCGAGTGGAGCCACAACCCCTGTCGGCTGGCGATGGAGTCGAGCTGCGGCTCGACCTCGACAAGGTCCATCTCTTCGACGCCGAGAGTGGCGTCGCGCTCCGGGCGTAGGCCACAGAGCTGCCCGACTTCAGTGCCATGAGTCACCGTTCCCGTGTCGCTCGCGTGCTCGCGCTCCTGCTCGCCTCGGCAGTTCTTCTGTCCGGCCAGTTGGTGATCTCGGGGTGAGACGGTGGCCTCGGTGACGAGCCGCTGAAGCTGAGATCGGGCAGGTGGATGCGGACTCGACTGGCTCCCACTCCCGATAATTGTTATTATCGAACCGACTCTCGGAGCCCCAATGCCTGACCTCGACGTTGCCGCGCCCATTCCCAAACTCGGCCGCGCCTTTACGGCGCAGTCGGATCTCATCCCGCTCTACCTGCTCCGCTTCGACCGACCGAACACGAGGCGGGCGTACGCACGGGACATCGAAACGTTTTTTGGCACTCCGACGGTCACGCTAGAGCTTGCGTCGACGGTCACGTTCTCAGATGTCAACACGTCGTTGGCCCGTCTCCAAGCCGACGGAAAGAGCCCGGCCACCCAGAAGCGCTTTCTCGCATCCTTGCGGGGCTTCTTTGCGTGGCTCACAGCCCTCGGGTTTCTCGATCTCAACCCGGCCGATCGCCACCTCGTTCGGAAGGTCCGCGCGTCTGCCGCGAGCGACCAGCTGGTGACGGTCCTGACTCGGGAACAGGCCACCGCCATACTCGACGCCGTGGACCTCTCGCGCGACACGGGAGTCCGAGACTACGCGCTCGTATCGACGCTCCTGAACTGTGTTCTGCGACGTTCGGAGGCCTCCTCCATGAACGTCGAAGACCTCAGCCGCTCGGGCGCTCACACCGTACTGACGATCCGTCAAGCCAAAGGCGGCTCGAACCAAATCGTCAAAATCCCCGACCGGGTCGCCGACCTGTTGTCAGACTTTGTCAGCACTCAGGGGTACACATCCGGTCCGATCTGGCGCTCGTTCTCGACGAACCAATCGAGGGGACGGCGGTTGTCGGGTTCGTCTATCTATAAGATCGTTCGCAAGCTTGGCGAGGCTGCCGGCGTATCGGCGCGAGTTGGGGCCCACACGCTCCGCCACACGGGCTGCACGCTGGCCATCGAGGGTGGCGCCTCGCTCCAGCAGGTCCAGGCCCACGCTCGGCACAAAAGCATCGAGACAACGATGCGGTACGTTCACCAACGAGACCGACTCGCGAACAGCGCAGCGGACTTTATCGACCTCTAAATGGATTACGATCTTATCGTCGTCGGCGCCGGCCACAACGCCCTGATCTCGGCGGCGTATGCGGCCAAAGCCGGATACCGAGTGGGGGTTTTCGAGCGCCGATCCGTGGTCGGCGGCGCGGTCTCCACCGTCGAGCACCTGCCCGGCTACCAGTTCGATCTCGGAGGTTCCGCCCACATTTTGATCCGGCTTACGCCAATCATCGAGGAACTTGGGTTGTACGACTACGGGCTGGAGTATCTCGAACTCGACCCTCTGTTCTTCGCTCCTTACGAAGACGACACGTCTGTCTTTATCTACAGAGATGTGGACCAGACGTGTCAAGGCCTTGACCGTCAGTTCCCAGGTGAGGGCGAGAGATACCGGAGCTTTGTCGACACGTGGGCTCCCTTCTCCCAAACGGTGCGCGATGTCTTCCTTTCGTCGCCGAGCCCCCTGGAGCTAGGAAAAAAGTTCGCATTCGGATCATCCGCAGACATCGACTGGCAGAGTGCCCTCTCTGTCATCATGCGCCCGTATGGAGAAGTGGTCGACCAGTTCTTTACAGAGGAGAAGGTTAAGACGCCCCTCGTTTGGATGGCGGCCCAGAGCGGCCCCCCTCCCACGGAGACTCTGAGTGCGCCCTTCCTTTTGTGGCACCCCCTCTACCACGAGAGCGGCGTGGCTCGTCCGCGGGGAGGGTCTGGTGGCTTGACCAAGGCACTCGCGGCGATGATTCGTGCCCACGGAGGCGACGTGTTCACGTCGTCCCCCGTCGACCGGCTGGTTGTTCGTGGACACCGAGTCGTGGGGGTCGAGACCTGTGGGACCGTCGTCACGGCGCGAGCGGTCCTGTCCGGGACCCACATTCTGGAGACGCTCGACAAGCTGCTCCCCGCCGAACACCGCCCGGCCGATGCGGACTCGATGCGCGTCGGGAATGGGTTTGGAGCCATTTTGAGACTGGCGCTCGACAAACCCCTCGAGTACGCGGCCGCTCCTGGACTCGAAGCGCGGACCGCCCTCCAACTCGTCTGCCGCGACCGCCAGCAGATCCACGACGCCTACGCCGACTTCCTCAAGGGCCAACCCGCTGCCGACCCACCGATCGTCGCGATGAGCTTCTCAGCCGTGGACGATACGCTGGCGCCACCGGGTAGCGAGGTGCTCTGGCTGTGGGCTCAGTACTTCCCCTACGAGCTGACCGGGGACCGCGGGTGGGACGACATCGGCGACGAGGTGGCCGAACGAATCCTAGACACGTTCGAGCCCTACGCCCCGGGGACCAAAGCCTCGGTGGTCGGCCAGCTTTTCCAGCACCCCCTGTGGCTCGAACGAGAACTCGGACTGTTCCGTGGGAACGTGATGCACCTCGAGATGACCATCGACCAGATGTTCAGTCTGCGCCCCTCGCTGTCGCTTAGCGATTACAAAGGGCCCGTCGACGGCCTGTTCTTAACGGGAGCCAGCATGCACCCCGGGGGTGGAATCATGGGTGCATCCGGAAGAAACGCGGCACGTGTCGTTCTGCACTTTCTCGATTCCAAGCGATGACGGCCCAAGACACCCTCCGGTACGCACGGCAGATCAAGCTCTCGCAAGTAGGGACCGAGGGTCAAAAGCGGCTGGCCGAGGCGTCGGTGCTCGTGATCGGAGCCGGCGGCCTGGGCGCTCCAGCGCTGCACCATCTTGCTGCGTCTGGAGTAGGACGACTCGGAATTGTGGAGTTCGACCACGTGGACATTACCAACCTGCACCGGCAGACACTGTATTCAACAGAAGACATTGGCAAACCAAAGATTGTTGCCGCTCGCGACCGTCTGCTCCAGATCAATCCGACGATCCGAGTCGACGCTCACGAGGAGCGCCTGACGGCCTCCAATGCAGAGGAGCGAATCGGGGCGTACGACCTCGTCTTGGATGGGTCGGACACGTTCTCGACCCGGTACGCGGTCAACGACGCCTCCGTACGGACCCAGACGCCGACGGTCTTTGCCTCTGTGAGTCAGTTTTCGGGTCAGGCCTCCGTGTTCGGGACGGAAACGGGGCCGTGCTATCGGTGTCTGTTCCCCGATCCGCCTCCGCCCGGTCTCATTCCGAACTGCGAGGACGGAGGAGTACTAGGCGTTGTCCCGTCTCTGCTCGGGACGATCCAAGCCGCGGAGGCCATCAAGCTGATCCTGGGAATGGGGTCGTCGCTCGTCGGGCGGCTTCTGCTGGTCGACACGTTAGCGATGGAGTTCCGAGAGATCGCGGTCGAGCGCGACCCCATGTGCCTCGCTTGCGGAGCTGGCCACCCGCCGTCCGAGCCGCGTCACGACGCACCAACCGAGGTCACCGTCTCCGAGCTCCGAGCACGGATGGAGTCCGGGAGCCCCATCTTAGTCGATGTCAGGGAAGCCGCCGAGCATCACGCGGACCACATCGGGGGTCGTCTGTTGCCCTTGGGCCAGCTCGACGTTCGAGCCTTCGAACTCGACGACGTTCGTGAGCGAGAAATTGTGGTCTACTGTGCCTCCGGCGGTCGGTCGGCACGAGGGGCTCAGATCCTTCGAGAGCGCGGGTTCCGAGCCGTCTCGCTTCGGGGGGGCATGGGCGCTTGGAACGCTCTTCCGTGACGCCAGCCCTCGTCATCGCAGGACCGACCGCAGTCGGCAAGTCGTCTCTTGCGCACGCGGTGGCCCTCGGAGTCGGTGCGGAGATCGTTTCCGCTGACAGCCGGCAGATCTACCGAGGACTCTCGATCGGAACTGCGAAGCCCACGGAGGCGGACCGATCGGAGGTCCCCTATCGACTCCTTGACCTCGCGGACCTCGGCGCTCGTTTCTCTGCAGGCCAGTTTCTTTCTCTGGCAAAAACTGCTATAACGGATATTCAAATAGGAGGACGTCCCGCAGTCGTCGTAGGAGGGTCGACGCTCTACGTCGACGCCCTCGTCAACGGACTCGCTGACCTGCCAGCCGTGTCGCCTGAGCTGGAGGCTGAGTTGCTGGCCGAAACGGCGACTCCGGGCGGCGCGGAGAGACTGTTCCGAGAGCTCGTGGTGGCCGATCCTGAAGCCGCGTCGACGCTCGACGCGAGCAAGACGCATCGGATGGTGCGGTGGGTCGGCATCTGGCGGGAGACGGGGAGGCGGCCCTCCTCATATTGGTCGGACCGGCGACATCCGCCGGTCCCGTCTATCCTGGTCATTCTGACGAGGCCGCGGGACGAGTTGTATCGCCGGATCGACGCCCGAGTCGTTCGGATGATGGAGGCCGGACTGCTAGAGGAAGTGGCCTCGGCGGCCTCTCTTGGCCCGGAATCGCGGTCAACTCTCGAGTCGACCATCGGCTATCGGGAGCTACTCCCCGTCCTGAGCGGGGACCGGTCGGTCGAGGAGGGAGTCCGGCTGATCCAGCGCAACACGCGCCGGTACGCCAAGCGCCAACTCACGTGGTACAAGCGGTACCCCGACGCGCTCTGGCTGGACGCTTCAGAGACGACGCCCCAACGACTTCTCGACGCCGTCTCGCCCTGGCCCCACTCCCGAGAGCCACGCCGCCAGGTCCACTCTCCATAGGAAGAGGGCACCACCCCACCCGAGGGCGAGGACCACGACGTCGACCTCGGGCACGACGTAAGTCACGTAAGATGCGCTCGTGAGGACCGTCAGCCACAAGATGGATTTAGATTCCAATAACGGAATTAAAAAGAGAACGGGAAGTCCGTACCACGGATGGAACGTGGCCGTCGTCAGCACGAACCCGACGGTGACAACCATTACCACCGCCCACATCGATCTGGCTGTTCCGTCGTCGCCCACCAAAGCCCAGCCGATTGCTGCGAGGAGCACCGTGCCCAGTCCGAGGCTCGCCACACGCCCAGCGTCCTCGCCCACAAACGGGAACAGGGCAGACTTGACGATCCGATAGGGAGCGGCGTACTCGTCGAACGTCCCATAAAACAGGCCGAGCGACTCTCGGACGTGGCCAAGAGACCCCGGAGACCACACGGCGGCTCCCAACGCTCCGGCGATCACGAGGGAGGCAGCGACCCCGGCCCTCCCCTCTCGGCGCCATGTCGCGGGCAGCAGCGCCAGCGGGTACAGCTTGGCGAGTCCCGCGACCGTCGCGCCGATGGACGCCCACGGAAACGCCCACAGGCCGGCTCCCAGGACCAACCCGAGGCCTCCGACGACGAGGGCCTCGGTGTGTCCCTGCCCCGCAATCTCGATGACGGCTAGGGGGCTCCATGCGTACAGCGCCGCTCGCGTCGGTCCCGCCCACCGCGCGAGCGCGACGACCCCGACGAGCTCGGCCACCAGCAAAAGCCCCTTCATCGCCCACCACGCGGCCATCCACCCGAACGGTCGGTAGGCCACCGCCGACAGTTGGAACACCGCCTGCGAGGCCGGAGGGTAGACCGAGTAGTACTCGGGCGAGTTCATCCGCTCGAACACCACCTCGTCGTGCCACGCCGCGAGCGCCGAGGAGGACGGACGGAGCGCGTACGGCGACACGCCCGCTTCGACCGCGACGAGCCCGTCCCACAGGTAGCGGTAGCCGTCGTCCGAGAGCGTCGGCAGCATGGGGAGCGCCAGCAGCCGCAGGAGGACGGCGGTGACGAGCAGCTGGCGCAGCGTGATGGACGCCGTCCGGAGGTAGAGGACCAGGCCGGCGGACGCGGCGAGGTGGAGCCCGACGAACGCGAACCGCCATCCAGCGCCGGCCTCCGGAATGCGGGCGGTCCACACCATCCCCAGGACGAGCGCGGCGCCGACGGCGAGCGGCCCCCACCGTCGTGTCACGAGCGAGACCGGACGGTCAGCCACAGGGCGCCGGACGCGTCTGTCCCGATGTCGTCGGCGAGGCGGTGGAGGATGAACAGGCCGCGGCCGTCGGTCGAGAACGGGTCGGCGGGCAACGTGGACCGATCGAGTCGGGAGGGGTCGGGGCCCGGCCCGTCGTCGGCGACCTGGACGTGGAGGGCGTCGCCGTCGAGGTCGAGGTGGATCGAGACGTCGTCGCCCGTGCCATGCTCGACCGAGTTCGAGATCGCCTCCCCAACCACGAGCGCCACGCGGGTGGTGTCGGCGTCGGACCACCCGGCGCTGACCACGAGCGAGACCGCCGCGTCGCAGACCTCGCCGACCGTCGAGAGACGCCGCGGACGGTGGTACTCAGGCACGACGGGCGGCGCGCAGCGCGGTGGACGCCAGAAGGTACCGAACCGCGTGACGCCGGCCGGGACCCGGGCCGAGCGTGTCGACGAGGACGCGGAGGGTGGGGACGGCCGCCGACGCCAGCGCGCTCGCAGCGCCGGCCCGACGGAACCGCTCGAGGGCGCCGCTAGGGCACTCGCCCTCGAACCGCGCCGCGCCCGCTCCGAACTCCGCGGCGTGGCGGAGAGCCCGATCGAGGTCTCCCAAATCGTGGAGCCGGACCGTCGCGTCCGCCAGCCGCAGTCCGTCGGGGTGGGCGGACGCGAGCCGGCACGCCAGGGCCACGTCCTCCCCGTACGCGATGTCCTCGGGGAACCCGCCGGCCGCAAGGAGCGCGCGGCGGCGGACGGCGCAGGTGCCGGACAGGAAGAACCGCCAGTCGACGCGGTCGCCGGGCCTCCGCTCCGCCGACGGCCCGCGTGGGTGGTGGCCGACGTAATCCTGGAACGGATCGCTCGGGAGGTCGAGGACCGGGTCGAGACGGGCGACCGCGGCGACCGCCCCGGCGAGGCCGACCGCGGTCACCAAGGCGTCGGCACCAGCCGGCGGGGGCTCGACGTCGACGTCGAAGAAAACGATCATGTCGCCCCGGGAGGCCGCGACTCCGGCGTTGCGAGCCGCCGAGCGCCCTCGGTTCTCCGGCATCCTCACGACCCGGATTCCGTCGGCCGCCGCGAGCAGGCCCGGCGTGTCGTCGGTCGACCCGTCGTCGACGTAGACCACCTCGTCGACGCTCTCCAGCGCACGCACCGCCGGGAGCGTGGTCGGCAGGACGTGGGCTCCGTTGAAGACAGGGACGACGACAGACGTCATCGGTCGGTCACGACGGCGTGGAGGGCCGCTTCCAAGCGGTCGGCGGCCTCCGACCAGGACAGCCGTGTGACGGCTTGCCGTCCCGCCTCGGCGAGGCGCTGGCGGAGGGCGTCGTCGGCGAGGACGGTGAGGGCGGCGTTGCCCAGTGCGTCCCCGTCCCCCACCGGGGCGGCGGCCATCGAGACTCCGTCCGCGAGGTACTCCAGGATACCTTTGTTGCTGGATGCAATAACGGCACATCCACACGCGGCCGCCTCCATCGGCACGAGCGGCCACCCCTCGCTCCGGCTCGGGTGCAGCAGGACCGACGACCGGTTGTAAAGCCCACGGAGCGCCACTTGCGTGGGACGGACGAGCACCTCCACGTCGTCAGGCAGACGGTGCGATGGGGGGCGCGCCGCGAACACACTCGCCCCGACGTCGGGCCTCGACTGCCGGATCCGATCGAGCGCCGCAATCAGCACGTCGGGCCCCTTGACCGGGTGCCGGTGGTACAGCGCGACGACGTGGGGACGTCGGTCGGCGACCGGCGTGTCGACCCCAAACTCGTCCGGGTTGATGGCGTTGGGCACGACGGCCACAACCTCCTCCCCGGCCCGCCGGACCTCGTCGGCCAGCCACTCGGCACAGGTCACACGCGCCATCGGCAGGTGCCACGTCTCGCGCGCCGACGGGTCCGCGAACGTCTCGTCGCCCTGGATAAAGTAGACCGGCACCCCGGCCGACCTGGGCAGCGCCGCGACGGGGCGCGACGTCTGCACGCCCGTGGCCACGACGACGTCGCCGGCCGGCATCGACGCCGCGTCGACGTGGGAGACGATCAGGCTGCGGACGTCCGGCGCCGAGTAGTACGGCTCCCGAGTCACTCCGTGGACCGCGTCCCGCACGCCGACGGCCCATCGCAGCGCTCGCCCGCGGAGGCCCGGCGCCGTCTGCTCCGGAGACACGACAGTCACCTGGTGGCCGCGAGCGGCGAGGGCCCCCGCGTGGCGGTACACGACGGCCGCGCCGCCCATCGGGATGCGGATCGGCGCGGGGAGGACGAACGTGACCCGCACTAGACCGTCAGCAGGTCCGTCGGCAGCGGCGACAAGGTCTCGGCCCCGCCGTCCCGGAGCACGACCACGTCCTCGATGCGGATGCCGAAGCGGTCCGGGAGGTAGACGCCCGGCTCGATGGTCACGGTCGCCCCGGCCGGCAGCACGTGCTCGACCTGTTGGGACAGCCGGGGCCACTCGTGGACCTCGATCCCGACGCCGTGGCCCAGGCTGTGCGAGAAGTACTCGCCAAGCCCGTCGGCCGCGATCACGTCGCGCGCAACGGTGTCGAGCGCCCGTCCCGTCATCCCGGCACGCGCCGCGTCGATGGCCGCCCGCTGCGCCCGGCGGACCGTGTCGTAGGCCGCCGTCGCGACCTCGCCCGGGTCGCCGAGCGCGACGGTCCGCGTCAGGTCCGAGCAGAACCCGTCGAGCACGCCGCCCATGTCCATCACGACCAAGTCGCCCGGCGCCAGCGCGCGCGACGACGGCCGCGCGTGCGGGAGCGCGCCGCGGGGACCGGCGGCCACGATGGGCTCGAAGGCCATCGCCGAGGCGCCCCGCCGGAGGTGCTGGTACACGACCTCGGCCGCGAGCGCCTGCTCGGTGACGCCGGGCCCGATCATCGGGAGGACGGCCTCGAACACCTCGCACGTCAGCGCCTGCGCCTGGCGGACCGCGTCGACCTCGGCGTCGGTCTTCGTCGCCACAGCCTGGGAGAGCAGGTCCCTCGTGGGGACGAAGGCCACGTCCGGGAACGCGTCGCGCAGGCGATCGAAGGCCGCCATCGTCACGTGCTCGGCCTGGACGACGGCCCGGCGGGCGCCCTCCCACAGGTCGTGCTCGGCGGCCCACGTGTCGAGCGCCCCGTCAGCGACCGAGACGTCGGCGCCCGACACCTCGGCCCGGGCCTGCGACGTGTAGCGGCCGTCGGTGACGAAGTGCGCGGCCCGCTCGGAGACCAGCAAGAGCCCGTTCGAGCCCGTGAACCCGACGGCCCACCGCAGATCCGGCGGGTGCGCGATCGCGACGGCGTCGGCGCCCTGGGCCGCCGCGAGCTGGCGGAGCATATCGATGCGCGGGCTCACGAGCGCGTCGAGTAGTTGGGCGACTCCTGGGTGATCGTGACGTCGTGAGGGTGGCTCTCCTTCAACCCCGCGCCCGTGATGCGGACGAACTGGGCCCGCTCCTGGAGCTCGGGGACCGTCGCGCAGCCGCAGTAGCCCATCGCCGCCCGCAGCCCGCCGACCATCTGGTAGGTGATCTCGGACAGGAACCCCTTGTAGGGCACGCGCCCCTCGATGCCCTCAGGCACGAGCTTCTTGAGGTCGTCCTCGGCGTCCTGGAAGTAGCGGTCCTTCGAGCCGGCCTCCATCGCCCCGAGCGAGCCCATCCCGCGGTAGTTCTTGTAGCGGCGGCCCTCGTAGAGCACCGTGTCGCCCGGGCTCTCGTCGACGCCCGCGAACAGGCCGCCGACCATGACCGTCGACGCGCCCGCCGCCAAGGCCTTGGGGATGTCGCCGGTCTGCTTGATCCCGCCGTCGGCGATGAGCGGGACGTCGTAGCGGCGGGCCGCCTCGGCACACCGCAGGATGGCCGTCAGCTGGGGCACGCCGACGCCGGCCACGACACGTGTGGTGCAGATCGAGTTGTGGACGACGGCGTTGTCGGCGATGAAGCTGTGAGTCGGGCAGTCGACCTCGATGTCGTACACGGGCACGGCCACCCCGAGCGGCCGCCAGCCGAGCGACTTCACGACGTGGAATCGGTCCAGGTGGCGCTTCTCGTGCGACACGTTGAGGCGCGAGACGTACGACGGCAGGCAGTCCTCGTTGCGGACGCCGTCGAGCCCCCCAGCGGTCGGCGCCTCTCGGCGAGAGTTCGGGGCGCTCCCCTCGACAAGCATACACAGCACGTTGAACAGCTCGGCCAGCCGCGGCGACGTGTTGCGGAATCCGATTCGCCCGTCGGCCGCGACGTGCCCGTCGCTGGCGACGAGCCCGTCGAACAGCCCGCGCAGGTACGCCCGGTCGAGGCACAGGAACCGAGAGGGCAGGTGCTTGTCGTCGCGCTTCCCGAGCAGGGCCAGCAGGCGCGCCCACTGAAGCGAGTACAGGTGGATGCGAAACACGCTCCCTCGGCCCTCTACCGACGGCCGCACGCCCGTCACGGCCTCGACCCGGTCGGCCACCTCCTCCGCGAGCGCGCCGTCTCGGGCGTTGAGGGTCCACGAGACCCGGCCTACCTCCGAGTTCCGGTTCGGGGCGATGAACGCGTGTCCGTCGTCCAGGAACAGACCGAGCAGGAAGCCGAGGTCGTAGCCGGGCGTAATCGTCGTGCGGTAGCGGTCGAGCTGCCGCTCCGTCCGCACGGCGAAGTCGCGGAGGTCGATGGTGAACGTGTCCGGGAGCTCGAACGCGAGCCGCCGCGGGAACAGGAACGCGTGGCGGCCCGGCCCGCCGACCTCCTTCCAGCGGAGCTTCGACGTGCCCCGTCGCGTCGGCGTGACGAGCACGTTCGCGTAGCCCCGAGACGTCACCGTGGCGGGAGCGACCGTGTCGAGGTCGCCCACGAAGTAGCGGTGGTCCGGCGTGACGACGGTCTCGCGGAGTCCGCCCGTGTGCCGGACGGCGATCACCTCCCGGACGCCCGTGCACCACGCCCGGACGACCGTCACCGGGCGGCCGTCCATGTTGAGGACCCGGTCCCCGGCCTGCACGTCCTCGATGTCCTTGTAGGTCGCGTCGGCCATCAGCACACGGGTGCCGGCCGCGAAGCAGCCCGGACCGATGCCCACCTTCACCGCGTCGGCGCCGGCCAGGATCAGGTCCTCGGTGCCCTCGGGCGTGGCCACGTTGCCCGCGATCACGTCGAGCCCGTCGAAGTCGGCCTTGATCCGCTCGACCATCTGGAGGACGCCTTCGGAGTGGCCGTGCGCCGTGTCGACGACGACGAAGTCGGTCCCGGCCTCGGCGAGCGCCGCGACGCGCTCGGGCGTGTCCGGCGTCACGCCGACGGCCGCGCCGACCAGGAGCCGCCCGAACTCGTCCTTGGCCGCGTGCGGGTGCTTCTTCTTTTTCTGGATGTCCTTGAACGTGATGAGCCCCTGGAGAAAGCCCGCGTCGTCGGTCACGGGCAGCTTCTCGATCTTGTGCTCCTGCAAGATGGCCTCCGCCAGCTCGAGCGTCGTGCCGACGGGCGCCGTCACCAGTCCCTCGGTCGTCATGATGTCGCGGAGGACGACGTCGTTGTCGGGCTGGAACCGCAGGTCCCGGTTCGTCACGATGCCGACCAGCCGGCGGTCGCCGTCGACGATGGGGATCCCGCCGATGGAGTAGCGCGCCATCCGGCCTCGGGCGTCGCCGACGGTGTCGTCGGGGCGGAGCACGACGGGGTCCAAGATCATGCCCGACTCGCTCCGCTTGACGCGGCGGGCCTCGCGGGCCTGGAGCTCGGGCGGCATGTTCTTGTGCAGCACGCCGACGCCGCCCTCGCGCGCCATCGCGATGGCCAGGTCGGCCTCGGTGACGGTGTCCATCGCCGCCGAGACGAGCGGGATGGCGAGCGACAGGTTCCGCGTCAGCCGCGTGGCCGGGTTCACCTCGCGCGGCATCACGCCGCTCCGCGCCGGCACCAGCAGCACGTCGTCGTAGGTGAGCCCTTCGTAAGCGATCTTATTCATTGAGGCAAGGGGGATGGGGCACGGGGCAAGGGGCGACCGCAAGGACTTCCCTTGCCTCATGCCCCTTGCCGCTTGCCCTAGAACACGACGGGTTTGAGCTTGACGGAACGGCGGAGCGTGTTGACCTCGTGCGGCTCCAGGCGGCGCCAGCGGCCCCGGCGCAAGTCGGCGAGGTCGAGGCCGGCGTAGCCGACCCGGTCGAGCGTGACGACGCGGCGGCCGATCGCCTCGGCCATCCGGCGGACCTGGCGGTTGCGGCCCTCGTGGAGCTGGAGCCCGAACCGCCGGCGGTCGTCGTCGACGAACGCGGCGTGGTCGGCCCGGGCGGGCCCGTCGTCCAGGTCGACGCCCTGGCGGAGCCGGTCGAGGTCGGAGTCCGTCAGCGGCGTGTCGACCTCGACGAGGTAGAGCTTTTTGGCCCCGTGGCTCGGGTGCATCAGGCGGTGCGCCAGCTCGCCGTCGGTCGTGAGCAGCAGCGCGCCCGTCGTGTCCTTGTCGAGCCGGCCGACGGGGAACAGGGCCGACTTGAGCCGGCCCGGGATCGAGACCAGGTCCAAGACGGTCTGGCGACCGCGGTCGTCGGTGACCGTCGTCAGCGTGTCGAGCGGCTTGTTGAGCAGGATGTAGGCGAGGTCGGTCGGCCGGACGGGCTGGCCGTCGACCGTGACGCGGTCGTCGGGCGACACCTTGACCCCCATCTCGGTGGTGACGGCGCCGTTGACCGTGACGCGGCCGGCCGCGATGATCTCGTCCGCCTCGCGGCGGGCGGCGACGCCAGCACGGGCCAAGAACTTATTGAGCCGGACCGGCCCCTCGGGGTCGGGCCGCGGGGCCGCCCCGACGTCGGCCTGGCGCTGGCGCCGCTCGGCTTGGTGGCGGCGGCGGACGGAGTCGTTGTTAGGCGTCCGCTTCGACATCGGGGGAGGTGGGTGTGGCGAGCTCGGCCAAGAGCGACGCCCGTTCGCGGTTGAAGGCCGGGTCGGCCAGGATCTCGTCGATCTCGCGCGGGGTCGGGAGGTCGCCCAGGCCGTCGAGCCCGAACTGGTCGAGGAACCGGTCCGTCGTGGCGTACAAGAGCGGCCGGCCCACCCCCTCCCCTCGCCCCGCGATGGTCACGAAGTCGCGCTCCAAGAGCTGACGCAAGGCGTAGTCCGAGTTGACGCCGCGGACGTGGTCGACCTCGGGGCGGGTGACGGGTTGTTTGTATGCAATAACGGCCAGTGTCTCCAAGAGTGACCGCGACAGCCGCCTCGCCTCGTCGTGCTCGAACAGGGCCCGGACGAACGGGTGGACCTCCTCGACCGTCGCCATCCGCAGCCCGCCGGCCCACCGCTGGATCCGAAACGCCCGCCCGCCCTGCCGGTAGGCACGGTTGAGCCGGCCGACCGCCTCCTCCACCGCGCCCGCCTCCACGTCGACGCCGGTCACCTCGCCGTACGCCCGGGCCACGTCCTCCGTCCGGAGCGGGACGTCGCTGGCGAACACGAGGGCCTCGACGGCCTGGTCGAACGTGTCGGAGGTGTAGCGCGTCTCCATGATCAGGCGGCCGCCGCGAGCGGAGAATCGAGGTCGTCGACAGACGCCACGCCGTCGACGGGCTCGACGGCGAAGTCCTGGGGGTCGAGCCCGAACACCAGGCGGACGGCCTGGCGCTGGGCCAGGTCGAGCACGGCCAGGAACGTGACGATCACGAACGGCTTGCTGCGCCGAGCGACGAGCGCCCGGAACGACGCGCCGCCCTCGGCCAGCCGCGCCAGCAGCCACGCCCGCTGGACGTCGAGCGCGAACGCCTCCCGCTCGACCTCATGTCGGGCGACCTCCGCCTGGGCCGCCGACCGGTCGAGGGCGGCCCCGAGCGCCTTCACCAGGTCGAAGATGGTCGCCCGGTACGTCACGTCGGTCGGGGTCGAGAGCCGGTCCCGCTCGTCGGCCGCCTGGCCGCGCGTGCGCAGCCGCTGGCGGGCCTCGAACCGGCCGGCCATCGCGCCCGCCGCCTCCTTGTAGCGGACGTACTCGATCAACCGCTCGACCAGCTCTCTCCGCGGGTCGATCGGCTCGCCCTCGTCGTCGAGGTCCGGCCGCGGCATCAGCATCCGCGCCTTGATCTGGATGAGGAGCGCGGCCGTGTAGATAAAGTCGGCCGCGGCGTCCAGGTCGACGTGCTCCAGCACCCGGACGGCTTCGAGGTACTCGTCCGCGATCCGGGCGATCGGGATGTCGTGGACGTCGATCTCGTCCCGCCGGATAAAGAAGAGCAGGAGGTCGAGCGGGCCCTCGAACTGGTCGAGCTGGACGCGGAGCATGTGGGGGGACGGCTTTGCAGAAGCTACGGCGCCAGGCCGAGCGTCGTGCGCCGAACGTGGGCGTCTCCCGAGGGGTGAGCGAACGCGACCCGGGCCTCTCGCCTTCCGGCGCGTCGCTGCGCTCCCAACTCGGAAAGCTGGCCCCCCCGAAGGCTGACGAGGGAAGGCTCGCGCGCGAGGCCCCACCTCAGATCCCCCACCCACGTCGTCCCCGCGAAGGCGGGGTCCAGAGCAACGAGCGGCGGTGTGCCCTGGCGCCCCGGATCCCCGCCTTCGCGGGGATGACGACACGAGAGAGGGGGTCGGATTGTGAAACCCAACCCCGACCAGCCCTCGGCGATGGACGCCCCGCCGCTGAGCGGAGCGACGGGCGTCCGCCGGGGGCCGCCGGCCGGCGTCACGCCCTACTCGCGCTCCTTGAACCAGTCGACGGTCTCCTCCAACCCACGCGCGACATCGACCTCGGGCAGCCAATCCAGCACCTCGGACGTGCGCGAGATGTCCAAGACGCTCCGCTGCTGCTCGCCTGGCTTGGCCGGCCCGTGGCGCTCCTCGGCGCCCGCGCCCGTGAACGTGTTGATGTGGCGGAACAGCTGGTTCACGTCCGTCTCGACCCCGGTGCCGACGTTGAAGATGCCCGAGCCTTGGCGGCCCAGCGCGGCGACGAACGCGCGGACGACGTCGCCGACGAACACGTAGTCGCGCGTTTGCGTCCCCTCGCCGTTGATCGTGATGTCTTGGCCACGGAGGAGCCGCTGGGCGAAGATGGCCACCACGCCGGCCTCGCCGTGCGGGTTCTGGCGCGGCCCGTAGACGTTGCCGAACCGGAGCGCGGCGGCCTCCATCCCGTAGGTCTCGCCGTAGAACCGGAGGTAGTGCTCGCTGACCAGCTTGGTGATCCCGTACGGCGACATCGGCAGCGTCGGGTGGCTCTCCGGCTGCGGGCCGCCGTTGTTGACGCTCGGGTCCGGCTCGCCGTAGATGGCGCCGCCCGTCGAAGCGAAGGCGACTTTCTCAAGGCCGTTCTCGCGCCCGGCCTCCAAAAGGTTGAGCAGGCCGAGCACGTTGACGTCGGCGTCGAACCGGGGGTCGGCCACGGAGCGGCGGACGTCCATCTGGGCCGCCAGGTGACACAGCGCGGCGAAGCGGTGCTCCTCGAACAGCGCGGCCACCTCGTCGGACCGGATGTCGACCTCGTGGAAGGTGGCCCCCTCGGGCACGTTCTCCCGGACGCCGCCGGACAGGTCGTCCAAGACGTGGACCCGGCAGCCCTCTTCGAGCAGGCGGTCGGCCACGTGGGAGCCGATAAAGCCGGCCCCGCCGGTGACGAGGACGGGACGGTCGGTAAAGCGGAAGGCCATGTCGGTAGGTCGGTGAGTCGGAGTGGGGAGGCGCGCAGGACGTGCGGCCGTCGGCCAAAGATCGCGCGGCCCGCGGCCCACGGCCACGGGCCGCCTAGCCGAGGTCGCTGGGCAGGAGCACGGCCGAGCTCAGCCGGCCCGGGGCGAACAGCTCGGCGGCCAGCTCGCGGACGCCCTCCGCCGTCACGGCGTCGATCTCGTCGATCACCTCGTCGACCGTCGTCAGCCGGCCGTACACCAGCTCGACGCGGCCCAGCCGCTGCATCCGGTTCGACGTGCTCTCGAGCCCCAACACGATCGAGCCCTTGAGCTGGTGCTTGGCGCGCGTCAGCATCCGGTCGCTCACGGCCGTCTCGGCCAGCTTGGCCAGCTCGCGCTCGATCAGCGCGCGCGAGCGGTCGACGCGGCTCGGGTCCGTCCCGATGTAGACGCCCAAGTCGCCCGAGTCCGTCTGGACGTTGACGAACGAGTAGACCGAGTAGCACCACCCGTACTTTTCACGGATGTTCTGGTTGAGCCGGCTCGACATGCCCCCGCCCAGGATCGTGTTGAGGACCGACAACGTGGTCCGCCGGTCGTCGCGGGCGCCGAACGCGCGCGTGCCGAGGACGAGGTGGGCCTGCTGGATCGGCCGCTCGACCACGACGTCGACGGGCTGGTAGGCCGTCGAGGGCCGTCGCTGGGTCGGGTTCGGCCCCCGCTCGAAGTCGGCGAGCAGCTGCTCCACCTTGCGGACGACGTCGGCGTGGCGGACGTTGCCGGCCACGGACACGACCAGCCGGTCGGGCACGTAGTGTTGGGTGATGTAGCGCGCCAGGTCCTCCTGGCTAAACGAGCGGACCGACTCGGGCGTCCCGATGACCGGCCGACCGAGGGGGTGGTCCGGGTAGAGCGCCGCCTCGTAGTGGTCGAAGACGTGGTCCTCGGGGGCGTCCTCGTACATCTTGATCTCCTCGACCACGACGTCCTTCTCCTTCTCGATCTCGCGCGGCGGCAGCGTCGGCTGGGTGACCAAGTCGAGGACCGTCTCCAGGCCGCGGCCCAGGTGCTCGCTCAGGCCGCGGGCGTAGAAGCACGTGTGCTCCTTCGACGTGAACGCGTTGAGGTAGCCCCCCACCGACTCCATCCGCTGGTTGATGAGGTACCCGCGCCGGCGCCGCGTCCCCTTGAACACCATGTGCTCGATAAAGTGGGTGATGCCACCCTCGGCCTCCATCTCGTCTCGGCTCCCGGCATCGACCCACGCCCCGACGGCGACGGAGCCGACGGACGGGATGGTCTCGGTGAGGACGCGGACGCCGGAGGGGAGCTCGGTGCGGTCGAACGACGGGGTCAAGGGGCGGCCGGGGTTGGGGCCTGCCGGTATCCCGGGGCACGAGCCCCGTTCCTTCCCCGAGCGGGATTCGCGCTCTTTACTCGCCTTGGACACCGGCTTCCGGCGCGTCCTCGGCCCGGGTCGTCCCCCGCGCTCGCGCCAGGCCCTCGACGGACTGCCGGCGGTTGGGCGCGCGGCGGAGCGCCGCCTCGAACGCGGTGGCCGCCTCGTCCGGCCGGTCCAGGTCCAGCAGCGTGAGCCCCAACATCTCGTGCGACGGGATGACGGGGGCCGGCGGCCCGAACATGAGGGGAGCGGCCTCCTCGATCTCGGCGGCTTGGCGGAGCAGCGCGAGCGCAGCCTCGTCGTCGCCTTGGGAACGGCGGAGCGACGCCTCGACCTGCAAGGCCGCCGCGCGGTCGGACCAGCGGTC
The DNA here is from genome assembly GCA_963848075.1 of uncultured Bacteroidota bacterium. Taxonomy (GTDB): domain Bacteria; phylum Bacteroidota; class Rhodothermia; order Rhodothermales; family Rubricoccaceae; genus Rubrivirga. The sequence goes on from CAWKCB010000004.1 coordinate 391,433, forward strand.
CCCGTGGTCGGCGAAGTGGGTCACCGCGTCGAGCGCCGCCTGTCCAGCGCTCGGCTCCCCGTGGGCCGTCGCGAGCAGGCCGTCGACGTAGGCGTCGTAGACGGTCGCCGCCTCGAAGCCCTCGCCCACCGACACCGCGTCGGCGTCGCCGGCTCCCAGGACTTGCTGCGCGCGGATCCGGGCCAGGTGCGCCGCGGCGGTCTCGTCGGGCGCGTCCCCCGCCAGGGCCACCGTCTGGTCGTACAACTCGCGGGCGAGCGCGACGTCGCCGAGCTGAGTCGCGGCGTAGTGCCACCACCACAGGGCGTGCCAGCCGTGGCCGTTGAGTGGCTGCCCGCGGCGGTCGGTCCCGGCCTTGGCCGCCAAGAAGCTCCGCTCGTTCATCGTCGCCACGTCGTCCCACAGCCCGAGCGCGAGATAGATGTGGCTCGGCATGTGGAGCGCGTGGCTCGCGGACGGCGCGATCTCGGCGTACACCCGGGCCGGGCGGAGCCCGAGCGGCGCGTGGACCGGGTCGTCGTAGGCGTGGATGAGGTAGTGGGCCGCGCCCGGGTGGCGCGGGTTCTCGTCGAACACCTCCTCGGCGACGGCCGCGGCCCGCATGTAGGTCGTGAAGTCGCGGCCCTCGTGGGCCGTGCCCAAGATCGAGAGCGCGTAGAACGCTCGGGCGTCGAGGTCGTCGGGGTAGGTCTCCGCCAGCCGCTGCATGGCCTGAGCGTACTGGTCGTCGCGCGCCTCCTTGTCGCCGTCTCCGAACAGCACGCCCACCGTGGCCAGGTACGCCGCCTCACGCGACGTGAGCCCTTCGACTGGCACGTCGGCCAGAGCTGACCGGGCGGCCTCGCGGTCCTGGCGCTGCCAGATCGGGTGGTTGTGCGTCATGGCCTCGCCCCAGGCCGCCATCGCGAAGTCGGGGTCGAGGCGACGCGCGTCCTGGAAAGCTTCGCGGGCGTCGTCGTACTCGAACGAGTGGAGCAGCAGCAAGCCACGCAAGAACGGCTCCTGGGCCTCCGCCGCGCCGGAGTTGGCGAACTGGGTCTCGCCCAGGTCCTGCGCCGAAGCGCTGACGACCAGGGCGAGCAGGACGAACAACGGAGAGACGCGCATGAGGTTGGTCGGTTGGAGGATGCGGAAGGGCAGTTACGTTTTTCCAAGCACCCACCCTCATCTGTCATTCCCACGAACGCGGGAGTCCACACGATGCTCCGTCTCAGCGGGCAGCTCCCGTTGGATCCCCCGTGTGGGGATGACGGCGGGATCGTTGCACGGTCCGGGCCGAGAACGCAACGGTTCAAAGAGGACGAGGGGCCAGACGACGCGGCCCCGCCCGGTCCTGGTGGACACGAGCGGGGCCGAGCGCTCATCGGCGAAGGCTACGCGTCGGCCGGGGTCGCCGGCGACACGGCGCCGTCGCCCGAGGTCAGCTCGCCATCGGGCCGCGGGACGAACGGGTCGCCGTGCTCGGGGAACTGTTTGATGTAGGCCTCCTGGATGGGGTGGCCCGTGCCGGCCGCGACCGGCGACGACTCCTGGATGTAGAACGCCTCGTTCGGCAACGTGTCGACCCAGGCGAGGGCGGCCTCGGCGGCGCGCCGCATCGAGTCGTCCGAGTTGGTCGTCAGCTCGCGGACGTTGGCCACGATCCGCTCGTGCGCGAGGTGCATAAAGTGGAGGCCGGCGAGCTTGTCGCGGTCCCACTTCGCCCCCTTCGCGCCCCGGGCGAGCTGCTGGTCGAGCTTCGACAACACGCACGACCACGCGAACATCAGGACCGCGTTGTCGGCGAGCCGGGCCTGGACCACCTGGGCCGTCACGATCTTCTCCTCCATCCGCTTCGAGGCCAGCTTGAACTCGCGCGTGTGGGTCTGGACGTGGCCCGCCAGCCGCTCGGCGAACGACCGCAGCGACGGGTGGACGCGCGTGACCTCGGGGGCCGCCACCTTCTTGCCCAGGAAGATCTCGGTCGCCAGCGGGAGCCCGGCCTTGACGGTCGCCGGCTTGAAGGCGCCGCCCAGGATGCGGGCGGTGTTCTCGCCGACCGTCTCGTCGTCGCTCCACTGGACCGTGTTGAGCACGCCCAGCATGTACTCGGCGAGCTGCTTGCCGCCGTAGGCGAAGATGAACGACTGCATGACCTCGTTCGAGCCCTCGACGATCCGGTGGATCCGGTTGTCACGCCACAGCCGCTCGAACTCGTTCTCGGTCACGTAGCCCTCGCCGCCCATGACCTGCATGGCCGAGTCGATCACGTTCCACCCCTCCTCGGAGCAGAAGTACTTGCAGGCGGCCGTCTCGACCATGATGTCGCGGTCGTGGCGGTCGAGCATCCCGCAGACGGCGTAGAGCATCGCGTCCATCGCGAAGCAGAACGCGTGCATCTCGGCGACCCGCTTCTGGACGAGCTCGAAGTCGGCCAGGGGGCGCTGGAACTGGTACCGCGTCTGGACCCACTTGGTGGCCTGCTCGGCGGCCTGCTTGGCGGCTCCGCTCACGCCGGCGCTCAGGGTGCAGCGCCCGTAGTTGAGACACGTCAGGGCCACCTTGAGGCCCTGGCCCTCGCGGTGGAGCAGGTTCTCCTTGGGGACCCTGACGTTCTCGAACCGGATCCGCGCCTGCCACGTCCCGCGGATGCCGGCCTTGGAGCGGTTCTTCTGGAAAAAGTGGACGCCCTCCATGTCCGGCGTCACGATGAGCGCCGAGACGCCCTTTTTCGTTTTGCCGGTTTTCGGATCAGTGACCTGCTGGTTGGTCATCACCGTCAGCAGGCCCGAGAGCGCGCCCGAGGTGATCCACTTTTTCTCCCCGTTGAGGATGTAGACCTGCTCCTTCTCGTCCCACTCGCACCGCGTCTCCTGGCCGGCGGCGTCCGAGCCGACCTGGGGCTCGGAGAGGCAGAAGCCCGAGAGCTTCTCACGGGCCACCATCGGCAGGAAGCGGTCCTTCTGCTCGTCCGTGCCGAACAGCATGAGCGCCTTGCAGCCGATCGACTGGTGGGCCGAGACCATCACGGCCGTCGAGCCGCAGCGCCGGCCGAGGGCCTCGAGCACGCGGTTGTAGCTGGCGACGCTCAGCCCGAGCCCGCCGTATTCCTCGGGCACCGTCATCCCCATCACGCCCATGTCGAACAAGCGCTGGACGACCCACTCGGGGATCACCTGCTCCTGGTCGATCATGACGCGCGGGTGCTCGGTGTCGAGGTAGGCCTCGAGCTCGGCGACGAGCGCGTCCGTCTTGGCCGTCTCCTGGGGCGAGACCTCGGGGTACGGGAAGACGAGCTCCTCGCGGATCCGGCCCCAGAACAAGTTCTTGATGAACCCCATCTCGTCGGGCTCGGGGCCGAGCATGGTCTCGGCCTCTTTGATCATCTGCTGGTCGCGGGCGGAGACGCCCTTCATGGAAGACAGAACGGACATGGCGGTCGGGGGAGATTGGAAGCGCTTTTCTGACGCGTTTAAGGTAGGCCGTGGCCGGGCGGGCCCGGTTGCCCCGCGTGCGAAGGCGAGGCGAGTTTGCGGAATGTCAGACGCCTACGCACACCCCCTGTTCTCCGTTCGCCTGGCCGACGCCGTCGCCGAGGTCGGCGCGCCGCTGTGCGTCGGGCTCGACCCGGACCCGGATCGGATGCCAGGCTCGCTGCCGGCGGGGCCCGAGGGGGTGCTGGCGTTTTGCGTTGCAATAACGGAGTCGGTGAGTCCCCTAGCCGCCGCCTTCAAGCCCAACCTCGCCTTTTTCGAAGCGCTCCCCGACGGCGCGGCCCTCCTCGACGCCGTCTGCGACGCGGTCTGCCAGACGGGCCGGCTCCTGGTCCTCGACGGCAAGCGCGGCGACATCGGCCACACGGGCCGGCGCTATGCCACTGCCCTCTACGACCGGCTCGGCGGCGACGCGGCGACGGTCGCTCCTTACATGGGGGCCGACAGCGTCGCCCCGTTCGTCGAGCACGCCGGTCGGTGCGCGTTCGTCCTGGTGGCCACCTCGAACCCCGGCGCGGCCGACCTCCAGCACCTCGACGCTGGGGGCCGCCCTCTCTACCGCCGCGTTGCCGACCTGGCGGCCGACGTGGGCGCGGCGAACGCTGGGGAGGTCGGCTTCGTCGTCGGGGCGACGCGGCCGGCGCTGCTCGGCGACTTGCGCGAGGCGCATCCGGACGTCCCGTTCTTGGTGCCTGGCGTCGGTGCGCAGGGAGGGTCGGTGGCCGACGTGCTCGAAGCCAACGCGGGCGGGCCGCTGCTCGTCAACGCGAGCCGGTCGGTCCTGTACGCGTCGTCCGGCCCCGACTTTGCCCGGGCGGCGGCCGACGCGGCGGAGCGGCTGGCGGCGGAGTTGGCCGGGTAGCCGGCGCTCCGAACCGACCAAAAAGACCAGGCCGGCGTGGTGCGAACGGACCAGCGAGGCGAGGCCCGGCCTCGTAGAAAGGGCCTCACGCACCCCCCCCCCGCCATGATCTCCCCCACCCTCCGCCCGTCCGTCCCGTTCCTCGCCGCCTCGTGGGTCGCGTTCCTGACCGGGTCGGTCGCCTTCGGCATCGGGCTGACGAACGCCAAGATGATGCTGAACGAGCAGGGCTACTATTTGACGGTCCTCCTGTTCGGCCTGTTCGCGACCGTCTCCATCGCCAAGACCTTGCGGGACCGCGACGAAGGGATCCCCGTAACGCCGATGTACCTCGGCCTGTGCGGGGTCGCCCTGGCGTCGGCCGTCGCGCTACTGGTCGTCGGGCTGGTCAACGCCGACTCGCTGGCGCTGAGCGAGAAGGGGTTCTACGGGATGGCGTTCACCCTGAGCCTGTTCGGCGCGATCAGCGTGCAGAAGACGACCCGGGACCTCGCCGCCTTCGCACAGACCACGCCGCCCGACCGATTTGAGGACGACGTGTAACCCCTCGGCGAGTCGGTGCGTCGTCGCGGTGTCCCCTCCCCGACCATGTCGCCCGACGCCCTCGTCCGCCAGCACGCCGACCTCGTCTACCGAGTCGCGCTCCGTGTGACCGGGACGACCGACGACGCGGCGGACGCGGCCCAGGACGCGCTCGTCAAAGTGTGGAAGGGGATCGGCGCGGTCGACCCGTCCGGCCACCGGGCGTGGGTCTGCCGCGTGGCCCGGAACGCGGCGCTCGACCTGCTGCGGCGGCGGTCGGCTCGGCCCGCGCCCGGCCGGGCCGAAGCGGTCTCGGAGCCCGAGGCGGCCGACCCGCTCCCCGACGACCACGCCGAGACGAGCGACTTGCGCACCGAGCTGGCCCGGGCCGTCGGCAGCCTGGGCGAGCCGTACCGCTCGATCCTCGTGCTCCGCGACGTCGAAGGCCTGCCCTACGCCGAGATCGCCGACGCGCTCGAGCTCCCCCTCAACACGCTCAAGGTGTACCTCCACCGCGCCCGCCGCCGTTGTCGCGCCGCACTCCTCGCCTCCGCCCCCGAGCTGGTCCCATGACTGCCTGCCTCCGCCTCGACGACTACCTCGACGGCCGGCTCTCCGACGCCGACGCCGACGCCTTCGAGACCCACGCCCTCGACTGCGCCGCGTGCGACGTCGCGCTCGCCGACGCCCTCGACCTTTCACCGTTGGGCGACGTGATCTGCCCGCCCGCCGTGGTCGACGCCGCCCTCCGGTCCGCCCGCCGAGCCCCGGACCGAGCGCCGGTCGCCCGTCGGTCCGTCCGCCGGTTCGTCTGGGCGCCCCTCGCGCTCGTAGCGGCCCTAGCCGTCGTCGTCGGGGTGAGCCTCGACCGCGGCTCGGCCCCGCCCGAGATCGCAGAGGCCGTCGAGCCCGTCCGCCCCGCCGACGAGGCGGCCGCGGCGACCGACTCCAACGACGCAGCCCCCAACACAGCTCCGGCGCCTCCGCCCGTCGCCCAAGCCGTCCCGGACGAGGCGCCCGCCGCCCCCGTCCGCCAGGCGCCTCGACCGGAGCGTCGCCCGGTGGCTGCGCCGTCCGCGCCAGCTCCCTCCTCCGTCCCGGACGCCGAGGTCGCGGAGGCCGTCCCGACCGAACCCTCGGACGCCGAGCCCTCCGACGCCGAGATCGAGGCGGCCCGCCAGGACCTCGCCCTCGCCTTCCGGCTCGTCGCCGACGCCCAGTCCCGCGCCGGCGACGCCGTCCGCGCCGAAGCCGGCGCCCTGTCCTCCACCTTTGACCACACCCTCCCCTTCTAACCATGCGTGCCTTGCTGCTGAGCGCCCTGGCGCTCGCCCTCCCCATTGCCGCGTCGGCCCAGCCCATCACGGGCGCCACGCTCGACGCGCTGTTCGAGTCCGAACCCCAGGTCGAGGTCAACCTCCAGGGGTCGCTCCTGCGGCTGGCCGCCGAGGCCGCCCGCGCCGAAGAGCCCGAGGCCGCCCTGATGCTCGACGGGCTCCGCCGGATCACGGTCCGGATCTACCCGACGCCGCCGGACCAGCGCGGCCTGGCCGTGAGCCGGCTCGCCGACGTCGGCCGCCAGTTCGAGGCCGACGGGTGGTTCACGCTCGTCCGCGTCCGCTCGCTCCCCAACGACGACGCGTCCGACGGCGACGTCTGGGTCTACGTCCGCGACGACGGCGACTCGTTCGACGGGATGGCCGTGCTCGCTGTCGACGAGGAGGACGAGAACTCGGTGTTCGTCTTGATCGACGGGACCATCGACCCGACCCAGGTGGCCGAGCTCAGCCGCCGCTTCGCCCGCGTCGACCTCGACGGCATGGGCTCCGACGACGACGACGATGAGTAGCCGCGCGCTCGGGCTCGTCCTGGCGCTGGCCGTCGCCGGCTCGGGCTGCGTCTCGACCGAGATGGGCCGGATCAAGCGCGACCTCGCCCACGACATCGAGGCGACCGGCCAGGCCACGGTCGGCAAGGGGTTCGCGATGTCGATCGGCCGCGGCTCCATCGGGACGACCCGGTTCATGAGCCGCCTGTTCGCGCCGACGTCGAGCGAGCCGTACCGCCGGCTCTCGCGCAACGTGCGCCGGGTCCAGTTCGCCCGCTACGAGCTCGCCGGCTCCGTCGACGGCCGCGACGTCTCGCGCCCGGCCTCGCTCGACCGCTACGAGGCCGACGGGTGGTACCCCATGGTGACGGTCCGCGACTCGTCGAGCGCCGTCTGGGTGCTGCTGAAGGAGCGGCCGGACGACCTGCGGCTGACCGACCTCCTCACGATCGTCGTGGCCGAGGACGACCTGGTGGTCACCAAGGTCTCCGGCGACCTCTCGGGGCTCGTCCTCGACGCCATCGCGTACGGGACGAACGGCGACCTCTTCGGCGGCGCCTTCGACCAGACCGGCCTGTTCGGCGAGCCCGGCGACGCGGGCGCGCCGTCCGAGGACGAGCCAGACGAGGAAGCGGACGTCGACCCGTAGTCCCAAGTCCGGGAGGGACGTGGGACGAGGGAATGTCCTGTGCCACACGGGCCCTCCAGTCCCGAACAAAATCGGAACGAGCGGGCCTAGCGTGATTCTCACAGTCCTTCGGTGCAGTAGCCGCAGTGCCGAAACCATCCCTGAACGGCCTTCGCATCGACGGACGCCGGCGCTCGGGTGATCGCAGCGTCGAGCGCCACTGCCGTCCGAGCCGCCACGCTCCGCAACTCGCGCTTGACCGCCGCCCACATCGACTCGGTCGGGTTGTGCTCCGGGCTGTACCGCGGCAGATACAGCACCTCCACCTTGGCGGCCTCGAACGCCGCCCGCACCGCCGGTGTCTCGTGCGACGACGGGTCGTCGAGCACCACCACGTCGCCGGGGCGCAGCGCCGGGCCGAGCACCTGCGTGACGTAGGCCACAAACACGTCGCTCGTCGTGCCGCCTCCGACCTGCATTGAGGCGACCAACCCGCCGTCGGCGCGCACCGCGCCGGTGAGCGTCTGGTTCTTACCCCGGTCGACCGGCACGTCGCCGAAAGCGGGCTCGCCGCTCCGGCTCCACGAGTAGCGCCGGGTCATCGAGAGGTTGACGCCGGACTCGTCGACGGACACCAGTCGCGAGGTGCCGAGCGTGCGTTCGAGCGCGTCGAAGAGCCAGCGCTCGAGCGCTACGTCGTCGCGGTGACGCTCTGCGGCTCGGGGTGTCTTTTTCTGCGCGTCAGCCCGATGCGGCGCGCCTGCCGCCAGATCGTCGACGGATGGACGACGATACCCGTCCGCTCGGCGAGCGCCGCCGCCCACTCGGCCAAGTGCCCATCCGGCTGCGCATCGGCGATCTGGCGGAGCGTCTCGCGGGCGTCGTCGTCGATCTTAGGCGAGGGAGCGCCGGAGACGTGGAGCGACCGAGCCGGTCGTGCGGCAGCGGTCGAGCCAGTGCTGGACGGTCGAGGCGGCGAGGCCGAAGCGTGTGGCGAGCGCGCGCTGGGAGCCGTCGCCGCGGTCGTAGGCGGTGAGCACCTTGCGGCGGAGGTCCATCGAGTACGGTCTCGGCGCTCGGCTCGGTCGCCCCCCCTGTCCCCTCCTGTCCTCTCCTGTCCAGGCCTGTCCCCGCGCAGGCGGGGAAGGGGGATTCCCTGACGGACCCCGGCGCTCGTTCCATCCACCAGTAGCCGCTTGACAGAGCACTAGCTCCCCAAACCCATGAGTCCGTATTCCCACGACCTGGCCGTCCAGATCGTCCCCCACGACCACGCCGCGGTCGCCGAGATCGTCGGCAACGTGGACACCGTCGCGGCCGACGGCTTGCTGACGGCGCTCCAGGGCGCGATCGCCGAGGGGCACGTCCAGCTCGTCGGCGACCTCAGCGGGGTCGGCTACACGTCGAGCGCCGGGCTCCGCGCGCTCCTGGGCGCCATGAAGGAGGCCCGCCGCGGCGGCGGGGACCTGCGGTTGGCGGCCGTCGGCGACAAGGTGCTCCAGGTGCTCAAGCTGAGCGGGTTCACCTCCATCCTCCGGCTCTACCCCGACGTCGACGCCGACCTCGCCAGCTTCGCCGACTGACGGCGCCGCTCCCCCCGACTCCCATTCCCCACCCCCGATGACGCCTCCTCCCACCTCCGCCAACGGGTCGGCCCCGGGCGCTTCCAAAACCGTCGCGCTCGTGCTCGGCTCGGGCGCCGTCAAATGCGCCGCGGCCATCGGCATCCGCCGCGTCCTCGAACGCGAGGGCGTTCCCATCGACCTGTTGGTCGGGTGCAGCGGCGGCAGCATCTACGCCGCCGCCGACGCGCTCGGCCTGACGCCTACGACGCCGAGGTCCGCACGCACAGCATGTGGGAGGACCTCTTCACCAAGGTCCGCTACCAGTCCATGCTCCGCGCCATGCTCCCGAGCGCCCTGAGGTTCTCGGAGCGCGTCGGGCTGCTCGACGACTCGCGGATCGGGTGGGTGATGGAGTCGCTCTACGGGACGGCCACGTTCGCCGACGCGCGCGTCCCGCTCTTCCTCGGCGCCATCGACCTCCGCTCGGGCCAGGCCGTGACCCTGACCGAGAGGCGCGTCGCGGGCGCCGTGCGCGCCAGCATCTCGCTCCCCGTCGTCCTCCGGCCGTGGTCGGTCGGCGGCCGGCTGCTCGTCGACGGCGGCCTCTCGAACCCGCTTCCCATCGACGTCGCGATCCGCGAGGGCTGCGAGGTCATCACCGCGATGGGCTTCGAGAACGCCCCCCAGGGCGAGTACACGTCGATCACCAGCGTCATCCGCCAGGCGACGGCGATCACGACCGACCACCCGCTGCGCTCGACGTACGCCAGCGCCCAGTGGCGCGCCGAGGCGGACGGGGTCACAGCCGATCCGGCTGCCCGATCCGGGGCGCCTCCCCGCTCGTCCCTCGCACTGGTACGCGATCTGCGAGGCCGGCTCGATGGCAGACGGTCCGAGCCATGACCCGACGTGTCGTTGGCGCCGAGGTCTGGCGGCCTCGTCGCCGACGGTGCCGCCCCGTCCCCCTCTGCGGAGTCCTGCGGAACACGACCTGGGCGACGCTGTCAAAGACAATGACTGTCGCAACAAACAAATCCCATGTCCAGCAAGATCGCCGTCGTTTACTACTCCACGTACGGACACAACCACCAGATGGCCCTGGCCGCCCAGCAGGCGGCCGAGGAGGCCGGCGCCGAGGTCCGCTTGCGCAAGGTGCGCGAGACCGCCCCCCAGGGCGTCATCGACGCCCAGGACGCGTGGAAGGCCCAGCAGGAAGCCCAGTCCGATGTCCCCGAGGCGACGCCCGACGACATGGAGTGGGCCGACGGCTACGTCCTCTCGACCCCGACCCGGTTTGGGGGCGCGGCGAGCCAGATGCGGTCGTTCATCGACACCCTGGGCCCGCTGTGGCAGGAGGGCGCGCTCGCCGACAAGACGTTCACGGCCATGACGAGCGCCCAGAACGCCAACGGCGGCCAGGAGACGACGCTCCAGACGCTCTACATCACGGCCATGCACTGGGGCTGCATCGTGGTGCCGCCGGGCTACACCGACGACGTCGTCTTCGCGGCCGGCGGCAACCCCTACGGAGCGACCGTGACGGCCGACGGCCCCGACGTGTCGGGCGACGAGCTGGCCGCGGTCCGACACCAGGCTCGCCGCCTGGTCGACTTTACCGACCGAGTCAGGGCCGACTGATCTCGTCCCTGAGCGGTTCGGCGTCGGAATGCTCGCCGAGGCGCCGTCGCTTGTCCTCTCTGCTCCCCAGCTCCAACCGATGCCCTCCCCCGTCACCGGACTCCACCACGTCACCGCCGTCACCGGCGCGGCCCAGGCCAACGTCGACTTCTACGCCGGTCGGCTCGGCCTCCGGCTCGTCAAGAAGACCGTCAACTTCGACGACCCCGGGACCTACCACCTCTACTACGCCGACGGCGACGGCCGCCCGGGCTCCGTGCTGACGTTCTTCCCGTGGGCGGGCGCCGCGCCCGCCCGTCCGGGCCCGGGCGAGACCACCGCGACGGCCTACGACGTGGCCCCAGGCGCCATCGAGGTGTGGCAGGCCGCGTTCGCCGACGCCGGGGAAGAGGTGGGCGAGCGGTTCGAGCGGTTCGGCGAAGCGGGCCTGCGGCTGCGGACGCCGGACGGACTGGTGATCGAGATGATCGAGACCGACGGCGTGGACGGCCGCTGGGCCGACGGACCGGTGCCGACCGAGGTGGCCCTCGGCGCCTTCCACAGCGTCACGCTCTGCTCGCGCGCGCCCGACGCGACGGCGCGCGTCTTGACCGAGGCGTACGGCTACCGCGAGCACGGCCGGGAGGGCGACCGACTGCGGTTCGTCAACGACGCGGCCGACCGCGCGCGGTTTATCGACCTCTCGTGCGACGCCGTCGACGGCGTGGGCCGCCACGGCCGCGGGACGGTCCACCACATCGCGTTCCGGGTGCCCAGCGACGAGGCCGAGCTGGAGGTCCGCGAGGTGCTGCTCCAGATGGGCCTGAGCCCCACGCCGGTCATCGACCGCCAGTACTTCCGCTCCGTCTACACGCGCGAGCCCGGCGGCGTCCTGTTCGAGATCGCGACGGACCCGCCCGGCTTCGCCACCGACGAGTCGATGGACGAGCTGGGTCGTGGCTTGCAGCTTCCGCCGCAGTACGAGCCGAGGCGCGCAGCGATCGAAGCCCGCCTGGCTCCTCTGACCCTCCCCTACTGATGGCCCCCGGTCCCCACGCCGACTCTGGCGTCTACGCGCTCGTCTCCGCCGACGTGCCCCGCGCGGTCGTCGTGGTCTGCCACGGCCGCGGGGCCAGCGCGGCGTCGCTGGAGCCGCTCGCGCGTGCCGTCGCGCGGCCCGGCGTCACCGTGCTCGCGCCCCAGGCAGGCGTGGTCGACGGGATGCCGCAGTGGTACCCGAACAGCTTCCTGGCGCCGCTCGCCGACAACGAGCCGGCGCTGAGCTCGGCCATCGCCGCCGTCGAGCGGGCCCTCGACCAGGCGCGCGCGCTCGGCGTGGCCGACTCCCAGATCGTGCTCGCGGGGTTTAGCCAGGGCGCGTGCCTCGCGACCGAGGTGGCGGCGCGTCACGCCCGGCGCTGGGGCGGCGTCGCGGCCCTTTCCGGCGCGCTCATCGGCACGGCCGAGGCCGACGACCCGGCACCCCGCCCCGAATTGACAGGCGCGGGCGGCATCTATCCCGACAAGTCGTTCGACTACGCCGGCGACCTCGCCGGCACGCCCGTCTTCCTCGGCTGCGCCGAGCGCGACCCGCACATCCCGCTCGCGCGCCTGGAACGGTCGGCTACGGTCCTCGCGGATCTCGGCAGCGACGTCACGAAACGCGTCTACCCCGGGAGCACGCACGCGGTCGTGGACGACGAGGTCCAGTTCGTGCGCGAGTTGCTGGACGACCTCGCACGCTGACGTCCCCTCTTCCCCTGGTCCGAGTGGTCTCGACCGGTGACGGCGAGCGGCTCGGCGTCGGCCACCTCCGGATCGCTGGACAGGAGACTCGTTCGCCGAACAGCTTCTCCGTGGGGGACGGGCCGAGAGGAGCGGGCGGATCAGGCGGCATGTCTGGACCCCGGCCACAAGTCACGCTCGAGGTCCTCCTATGAGCACGAGGGGGAGGCTACGCCCCGCTCGGACGGGCGCGCGCCGGGTCTCCTGGCTCTGCGGTGTAGGGGGTTCCCCCGCACCGGCCCGGACCCCGCGCGAAGGCCACCGAGGGACCCGCGCTGCGCAGCGGCGGCGAGGCTAGTACGCGAGCGTGCGCCGAGCGGCGGCGTCCAACCGGGCACGGGCCGAGTAGATCTCGGACTCGATGGCGGTCGAGAACGCGATCGGCAGGTCGGCCCCGCCGATGCGGACGGGCGGCGCGTCGAGGTCGGCGAACGCGGCCTCGGCGACCTCGGCCGCGACCTCGGCCCCGAACCCGCCGGTCCGCGACGCCTCGTGGAGCACCAGCAGCCGGTGCGTCTTGGCCACCGACGCCAGCACGGTCTCGCGGTCCCACGGCACCAGCGTCCTCAGGTCGACGACCTCGACCGACGCCGCGGGGGCCAGCGCGTCCGCCAGCGCCAGCGCCCACTGGACGCCGACGCCCCAGGTGACGACGGTCAGGTCCGCCCCCTCGCGCACGACCGACGCCCGGCCGATCTCGACGCGGTGCTCGCCCATCGGGACCGAGCCGCGGAGCGAGCGGTACAGCGCTTTGTGCTCGAACACCAGCACCGGGTTGTCGTCCTCGATGGCCGACCGGATGAGCCCCTTCGCGTCGGCCGGCGTGGCCGGGACGACGACCTTGAGACCGGGGACGTGGCAGAACCACGCCTCGGGGCTCTGGCTGTGGAACGGGCCGGCGCCGATGCCACCGCCGAACGGGGCCCGGATCGTGACCGGGACCGGCGCGCCCCAGCGGTAGTGCGTCGTCGCGAGGTTGTTGGCGATCTGGTTGAACCCGCACGTGATAAAGTCGGCGTACTGCATCTCGACGACGGGCCGGAACCCGTCGATCGCCAGGCCGAGCGCGCAGCCCAGCGCGCCGCTCTCGATGATGGGCGTGTTGCGGATCCGGTCGGCCCCGAACCGGTCGAGGAACCCGGCCGTCACCTTGAACACGCCGCCGTACTCGGCCACGTCCTGGCCCATCAAGACCGTGGTGTCGTCGGCCTCGAAGGCGTCGGCCAAGCCGGCGGAGAGCGCATCGATAAAGCGGACGTCGTCCTCGACGGGGCCAGCCGTCGGTGCGGGCGTCGGGCGGGCCGGGGCGAACAGGTCGGCGTGCTCGTCGGCCTCCGTCGACGTCACCTCGGGCTGGGTCAGCGCCCACTCGGCGACGGCCTCAATCTCGGCCTCGAGGTCGGCGTCGACCCGGTCGAGATCGGCAGCGTCGACGCCCGACTCGACCAGGCGCCGGCGGTACTGCTCGACGGGGTCCTTGGCCGCCCACTCGGCGATCAGGGCGTCGGGGACGTACTTGGTCCCGCTCGCCTCCTCGTGGCCGCGGACGCGGAACGTCTTCATCTCCAAGAGAGTCGGCCCCTCCCCTGCCCGCGCTCGGGCGGCAGCTCGTTTGACGTTTGCAATAACGGAGCCGAGGTCATTGCCGTCGACGATCTCGCCCACCATCCCGTACCCGGCCGCCGCGTCGGCGATGTTCTCGACCGGGACCGCGTCGGCCGTCGGCGTCGAGAGGCCGTACCCGTTGTTCTCGACGACGAACACGACGGGCAACGACCACACGGCGGCCAGGTTGAGCGCCTCGTGGAAGTCGCCTTCGCGCGTGGCCCCCTCGCCCGTGAACGCGAGCGCGACCGCGTCTTCGCCACGGAGTCGGCTCGCCAGCCCCAGCCCGTCGGCGACGGGCAGCATGGCCGCCAGGTGCGAGATCATCCCGACGATCCGGTGCTCGGGCAGGCCGACGTGGAACGTCCGGTCGCGGCCCTTGGTGAACCCGCCCTCGCGGCCCATCAACTGGCAGAACAGGGGCCGGAGCGGGACGCCGCGCGTGGTCCAGACGCCCAGGTTCCGGTGCATCGGGAGCAGCCAGTCGCGGTCCTCCAGCGCCAGCGCGCACCCGACAGCGATCGCCTCTTGGCCGTACCCGCTGAACCACTTCGACAGGCGGTTCTGGCGGATCAGCCGGAGCATCTTGTCTTCGACGGCGCGGGGCAGCCGGAGCGCGCGGTAGCGGTCAATCTGCTGGGTCTCAGGGTCCAGCAAGGCGTGGGGCGACGGGGCGACGGGCATCAATCCGGGGTGGGGGCGCCGGAAGGTAGCGAGTCGGGGTTCTGGGTTCTGGGTTCTGGGTTCTGGGTTCTGGGTTCTGGGTTCTGGGAAGGTGGCCGTCGCCGGAGCTTCCTGCAAGCTCAGAGGCCGCAGGTTGCCCGGAACGTTTCCACGGCCGTCCTTCTCTCACTCCTCAGAAACTGCTTGGCACGAATCGCTAGGCCTGGCCCCCTTGAGGGGGCTCCCGCGGAGCGGGTGGGGGTGTTCGTCCGACCACCCCCACCCGCCCGAACACCCTCCGCCCGCTCCGCGGGCACCTCCCTTAAGGGAGGCCCCCACCGAACAGTTTCTCACTCCTCTACTGCCCCTGCCCTGCCAGCGCCGTCCGGATCGTCCGGAACAGGATCTTCGCGTCGAGGCTCAGGCTCATCGTCTCGATGTAGAACAGGTCGTACTTCAGCTTCTGGCGGACGTCCTCGAGGTCGGCGTCGTAGCGCCACTTGACCTGGGCCAGGCCCGTGACGCCGGGCTGGACGCGGTGGCGGCGGCTGTAGAGCGGGATCCGGTCGGTCAGCTTCTCGACGAAGTAGGGGCGCTCGGGGCGGGGGCCGACCAGGCTCATCTGGCCCGTCAGCACGTTCCACATCTGGGGAATCTCGTCCAGGCGGAGCCGGCGGAGCCAGCGGCCGAGCGGCGTCACGCGGGCGTCGCCGTGCTCGGCCCAGACCGGGCCCGTGTGGCGCTCGGCGTCGTCGACCATCGTCCGGAACTTGAGCATGGTGAACGGCCGCCCGTGGCGCCCGACGCGCGTCTGGCGGTAGATCGCTGGCCCGGGCGACGTGCTCCGGACGAGCGCGCCGACGGCCAGCCACAGCGGCGCCCCGACGAGCAGGACGAGCGCGCTCACGACGACGTCGGCGATCCGCTTGGTCCGCCGCTCCCAGGCCGGCATCGGCTCGGGCAACACCTCGATCAGAGGGAGCCCGTAGGTGTGCTCCGTCCGCGCCATCCCGCCGACGGCGGCGTAGAAGTCGGGGACGAGCTTGAGTGTGACCGGCTTGCCGTCGCAGACGCGGAGCACCTCGTCGAGCGTCGCGTGGTCCTCAGTCCCCAGCGCCAGGATGACGTCCTGGACGCGCAGGCGGTCGATCAGGCCCGGCAGTTCGGCCACGGCCGCCTCGGGCGCGCCGGCCGCCGTCACCTCGATGGCCCCCGCCGGGAGCGCGTCGCCGCCGGGGAACCGCTCCGAGATGGTCACCGGCTCGTCCCCGGGGTCGACCAGGACCGGCACGGCCGAGGGCGCCCGGAGGCGGACCGCCCCCACGATCTCGATGTTGGCCGCCGGGTACCGCGCCAGGTCGTGGTACAGCGTCTCGACCCGGTCCGACCACCCGACGACGACCGCCCGGTGGCGCCCGTAGCCCCGCACGACGAGCGCCCGCTGGACGGCCCGCACGGCCAGGCGGATCCCGCCGACGGCCCCGAACTGGGCGAGCGCGTAGACGCCGATGGCCGTCCGCAGCTCGCTCGCTTCGAGCCGGTCGACGACGAGCCCGAACAGGAGCGCGAGGCATCCGAAGGCGACCACCTTGGCCAGCGTCGCCAGCTCGTCGAGGCGGCCCCGGGCGTAGCGCTCGGCGTACAGGCCGGAGAACGCGAACAGCAGCCCCCACCCGAGCACCAGCAGCGCGATCCCCGCGGCGTCCGACCCCGCGATGGCGGGGAGCCAGTCCCAGCCCGCGCGCCCGGAGACCACCACGGCCAGGGCGGCGGCGGCGGCGAGGGCGTCCCCCAGGACGAGGGCGAGGATCTCAATGCGACGAGACAAGCGCGGCAGGCGGGTAAACGCGTAGCGGAAGAGTCTCGATGCAGCGGGGGTGAGCGACGGGGTGAAAGTAGGCGCCCCGCCCCGGCCGCGCAAGCGGGGGTTCCCCGGGCGATACCTTGTGCCTATGCGTCGGACCGTCGGGCTCCTCTTTCTGCTCCTGCCCCTGGGCGCCCGCTCGCAGCCCGAGATCGTGCCGGCCGAGCACGCCGTCTACGAGTGGATGGCCGACCAGCGCGCGGCCGGCGCCCTGCCCGAGTACCGACACGAGACGCTGCCCGTCGACCGGGCGACGGTCCGCCAGCACCTCGACTCGCTAGCGGCCCACGCCGACCGGATCGGGCCGTCGGGCCGGTTCTGGCTCGACGAGTTCCGCCGGGAGTTTTTCGAGCCGCTCGACCGCGTCAGCAGCGTCGCTGGCGACGGGCGGGCCGGCTTTTTCGACCCCGACGCCGAGCGGACGTTCGGCTACTTCCGCGACTCGACGTGGCGGGTCTCGGTCTGGGGCGAGGGCGTCGTCGAGAACCGGTCGGCCGGGGGGACGGTCGAGGCCGCCGGGCTGGCGCGGAGCGCCCAGCTGACGTTCGAGGCCAGCTGGAGAAACCGCGTCGGGCTGTACACGAGCACGCTCTCGGGCACCCAGATCACCGGCAGCGCCAACGTGCTGGCCGCCGACCCCGTCCTCGCCCCGCTCTACTACGTCTCGCGCGACCCCGTCAACGTGGCCGGCCCGTTCGACCGGACGACGGCCTCGCTCCGGGTCGTCGGCGGCCCGTTCTCGGCCGAGATCGCCAACGCGCGCCTGCGCTACGGGGCCTCCGTCGACGCCCCCGTCGTGCTCGCCGACGGCGCCGACTACCTCCCGTTTATCCGGCTCGGGCTCCAAGGCCGGAGCGTCACCGTCCAGGCCGTCCACGCCGCCCTGAGCAGCCCCTCGCGGTTCGTCGTCGACGAGTCCCCGGGCGGGGACCGGTTCCTCGACGCGCCCGACCGCTACCTCTTCGTCCAGCGGCTCGACGTCCAGCCGACGGGGTGGTGGACGTGGTCGTACACCGGCATGGTCGTCTACGGCCGGCGCGGGCCCGAGGTCGCCTACCTCAACCCGCTCTTCCCCGTCAAGGCCGCCGAGCACGCGCTCTACGACCGCGACAACACGCTGTTCTCGCTCGAAACGACGGTCCGCCCGCTCCCCGGCCTCGAAGGGAACTTCACCTGGCTCGTCGACGACCTCGCCACGGCCACACTCGGCGACGGCTTGTTCAGCAACAAGTGGGGCATCCAGACCGGCCTCAAGGCGACCGTGCCCGGGTCCGGGGTGACGCTGTTCGGGGAGTACGTCCGGATCGAGCCGTACACCTACTCCCACCGGTTCCGGGAGGACGGGTTCTACTTCAACTCGTACGTCCACAACGACTTTGGGCTGGGCCACCCGCTGGGGCCGAACGCGGACCAGGCGCTGATCGGAGCGACAGCGTGGCTGCCGTTCCGCGCGCGCGCGCGCGCCTCCTGGCGCTACGTCCGGAAGGGCGAGAACCCCGTCGACCCCGAGACGGGCGAGGTCACCAACGTCGGCGGCGACGTCCGTCTGGGCGAGGCCCCCGCAGATGGCCGGGCGCCGTTCCTGGCGGGCGACCTTTTCAAGGGGCCGGGCGTGCGCGCGGTCGTCGAGGTCGAGCCCGCGCGGGGCGTCGCGCTCCGGTTCTACGGCGACGTCCAGTGGTGGGACGGCCGGCCGACGGAGAGCTTCTGGCGGCTCGGGCTCGCGGTCCGGCCCTAATGCCGGGCCTCTCGACGTGGCACGGCGAGGGGGCGACGGTCGACTACGTCGAGGTCCGGTCGTGGGGCCGGGTCCGCGTGGCCGCCGGGGCGCCGACGGGGCCCGTCGAGAACCGCCCACGAGCGGCAGCGGCGTTCGAGGCGGAGTCGAAGGGGGCCGGCGCTCGCGTGCTGTGGTTCGCCGTCGAGGACCCCGCCGACATTGGCTCGGATCGGCCGTCGGTCGTGATCGGGGCCGAGCCGGTGTGGAGCGCCCATCGGTGGCCCCGGATCGTAGCCGAGAAGGCGTCGGTGCGGGCCCAGATCCGCCGGGCGGCCCACAAGGGCGTGGCCGTCGAGCGGTGGACCGCGGCCGAGGCGTCGGCGTCGCCCGAGCTCCGCGCCGTCCTGGCCGACTGGGTGGACCGCCGCGGCCTGCCCCCGCTCGCGTTCCTGGCCGACCCGTTCGTGCTCGACGAGCCGGGCGGCCGTCGGTTCTGGGTGGCGACGCGCGACGGCATCGTGGTGGGCTACCTCGCGCTGGTGCCGGGCGACGAGGCGCTCGTCGAGTGGATCATCCGGGCCCGCGACGCGCCGAACGGGACGTCGTCGCTGCTGCTCGACGCGGCCGTCCGCGCCCTCCCCGCGTCCAGCTCGTTCACGCTCGGCCTGGTTCCGCTGTCGACGTACGCCCCGCTCTCCGACGACGCCCCTCCCCTGCTCATCCGCGCGCTGCTGGCGTGGACGCGGGCCCACGCGACGCGCTTCTACAACTTCCAAGGGCTCGAGCGCTTCAAGGCCAAGTTCGTCCCCGACGCGTGGCGACCGCTGTCGCTCGTCACGGATGGCCGCCCGGTCTCGGTGTGGACGTTCCACGACGTGGCTGCGGCGTTCGCCGCCCCCCGGGCGCCGACCCGGTTCGTCGCCCGGGCCCTGGTGGACGCGGCGGTGACGGAGGCCGGGACGCTGGCCCGACGGCTCGGTGGTCAGGCGGATCCGTAGTGGTGCGGAGTGGGGGGGCCGACGTTCCAGCCCATCGGTACCGGCAAGATCTCAGGGCTCCGAGTCGAGATCCTCCGCCGGCGCTCAGGATGACGGCGGCGGAAGGTTGCGACAACCCCGGAGCCGTTGCGCCCGCTCCTCCTCACACTCCCCTCGCCCTCACTCCGCGCGGAAGCGGAAGGTCACGTTCGTCGTCTGGTTGACCTGGAGCGCGTTCGACGGCAGCGGCTGGGCGCGGCACCCCGAGATCACCTGGCGGACGGCGTCGTTGAGCGCCCCGTTGCGCGTCACCGGCCGGTCGGCGACGTAGCGGCCGTTGGGGGCGAACGTGACGCGGTGGACCACCTGGCCGACGACCCCGCCGAACGGGGGCTCGGGGCAGTACGTCACCGACCGCGTGCCGAACTGGAAGCCGACCTCGGCCGGGGCGTCGCCGCCGGAGCCCGTCCCGGAGCCCGTGGCCGAGCCGGCCGTCGGGGCGTCGCCCTGGGACGTGCCGGTGCCCGTCGTCGGGCGGGGCTGCGTGGGCGCCGTCGGGGCCGGGTCGGGGCGCGTGGCTCGGGACGGCGGGTTGGGACGGGCCGGGCGGGCCTCGTCACTCTGGACGGGCCGGGGCAGCGGGCGCTCGTTGCGGGGCGGCGTCGGCGTCCGCTCCGGAATGCGGGCCGCCGTGGGCGCCGGCGGCGTGGGCCGCTCGGGCTCGGGCTGCGTCATCGACTCGGACGACGCGCCGGCCTCCGCCCGTTCGGGCGGCCCCGTCTGGACGGGCAGCGTCGGCGCCGGCCCGAACTCGATCTCGGTCAGCTGCGGCGGCCAGTCGGGGTCGGTCGCCTGGGGCGTCACCGAGAGGCCGAGCGCCAGCAGCAGCAGGACCACCACGTGGAGCGAGACGCTCAGGAGGAAGCCGGTGCGGTCGTCGGGCGAGACCATCGGGACGAGTCTAGCGGGCGGGGGAGGCGGAGCCGAGCGAGCCGGCCCCGAAACGATACGCCAGCGAGACCCGGTGCGAGAAGCCCAGCTCGCTCCCCAACCCGCCGAAGTCGCCGAACCCGTAGTCGACCGCGAGCGGCCCCAGGTTCACGCCGGCCCCGACCGACGGCGTGATCTGGGTCCCGAACCGCTCGCTCGTGGCCACGTCGGCGATGCCGGCGCGGAACGCGAGCACGTCGCGGAACGCCAGCTCGGCGCCCAGGCGGGGCCGGAACGACACGCCGCCGGCGTCGAGCACGTAGGTCTCCTGGCCGTCGAAGCCGAGGTCGAGGTCGGCCGCCAGCGTCATCCCGACGTCCTCGGACAGCGGGAGCACCGTCGCCGCGCCCAGCCGGGCGAGCGGCAGCACGACCTCGGTGAGACCGGTCGGCCGGCTCTCCTCGGGGACCTCCGCGAACCGGGCCTCGTCAACGGACCACGACTGGACCATGCTCGTCGCGTCCTGGACGTTGACGCCGAGCCGGACGCGGCCCAGGTCGAGCTGGGCGCCGACGTCGAGCGAGTAGCCCCACGCGCTCGCGAACTCGCCCACGCCGCGGCGGATCACCTTGGCCGACGCGCCCACCGAGAGCTTGCTGTTGACGCCCCGCGCGTACGACACGAACAGCGCGTTGTCGGCGGCCGAGAACAGCGTGACGTTGTCCGGGTTGATCTGGCCCGTCGCCGGGTCGTAGGCGTCGAGCGTGTTGGCGATGTCGTCGACGGCCGAGCGGATGAACGTGACGCCCAGCGTCGACCGCGACGAGAGCGGGTAGGCGACGGCGGCGTAGTCGAACGAGACCGCCCCGTCGAACCGCTCGGCGTGCATGTAGGCGGCCTCGGGCGTGGTCACCCCGTCGAGCCCGGCCACGTTCCAGTACCCGGCCGTGACGTCGTTCGCGTGCGCGACGTACGCCCCGCCCATCCCCAGGGCCCGGGCGCCGACGCCCGCCGCGAGGTACTCGGCCCCGTACTTGACGACCGTCCGGCCCGACGAGGGCTCGGGGTCCGGCTGGGACGACGCGGCCGGCACGGCGGCGATGAGGAGAGCGGCGAGCCAGACGCGGCGCGGCGAGAGAATCATGGAGTCTGAAGAGGACGACGTACCAGGATGCAGACGCGCGCGGGGAGGGCTCAGGTGGGAACGGTCCCGAAGGTCGGTCATTGCCGCGCTCGGGGCAAGGCGCTTAGGCGGCCCCCCGGGCATCGGCCACCGCGCGCTCGGCCTGAAGGACGTGGCGCAGGCTGTGCTGGCCCAAGGCCTCGATGAAAACGCCGAGAGGCAGCGTCACGAGTGGGAGAAACGGCTCGCGAACCTTGACCCGAGCCAGGTCCAGCCCGTCGGCCGCGTCGACGACGGCGAGGAACCGGTCGGTGTCGGAGACGAACCGGCTGAGAGCCCGCTCGCGGTCGATGCCGGAGCGGAGGCCGCGAGCGCGAGGCGGCTTCATCGAGGGGGCCGTCGGGACCGGCCGCGCGCCCGGCGTGACGGCCGCGATGAACCGTCGACCGACCCAGCCGTAGCGGAACGGGCCCTCGCCCCGAGGGCCCCTCCGGGCCGCCCCGCCTTCCATCTCCGGCAGGCTCCGCTTCGCGATCGTGTTGAGGTGGACAACGCACTCGGCGGCCGACCAGCTCTTGGCCGACGGCTTGGCGTTGAACACGTCGTCGGGCAGCCCGTCGACCAGGGCGAGCAGGCGGTCGCGGGCCTCGACGTAGGGCGCTTTGAGGTCGGTCATGGCGAGTGGCGGAGGCGGGCGGCGAACGCGCCGTCGGTCCCGTGGACGTGGGGCAGCGCGCGGTAGACGTCGCCGTCGACGAAGGCCTCGGGGACGAGAGAGCCGATGGGCTCGACGGAAAACTCGGGGTGCCGGCCCAGGAAAGCGGCGACGCGGTCGTCGTTCTCCTCGGGCTCGACGGAGCACGTCGAGTACACCAAGAGCCCGCCCGGGCGGACGTGACGGGCGGCGGCGTCGAGGAGCCGATCCTGGAGCTCGGCCAGCTCGGCCAAACCCTCGGGGCTCCGACGCCAGCGCAGGTCGGCGCGCTTGGCCAGGACGCCGGTGCCGGAACACGGCGCGTCGAGGACCACGCGGTCGAAGGGCCCGTCGCCGGGCCACGTCGTCAGGTCGGCCTTGACCGGGCGGACGATCGAGAGCCCGTGCCGGCGGGCGGCCCCGGCGATCAGCCCCACCTTGGCCTCGCTGAGGTCGAGCGCGGCCACCTCGCCCCGGTCGCCCATCCGCTGCGCCGCGTAGACCGCCTTCCCGCCGGGCGCCGCGGCCGCGTCGAGGACCCGCTCGCCGGCCTCGGGCGCGAGCACCTGGACGACGAGCCCGGCGGCGACGTCCTGGACCGCGACCGTCCCATCGTCCAGCAGGCCAGACCGCAGGACGGGCTGGAGACGGTCGACGGCCACGAAGTCGTCGGACCACGGCGACGGCTCGGCGTGGACGCCGAGGTCGTCGAGCCGGCCGAGCGCGTCGGCACGAGCGTCCGGGCCGGGCGGGAGCCGAAGCGTGAAGGCGCCCGGCGCGTTGCTGGCGGCCAAGAACCGGCGCGTGGCGTCCTCGCCCCACCGCGCGAGCCACCGGCGGACGGTCCACGTGGGGTGCGAAAAGCGGACGGCCAGGTCGTCGGCGGGGTCGCCGGAGTCGGGCTCGGGCAGCGTCCCGGCGCGACGGGCGCGGTCGAGCGCGCGCAGGACGCCGTTCGCCAGGTTGCCGGCCCCTCGGTGGAGCACGTCCTTGGCCGCCTCCACGGACTCGTTGACCGCCGCGTGCGGCGCCGTCTCGCGGATCACCAGGTCGTAGGCCCCGATCCGCAGCACCTGGAGCAGCTCGGGGTCCAGCCCGTCGAGGCGGCCCCGGACGAACGCCCCGAGCAAAAAGTCGAGCCACCGCTTCTGGCGCGTCACGCCGGCCACGTAGTCGACGGCCCGGCGCGAGACCTCGGGGTCGTGCGCGCCGTCGGCCAGGCGGGCCACGTGGGCGCCGTCGTCCTCGACGCGGAGCAGCCGCTGGACGGCCAGGACGCGGGCGGTGGGGGCGGAGTCGCTCATGGGAGGCCCAAGCTAAATGAGGGACGGAGCGCGCACCGTGAGGAGCCCGTTCGCGCGCGGCCCGCCCTCTCTCCTCGACCGCCTCCGAACCCGTCGGCCGTCCGCTCGTTCTGGCGACGCCCCTCTTCCTCCCTCCCAATCATGGCCACCTGCGACACCTGCGGCAACGACTACGACAAGGCCTTCTCGGTCACGCTCCACTCCGGCGAGACGATGACGTTCGACTCCGTCGAGTGCGCCGCCCACCGCATCGCGCCGACGTGCGAGGTCTGCGGCGTCCGCATCCTGGGCCACGGCCTCGAAGCCGGCGACCGGGTCTTCTGCTGCGACCACTGCGCCGAGAAGGCCGGGGTCGACGAGCTCCAGGACAGCGTGTGACCGTGCCCGTCCGGGCACGGCGCGACGAACCGGGGCGGACGCTGGCGGGCACGGCACGCCGTGTCCCAACAGGAGCTCTCGGACCGGAGCGAGAACGGGACGACTCGCTAGAGGCCAACCTGGAGGCCGACGTGGATCTTGCCTTGCGACGGCCCGACGTCCGGGTTGAGCGCGTAGCTCACCGTCGCCACGCCGAGCGCGGTGGCCAGCCGCAGGCCGGCGCCGTAGCCGAGGAGGGCCCTCTGCTCGGCCAGAGCGCCCGGACCCGCGGGTCGGTCGAAGCCGCCGCCGTCGACGAACGCGAACGCGAACGAGACGTCGTCGAACAGCACGCGGTACTCGGCCAGGGCGCGGACGTAGCTCCGCGCCAGGAACGCGGCCTCGTCGTAGCCGCGGAACGACGTGGCCCCGCCGAGCCGCACCAGGTCCCCCTCGTCGACGAGCCCGTCGGGGCCGGCCTGTTGCTGGGTCACGGTCGCGTCGGCGCCCACGACCAAGGTCTGGCGGGCCAACGTCGGGACGTAGGCCCGCGCACGGGCGGTCAGTCGGCGGCGAGCGCCGGGACCGCCGTCGAGGGCGTCGCCGCCGCGGCGGCCCTGCTCGGCCAAGACGTCGAGGGCGACGCCACGGCGGGGCGCCCGGGGCCGGTCGAGCCGGGCGAACACGATCCCGACGCCGACCAACACGTCGTCCGTCCGGCGGACGCGCGGGCGGCCGTCGACGAGCTGGGCGCCGAACGTGCCGGGGCGGACGGCCTCGCTGGCGAGCGACGCGACGAGGTCGAGCGTCGGGTCGAGCGCGTAGCGCACGTCGACCGAGAGCCGCTGCCGCGCCAACGTCGAGTCGCGCGAGGTGCCCGCGAACGACAGGCCCGCCCCGAGCGGGCTCCCCCACACGAACGGGTCCGACACGGCGACGCCGAACGCCGACGCGAGCCCGGGCGTCCGTTCGAGCGACACGGTCGCCGTCCGCCCCCCGCCGAACAGGTTGCGGAGGTCGACGCGCCCGCTGCCGACGACCCCTCCGCCCGTCGCGCCGTCGGGCGGGAGGTAGCCCAGGACGACGTCGAACGCGCCCGGCGGCGCCTCCACGACGGGGACCTGGAGCACCAGGTCGCCGGTCTCGTCGCGCGCCAAGACGGGCACCCCGACGTCCGCGTAGAGACCGGACGACGCCAGCCGCTCGCGCACCCGGACGGCGTCGAGCGCCGACGGAGGCGTCGGCGCGCCCAGGCCGGCCCGGCGCGTGGCGTAGGTCCGGGACGGCGACCGCGCCCCGGCCAGCTCGACGGCCACGACGCGCCCCTCGGGCCCCTCGTCCACGCGGACCGTCACGTCGACGGCCGCTCCCCCCTCGGCCACCTCAACCTCGGGCACGAGGCGGGCGTCGGCGAACCCGCGCCGGGCGTAGCGCTGGGCGGTCTGGGCGAGGTCGGCGGCGAGGGCCGACGTCCGGAACCGCCGGCCCGCGCGCGTCTGCCACTCGGCGTCGGCGTCGGCCAGCGTCGTGCCGACGAGCGTGACTCGGCGGACGACGGCCGGGGGGCCCAGCGTGACGAACGCGGTGTCGGCGCGGGCCGAGTCGAGCCGGGCCAGCAGGAAGCCGCGCCCGGCGAGCGTGTCCACGGCCGCCTCGGCGCTCGGCGCCGCCAGCACCTCCGTCGAGTCCGCCGCGACGACCGTCCACGACTGGGCGCCGACCGGCACGGCGAGCGCGACGAGCCCGGCGAGCCCTAGGGCCCGTGGTACCTTTCGCCACACCGCCTCCGTGTTCCGTGCTCGCATTGCGTCTGGGTCTCCTGGTCTTCGCCGTCGGCGTGGTGCCGACGGCTCAGGCCGAACGCGCGCCGGCCCCGCCGCCGTACGCCGACCAAGCTAGCCGCGCCGACACGCTGCGCTACTCGGTCCGCGCGGGCGAGACGCTGATCGTGGCGCTGCCCGTGCCGGCCGGCTCCGAGGCGTCGTACGAGGTCGTCGAGGCGCCCGCGCTGTCGTGGCTCGTCGACCGCTCCTTCATGTGGCGGACGTTGGCCCGCGAGCGGGGCGTGCTGCCGGTCCGCCTGCGGCGGACGACGACGGGTCGGGCGCCCGAGGAGGTGGTCCTGCTCGTCGAGATCACCGGCTGACATGGCTGACGGAGGGCTGGACGACGCGCTCGCGGCGGCGGCGCTCCCCGAGGTCGGGGCCGCGTTCCGCGAGGCGCTGCCCGCGTGGTTCGACGGCGCCCGCCGCCCGATGCCCTGGCGCGAGCCCGGCGCCGACGGCCGGCGCGACCCCTACCGCGTCTGGGTCTCGGAGGTCATGCTCCAGCAGACGCGCGTCGAGACGGCCACGCCCTACTTCCGCCGGTTCGTCGACCGCTTCCCCACCGTCGGCGCCCTAGCCGGCGCGCCGCTCGACGACGTCCTCAAGTCGTGGGAGGGCCTGGGCTACTACAGCCGCGCCCGCAACCTCCACCGCGCCGCGCAGCAGGTCGTCGCCGAGCACGGCGGACAGGTGCCGTCGGACGAGACCGCGTTCCGGGCACTCCCCGGCGTCGGCCCGTACACGGCCGCGGCCGTGCTGTCGCTCGCGTTCGACACGCCGCTCGCGGTCCTGGACGGCAACGTGATCCGGGTCCTGACGCGCGTGTTCGCCGTCACCGCCGACGCCCGCGCGGGGCGGACGCGGACCGCGCTCCAGACGCTCGCCGACGCGCTCTTGGACCGCGAGCGCCCGGGCCGGTGGAACGAGAGCGTGATGGAGCTCGGGGCGACGGTCTGCACGCCGCGCTCTCCCGCGTGCCCGCGCTGCCCGCTCCGGCACGTCTGCCAAGCGGCCGCGCTGGGCACGCCCGAGGCGTTCCCCGTCGTCTCCAAGCGCGCGCCGACGCCCCACCACACCATCGCCGTCGGCGTGGTCACGGACGACGCCGGGCGGATCCTGATCCAGCGCCGCCCCGAGGACGCCATGCTGGGCGGGTTGTGGGAGTTCCCCGGCGGCAAGGTCGAGCCGGACGAGTCGCCCGACGCCGCCTGCGCCCGCGAGATCCGCGAGGAGCTCGGGATCGACGTCGCCGTCGGCACGCCCGTCGCTCGGGTCGAGCACGCCTACTCCCACTTCCGAATCACGATGCACGCCTTCCGCTGCCGCCTCGTCGCGGGCGAGCCCCAGACCGAGACCGGGGAGCCGTGGGCGTGGGTCGCCGTCGACGACCTCGACGGCTACGCCTTCCCCCGCGCGAACGGCCGCGTCATCGAAGCGCTCCGCGAGGAGGTCCGGGCGCCGCGGCTGCTGTAGCGCATCCCGGCCGGCGCCGAGGCGTACGTTGCCGTCTCGCTCCCCGCGCCCATGGAAGGCCTCGTCGACCTCCTCCCCCTCCTCTTCAT
Organism: uncultured Bacteroidota bacterium; assembly: GCA_963848075.1. Classification (GTDB taxonomy): domain Bacteria; phylum Bacteroidota; class Rhodothermia; order Rhodothermales; family Rubricoccaceae; genus Rubrivirga. The sequence continues at coordinate 418,338 of CAWKCB010000004.1, forward strand.
CGGGCTCTACTACCTGCTGGCGTCCCGTCGCAAGGCGAAGGTCCGCGAAGCGCAGCAGCAGCGGGTCGAGGCGCCCCAGACCGAGCTGGTCCAGGACGAGCCCCGCGCGTCGAGCCCGTTCCAGGACTTCCTCGGCCAGCTCGAAGAGGCGATGCAGGAGGCGAGCGGGGCGGGCCCCCCGGAGCCGGAGCCCGTCCCGGCGCCGGTCGTCGAGCTCCCTGAGGAGCCCACCGGGCGCCCGCTCGCGACGGCCACGCCCGAGTTCCGAGCGACCTCCGGCTCGTTCGACTCCGCCCGCCCAGTCGACCACGAGGCGCACGGGTTCGGGCGCGAGAACCCGCTGTCGGAGGAGCGGTTCGAGCAGGCCCCGGCCTTCGTCGCGCTCCCGTCGTCGCCCGACCGAGCCTTCGACCCGCACGGGCTCCACGGCCGCCGGCCGCCGGCGACGGGCACGCGGGGCTGGCGGCGCCGGCTCCGGGACCCGGAGGCGGCCCGCGACGCCTTCGTCTTGCAGACCATCTTCGGCCCCCGCGGCGGGATCCGCGGCGACCGCCCAAAGCGCTAGATCGCGTCGAGGGGTCCCTTCTTGAAGATCGACGCCGCGACGGCGCCGCCGATCGCGCCGATCAAGGCCACGACCACGATCTGAACGAGGGCCCCGCCGACGCCCTGGAACAGCTCGCCCATCTGCATGGCTTGGGCGATCGCCTCCGGATCCATGCCTTGGGCGACCAGCTGGTCGCGCTGCCGCTCCAGCATCTCTGCCGCCGACGGGTACGCACCGACGGCCTGCAAAAGCCGCGTGATCCCGTAGCTCACCAAGCCACCGATGGCCACGGCCGCCGCGCCGAGCCCGGCGCCTTGCCCCGCCGGGATCGTGAGGTGGTTTGTCGAGGTGTAGTGCCAGACGGCGACGGCCGGACCCGCGAGCGCCGCCAGGCAGCACAGGACCGAGACGAGATACTGGCCGGCCTGCCCCGTGTTGATGGCGATAAAGCCCATGATCAGGCCGGCCACGGCATAGACGGCGGCGCCGAGGGCGATGGAGGGAGTCTTGCTGGGCATCACGAGGAAAGCGTGGGTGAGAGGGCGGAGGACCGACGGGCGGCCAGAAGGTTGGCGGACAGGACGACGCCGGCCACCGCGCCGAAGAGCGCGCCGGTGAGCGTCCGCGAGACGGGGGTGTTGGCCCACAGGCCGAGCGCGCCGAGGGCCCAGTCGAGGGCCGTGGGCACGAGCGCCGCCGCCAGCCACCGGCCCTGCGGCTGGCGGCGCAGCCGGGCCAACGCCGACGCTCCAATCCAGGGCGCGAGCCCGATGCCGGCGAGCAGCCCCACCAAGACGCCCGAGCACCGGTGGCACAGCGCGATCGGCCCGCCCGCGAGATGCGGCGACCGCTCGGGGATCTGGTGGCAGACGGCTCCGAAGGCGTGGTGAACGAACGCCCCGACGTCGCCTCCGAGCACGGGCGGGAGCGCCGCCAGCGCGGCGAGCCCCGCGGCCGCGCCGAGGGCGACCGTCCAGCCGAGGGTGAGGGGTCCAGAGCGGGCCATGCCCGAAACCTACGGACCGGGTCATCGCAGGGTGCAGCCGACTTGACCTCCTCTTAACGCGGATGTCGGGACCCTAGGGCGGACCCTGAGGTAGGACCCCTAGCACTCTCGCGGGGAGAGTGCCAACTCGACTCCCTCGCGGCACGGCCGCGCCCTCTGTTCCCCCCCTCCCAACCCACACCATGGCAGCATCGATCAAGCCGCTCGGCGACCGCGTCGTCGTCAAGCCCCAGGACGCCGAGACCCAGACGGCCGGCGGCCTCTACATCCCCGACACCGCCAAGGAGAAGCCGATGCGCGGCACCGTCCTCGCGGTCGGCCCGGGCAAGGTCGAGAACGGGACGAAGGTCGACATGACCGTCTCCGAGAACGACACGGTCCTCTACGGCAAGTACGCCGGCACCGAGATCCAGCTCGACGGCGACGACGTCCTCATCATGCGCGAGTCCGACATCCTCGGGATCGTCAACTCGTAGAGCGTTCGAGGTTCGGGGTTCAGGGTTCGACTCCTGAGACCCCGAGCTCGCGAACCCTGAACACAGAACCCAGAACCACTTTAGAACATGTCAAAGCAAATCACGTTCGACGCGGACGCCCGCAACCAGCTTAAGGAGGGTGTCGACGCGCTCGCCAACGCCGTCAAGGTGACGCTCGGGCCGAAGGGCCGCAACGTCATCATCGAGAAGAAGTTCGGCGCCCCGACCGTCACCAAGGACGGCGTCACCGTCGCCAAGGAGATCGAGCTCGAGGACAGGATCGCCAACGTCGGCGCCCAGATGGTCAAGGAGGTCGCGAGCAAGACGTCCGACGTCGCCGGTGACGGCACGACGACGGCGACGGTCCTGGCTCAGGCCATCATGACGCAGGGCCTGCGCTCGGTCAACTCGGGCGCCAACCCGATGGACCTCAAGCGCGGCATCGACAAGGCCGTCAAGGCGGTCGTCGCGGAGCTCGCGGGTCTGTCTCGCGAGGTCGGCGGGAAGGACGAGATCGCCCAGGTCGGCTCGATCTCGGCCAACAACGACAACGAGATCGGCGACCTCATCGCCGAGGCGATGGAGAAGGTCGGCAAGGACGGCGTGATCACCGTCGAGGAGGCCAAGGGGACCGACACGTCGCTCGACACGGTCGAGGGCATGCAGTTCGACCGCGGCTACCTCAGCCCGTACTTCGTGACCGACCCCGACTCGATGGAGGTGGTGTTGGAGGACGCGCTCGTGCTCGTCCACGACAAGAAGATCTCGGCGATGAAGGACCTCCTCCCCGTGCTGGAGAAGGTGGCTCAGATGAGCGCCCCGCTCCTGATCGTGGCCGAGGACATCGACGGCGAGGCCCTCGCCACGCTCGTCGTGAACAAGCTCCGCGGCACGCTGCGCGTGGCCGCCGTCAAGGCCCCGGGCTTCGGCGACCGCCGCAAGGCCATGCTGGAGGACATCGCGGTCCTGACCGGCGGCACCGTCCTCTCGGAGGAGAAGGGCTTCAAGCTCGAGAACGCCACGCTCGACACCCTCGGCCGCGTCCAGCGCGTCGTCATCACGAAGGACAACACGACCTTGGTGGACGGCGCCGGCGAGCAGGACCAGATCACGGCCCGGATCAACCAGATCAAGGCCCAGGTCGAGACGACGACCTCGGACTACGACCGCGAGAAGCTCCAGGAGCGGCTCGCTAAGCTGTCCGGCGGCGTCGCCGTCATCAAGATCGGCGCGGCGACCGAGCCCGAGATGAAGGAGAAGAAGGCCCGTGTCGAGGACGCGCTCCACGCAACGAGGGCGGCCGTCGAGGAGGGGATCGTCGCCGGCGGCGGCGTCGCCTTCGTCCGCTCGCTCTCGGCCCTCGACAACATCGAGGTCGAGAACGAGGACCAGCAGATCGGCGTCCGGATCGTCCGGCGCGCGCTCGAAGAGCCGCTCCGCCAGATCGTCAACAACGCCGGGCTCGAGGGCTCGGTCGTCGTCCAGAAGGTGAAGGACGGCAAGGACGACTTCGGGTTCAACGCCCGGACCGAGGAGTACGGCAACCTGCTCTCGATGGGCGTCGTCGACCCGACCAAGGTCGCGCGCACGGCGCTCGAGAACGCGGCGTCGGTGGCCGGCCTGCTCCTGACCACGCAGTCGGTCATCGTCGACAAGCCCGAGCAGGAGATGTCGATGCCGGCCGGCGGCGGCATGGGCGGCATGGGTGGCGGGATGGACTTCTAGGTCCGGTCTCGCAGACACGCCGGCGGGCTCCGTCCGCCAGCTTCGGGGCGGCCTCCTTCGGGGGGCCGCCTTTTTTTGTAGCGTCGACCGGTGCACGTGAGGCGTGACGATCAGCGGAGCCGTGCGGCGTGGTGGCGCGGCGTGAGGGTTGGCTACCGGCGACCGTGCTGGCCGGCCTTCGAGCCGTCCGCGAGGGCCGCCTCCGACGAACGGAGCCGAGCGCGCGGGAGCGACCGCGTTGGGATTCGGCTCGAGCCCCTTTCGCACATGCCCCAACGCTAGCCCGGGGGGCCCGTCCGAACCGCCTCGCTCTCACCGAACGACAGTCAACCGTCGGACCTTGGAGGCTGGCCCCGCCATTCCCGACGCCGTCAACCGGACCACGTAGACGCTGGCGGCGAGCGCTCCGACGTCGGCCCGGGCTTCGTGGGCTCCGGGCTCCCGGATGCCGTCGGCGAGCACGGCGACCTCACGGCCCAGCACGTCGTAGAGCGAGAGCCGGACCGGGCCGGCCACGCCGACCGTGAACGGGACCGTCACCGAGCCCTGGGCCGGGTTCGGGTGAGGGAGGTCGAGGGCGAGCGGGGGCGCGGCCACCTCGACCCGGACGGTGTGGCGGGCGACGACGGCCCCGCCGGAGCGGACCTCGAAGGCGACCTCGGCCGGCTGGCCGACCGGGGCCTCTCGGAGGACGTCGAACACGACCCGGGCGACAGGCGGACCGTCGGCGGGACCGGTGGCGACACGCCCGGTGGGGAACTGGAGCCACAGGGGCGCGGCGGTCACAGAGACCTCGGGGTGGTCGCCGAGCGCGGCCCCGTCGGGGGCGACGAGTTCGAGCTCGACGGCGTTGCCGGACGAGCCGAACGGGACGGCGTGTGCGCCCGGGAGGGGCTGGGCCACGGTCGGCAAGGCGACGAGGGCGGCGGCGAGAGCAGAGAGGAACGGGCGCATAGCGGTGGGGGCTGGGCGGTGGGTTCAGAGTCGGCGGTGTGCGTGCGGTCTAGGGACCTGTTCCAACGTGCAGGCGGCCCGAGATGGGGAGATGCTGAGGTTTACGGGTGCCCTTCGGTCGGCGTGTGGGTCACGCGCTGTGTCCGATGACGGCTTGGCCCCTCTCCGCCGCTGCCCGGTAGAAGTCGGTGACGTGGACGTACGAGTAGACCGTGACGATGAGCCGGTCGAAGTCGGCCTCGGTGCAGAGGGCGCGGAGGCAGCCGAGCGAGCGCCGGTCAAGCCGGTACGACACGTCGGCGACCTCGCTCGGCGAGCGGTACCTGAGCGCACGGTCCTCGGCGAGCGAGTGCCACTGCTCCTCCAGCGGCTCGTAGAACGACGGCGGGAGCTCGGGCGGCTCGACGGCCTCCCCGAACACGGGGTCGTCGAACTGGCGGGCCCACGAGCCGGGGTTCTTCATGATCTCGAGCGTGACGACGTCGGGGTCGTCGCTCCCTTCGGTGAGGTGAGAGAATTTGGGGTCCCCCCGGTGGGGATCGAGGCGGTCCGGGGGGAACCGGGTGAGAAAGTTCTGTCTGCCCATGGCGAGGGGAGGCTACGGGGCGGCGCCCGGGGGCGTGCGGTGGGCGAGAGGTCAGGTTTCCAACTCTGTCGATTTGGTAAGGCGTCCGCAAAAGAAGGAGATGCGCCGGAAGTAATTAAGGCCCGATCTCGGAGACGACATAGCGGCCCTCCGCCGCGGCCCGGGCGTAGAACGCCCGGAGTTTTCCCCAGTCGACCGCCTCGTACCCGAGGTGGGCCGGGCCGACCAGACTCGGGATCGCCTCCGGTCTGACCCCGCTCGCCTTGTACTCGGCTATGAGGGTCCGTCGGTTCGCCTGGAACATCTTCGTGAATTCGTCTTCCGTCACCGCTTCGAGCCGCTTGTCCACTTCGACGACGTCGTCGGGTGTGTTGAGCCAGACGTCGGTGGTCACGTGGTGACGGGCCCGAACGGCCCAGACCAACGGGGACTCCGAGGGAGCGTAGGGGCTCACTGGCTCGTCGCCGCCGGCCTGGGCGAGCGCCGGGGCGAAGTAGAGCCACGACCCAAACACCATGTCGAAGGCGTAGAGCTCGGCCTCGACCTCGCGCGAGAGGTAGCCCATCGCGGCGACCTCGCGGAGCCGCCGCTCGAGGGCCTCCCGGGTGGGGGCGGCCTCGTGACGGACGGCGTAGTTCACACCGAGGAGGCTCATCGGTCTGGGGATCGGGGACGAGAGACGGGACGGAACCGCTCGGTTAGTTCGCGGGGTACCCTCCGGGTGGGCGTCGATGCGGTCCGGGGGGATCCAGGTGAGAAAGTTCTGCATGCCCATGTCAGCGATGGTTGTGGAGCGACGCTCGGAGGCGTCCGGTGGGCAGATCATACCCTGTAAGCGACCATAGCCTGCCCCCGATCTGCCGCCTCCCGGACGAACGCCCGGACCGAGCCGAACCATGCCATATGCCAGGCGAGCTCGTCCCGGTCGGCCCGGGCGGTGAGCACGTCCCCCACCCGGACCCGGTCAAGCCGGTCGGCCAGGGTGGCGACGTCAGCCGGAGTGCTGTAGCTCAGGTGCATGTCCTCAGCCATCTCTCGCCGAGCCTCTTCGAGACTCTCGTAGAACGACTCGGGGAGTTCGTGGGCGAGCGCGACGGCCTCCCCGACCGCGGAGTCGGCGAACGCGTTCGCCGTCGCGTAGGACGACTTCCCGAGGTCAATCTCTGCGACATCGGGGTGTTCGGGGTCCTCGGCAGCGCTCTCGATGGAGAACACGTTGCCCGGGTCGTCGAGGAAGCAGTCAAGTTGGGCCGGTGGCATCCGTACAAGGAAGTTCATCCATCCCATTGTTTCGGGGGCTAGCGAGTCGTGCCCGGGGGCGTGCGGTGGGCGGGCGTCAGGTTGCCGGCTGCGTTGAGCACGTCGCACACCGGCTCGATGGTGAGGAAAGGGTTGTCAATCTTTGTATCGGAGATGTTTTTCGTTGCAGATTATATAATATTAGCTAATCTTGTGTGTTAAATATAGTATGTTACCTATAAAAATAATAATATTATCTATGATAAGTAATTATAATTAAACATACAATGCCGGCGAGCGGGAGCAGGAGGATGGGGTAGACCCCGAACGACCGCCGCGTCCACTGCCGCAGCCAGACGGGTCGTGGCGCGGGCCTCCCCACGAGGCGGCCCGACCCCGCGTAGACGACGTACGACACGAGGCCGACGACGTACGCTACCGTCAGCGGGGAGTAGAGGAACGCGAGCCCGGTCGGGTCATCCATCCTGTCGAACCCCGAAAGGGCGCCCCGCACCACGATGAGGGCGAGCCCAACGTACAGCACGCCGATCGCGCCGACGAACGCGATCGCCGCCGCGAAGAACGCGGCGTCGAACGCCCTCCACGCCCACCCCGGGCGGTCGCTGACCGGATCAGCGCCCTCGGGGATCAGGGGCGGGACACCCGCCCCGTGTCCGGTGTTGTTCTCAGACATCACAGTCGAGCCTGTGGAGGAGGTCGTCGAACGTAATAGTGTGCTCGAAGTAGTCCCAGACCTCATCCCAGCCCGGGCGGTAGATCGTCGGCGGGACCACGGTGGCCACCCCGCCCCGCGCATCGATGTCGCTGTCGACGAACTCCTGGAGGCTTCGTCATAGAGCGTCGGCGCCCTCAACTGGCCCATCACGAGTCGAGGAGGCGGAAGCAACGGGAAGTGCGTGGGCCTCCCTGCCGCCGGCCGACGGTAGAGCTCCTGTGGGAGACGCGGTGAGCACTACTGTGACAGAGACGGCGAGCGGAGAGCGCATAGGACCCGATGGTGGCGGGGAGGCCTACGAATAGACGACGTAACTGGCCAGCGCGCCGACGCCGAGGAACAAGAGAGCGAGGACGGGATAGAGCACGAGGAGCCGCCGCGTCCATAGCCCTACCCAAGCAGGCCGTGGCTCTGGTCTACCCACGAGCCACCCTACCCCTCTGTAGACCAGATACGACACGAGACCGACGACGTAGGCCGCCATCAGCGGAAGGTAGAGCAGGGCTACTGCGCCGGGTCTGTCCTGTTGGTCGGGATCCACGAGCGATCCTACCAATATGAGCGCGAACAGGAGGTACAGCGCGCTGATCGCGACAACGAACGCGAAGGAGGCCACGAAGAACGCGACGTCGAACACTCGCCACCCCAGGTCGGAGCCAGTGGGAGTGCCGCTGGGGACGGGTCGGGGTGATCCTTCCGTCGGCTCAGGATCGCCGTCAAGCATCACAGTCGAGCTTGTGGAGGAGGTCGTCAAGGGTGATCGTGCGCTCGAAGTAGCCCCGGACCTCCTCCCAGTCCGGGCGGTAGACCGTCGGCGGGACCACGGTGGCTCCGGCTCCCCCGCCCCACGCGTCGATGTCGCTCTCGACGAACTCCTGGAGGCTCCGCCACAGGGCGTCGGCGCCTTGGAACTGGGCGTTGGGGTCAGAGCCAAAAACGCTAGACAAGGTGGCTGCGGCCCGGTCCCAGGGCTTCGCTAGTCGATCGACGCCCCGGGTGTAGAACGTGTAGGTGCTGTCCCCGTTCGGGGCCAACCCGAACTCCCTCGTCCCGCTCACGGGGTGGCCCCACGTCCCGGGGGACCAGATCGTCGTGAACCGCCACCGTCCTCCCTCAGAGCTATGCTCGTAGTCGCTCACGATAACAGCTAGGTCCTCGACATTTAGGCCCCCCTGGAAAACGTCAAAGTGCCCGATCGTTGCGAGCACGGGACCGTCCGCCCACCGGGCTGAGTCCCCGGCGTAGGGTCTGAACTCCGCGAGCGACGAGCTGATAAAGTCGTTCAGGTTGCGTCGGACGTGCTCGAAGTAATCCCCCGCGCTCTCGCCCTCCGGTAGCCGGAGGGTGACCGCGTAGTAGTCCATGTTGACCAGGGCCCCGGCCGCCTCGGTCAGCTCCTGGACGTCCCAGTCTCCCCAGGCCGAGTTCCACCATGGCTCGGCAGCCTCTTGGTTTTGGAGCCGGTCGAGTACGAGGGGCGGTGGGACGTGGGACCCTACGTCGGCCCACGACGCGATCTGATCGCAGGGGACGTCGAGGAGCCCGTAGGGGTCTGCCTCTAGAGCGTGAGCGAGACGAGCCACAGACCAGTCCGGCGGCGCCCCGTAAAAGGGGGGGCCACACGCCATCCCACCGTCGCCGGTCGTCCCCGAGATCGGGGGAGCGGCGAAGCCGTCGTTCCCCACCCCCGTTGCGACTTCGACGGCCACCTCGCCCGAGAGTCCGGCCCCGAACACGCCGATCCACGCGACTCCACAAGGGGCGGCAACGGTGTCGGCCGCCACGAACTGGACGGCCCCCGTGCGGAGCGCCCCGTACGAGACGCCGTCGAGGACGGGGCCCTGAACGCCGTCGTGCACCAGGAAGCCGTGGAGAGCCGATGACACCAGCACGGTCATCCGAGTCGAGTCCGGGATCGTGCCGTCCGGAATGTCGCTCCCGTCCGCCTGGGCCACGGCCGTGACCGCCGCCGCCTCCCCGGGCCCGAGCGTCCCCGGCGTGACCGAGACCCTCAGCGTGTCCGGCGTGCCGCCGGCTCCCGCCGGGAGCACCGTGATCGTCCCCGCCCCCGACACCCCGTAGGTGGTGACCATGAACGCGACCCCGATCTCGACAGGCGCCGCCACCACGTCGCACGCCGGGGCGGCGTACTGGACGCCTCCGCCAGCGAGCGCCGCGATGTCGGTGGACACCATCAGCCCCGCCTCCGTGTCCGTCACGAGGTGGCCGGGGTCGTCGAACGTCCCACCTCCGGGCGAGTAGAGGAACCCGAGCACCCCGAGCGCCGGCGGGAGCCACCCCTCGGCCCCGTCCTCGTCGACCCCCCACGTCACGAGCGCCGTCTCCGACCCGCACACGACGGTCGACGGCCACTCGCCCACGAGCGCGGCCGTGGCCGTCCCGTCGACCCCCGCATAGGCGCTCACGACGGCCCCGGCGAGCGTCCCCGGCGAGGACCCGTTGCACCCCGATCCTTGGCACCCGAAGGGCCGGCCCCCCGAGTCCGGCCAGCTCGGGGCGTCGCCGTCGTAGGACACGGTGAACGTGTCGCCGGCGACGACGTAGGCGGCGGTCTCGACCGGCTCCGCCCGATGGAGCGGGACCCGCAGAATCTCGGCGGTCGGGTCGGGAGCGTAGTCGTAGCGGGTGAGGGAGGGGGCGTGGAGGTAGGGGCCGGACCCGGTCAGGACGTAGGCCGGGGCGAGGTCGGCGGCGTACGTCCCGCACGGGGTGGTGACGGTGAGCGTGCCGGCGAGCGGGGCGCCGAAGGTCTGGGTCACGCTGGCGTTGCCGGGTCCGTAGCCGGGCCAGTAGACCGCATGAGCGACGACGGGACCCGAACATCCGGTCGCGTCGGGCGGGGCGTCGAGCGCGGCGGCCGAGGGCGTCGCGGTCGACCGGACCTCGACGCGCTCTCGGATGACGACCTGGGCGGTCGCCGGGGCGGCGAGGGCCGCGGCGAGGTGGTGTGGCCAGATGTTTATGTGCTATGCGTCTTGTTAGACACGGCCACTACAGTACGCCGCGACCGTCCGCTCCACAAGGCTCTCTGTGGGAAAAAGTCGGACGGAGACCCCACCGACTCAGACCGACGGCGTCCTCTGCCCCTTTCCCAGGCGGGGGCAGGGGCAAGGCGTGGGCTTCGAACTCTCTCTGCCGTCGTCCCCGCGCATGCGGAGACCCGGAGTCCGGGGACGTCCGACCGGGGAAGCCTGGACCTCCCGTCGCGGTCCGAGACCGACGAGGTCGACGAGGCGAGGGTGCCTCCATCCTGGATTCCCGCGTGCGCGGGACTGACGGCGTGAAGGAAAGAGCACTGGAACTGCCTCCCCTTTGCCAGCCACCGCGAGGCGAGGCTGGCGAGTCGTGGCGCGCACGTGAATCGGGCCGGGCCGGGGCACCCCTCCTCGCGGTCGGCCGTTGGGGAGCCTGTGCACCGGTAGATCCTCCCCGCTCCGAGTGCGCGCCTCGCCCACGCTTCCCAGGCCTCGTGTTGACCGTCTCGCCCCGCACCGTCTCGCGCGTCGCCTGGGGCGTCCTGGGCTACACGATCCTGGTGGTCTTGTGGGGCGCCTTCGTCCGGGCGTCGGGCTCGGGCGCCGGCTGCGGCGACCACTGGCCGCTGTGCAACGGCGAGGTGGTCCCGACGGCGCCGACGCTCAACACGATCGTCGAGTTCGGCCACCGGGTCACGAGCGCGCTGGCGGGGCTCGCCGCGCTGCTGCTCGTCGCCGTCGCGTTCTGGGGGACGCCCAAGGGGTCGCCGGTGCGGAAAGCGGCCGTCGCCTCACTCGTGTTCATGGTGCTGGAGGGCGGCATCGGCGCGGCGCTGGTCCTGTTCGAGTACGTCGCCTACAACCCGTCGATCGGACGCGCGATCTGGATGGCGGCCCACCTGACCAACACGTTCCTGCTGATGGGCGCGCTCACGCTCACCGCGTGGTGGTCCGAAGGGATGGAGACGCCCCAGCTCGGCGTGCGCCCGGCGGTTGGCTGGGTGGGCGCGACGCTGGTGGCCACGCTCGTCTTGGGCGCCGGCGGCGCCGTCACCGCCCTAGGCGACACGCTCGTCCTCGGCGGCGGGATCGACCCGGCGACCGACCCCGTGGTGGCCGCGCTGCTCGGCGCCCGCGTCTTCCACCCGACGATGGCGTTCCTGACGCTGGCCGTCCTGGGCGCGGCCGTGGTCGGCACCCGGTCGGAGGGGCGGACGAAGGCGCTGGGGATGGCACTCGTCGGCGGGTTCCTGGTCCAGATGGCGATCGGCGCGCTCAACGTGGCGCTGCTGGCGCCGATCTGGCTCCAGATCGTCCACCTTCTGATGACGGACCTGATCTGGATCGGGATGGTCGTGTGGGCCTCGGAGGTCCTGGCGGCGCCGGTCCGCGAGACGGCCCCGATGGTGGCGGCCTGATGTGCCTGGTCGCCTTCGCGCTCGACGCACACCCCCGGCATCGGCTGGTGCTGATGGGCAACCGTGACGAGGCGTTCGCCCGGCCCGCCGCCGCGCTCGCGTCGTGGGACGACGCGCCGGCCGTGATCGCCGGGCGCGACCTAGAAGCCGGCGGCACCTGGCTCGGCGTCACGCGGTCGGGCCGGTGGGCCGTGCTGACGAACGTCCGCGACCCGCTCCACCCGCGCCCCCACATCCGCTCCCGAGGCGCCTTGGCCGCCGACTTCTTGCGCGGCGACGCGCCCGCGCTCGACTACTCCGCCATGGTCCACACCGCCCGCGACGACTTCGACGGGTTCAACCTGGTCGTCGGCGACGCCGACACGGTCGCCGTCGTCTCCACGCGGACGGACGCCGTGGCCACGCTCGGGCCCGGCGTCTACGGCCTGTCCAACGACCGGCTCGACACGCCGTGGCCCAAGCTCACGAGGGCCAGGCGGCGGCTCCGAGACGCCTTGCGCGCCGACCGGGTCGACCCCGACGACCTGCTCGCACTCCTCGACGACACCGAGCGCCCATCCGACGACGCGTTGCCGGACACCGGGGTCGGCCTGGAGCTGGAGCGCGTCCTGTCCCCGGTCCGCATCGTAGCCGGCGACTACGGCACACGCGTGTCGACGGCGCTCGTCCTCGACCGCGACGGCGCCGGAGAGGTGGTCGAGCAGACGTGGCGACGCGACGGGGCGCCGGGACCACGCGTGAGCGTAAGGATAGACGGAGGGTAGGGAACGGAGGACGGCGCGGCCCGGCGTCCGATCAGGGCCGCGGCCGGGACGGCGTTCTTCGTTCTCGAACGCGTCCTCCAGATTCGGCCCCCGCCCGCCCCCGGCGACGAGCGCGGGAGAGCCCTCACGCGCACGTCTCGGCCCCCACCGCGCCATCCTCTACTCTTCACCCTCACCCCGCCAGCAGCTCGGCCTTGAACCGCTCCGCCAGCGCGTCGGCCGCCTCCGGCGACCCGGCCTCGGTGTAGACCCGGAGGATCGGCTCGGTGTTGGACTTGCGGACGTGGGCCCACCCCTCGTCGAGGTCCACCTTAACGCCGTCCACGGTCGAGACGCGGCCCTCATACCGCGACGCGAGGGCGGACAGGAGCGCGTCGGCGTCGAGGTCGTCGGTGAGCGGCAGCTTGTGCTTGGCGATGGAATACGCCGGGTACCCCTCGCGGACCTGGCTCAGCGAGCGGCCCGTCTCGGCCAGGAACTGGAGCACCAACGCCACGCCCACGAGCGCGTCGCGGCCGTAGTGGAGCGCCGGCAGGATGACGCCGCCGTTCCCCTCGCCGCCGATCACCGCGCCCGCCTGCTGCATCGCGCGGACCACGTGGATCTCGCCCACCTTCGAACGGACGACCGTCTGCCCGTGGCGCGCGGCGACGTCGTCGATGGCCCGGCTCGACGACAGGTTCGTCCCGACTGGCCCCGGCGTCTTGCCGAGCACGAAGTCGGCCGCGATGACCTGGGTCAGTTCCTCGCCGAAAAACCGCCCGCCATCTTCGACGAACGCCAGCCGGTCCGCGTCGGGGTCGACGACGATCCCCAAGTCGGCGCCGGTCTCGGCCACGCGCGACGTAATCTCGGCGAGGTGGGCCGGCAGCGGCTCCGGATTGTGAGCGAAGAGACCCGTTACCTCGCCGTTGAGCACCTCGACGTCGTCGACGCCCAGGGCCGAGAGCATGGCCGGGATGGCGAACGCGCCGACCGAGTTGATCCCGTCGACGACAACCTGGAAGTCGGCCCGGCGGATCGCGTCGGCGTCGATGGTCGGGAGGTCGAGGATTTTTTCGATGTGGTACGGCAGGAGGTCGTCCGTCCGGTAGCTCCCCAAGTCCTGGTAGCCCACCGTCCGCGGGTCGCCGTCCGCCAGCGCGAGCACCTCGGCGCCCTCGTCGGGGCCCAAGAACTCGCCGCGGCCGTCGAGCAGCTTGAGCGCGTTCCACTCGGCCGGGTTGTGGCTGGCGGACAAGATGATGGCCCCGTCGGCTTCGTGCTTGAGGACGCCCATCGCCACGGTCGGCGTCGTCGCGAGTCCCCCGTCGACCACGTCGCAGCCGGCGCTCTGGAGGGTGGCCGTGACGAGCCGGGCGCAGACGTCGCCCGTCACGCGTCCGTCGCGCCCGACGACGACGAGCGGCGTGCGGCCCGCGTCGGCTCGGTCGCGGAGCCAGGCCCCGAAGGCGGAGGCGTAGCGGACGAGCGCGGCCGGGTCGAGGCCGTCGCCGAAGACGCCGCGGATGCCGGAGACGGAAGCGATGAGAGGCATGAGAGAGGGAGACTGAGGACAGAGGACGGGGGACTGAAAATGCGCACGGACGCGCCCTCGCATGGGAAGACTCCCGAACCGCCGGCGCGCTGCAACCCCTCTGCCCGCTTCCCGTCCCTCGTTCCCCGATCCCTCTCCCCGTCCTGCCCGTTTTTTGATGGAACGGTGTGTCCGTCGCGCGTTGATTGACTCCCCCCGCCCCACGAACGCATGAGGCCCCCCTCGTCCGCCGTGGCCGTCGCCGTCGAGGCACCGACCGCGTCCACCCTGCTCTCGGACTACAAGGAGCTCCTGAAGCCCGGGATCACCGCGTTCGTCGTCGTGATGGCCGCCGCGGGCTACCTCCTGGGGGCGACGGGGCCCGTCGACTGGGTGGTGCTGCTGGGGCTGATGGCGGGGACGGGGCTGACCGGCGGCGGCGCGGCGGCGCTCAACCACGTCGTCGAGCGGAAGCACGACGCCCGGATGGCGCGGACGGCGACGCGCCCGCTCCCGGGCGGCCGGATGAGCGCCGGCCACGCGACGACCTACGCGGCGCTGTGCGTGGTCGCCGGCGCCGTCGTGCTGGCGGCCACCACGAACCCGCTGACGACCGGCCTGTCGCTGCTGACCGTGTTCCTCTACGTCGGCGTGTACACGCCACTCAAGCGGACGACCATTCACAACACGCTCGTCGGCGCCGTCCCGGGCGCGCTGCCGGCACTCGGCGGCGCGGCGGCGGCGACCGGCTCGCTCGACGCCGTCGGCTGGGCCCTGTTCGCGATCTTGTACCTCTGGCAGCTCCCCCACTTCTACGCGCTCGCCTGGATGTTCCGCGAGGACTACCAGCGCGGCGGGTTCCGGATGCTGCCGAGCGTCGACCGCGGCGAGCGGACGCTGGCGGCGTTGGTGCTCGGCGCGTCGCTGCTGCTGCTGGTGGCCGGCGTGCTGCCGGCGGCGGTCGGCCAGGCCGGCCCGCTGTTCCTGGCGGGGATGGCCGGGCTGGGGACGGCGTTCACGATCCCGGCCTTCTCGTTCTTCTCGGACCCGACGGACGCCCGCGCCCGGCGGCTGCTGCTGGCGTCGATCGCCTACGTCCCGGCCTTCTTCGTCCTGGTCGTCGTCGACTTCCTCCTCCGCTAGAGCCAGCAGGTCGGTGAATCGGTGCGTCAGTGGATCAGGCACCCTGTGTTGCATTGCCTGAACACGACCCTCCCGCTGACTCACCGGCTCACCGACTCACTGCGCAAAGCACTCTAGTGGCCGCCCCTATCGCGGCGCTCGTCGCGGTCGACGTCGCCCACACGTTCGGAGACACGACAGCGCTCGGCGGCGTGACGCTGACCGTCGGTGGCCACGAGCGGGTGGCGCTGCTGGGGCGGAACGGGAGCGGCAAGACGACGCTCTTGCGGATCGCGTCGACCCAACTCCGGCCGAGCGCGGGGCAGGTCGCGGTCGCCGGCCACGACGTCGTCGCCGAGCCCGACGCCGTCCGCCGGCACCTCGGCGTCGTGTTCCAGAGCCCGGCGCTCGACCCCGCGCTGACGGCGCGCGAGGCGCTGCGGCTCCAGGCCGCGCTGGTCCGCCTGGACCGGGCCGACGTCGCCGGCCGGGTCGCCGACGCCCTCGCCGACGCCGGCCTTGAAGACCGCGCCGACGACCGGATCGGGACCTTCTCGGGCGGGATGGCGCGGCGGCTCGACCTGGCGCGGGGGCTGCTCCACCGGCCGTCGCTCGCCCTCCTCGACGAGCCGACGACCGGGCTCGACCCGCTCGCCCGCGACGCCTTCTGGGCCGTCTTGGACCGCCGCCGCGGCGACGGCTCCCAGGTCGTCGCGACGCACGCGATGGACGAGGCCGCCCGCTGCGACCGCGTCGTCATCCTGGACGCCGGCCGCGTCGTCGGCGACGGGACGCCGGACGCGCTGACGGCCTCGCTCGGCCCCGACGCCTTGTGGCTCGACACCGACGACGCCGACGCGCTGGCAGCCACACTCCGCAACGAGGGCCACGACGCCCGGGCCGTCGGCGACCGCGTGCTGGTGGTGTCCGGCTCCGCTCGGGACTGGGTCGCCCCGCTCTACGCCCGGCCCGACGTCCGCGGCGTCTCGATCCAACCGCCGACCCTGGCCGACGTGTTCGCGTCCGTCGTCGGCGAGCGCCCCGAGGTCCGATGACCGCCGCCGTTCTGGCCCTGTGGGGCCGCGAGATCCGCGTGTTCCTGCGCGACCGGGCCCGCGTCGTCGGCGTGCTGGCGCAGCCGGTGCTGTTCTGGGTCGTGTTCGGGTTCGGCTTCGCCGACAGCGTCGTCGTGCCGGGCTCCGACGCCGGCTACCTCCAGTACCTGCTGCCCGGGATGGTGGCCCTCACGGTCCTGTTCACGGCCATCTACTCGACGCTGTCGGTCGTGGAGGACCGCCAGTCGGGCGTGCTCCAGGCCGTGCTGGTGGCGCCGCAACCCCGCGCGGCCCTGGTGCTCGGCGTCGTCCTGGGCGGCACGACGCTGGCGGTCGGGCAGGCCGCGCTCATCGGCGCCCTCGGGCCGACGGTCGGGCTGTGGCCGGGGTGGGCGGGGACGGCCGTCGCGGTGCTGGCGGCCGTGTTGCTGGCCGTCACGTTCTGCGCGTTCGGCTTCGTGATGGCGTGGCGGCTGCGGACGGGACGGGCGTACCACGCCGTCATGAACGTCGTCCTGATCCCGGTGTGGCTGCTGTCGGGCGCCTTCTTCCCCGAGGCCGGCGCGTCGGGCGCCGTCGCGATCGCGATGCGGCTCAACCCGGCGACGTACGGCGTCGGCCTGCTGCGGTACGGGATGGGCGGGCTCCCCGCCAGCATCCCTGGGACGACGCTGGGGATCGGGACGTGCGCCGCGGTCAGCCTGGCCGTCGCCGCGGTCGCCCTGATCGCGGCCGTCAGGACGGCGCGCCGGCCGGTGCCGTGAGCCCGGAGCTGGTCGAGTGGGTCCAGGCTTACGGCGCGGCCGGGTTGGCGCTGGCCGCGTTCGTCGGGGCGACGCTGGTGCCGGTCTCGTCCGAGGCCGCCTTCGTCGCCGCCGTGGCGGCCGGGCTGGCGCCGACGACGGCGCTGCTGTGGGCGAGCGTCGGCAACACGGCCGGGTGCCTGGTCAACTACGCGCTCGGTCGGCTGGCGCGAGACCGCGTCGGCGACCGATTGGCGGCGTCGCGCACGGGCCGGGCGGCACTGGACTGGACCGAGCGGTGGGGCACGTGGGCGCTGGGGCTCTCGTGGCTCCCCGTCGTCGGCGACCCGCTGACCGTCGCGGCGGGCGTCGGCCGGGTGCCGCTGGCGTGGTTCGTGCCCGTGGTGGCGGGCTTGCGCGTGGCGAGGTACGCGGCGCTGCTGTGGCTGGTGTGAGGGGGTCGACGGTTCAGGGTTCGGGGTTCAGGGTTCGCTCAGGTGTGGGCCCTCGCGAACCCTGAACCCTTGAACCCCGAACCCTACTCGCAGAACGGCTCGCGCGGCGCCATCCCCGCCTGCGCCGTGTTGACCCAGGACGCCGGTCGGTCCGGTCCATAGTCGACCAGGCGGACCCACAGCTCGGTCACCGGCCGGCGGATCACCTCGACGTCGCCGCCGCCGTCGTACCCGGGGACGGACCCGACGTAGGTGTCGCCCCGGACGGAGAACACGAGCGAGCCCTCGGAGCCCGGCGCCAGGACCGCCAGCTCGTCCCCGGGCGACAGGAGCAGGCGCTCCATCGCCCGCGTCCCCAGCCGGCTCGCCTCGGCCGTGATCGGCCGGCGGACGCGGATCAGGCCCGGCGCGAGGACCGCCGTCAGCGACTCCGAATAATCGTTGGCGTCGATCCGCCGCTCGGCGTCGACCGTCCGCAGGAACCGGCTCATCGGCGTCGGCGCGCTGTAGGCGCGGACGGCGGACCGCGTCGACCACTGGGCGTAGCACCCCTCGTCGCCGGCCCCGCCCGGC
Source organism: uncultured Bacteroidota bacterium (assembly GCA_963848075.1). GTDB lineage: Bacteria > Bacteroidota > Rhodothermia > Rhodothermales > Rubricoccaceae > Rubrivirga. Next base: position 436,249 of record CAWKCB010000004.1, read on the forward strand.
AGGAACGTCACCGGCAACGGGCTCGACTGGGCGACGGCCAGGGCCGGGAGTACGACGAAGGCGAGGACGAGCCGGCGCATGACGGTCGGGGGGGACGCCCGAAGGTAGGCGGATTCACGCGGACGCCGCGTCGGCTTCACCCCCGCCCCCCGACGCCAGGGCGCGGGCGGGCCGTCCGCGCCGTTTCTTGCAGCATGGAGACGCCCCGCCCCGACCTCCGCTCGCTCGACGCCCCGGCGCTCGAAGCGCTCGCCCTCGACATGGGCGAGCCGCGCTTCCGCGGGCGCCAGCTGTTCAAGTGGATCCACGAGAAGGGCGCGACGTCGTTCGACGCCATGACCGACCTGCCGGCCGGCTTCCGCGAGCGGCTGACCGAGGCGACCCAGCTCGGGACACTCACCGAGGTCCGCCGCCAGCAGGCCACCGACCAGACCCTCAAGAGCCTGTTCCGGCTCCCCTCCGGCCGCCACATCGAGACCGTCTTGATCCCCGACGTCGACGACGAGGGGAAGGCACGGCGGCTGACGGTCTGCGTCTCGTCCCAGGTCGGGTGCGCGATGGGCTGCTCGTTCTGCGCGACGGGCCTGATGGGGTTCCAGGAGAACCTGACGGCCGGCCAGATCGCCGAGCAGGTCCACGCCATGGACCGGGTCGCGCGTGAGACGTTCGGCCGCGGCGTGACAAACGTGGTCTACATGGGGATGGGCGAGCCGATGCAGAACTACGCCGCGGTCATGGCCAGCCTCGACCTGCTGTGCGACGGGCTCGGCCTGTCGCCCAAGCGGATCACCGTCTCGACGGTCGGGCTCGCTCGCCGGATCCGCCAGTTCGCCGACGACCAGGCCGCCGGCGACGTCCGGCCGGCCGGGCTCGCGATCAGCTTGCACGCGCCGACCGACGGCCAGCGGAGCGCGATCATGCCGGTCAACCGGTCCGAGAAGACGGACCTCAAGGCGCTGGGCGCCGCCGTCCGCCACTACTACGCGACGACGGGCCGGCCGGTGACCTACGAGTACTGCCTGTTCTCGGGCGTCAACGACACGGTCGAGGACGCGCGCACCCTGGCGCGGATCGCGAGCTGGGCCCCGTGCAAGGTCAACCTCATCATGTACAACCCGGTCGAGGGCACCGACTTCCGGTCGTCCGACGAGCCGACGCTGGAGGCGTTCATCGCCGAGCTGGTGCGGCGGCGCGTCCGCGTGACGGTCCGCCGGAGCCGGGGCCAGGACATCGACGCGGCGTGCGGGCAGCTCGCGGTGGCCGAGGGGTGACGGAGAGCACGGAGAGCACGGAGAGCACGGAGAGCACGGAGAGCACGGAGAGCACGGAGAGCACGGAACGTGCGGGTGCGTGAGGTCGGAGTCAAGCCACTCTCCGCGCTCTCGCCGCGGAGCGGCGCTCTCTGCGGCGTCAGCCGCGCCCTCTGCAGCGCTAGCCGCGCTCTCCCCGCAGAGCGGTCTCTCCCCGCCCTTCCTGCGCTAGGTTGCCCGGCTCCCCGCCGCGGCCCCATGGACACGCCCCGCCCCTTCCCCGTCTCCCCGCCCGACTCGGCGTGGCTCCGCATGGAGAACCCGACCAACCCGATGACGATCACGGGCGTCCTCGGGTTCGGGTCGGAGTTGTCGATGGACGCCCTGCGGCGGTTCCTGGGCGAGCGGCTCGTCCGGTTCGACCGGTTCCGGATGCGGATCGAGGGCGTCGGGTCGGCCCGCCCGCGGTGGGTGGCCGACGAGCGGTTCGACCTGGACCACCACGTCGCCGAGGTGGGCCTCCCGGCGCCGGGCGGGAAGGAGGGCCTGGAGGCGCTCGTGAGCGAGCTCATGAGCACGCCGCTCTCGTTCGCCCACTCGCCCTGGACGTTCCACCTCGTCCACGACGTCGACCACGGCGACGGGACGCGGGGCAGCGCGCTCGTCGTCCGCGTCCACCACGTGATCGGCGACGGGATCGCGCTGATGCACGTGCTGATCCACGCCGTCGACGAGTACTTCGACCCGGACGGGCCGACGGCCGCGGCGACCCCTGCGGAAGTCCGGACCGCGCCGTCGCGCAAGACGGCCGGCCCGATCAAGCGGGCCGGCGGCGGCGTCCTCAGCCTGGGCCACTTGCTGACGATGCGGCCGGACTCGGACACCGTGTTCAAGGGCCACACGTCGCCCGTCAAGCTCGCCGCGTGGACCGGCCCGATCCCGCTCGACGCCATCCGCGCCGTCGGCGAGACGCTCGGGGCCAAGATCAACGACGTCATCATGTCGTCGGCCGCGGGCGCGATCCGGCGCTACCTGCTGGCCCTGGGCGAGTCGGCCGACGGCGTGACGGTCCGCATGGCGACGCCGTTCAACGTCCGACCGCTGGAGCGGGCGCACGAGCTGGGCAACTCGTTCGGCTTGGTGTTCGTGGCGCTGCCCGTCGGCGAGGCGACCGCCCGCGATCGGCTCCGGATCACGAAGGAGCGGATGGACGCGGTCAAGGCGTCCGAAGAGCCGGCCGTCGTCTACGCCATCTTGCAGACGATCGGGCGGGCGCCGATGTGGGCCCACCGCTTCGTCGTCAACCTGTTCCAGCAGAAGGCGTCGGGCGTGCTGACGAACGTCCCCGGGCCGACCGAGCCGCTCCACATCGAGGGCGCCCCGGTCACGACGCTCATGTTCTGGGTGCCGCAGGCCGGCGACATCGGGCTCGGGATCAGCATCCTGAGCCTGGACGGGACGGTTCGCGTCGGCATCACGTCGGACGCGGCCCTCGTCGAGGACCCGGCCGTGCTGGCGCGCGCGTTCGAGGACGAGTTCGCCGCCTTGCAGCAGGCGTTCGCCCCCGACGCGGGCTAGAGCGGTTTCCGTAGGCCCTCGGGACAGCGAGGTCGATGGTTCGGGGTTCGAGGTTCAGGGTTCGCAAGGACCCACACCCCGGCGAACCCCGCCCCCCCGAGCCGAGGGCTCCAATGGCCGGACCTCAACGCGAAACGCTCGAGCCGTCCGCTTCGCTCGGGCACGGTCGACTCCTGGCCGTCGCGGGGAGGGAAGTCGGGTGGAGCCCCTGGACCTCGGTGAACGTGGCCACCCAGCCAGCCGGGGGCGCGCCTCGTGCTCGACGCCGTCGAGCGGGGTGCCTCGGCGGACGCCGCGCGGGTGCATCTTCCCTCCCCCACGCCCGCACGCCGACCATGCCCACCGACCACGCGCTCGGCGCGTTCCTCAGGGACCGCCGCGCCCGGCTCGACCCGGCCGACTTCGGGTTCGACACGGCCCGTCGGCGGACGCCGGGCCTCCGCCGCGAGGAGGTCGCCTTCCGCGCCCACATCAGCGCGACGTGGTACACGTGGCTCGAGCAGGGGCGGGGCGGAGCGCCCTCCCCCGAGGTTCTGGACCGCGTCGCCGGCGCCCTCGTGCTGACGCCGGCCGAGCGCGAGCACCTCTTCCTGCTCGCCCACGGCCGCCCACCGGAGGTCCGCGAGCCGGTGCCCGGGACGGTCTCGCCGCGCCTCCAGCGGGTGCTCGACGCGCTCGACCTCTGCCCGGCCTTCGTCAAGACGGCGACGTGGGACGTCGTCGCGTGGAACCGCGCCGCGGCGGCGGTTCTGACCGACTACGGCGCGCTCGCGCGCCAGGACCGCAACGTCCTGCGCCTCCTCTTCGGCCCGCCCCGCGCCGACGTCGAGGGCTGGGAGGGCCACGCGCGGCTGGCCGTCGAGACGTTCCGGCTGGAGACGGCCCGGGTCGGGGCGGGCGAGGCGGCCCGGTCTCTCGTCGACGAGCTGAGCCGGTCGAGCCCGACCTTCGCGTCGATGTGGGCCGACCACGACGTCCGCTCCTACGACGAGGGGACGAAGCACTTCGAGCACTCGGCGGCCGGGCCCGTCACGCTCGAGTACTCGTCGTTCGCTGTCGACGACCAGCCCGACCTCGGGCTCGTGGTCTACACGCCGGCGACGGACGTCGACCGGGAGCGCGTCCGCGTGCTGGTCGAGGGCTGAGCGGACCGGTCGCGCCGCGGTCCGGGTAGGGCCGGTACCGGTATACGGTCACGTCTGGTGCCGGGCCAGATCGGGTCCCACCCTCGTGGCCCACACCCCCAAGCGACCCTCATGAAGGTATTCGTCACCGGAGCCACGGGATACATCGGCGCCGCCATCGTCCAGGAGCTCCAGGCGGCCGGCCACGACGTGCTCGGGCTGGCCCGCAGCGACGACTCCGCCGCTGAGCTGGAGCGGCGCGGCGTCGCCGTCCACCGCGGCGACGTGACCGATGTCGAGAGCCTGGCCGCGGGCGCCCGCGCCGCCGACGGGGTGATCCACACCGCGTTCATCCACGACTTCTCCAGGTACGTCGAGAACACTCGGGTCGACGAGCGGGCCGTCGAGGCGATGGCGGCGGCTCTGGAGAGGACCGACAAGCCGTTCGTCGCCACCTCGGGCACGACGGTGCTCACGCCCGGCCGCCTCGGGACGGAGGACGCCGCGCCCGACCCCGCCAGCCCGGGCTTCGCCCGCGCCCGGTCGGAGGCCGCGCTGCCCTGGGCCGAGCGCGGCGTGAGGGCGAGCGTCGTCCGCCTCCCGCCGACTGTCCACGGTCCGGGCGACACGGCCTTCGTCCCGGCTCTCGTCGGGACCGCCCGTCGGACGGGCGTCTCGGTCGTCATCGGCGACGGTGAGGCCCGGTGGCCGGCCGTTCACCGGCTCGACGCGGCGCGGCTGTTCCGGCTGGCGCTGGAGCGCGCCGAGCCGGGCTCGCGCTTCCACGGGGTGGCCGAGGAGGGCGTCCCTCTCCGCGAGGTCGCCCACGCCATCGGCGCCGGCTTGGGCGTGCCCGTCCGGAGCGTCACCCCCGACGAGGCGGCCGACCACTTCGGCTTCCTCAGCGGCTTCCTCGCGCTCGACAACCCGACGTCGAGCGCGATCACGCGAGCCGCGCTCGGGTGGGAGCCGACGGAGCGCGGCCTGATCGCGGACATCCGCGAGGCCGGCTACGTCTCCTGACGTCGGCCCGGGGCGGAGCGACGCTCCGTCACGCCTCAGGCGCGTAGGTGGTCTCGTCGCCCACGGTCCCGTCGGCCTTGTAGACGACGAGCCGGCTCGGGGCGTGCGCCCGGGCCGTCTGGCGGGCGTCGGCGAGCGCGTCCTTCTTGGTCGGGTGGACCGACGTGGCGCGGTCGTTGCCGACGCGCTGGACGGCCCACCCGCGCTCGTGCGTGGCCACGTGGTACACCACCGGCTCGTCCGTCGCGACGGCCGGCGCCGCGTCGGCGCCCGATGTCGCGCGGGGGGCCGGCGGCGCGGACGCCGCGGCCAGCATCTGGGTCACGCGAGCGTGGAGCGCGTCGACCTGAGCGCGCAGCGCCAGCACCTCGTCGCGGCCGGGGATCCCGAGCCGGTCGAGCGCCCCCTCGACGAGGCCCTCGACGCCGCTGGCCACCGTGCCCACGGCCCCGCTCGCGGCCCCCTTGGCCGTGCCAACGAGTGTCGCCGCCGCCGCCTCGACCTGGTCGGCCGCCGTCCGGGCGGCGCCCGTGCCCGTGTCGACGACGGTGGTCCCGAGCGAGACGAGCGCGTCGAACGAGTCGGTCCCCGACTTGCGCGCCTGCACGAGCGCGCCCACGCCGGCGGCCCACACCTCGCCGACGGGTCGCGGGAGCGCCCCCTTGCGGAGCGCCTTCGGCACCTTGGCGGACGGAGACTTCGCAGACGACTTCGAGCCGGACTTCTTCTTGGCCATGGGAGCAGCGGGGATGAGCGGTGCTACCCCGGGTGCCCCCCCGCGCGTTCCACCCCGACTGGAAACGCGCCCGCATCGAGCCGAGTAGGACCCGCCCCTCTCCCCTCTCCGATGGCCCGCCCGACGTCCACCACCCGCTCCCTTCTCGAAGTCGTCCTCGGCTTCCTCGGCGCGCTCCTCATCGTCCCGCTCCTGTTCAAGACGGTCACCACCGTGTTCAAGGGCGTCTTCCGCTTGAGCACCACCCGCCGACTCTTGGGCGACCTGGTGATCACGGGCGTGACGGCGCTGCTCACCCGGGAGGACGTGCTCGACACGCTGTTTGGCAAAAAGGGGAAGACCGGCGACGGCCTGCTCAAGCCGCCCGTCGACTGACGGCGCGACGCGGGACGCCGCTAGCTTGCGGGCGGACTCTCCCCCCGCCCCATGGCCACCCGCTCCCGCATCGGCGTACTCACTCACGGCTCGCTCGCGAAGGGCGTCGAGATGAAGCTGTCGCCGGCGCGGTCGGTCGAGACCGTCAAGGCCGGAACGTTCGTCGTGGTCGAGGGCGAGACGTACGACTTCTTCTCGCTCGTCACCGACCTCCGGATCGACGCGGCCAACGAGGGCATCCTGCTCCGCCCGCCCGGCGACGACGAGGACCTGCTGCGGCGCGTGCTCCAGGGCTCGGGCACCTACGCGACCGTCTCGCTCCGCCCCCAGCTGATGGTGGCCCAGGGCATCGGCGACGACGACCCGCTGCCGGTCAAGACGATCCCGGCCCACTTCTCGGCCGTCGGCGAGGCCACCGACGACGACGTGGCCCGGGTGTTTGGGAGCGAGGCGAAGGACGGGGGCGACCGCTTTTTCTGGGTCGGCACGCCGATCGGGATGGAGTCGCCGGTGTGCCTCGACCTGGCCCGGTTCGTCGAGCGCTCGAACGCCGTGTTCGGGAAGACGGGCACGGGCAAGAGCTTCCTGACCCGGCTGCTGCTGGCGGGCACCATCGCCACGAATCGGGCCGTGTCCTTGGTGTTCGACATGCACGGCGAGTACGGGTACGCCGTCCGCCAGGAGGCCGCCGACGGCCAAGGCGCGTTCGTGCCCGGACTGAAGGACCTGTTCCCCACGCGCGTCCAGCTGTTCACGCTCGACCCGGAGTCGGCCCGCCGCCGGAACCAGTCGGCCGACGTCGAGCTCCACCTCTACGCCGACCAGGTCGAACCTGAGGACGTGCTGCCGCTCCGGGAGACGCTTAACCTCAACGCGACGGCGACCGAGAGCACCTACAGCCTGAAAAAGCAGTACGGCCGCAAGTGGCTCACGGCACTGTTGGAGGCGGACCCGAACGAGATCGAGGAGATGGCCGAGACGACGGGCGCCCACCCAGGCTCGCTCTCGGCCTTGCGCCGCAAGCTCGACCGGCTGGACGGCTACGCCTTTTTCCACACCGAGCCCTCGGCCGGCAAGCGGGACGCGATCGAGGAGCTGTTCGAGGCGCTCGACCGGGGCAAGTCGGTCGTGTTGCAGTTCGGGCGGTACCGCTCGCTCCTCGTCTACCTGCTGGTGGCCAACGTCATCACGCGGCGGTTGCGGGACCGCTACGAGAAGAAGATGGAGGTCTACGAGGCGTCGAAGGCCGAGGCCGACAAGCCGCCGCAGTTGTTGGTGACCATCGAGGAGGCCCACAACTTCCTCGGGCCGGAGACGGCGCGCGAAACGCCGTTCGGGAAGATCGCCCGCGAGATGCGGAAGTTCTTCGTGTCGCTGCTCATCGTGGACCAGCGGCCGAGCGGGATCGACGAGGAGGTCCTGAGCCAGATCGGGACCAAGCTCGTCGCCCAGCTCAACGACGAGAAGGACATCGCGGCGGCGCTCGTCGGCACGCCCGGGGCGACCGGCCTGCGCCAGATCCTGGCCTCGCTCGACTCGAAGCAGCAGGCGCTCTTGCTCGGCCACGCCGTCCCCATGCCGATCACGATCCGGACGCGGGACTACGGGCCCGACCTGTTCGACGCCGTCAAGGCGCGCGTCGGCGGGCCGGTGGCCGAGACGGCGGGCGAGCTCCAGTCCGAGATGGGGACGCTGTTTTAGGAGAGCGTTGGGAGAAGAGAAATCGGGTTCCCTTTCCACCCCTTGGGGGGAGAGGGCTAGGGTGAGGGGTCGGTGTTCAATCCCGCGCTCGGTAGCTTCTGTATGGTCCAGGCTGTACCCTTCTGGGCCTCAGTTCGCCGAGACGTCCGCTCGGCGTCCGTCCCCGAGTGCTTGGCCACTCAAATTCTGGTTACAGCGCCCGCGCTTTGAGCCGCGCCGGAGCCACACAATGCGTTTCTTCTTTCATCATCTAACGAAGCCATCGGCAGAGAATCCAGATCGCACGATATGGAATGAGCCCTCAGTCGGGAGCCTTCCAGGAGCGTTCGCTGAGAGCTTCCTGTTTGGAGATGGCACAACAGTCCTCCTCGGCTTCAACGCTGTCTCGACCTTGATTGAGTGGTTGGGGCTCCCCTTGTTCGAGGAGCTTCTAGAGAGCGGCAGCCTGCGGTTTGCGTTCGCTGAGGCGATCTCGACAGCCTATATCACCTCCGAGAACCTGAGGGCGCTTGGCATGAGCACCCCCGGACTTGCCGCTCTGTACGGACAAGATCCCAGGCTCACGACCCCCTACGGTCGCACTCTGCAGGAGCTAGCTGATCAGACGTCCTTCCCCCGCACTGAGCGCAAGCGGCTCGCACGGCTTGTCCAGAGCCACGTTGACGTGGTGGATCGGCAACTGCACAACGTGGCCTTCCAGGCTGCGCGTTCGGACGTTGCTGGCAGCATTGGCGAGGAGTTGGCCTTTCCCAGCGGAGTTGACCCCGATTCAGGTGATCTGCCCGAGCCCTACTTGCGTCAGTATCTGAACGTGGCAGGGGCTAACGTCAACGTTCAGATGTCCGCGCTTCTGGGCTGTGACAACTTGGTTGCCGATGTGATCACGGCACGGGTGATGCAGCAGAGAGTCTCCGAGTCGCTAGCGTCTATCGGTGTAAAGTCTGCAGACTACCGGACCGTGCTTCAGATCGAGGATGCCCCAGATCTTGGCCGCTTGCTGGAAGGCAGGGACATATCGTTTCGCCAGATCGTAGAGCTGGGTAGAACGCAGGAGGCGGAAGAGTTCAGAACATGGATCAAAGGCGTTGAACCGGGAGACTCAATGGCCGCCGCCCGCGAGTATCATAAGGAGTTGATCAGCAGAGCGACTGACAGTCGGGCAACAAAGTCAAAGAAGGTGATCGGCTACACTGGCCTAGGGGCAATCGCATCCCTCTTTGACCCCACTGCCGGACTCGTCTCGGGGTTAGCACTGAATGCTTTCGACGCATTCGTGTTCGGCGCGCTCAAGCAAAAATGGCAACCAAAAGCGTTCATGGATATGGTTAAGCAGCTGGGAGGCACCGAGGCACCCTGAATTTGTAGAAGCCGAGCGGTTCCTTTGCGGATTGGACTAGCCGCCCCGTTCACGATCCTAATGACCAGGGGCCACGCTGGCATCTTGTACCGGAGAATCGGCATCCTCCGCGTCGGCTGTCGAGTCCGCCGCATCGAGGGCGATGCGGAACGTCGTCCCCTCGCCGGGGGCGGTCGCCTCGACCGAGATCTGGCCGCCATGGTAGGTCTCGACGATCCGCCGGGCCAGGCTCAAGCCGAGCCCCCAGCCGCGGCGCTTGGTCGAGAAGCCGGGGCGGAACACGTGGCGCGCCGTCGCCCGGTCCATCCCCTTGCCCGTGTCGCGGAGCAGGACGACGACGTGCTCGCCGACGCGGCGGCCGACCAGGTCGACCCGGTGCGGGCCCGGGATCCCCTCCATCGCGTCGAGCGCGTTCTTGAGCAGGTTCTCGATGACCCACTCGAACAGGTCCACGTTGAGGCACGCCACCAGGTCGGCGTCGGCGTCGACCTCGATGACGACGGGCGGGCCACTCGTCGGGACGCGGCGGCGCATGTAGTCGGCGACGCCGTTCAAGACGGGGCGGACGGGCGTAGGCGTCAGCGTCGGGCGCGAGCCGATCTTCTCGAACCGGTCGGCCACGCGGCGCAAGCGGTCCACGTCGCGCTCGAGCTCGTCGGCTACCTCCTCCGGATCGACGGCGTCGCCCAGTCGGAGCAGCTCGACCCAGCCGATCATCGACGACAGCGGCGTGCCGAGCTGGTGGGCCGCCTCCTTCGCCATGCCGACCCACAGGTTCGACTGCTCGCTCCGGCGGACGTACGAGAACCCGAGGTAGCCAACGAGGACGAACAGGGCCACCACGGCGAGCTGGACGTAGGGGAACAGACGGATCATCCGCGCCAGCGGGCTCTCGCCGTAGTGGACGAGCTGGCCGCCGAACCCCTCGATCCGGATGGGCGGGTGGACCCGGTCCATCTCGGCGGCGAGCGCCAGCAGGTCCGCCCCGTCGTCGACGTTGCGGGCGATAACGACCGCCGTCATGGCCGTGTCCGTGATGACGGCGGGGATCGAGAACCGATTGGGCTCGACGATCTGGGAAAAGACAAAGTCGAGCCCGTCCGACGGCGGCCCGTCGCGCAGCGAGTCGAGCGCGGCGAGCAGCGCGGCCCGGCGTGGGGCCGGCAGGTCGGAGGTCGCCGTGGCCCGGGCGAGGTCGTCCCAGACCTCGGGCGCCGGGCCGCCGTCGGTGGCCGAGACGCGGTACTGGAACTCGATGGCTCGGGCCCACAGCTCGACCGCCTGTTCGTCCTGGGCCTCGAGCCGGTCGGCCAGCCGCTGGGTGAACCCCAGCGACGCCAGCCCGATGGCGACGGCGGCCAGGATCAGCCCGAGCTTGATCTTGGTGCTCGTGCGGTACGCCGTCACGGCCAGGCCAGGATCAGGAACATCCCCGTCAGAAGGAGCCCCATCCAGGCCACGACCGGGCCGACGGTGACCGCTGGCGCCGACGCGATGGCTTTGATCGTGCTCACGCCGTAGAACCGGCGGATGGACAGCACCGCGTAGATGTACGAGACGGCGAACACAGCCAAGATCACGACCGTGTTGAGGGTCCCGTTCACGTGCGCGAGCGTGTCCCCGGTCGCCAGCGTGACGACGAGTTGGACCAGCCTCCGCACCGCCAGCGCCAGCACGACGACGCAGAACACGTGGATCGCCAAGACGAAGTGGGCCGCGTAGCTCCGCCGCCGGAGCCCGTACAGCACAAAGAGCCCGAACCCACCGAGGGGCATCAGCACGAACATCCACCGGACGCCCAGGCCGATCATCGCCTCGAAGTAGCGGGCGACCGGCTCAATCTTCTCCTGCGGGAAAGCCCCTCTGAGGTTGTCGCGGAGCTGGGCCGCGTCCTCCTCGGCCGTCTCCGTCACCGGGACGAGCGCGTCCTTCGCCAGCCCGTACCCCGCCGAGACGCCTACGAACAGCAGGCTGCACAGGAGGTACAGTCGGAACGGGGCCACGTGCCGCGCCCGCCGGCCCGCGGCCCAGTCGACCGCCAGCACGCCGGGCTCGCGGAGCAGCGTCCGCACCGTCTGGAGGACGCGGCCGTCCCACGCGAGCGCGTCGCCGAGCGCGTCGGTCACGAGGCGACGGACGGGTAGGTCCGGCGGCTGGTCGCGCTGCCCGCACGCGTGGCAGTACGGCCCGACGAGCGTCGCCCCGCAGTCGAGGCACGCGGGGCGAGCGCCGGTCGTCGGCGCCGGCGGGGTCTCGACGGAGGGGAGCGGGTCCACGCCCGAAGCTAGCGCCGGACCCCGGCCACCTCCTCAGCCCAGCGTCAGAACCGCCGCCACGACGACGACGGCCCCGAACAAGAGCACCGGCGGCAGCAGCACGACGAGCCCGCCCACCACGACACCTCCCCCCCACCCGACGCCGAGGAACCGGCGGGACGACACCGAGGCGTACGCTCCGACGGCGATCAGTGCCACGAAGACCGCCGCGTCTCCCGCCCACCCGGGAAGGTCGAGGTCGACGTCCAGGCCGAGCACGACGATCGTCGTCGCCCGCCAGGCCACCAGCACGACGAGCGCCGCGCTCGCAACGTGGGACGCCAGCACCAGGTGGCCCGCCAGCGTCGGCCGCCGCTCCTTGAACAGCACGTAGGTCGCGAACCCGACGAGCGGCACCAACAGCAGAAGCGCGTTGATCCCCAGCGTACCGATCATCCGGCCGACCAAGAACGCCGCGGTCTGGGTCGTCGGGCGGGGCTCCTCGGAGGAAGACGGAGTAGGATCATCCGCCAGCCAGCGAGCGACGGTCGAGAGCGCGAGCAGGGCCGCGCCGAGCAAGAAGTACAGCCGAACCGGCGGCACGTACGGCACCCGACGGCCGGCGGCCCACGCCTGGGCGAGCGCGCCCGGCGACGTCAGCAGCAGGCGGAGCGTCCGCCACAGCCGGTGGTCCCACGACAGCCCGTCGGCGACGGCCTCGCGCACAAGCGAGGCGACCGGCGCGCGGGGGTCGACCTCGCCCTGTCCGCAGGCATGGCAGTAGGGCCCGAGGCGGTCGGCCCCACAGTTGAAGCAGGACCCGGCGTCGGCCACCGCTACCCCGCGACCAAGGTCTCCTCGCGCTTGGGCCCCGTCCCGATCACCGTGATAGGGACGCGGAGGTGGTCGCTGACGAACTGGAGGTAGTCGCGCGCGGCGTCCGGCAGGTCGCCCATGGTGCGCGCCTCGGACAGGTCGCCGGAGAACCCGGGCAGCGTCTCGTAGACCGGCTCGACGCGGCTGAGCGTCCGCAGGTCGGTCGGGAAGCGCGTCGTCGTCTTGCCGTCGACTTGGTAGGCCGTGCAGACCCGGAGCTCGTCGAGCCCGGCCATCACGTCGAGCTTGGTGACCGCGAGCTCGGTGAACCCGTTGAGCCGCGACGTGTAGCTGAGCGCGACCAGGTCGAGCCAGCCGCAGCGGCGGGGCCGGCCCGTCGTCGCCCCGAACTCCTGGCCCTCGGCCCGCAGGCGCTCGCCGGTCTCGTCGAGCAGCTCGGTCGGGAAGGGCCCGTTGCCGACGCGCGTCGAGTAAGCCTTGACGATGCCGATGATCCGGCCGATCTGGGTCGGCGGGATGCCGAGGCCGGTGCACGCGCCGCCCGAGGTCGGGTGGCTGGAGGTGACGTAGGGGTACGTCCCGTGGTCGACGTCCAAGAGCGCGCCCTGGGCGCCCTCCGCCAGCACGTGCTGGCCGTCGGCGAGCGCGTCGTTGAGGAAGGCCGACGTGTCGGTCACGTAGGGGTCGATCAGCTGGTCAAACTCGACGTACTCGTCCACGATGGCGTCCACGTCCAACCGCTCGCTCTGGTAGACCGCCGCCAGGATGTCGTTCTTTTCCTCGATCGCCGCCGTCAGCTTTTTGCGGAGCCCGTCGCGGTCGAGGAGGTCGACGACGCGGATGCCGCTCCGCGCGAACTTGTCGACGTAGGCCGGCCCGATCCCGCGCCCCGTCGTGCCGATGGCCTCGGCGTCGCGCCAGCGCTCCTTGGCTTGATCGAGCGCCTTGTGGTACGGCATGATGAGGTGGGCGTTGTGGCTGATCTTGAGCCGGCCCTCGACGGGGTACCCCAGCGCCCCGATCTGGCCGATCTCGTCCATCAGCGCCTTCGGGTCGATCACGACGCCGTTGCCGATCACGCACGAGACGCCCGGGTGGAAGATGCCGGACGGGATGAGGTGGAGCACGAACGTCTCGTCGCCCCACTTGATCGTGTGGCCGGCGTTCGCGCCGCCCTGGTACCGGGCGACGATGTCCATTTGCGGGGCGAGGAGGTCGACGACCTTCCCCTTGCCCTCGTCGCCCCACTGGGCGCCGATGACGACGGAAACTGGCATGGTTGAAAGGGCAAGGGGGAACGGGCAAGAGGCATGAGGCGGGGAGTCCCCCATGCCCCTTGCCTCGTGCCCCTTCCCCTAAAAGCTGGCGACGGCCTCGTCGGCGGTGGGGAACGACGCGAACACGCCGTCGAGCTGGGTGACCTCGAGGATGGCGCGGACGCGGTCGCCGACGGCGGCCAGGCGCAAGTCGCCGCCCGTGTTGCGAGCCGTCGTGAGCGCGCCGACCAGCATGCCCAGGCCGGACGAGTTCATGAACCGGACGCCCGACAGGTCGACGACGGCCTGGAGGGGCGCGTCGCCCCGAGCGGCGGCCAGCGCGTCGTGCAAGGCCGAGCCGTCGGGGCCGCCCAGGACGTCGCCGTCGAGCGTGAGGAGGGCGACGCCGTCGCGGGTCGTGCTGCGGATCTGCATGGGGCGAGGGAAGACAGGACGCCCAAGCTACGGGCGCGCCGGCGTCGCCGACCCCCGATCCGGCAGCCGGCGCGTAGGGGTCCTGCGAAATCGGCCGGGGCCCCACAGCGACGCGGCCCTCCCCGACCCGACCGGCGTGCGCCGGGGGCGAGGAGGGCCGCGCGGTGCGGGCCGGAGGCGCTAGACGGTGGCCGGCGAGAGCGACCGCCGGGCCGGCGCGTACTTGTTGCGGAGCGCGACGACGATCGGGCTCGCCACGAAGATCGACGAGTAGGTCCCGACGCCGATGCCGACCAGGAGCGCCAGCGAGAAGCCCTTGAGCACCTCGCCGCCGATGAGGAACAGGATCAGGACCGCGATCAGCGTCGTGCCCGAGGTCAGGATCGTCCGCGACAGCGTCGTGTTGATGGCCCGGTTGGCCACCGTCGCGAACGGCTCCGTCTTGAAGAGCAGCGTGTACTCGCGGATCCGGTCGAACACGACCACCGTGTCGTTGATCGAGTAGCCGACGATCGTCAGGAGCGCCGCGATGATGGCCTGGTCGATCTGCAACGTGAACGGGGTCACGTTGTGGAGCAGCGCGAACAGCCCCAACACGATGATCACGTCGTGGGTCAGGCACAGCACGGCCCCGAGCGAGTACCGCCAGTCGAACCGGACGAAGATGTAGAGCAGGATCACGAAGAGCGCCCCCAACACGAGCACGATCGCCTTCTCGGTGAGGTCGGAGGCGATGCTCGGGGTCACGAGCGACTTGCCGATGATCTCGGGGTTCGAGCCGGCGAACGACTCGCGGATCGTGCTCACGACCGTCGCCTCCTGGGCGTCGGCGTCGGCGCTGGAGGCGGTCCGGATCAAGAGCGTGAGCGGGTCGCCGAACTCCTTGGTCTGGAAGACCTCGCCCGTCGCCGAGCCCAGCGAGGACGCGACGTCCGACGAGGGCACCGGCGTGTCCATCTCCACAATGTACTCGGTCCCGCCCTTGAAGTCGATCCCGGCCTCGAGGCCGGGGTAGACGAGCGAGATGACGGCGATGGTCAGCAGGATGCCCGAGATGAGGTAGCTGTCCCGGTTGTGGCTGAGGAAGTCGAAGCTTGGGTTTTCTAGAATGCGCATGTCTGTAGAGGGTTCAGGGGTCAATGGTTCGGGGTTCGCTCAGGTGAGAGTTCTCGCGAACCCTAGACCCGGAACCCCGAACCGATTCAGCCGAAGGCGACGGTGACGCCGCGCTCTTGGACGAGGTAGTCGATGATCAGGCGCGTCACGACGAGCGCCGTGAACAGCGACGTCAGGATGCCGGCCATGAGCGTGACCGCGAAGCCCTGGATCGGCCCGACGCCGAACGAGAACAGGATGACGCCGATCAGGAACGTCGTGACGTTGGCGTCGGCGATGGCCGACAAGGCCTTCGCGAAGCCGCCCTCGACGGCCGCCTTCATGGTCTTGCCCGAGTCCATCTCCTCGCGGATCCGCTCGAAGATGAGCACGTTGGCGTCGACCGCCATGCCGATCGTGAGCAGGATGCCGGCCATGCCAGGCAACGTGAGCGTGGCCCCGAACGACGCCAGGACGCCGAAGATGAACAGGACGTTGAGCAGCAACGCCACGTTGGCCACCAGCCCGGCGCCGCGGTAGTACAGCGCCATGAACACACAGACCAGCACGAACCCGACCAGGAGCGCGCGCGTGCCGGCCTGGATCGAGGCGGCGCCCAGGCTCGGCCCGACCGTCCGCTCCTCGACGATGGCCACCGGTGCCGGGAGCGCGCCCGACTTCAGGACCGTCACGATGTCGTCGACCTCCTGGCGCGAGAAGTTGCCCGAGATCTGGGTCCGACCATTCGGGATCCGCTCGTTGATCGTCGGGAACGTGTAGACCAGGTCGTCGAGCACGATCACGACGGGCTTGCCGCGGTTGGCGCCCGTGATCTGGCTCCAGCGGCTGCCGCCGGCGCCGTCCATCGTGAGCGAGACCATCGGCGCGTTCGTGTACGGGTCGAAGTCCGGACCGGCGTCGGTGATGACCTCGCCCTGGAGCTCGACGCGCTCGTTGACGGCGACGAGGTAGTGGACGCCGTCGCCGTCGGCCGTCGTGCCCGCGTCGGGGCCGGCGGTGAACAGGAACCGGACGCCGGGCGGCATGAGCCGCGCCGCGCCGGGCGCCGCCAACAGCCGCGCGACCTCGGCCGTGTCGCTCACGGCCACCTGCCCGACGACGGGCGAGTTCGACGACGGGTCGTTCTGGACCAGCTGGAGCACGGCCGCGAGCGGGTTGCCGCCGGCTACCTCCGGCTCGGCGTCCGCCGTGATGTCGCCCAGGTCCAGGACCTCGGCCGTGTCGGCGTCGGCGATGTCGGCGGCCGTCGTGTCGGCGTCGGTCACGTCGGCGTCCGGCTCCGTGTCGCCCGAGTAGTACTGGAACAGCTGGGCCGCGGCCTGCTGGATCTCGGCCGTCGGCGGGGCGAGGTGGAACGTGAGCTGGGCCGTCCCCTTGAGCAGGTCCCGGACGCGCTCCTCGTCGTCGACGCCCGGGAGCTCGACGACGATGCGGGACGAGCCCTGGCGCTGGATCAGCGGCTCCGTCACGCCGTAGCGGTCGACGCGCTGGCGGATGATCTCCTCGGCGCGGACGAGCGCCTCCTCGACCTCCTCCCCGAGGTAGACGATGACGTCCTGGTTGTCGGACCGGGCCGTGATGTCGGCGTCGGAGTTGCGGAAGTAGCGGGCGAGCCGGGTGCCGGGCCGCTCGGCTTCGAGGGCGTCGGCGAACAAGGTCACGAAGTCCTGGCCGGACGTCTGGGCCTGCTGGGACGCCGTGGCGACGGCCGCCTCGAACGTCTCGTCGGCCCGGTTGCCGGCGAGCTCTTTCAGGAGCGCGCCCGTCCCCACTTCGAGGGTCACGTGCATGCCGCCCTGGAGGTCGAGGCCGAGCTTGAGCGACTCGGCGGACGTCGCCTGGAGATCGGCGCCGTGCTCGTCCTCGTAGGCCTCGCGCTGGGCGGGGTCCATGGCCGCGAGGTCGCGGTTGTTGAGGGTGTTTTGGATGGTCGGGAAGAGCTGCCAGAGCGAGATGACGAGCAGCGCGCCGACGGCGATAAGCTTGAAGCCGTAGCCTTGCATAGGGATCGGGCGTCCAGACGGACGCCGGTGGGGGTCTGGGAAGGCGCCGGTCCCCTCGGACGGGCGCAGAAAAACGACGGGGGCGGAGCGGCCCGGAGGCCCGTGCCCCTAGGGCGCGCGCGGACGCGACGACGGCGCGAGCGCGCGGAGCGCGGGCGCCTCGGCCTCGGCGCCGAGCGCCGGGACGGCCGCCAGCGGGGCCGGGGCCGGCGCACGGTCCGCCACCGTCGCGGAGGCCGCGAGGGTCGTGACCTTCGACGTGGCCAGGGCCTCGTCGTGCGCCGGCGGCACCACGCCGGTCAGCGACGACTGCCCGAGCATGTGCGCCAGCGCCTCGGCCGACACGTCGCCGACGGCGGCGGCGTAGACCTCGGCGAACACGACCAGCGGGTCGGCCCCGGCGTCGGCGGCGTGGGCCGCGACGAGGGCGGCGTCGAAGGCTTCCGCGTCGTCCAGGACCGCCGAGAGCGACGGCGTCGCCTGGGCGCCGACGGCGGGGACCAGGCCCGCGCCGAGCGCCGCGACCAAGATCGCGGCGACGAGACGGCGGACGGGAGCGAGGCGGAGCGGGCGCATGGCGTGGGCGACGGCCGGCAAGCTAACCCCGTACCGGGGGCCCCCGGGGTTCCCCCCACGCGCTCTTCTCGTGACTTCCTCGGGATCGGCCGGGCAGGCGGAACGCGATCTGGCGATCCGCGCCCCACGACGTGCGCGAGATCGTGGGGACCGCGCCACCTGGCGGACGCGGCACGCCGTGTCCCTAGGGGGTTCCCGGTGGGCCCCGGTGCCCCGGGTCGTTACGACACCTCGACGCCCTTCCAGAACGCCACGTGGTCGCGGATCTCCGCCGCCGCGTCCTTCGGCTCGCGGTAGATCCAGGCCGCGTTCGCGTTCACGTCGCCGTCGACCACCACGTCGAAGTAGCCGGCGGTCCCTTTCCACGGACACGCCGTCGTGTGATCGGAGGCGCGGAGGCGGTCGCGGTTCAAGGCCTCCGGCGGGAAGTAGTGGTTGCCCTCGACGACGACGGTCTCGTCGCTCTCGGCGATCACGGCTCCGTTCCAAGTGGCTTTCATCGGGGTGGGGGTGTGGAGGACAAGGTCTAGTGGAGCGTCACAGCAATTCCGACGGGTTCAGATCGCCGATGCGGGACTCGTGACGCGTGATCCTTCCGATGAGAGTCACGCATCACGGATCACGCGTCGACAGCGCCTGGGGCCGACCCGACAACCTCTCTGTGGTGGAGCACTAGCGGACGCCGTCGCTCATCTCCAACATCCGCTCGATGGGCCGGAGGGCGGCGACGCGCGTCTCCTCGTCCATCACCAGCTCGGGCTGCCCGTGCTTGAGGCAGAGGTAGAGCTTCTCCAGCGTGTTGAGCTTCATGTGGGGGCAGTCGTTGCACGCGCACCCGTTGTCCGGCGGCGCGGCCACGAACGTCTTGCCCGGGTTGTCCTTCTGCATCTGGTGCAGGATGCCCGACTCGGTCGCCACGATGAACGTGTCGGCGTCGGACTCGGCGGCGAACCGGCGGATCGACGACGTGCTGCCGACGTGGTCGGCCAGCCGCAGGACCGGCTCCTCGCACTCGGGGTGGGCCAGGATCGGGGCGCCGGGGTAGCGGCCCTTGAGCCGCGCCAGCTTCTGCTCCGAAAAGATCTCGTGGACGATGCACGCGCCCTGCCACAGCAGCATCTCGCGGCCGGTCTGCTTCATCAGCCACCGACCGAGGTTGCGGTCGGGCGCGAACAGGATCGGCTGGTCGTCGGGGATCTGGCGGACGATGTGCTCGGCGTTCGACGACGTGCAGATAATGTCGGTCTGGGCCTTGATCGCCGCCGAGCAGTTGATGTAGCTGATGACCAGGTAGTCCGGGTGCTCGGCGCGGAACGCCGCGAACGCGTCGGGCGGGCACGAGTCGGCGAGCGAGCAGCCGGCGTGCAAGTCGGGCAGCAGGACGGTCTTGGACGGATTGAGGATCTTGGCCGTCTCCGCCATAAAGTGGACGCCGGCGAACACGATGACGTCGGCGTCGGTCCGCTCGGCCTCGCGCGCCAGCCCCAGCGAGTCGCCGATGTAGTCGGCCACGTCCTGGATGTCGCCCTCCTGGTAGTAGTGGGCCAGCAGCACCGCGTTCGTCTCGCGCTTGAGCCGGTCGATCTCGTCGAACAGGTCGAGCGTCGGGTCGACGGCCTCGCGGACGAACCCGACGCGGGCGATCTCGGACGGGAGCGTGGGCAGGGCGAGCGTCTCGGTCATGGGAGCGCGGGGGCGGGGTCCAGACAACGCCGGCCGTGGGGGGCGTGGTTTCGGTGGCGAGAGGATAGAGGGTGGAGAGTGGACGATCGGGGTCGGCTGGCGGCCAACGCGGGCCAACACTCGGTAGGGACACCATGCATGGTGTCCGTACTTGTCGACGGGCTCGCGTCCGGCTCGGTCCACCCCTGTCCCCTCGCGGACTCATCGATAGAGGTTCAGCGCCGTCCGAGCCCGGAGACGTGGGCCGGCCAAGCTCAGCCTTCTATCCTCTCTCCTCCACCAGCCGCCCGCCCTCCAGCCGGAGCACGCGGTCGGCGAGCGCCGCGAGCGCCGGGTTGTGGGTGACGACGACGAACGCCTGGTCGGCGTCTCGGCTCAGGCGCAGGAGCTCGTCGTGGAGCCGCTCGGCCGTCCGGGTGTCGAGGTTGCCCGAGGGCTCGTCCATGAGCACGAGCCCCGGCTCGTTCATCAGCGCCCGCGCCACGGCCACCCGCTGCTGCTCGCCGCCCGAGAGCTGGCTCGGCCGGTGGTCGAGGCGGGCACCGAGCCCGAGCATCGTCAGCAGCTCGCGGGCTCGACCGTCGGCCGTCCGGAAGGTGCCGCCGGCGATGAGCGCCGGCATGGCGACGTTCTCGAGTGCCGTGAACTCGGGCAGCAGGTGGTGGAACTGGAAGACGAACCCGATGGCCCGGTTGCGGAACGCCGCCAGCGCCTCGTCGCCCTTGGCGAACACGTCCTCGCCCCGGAACGTGACGCCGCCGGCCGTCGGCCGGTCGAGCGCGCCCAGCAGGTGAAGCAGCGTGCTCTTGCCCGTCCCGCTCTCGCCCACGACGGCCACCAGCTCGCCGGGGAAGATGTCGACGTCGAGCTCGGTGAGGACGTCGAGGGCGCCGGTCGCCGTCGGGTAGCTCTTGCCCAAGCCTCGAGCGGAGAGGATGGCGGGGCGAGGGTCGGCCGAGGCGCGAGAGACGAGACCCGGCGTCCTGCTCGGCTCTCCCTCACCCTGTCCCTCTCCCGTGGGGAGAGGGGACGCAGCCGGCTCGCCCTCGCCGCTGGCCCAGACTCCCGGCAACGGCGGGGGCCCGATCGGGTCCGCCCGTTCCCCGTCCCCCATTCCCCGTTCCCCCCTCACTCCGGCCTCTCGATGCTGAGGTCCTTCAGCTTGTTGTACAAGTGCGACCGCTGGATGCCGATGAGCTCGGCCGTGGCCGACACGTTCCAGTCGTTCTCGGTCAGCTTGCGCTCGATAAACAGCTTCTCGGCCTGGTCGCGGAACTCGAACAGCGAGTCGTAGCGGTCGATGAGCCCGCCCGCCGAGGCGCCCGACCCCGAGGGGACGACGTAGCGCTCGACGTCGGCCGCGGAGATCTCGTCGCCGTCGGACAGGATGAGCAGGCGCTCGACCACGTTGCGCAGCTCGCGGACGTTGCCGCGCCACTCCTGATGGCGGAGACGGTCGAGCGCGTCAGCGGCGAACGTCTTGTCCGCCATGCCGTTGCGACGCATCACCTGACGAAGAATGAAGCCGGCGATGTCGGGGATGTCCCCACGCCGCTCGCGCAACGGTGGAACGTGGATCAGGATGACCGACAACCGGTGGTAGAGGTCCTCGCGGAACCGCTTCTCGTCGACCTGCTGCAACAGGTCCCGGTTCGTGGCCGCCACCACGCGGACGTCGACCGAGATCGAGCGGTCGCCGCCGACGCGCGTGATCCGGCTCTCCTGCAGGGCGCGCAGGACTTTGGCCTGGGCGTCGAGCGACATGTCGCCGATCTCGTCGAGGAAGAGCGTCCCCCCGTCGGCCTGCTCGAACTTGCCGATCCGCTGCTTCGTGGCCCCGGTGAACGCGCCCTTCTCGTGGCCGAACAGCTCGGACTCGATCAGCTCCGACGGGATCGCGGCGCAGTTGACCTCGACGAGCGGGCCGTCGGCGCGGCTGCTCTGGGCGTGGAGGTGGCGGGCGACCAACTCCTTGCCCGTCCCCGGCTCGCCGGTGATGAGCACGCGCGCCTCCGACGGGGCCACCCGAGCGACCGTCTGCTGGATCCGCGCGATGGCTGGGCTGTCGCCCACGATCGGCGTCAGGTCCGACGTGCCGGCGTCGCGGACGACCTGCTTGAGCCGCGTGTTCTCGACCTGGAGCTGGCCCCGGTCGAGCGCCCCGCGAACGGTGACGAGCAGGCGGTTAAGGTCCGGCGGCTTCTCGAGAAAGTCGACCGCCCCGAGCTGGGTCGCCTCGACGGCCGTCTCGACCGTCCCGTGGCCCGAGATCATGACAACGGGCACCGTCGACTCGGCGTCGTGGAGTGCCTGCAAGACCTCCATGCCGTCCCGCTTCGGCATCTTGATGTCGAGCAGGACCAGGTCGACGCCGGCACGGGCCTTGTCGAACGCCTCGTCGCCGTCGGCGGCCTCCTCGACGGCGTAGCCCTCGAACTCGAGGATCTCACGGAGCGTCCGCCGGATGGCGGGTTCGTCGTCGGCGATGAGGACGGTCGGCATGGGCACAGCGGAGGGGCGGCCCGAAGCTACGGCCGCTCCGGCCGCGGGTCCGTCCCTCTACTCCGGGACCGGCACGGCGGCCGGCGCCTCGGTGGTGTCGACGACGACCGGGGCGGCGGTCACGTCGCCGGTCGGGGTGCCGGTGGCCGTGGCCTCGGCCTGGACCTGGCCGAGCTCGACGAGCGCGATCCGCTGCTCGGGCGTCGTCTCCCACTCGTCGAGGACGCGCGTGAGGGCGGCCTGGGCCGCGTCGGTGTCGCCGGCAGCGCGGTGGGCGCGGGCGGCGTCCAGGAGGTAGCCCGGCGTCGAGGCCGGCGAGGCGTACTCGGCGGCGGCCTGCTCGTAGAGGCGGGCGGCCCGCTCGGCGTCGCCGCGGTCCTCGGCGATGGCGGCCTGGCCCCCGATGGCGCTGGCGGCCATGAGCCCGTCGCCGTCGTAGTCCTCGAACATCTCCAGGGCCCGGTCCATGTCGCCGGTCTGGTAGAGCGCGTCGGCGGCGAAGAACGTGGCCTGCTCGCCGGTCGCCGTCGAGCCGTAGTCGTCGGCGATCTCCAGGAGCCCCGGCGCCGTGTCGGTCCCGTCGAGCGCCGTCTGCCAGTTGCCCGCCTCGTACTCGGTCAGGATGGCGCCGAGCAGCCGCTGGCCCTCGGCCGAGCGGTTGGCCTGCCACGCCCGCCACGCGATCACGGCGACGGCCAGCACGACGATCCCGATGATGACGCCGATGATGGCGTTCCGGTGGTCGTCGAAGAACTCGGTGCCGCGCGAGGCCGCCGTGGCGACGGAGTCCTCGCGGAGGTCGTTGGGGCGCGATGCGGTGAGCGTCTTCGGCGGGTTGGTCTGAGCCATCGGGGAGGGTCGGAGAGTCGGGACGGGGCGGCCGACGCCGCAAACCGCGAAAGGTAGCGGGGGCCCGGCCGGGCGCGGCGTGAAGAGCGGGGCGAGACGGCGCGGCCGACGCCGCGCCAGGCCCTCTTTCAAGCGATTTCATCGGGCCGCCCGCGCGGGAAGCGCTTCGGACCTAGTACCCTCGACCGTCGTTCGCTTGCTCCCTCTCCAGACACCCCACCCTCCTCATGGCCATCAAGATTGGTATCAACGGGTTCGGCCGGATCGGTCGCCTCGTCTTCCGCTCCATCCTCGAGCGCGGCGGCGACGGCTTCGACGTCGTCGCGGTCAACGACCTGACGGACGCCGAGACGCTCGCGCACCTGTTCAAGTACGACTCGGTCCACGGCGTCTTCCCGGGCGACGTGACCGCCGAGGGCGACGAGCTGGTGGTCAACGGCGACCGCTTCAAGGTGCTCTCGGAGAAGGACCCGGCCAATCTCCCGTGGGGCGACCTCGGCTGCCAGGTCGTCGTCGAGTCGACCGGCCGGTTCACCGACGCCGACAGCGCCGGCCTCCACCTCCAGGGCGGCGCCGGGAAGGTGGTGATCTCGGCCCCGGCCAAGGGCGGCGTCAAAACGGTCGTGCTCGGCGTCAACGACGACACCCTCACGGGCGACGAGACCATCGTCTCGAACGCGAGCTGCACCACGAACTGCCTCGCCCCGATGGCCAAGGTCCTCGACGACGCGTTCGGCGTCGAGAAGGGGTTCATGACGACGGTCCACGCCTACACGGCCGACCAGCGGATCCAGGACGCCCCGCACAAGGACCTGCGCCGCGCCCGCGCCGCCGCCCTCTCGATCATCCCGACGACGACCGGCGCCGCCAAGGCCGTCGGCCTGGTGCTGCCCGGCCTGCAGGGCAAGCTCGACGGGTTCGCGCTCCGCGTGCCGACGCCCGACGGCTCGCTCACCGACTTCACGGCCATCCTCAAGCGCGACGTGACCGTCGACGAGGTCAACGCCGCGTTCCAGGCCGCCGCCTCGGGCCCGATGAAGGGGATCGTGGAGTACTCGACGGCCCCGATCGTCTCGATCGACATCGTCCACAACGCCCACTCGTGCGTGTTCGACTCGCCCTCGACGATGACCGACGGGACGATGGTCAAGATCATCGGCTGGTACGACAACGAGTGGGGCTACGCGAGCCGCACCGTCGACTTGGTCGAGAAGCTCATGGAGGGATAAAGGGATCCGGGATGGAGGGATTCGGCCACGAGTCCCCCCATCCCTCTATCCCTCTCCTCATCCCGCATCCCTCCATGAAGTCCCTCTCCGACCTCGACCTCTCCGGCCGGCGCGTCCTGGTCCGCGTCGACTTCAACGTGCCGATGGACGGCGCCGCGGTCACCGACGACACCCGCATCCGCGGCGCGTTGCCGACGATCCAGGCGATCCTGGACGCGGGCGGGACGCCGGTCCTGATGTCGCACCTCGGGCGGCCCAAGGGCGCGCCCGACCCGGCGTTCTCGCTCCGGCCCGTGGCCGCCGCGCTCGACGGCCTGATCGACGCGCCCGTCGTGTTCTGCGACCGGACCGTCGGCGACCACGCCCGGGCGTGCGTGGACGGGGCACCCGACGGCGCCGTGGTGCTGCTCGAGAACACGCGGTTCCTCCCCGGTGAGACGGCCAACGACCCCGACCTCGCGCGCCAGCTCGCCCAGCTCGGCGACGTGTTCGTGTCGGACGCGTTCGGGTCGGTCCACCGCGCCCACGCCTCGACGGCCGGCGTCGCGGCGCTCCTGCCCCACGCGGCCGGCCGGCTCCTGGACCGCGAGGTGACGTTCCTGACGCGCGCGCTCGACGACCCCCACCGGCCGTTCGTGGCCGTGCTCGGCGGCGCCAAGGTGTCCGACAAGATCGGCGTGATCGAGGCGCTGGCCCCGAAGGTGGACCACCTGCTGATCGGCGGGGCCATGGCCTACACGTTCCTCGCCGGCCTGGGCCACAGCGTCGGCGACTCGCTCGTCGAGGCCGACCGGGCCGACGACGCCTTCCACTTGGTCGAGCGGTTCAAGGACACGATCCGACTGCCCCAGGACCACGTCGTCGCCGACGCGTTCTCGGCCGACGCCCAGACCCGGACCGTCACGGGCGAGATCCCGGACGGGTGGATGGGGCTCGACATCGGACCGAAGACGCGCGAGCAGTACGCCCACCTCGTCGACGGCGCGCGGACGGTGATCTGGAACGGCCCGATGGGCGTGTTCGAGATGGCGCCCTTCGCCAGCGGCACGCTGGCCGTCGCCGACGCGCTCGCCCAGGCCACGCGCGAGCACGACGCGCTGACGGTCGTCGGCGGCGGTGACTCGGTGGCGGCCCTCAACCAGGCCGGGCTGGCGGACGCCGTGACCCACGTCTCGACCGGCGGCGGCGCGATGCTCGAGTTCATGGAGGGCCGGACGCTGCCGGGCCTGGCCGCCCTCGACTTCGACTAGGCCCGATGCTGACCGCTCTCGACCTGGTCGGGACGTTCGTGTTCGCGCTCTCCGGCGCCTTCAAGGGCGCCCGCCACCGTCTCGACTGGCTCGGGATCGTCGTCCTCGCCGTGCTCACGGGCGTCGGCGGCGGGCTGATCCGGGACGTGCTGCTGGGCGACACGCCGCCGGCGGTCTTCCGCGACGAGCGGTTTTTGCTGGCGTGCCTCGCGGGCGCCGCCGGCGTCATCGTCGCTGCCCGGCCCATCGCGGCCCGGTGGAACCGGGTCATGGTCGCTGACGCGCTCGGGCTCGGGCTGTTCGCGGCGCTCGGCGCGCTGAAGGGCGCCGAGCACGGGCTCGGCCCCATCGGCGTCGTGATGATGGGGACGCTGACGGCCGTCGGCGGGGGCGTCGTCCGGGACGTGCTGGTGGGCGAGCGGCCGGCGGTCCTGTACAAGGGGTTCTACGCGACGGCGGCCCTGCTGGGGAGCGCGTCGCTGGTGGCCCTCGACGCCGTCGGCGCGCCGGTCCCCGTCCAGATCGGCGTCGCCGCCGTCGTGACCTCGGCCCTGCGCTTCGGCGCGCTCGTCCGCCACATGCGGCTGCCCCGAGCGCCGCTCCCCCCTGCCTCGACCCCGTAGCCCGACATGCAGTTTTCCACTCTGCCCCCTAGCGCCCCCGCCGCCCCGGACTCGAGCGCGGGCGTCGGCCTCACCGTCGAGGACTTCGCCGCGGCCAAGGAGGCGCTCCTGTCGTCCGACTTCTGGCTGACCGTCGGGTTCGTGACCGTCGAGGTGGTCGTCACGGTCGGGCTCGCGTTGGTGGCCATCGGCGTGGTCAAGCGGGTCAAACGCCGGTGGGTCGACTCGGTCCAGGAGGACCCCGCGACCGACAAGCGCCGCCAGCGCGTCATGACGACGGCCGACCTGCTCGGGTCGGTCGCCCGCTACGTCATCTGGGCCGTCACCATCGTGACCGTCCTGGGGTTGGTCGGGTTCGACATCCGGGCGCTGCTGGCCGGCGCCGGCATCGCCGGTCTCGCGATCGGCTTCGGCGCCCAGACGCTCGTCAAGGACGTGATCTCGGGCTTCTTCCTGCTCTTTGACGACACCCTCGGCAACGGCGACCTCATCCGGATCGGCGACGACACGGGGACCGTCGAGTACGTCGGGCTCCGGCTCATCAAGGTGCGGAAGTTCGACGGCGAGCTGCTGATGGTGCCGGCCGGCGAGCTCCGGACGTTCGGCAACAAGTCGGTCGGCTACGCGCGCGCCATCGTCGAGGTCGGCCTGAGCTACGAGCAAGACGCTGGCCTGGCGCTGGCGGTCCTGGAGGACGTGGCGCGCGAGTGGGCCGAAACCGAGCACGCCCGCGAGGTCATGGTCGAGGAGGCCCCCCAGGTCCAGGCGCTGATGGCGCTGGGCGACTCGGCAGTGACGGCGCGCGTCATCGTGCAGGTCCTGCCCGGCGAGCAGTTCGCGGCCGAGCGCGACCTGCGACGGCTTATCAAGGCCCGGTTCGACGAGCGCGGCGTCGAGATCCCGTTCCCGCGGCGGACGGTCTACGTCAAGTCCGCCGGTGGGGAATCGGACGAGGCGAGCGACGCGGCGGCCGCCGGCGCTTGATTCAGAAGCCGGGATGGGAAAGGGGAGAGAGGGTGGGAAGGGCGAAGGAGGTGGAGAGGACGCACCCTCCCCCCTCTCCGTCCCCTCCACCCTCTCGTCGCCCGGTCCGCGCTCGCAACTTCCCGATCCACTCGCCGTCACGGCCGCCATGACCGACCTCGCCATCGACACGTCCGGCTTGGCCAAGACGTACCGCGGACGCCCTCCGGTGGAGGCGCTGAAGCCGCTCGACCTCCAGATCCACGCGGGCGAGACGTTCGGGCTGCTCGGGCCCAACGGGGCCGGCAAGACGACGCTCGTCAAGCTCCTGCTCGGGCTCGCCCGCCCGACCGCCGGCTCGGCCACCTTGTTCGGCCGCGACGTCACCGACCCCGAGGCGCGCCGCCCGGTCGGCTACCTCCCCGAGGGCCACCGCTTCCCGCCGTTCCTGTCGGCCCGGGCCACGCTCGCGCTGTTCGCCCAGATGGCCGGCGTCGACGCCCACGAGCGCGCGCCCCGTGCCGACGAGTTGCTGGCGACGGTCCGCCTGAGTGGCGCCGCCGACCGGCCCGTCGGGACGTTCTCGAAGGGGATGCTCCAGCGGCTCGGCATCGCCCAGGCCCTGATGAACCGGCCCCGCCTGGTCTTCCTCGACGAGCCGACCGACGGCGTCGACCCGGTCGGGCGGCGCGAGATCCGGACGCTGATCGAGCAGCTCCGCGACGACGGCGTCACGGTCTTCCTCAACTCGCACCTGCTGAGCGAGGTCGAGCGCGTCTGCACGCGCGTCGCCATCCTGAAGGACGGCGTCCCGATCCGGATGGGGACCGTCGAGGACCTGACGCGGCAGGGCCGCGCGTGGCGCCTGGTCACCTCGGCGCTCCCTCCAGCCACGGTCGACGCGCTCGACGGCGCCCTCGCGCTCGACGCGACCGAGCACACCGACGGGCTCGCGCGGTCGCTCGTCACGTTGCCCGACCGCGCCGCGCTCAACGCCGCGCTCGACCGGCTCCGCGCCGACGGCGTCGAGGTCGAGGCCGTCGAGCCGGCCCGCCAGTCGCTCGAAGACCTGTTCATCGACGTCGTGACCACCCCGGCCGGCGTCGCCGCCTGACCCCATGCTCGGACTCTTCCTGCTCACACTCCGCGAGCTGCGCGCCCGCAAGGTCGTCGTCGGCCTGTTCGTCGTCGCGACGGTGATCTGGGTCGCGTTCACGTTCGCGCTCCAGCTCGACGTGGTCGACGGGACGCTGGCCGGCGCGCGGCTGTTCGGCCAGGAGACGATGGACGGGCCCGTCGACCTCGACGCGCCCCTCCTCGACGACGACGGCGAGCCGATCCTGAACAGCGACGGGACGCCGCGGACGGCCCGGGACGACCTGCCCCCGTTCGGCAACACGTTGCTCGAGAGCGTCGTGTTCGGGGCGCAGGCGTTCGTGGCCGGCGCCGCCTACTGGGTCGGCATCCTGCTGGCGCTGTTCGCGACCGGCGGGCTGGTCGCCGCGCTCACCGAACGGGGCCAGGTCGACGTGCTGCTGACGAAGCCTCTGTCGCGGTCGTCGGTGCTGGCGGGCCGGCTGCTGGCCGTGATGGCCGTGATGCTCGCGCTGACGACGTACCTGTTCGGCGGCGTCTGGCTGGTGATGTCGATCAAGTCGGGCCTGTGGGAGCCCCGGTTCCTGCTGGCGATCCCCGTCGTGTTCGGCATGTTCGCCGTGATCTACGGCGTCGTGACGCTCGTGGGCGTGTGGAGCGGGAGCGGGCCGCTGTCGTTCATCGTCACGCTGGGCGTGCTGTTCGTGAGCCTGATCCTGGCGATCCCGACGCTGCCCGAGCAGGTCTCGGCGGTGTGGCGCCCCCTGGTCGTCGGAGCCTACCAGGTGCTGCCCAAGTTCGGCGGCGTCGGCACCTCCCTCGTGCCGCAACTCGCGACGGGGGGCGACGTAGGCGCCTTTTCCCTGCTGTGGTCGTCCCTCGCGTTCGGAGCCGTCTGCTACGGGCTCGCGTTCGCGCTCTTCTCCCGCAAAGACTTTTAACCCCCATGACTCCCGTCGTCACCTCCCCCGCGCGTCGAGCGCTCTCCGCCACGTTCGGCACCGTGCTCCTGGCCGGCCTCGCGCTGACGACGGCCGGATGCAGCGACACGATGTCGTCGCCCGGCATCGGGGCCTCGGCCCAGACCACCGACGCGCTCGCGCTCCTGCCGACCGACGCCGACGTCTACGGGATGACGAACCTCGCCGAAGCTCGGGACAGCCAGGCCCTCGCGACGGCGCTCGGCGACACGGGCCTGGGCATGGTCAGCGGTCGCGGCTCGGCCGACTTCGACGAGTTCGTCCGCCTGACCGGGTTCGACCCCGCACAGGACCTCGACCGCGTGTTCGTGGCCGTGAGCGAGGGGACGGGCCAGCGGGCCGCGTTCGTGGCCTACGGCCGGTTCGACCGCGACAAGATCGAGCAGTTCGTGGCCGGCAACGACGAGGTCACGTTCGAGGTGACGGAGGTCGAGGGCCTCCCCGTCTACCTCACGACGTCCGACGAGGGCCGGCGCGGCGGGTTCGCGCTCGCCAACGACCGGATGGTCCTGGCCGGCGACGACGCGACCCTCACCGCGATGATCCAGCGGCTCGGGACCGCGGCCGCGCCGCGCGACGCCGAGCTCCAGGCCCTCTTCGACCGCGTCGCGTTCCCCGATGGCGCGTGGTTCGTCGCCCGCGGCCTGGACGGCGTCGGCATGCCCACGCCCGACGGCGACGCCCCGTCCACGCTCGCCGCTCGCGCCGCCGACGGGTTCGTGGTCTCGATGGACTTCCGCGACGACGGCGTCCCCGTCCGTGCGTTCCTGGCGACCAAGCCCGGGGCGAGCACCGACGACGTGGCCGACGTCGTGCGGGGCGGCATCGCGGCGGCCCGGGCCGGGCTCAAGGACGAGCCGTCGGCGCTCGACGTGCTCGACGACGTCGAGGTCGTGTCGGAGGACGCCGGCGTCCGGGTCGAGGGCTTCCTGACGCCCGCGTTCCTCGCCCAGTCGGCGAACTAAAGCGCCAGGCCGTCGCGGTACCTTCGGGCTCCCTCCCGCCCCCCCGACGTTGCCCGACGCGCTCTCGCCCGACGCCCTCACCCTCGACGCGCTCCCGCCGATCTCCCGGCCGGGGCGCGTCCTGATGACGTCGCCCGACCACTTCCGGGTGGCCTACGTCATCAACCCCCACATGGCCGGCAACGTCGGCGAGGTCGACCGCGAGCGAGCGGCCCACCAGTGGCACGTGCTCCGCGACGCCTACGAGCGGCTGGGCATGGAGGTCTCGGTGGTGGCCGGCGCGCCGGGCCTGCCGGACCAGGTGTTCTGCGCCAACCAGACGCTGCCGTACCAGACGCCCGGCGGCGAGCGCGGCGCGATCCTGAGCCGGATGCACGCGGACCAGCGCAAGCCCGAGGTCGACCACTACGAGCGGTTCTTCCGCGGCGAGGGCTACGAGGTCCAGCACCTCGACGACGACCTGCCCGGCGACTTCGAGGGGATGGGCGACGCGCTCTGGCACCCCGGCCGCTACCTCCTGTGGGGTGGCTACGGCTACCGGACCGACCGCCAGGTCTACGACCGCTTCGCCGACGCGCTCGGCTTCCCCATCGTCGCGCTCGAGCTCACCGACCCCGACTTCTACCACCTCGACACCTGCCTCTGCCCGCTCGACGAGGAGACGGCGCTCTACTACCCGGGCGCGTTCACCGACGAGGGCGTCGCGGCCATCAAGACCCACTTCCGCCGGACGATCGAGGCCCCGGAGGCCGAGGCCCGCGAGCTTTTCGCCTGCAACGCCCACTCGCCCGACGGGACGCACGTCCTGATCCAACGGGGCTGCGCCGACACTAACGGCCTGCTGCGCGCGGGCGGCTACGAGCCCATCGAAGTCGACACGAGCGAGTTCCTGAAGTCGGGCGGCTCGGTCTTCTGCATGAAGCTGATGTTCTGGTAGGGGCGGTCGACCGACGGGCGTCTGCCTTGAGGCCGGCTCCTCCCCGGCCTGCGGCGTCCCCTCTCCCATCGGGAGAGGGACAGGGTGAGGGGCCGGCGGCGCGTGCGCGAGTCGAAGGCCGAGCGATCCGGTACGACATGAGTTTCCATCTGGCCCCTCAAACACTCTGCGTCTCCGTCGTCGTCCCGGCGTGGAACGAGGCGACGACGATCGGCGTGGCACTCGCGAGCCTTGCCGGCCAAGCGCGGCCGTGGGAGGTGGTCGTGGCCGTCGGCGACTCGGACGACGGGACGGACGGGGCCGTCTCCGACGCGCTCCCGGAGGCGACCACCGTTCGAGGTGCCCGGGGGCGGGCCCGCCAGATGAACGCGGGGGCGGCCTCGGCCACCGGCGACGTCCTGCTCTTCCTCCACGCCGACACCCGGCTGCCGGCCGGCGCGCTCGACGCCGTCCGCGCCGCGCTCTCGGACCCGGCCGTGGCCGGCGGCTGCTTCCGCACGGCCTTCGACCTCGACCCGGGCCGCGACGGGTTCACGCCGCTCGGCCGCGCGTTCATGCGCCTGTGGGAGTCGCGGCTGTGGATGCGGTGGCACCGGTTCGCGTTCGGCGACCGGGCCCTGTTCATGCGCCGGACGGCGTTCGAGGCCATCGGCGGGTACCCGGACCAGCCCGTCTTCGAGGACCTCGACTTGGTCCGCTCGCTCCGTCGGCGAGGCCGGTTCGTCTTCCTCGACGCCGAGGTGACCACGTCGGCCCGGCGGTTCCGGCGGAACGGGGCCGTGCGCCAGCAGCTTCGGAATCTGGCGCTGTGGGCCGGGTGGAACGCGGGCGTCGCGCCCTCCCGGCTCAAGAGGTTCTACCCGGACTGAGTGCAGCGTCAAGCTCTTGTCGGTGGGTCGGCGTTTGGCTCGGTCGACCACCCCTGTCCCCTCCTGTCTAGGAGGGGGACTCCCTGACGGGCCCGGTGCTCGCTCTACCCACCAGTAGCCGCTTGACAGAGCACGGAGGGTGAGGTGGGGTGGCATGTCCCCGTTCCGGAAAAGGGAACGTCTGTATTCTCCAGCCTTCGCTCACCGGGCGACGCAGTCACCGCTCACACCCTGTTCTGCAATGCACTCGACTCGCACGTTTGAACCCTGGATCGGATCGAAGTATGTAGCTGAGGGGCTCGACGGGCTCAGGCTCCTCATCGTGGGTGAGTCACATTACGGATCTGGAACGGAGTCGGCCGACTTCACTCGTAGCATCGTTCAAAAATGGGGGCGAGAAAAGCGGCATCGGTATTTCACGACGGTCGCGAAGCTCGTGCTGGACCGAGGCTCTGCGTACATCAGCGACGCGGAGCGAGCGGACTTCTGGGACCGCGTGGCGTTCACGAACTACGTCCAGTCCTTCGTGGACGAGTCGGCTGAGTCCCGGGCTCGGCCTACCGAGGAGATGTGGGAAGCTGCGCGCGAGCCATTCCGCCAGACGGTTCGCAAGGCAGATCCAGACGCTATCCTCGTCACCGGCCTCGAACTCGGGCGGCGGCTCCCGAACGTCGACGTCCTGTGCCACAGCATTCAGCACCCGTCGCAGTACCTGAAGTACGCGAAGTGGCAGCCCGGCGTGCAGTCCTTCTTCTCGTCGGCCCGCGCCCGTGTGCCCTAGAGTGGCCGGAGCGCCGTCGACCTCCGATGCCAGAGGTTGACGGGTTTTTCCGCACTCCCTCCACCCGTACTCCCCACCCCCTACTCCTGGCCCTCCCCGTCCAGGATGTAGATGGCCCGGAGGTTCCGGGCGAGCTGGCCGTAGTCGAGGCCGTAGCCGATCACGAACAGGTTGTCGATGTCGAACCCGACGTAGTCGACCTGGACCTCGACCTTGGCCGCATCCGGCTTGCGCAAGAGCGTGGCCGCCCGGAGCGAGGCCGGGTTCCGCGTCCGGATCTGGTCGATGACGTACTTCATCGACAGGCCCGTGTCGACGATGTCCTCGACGACGATCACGTGGCGGCCTTCGAGCTTGGCGTCGACCTCCTTGAGCTCGGTCACCTGGCCGCTCGACACCTTGCTCTCGCCGTAGCTGGAGAGCTTGTAGAAATCGACCTCGGAGTCGGCCGGGATCGCGCGCATCAGGTCGGCCGTGAACATGAACGCGCCGTTCAGGACGCCGATCAGGATGGGGATGCCGACGTCGGCGTAGTCGGCCGCGATCTGCTCGCCTAGCTCGAGGATCCGCGTCTGGATCTCCCCTTCGCTGAGGTAGAGCCGGAACCGCTCGCCGCGGCAGGTGACGACGTCGGGGGCAGCGGCGGTCTCGGGCATCGGGGCGGGCGCGTGGCGGACCCGAAGCTACCCCGGCTCCACGCTCGCGCGCCACGCCCACCGGGCCGCCCGGCGGGTCGCGTCGGTGAGGGCCACCGACGCCGCCAGCCGGTGCCCGACCACCCACGCGACCCGGTCGCCGACGGTGACCACGGGGACGGCCTCGCGGTCGGCGCGGGGCACGCCGGACTCGCGGAGGACGTCGGCGACGGGTCGGGAGCCGCCGAGCCCGAGCGGGCGGATCCGGTCGCCGGCGCGCCAGAACCGGAGGGCCACCGGGCCGTCGACCCGGTCGAGGTCGACCATCTCGGCCAGCGGGTCGGACGGGAACGCCGTCGGCACGCCGTCGACGGGCGTCGAGACCAGACAGCCGAGGTCGGGAACGGGCGCGCCCGTCTCGAACCGGATCGCGTCGCGCTCGCGCCAGACCCGGAGGCCCCCGGACTCGACGCACGCCCCCACCTCGGCACCGACGAGCGACGCCAGCCGGCCGACGAGCGCGCGGGAGCGACGAGCGTCCGGAGCCCAGCCGAGCGACCGCCTCCGCCAGCACGGACGTCGCGGACGTCGGCGTCGAGCGCTGCGACCGCCGAGGTCGAGACGCCGCCCTCCCACCGCCAGGGCGTCGAGACCTCCGCTGGACGACGGTGAGCGCGGCACGAGCGGCGTCGGCCGACGCCGCGATCCGGCGGTCGACGTCCGGCCCGCCCTCGGCGCGGAGAGCGGGGAGCGCCGTGCGACGGAGGCGGTTGCGGGCGTAGGCGCCGGTCGCGTTGGACGGGTCGTCGCGCCACGTCCACCCGGCGGCCTGGGCGGCGGCCTCGACATCCACTCGTGCTAATTGCAATAACGGACGAACGAGACAAACGTCGAGGGCCAGCGCCCGCTCGGCCGGCATCCCCGCCAGTCCTCTCAGCCCGGCGCCCCGGGCGAGCGCCAGCAGCACTGTCTCGGCCTGGTCGGTCGCCGTGTGCGCCGTCGCCACCGCCGGGCAGCCGTGCTCCCGGGCCGCGTCCGCCAGCGCGGCGTAGCGGGCCCGCCGCGCCTCGGCCTGCCGGTTGCCCTGGGCCACCGTCACCGCCAGCCGGACACACGGCGCGCCGAGGTCGGCGGCGAGCTCGGCCACGAAGACGCCGTCGGCAGCGCTGCCCAGCCGGAGTCGGTGGTCGACGTGGGCCGCGACGACGGGCTGGCCGATCTCGACGAGCGTCCGCAGCAGAACGGTCGAGTCGAGGCCGCCGCTGGCGGCGACGAGCAGGCGATCGCCCGGGCCGACGCCCACGCCTTCGAGCGCGTCGCGGACCCGGACCGCGAGCGTCACCGGGGTCGGAAGCGCCGCTCGATCTCGTCGGTCGACCACCGCGTCATCGTCGGCCGGCCCTGGGGGTCGGAGAACGGGTCGTCGCAGCCGAAGAGCTGGTCGACGAGGAGCCGGGCCTCGGCCGGCCCGAGCGGGTGGCCGGGGCGGATCGCGCTGCGGGCCGCCATGCTCCGGGCCAAGTTCTCGCGCGCGCTGAGCTGGAACCGGGCGTTGCGGCGGAACTGGGCCAGCAGGTCGTCGAGCACCTCGCGCTCGTCGCCGAGCGCGACGTCGGCCGGGACGCCGCGGACCAGGACCGGCTTGCCGTCGGGCACCTCCATCTGGAAGCCGAGCGCGCTGAGGTCGGCCAGGATCTCGCTCAGCAGCGCGCGGTCGGCGGCGCCCAGATCGACGGTGAACGGGAACAGCAACTGCTGGCTCACCGACATCCCGCTCGCCATCGTTGCCAGCGCCCGCTCGTACAAGATGCGCTCGTGCGCCGCCCGCTGATCGACGACCAAGAGGCCCGAGCGGACGGGCGACAGGAGGTAGCGGCCGTGGAGTTGCCAGAACGTGCGGTCGGGATCGTCGTCGTCGATCTCCAGGTCGTCCCCGACGCCGGTCGGGCCCAGGCGGGCCGGGATGGGTCCGGACGGCTCGGCCGGGACCAGGGCCGGGCCGTCCAGCGGCTCCCGCTCCAGGAGCACGGGCCGGGGCGGCATGGCGCCCGCCCCTGAGCCGGCTTCGAGGCGGACAGTCGGGGCGGACGGTGAGAGGATGGGCCTGGGCGCGCCGTCGCCAGCGGGCGGCGCACCGGGCGGCTCGTCTGCCCCACCGTCCGCGGGCTCGTCCCGAGTCGAGACCGGCGCCGCGTCGAGGAACGACGGCCGCGACCCCGCGCCGACGGGCCGGGCCCCGGGGTCGAACGACAGGCCGAGCCCGCTCTCCGCGAGCGACCGCTTGACGACGGCCTTGACGAAGCTGTAGACCCCGCGGTCGTCGTCGAACTTGACCTCCGTCTTGGTCGGGTGCACGTTGACGTCGACGTGGCGCGGGTCGACGTTGAGGAACAGGGCGTAGAGCGCGTGCTGGCGCTCGGGCAGCAGCGCCCCGAACGCGCCGGCGACGGCGTGGTCGAGCGGCCGGCTCTTGACGAACCGGCCGTTGATGAACAGGTACTGCTCGCCCCGGCTCCGCCGCGACCGCTCGGGTGTGGCCACCAGCCCCCGGACCGAGAGGTAGCTCGTCGCCTCCTCGACGGCCACGAGCGCTCCGTCGAGCCCGCCGCCCGCGAGCGCGTTCAGGCGGACGTCGAGGGCGTCGGGCCCGTCGTGCGCCGGCAGCCGCCACACCTCCGTGTCGTCGTGGACGAGCGAGAAGGCGACGGCCGGGTGCGACAGCGCCAGCGCCTGGAACGCCTCGACCAGGTGCTTGAACTCGGTCGCGGGGCTCTTGAGGAAGGCCCGCCGCGCCGGCACGTTGTAGAACAGGTTGCGGACCGACAGGCACGTCCCGACCGGCGCCGCGCACGGGGCCACATCGACGACCTCGCCCCCGTCGACGCGGACGCGCGTGGCCGTCTCGTCGCCCCGGCGGCGCGTCTTGAGCTCGACCTGGGCCACGCTCGCGATCGACGCCAGCGCCTCGCCGCGGAAGCCCAGCGTCCGCAGGCGCTCCAGGTCCTCGAACCGGCGGAGCTTGCTCGTCGCGTGGCGGCCGAAGCTGGCCACGGCGTCGGCCGGGCCCATGCCGCAGCCGTCGTCGGTGACCTGGATCAGCTCGCTGCCCGCCTTCTTGAGCACGACCTCGACCGACGCCGCGCCCGCGTCGAGCGCGTTCTCGATCAGTTCCTTGAGCGCGTTCGCTGGCCGCTGCACGACCTCGCCCGCCGCGATCTTGCTCGCGAGCGTGTCCGGCAGGGACTGGACGAGCCCGTCGGTGGAGGCGTCGGGCGGCATGGGGGGCTAGCCGAAGAACCACCCGCCGAACGCGGTCACGCGCTCGACGAGGGTCTCGATGTTGGCGTAGATGTAGAACGCGAGCACGAGCCCGAGCCCGACGGCGATGAACTGGGGCTGCTTCGTCGTGCGC
Source organism: uncultured Bacteroidota bacterium (assembly GCA_963848075.1). GTDB lineage: Bacteria > Bacteroidota > Rhodothermia > Rhodothermales > Rubricoccaceae > Rubrivirga. The sequence goes on from CAWKCB010000004.1 coordinate 472,644, forward strand.
TGGCGCCGCTCGCTGGGGCGTGTAAACTGGAGCTGGCGCTTGCGGCGGGCCTCGGCGTCGGGGTCGTAGAACCGGGGCTGGTACGAGTACCCGCGCGGGCGGGCCATCTTGCCGCTCTTGAGTCCGATCATGGGTCGATTCGTCGTGTTCGGCAAGGTAACGACCGCCGCCGGGCGTCCGTGCCCGGGGTCGCCCCAAGGTGGCCCGGGCCGGTGACACCGGACGGTCAGGGCCCGAGCCCCACCATCGAATCGGAGACGTCCTACTTGGCAGGGACCTGCCGGACGACGTCAGGCCGCGACGACATACAGGAGACCGGGCTGGACCATCGGGAGGACCTCGTTCACCTCCGGCATCGCCGTCTCAATCACGCTCCGCTTGTTGCTGGTGGCCGTGACAAGGACGACGGCGAGGTCGTACGTCGGGAGGTTCTGCTGGTACCGCATGTTGGTGTCGAGCGTAAAGAGCACGTCGAACTCGGCCTCCGCCGACGAGAGCAGATCGCCGTTCTTCTTTCCGCTCCAGCCGTGCTCGCGGACGGTCACGACCTCGTGGTTCGGGTCAAACGACCGCTCCAGTTTCCGGTCGACGTTCTCATCCAGCAGCACTCGCATCAGGCGTCGGCCAGGAGGGCGTCCTTCGCCATCTCAAGAAAGGCGACGGCCTGCTCCCGACTCACCCCCGGAAAGCCGTCGAGGAACTCGTCGAGCGTTTCACCGCCTCCGAGATAGTCGAGGAGGTTCTGGACGGGAACGCGAGTCCCCTGGAAGACGGGCGTGCCGCCCATGATCTCGGGGTCGGAGTGGTATACCTCGTGGCGCTGCATCGGGATGCGGTCTGGTTTCAGTCTCGAACGCCCGTTCCTTGCTTCCGGCCCTGGGTCGCGTCGTCGTGTCCGGCAAGGTAACGACCGCCGCCGGGCGTCCGTGCCCGGGGTCGGCCGGAGGCAAGGTGGCCCAGGCCGGTGACACCGGCGGGTCAGGCGGTCGGTCGGGGACATGATGAATCATGTCACAACACGATGAGGGTTCGGCCCGGCTCGTGGCTTCCGCTCCCGACAGCGGGGGTGGCCGGCCGTACGGACACCGTGCACGGTGTTCCTACCGATTAAGAGGGCCTCGACTCCAATCTGGCACGCCCCCGCCTACGCCCGTAGGGACATGGTTCATCGTGTCCCCACGAGCACGCGTGGGCCTAGCGGGCCACGGTGAGCGCCGTCGTCGCGCTCGCCCCACTGGCGCTCGTCGCGTGGACGACGTAGGTACCCGGAGAAAGCCCTGCCGTCTTGATCTCGGACGCAGCGTTGCCTACCAACAAGCCGTCGTAGACGAGGGCGACCTCCCGCCCCAACGCATCGAACAGGATCGCGCGGACGTGATCGGGTGCCTCCAACGCGACGGAGACGGTCGTGGAACGAATGGCCGGGTTCGGGGCGACAGCGACCTTGAGAGAGAGCAGCGTCGGTACATCCTCCACGCTGACGACCCCAGCCGTGTCGAGGATGAGGCTGTCAGGAACCGAGGCACCGCCAGCGTAGATCAGGAGCACGTCGAGAGAGTCCGCCGCTCCTCGACAGAGTGGGCATGGATCAAAGTGTTCAACCCGTATTTTCCCACTATCCCCCGCAGGGATGTCCAGCTCGATCAGACGCGGCTCGATCCCAACCTCTCCGTACACAACCACCTCTCTCCGGTCCTGTCCCACCTCAACGGAGATGTACCACAACCCATACGAATCCCCGACGACGACTCCGAGACTGTCGATGCGGATCGGGCTGGACGTCGGGTTCGAGACCGTCACCTGCCCACCGAGAGCCGTCAGCGAGTCGGCGCTGTAGATCAGCGAGGTCTGAGCGGATGCGGCCCCCATGCAGAAGACGCCGCACAAGAGGAGTGGGAGTCGCATGGCATCGTGGAGCGGGCACGTGGAAACACAACGTACGCCCCGCTACTCCGCGTCCGCCGTGCGGGCCGAGACCAGGTCGCTCTGGACGTCGCGCGGGACGGCGTCGTAGTGGCTCGGGCGGGCCCGGTGCAAGCCGCGGCCCTGCGTCATCGAGCGGAGCGACGTCGAATAGCGGTACAGCTCGGCCTCGGGGACGTGGGCCACGATCTTCTGGAACGGGCCCTCGGTGTCCATCCCCTGGATCCGCGCGCGCCGCGTGGCGAGGTCGCCCAGGACGTCGCCCATGTAGGACTCGGGGACCAGCACCTCGAGCTCGACGACGGGCTCCAAGATGGCCGGCTGGGCGTTCCGGAAGCCGTCGCGGAACGCCATCTTCGACGCCGTCTTGAACGCGTTCTCGTTCGAGTCGACCGAGTGCATTGACCCGTCGAACACGACCACGCGGACGTCGCCGACCGGGTAGCCGGCGACGGGCCCCTCGCGCAGCATCTCGGCCACCCCTTTTTGGATAGCCCCGAAAAACCGCTGCATGTCGATGACCCCGCCCACGATCGTGTCGACGTAGTGGACCTTGCTGCCCCAGTCGGTCTCGGCCGTGTGCTCGTTCCGCACCTTCGTCGAGCCCTCCGGCACGAAGTCGCGGTCCATCGGCTCGACCCGGATCGAGATCTCGGCGAACTGGCCGGCGCCGCCCGTCTGCTTTTTGTGGCGGTAGCGGGCCTCGGCGCGGCTGCGGACCGTCTCGCGGTAGCTGACCTTGGGGCGGCCGAACACGACCTCGACGCCGGCGCGATTCGCTAGCCGGTACTTCGCGATGTCGAGGTGCATCTCGCCCTGGCCCGCCAGCGTGACCTGGCCGAGGTGGGCGTCGTGCTCGACCACCAGCGACGGGTCCTCCTTGAGGATCTGAGCCAACCCCTGCGCCAGCTTGTCCTCCTCGCCCTGCCGCGCGGCGCGGATGGCCAGCCGCATCCGGGGCTCGGGGTACTCGACCGGCGTGACGACGGCGTCCGAGCCGCGCGCCCGCAGCGTGTCGCCGCTAGCCGTGTGCTTGAGCTTGACCGTCGCCCCGATGTCGCCGGCCACCAGCTGTGGGACCGCGTCCCGGTCCGTCCCGTTGACGGCGAACAGCGCGCCCAGCCGCTCCATCGACCCGTCGCTGGCGTTCTCCAGGTCCATCCCGCCCGTCAGCATGCCGTCGTAGACCTTGAGGTACGAGTACTCGCCGACGTGCTCCTCGGCCATCGTCCGGAACACGAAGGCGACGGGCGCCGCCTGGGCGTCGACCGAGACCGCGCCCGCGTCGAGGTGCGGCGGCCCCGTCTCGGTCGGGTTCGGGCAGACGTTGTCGACGAAGCTCATCAGCCGCGACACGCCCACGTTCTCCGAGGCGACGGTCAGGAACACGGGGAACAGGTCGCGCGCGATCATGGCCTTGTGGAGGCCGGTCCGCATCTCGTCCTCCGTCAGCTCACCCTGGTCGAAGTACAGCTCCATCAGCCCCTCGTCGTTCTCGGCGATGCTCTCGACGAGCTCGTTGTGGAGCCGGGCCGCGCGCTCGGCGAAGGCGTCACCGATGGGCTCGAAGTGGGCCTGGCCGGACTCGTCGAACCGGATCTGCTTCATGAGCAGGACGTCGACGATCGTCCGCGTGCCGGCCCCGGCGGGGAGCTGGACCGGGATCGCCGCCCGGCCGTAGCGGTCCTGGATCCGGCCCAGCGTCGCCTCGAAGTCGGAGTCGGCCGTGTCGAGCTTGTTGAGGACGAAGAGCGCCGGCGTCCCGGTCATCGACGCGTAGGTCCACGCGAGCTCGGTCCCGACCTGGACGCCCTCGGCGGCGTCGATCACGAACACGGCCGTGTCGGCGACCTTGAGCGCGGTGATGGTCTCGGCCGAGAAGTCGAGGTAGCCGGGCGTGTCGAGCACGTTGATCTTGTGGCCCTCCCACTCGGCGTGGAGCACGGACGTGAACACCGACATGCCCCGCTCGCGCTCGCTCTCGTGGACGTCGCTCGCCGTCGTCCCCTCGGCCACGGTCCCCATCCGGGGGACGGCGCCGGCGCTGAACAGCATGGCCTCGGCCAGCGTCGTCTTCCCGCTCCCCTGGTGCCCCACCAAGGCGACGTTGCGGATGTGGGCGGCGTCGTAGACGGTCATCGGCGGGTCGGCGGGAGCCGGGAGAGAGGGCGGCCAAGATGCCGGTCTGTGAAGACAATGTCAAGGCGCGGGTCTCCAGCGATCACTCACGCGGGCTCTGTTCCTAGGGCACGGTCGAAAGGAACACGGAGGATTCGCCTCGTTCCCCTCGCGCCTTGCTTCCCCGAACCCCGGCACCGCCCGGCCGTTGGGGGCGGATGCTCACCCTCGGGATCGACACCGCCACCGACGTCTGCGCCGTCGCCCTGCTGGACGGCGACCGTGTCCTGTTCGAGGCCACGCTCGACGTCCCGCGCTCGCACGGACGCCGGCTGGCGCCGATCGTCGCCCAGGCGTTCGAGCACACCGGCCGGGCGACGGCCGCCCTCGGCCTGATCGCCGTCTCGGCGGGCCCGGGCTCGTACACCGGCTTGCGGATCGGGATGAGCACGGCCAAGGGGCTGGCGCTGGCGACCGGCGCCGCCGTCGTCGCCGTGCCAACGTTGCAGGCGCTCGCGGCGACGGCCGGGCTCGACGGGCCGGTCGTGGCCGTCTTGCCCTCGCGGCGCGGCGAGGTCTATGCCGCTGCGTATTCGGGCGACGACGAGGTCTCGTCCCCGACCGCCCTCGCTACCGAGGCCGTGGCCGACTGGCTCCCCACCGACCTCGCGGGGATCGGAGGCCCCAGCGCCGACCGGCTCGCCGACGTCCGCCCGGGCCTCCGGCGCCTCGACCTCCGACCGTCGGCCGTCGTCGTGGCCCGGCTCGGCCGCCGGCGGCACCACGCGTCGGGCGGCGACGACCTGGCGGCGCTCGAACCTCTCTACCTCAAGCCCGTGGCGACGTCATAGGCCCGGGGTATCTTGCGGCTTCCGAACCTATGACGGCGTCCCGCCGACCCTATGGCCTGGTTTAAGCGAGAGACGGCCGGCATCCAGACCGACCGCAGCGACCGGAACGAGACGCCCGAGGGCTACTGGCAGAAGTGCCCCGAGTGCGACACGATCACGAGCCAGCGCGAGCTCGAGGAGAACCTGCTGGTGTGCCCCTCGTGCGACCACCACTTCCCGATGCCGGGGCTCGGCTACCTCCGGCTCCTCTTCGACGACGGGGCCTACACGCGCCACGACGCCCACCTCCACTCGACCGACCCGCTCGGGTTCGTCGACCAGAAGACGTACCCGGACCGGATCGCGGCGGCCGACCGCAAGACGGGGCTCAACGACGGGATCGTGAGCGGGACCGGACGGGTCGGCGGGCACCCGGCGTCAGTCGCCGCGATGGACTTCAGCTACATCGGCGGGTCGATGGGGTCGGTCGTCGGCGAGACCGTGGCCCGGGCCGTCCGGCGGGCCGTCGACGAGGAGCGGGCGTGCGTCGTCATCAGCCAGTCCGGCGGGGCCCGGATGATGGAGGGCGCGCTGTCGCTGATGCAGATGGCCAAGACGAGCGCGAACCTCGCCGTCCTGGCCGAGCACAGACTGCCCTACGTCTCCGTCTTGACGCACCCCACGACCGGCGGCGTCACGGCGTCGTTCGCCATGCTGGGCGACCTCAACCTCGCCGAGCCGGGGGCCCTCATCGGGTTCGCCGGGCCGCGCGTGATCCGCGAGACCATCGGGCGTGACCTGCCGCCCAAGTTCCAGACGGCCGAGTTCCTGGTCGAGAAGGGGTTCGTCGATCGGATCGTCCCGCGCGCCAAGCTCCGCCCGACGCTGGCGTCGTTGTTCGACTGGGTGTTCTCGTCCGAGACGACCGCCGACGTGCCGGCGGTGGCCCAGGGCGAGGTCCAGGTTGAGGGGTAAGCGAGGCCCGACCCCGCCCGCCCCTCGATCTCGGCTGGCGGACTCCCTGGCCCGTCGCCCACCGCCCCGCTCGGGGGCGACGGGACTGTCCCCCTCCGAGGGTAGGGCTGCTAAGGTCTTCGTTTCTAGCCCCACGTCCCTGCGTCATTGGCTGGCGCCTCCTGCCTCCGCGGGGGCAAGCTCGCTTCGCGGTCCCGCGACCACGGGAGCCCATTCGGTCTCGCGGTCGGTCGCGGCCCCGCATGGATCCCCGCGTTCGCGAGGATGACGTTTTTTGGAGGGGGAGGAGGCCAGCACTTAGCGGCCCTGCCTTAGAAGGGGGACAGCTCGCGCGGCACGGAGCAAAGCGATGGCCGCGCGGGCGGGGGGTCCGCGAAGTCGCGCGCGGTCACCGCCGTCCTCCCAAGATGGTCAGCCCCCGTCGGCCACCGGGTACCTTCGGCGGTCCCTCCGCCCGCCCATGCCGCGCCTCGCCCTCGTCGCCGCCGCCCTGTGGGCCGTCTCCGCCAGCGCCCAGATCGACGAGGGCCTGCTGCCGCTCGACGACCCGGTCCACCGGTTCCTCCAGCACCAGCAGACGGCCGGGACGCTCGACGAGGCGCTCCTGACGACGCTGCCGCTCTCGGCGACGGAGGCCCGGCGGATGCTCGACACGCTGGCGGTCCGCGTTGAGGCCGGCGACGCCCGCCTGGGGACCGCCGACCAGGCGCGGCTCGACCGGTTCCGCGGCGTGACCCCCGCCCCCGGTGCCGACGCCGCTCGACGCCTGCTCGGCTCCGGCGTCTACCGCGACGGCGAGTCGCTGCTGGCGGTCGACGGCGACGGCTACGCCGTCCGCGCCCAGCCGCTGCTGGATCTCACACCCGGACTGACGCGGCGGACCGAGCGGCCCGACCGTGACGCCCGGATCCCGACGTACCGGCTCTCGCGCGGCGTCGGCGTGGCCGGCCACCTAGGGCCCGTCTTCTTCGACGCGACCGTCCTGGAGAATCAGGAGCGGCCGCCCGAGGTCGAGTGGGAGCAGTTCACGGCACCGCGGCTCGGCTTCACCAAGCTCATCGGCGACGGCGACGTGTACGACTACCTGGTGGCGACGGGCGTCGTCGGGTTCAGCTCGCGGTTCTTCGAAGTCCGCGCTGGGCGGGAGCGGGCCCACTGGGGCTTTGGCGAGGGCTCGCTCGAGCTGTCCGACTACGCGGCGCCCCAGGACCACGTCGAGATCCGGGCCCAGTTCTGGCGCGTCCGCTACACGAACCGTTACTTCCGCCGCATCCGGCCGGTCGAGCGCGTGCCGGGCCAGCCGCAGTTGTACCCGCGGAGCTACTCGGCGCTGCACCAGCTGGCGATCGACCTGCCGGGCGGCGTCCAGGCCGAGCTGTTCGAGATCGTGGCCTTCGCCGACGACTCGACGGGCGGCGCGCGGCGCGGGTTCGAGCCGGCCTACCTCAACCCGTTCGTGCTGTACCGCGCCGTCGAGGGCGACCTGGGCACGTTCGACAACGCGCTGTTGGGCGCCGGGCTGGCGTGGAACGCGGCGCCCGGGTACCGGACCTACGGCCAGCTGCTGATCGACGAGCTCCGGTTCAGCGAGCTCGGCAACGACTGGTGGGGCAACAAGTGGGGACTACTCGGCGGCGTCCACGTCGTCGACCCCGGGTGGGGCGACGCCCGCGTGCGGGGGCTCTCGCTCCGCGCCGAGGTCACGCGCCAGCGGCCCTACCTCTACACGCACCGCTCGGAGTCCAGCGCCTACGTCCACTACGGCGACGGGCTCGGCCACCCCGCCGGGCCCAACACGTCCGACGTGTCGACGTGGGCGTTGTACTCGCCCCTCTCGCGCCTCGAAGTCGGGCTCCACGCCTCGCACACCGTCCGCGGGCGGAACACGGCGACCGAGAACTTCGGCTCGGACCCGACGCTGACCTACGAGACGCGGACGTCCAACTTTGGCGTCGAGACGCTGCAGGGCGTCCGCCAGCGCGAGACGATCCTGGAGGCGTGGACCGGCGTCGAGGTGTTGCCCCAGGCCGTGTTGGGCGTCGGACTCGCGTACCGCGGCGTCGACGACGACGTGCTCGGGCGGGACCGGGCCGTCACCGGGTTCGCCCAACTCCGGTGGGGCCTGCCGTATCAGACGCGGCGGTTTTAGCAGGGAGCTCGGACCTCGCCTGGAGCCTCCAGACCTGTCATCCTGAGCGAAGCGAAGGATCTAGACTCGGAGCCCATCGCCCTTCGGCACCTGTGACGGCGGCTCGCGAGGTCGGCGTCGAGATCCTTCGCTGGCGCTCAGGATGACAAGACGGTTCCTGTCCCAGGCTCAAACGTTAGAGACCTCTCTTGCCCGAGGATCGTCAACGGTTGCCAGGTCCACCCCTAGCCGCTCGGCGAGCATCTGAGCCCAGCGCTCGGTCAGGATGGGCCGGTCGAACTCGGCCTCGAACACGGCGCGGGCGCGGCGGCCCGTCTCGCGGCGGGCGTCCGGATCGTCGGCGAAGCGGCGGAGGGCGGCGACGACGTCGGCCGCGGTCCCGCCCGCTTCGGGGTCGATGACCTCGCCGACGCCGTGCTCCTGAATCGTCCGCCCCGGCTCCGACCGCTCGGGGCCGACCATCAGCGTCGGCCGGCCGGCGGCCATGACGCCGTAGAGCTTGCTCGGGACGGCGATGCCCGCGAACGCCTCCTGCAACGTGAGCAGGTGGACGTCGGCGGCCGAGAGCGACGCGGCGATCTGCTCGCGCGGGACGTAGTCGTGGTAGCTCGCGTTTGCCAGGTCGTGCTCGGCGATGAACGCCTCGATGGCCGCCCGCCGCGGACCCGACCCGACGAACACGAACCGGAACCGGTCGTCGTCCTTGAGCTGGCGCATGGCCTCCAGCACCTCGTCGAAGCGGTGGGCCAGCCCGGCGTTGCCCGAGTACATCACCGTGAGCTGGTCGTCTCGCAAGCCGAGCGACTGGCGGACCGGGTTGTCGGCGGGGTCGACCGGGCGGACCTCGTCACTGTCGCTCCACACGCCGATGGTCTCCTGGCGGTCGGCCGGGACGCCGCGCGCCGCGATCCGCTCCTTCATCCGGAAGCCGAGGTCGACGACCACGTCGGCGTGGCGGTAGCCGGCGTCGTTGAAGGCGTGGAGCCGGCGGGCGGCGACGCTGTCCGGCCGGAGCATCCCGAGCGCGATCTCGGCGTCGGGGTGCAGGTCCATCGACCAGACGACGTAGCGCTGGCCCCGGAGCCGCCGCGCCAGCGACGCGGCGTAGCCGAGCAGCGGCGGCGTCGTGCAAACGACGACCAGGTCGTAGCGCGGGCCGACCAGCAGGCGGCGGAGCACGCCGGCGTAGTAGCCGCCGTAGTCGGCCAGGCGGCCGACGGTCGAGCCGCGGCCGAACGAGGTCGTCGCGAGCCGACGGATGCGGACGCCGTTGCGGACCTCCTGGGGCGGCGCGGCCAGGTCGCCCGACACGTACTTCCCGCGGCCCGTCAGCACGTCGACGACGAACCCACGCTGGACGAGCGCCTCGGCCAAGTCCGTCAGGATCTGACCCGTCGCGGCGACGTCCGGCCAGTAGTGCTGGTTGACGAACAGGAGGCGGGGGCGGACGGGCATGCGGGACGGCGCGGGTGGCGGTACGTCCATGTTCGTCCGGAACTCCGGCCCCGTGAAGGGCCCGCGGGCGAATGCCCTCGCTCTTCCCACACCGTTCAGTGGCCAGTGCGTCAACGGACGTGGGGAGCCGTTTCCGCTCATCCTATCCCAAGTCCGGCTGAACCGTCCCCCTTGCCGTAGGGACACGACATGTCGTGTCCCTACGGGGATCTCGCCGTCCCCACCCGTCACCGCTTGCGGGCGAACACGAAGAACTGGTTCTGGAGCGGGCCCGGCAACCACCGGTGCACCACCGCGCCGGCCCGGTACGCCAGCGGCGAGAACGCGAAGTAGGTCGGCTCGCCGGCGTGGCGGACGACCTCGACCTCGAAGGCGTCGCCGAGCGCCCGACGGACGGCGCCGACCGTGTTCATCCGGTAGAACGTCGGGAACACGTCGTGGCTCTCGCGGCCCTCCTGCACGCCCCCGACGACGCGGGCGTGGAGCCGGTTCGGGACGGCCTGGGCGACGAGCGCGACGTAGCCCAGCTTGTTCGGCGTCCGGGCGCAGAACACGCCGCCGGGCGCCAGCACGCGCGTCAGCTCCCTCGCGTAGGCGCCGGGATTCTCGACGTGCTCGAGCACGTAGTCCGACAGGACCAGGTCGGCCGAGGCGTCGTCGACGGGCCACCGGTCGACGTCGTCGATCAGGCGGAACGCGTCGAGCGTCGGGTTGCCGGCCGCGCCGGGGTCCACGTCGATGCCCAGGACGTGGGCGCAGCGGCCGCGCAGGGTGGTCAGCTCACGCCGGAACGGGACCGCGTTCTCCTGGCTCTTGCCCCGCCCGCAGCCGACGTCGAGGACGCGCGTGTCCGGCCTGAGGAGTGACTGGACGCGCGTGTAAAACGCGACCGTGCCGTCGACGCGGGAGAAGCCGCCGAAGCGGGCCTCGGGGTAGGCGCTCTGGTGGAGGGACGGGGTCGCCATGGCGGGCTCAGCCGTAGCCGAGGTCGGAGAGCAAGGGTTCGAGGTACGGGTCGATCTCGGCCGGGTCGAGGACGTCGTCGTACGACGTCCGGTTGCCCTCGTCGACGAACGTCCGGGCGTAGTCGCGGACGTGGGCGCTGGGCGGCAGCTCGAAAAAGTCCAGGACCTCGGCCATCACCGTCTCCGGCGACGCCATGACGTCCTCGAACCGGACCGTCATCTGGCGCTCGGCTGGGACGCCCGCCAGCCCGTCGAGCGCCGCCGTCACGCTCTCGCGCCACTGGGCCGCGCACGCGGCCACTACGCCCTCCGTGTCGCGGACGTCGCGGAGGCCGGGGAACTGGGGCCCCCACACGAACGCCTTCGCCGGGAAGAGCTGGCGGCCGACGACGTCGCGGAGCACGGCCGCCGCGTAGAACGGGGCGTCGCGGAGCGGCACCTCCAGCGACGACAGCCGCCGCCCCAGCGCCCGCTTGTCCGGCGTCTTCGTCCACATCCGCAGCGCCGACCGCGTCACGGCCCGGCCGTCGCGGACGACGTGGAGGAACCGGGCCTCCGGCAGCACGGCGTCGACGAACCCCACGCGGAAGCAGTTGCTCGGCGTCTTCTCCATGAACCGGGGCTTCCCCGCGCGCTCGGCGTAGCGGGCGAACGCTCGCCGGATGTAGCGGCGGACGGCCGGCGTCGCCTCGGACGCGTCGCGGCGGTCGTCGGGCGCCAGCGGCCGGCCCACCTTCCAGACGTACTTGGGCTCCATCCAGAACGCGACGTCCGGGTGGCGCTGGAGCACGCGGCTCGTCATCGACGTGCCCGAGCGGGCCGCGCCGACGATGATCAGGGGACGGTCGAGCGGCGTCATCGGCCCTGCATCGCGAGGTACCACGCGGCGGTCGCGTCCAGCCCCTCCTCGACCGACACCGGCAGCGGGCCGCAGACCGCCTCCGTCTCGGACAGGTCGATGACGTACTCGGTCAGGATGTTGGTCAGCCGGAACGAGTTGAACGGGAAGCGCCGCAGGCCGAGCGCGTTGAGCGCGTCGCCCGCCTTCGCGAGCCCGCGAGCCAGCGCGAGCGGGACCGTCGGGATGGAGCGGGCGCCCAGGCGCCGCTGGAGCCCGTCCGTGTAGTCGCGGAGCGAGAGCGGGTCGTAGTCGGCGAGGTAGAACACCTTGCCCTGGATGGACTCCGGCGGGGCCAGGACGAGCTGGCGGTACTGGTGCGCGATGTTGGCCGCGTACGCGTACGACTTCATGAGCGGCCGGCGGCCGGCGTGGAAGTACCGGCCCTGCTGGATGTAGCGGAGCAGGGCCTGGTAGTGCGCGTTCATGTGGGGCCCCCAGACCGTCGTCGGCCGCGTGAGGCACCACGGGACCCCGCCGCCGTCGAGCTCGCGGACGATCTGCTCGGTCCGCACCTTGCTCCGGCCGTACACCGTCGTCGGGCAGTAGTCGGTGTCCGACGCCGGCGTGTAGCCGACCTTGCAGACGAGCTGGGACGACGTGTAGACCGCCCGCTGGACCGAGCCGGTCGCGCGGACCGCCCGGCACACGTTGCGGACGCCGTCGGTGTTCGCGTTGTAGTCGGCGAGCGTGGCCGTCTTGTCGAGGTCGGTCCGCGCCGCCAGGTGGATCACGGCCTGGGGCTGCTCGGTCGCGAACACGGTCATCAGCCGGTCGGCGTCCAGGATGTCGCAGACGTAGGTGTCGTACGACGGGCGTGGGGCCCGCGGCCTCTTGTCGACGGCGATGACGTGGTGGCCCCGCTCGACCAGCAGGTCCGAGACCCACCGGCCGAGCATCCCGTCGGTGCCGGTCACCAGGATTCGCGTGGGCGTCATGCCGGGGCCGGGGCGGTGACCGAGCGGAAGATCCCGTCCCAGACGTCGCCGTAGCGGTCCAGGCCGAACCGGGTGCGGACCCGGTCGAGCGCCGCCGCCGCCAGCGACTGCCGCAGGCCGTCGTCGGTCGCCAGCCGCTCGACGGCGTCGGCGATGGCCGCCGGCGTGGTCTCGTCGAGCAGGACCGCCGTCCCCTCCCCCACCGTCGACGGGATCTCGCCGACGCGGCTCGTGACGAGCGCGCACCCGCTCGCCATCGCCTCCAGCAAGACCAACGGCTGGGCCTCGACGGGGAACCGGCTCGGGAAGACGAACACGTGGGCGGCGTCGAACAGCGCCTGCTTCTCGGCCCCTCGGGCGCCCGGGACCCACTCGGCCGAGACGCCGGGGAGGGCGTCGATCCGGTCGAGCGTGGCCTCGATCCACTCCGCCTTGGCCTCGACGGTCGTGAACCGCGTGCAGAACGACGTGAACGCCGGCGGACCGCACAGGACGGCCTCGACCGGGCGGCCGAGGTCGCGCTCGGCCAACCGCTCGACGGCCTCCAGGTACTCGGGGTACCCCTTCGACTCGACCAGCAGGCTGAGGTGGAGCAGGCGGATCGGCTCGCCCGGCCCGAGCGCTTGCTTCTCGGCGACCGCCTCCGCCGTCGCCGGCTCCAGCTCGCACGTGTTCTCGACCACCAGGACGCGTGCCGGGTCGACGCCCCACTCGACCAGGCGCGCGCGTTGGTTCGGCCCGAGCACCGTCACCACGTCGGCCGCGCCCAGGATGCGGACGAACGCCCGGGCCTCCGGCGACTCCCGCGTCCACCCCATGAACACGCTCCCGTGCAGCGACACGACGGTCGGCACGTCGGGGCGGAGCCGGTCGGCCAGGCGGACGGGCCACCCCATCTTGGCGAACGCGGCCCGGCTCTGGGGCAGGTTCACGTGGAGCACGGTCCCGGCGCGGACGGTCGAGGCCAGCGCCCGCCAGCACCGCGCGACCTGGGCGACGTAGCGGGCGTAGCGAGCCACGCGGCCGGCGGTCCGGTCGAGCGCGGGGAACTCGACGGCCTCGAAGGCCCACCCGCGGTCGGCCAGCGTCTCGCGCAGGAGCGCGGTCGCGGCGTACTGGCCCGAGAAGCTGATGGGGCTGTCGTAGACGAGGGTGATGGTCCCAGAGGGGCCTCGTTCAGTCATACAGGTGGAATCCGTACGTATCGCAGAGGTGGTGATAGTAGGCCAGGGCCCGGTCGTCGAAGTGCTCGGGCCACTGCCCGGCGGTCCCCTTGCGTGCGAACACGAAGGACGGGTCGTGGTTCTTGAACGACTCGGGGCTCTCTTTCTGAGCGTCCCGCATCCGCTGCAGGCTCGACTTCTCCAGCGCCGTCTCGATCCGCTCCGGGTCCGACGGGATCCCGCAGGCGTCGCACAAGGCCCCGAACGACTCGACCGGCGTCGCCTTGAGGTCCTCGTAGCGCGTGACTAGCTCGGCCCGGGGCGCCCACGAGGCGTAGTGCTTGAAGAACGGCTCCATCCCCATCTCGTCGTCGTAGATCAAGTCGTGGATGGAGCCCTCCAGGTCGAGCGTCCGCTTGGCCTTGGCGTAGTGGTAGAGCGAGACCATGATGTCGCGTGGGTCGCGGACGGTGAGGATCGCCCGGTGCGGGCCGAACAGGAGCGGCGAGTGCGGCAGGTGGGTCTTGACCAAGCGGGGGCTCGCGGCGAACGGCCACGGCGCGAACAGCGAGCGGTGGCCGTACTCGGGCATCGCCGCGTTGACCTCGTCGAACGTAGCGGCCGAGGCGCTTCCGGTTAACAGGTTGTAGAGGAAGAAACGGACCCACGTGCTCCCGGTCTTCGGGTAGAACGCCATCAGGACGTCGTCGCGGTCCATCGCGAGCCGACTGCGCCCGTAGAGGGCCAGCTTCTCGAGGACGTAGGCGGGCCGGGTCAGCTTGCGGCGGTACTGCATCAGGTCCAGAGGTCGGTGAGGCGCACGGTGGCCGGCCGGTTGGCCGCCGGCAGCCGCTCCACCACGGCCTCGGTGTGGCGGATGTGGGGGGCGAACCGCTCGACCAGCCCGGCCCGCTGGCGGTCGCTCAGCTCGGGCGCCGGCTCGCTCACGCGCGACAGCAGCCGGTGCATCCGGTCCGTGACGCGCGCCAGCGTGCGCCCCGTCGTCAGCCGCTCCAGTGCGATCACGGCCCGGTTCCGGGTGTTCACCTTGGGCCGGGTGCCCAGGCTCTCGGGCACGAACGCCGGGTCGACGCCCAGGTGCCGGTAGACGCGCCGGACGACGCCCGCCGGGTCGCTCTGGACGTCGTCGTAGAGGATCACCAGCAGGCTCTCCGGCCCGAACCGGTCGAGGTACGGCTCGAGCTGCTGCCCGTAGAACCCGCGCGTCACCAGCTCGTCGACGAACCGGTCCGGGTGGCGCTCGGGGAAGCCCGCGGGCTGGCGCAGGAACCCGTCGAGGTAGGCGGCCAGCGGCTCGTCGAGCTGGCTCTTGCGGAGCGACCAGAAGTAGGCCGACACCAGCCGGTCGACGGGGTGGCGGAGCATGGCCACCAGCCGGGGCGCCGCGACGTGCTCGGCGATGGCCGCCGGCGCGTCGGCGTCCAAGAGGTAGTCGACGGCCACGTCGCCGGCGACGGCGCCCGGGGCCGCGTCGGGGAAGCGGCCGAGGTACCAGTCGTGGCCTCGGTCCCGGTAGAGCGGGCTGCCGAGGTAGCCGTGCTCGATCTTCGACGACGGCAGCACGACCTCGGGGTGGTCGCGCAGGCAGTAGTACAGCCACGACGTGGCCGACTTCTGGGCCCCGAGCACGAAGAAGCGGAGGTCGGCGTCGGTCATCGCGTGGGCAGCGCCAGCTCGGTGCGGGCCGGGGCGGGCGAGGTCGGGCTGGGCGAGGTCGGGTCGAACAAGCCGTCGGCGACCAGGGTCGGGGTGAGGGCCTGGGCGCCGCGGTCGTTCATGTGGAGTCGGTCGGCGAAAAGGGACGGGTCGGCGAGCGCGTCCGAATAATCCCAGACGGGCGTGTCACCGGCGGCCCGGCGGACGCGCGCGAGCCACGCGTCGTAGGTACCGATCTTTTCGCGGAAGGCGGGCAGGTACGGCCCGATCGCCAGACGCAGCTCGATCCCCTCCGCCCGGCAGAAGGCCACGATACGGCCCAGCGCCTCCAGGTTCTCCGGCCGCGCGCGGAGCTCCGTCGGCCCCCCGCGGCGCGTCGCCTCGACCAGCTCGGGCGAGATGGTGTAGCGGTTGATCTCGCCCTGGTCCGACGCGCCCGCCGCGAGCGCCCGGAACAGCAGCTCGCCGTTGTAATCGAACAGGCGCGACAGCCGTCGGGCCGTCGCGACGGAAGCCGGGAGCTCGCCGTCGAGGTAGGCGTCGAGCCGGGCGGACTCGGCCCCGAACGGGAAGAAGGTCGACAGCTGGTCGTCGCCTCCGGCGACGCCGGTCACCTCCAGGACCACCAGGTCGGGCGCCGGGTTGCGGTCGACGTAGTCGCGGAGCAGGACCTCCGACAGCGCGGTCGCCGCCCCGTTCGAGCTGGCGTTGAACACGGGCCGGCCGAGCGCCCGCGCCAGCGTCGGCGCGTGGAAGGTGTTGACGCCGCGCGAGTTGCCGAGCACCAGCACGCCGCCCGGCGCGTCGCCGCGGTACATCACCGCGAACCGGTTGCCGGTGTGCATCACCGCCTGGTGGAGCCCGGCCGCCAGCGCCCGGTCGCCGGCCACGACGAGCGCGACGAGCGCGAGCGCCCACGCGACCCGCCTCCAGACCGGTGTCGTGTCGGCGCGCATCAGAACTGGAAGTAGATGAACTGGCCGCCGTCGAACGTCCCGAACAGGACGATCACCCAGAGCGCCGCCGCGTAGGCCAGCGCGCGGGCGACGGGACGGTCCAGGACGGCGCTGGCCACGACGGTCGTCTTGCTCCACGCCTCGGCCGCTACCAGCATCCCGATCAGCAGGAACCCCTTGAGCACGACCACCTTGAGCTGGACGTCGGCGAGCGCGATCCGGTCCAGGCTCGCGATCTGCTGGAGGACGTCGACGGACGTGGCCCAGGTCGGGCTGCGGAAGAAGACCCACGCGAAGCAGGTGAGGGTGAACACGACGACCAGCGAGAGGCCGCCGGCCACCACGTGGGGGACGCGGAGCCGCTCGACCAGCCGGCCCCAGCCCGGCCCGAGCAGCCGCTGCAGGACGAGGTACAATCCGTGGAGGGCGCCCCACAGCACGAAGTTCCAGCTCGCCCCGTGCCACAGGCCGCCGAGCAGCATCGTGATCACCAGGTTCCGGTAGGTGAGCAGCGTCCCGCCGCGGCTGCCGCCGAGCGGGATGTAGAGGTAGTCGCGGAGCCAGCTCGACAGCGAGATGTGCCACCGCGTCCAGAACTCGCTGAAGCTCCGGGAAAAGTAGGGCGTGTCGAAGTTGACGCCGAAGTCGTAGCCCAGCACGCGGGCCAGCCCGATCGCGATGTCGGAGTAGCCCGAGAAGTCGCAGTAGATCTGGAACGCGTAGAAGACCACGCCGATCGCGACGCTGATCGGCGTGAACGCCTCGGGCGCGTCGAACACGCGGTCGACGAACGGCGCCAGCGAGTCGGCGACGGCCACCTTCTTGACGTAGCCCAGGAGCACCTGGCCGAGCCCGAGCAGGACGCCGCTCCACAGGAACGGGTGGTCGCGGCGGAGCTGGGGCAGCAGCAGGCTCGCCCGGACGATGGGCCCGGCGACGAGCTGGGGGAAGAACGCGACGTAGGTCGCGAACCGGAGCAGGCTCCGCTCGACCTCGATCGACCCGCGGTACAGGTCGATCGAGTAGCTCAGCGTCTGGAACGTGTAGAACGAGATCCCGACCGGCAGGATCACGGCCAAAAACGCCGGCGACTCGCTGAACCCGAAGAAGCCGGTCGCCCGCCAGACCGAGTCGAGGAAAAAGTTGAAGTACTTGAAAACGGCCAGCAGGCCCAGGTTGCTCGCCAGGCTCAGCATCAGCCACCGCTTTTTCGTCGCCTTCGCGTCCGCCTCCGAGATCTTGATCCCGACGACGTAGTCGATCCCGGTCGACAGCGCGATGAGCCCCAGGAAGCGCCAGTCCCACCAGCCGTAGAACAGGTAGCTCGCGGCCAGGCACACCGCCAGCCGGGCCGTCCCGCGCGTCGCGAAGTAGGCGGCCAGGAACGCCGGGAGGAAGACCAGGAACGGGACGCTGTTAAACAGCATGCGGCCGGACTCGCCCCCGAACCTGGACGAACAGCACGATGACGGCCAGCGGCAGCAGGGCCACGAACCAGGCCACCATCATCTGGCTGAACCCGCCCGTCACCGTCGTCCACGCGACGGGGATCAGGGTGACGGCGTAGACCGTGGCCCCGGCCGGGTTCGCCAGGACCGGGCGGAACGTCTCGTACACCCACCGGAGCCCGACCCCCAGCAGGAGCGGCACGAACACGACGCCCAGGATTCCGAAGTTGAGGTACGCCTCGGCGACCATCCCCGGCGGCACCCCGGCCCGCTCCATCCCGAAGATCTGGCGGCCGATCACGGGCCCGGCGCCGAGGGGCGGCTTGTCGAGCCAGACCGTCCGCGGGACCGGCATGAACACCCAGGCGACGTACGACGTCCCGTACTGGTACTCGACCCGGTCCGGCACGCCCTCGACGATGTGCGACGTCTTGGTGAGGTCCAGAAAGTGGCGCCCGCCGACCGTCGTCTCGAGCAGCGCGTCGACGCCCAACACCGCGCTGAGGTCGCTGAGGTCGCCGCTGGAGGGGCGGAGCGCGGTGAGCACCAGCAGGAGCGCCAGCATCCCGGCCCCCACCGTGGCCACGACCGCGCGCGGGATCCGGCCGCGGACGCACTTCCAGATCACGAGCGTCTCGATCAAGACCATCAGGACCTTGGTCCGGCTGCTGTTGAAGAACGGGAAGACGACGGCCATCGCGATGAGCGCGACGAGCGCGGCCACCACGGTCCAGCCCAGCCTCTCGCGGCGCGTCAGCGCCCACGCGAGCGCGAACAGGAACACGGGCCCGACGACCGAGGCGCCCCAGCGGTAGTAGCCCAGCGCGCTCCGCCCGAACACGGCGCCCTCGACCTCATAGAACCGCTTGCGCGACAGGTCCTGCAGGACGCCCGTGAGGCCGAGCTTGTCCACGTAGAGGGCCATCGACAGGGCGGCCACGGCGATCGCGACGAGGGCGATCGCCAGCAGGCGGCCCCGGCTCCACGCGTCCTGTCCGAACAGGCGCGTCCGCCACAGGCGCGGCGCGGGCAGGACGTAGAGGTAGCCGGCGCTCAGGGCCGCCAGCGCCCCCAGCACGAGCACGGCCCCGTTGAGCAGGAACGCCGGCTCCTGGCGTCCGAGCATCAGGAAGTCGACCGACGCCTGGGGCCCGAACGCGACGTAGGCCGGCTTCAACGTCACGCCGACGACGACGGCCAGCATCACCAGGCTGATCGGCTCGACGACGTCGTAGTCCGCCTTCAGGACCGGGACCAGCAGGAGCACGCCCAGGCACGCGGCGCCGGCCACGTTGAGGAGCGCGAGGTCGACCGAGTCCCGCACGACCAGGCAGGCCACCGCCACCCCGAGCACGAAGGCGATCACGGCCAGGCCCAGCCCGAGCACCGTCCGGCGGGACCCGTGCGGGCGCTCTCGCGTGCGGAGCCGGCGCGGGGCTCGGAGGGCGAGGGGGCTGGGGAGCATCCGGGGGTCAGGCCGTCGGACGGCGGGAACCGGGGAGCTGGCGCCGGAGCGCCTCCAGGCCCTCGCGGTCGACGAGGGGCGTGCCCGGCCAGTAAAAGAGAACCAGCGGGAAAGCTACGCACAAGGCCCCCTTGGCAAGGACGCCGACGGCCGACGGCTCGTCGAACACCGCGCCGACCGCGCCCAGCGCGACGGCGACCACCGAGGCGACCCCGACCGTCCGCCACTCGATAGCGACGGGGTAGCTCCGCCCGGCGAACGCCAGCGACGACACGGCCGCGACGAGGTACGCCAGCACCGTCGCCACGGCCGCCCCGACGATCCCGAGGGCGGGGATCAGCACCACGTTGGCGACGACGTTCGCCAACAGCCCCAGCCCGGTCGACGTCGAGATGTGCGTCGTCTGCTTGACGAGGAACAGCGGGAGCATAAAGAACTGGTTCGCCGCGTGGAACACGTGGGCCACCACCACCCACTGCAGGATCACGACCGCCCCGCCGTACTCGGGCGTGGCCACGACGGCGATGATCTCGGGCGCGAACACGAACAGGCCGAGCGAGATGAACAGGACCACCATCCAGATGCTCGTGAACGTCCGGGCGTAGACCCGGGGCCCGCGCTCGGTCTCGCCGGTCCGGAAGAACTGGGCCAGCCACGCGTTCGAGATCGAGATGCTGACGATCGTCAGCAGCGTCCCCAGCTGGTAGCCGATGCCGTAGACGCCGAGCGCGGCCAGGCTCACGGCCGACTCCAGGAGGATCCGGTCGACGAACGTGATCCCCCAGATGAACACCAGGTGCGGCAGCAGGACGATCGAGTAGCGGAACGACTCGCGCAGCAGTGTGAACCGGGGCCGCCACCCCGCCGGCGCGTTGATGACGACGCCGGCCACGGCCGCCCACACGGCGTAGCCGGCCACCTGGCCCCACAGCACGCCGGCCACGCCCATCCGCTCGACGGCCACCAGCCAGACCACGGCGCCGGTGATGGTGACCACCTGGGCGACGGAGAACGCGGTGTGCGCCCCGGGCTGCTGGCGCACGATGTAGCGCATCAGCGGGATCGTCGCGCTCCCCTGCAGCGCCGCGATCGCGATCGAGAGCACCAAGTACGACGGCGCGATCTGGGAGCCGACGTACGGGCTCCACAGCGGGACCGTCCCCACCAGCGCCGCCGACAACGCGAGGGCCACGCCGGTCACGACCCACCAGATGCCGGCCGTGAACCGGTCGGCCTCGCGCTCGTCCGCGAAGTCGACGTAGTAGCGCTTGATGGCCTGGCCCAGACCCAGCGGGTACACCCGCGCCAGCGCGTACGAGACGGCCTGCAGAAACACGACGGTCCCGACCTCGGCCTGGGTCAGGTAACGGACGTAGAACGGGACCAGCAGGAACTTGGCCAGGTTGGTGGCCAGCGCCCCGGCCACGTAGACCAGCGACGCGCTCCCCAACCGCTTTCCCCACCGCCCCCGGCCGGCCCCGGCCGGGGCGTCGCCGGCGGGCGCATCGGCCGGCTCGGTGGCGCTCACGGCAGTGCCGCGTTCGGCCGCTCCGACGGGGCCCGGCCCTGGGGCTCGCCGACGGCCCGCCAGCCCGGTCGGGGCCGGCCGAGCCAGTCCTCGACGAACGCGATGTCTACCTCGAACCGGGGGACCAGCTCGGCCCGCAGGTCGGCTGGGAGCGGCGGGTACACGATGGGCGTCGAGAGGCGCCGCTCGATCCCGCGCTGCGTCCGCCCGAGCGCCTGGCGGGCGGCGTGGGGCAGCCGCGCGCCGACCGTCGCCCGGGCCCGGTCGGCCAGGCGCCGGAGCCACGGGTAGCGGGGCAGCCGCTGCTTGTTGAACCGCCGGCCCATCGCTTGGGGCCGGAACGCCGGGTCGACGCCGACGAACGCGAACACCTCGGCCAGCACGCGCTCGGGCTCGTCGTCCAGGTCCTCCTTGGCGAGCAGCAGGATCTGGTCCCGCCCGAAGTGCTCGAGGAAGCGCTCGACGTGGGCGCGGTAGTGGCTCGTCGACTCGTAGTACTGGGCGCGCGGGTGGTCGTCGGCGACGAGCGTGCGGAAGTCGCCCAGGTCCCAGCCGGCGTTCCGCTCCTGCCAGTAGTGCGAGTACATCCGGCCGACCGGATCGCGGGCCATCACGATCAGGCGGGCGTCGGGCGCGTGGGCGTGGATCAGCCCGGGCGCGTCCGGGGCGACGAGGTAGATCGTCGACGCCTCGCCGAGCCGGGCGCCGGGCGGCGCGTCGCGCCACAGCTCGCGGTACCAGTCGAGCCCCCGGTCGTAGGTGCCCGACCGCGGGATCGCCGTGTCGACGACGCCCCGCTCCAGCCCCCCCTCCTCCCGGGTGAAGAACCGAGGCTCCTTGATGTAGGTCATCCCCACGCCCGGGTGCGCGTCGAGGTGGTGCCAGAGGGCGGTCGTCCCGCACTTGGCCGCGCCGACGATGAGGAAGTCAGGCGTGGCCACCGTTGTCGGGGGGGGGCGCCGGGCCGCGGGAGTTGAGGAACACGTCGGCCGCGTCGGCGAGCGCGGCCGCGTCGTAGCCGGCGTGGTCGGTCACCAACACGACGGCGTCGGCCGCGCGGGCGGCGGCGTCGAGGTCGGGGACCGACGTGAGCGCCAAGTGGTTGTGACGGAGCGTCGGCACGTGGGGGTCGTGGTACTGGACCGCGGCCCCCTTCTCGTCCAACAGCGCGAGAATGTCGAGGGCCGGCGACTCGCGCAGGTCGGAGACGTCGGGCTTGTAGGCGACGCCGAGCACCAGGACGCGGCTCCCGCGGACGGCCTTGCCCCGCTCGTTGAGCGCGTCCTGCACCTTGCGGACCCAGAACCGCGGCATCCCGGTGTTGACCTCGCTGGCGAGCTCGATAAAGCGGGCCGTGTAGTCGAGCCCGCGGAGCTTCCACGAGAGGTAGTGCGGGTCCACCGGCAGGCAGTGGCCGCCCAGCCCGGGCCCGGGCGTGAACCGCATGAACCCGAACGGCTTGGTCGCCGCCGCCTCGATGACCTCCCACGCGTCGAGCCCCAGCCGGTCGCACATCAGCAGCAGCTCGTTCGCCAGCCCGATGTTGACGGCGCGGAAGGTGTTCTCGAAGATCTTCGTCAGCTCGGCCGCCTCGGGCGAGCTCACCGGGACGACCGTCTCGACGGCCGCGTCGTAGAGCGCGACGCCGGCGTCGAGGCACGCCGGCGTCATGCCGCCCATCACCTTGGGCGTCGTCCGCGTGGTCCAGTCGGTCCGCCCGGGGTCGACGCGCTCGGGCGAGAACACCACGAACGCGTCGACGCCGATGGTGAGCCCGCGCTCTTCCAGCAGCGGCGCCAGCACCTCGCGCGTGGTGCCGGGGTACGTCGTGCTCTCCAAGACCACGAGCTGGCCTGGCCGCACCCGGGCGGCGACGGCCTCGGACGCCGCGAGCACGTGCGACAGGTCGGGGTCGCGCGTCTTGCGGAGCGGCGTCGGGACGCAGATCGAGATCGCGTCGACCGTGCCGAGGACCTCGGGGTCGGTCGTGACGCGGAGCCCGGCCGCCAGCGCGCTCGCGAGCGCGTCGTCGCCGACGTCCTCGACGTGGGACGTGCCGGCCGCGAGCGCCGCCACCCGCTCCGGGTCGATGTCGAGCCCGACGACGCCGAACCCGGCCTCGACGAACGCGACCGCCAGCGGCAGCCCGACGTAGCCCATCCCCACGACGGCGACGGTGGCCTCGCGCGTCCGAATCCGGTCGAGCAGCGTCTCGTGCGGGGTCACGGGCGCTCGGCCAAGGCGGAGACGTAGGCGCCGTAGTCGTTGGGGGCGAGCGCCCGGCCGAGCGCCGCCAGCTCGTCGCGCGTGATGAACCCCTGCCGATAGGCGACCTCCTCGGGGCACGCGATCATCAGCCCCTGCCGCGCCTGGACCGAGTGGACGAACGCGGACGCGTCGAGCAGCGAGGCGTGCGTCCCGGCGTCGAGCCAGGCCACGCCCCGGTCGAACACGTCGACCGACAGCGTCCCGGCGTCGAGGTAGTGCCGGTTGACGTCGGTGATCTCGAGCTCGCCCCGCGCCGACGGCTCGAGCCCGGCGGCCACGTCCACCACGTCCGGGCCGTAGGCGTAGAGCCCGACGACGGCCAGGTTGGACCGCGGCACGGCCGGCTTCTCCTCGAGGGTCACGGCCCGTCCGTCGCCGTCCAGCTCGACCACGCCGTAGCGCTCGGGGTCGCGGACCGGGTAGGCGAAGATCGACGCGCCCTCGGTCCGCTCGGCCGCCCGTTGGAGCTGGGCCGACAGGCCGCTCCCGTAGAGCACGTTGTCGCCCAGGATCAGCATGGCCGGCGCGCCGTCGAGCCAGTCGCGCCCGACGCGGAAGGCGTCGGCGAGCCCGCGGGGCCGGTCCTGCTCAGCGTAGGCCAGCTCGATCCCCCAGCCCGCGCCGTCGCCCAGGAGCTGGCGGAAGGCCGGGAGCGCGTCGGGCGTCGAGATCACCAGGACCTCGCGGATCCCCGCCAGCATCAGCGTGCTCAGCGGGTAGTAGATCATCGGCTTGTCGTAGACCGGGAGCATCTGCTTGCTCACGGACCGCGTCGCCGGGTGGAGCCGCGTGCCGTGGCCGCCAGCGAGGAGGATGCCTTTCATCACGGTGTGGGGCGGAGGACGGTGGCCACCCAGTCCTGGTGGCCGAGGTACCAGTCGACGGTCGCCTCCAGGCCCGACCGGAGCGACTGACGCGGCGACCAGCCCAGCGTCTCGATCTTGGCCGTGTCGACGGCGTAGCGGCGGTCGTGGCCCGGCCGGTCGGTCACGAACTCGATGAGGCCGGCGTGGGGCGCGCGCTCCGGCCGTCGGTCGTCCAGGATCTCGCACAGCGTCCCGACGAGCGCCAGGTTGTCGACCTCCGCGTTCCCCCCGACGTTGTACGTCTCGCCGACCGCGCCGCGCTCGATCACCGCCCAGATGGCGTCGCAGTGGTCGTCGACGTAGAGCCAGTCGCGGACGTTGCCGCCGTCGCCGTAGACCGGGATCGGCTCGCCGGCGAGCGCCCGCTGGAGGACGACCGGGATCAGCTTCTCGGGGTACTGGCGCGGGCCGTAGTTGTTGGAGCAGTTCGTGATCGTGACCGGCAGCCCGTACGTCCGGGCGGTCGCGCGGACCAGGTGGTCGGAGCCGGCCTTCGACGCCGAGTACGGCGACGACGGGGCGTAGGGCGTCCGCTCGGTGAACGCGGGGTCGTCGGGCCCCAGGTCGCCGTAGACCTCGTCGGTCGAGACGTGGTGGAACCGGACGTCGGCCGCTCCCCGGTCGGCCCACGCGGCCCGGCAGGCGTCGAGCATCGTCTGCGTCCCCAGCACGTTCGTCTCGACGAACGCGGCCGGCCCCGTGATCGACCGGTCGACGTGGGACTCGGCCGCGAGGTGGACCACCAGCCCGACCGCGTGCTCGTCCAGCAGCCGGCGCACCAGGGCGCCGTCGCGGATGTCGCCCTCGACGAACACGTGGCGGTCGGCGTCGAGGCCCTCTAGGCTGGCGCGCGAGCCGGCGTACGTCAGCGCGTCGAGCGTCACGACGTGGGCACCCGGCCGGTGGTCCAGCGCCGACCGCACGAAGGCCGACCCGATAAAGCCGGCTCCGCCCGTGACCAGCACTCCCGGCAGGGTCCGGTCCATCAGTCGACCGAGAGGAGGCGGAGGAACTGGACGACGGCGATGGCGCCCGACGTCAGGATGCCGGCGACGGCGAACGTGTCCCGGTTCGTCCACCCCCCGCGGACGCGCGTCTCGACCTCGATCACGTCGCCGTCTTCGAGCGCGGGCGAGGGGCCGGCCAGGAAGGTCGCCAGCGCCTCCTGGTACGCCGGGGCCGCGCCGGCGCCGGCGCCGCGGTAGATGCGGACGGTCGTCTCGCGGCTCTCGTTGTCGCGCAACGGCTGGAGCTCGGGCCCGCCGGCGAGCGCGAGCGCGTCGCGCGCCGAGAACGACGGGCCCACCTCGTACGTCCCGGGCCGAGCCACGGCACCCAGCACGGCCACGCGGGCCGCCGCCTCGGCCTCGACCTCGACCACGTCGCCGTACTGGATGCCCGGCGGGGACGGGTCGTTCAAGAACGTCGCCAGGGACGCCTGGTAGGCCGGCGCGCTCCCCCCGGCCCGGTACAGGCGGATCGTCGTCTCGGGGTCGCCGTCGAGCGGAGCGCGCTCGCTCGACACGCCGGCGAGCGTGAGCACGCCGCCCAGGTCAAAGTCCGGCCCGACGTCGTACACGCCCGGGCGGAGCACGCGGCCCCACACGTGGACGCGCGTCGTCGGCTGGCCGGGCTGGGCGTTGAAGTAGTAGCCGCCCGGGGTCGCCTGGCGGCCCTCGATCTGGCCCAGCACGCCGCGCTCCGGCGCCGGCTGGGCGAATGCGGCCACGGACAGGAGGACGGCGAGGAGGGCGAGGGGGCGCATGCGGTGGGGGACGGCCGACCCGGGCAGAATCCGTAGATCGCCCGGTACCGGGCGAGAGTAGAGGGTGAAGAGTAGAGGGCGGGGACGCAGGGCCGTTCCCTCCTCTGCCCTCCGCCACGACCGGAGCCGCCCGCCCGGCAGCCGGGGGCCGCTCGCGGACGCGCTAGGCCTCCTCGCCGTAGCCGTAGGCGTTGCCGTAGCGGTGCGCGTACTTGTAGCGGTAGCCGTAGGCCCGGCGGACGTCGAACGCGTTGAGGACGAACCCGCTCGGGGTCGTCCCGACGTCGGCCAGCGCCGTGAGGGCCGAGGCCATCTCGAAGTCCTTCGTCTCCCCCGCGCGCGCGATCATGAGCGTCACGTCGCACTGGGTCGAGAGCAGGACGGCGTCGGTCGCCGCGAGCGCCGGCGGGGCGTCGAAGATGACGACGTCGAACGTCTCGCGCATGTCGGCGATCAGATCCCGCATCCGGCGCGAGCCGATCAGCTCCGACGGGTTCGGCGCGAGCGAGCCGGCGGGCAGCACGTAGAGGTCGTCGGCGAGCCGGTCGAGCGCGTCGACGTCGAGCGGGCCGGTCGAGAACAGCGTCTGGACCAGGCCGGGCTCGCGCGGGAGGCCGAGTTTGGTGTGGACCGTCGGCCGGCGGAGGTCGGCGTCGACCAGGAGGACGCGGCGGCCGGCCTGGGCGAACACGACGGCGAGGTTGGCCGCCGTGACCGACTTGCCCTCGCCCGGGCTCGAGCTCGTCACCAGGATGGTCTGGACCACCTTGTCGGGCCGGCTAAACTGGATGTTGGTCCGGAGCGCCCGGTACGCCTCGCTCGCCGTCGCCATCGGGTTGAGCAGCGACACCACGTGCGTGTCGACGCGGCGGCCGTTGACCTCGGCCGTCTCGGCACCGCCGTACTCGTCCTGGATGAGCGCCTCGGTGGTCGGGACCGTCCCGATCACGGCGTGGCCGAGCTTGACCAGGTCGTCCGGCGTGTGGACCCGGTGGTCCAGCCGCGCCTTGCCGACGGCCAGCAGCGACCCGAACACCAGGCCGCAGAGCAGGGCCAGGATCGTGTTGCGGGCGCGGAGCGGCGAGAACGGCGCCGTCGCCGGGAACGCCGGGCGGATCACGCGGGCGTAGCCCAGCTGCGACTGCTCGGCGACGCGGGCCTGCTGGAGGTTCTGCTCGAGGGCCCCGTAGAGCGTCTCGGCCGCCTGGCGCTCGCGCTCGAGCTGGGCCAGCTCGATCGACTGCGTCGGCACGTCCGACAGCTCGCCCTCGTACTGGCGCAGGCGGCTCGTGACCTGGCCGACCTCGGCCTCCAGCCCGCGCACGGCCACGCGGGCGGCCGAGATCTGGGCCCGCAGGTCGGCCGCGCGGACGAAGCCGGCGCGCTGGTCGTCCGGGCTCGAGCCCGAGGCGAGCGACTGGGCCGAGAGCTCGCGCGCGATCCGCTCCTGGTCGGCCTCGACGCGGCGGAGCTCGGTCTGGATCCGGGCGACGGCCTGGGGCGGGGCCGGGTCGGTCCGGAGCGACGGGGTCTGGCGGTAGTACGGCTCGAGCTCGGCGCGGAGCTGCTGGATCTTGGTCCGGGCCGCGTCGAGCTCGCTGTCGAGGTTCGACGACAGGCGCGCCCCGAGCTGGCCTTCGAGCCGCGCGAGCTCGCCCTGCAACGCCGACAGCTCGGCCCGCTTCGTCTGCAAGTTCACCGACGCCTGGTCGCGGCGGGCATCCAACGTTGCGATCTGGTCGACCAGCCGCGACGTCCCCTCTTCGAGCGCGACGGCGCCCTCCTGGAGCATGTAGGACTGGACGGCCGAGTCGGTCTCCTGGAGGCGCTCGCTCTGGGTCGACACCTGGGCCTCCAGGAACTCGCGCGAGGCCGACGCGCCGGACCGGCTCTGGTCCTGGGTGAGCTGGGCGAAGGCTTGGGCGTAGGCGTTGGCGATGAGCTCGGCCTCGCGGGGGTCGGTGCTCACCGCGTTGACGCGGATGGCGTCGGCCCCGCCGGTCTCCATCGTCGCGTTGACGACGTCCTTCTGAAGGCGGAAGGCGACCTCTTGGACCGACAGCGGCGTCGCGGGGTCGTCGGCGTCGAGGACCGGGAGCGGACGGTCGGTCCCGGGCACGGTGCCCGCGTTGACGAGCCGGGCGGCGACCGTCTCGGCCAGCGGCATCGACTGGTCGAGGACCAGGAGCTCGTTGCTCAGATTCCGCTCCTGCTTCCAGAACCCGGTCGGCACCGCCTCCGGCAGCACGTCCGCCAGGTCCGTGTCGGTCCGGTCGACGAGCAGGACCGCGTACGAGCGGTACGTCGAGGGGCTCAGCAGCGAGACCACCAGGACGGGCACCGTCAGCGCGAGCGCGGTCGCCAGGATGAGCCACTTGCCCTTGAGCAAGATGTCGAGCAGGGCTCGGAGGTCGAACCCGTCCTGGTCGCCGTAGTAGGACGGCTCTTCGCCGCGGTAGGGCGCGCCCGGAGCGCCACGGTCGGTCGGCGTCGGATACGGGGACTCGTTCATCGGAGGGGGCCGGGTAGGAAGGGCTCGGCGAATATAGACCGCCCGCCTGTGGACGGTGCAAACCGCATCCCCCCGAGGGGGCCCCGCCTGCCTTCATCTCCCTGCGTGTTTGGCTCCCCCTCCCGGCTCCTCCGTGATCCTCGCCGTCCTGTCCGACATCCACGCCAACCTGCCCGCGCTCCAGGCGGCGATGCAGGCCGCCGAGGCCCGGGGCGCGGACGCGCTGGTCAACTTGGGCGACGTCGTCGGGTACGGCCCGTCGCCGGTCGAGTGCCTGGACGTCGTCCGGGCCGAGTTCGCGGTCCACGTGTTGGGCAACCACGACGCGGCCGTCGCCGGCGCCGACGACCCCGCGATCCCGCCCGACGGCCAGGCCGCGGTCGCCCTCCACCGGGCGCTGCTCGACGACGACCGGCGGGCGTGGCTCGCGTCGCTCCCGCTCGTCGCCGAGGGCCACGGCGCCACGTTCGTCCACGCCGCGCCGTTCCGGCCCGAGCGGTGGGCCCGGCTCGAGTCGCTCCGCGACATGCAGCGCCAGTTCGGGGCGTTCGAGACCGACGTCTGCTTTATCGGCCACTCGCACCGCCCGGCCATCGTGGCCGACACGGTCGGCGTGTTCCGCGTCCGTCGCGGCCACCGGTTCCTGGTCGACGTCGGGAGCGTGGGCCAGCCCCGCGACCACGACCCGCGCCTCGCCTTCGCCCTGTTCGACACCGAGGCGTTCTCGGTCGAGCTCGTGAGGGGGCACTACGACCACGCCCGGACCGTCGCCGAGATCGCCCGCGTCGGCCTCCCCCGCGACCTCGGCGACCGACTAGCCGTCGGCCTCTGACGCGGAGTGAGGAGTATGGGGGTGGGGGAGAGGGGGGAGCGGAGACCTCGCTTGAATTTGCCAACAGCGTCTATCCCGAACATGGCCCAAGTTAGGACGGTGCCGTCTGCCCACACCGTCAACAGGGGAGCACTGGGGAGCGCCGGCGCGGGTCCGCCGTCACCCGGTGTCTGAGTCGAAGCGGGCCTCGACGACGAGTCTCGCAACGGCCCGGCCGCTCTCGGTCAGGCCGAACCGGCACCCCTCACCCAGGCCGGGGTGGCGCCCGACCGGCCACGCAGCCTCGATCCGGTCGAGCCACTCGTCGGCAGCGCCGGGCCAGCGGGCGAAGTGGGGGCGGAGGCCACCTGGCACGATCCACCCCTGACCGAACCCCGCGGCGAGGACCCAGAGCGCCACCTCTCGCGTCTCCACGAGGTCGTGGCCCCGGTCCTCGATGAGACCCGACAGGATCCCACAGCAGGCCCGCCCGTCGTCGAGCCACTCGAAGAAGTAGAGGACGTCGTCGAGGTACGGCTGGAGGGGTGGGCCGACGGTGCTTGGCATGGTAGCAGGCGGAGGCCCGGGGGCGGGCCAAGGAGCAGGCGGTCTCGCCTTCCCCTACCGGCGGTGGCCTCCCGTGGCCGACTCACCACGGACGGGGCTGCGGACAGGTGGAGCTAGCGGCCGTCCGGGCGGTCGCAGAGCTGGTCGAGGATCTCGTCCGACGTGAAGCCGAGGGAGAGGTCGGCGAAGTCGACCGAGAGCCGGGGGCGCTCGAAGCGGAAGACGACGGCGAGGGCGAGGGCGAGCGAGTTGAGCATGGCGGTTGGGGCGGGTTCTCTGGTCACTACACCGCCCCGCCCCACGACGGGCTCACGACCTCCAAACTTTTTCCCAGGGCCGGAGGCGTACGGATGAGCCGGCACCGGCGGGAAACGGGGTGGCTAGGGGTCCCCCTCCACTCTGCCATGACCTCCCAGCCCGACAGCCGCCCGGACCGCCCCGCGCGCCGCGCTCGTTGGACCTCGCGCGTGGCGTTCGTCGTCGGCGTCCTCACGGGGGTGGCCGCGCTCGCGCTCCTCCGCCACGCGGACCCGCTGGCGGTCGACCTCGGCGCCCTCTACGACGCCAGCGCCCGGCGCCACGGGCCCGACCGGAACCCCGTCGTCGTGATCCACGGGCTCGGCGGGTCCCGCCTCGTCGACGGGCCGACGGGGGCGGCCGTCTGGGGCACGTTCGGCGACGGCTACGCCGACCCCGACACGCCGGCCGGGGCCCGGCTCACTGCGCTCCCCATGCGAGAGGGCGCACGGCTCCGGGACCTCCGCGACGGCGTGGTCTCGGAGGAGTCCATCCGGGAGTTCGAAGTCCGTCTCGCCGGCTTCCCCGTCCGGCACCGCATCTACGCCGACATCCTCCGGGCGCTCGGGGTGGGGGGGTACCGGCCTGAGGGCGGCGACGTCGACTACGGCGACGACCACGCCACGTGCTTCGAGTTCCACTACGACTGGCGGCGCGACAACGTCGAGAACGCCCGGCGGCTCCACGCCTTCCTCCTCGAGAAGCGGGCCTTCGTCCGGGCCCGGTACGAGGCCCGGTACGGGCGGGCCGACGCCGACGTCCGGTTCGACCTCGTCGCGCACTCGATGGGCGGGCTCCTCACACGGTACTACCTCCGCTACGGGCCGGCGGACCTCCCGGCGGACCGCGACTCGCTCCCCCCGGTGACGTGGGCCGGAGCCGCCCTCGTCGAGCGGGCCGTCCTCGTCAGCCCACCCAACGCGGGGTCGGCCGGGTCGCTCCTCCAGCTCGTCGAGGGGCGGGGGCACGGGCCGTTCCTGCCCGAGTACCCGCCCGCGCTCCTCGGCACGTTCCCGTCGGGCTACCAGCTGATCCCGCGGGGCCGCCACGGCGCCCTCGTCGTCGACGGGCGCCCGGCGGACCCGCTCGACCCCGCGCTGTGGGAGCGGATGGGGTGGGGCCTCCTCGCTCCGGACCAGGACCACGTGCTCCAGCGACTCCTCCCGGCGGCCCGTACGCGGGCCGCGCGCCGGCGGATCGCGCGCGACCACCTCCGGAAGAGCCTGGCCCGGGCGCGGCAGTTTCAACAAGCCCTCGACGTGCCCGCGCGTCCGCCGGACGGGCTCTCGCTCTACCTCTTCGCCGGCGGCGCCCGGGCCACACCGGCCGTGCTGGCGGCCGACGCGGGCGGGCCGCTCCGCGTCGTGGACCAGGGGCCAGGCGACGGGACCGTCCTCCGGTCGAGCGCGCTCCTGGACGAGCGCGTGGGCGGGCCGTGGGCGCCGCGCGTCGAGTCCCCGGTCCGGTGGCGCCAGGCCTTTTTTCTCCCCTCGGGCCACACGGCCATCACGTCCGACCCCACGTTCACGGACAACCTCCTCCACGTCCTCCTCGAGGCCCCGGAATAGGGCGGACGGGCGTCGGCGGACGACGAGGCTGCTGCGGAGCCGTCGGGGGGCCACGCGGCCCCGCCGTGTCGACGGCGCTGCGATCGGGCGTATCCTGCCGGCGCCCACCCGCCCGCCCGTCGATGGAGACCGTCACGCGCCTCCTCCACGAGGCCCGCGCCGGGGCGCCCGAGGCCCCGGACGCCCTGTTCGCCCACGTCTACGACGAGCTCGTCGTCCTCGCGCGTCGCCAGCGGGCCCGGTGGACCGGCGACGACACGCTCGACACGCGCGCGCTCGTCCACGAGGCCTACCTCAAGCTCGTCGACGGTGAGCAGATCGGGGCCGAGGGGCGGGCCCACTTTTTCGCGCTGGCCGCGAAGGCCATGCGCCACATCTTGTCGAACTACGCCCGCGACCGGCGCCGGCTCAAGCGCGGCGGGTCGGCCCCGCACGTCGCCCTCGACGACGCGCCGACGCTCGAGGGCCCGGCCTCGGACCTCGTGGCCGACCACGCCGACACGCTCGTCGCGCTCGACGAGGCGCTCGCCCGGTTCGAGGGTGTCAGCCCGCGCCAGGCCCGCGTCGTCGAGTGCCGGTTCTACGGGCAGATGTCGGTCGAGGAAACGGCCGCCGCCCTCGACGTCTCGCCGGCCACGGTCAAGCGGGACTGGACGCTTGCGCAGGCGTGGCTCCACCGCGAGGTCGAGAGGCTGGCAAACTGATGGCACCCGACGGCTCCGGCGGGGAGGGCACAGGCGCGGACCCCTACTGGGACCGCGTGGGCGAGGTGTTCGAGGGCGCGCTGGCGGTCCCGCCGGCCGAGCGCGCGGCGTTCCTCGACCGGACGTGCCCGGACCCCGCCGTCCGCGCCGAGGTCGAGGGCCTGCTCGCGGCGCAGCCCGGTGCCGAGGCGCGGTTCGAGCGCCTCGGCACCGTCGCCCGGACCGCCCTCGCTGACCTCGGGCCGGAGGCGCTCCCCCAGCCCGGCGCACGCATCGGACCGTACCGCGTGGAGGGGGTGCTCGGCGCGGGCGGGATGGGCACCGTCGTCCGGGCGTTCGACGAGCAGCTCGAGCGTCCAGTCGCCCTCAAATTCCTCCACCCCGCCATCGCCGCCGACGCCACGGCCCGGTCCAGGCTCCTCCGCGAGGCCCGGGCCGCCGCCGCGCTCGATCACCCGCGCATCGGCCGGGTCCACGCCGTCGAGGACGACGCCCAGCGCCCGTTCCTCGTCCTGGCCCTCTACGAGGGCGAGACGCTCCGCGACCGGCTCCGTCGCGGTCCGCTCCCGCCCGACGACGCCCTCGCCGTGGCCGAGCAGACGGCCGGGGCGCTCGACGCGGCGCACCGGGCCGGCGTCGTCCACCGCGACCTCAAGCCGGGCAACGTGTTCTTGGTGGAGGGGGAGGCCGTCGACGTCCGGCTCCTCGACTTCGGGATCGCCCGGGTCGTGCGCGCGACCGCGCTCACGCGGACGGGCGGGACGCCGGGGACGGCCGGGTACATGGCTCCGGAGCAGGTGCGTGGCGAGGCCGCCGGCCCACCGGCCGACCTCTGGGCCTTGGGCGTAGTCCTCCACGAGATGCTGACCGGCCGGCGCCCGTTCGGCGGTGAGAGCGAGGCGGAGACGGTCTACGCCGTCCTGGAAAAAGACCCGCCGAGCCTAGACCGGGCCGGCGTCCCGGCCGGGGTCGCCGCGCTCGTCGGCTGGCTCCTCGACAAACGGGCCGAGCGGCGGCCGCCGTCGGGGGCCGAGGTCGAGGCGGCGCTCCGGGCGCTCAGGGTCGGGGCCGAGCCCGCCGTCCGTCGGCCGCGCCGACGTCCGCGCCGGTGGGTGTGGGCCGTGGCCGTGCTCGTCGTCGCCGCGCTCGGCGCGCTGGCGGTCGTGACGGGCGGGGAGGACCCGCTGCCCGAGCCCTCGGCCGTGGCCGTGATGCCGTTCGCCGTCCGGGGTGGCCCCGAGGTCGCGTATCTCCGCGAGGGGCTCGTCGATCTCCTCTCGACCGGGCTCGACGGCGTGGGCGGGATCGAGGCCGTCGACCCCAACGCCGTCCTCGGCCTAGCCGCCGACGGCGCGCCCTCGCTCGATGAGGCCCGCCGCCTCGCCCGCCGGCTCGGGGCCGGCCACTTCGTCCTCGGCCGGGCGACCGACACCGGCGGCGGGCTCCGCCTGACGGCCTCGCTCTACCGCACCGACGGGACGGAGGAGGCCCGGGCCCAGGCCGACGCGCCCTCCGACGCGCTCCTCCCGGCCCTCGACGACCTTGCCCGCCAGCTCGTCGCCGGCCGGCTCGGCGTCGAGGGCCAGGCGCTCGCCAGCCTCGCCGCCCGGACGACGCCGTCCTCCCCCGCTCTCCGAGCGTACCTCGACGGCGAGCAGGCCATGCGTGAGACGCGCTTCGACGACGCGGAGGACGCCTTCGCGCAGGCCGTCGCCGCCGACTCGGCGTTCGCGCTCGCGTGGTACCGACTCGCGCGGGCCGCCGGCTGGACCGGCGACGACTCCCTCAACGCCGCCGCGACGATGCGGGCCGTCGCCCTGGCCGACGCGCTCCCCGCCCGGACGCGCGAGGCGCTCGCGGGCTACCAGGCCTTTCGGAAGGGGCAACCCGACGAGGCCGAGCGACAGTACCGGGCCGTCCTCGCCCGCGCACCAGCCGACGCCGAGACGTGGCAGCTTCTCGGCGAGCTCCTGTTCCACTACAACCCGTACCGGGGCCGCCCGGCGGCCGAGGCGCGGGTGCCGTTGGAGCGGGCCCGAGCGCTCGCACCGGGGAACCGGGAGCTCCTCCCGCACCTGATCGAGCTGGCGGCCCGGCGCGGCGACCGGGTGGCCGCCGACTCGCTCGCGGCGCTCTACCTCCGCGGCGACGCTCCGGCCGCCCCGCACGCCGCCCTCCGCGCCTGGGTCCGGCGAGACCGGCGGCGCGCCGAGGACCTCCTCCGCCAGTCGGGGCCGGAGGCGGCGGAGACGGCGCTCCTCCACCTCGCCCCGGCCGTGGGCGACCGGGCCTTCGCCGAGATGGCGGCTTCCGTCCTGGTCGAGACGGCCGACCCGGACCGCCGGGCGACGGGGCTCCTCGCCCTCGCGCTCCTCCGCGTCCGGGAGGGCCAGTGGAACGCGGCCCGCCCCCTGTTTGACCGGGCCGCCCGTTTCGCGCCCGACCGCGCGCTCGTCCTCCGTGCGCTTGCTGCTGCCCAGCGAGGTGCGCCCCCCGACGCCCTCGCTCGCTCGCGCCGGGAGGTCGAGGCGTGGCGCCCTCCACCGGCTGTGGACGGGCTGTACGACGGGGACGGGGCCGCCGCCCGCCGCTTCCTCGCGGGCCTCCTCGACCTCCGGCAGGGCCGCCGCGCAGAGGCTGAGCGGTCCGGCCGCATCCTATCCTCGGCGCCCCGCCCGCTCCCCCAGTCGCTGGGGCAGACGCTCCAGGCGGCCCTCGCCCTCGACGCCGACCAGCCCGCTCGTGCGCTCGCCCTCCTCGACGCGGCCCGGGTCGACGCCCCGTTCCCGGTCCGCCGCCGGTCGCCGCTCTACGGGGGGCACGTCGCCCGCGCGCTCCGGGCCCAGGCGCTCGCCCGGCTCGGCCGGTGTGAGGAAGCCGCGCGGTGGGCCTCTGCGCTCTACGACGGGGACGACCCGTGGGGGCTGGCGCTTCCGACGGGCGCGCCCGCTCCGTGCGACGCGGCCCGAAGCGCCGACGGCCCGAGCCGCCAGCCGTAAGGGGGCGGCCCACCCTGCTCGTTTCCGAGGGCGGGGGTGGAGGGCGGCCTCCCGGTTCGGCAGGAAATGTCCGGGCCGTGAGCCCGGCGGAGGCGCGGACGGTGTGATGGGGAGGGGAGCCCCTTGGCTCCTCCTTACCTCCACCCACCCTCAATACCGCCATGCGCCACCCCCTCACGCTCCTGCTCGTCGCCGTCCTCGCCGGCTGCGACGCCGCCGACGGCCCCAACGCCGCTGACGGCCCCGACGCCGTCGCCGCCGACCTCCTCGTCGCCGACGAGCAGGTCGATTACTCGCTCATCTCCGACGCCGACATGGCCGCGCTCACGCGGCCGGCCACGCTCGACGCCGGCCTCGTGGCTCGCCTCGGCTACGACGCCGAGGGCGCCGTCTTCACGATGTCCGACGCCGCCAGCGGGAACGCCGTCCTCGCCTTCGCCCGCGACATCAACGGGCGCCTGACGCCGGCCGGGTCCACACCGACCGGCGGGCTGGGCTCGGGCGACGGCCTCAACGGGACGTCGAACCCGATGGCCCTCGCCCACGACAACCGGTTCCTCTACGCCGTCAACGGCGGGAGCCACACGGTCTCGGCGTTCCGGGTCCGCAACCGGACCGGGCTCCGCGCGATCGGGACGTACGGGACGAACGGGACGCGCCCGATCAGCGTGACCGTCCGCGGCAACCTCGTCTACGTCCTCAACGCGGGGACGGCGTCCGAGGCCGGGAGCATCGTCGGGTTCAAAATCGTGCGGCACGGGTCGCTCCGCGAGATCGTCGGGTCGACGCGGCCGATCGCCCCGGGCTCCGGAAGCCCCTCCCAGATCGACTTCTCGCCCGACGGCCGGTTCCTCGTCGTGACCGACAAGCCGACGAACACCATCACGACGTACCTCGTCGACGGACTCGGCGTGGCCGGGCCGCCGGAGGTCCAGGCGGCGAACGGGCAGACCACGTTCGGGTTCGACTTCGACCGGCGCGGGCGGCTCATCGTGTCGGAGGCGTTCGGGGGCACCGCCGGGGCCTCGGCCGTGTCGTCGTACGGGCTCTCGGGCGGCGGGCTGGTCTCGACGATCAGCGCGTCGGTCCCGACGAACCAGACGGCGGCGTGCTGGATCGAGACGTTCGGGCCGTTCGCGTTCGCGACGAACACCGGGAGCTCGTCGGTCACGGGCTTCTTCGTCCGCCCGGAGGGTGCCCTCGTCCGGCTCCACGACGACGGCGTGACGGTCTCGACCGGGGCCGGGAGCCAGCCGCTCGACATGGACGTCGCCCTCCGGTACCTCTACGTCCAGTCGCAGGGGACGGACCGGCTCAGCGTCTACCAGATCGCCTACGACGGGAGCCTGACGAGCGTCTCGAACGGGGCCGCGAGCGGGCTCCCGCCGACGGCCGTCGGCGTGGCCGCCTTCTAGGAGCGCCTTCGGGATAAACGCTGTGGGCAAATTCAAGCGAGGTCTCGATTGGCTCCTTCGCGCGACGCCAGAGCCTACGGGAGACCGCCTACACGAGCCCGTCTACAGCCGCTCGGCACTTTGCCAACAGCGTCCCTAACCCCTACGCCACCTCCGGCTGGACGTGGGCGAGGGCGAGGTCGGAGGTGACCATCTCGGCCGCCAGCTCCTCGACGGTCACCGTCGGCGTCCAGCCCAGCTCGCGCTCGGCCTTGCCGGGGTCGCCCAACAGCTGCTCGACCTCGGTCGGCCGGTAGTAACGGGGGTCGACGCGGACGACGACGGCGCCGGTGTCTTCGCGGATCCCGACCTCCTCCTCTTCCTGGCCCTCCCAGCGGAGCGCGAGGCCGGCCGCCTTGAAGGCGAGCTCGCAGAAGTGGCGGACCGTCGTCATGTGGCCGGTCGCCAACACCCAGTCGTCGGGCGCGTCGTGCTGCATGATCCGCCACATGCCCTCGACGTAGTCGCGGGCGTGGCCCCAGTCGCGCTGGGCGTCGAGGTTGCCGAGGTAGACCGTGTCCTGCAACCCGAGCGAGATCCGGGCGACGGCGCGCGTGATCTTGCGCGTCACGAACGTCTCGCCGCGCCGCGGCGACTCGTGGTTGAACAGGATCCCGTTGGCGGCGAAGATGCCGTACGCCTCGCGGTAGTTGACGGTGATCCAGTAGCCGTAGAGCTTGGCCACGCCGTAGGGCGAGCGCGGGTAGAACGGCGTCGTCTCGGACTGGGGCACCTCCTGGACCTTGCCGTAGAGCTCGCTCGTCGACGCCTGGTAGAACTTGGTCTTCTCCTCCAGACCCAGGATCCGGATGGCCTCCAAGAGCCGCAGCGTCCCGATGGCGTCCGAGTTGGCCGTGTACTCGGGCGTCTCGAAGCTGACGGCGACGTGGCTCTGGGCGGCCAGGTTGTAGATCTCGTCGGGCTGGATCTCCTGGACGAGCCGGATGAGGTTCGTCGAGTCCGTCAGGTCGCCGTAGTGCAGGCGGAACCGGACGTCGGTCTCGTGGGGGTCCTGGTAGAGGTGGTTCACCCGCTCGGTGTTGAACGAGCTCGCGCGGCGCTTGAGGCCGTGGACCTCGTAGCCCTTGGCGAGCAGGAGCTCGGCGAGGTAGGACCCGTCTTGGCCGGTCACGCCGGTGATGAGGGCGCGGGGGCGGGGCGAATCGGGCATCAAACGGGGGCCTCGGTCGAGGCGGTGGTGTCGAGGTACCAGTCGTAGGTCGAGGCGAGGCCGTCGCGCAGGTCGATGGAGGCGGTCCACCCGAGCTCGCGCAGGCGGCTCACGTCCAAGAGCTTGCGGGGCGTCCCGTCGGGCTTGTCGGTGTCCCAGCGCATCTCGCTCTCGGACCCGACCACGTCGCGGACGAGCTCGGCCAGCTCGCGGATCGAGAGGTCCTCGCCGACGCCCACGTTCAAAAGCCCGTCGGGGGCCCCCTCGCGCATCTCGTCTGGGTCGAGGCGGAGGACGAAGGCGACGGCGTCGGCCAGGTCGTCGGCGTGCAGGAACTCGCGCTTGGGCGAGCCGGTGCCCCACAGCGTGACGGGCGCGTCGGCCCCGTCGGGCGCGGCGCCCTTGGCTTCGTGGAACCGCCGGACGAGCGCCGGCAGCACGTGGCTCGACTGCAGGTCGAAGTTGTCGCCCGGGCCGTAGAGGTTCGTCGGCATCAGACTGATGACGTCGTCGCCGTGCTGGCGGTGGAGCGCCTCGGCGACCTCGATGCCGGCGATCTTGGCGACGGCGTACGGGCGGTTGGTGGGCTCGAGCGGGCCGGTCAGCAAGTGCTCCTCCCGCATCGGCTGGGGCGCCTCTCGGGGGTAGATGCACGACGAGCCCAGGTTGACGACGCGGCCGGTCGCGCCCAGCCCCGCGTCGTGGGCCGCCATCAGCACCTGGTAGGCGATCGCCAGGTTGTCGCCGACAAAGTCGGCCGGGAAGTCGCGGTTGGCCAGGATCCCGCCCACCTTGGCCGCGGCCAGCACGACGTGCGTCGGCCGCTCGGCGTGGAAGAAGGCGCGGACGGCGGCCCCGTCGCGCAGGTCGAGCTCGGCGCTCGTCCGCGTCACCAGGTCGACGCCGTCGGCCTCCAGGCGTCGGACGACGGCCGAGCCCACCAGGCCGCGGTGCCCGGCGACGAAGACGCGGGAGTCAGGGGAGAGCGCGGGCATGGTCCGGGGAGCGAGGGGCCCCCAAAGCTACGCCGGGGCCGTTTCTGGGGAGGCGGTATCGGCCCGTCCCCGGTGAAGCTTGAGCGGACCTCGGCCGATCAGCCGGGCACGGCCCCCCGGTCGCGGAGGAGCGCGCGTGCGACGACGGCCGCCACGACGGCCCCCACCGCGATCACGGCGAACCCGTTCCGGTACCCGCCTACGGCCGTCGCCGACGACGTCGCCAGCGCCGCCAGCGTGGCCGCCCCCACCAGCTGCCCGACGCTCAGGAAGATCGTCGACAGGCCCTGGGCGACGGCCCGCTCGTCGCGCCCGGCCTCGGCCAGCAGGATGTAGGCCAGCGACGAGCCCAAGATCCCCGACAGCCCGAGCCCGAGCACGACCGTCCCCACCAGGTGGACACCCAGCGACGGGGCCACGGCGACGGTCCCCATCCCGGCCGTCACCAGTGCCATCGCGACCGTCACGACCGGCCGCGCGCCGACCCGGTCCAGCATCCGCCCGGCGACCGGCGCGCCGACCGTCACGCCGGCCACGAGCAGGAGCAGCAGGTACGACGCCGTCGGCCGGTCGACGCCGAACGCGGCCACGGCGTACGACGACAGCAGCACGAACGTCGCCTCGACCACGCCCGCGCCGACCGCCAGCAGGCACGCCGCCTGGACCGGCCGGCGGGCCACCAAGCCGGGCCGCAGGATCGGCGCCGCCGCCCGCCGCTCGACGCGGACGAGCACGGCGACCAGCACGCCCGCCAGCGCCAGCGGCCCCCACACCGCCGGACGGGCGACGGCCTCCAGGGGCGCCGACGCGTCGAGCCCGCTCAGCCCGACCACGAGCGCCGCCAGCAGGCCCGTCAGCGTGGCCACGCCGGCGGCGTCGAACGGGCGCGGCGCGGCGGCCCGCGACTCGGGCAGCACGCGGGCGCTCAGCACGAACACGAGCCCAGCCAGCGGGAGCGACAGCGCGAACAGCCACCGCCAGCTCGCGACCGCCAGCAGGATCCCGCCGACCGCCGGCCCGATCAGGAACGCGACCCCGAACACGGCGCCCAGCAGGCCCACCGCCCGGCCCCGCCGCTCGGGCGGGTAGGCGTCGCCCACGACGGCCGTGGCCACGGGGAAGATGCCGGACGCCCCGACCCCCTGCACCACGCGCCCGGCCAGCAGCACGCCGAACGACGGCGCCAGCGCGACGACCAGCGTCCCGGCCGCGAACAGCGCGATGTCGAACAGGTACACCCGCCGACGCCCGACGCGGTCGGCCAGGGCGGCCATCACGGGGAGCCCGGTGAGGTTGGCGAGGACGAACGCGGTGAACGTCCACGCGACGGCCCGCTCGGTCAGCCCGAACGCCTCGCGCAGCGCCGGCAGCGCCGGCCCGACGATGGCGATGTCGAGGGCCGCCAGCAACGTGCCCAGGAAGAGGACGCCC
This sequence comes from uncultured Bacteroidota bacterium, assembly GCA_963848075.1. Lineage (GTDB taxonomy): Bacteria > Bacteroidota > Rhodothermia > Rhodothermales > Rubricoccaceae > Rubrivirga. The sequence continues at coordinate 512,540 of CAWKCB010000004.1, forward strand.
AACAGGCGTGGCGGCGGAATGGAGTCGTTCGTCATAGAAAAGAGGATCGGCCCGACCCCGCTCGGCAACCGAGAAGCACGCTGGAATCGAGACGACGGAGCCGACCGCCAGCGGTCCGGCGCGACGAACCCTGAACTCCGAACCCTGAACCCCTACAGCGCCGCGAACGCGGAGCGGAACGCCTCGGCCGCCTCGGCCACGACCTCGGGCGTGTGGGCGCTCGACGTGAAGCACGCCTCGAACGGCGACGGCGGGAGGTACACGCCGCGGTCGAGCAGCAGCCGGTGGAGGCGGGCGAACGCGGCCTTGTCGCTCGTCGCCGCACTCGCGTAGTCGGTGACCGGGTGGTCGTCGAGGAAGAACCCGAACATGGCGCCGACCGCGTCGGTCTGGACCGGGACGCCCGCGGCGTCCGCCGCGGACTGGATGGCGGCGGCCGTGCCCGAAGCGGCGTCGGCGGCGAGCTGCCAGGCGCCGGTCGCCTCGGCTTGGCGCAAGAGCGCGAGCCCGGCGGCCATCGCCAGCGGGTTGCCCGACAACGTGCCGGCCTGGTACACCGGGCCCGAGGGCGCCATCAGGTCCATGACGTCGGCCCGGCCGCCGTAGGCGCCGACGGGCAGGCCGCCGCCGATCACCTTGCCCAGGATGGTCACGTCGGGCGTGACGCCGTAGAGCGCCTGGGCGCCGCCGGGGTGCACGCGGAACCCGACCATCACCTCGTCGAACACCAGGAGCGCGCCGTGCTCGCGCGTGATCTCGCGCAGGAACGCGAGGAACCCGTCGGACGGGCGGACCAGCCCCATGTTGCCGGCGATGGGCTCGACGAGCAGCGCCGCGATCTGGTCGCCCTCGCGCTCGAACACCTCGCGCACCGCGTCCTCGTCGTTGAACGGCACGACCAAGGTGTCGGCGGTGACGGCGGCCGGGACGCCGGGCGAGTCGGGCAGGCCGAGCGTGGCGACGCCGCTGCCGGCCTTCGCCAGCAGGAGGTCGGCGTGGCCGTGGTAGTGGCCCTCGAACTTGACCACCTTGTCGCGGCCGGTGAACGCGCGCCCAGCGCGGACGGCGCTCATCGCCCCCTCCGTCCCCGAGTTCACGAACCGCAGCCGCTCCATCGACGGGTAGATCGCCTGGATGGTCTCGGCCAGCTCGACCTCGAGCGGGCTCGGCGCCCCGAAGCTCGACCCGAGCGCGGCCTGCTCGGCGATCGCACGCGTGACGGCGGCGGGCGCGTGGCCCAGCAGCAGCGGACCGAACGACATCACGTAGTCGATGTAGCGGTTGCCGTCGACGTCGACGAGGTGCGGGCCCTCTCCCCTCTCGATGAAACGGGGCACGCCACCGACGGACTTGAAGGCGCGGACGGGCGACGAGACGCCGCCGGGCATGAGCGTCTGGGCCTGCGCGAACAGGCGCTCGGAGGTCAAGGTGAACGCGGTCTCGGGGATCATGTCAGGCGGAGGCGAGGGAATCGAAGAGGGTGTCGGCGGCGGCGTGGGCGTTCGCGATCACGTCGGGCAGGCCGACGCCGCGCAGCGAGGCACCCGCCAGCGCGAGTCGCGGATGGGCCGCCAGCGCGGCGTCGAGCGCGGCCAGCCGCTCGGGGTGGCCCAGCGTGTACCGGGGCTGCGCGGCCCGCCACCGCTGGACGGCGCTCCAGTCGGGGCGGACGTCGCCGAGGTGGTGGCCGAGGTGGGCCACGGCAGCGCGGAGCGCGTCCGCGTCGTCGTGGGCGACGGACGGGCGCAGGAAGACGCGGGCCAGGTCGTGGCCCGGAGGCGCGGTGCCGGCGTGCTTGCGGGACAGCAGCGTCACCGCCTGGACCGGCCCGCCCTCGGCCCGGGGCACCAGCCACCCCGACGCCTCGGGCACCCGCAGGCCAGCCGACGGGAAGCCGACGGCGACGGCCGTCGCGGTCCCCATCGGGACGTCTCGGAGCGGGGCCGCGAGCGACGCGTCGAAGCCCGCGAGCACCGACGCGGCGGCCGGCGCGGGCAGCGCCACCAGAACGGCGTCCGCCGCGCGGGCCGACCCGTCGGACAGGCGGACGGTGAACCCGGGTTCGACGGCCTCCACCCGAACGCCAGCCTCGACGGCCACGCCCGCCGCGCGGGCGGCGCCCGCCAGGGCCTCGGTGAGCACGTCCATCCCGCCGACGGGCCGGGCGAACGGGGACGCGCCCGACGCCGCCGTGCCGCGGAGCGTGAGGAAGCCCCCGGAGCGCTCGGCCGCGTGGAGGTGCGGCAGCGTCGCCCGGAGCGAGATCGGGAGGTCGGCGCCGTACAAGCCACCGAGCAGCGGCTCGATCAGCCCGGCCCACGCGCCACGCCCGAAGCGGCGGACGGCGAACGCCTCCAAACTCTCGTCGCCGTCGGACCGGCGGGCTGGGACGAGCGGCTCGGCGGCGGCGCGGAGCCGGGAGCGGAGGCCGAGCGCGGGCGTCGTCAGGAGCGGGCCGAGCCGACCGGGGACGAGCCCCGTCAGCCCCGCCGGCAACGGGTGGAGCCGCCCGCGTCGCTGGAGAAGGGCCCCGCCCGTCGGCGTGGCCGTCTCGACACCGAGCCGGTCCGCCAGCCGAGCCGCGGCGGGCTTGCGCGTCAGGAACACGTCGGGCCCGACGTCGGCCTCGTAGCCGCAAGCCCGGAGCGTCCGGACGACGCCGCCGAGCCGGTCCGACGCTTCGACGAGCCGGACGCGGGCGCCGGACTCCGCCAGCCGGAGCGCCGCCGCCAGACCGGCCACGCCGCCGCCGAGCACGAGCACGTCGGTGTGGCGGGTGTGGCCGTCGGTGCGGTCGGCGCTCGTCACGCCGCGACGCTCGCGTCGAGCGTGCCCTCCGGCATCGGCATCGACGGCGCGCCGGCGCTGGCGGCCCGGACGTCGGAGTCGATCCACCCGGCCTGGGCGGCCTGGCCCTCGACCAGCTCCGCCAGCAGGCGCACGAACCGGGGGTCGTCGTTGAGCGACGGCGGGCGGACCAACGTCATCCCGTTCTCCGCGGCGGCCCGCTGCGCCTCGATGTCGATGTCGAACAGGATCTCGACGTGGTCGCTTACGAACCCGATCGCCAGGCTCACCACCTTGTCGACGCCGCGCTCGGCCAGGAGCGCCGGGACGTGGTCCTCGAGCTGGGGCCCGAGCCACGGCTCCGGGCTCCGCCCCTCCGACTGGTAGCTCCAGCTCCACTGGTCGGGCCGGAGCCCGGCACGCTCGGCGATGAGCCGGGCGGTTGTCCACAGCTGGTCCTGGTACGGGTCGCCCTGGGCCAGAATGCGGACCGGCAGGCTGTGCGCCGACAGCACCACGTGGACGCCGTCCCGCTCGTCGGCAGGGAACGCGTCGATCCCCTGGCGGACGCGCGCCGCGAACGCCTCGACGAGCAGGTCCGCGTCGAAGTACGCGTCGACGTAGCTCACGTCCATGTCGCCGCGGTAGAGCTCGAGCCCGGCCTTGACCTTGGCCTGGTACTTCGCGATCGACATCGACGAAAAGTGCGGCGCGAGCACGATGGCCACGGCCCGCTCGACTCCGTCGTCGAGCATCTGGCCGACCGTCTCCTCGATCCAGGGCGCCCAGTGGCGCATCCCGAGGTAGGCCTTGAACCGGGCCGGCTCGCCGGGCGGGTTGAGGCGAGCCATCGCGCCGTCGATCTGGGCCCGCGTCAGCCCCAGGATGGGCGACTGGCCGCCGATCGAGCGGTAGTTGTTCGTGATCTCGTCGAGCACGGCGGTCGTCGTCGGGCGGCCGTGGCGGATGTCAGAGAGGTAGCCCGGGATCTCGTCGAGCGACTCGGGCCCGCCGTAGGCCATAAAGAGGACGCCGATGGGCGCGTCGTGGGTCATCGATCTGGGGAGGGAGTCGCGGGGAACGGGTAGCGCCGTTGCATGCAACGACGGTACGGGAGGCAATGCCGGCGCGAGAGGCAACGGCGGGACGGGAGGCAACGGCGGGACGGGAGGCAACGGCGGGACGGGAGGCAACGGCGGTGCGGGAGGCAACGGCAAAGCGGCTCAGCGGCTCGTCCGCTCGCGGACGTAGTCGGTGAGCCGGGCGACGGCGTCGGGCGGGGTGGCCGGGACGAGCCCGTGGCCCGTGTTGAACACGTAGCCGGTGGCGGGGGCCTCGGCGAGCACGCGGTCGGTCTGGGCCTTGAGCTCGCGCCAGGGCGCCTGCAAGAGGTAGGGGTCGAGGTTGCCCTGGAGCGGCCGGCCGCCGGTCCGCTCATACGCCTCGGTGAGCGACGGGCCGGAGTCGACCCCGATCACGTCGCCGCCGGCGGCGGCCACGGCGTCGAGGTGGCCGGCCGTGCCCGTCGTAAAGTGGACGACGGGCTTGCCGGTCTTCTGGGCGATGGCGATGAGCTTGCTCGTGTACGGCGCCGCGTACCGCTCGTAGTCGTAGCGCGACAGGGCCCCGGCCCAACTGTCGAACACCTGCAAGGCGTCCGCGCCGGCCGCCGCCTGCTCCGTCAAAAAGCTGCCGGCGACGGTCACCAGCTTGTCCATCAGGCGGCGCCACGCGGCGGGCTCGGAGTACATGAACACGCGCGTCCGCTCGTACTTTTTGGAGCCGCCGCCCTCGATGGCGTAGGCCGCCAGCGTGAACGGGGCGCCGGCGAAGCCCAGGACCGGCGTCGCGTCGCCCAGCTCGGCCTTGACCAGGCGGATCGCCTGGGGCGTCCACGGCATGGTCTCGGCGGCCGGCGGCGTCGCCAGCAGGTCGACGGCCTTGGTGCTGCGGATCGGGTTGTCGATGACCGGCCCGACGCCGCTCTCGAACCGGAGATCGAGCCCCATCGTCTCGAGCGGCGGCAGGAGGTCCGAATAAATGACGGCCGCGTCGAGCCCGAACCGGCGGATCGGCTGCAACGTGATCTCGGCCGCGATCTCGGGCGTCTTGACCATCGTCAGGAAGTCGTGGTCCTTGCGGACGGCCCGGTACTCGGGGAGGTAGCGCCCGGCCTGGCGCATGAACCACACGGGCGTGGCGTCGACGGGGCGGCCGGCGAGGGCGTCGAGGAAGCGGGACAAATCGGGTTCAGGGTTCGTGGTTCAGGGTTCGCCGTCTGGCGAGTCGGGCAGCTGGCGGAGGCCGTCGCCAGCGGGCCAGGCTTGTTGCGTGTTCGGAAGGGCGGGCGGGCAGGGCGGCTCTGCCACTTCCCTCGTTTCCCTTGCCCCACTCCCTCAGTGCCCCGTCCCCGTGTGGTCGAGCGCCCAGGCGTAGGGCCCGGCGCTCTGCCACACGGCGCGGCCGACGAAGAAGGGGCCGAGCCGGTCGATAAACTCGGCGGTCTGGCGCGTCGACCGCATCCGCTGGACGACGGCCGACAGCGGATGCAGCTCCTGGCCGACGAGCCCGGCCACGAAGTCGTTGTCGTTCGGGTCGAGCCCGTGGCACGCCAGGCGGACGTCGCGCGCCAGCCCGGACCGCCCGAACGACCGGCCGATCCCGCCGTGCTCCATCAGCATCCGGCGCTGCTCCTCGCGCGGCTCGCGCTCGAACCGGCCGCTCCGCCGCAGCGGGTACCACACGGCCCACGGCCACGCCGGGTCGGTCATCGCCTGGACCGGCTTGGCGACGAGCGCGCCGAGCAGGTCCTGCTCGTAGCCGATCGAGTACGTCCGGCCGAGCATCGTCAGCGCCGGCCGCGGCGTCAGGCCGGCGAAGGCAGGCGAGGCGTGGAGCGCGCGGCCGTCCTCGACGAAGAACGCCGGGTCCTCGTGGAACGTGGCCACGGCCACGCCGCGCGGGTCCTGGGCGCTCTCGTACACGACGCCGCCGACGCCCGACGCCTCGGCGGCGTCGGCGAGCGGAGCGGCGTCGGAGCAGCCGGTGTACGCCAGGAGCTGGACGAACAGGCGCCGGTCGAGCGACTGCGGCGCGCCGTCGGCCGTCTTGCCGCGCTCGGCGAGGCTCAGGCCGCCCGCGTCGGTCTCGGCGGGCTCGCGGGTCTGGAGGTCGAGGGCCATTTTCAGTGTCGGTTGAAAGCGGAGTACGCGAGGCCGGCGGCGCGGATCAGCCGGACGGCGTGGAGCCCGGCGGCTTCACCGAGAGTGCGTCGTCGGCGCTCCGTCCAGCCAGCGCGCCGCCTGGGCGGCGTAGTAGGTGACGACGAGGTCGGCCCCGGCGCGGCGGATCCCCGTCAGCGTTTCGAGGACCGCCCGGCGCTCGTCGAGCCACCCGCGCCCGGCGGCGGCCTTGAGCATGGCGTACTCGCCCGAGACGTGGTACGCCCCGAGCGGCCGGTCCGGGAAGGCGTCCTTCACCTGGCGGATCACGTCGAGGTACGCGACGGCCGGCTTGACCATCAGCAGGTCGGCGCCCTGGGCGACGTCGAGGGCCGCTTCGCGGATCGCCTCGCGCGCGTTGGCGGGGTCCATCTGGTGCGTCCGCCGGTCGCCGAACGCGGGCGCGCTGTCGGCCGCGTCGCGGAACGGGCCGTAAAACGCCGAGGCGTACTTGACGGCGTAGCTGAAGAGGCCGACGTGCGGGTACCCGGCCTGGTCGAGCCCGGCGCGGACGGCGCCGACGACCCCGTCGATCATCGACGACGGGGCGACCAAGTCCGCCCCGGCGCGGGCGTGGCTGACCGCCGCGGCGACGTGCTGGGGCAGCGACGCGTCGAGCTCGAGCCCGCCGTCGAGCCCGATCCAGCCGCAGTGGCCGTGGTCGGTGTACTCGCACAAGCACACGTCGGTGACGACGGCGAGGTCGGGGACGGCGTCTTTGATCGCGCGCGTCGCCCGCTGCACCGCCTCCGCGTCGTCGCTCGCAGCCGACCCCTCGGCGTCTTTGTGGGCCGGGATCCCGAACAGCAGCACGCCCCCCACGCCCAGCGCCCACGCCCGCTCGGCCTCGCGGACCGCTTGGTCCACCGACAGCTGGAACACGCCGGGCATCGACGCGATCTCGTCGCGGAGCCCCTCCCCTCCCTTCACGAACAGCGGCAGGATCAGGTCGGCCGGCGACAGCCGCGTCTCGCGGACCAGGCGCCGAACGGCCTCCGACGCGCGGAGCCGCATCGGACGGTCGGAGCCGAGAGCAGGGGGAAGAAGGTCAATCATGGACGAGGAAGCAGCCGGCGACGTCCCCTCTCCTCCCGGGAGAGGGACAGGGTGAGGGGCGGGAGGGATCAGCGAAACAAGGCGACAAGAGCGTCGAGCACGCCTGGAATCGTGTACTCGGACGGGATGGTGGCCACCGGGAGCCCCGCGTCGGTGACCGCCCGCGCCGTGACGGGGCCGATGGGGACGAGCGCGATCCCGTCCAGCCGAGCCGGGTCGTCGACGCCCGCCAGAAAGCCGCGGACGGTCGACGGCGACGTGAACGTGACGGCGTCGGGCTGGGCGTCGAGCGCGCGAGCCACCGCGGCGGGGTCGGCCTCGGTGATCGTGTGGTAGGCGACGGCGTCGGTCACGTCGGCCCCACGAGCGCGGAGGTCGTCGGCGATGGCCCGGCGGGCGAGGTCGGAGCGGAGCAGGACGACGCGGTCGCCCGTGGCGAGGGGGAGCTCGGCGGCGAACGCGTCGCCCGACGCCTCCGACGGTTGGAACGCGGCCCCGACGCCGACGGCCGCCAACGCCTCCGCCGTCCCCGGGCCGACCACGGCCACCCCGACGCCCGCGGGCAGGCCGTCGGGCCACGCCGACTGGACCGCCGGCCACCCCCAGCGGACGCCGCTCGGGCTCGTCGCCCCCACCCAGCGCGCGCCGTCGAGCGCGGCCACCGCCCGGCGCAGCGCCTCGGGATCGCGCGCGGCGACGCTTCGGATGGACGGCACGCGAAGCGGCTCGGCGCCGAGGGCGACGAGCGACTCGGCCAACCCGTCGGCTTGGTCCTCAGACCGGGTCACGATGATCCGGCGGCCGGCGAGGGGGCGGTCGGTCATGGCAACAGGGCCCGGGCGCCGTCCGACAAAGCCGTCTCGGCGGCCACGTGGCCGAGCGCGCGCGCCGCGTCGGGCCCGACGGCTACGGCTTGCTCGACCCCGACCGTCTGCGACCCGTCGACCGAGCACACGCGACCACGCAGAGAGAGCGTCCCGTCGGCGGTGGTGGCGAGCGCGGCGATGGGCGCGCTGCACCCGCCGCCCAGGGCCGCGAGAAAGTGACGCTCGGCCTCGACGGCGGCCCGCGTCTCGGCGTGGTCGAGCGCGGCGACGCGATCGCGGACGGCCGGGTCGTCGGCGCGGACCTGGACGGCCAACGCCGCTTGCCCCGGCGCGGGCAGCATGGTGTCGAGGTCGAGCACGGCCGTCGCCTCCCCCATCAGGCCGAGCCGGTCCAGGCCAGCGACGGCCAGCACGGTCGCGTCGTAGCCGCCCTCGCGCGTCTTGCGGATCCGCGTCTCGACGTTGCCGCGGATCGAGCGGACGTCGAGGTCCGGCCGCTGGCGCAGCAGCTGGGACGCCCGACGCAGACTGCTCGTCCCGACGACGGCCCGCTCGGCCAGGCCAGCGAGGGCGAGGCCGGCCGGGCACACCCAGGCGTCGCGCGGGTCGGCGCGCTCGGTGATGGCGCCCAGCGCCAACCCGTCCGGGTCGGCCGTCGGCAGGTCCTTGAGCGAGTGGACGGCCAGGTCGATCCGCCCGTCGAGCAGGGCCCGTTCGAGTTCGAGCGTGAACAGGCCCTTCCCGCCGATCTCGGGGAGCGGCTGGTCGAGCGTCCGGTCGCCCTGGGTGACGAACGGGACGAAGTCGACGCGCACGCCGGGCCACGCCGCCTCCAGCGAGCGGGCGACGTGCTCGGCCTGCCACGTCGCCAGCCGCGACGTCCGGGTGCCCAATCGCAGGACGTCAGGCATCGTCGTCGAGGTGGAGAAGGTGGCGGAGGGCGTCGTCGTCGCCGGCGCCGGAGCGGAGAGCGGCCGTGACGTCGTGCAAGAGCCGGTTGGTGAGCGTCCGCGAGAGCAGGTCGACGTCGGCCTCGGACACCGCCGCGCCGTCCGTGCCGACGAGCAGGTCGAGCGTGTCCTGGCGGATGGCCTCGGCCCGGCGCCGGAAGTCGGCCACGAGCGCCTCGCGGTCGAGCCGGGCGAGCGTCTCGCGCACGCCGGCGAGCGCGGCCTCGATGGCGGCCTCGACGTCGGGCACGGCCGCCTGCCGCGCCGCCAGCCCGGCGTCGACGACCGCCCCGAGCGCGTCGATGTCGGCCAGCGTCACGCCGGCGAGGCGGCCGACGGCGTCGTCGACGTTGCGCGGCACGCCCAGGTCGACCACGACGCGGCGGCGCCCTCCGCGCCAGGCCTCGGCGACGGCGGCGACGTCGAGCGCCCGGCGGTCGGTCGCCGTGAACACGACGTCCGTGCCGGGCAGGACGGCCCCGAGCGCGTCGGGCCGGACGACCGCGAACCCGGCGTGGGCGGGGGCGTGGGCCGAGACGAGGGTGACCGACCCCGCGCCGACCTCGGCGAGCCGGCCGAGCAGGAGCCGCCCGATCTGGCCGGCCCCGACGACGACCACGTCGCGGCCGTCGAGCCCTCCGATGGCGTCGTCGGCCCACTGGACCGCGGCCGACGCGGTCGAGGCGGTCCCCCGGCCCAGGTCGGTCACGCGGCGCGCCCACTGCCCCGTCCGGACCGCCGTGTCGAAGGCGGCCCGGAGCGCCGGCTGGAGCACGCCCGCCGCCTCGGCCGCGGCGCGGGCGCGGCGGACCTGCCCCAGGATCTGGGCCTCCCCCAGCACGGCCGACTCGAGCCCGGCCGCGGTGCGCAGCAGGTGGCGGAGCGCGGCGTCGCCGTCGGCCTGGCGGAACGCGTCGAGCGGAACGCCCGGCCGGGCGGCCCCGAGCTGACGGCGGCCCCACGCCAACAGATCGGCCGCCGGGCGGTCGCCGGCGACGAACAGCTCGACCCGGAAGCACGTCGAGACGACGCACGCCCCGAGGCCGGCCTCGCGCGCGGCGGCGTAGAGGCGACGGACCTCGACCTCGCCCAGCGCCCACGCCTCGCGGGCGTCGACCGAGCACGTGGCCCCGTCCAGCCACAGGGCGACGACGGTGGGTGGGCTCATGGGTCGAGGGCCGGTGGGGCGTCGGACTCGTAGGCCGACGCGATCGTGAGTTGGACGTCGTTCATGAACCCGTTGACCCGGCGCAGCAGTGCGATCTGGTCGGCCTGGGGCTGTTCTTCAAACCGCGGGTAGTAGGCCGTCGACTCCGTCAGGACGTCGCGGAAGAACAGCGTCGCGCGGAGCGCCTCGGTCAACGGCAGCCCCCGGTCCTTCATGTCGAGCGCGTAGCCCCACGCGAGCCGGCGGACCTCGGCGTCGCGGGCCTCGGCGTCGCCCTGGCCGGCGACGTGGCGGAGGAGCAGCCCGACAAGCTGGCGGCCCGTCTCGCGGCGGTGGGCCCGGTCGGCCCCGTCGAACGCCTGGTTCCACGGGGCGTCGGCGTTCGAGCGCACCTCGTAGCGGGCGTGGACGACGGCGTGCTCGGCCCAGGCCTCCCCCTCGGGGTCGGCCGCCAGCTCCGGGCGCGCGGCTGGCGTGGCCCGCTCGCGGCGGAGCCGCTCGACGGCCTCGACCGGGATCCGCCGGTGGCCCCCCGCGGTCCGCACCTCCGGGAGCCGGCCGTCGTCGGTCCACCGCCGGACCGTGCCGACGTGGACGCCCAGGCGCTCGGCGGCGGCGCTGACACTGAGCAGGATCGGACGACTGGCCACAGGGAGGTTTGCGTAGGTTTCGAACCTAGCACCTCGGCACAGGCGGCCCTGATGAAGACGGAATGCGTCTGCCGCGTACCGTCAACCCTGGACCTGTCGCGGCCCCGCTTCGAGCGGCTCCGGGCGGCACGGCTCGGCGGCCGAGCCGGGGCTCCAGACCGGCGCGCGCCGCAGGCGGTCGAACGGGAGGGCGACCGCCGAGACGACGTTGGGGAGGCGCGCCGACGAGCAGCAGCACCCGGTCTGCCGTGTCGATGCTTGTCCGACCCTCCGCGAGGGCGCGCGGGGTGCCGGGGTACGACGTGCCGTCCGAGGCAGGCGCGCGTCCTCTCTCAGCCCGCTAGAACCGAGGCGCCTACGCCGCCGCTCGGCGCCCACAGGCCCACCCGAGGAAGGCGCCCCAGACGGCGACGTTGAAGAACAGCGAGAGGGCGAGCCCCTTCGGGTCGCCTCCGAGGAAGAGGGGCTTGCCGGTCGCCGGCGCCACGACGAGCCAGAACCAGAGCGTCGGGAGGACGGCGAAGGCCATCCCCCTCAGGACCGTCGACCGGGCCACGAGCCCGCCGTAGATCGCGCCCCAGAAGCCGCCGCTGGCGGCGAACAGGAGCGCACCCAAGACGTGGTCCGGCGCGCCGTGCGTCCCGAACGTCGCCCGGTAGTTGCCGACGAAGCCCGGCACGCCGCCGAGCCCGGCGGCCCACTGGGCGTAGAAGAGGGCGACGAGGACGAGTGCGCCGAGGGCGCCCGCGACGAAGCCCGTTTGGATGCGGGGGGTCATGGGGCTTGAGCTATGGAAAGTCCGAAGGAGCCTCGGGGCCAAGCGCGGGCGCCGCCGGCCCCCCGCCCACCTGCTCGTCCCGAGCGGCGGGGAGGCCCACGGCGACCTTGGCCCCCAGGACGACGGCCAGCGACAGGAGCGGGACGGTCCAGCCGGCCGTCCAGTCGTGGAGCGCGCCGAACAGCGCCGGGCCGACGGCGGCGACGAGGTAGCCGACCGACTGCGCCATGCCGGACAGCTCGGCGGCCGTCTCGGAGGTGTCGGCGCGGATGGCGAGGAACAGGAGCGAGAGCCCGAACGAGCCCCCGAGCACGAACCCCAGCAGGGACACCCACACCGCGGCCCACGTGGCGCTCGGCAGCAGCAGCCCGCCCAGCGCCACGGCCTCGACCACCGCCAGCGCCCAGACGATCCGCCGCTGGTCCGCGAGCCGCCCCGCCCACAGCGGGACGACGGCCGAGCCCGCGATGCCCGCCGCCTGCGAGAGCGCGAGCATCCACCCCGCCCCGGCCGCGTCGAGCCCGCGGCTCTGCAACAGGTCGGGCAGCCACGCCAGGACGACGTAGAACGCCAGCGACTGGAGCCCCATGTAGAGCGCGACGGCCCACGCCAGCCGCGACCGCCCGAGGGTGCGGAGCGAGTCGAGCGTCGTCCCGCGACGCGCGGGGACCACGCGGCGGCGGAGCTGGGGGAGCCACACGACGAGCGCGGCGGCGGCCAAGACGGCCCACGCGCCGAGCGACCCGCGCCACCCGAGCAATCCCGCGAGGGGCACGCTGACGCCGGCGGCAACGGCGGCCCCCACCCCCATCGCACTCGAGTACAGGCTCGTCATCGGGCCGGAGCGCTCGGCGAAGTCGCGCTTGACGAGGGCCGGCAGCAGCACGTTGCCCAGCGCGATGCCGACGCCGAGGAGCACGGTCCCGCCGAACAGCAGGGCCACCGATGGCGACGCGCGCACGGCCGTCCCCAGACCGATCAGGACGAGCGCCAGCCCGAGCGCGCCCTCGACCCCGACGCGCCGGGTCACGACGGGCGTGAAGGCCGAGACGACGCCGAAGGCGAGGAGCGGGAGCGTCGTGAGGAGCCCGAGCGTGGTGTTCGTGAGCCCCGTCGCCACACGGATGTCGGCCACGAGCGGCCCGAGTCCCGCGAGCGCCGGACGGAGGTTGAGCGCGACCAGGACGATACCCGCGACGAGCCACGCTCGCGGGGGGTAGCCCCCGGAGGCCACGGCGGAGTCCCCGGGCGCGGCGCGGGGCGCGACGTCTTCTCGCGGAGCGACGGTCGGCGTCATGAGGTCCAGGCCGTACTGGCAGTGAGAATCGTCGGCGTCACCCGGCTGTCCGGCAGCCGGTGTAGGTCTCGCCGTCGACGTCGAGGAGGGCCTCGTCGGTGCCCTTCGTCCAGACCGTCACGGGGCCGTCCTGGTACTTCGCGCCGCTGGCGGCCCGGACCTGGCCGAGCACGCGGTACGTGCCGCCGTCGCGGCCCTCGAACCGCTCGGGCAGCCAGAGCGCGACCTCGCCCGGTCCGGTCCGGATCCGGAACGTGAACGGCCCGTCGGAGCTCTCGCACGTGTACGACCCGTCCCGGCCGGTCTCCTGCGGCGGCATCCCGCCCTGGCTCTCGCGCTCGAACACGAGGGGCGCCCTCGCGGCCCGTCACGCGGAGGCGGTCGCCGGTGAGGGCGTACGACGCGGCCCCGTTCAGCACGCGGAAAAAGTCGTCGGACGCCGAGGGCGAGGGGCAGGCCGCGAGCGTGCTCAGGCCCTGACCGAGCCGGAGCGCGCCGTCGGCCTCGGCCTCGAACGAGCCGCCGTAGCGGTTGCAGTCGGCCCGGCCGCTGTACCGGCCGTCGGCGCCGAAGGCGATCGTGTACGGCGCGTCGCCTGGCGAGACGACGACGCCGCTCGCGGACTCGATCTCGACGAGCCGCCACGCCGGCCCGACGAGCGCGCCCGTGCTCTCGCCGACCTGGACGACGCGGACCTCGACGGCGCTCGACGGCGCCCCGTTGGTGAGCACCGGGGTCATGGTGTCGGTCGTCCACATCAGGTCGCCCGAGCCGCTGCGGATCTCGGCGCGGACCCCGTAGCGGTGGCGCGGCTGGATCTCGCCCGCGTCGTAGGCCAGCTCGAAGGGGATCGGGACGCTGCGTCCCTGCGTCGAGATCGTCTGCTCGGCCAGCGTCACCGAGGGGGCGTCGGCGAGGCTCACGTCGAGGAGGCGGACCGTCACGACGGCGTCGGGCGGGAGGGCGATGCGGGGGAGGTACGTGACGGTCCCGGTGAGCGTGGCCCCAGCGGTGCGGCCCGTCCCGGCCTCGAACGTGAGGAGCCGGTCGCTCCCCGCGCTGAGCACGAGGCGGTCGCCGTCGGCCGCGACCCGGTCGGCGCGGTCGAGGGCGTCGAGCACGCGGCGCTCTCGGTCCCCGGCGGGCGGCGGGCACGCCATCCGCGTGGTGGCGAGCGGCGAGAGCGAGAGGGCGCGCCCGCCCTGCGCGGCGCCGGGCTCCGACGCCAGCTCGTAGGTGCCGGAAAAGCGGTTGCAGCCCGTCGTGCCCGAGACGCGGCCGTCGGCGCCAAACGTGATCGTGGCCTCGGGGCCCGCGGGGAGGTCGCTCCCCAGCGTGACGAGCCGCCACGTGGGGCCGACGACCGAGTCCGACGAGGTGCCCAGCGCGCCCGAGGAGGCGCAGCCGACGGCGAACAGACCGAGCAGAAAGAGAGAAAGGAGTCGCATGGGGATGGGGGTCGGAAAAGGCGCGGACCGGGAGTCCCGGCCGCGGCGGGTGTAACGCACGCGCGGACCGATTGAGTCCATGGCTCTTCTCGATCAGCGCGATAGCTTCGGCCTCTCACCGACCGCTCCGTCGTGGAACTCCGTCACCTCCGCTACTTCGTCGCCGTCGCCGACGAGCTCCACTTTGGCCGGGCGGCCACGCGGTCGTTCGTGGCCCAGCCCACGCTGAGCCAGCAGATCATGGCGTTCGAGGACGAGATCGGCGCGCGCCTGTTCGACCGGTCCCGCCGGGCCGTCTCGCTGACGGACGTCGGCGCGGTTCTCCTCCCCCACGCACGGCGCGTGCTGGCCGAGGCCGAGCGGGCCGAGGCCGCGGTGCGGGCGGCGGCCGAGGGACGGGCCGGCGGCCTCCGGGTCGGCTACGAGGCGCCGATCATGCGCGACGGGCTGGCGACCTCGATCCGGGCGTTCCGAGCCGAAGTCCCCGACGTGACCCTGGACTTCTGGGAGGCCGGGAGCCGCGAGCAGGTCGAGGCCGTCCGCGAGGGCCGCGCCGACGTCGGGCTGGCGCTCCTGCCCATCGACGAGCGCGACGTCGAGGTGCGGACGCTGGGCGCGGCCCCGACCGTCGTCGTGCTCCCCGAGGGGCACCGGCTGGCCGGTCAGGAGACGGTCGCGTTGGCGGAGCTGGCCGGCGAGCCCCAGATCGCGTGGGCGCGCGCCCCAGCCCCGGAGGTCTACGACGCGTACCTCCGCGCGAGCCAGAACGCCGGCTTCGTGCCGGCCGTGGTGCAGGAGGTCCGCCACGTCGAGAGCCTGCTGGGGCTGGTCGCCGCGGGCGTCGGTGTGGGGACCGTGCACCAGGCGCGCGTCCAGCCTGGATATCCCGGCGTGGCCTACGCCCGCTTGGTCGAGCCCGAGCTGACGATCGAGACGGGCGTCGTGTGGCGGCGGGGCGACGAGTCGCCGCTGCTGGCCCGGTTCGTGGCGGCGGTGAGGGCGGAGGGCCCGTCGCCGCCCACGTCGGCCTCCTGATGGCCCCGAGCGCTGCTACGGACTCTGACGATTGGGCATGAGACACGGGCGAGGGGCGGGGGGACTCCGCCTCATGCCGCTTGCCCCGACCCCGCTCGGAGAGTGGGGGTTACCGTCCGCCGACCTCACGGGCGAGGCGGGCGCGGGCCTCGACCTGGAGCGCGCGGTAGACCGGGACCTGCGCGTCGGTCAGGACGTCCTCGGCCGCCGCGTCCGTCCGGGCGCCCTGGGCCTCGAGCGACGCAACGACGGCCGCCCGGTCCTCGGGCCCCGCGTCGCGGTGCTGGTCGAGGAGCGCCCGCTGGGCCTCCGCGCCGTCGTAGAGCACGTCGTAGAGCGCGCGGCGCTGGTCGTCGGCGAGGTCGTGGCCGGCGTCGTCGAGCCGGCGGTCGAGCTCGTCGAGGAAGACCTCGGCGTACTCGTCGGACCCCAGGGCGTCGGCGAGGGCGGCCCAGTCGGCCGGCGTGGACGGCGCCACGCGGGGCGCGCAGGCGGCGAGGACGAGGGCGGCGAGGCTGCCGACGAGGAGGGTTCGAGACATGGGTCGGGAGATGGGCGACGCTGAACGGTACGCACCGTCACAGCACGGGCGCGAGCAGAGATGAGCGAGGAACGCGCCGACCTCGTCAGCCGCGCGATGCTCGACGCGCTGACGGACCCGCTGTTCGAGCGGTCCGAGGGCGACGTGGTCCCGGCGCTGATCGGGGACCAGCTCGTCTTCGAGTGCACGGTCGAGGCCGGGACGCTGGCCGACGCCGTGGGGCGGGTGGCCGAGGCGCTCGCGGAGATCGCCGACGCGGCCGACGGGTCCCTGGCGGGCGGGACGGCCGCCGGGCTCCACGGGTGGGCACCGTCGTTCCGGGTCGAGGCGTCCGTCTCGGACCTCGCCCTGGCGTAGCGGGCTCCCGAAGCGGTATCACCCACCGAGAGCGCCTCCGCCAGCCGGGGCGGACGGGGGTGCCGAGCGCATACGCTCACCTCGGCCGGGATGCCTGGCGGCTCAGGCGGCCTGGCGCATCAGGTCGTCGAAGAGGCGCGCCTTGAGCGACTCCAAGACTCGCGGGTCCTTGAGCTTCTGGTACAGCTCGATGCTGTGGTGGACCTGGGCCAGCACGCGGTCGTCGACGGCCTTGTCGACGCGGTGGCGCTTGTTGCGGACCGAGTTGTTGCCCGCCATGACGGCCTGCACGCCCTCGTCCTCGTGCACCTCGCGGACGATCTCCTCCATGCGCACGCGGTCCTTCTCCGTGAGGTCGAGCCCGTGCGTGTCGTTGAGCGCCGTCACGATGGACGAGAGGAGCGCCATGTCGGGTTCGGCGACGATGCCGCCCGCCTCGGCCTGGATGCCGGGGAGGCGAGCGTCCTCGCGCTCCAGCTCGATCTCCCCCTCGTACGTCTGCTGCAAGCGGAAGGAGTCGAGGTCGACGGCGTCGGTGACGCCCACCGGCAGACCGCCGCCGGTGCGCTTGGGCAGCTTGCGGTTGAGGTGGCGCGCGAAGGCGTACTCCTTCTCCAGGTCGGTGTCGACGAAGCGGACCAGCTGCGAGACGTAGCCGTAGAGACGCACGAACGACTGGAGCGTGCTGCGGACGTCCTCGCGCTCGTCCTCGGGCCGCTGGCGCCAGCGCTCGACGACGCGGTCCAAGATCGGCTGCATGTCCTCGCCGGGGCGCGACGGGTCGAAGAACACGCCCGCGAAGGACTCCACGTCGGCCGGCGTGTAGAGGTCGTAGGCCGCGAGCTGGGTCGTGAGGTCGTAGAGCTTGTTGGGGTCCGTCTCCTCCTCCAGCGCCGTGTTCTGGTAGTAGCGCTGGAAGGCCGTCTGGACGTCGTCGGCCTCGCTGACGAAGTCGAGCACGACCGTCGCGTCCTTGCCGCTCGTGGTGCGGTTGAGGCGCGAGAGCGTCTGGACGGCCGCGACGCCGCCGAGCCGCTTGTCGACGTACATCGTGTGCAGCAGGGGTTCGTCGAAGCCCGTCTGGAACTTGTTGGCGACGACGAGCAGGCGGTACTCGGGGAGCTTGAAGGCGTCCGGGATGCTGACCTTGCGGGGGAGCGCGTTGAGGCTCGCCTCGGTGTGCTCGGCGCCCGTCTGGGGGTCGCGGACGGTCCCGGAGAACGCGACGAGCGGGCCGTAGGCGAGCCCCTTCTCCTGCATCAGCGTCTTGAACGCGAGGACGTAGCGGACGGCGTGCAGGCGGCTCCGCGTCACGAACATGGCCCGCCCTTTCCCGCGGATGGCGCGCGAGGTCACGCGCTCGAAGTGGTCGAGGCAGACCCGCGCTTTGGCCTCGACGGCGTGGTCCGTCAGGTCCACGTAGCTCGTCAGCGCGCGGACGGCCTTGCTCCGCTCGACCTCCTCGTCCTCGTCGGCGGCCTGCGCCAGCTTGAAGTAGCGCTTGTAGGTGGTGTAGTTCTGCAGCACGTCCACGATGAACCGCTCCTCGATGGCCTGCCGCATCGTGTAGGTGTGGAACGGGTGGAACTCGCCGTCGGCGCCGCGCCGCCCGAACAGCTCGAGCGTCTTGTCCTTCGGCGTGGCCGTGAAGGCGAAGTACGAGAGGTGCGGCTGGCGGCCCCGCGCGACGACCTCGGCGGCCACGGCGTCCTCCAGGTCGAACCCGGCGTCGTCTTGGGCCTCGGCGTCCTCCAGGCCCGCCGAGAGCGTCTGCTTGAGGTGCTTGGCGCTCTCGCCCGACTGCGACGAGTGGGCCTCGTCGATCACGACGGCGAACCGCTGGCCCTCCAGCGCGGACACGGCCTGGGAGATGACGGGGAACTTCTGGAGCGTCGTGATGACGATGTCCTTGCCCTGCTGGAGCGCCGTCTTGAGCTGGGCCGAGGTGCCGTCGATGGGGACGACCGTGCCCGCCGTCCGCTCGAACTGCTTGATGGTCTTCTGAAGCTGGTGGTCCAGCACGCGGCGGTCGGTCACGACGACGATGGTGTCGAACAGGCGGTCGCCGTCGGCGTCGTGGAGCTGGCGCAGGCCGTGGGCGAGCCACGCGATGGAGTTGCTCTTGCCCGAGCCCGCGCTGTGCTGGACGAGGTGGCTGTGCCCCGGCCCCTCGGCCGCGGCCGCCGCCAGCAGACGGCGCACCACGTCGAGCTGGTGGTAGCGGGGGAAGATCAAGGCCGTCGTTTCGGTCTCGACGACGGCCTCCTTTTTCGGGTCGTAGGCCCGCTCGGTCGTCGTCTGGAGGTGGAGGTAGCCCGCGAGCAGGTCGAGCAGCGTGTCGGGCTGCCACGTGTCCTGCCAGACGTAGGCGGTCTGGTGGCCGTCGGGGTTGACGGGGTTGCCCGCGCCGCCGTCGGCGGTCCCGCGGTTGAACGGCAGGAAGAACGTCTTGTCCTTCGCCAGCCGCGTCGTGTAGAACGCGTGCTCGTTGCCGACGGCGAAGTGGGCGAGGCAGCGGCCGAACTGGAACAGCGGCTCGCGCGGGTCCCGGTCGGCCTTGTACTGCTTGACGGCGTCGGCCACGAACTGGCCCGTCAGGCTGTTCTTCAGCTCGGCGGTGACGACGGGCAGGCCGTTGACGAACAGCCCGAGGTCGAGCGACTTCTCGTTCTGACGCGAGAACCGGAGCTGGCGGACGACGGCGAAGCGGTTGGCGCGGTACTGGCGCTCGTGCTCGGGGTTGAGCCCGCTCGACGGGCGGAAGGTCGCGAGCCGTAGGCGGACGCCCCGGTCCTTGACGCCCTCGCGCAGGACGGACAGCGTGCCGCGCCGGGCGACCTCGCGCGAGACGCGCAGGGCGAGGTTGCGGTCGGTGTCGGCGCCGTACTGCGCCTGCAGGCGGTCGACCTCGTCGGGCTGGGTGGCGCGGACGAAGGCGACCACCTCGGACGGGATGAGGACGAGGTCCCGGTCGTAGTCGTGGGGATGCAGGAGCCGGTAGCCCTGGGCCACCAGCCGCTCGGCGACGTGGTCCTCGAAGTCCTGCTCTCGGTAGCTCTTCGCGCTCATGCCGTGCGGTCGTCTGGGTGGAAGGTGTCGGCGGTCCACCGTGCCGGGTTCAACCGGATGTAGGTGCGGATGCGGTCCAGCGCACCGGCGTTGCGGACCACGTGGTCGTGGTACCGGGGCTGCCACGCGAACGGCGTCCCCCGGCGACGGACGGTCCGCGTGACGGCCGATTTGAACCCGCCCACGACGGTCCCCAGGGATGGGGCGTCCGCGGTGGGTCCGGTATCCGTGACGCCCGCGTCCGTCCCCGGTGTCGGTTGTGACGGCCCAACGTCCGGGCCGTCCGCAGCCGTCCCCGGCATCGGTAGCGACGGGGCATGCCCCGTCGCGACGGTGCCGGTCGGGACCAACCCAATCAATCCGTGCACGTGGTTGGGCATCACGACGAACGCGTCCAGGCGGACGCCCGGCGCGTGGTCGGGGATGGCGGCCCAGCAGGCGTGGGCGATGCACCCGGCGGCGTTCAGCCCCATCACCCCGCCCCGGATCCCGCCGAACAGGGGCCGCCGGTGCTGGGTGCAGACGGTGACGAAATACCACCCGGCCGAGGCGTAGTCGTGCCCGGCCCACCGGCGGGACTGGCGGTGCGTGCGGAACCGGTCGAACCGCCCCGTCATGCCACGCCCCCGGTCCGGGCGACCGCCACGCCCCCCGCCCAACGCGAGGCCGTCCCAACCGTGGCAACGGCGGGGCATGCCCCGCCGCCCCGGCGGTGGCGCGCACCTGCGACGCCGGGCCGGGCCCAGACGTTGGATCGCAGGGTCCTGGATGCGGTCATGGGGCGACCCCGACGGCGTCCCTGCGGGGTGTGGCGGCGTCTCGCACGTCGACCGTGCCGGTGACGACCTCGGAGATCAGCGACGTGCGGAGTTCGCGGAGCCCCTTGATGATCTTCTCCTCGCGGGTAATCAGACCTCTCAGTTTCTTGCCATGCGTCCGCAAGTAGTGAACGACCTGCATCTGCTCCTCCACGGGCGGTAATGGAAGGTCGAGGTTCTTGATCTTGGTGAGGTTTAGGTTCTCCTGAGTGTTGGACGACGAGTAGTAGCTGATGAAAGGCTCGAGCGCAGCGAGATAGAGACGGAGGAACTCTCGGTCTAGATCGGTGCCGGGGACAAGGCCGAGGATGGCCTGATTCACCGTCGCGTCCACTCCCAGAACGGACGTTTTTCCAAGCGACGCGAAGATGCTGATGAGGAGTGTCCCTCCGGGCAGGACTTGGAGCCGTCCTGCGTCGAGCCCAGCCTCGGTGACGTTCTTCGCGGTTCTCATGATCACCGACTGCGCCGTCATGTCGGAGATCGCTACCCACGGAATGCCTTCTCCGTCGCCAGTCCAATAGCCCTCGTTTGAGGTGGAGGGCGTCCCGCCGGTCCCAATGTCGGAGAGGACGTGCTTCAAGCGGGTCATCGTCCAGTGCTCCGGGACCTCGCCCAGCCACTCGACGCCGGAGTCCTTCGTCGGCACGTCGGGGTCGAGCCCCTTCGTCACGGCGCGGTGGATGAGGGCCGCGCGGAGCTCCCCGAGGCGGGCGATGAGGGCCTGCTTCTTGCGGATGAGGGTGTCGACCTCGGCGGTCTTGCGGTCGAGGTAGGCCGCCAGCTGGCGCTGCTCGTCGAGCGGGGGGAGCGGGATTAGCACATCTTGAATGTGATGCTGACTGAGTCCGTACCGCGTGATTCCTTTCGCCGAGACGTAGAACTGCTCTCGGATCCCGCTGGATTGCAGGGCGCGGAATAGGAAGCGTCCGTCCACCACGTCCCCTTCGGACCGAAGCATGGTCAGGTGGTACCCGCACACCACGTTGTCCAACTCCTCTGCGACGACGGCAGGGACCGCGATGTCGTCCCATGACTCGGAGTCCTTCGTGATCAGAACGTCGCCAGGACGCAAGGTGAACCGCTCGATCTCGGCCTCGGTGGCCGTCGCCCTCATCAGGTCGAGGTCGTCTGTGACGAACTCCTCGTAGTAGACATCGGTGTAGTTGCACAAACGCACCGGAGTGCCGTCCTCGTAGGTCTTCTTGTCGACGTTGCTATTGGTGATCGTGACGGCGTGCTTCAGGCGCAGAAGGCGCCAGCCCTCGGGGAGATCCGAGAGCAGGTCCTGCCAGTCCGTTCGATCGGTGGTGATCGCGATCATGCCCCCAGCACCTCCATCAGCATCCCCTCCGTCTCCGCGTCGAGCGCCAGGATCTCGGCCGTGATCTCTTGCACGCTCCTTAAACGTTCGTAGCGGTAGAAGTACCGCGTGAAGTTGATCTCGTAGCCCACCTTGTCGGCGTCGCGGTCGAGCCACGCGTCGGGCACGTGGGGCCGCACCTCGCGCTCGAAATACGCGGTCACGTCGTCCGCCAGCGGCACGCGCTCGTAGTCGCGGAGCTTGGTGTCGGGCTTGGGGTCGCCGTCGCGCGAGCGCTTCACCTCGCCCGTGGCCGTCCGCTGCGGCCGCTCCACACGGACCTTCGTGTACCCGAACGCGTGGTTCGGGAAGAGCCGCACGCGCTCGCCCTCTTGGAGCGCCGTGTACAGCTCGACGACCTCCTCGATCTGCGCGTCCGTCAGGTGGTTGCGCTTGTTGCCGAGCGACTTGCGCATCTTCGTCGCCACGCCCGAGGCGTCGATAAGCTGGACCATGCCCTGGCGGCGCTCGGGCTTGCGGTTGGTCAGCACCCAGACGTAGGTCGAGATCCCCGTGTTGTAGAACATCTCCGTCGGCAGCGCGACGATGGCCTCCAGCCAGTCGTTCTCGATGATCCAGCGGCGGATCTCGCTCTCGCCGCCGCCCGCGTCGCCGGTGAACAGCGGGCTCCCGTTGAACACGATGGCCAGGCGGCTCCCGCGCGCCTCCATCTTCGAGAGCATGTGCCTTCGAGAGCATGTGCTGCAAGAACAGCAACGCCCCGTCGCTCACGCGCGGCGTGCCCGCGCTGAAGCGCCCCCCGCTCTCGGCCTCGGCCTCGATGAACGCCCGCTCTTTCTTCCACGACACGCCGAAGGGTGGGTTGGAAAGCATAAAGGGGTAGATGACAGCGGATGGGCGTCACCCAGGTGACAGCGGATGGGCGTCAGCTATCCTCCCCAGACTCCCATCTGATCGGTTCTCCATGAGCAAAAAAAGGCACCCGCCAACCGACGCCGCGACATGGTCGCCGCTGTCCGACGAGGGCAGTCTCAACGGGCCGTCGCTCGCCAGTTTGGCGCCACGCTCCGCACCGTCCAGCGGTGGGTACAGCGCGCCGAGGGCAAGCGGATCGACCGCGTCGACTGGAGCGACAGGTCCCACGCGGCCCGCCGCGTAGCCAACCGCACCCCACCCGAGATGGAGACTCTGCTCGTCGAGACCCGCCAGAGACTCCGCGACCAGAGCGTGCTCGGTGAGTACGGCGCGGCGGCCGTGCATCGCACCCTTTTGGACGAAGGCATCGCAGACGTGCCCAGCGCGCGCACCATCGGCCGCGTCTTCGAGCGTCGGGGCCTGCTCGACGTCCAGCACCGCCCGCGCCGCAAAGCTCCCCCGAAGGGTTGGTACCTCCCGGACGTCGCCGCCGGGCAGGCCGAGCTCGACAGCTTTGACCTGGTCGAAGGGCTCAAGATCAAGGACGGCCCGCTGGTCGAAGTGCTCAACGGCGTGTCGCTCCACGGTGGGTTGGTCGCCTCCTGGCCGCGCGAGGCCGCGATCCGGGCCGCCGATATCGTAGAGCATCTCACGGAGCACTGGCGCGCGTGCGGTCTGCCGGACTTCGCGCAGTTCGACAACGGCACCGTCTTCCACGGCCCCCACATCCACCCCGACGGGATCGGGCGCGTGAGCCGGCTCTGCCTCTCGCTCGGCGTGGTCCCGGTGTTCGCGCCGGTGAGCGAGCACGGCTTCCAGGCCCAGATCGAGGGCTACAACGGGCTGTGGCAATCGAAGGTCTGGGGGCGCTTCCACCACGAGTCCGTGGCGGCGCTCGCCGCCCGGTCGGCGGCCTACGTCGCCGCGCACCGCCAGCGCACGGCGGCTCGCCGAGCCGAAGCGCCCGCGCGGCGACAGGTCCCGGAGGACTGGACGCTCGACCTCCAGGTGCATCCGGCCGAGACTCCGGCCTCACGCATCGTGTACGTCCGGCGGACGAGCGCGACCGGCTCTGCGCGCGTGCTCGGTCACGACTTCGAGGTCTCGCAGGCGTGGTCGTCGCGGTTGGTCCGGTGCGACGTGGATCTCTCCGGCGAGCAGATCCGGTTCCACCGCCTGCGCCGCCGCGAGCCATCGGACCAGCCGGTGCTTGCAGAGGTCTCCTACGAGCTCCCACGGCGCCCCTTCGCAGAGTGACGCCCATCCGCTGACACTTGCCAACGCGGCGGCAGAAAACTGACGCCCATCCGCTGTCACCTACCCCATAAAGTCGAACCGCTCGCCCTGGAAGCGGTCGCGCGAGAGCGACGAGCCCAGGCGGATGCGGTCCGGGTCCTCGCCCGTCACCAGGAAGTCCGACTTGGCGATGGCGTACGACTGGTCGTTGATCTCCTGCCCGAACAGCAACACGTCGGCGCCCGGGTTGACGGCCTGGATCTGCTCCTTGGCGATGGAGAGCATCCCGCCAGTCCCGCACGCCGGGTCGAACACGCTCCGCACCACGCCGTCGCCCCCGAGATCGTCCTGGTGCTCCGCCAGCAGCAGGCGCACCATCAGGCGGATGACCTCGCGCGGCGTGTAGTGCTCGCCCGCCGTCTCGTTGCTCATCTCGGCGAAGCGCCGGAGCAGCTCCTCGAAGACCAACCCCATCTCGTGGTTCGAGACGCGGTCGGGGTGGAGGTCGACCTCGGTGAACTTGTCCACCAGCATGAACAGCAGGTTCTCGCGCGCCAGCTTCTCGATGATCGGCCCGAGCCGGTAGTGCCCCAGGATCTCGCGCACGTTGGCCGAGAACCCGTCGAGGTAGGCGTGGACGTTCTGCTCGATGTGGTCGGCGTCGCCCGTGAGCCGCTCCAGGTCGAACCGCGACACGTTGAAGAAGCCCGTCCCGCCGGTCTGCCCCATCATCACCTCCTCCAGTTGGTCGGGGTCGAGGGCGCCGCGGAACCGCTCGTGGGCCGCGAGCACGTCGTCCTTTTTGTCCTTGAGGACCAGGTCGAGGCGGCGCAAGACGACGAACGGGAGCGTCACGTCGCCATACTCGTGGGCCTTGAACGCGCCGCGCAAGAGGTCGTCGGCGACCTGCCAGATAAACTGGGCGCGGTCCTGCGTGGTGCCGGTCTGCGTGCGGGCAGGTGTCGGCGGGGCTCCCGGGCTGGGCGGGGTCGCGGGAGACTCGGCGGGCTCGGCCCGAATCGGGGGCGGCTCGGCCCCCTCCTTCGACGTGATGGTGAACTCGAACGGGAGTTGGCTGCTGGACATGGAGCGGGTCGGTCTGGAGCGGCGACGCCTCGAAGCTACGAGGGGACCGGCGCCGGGCGGCCCCGCGAGCCGGGGAGCGGTAGGTCGACGACTCTACATCTCCGACACAAAAAAAAGGCGCCTCCCGGGGTCAACCGGAAGGCGCCTGCTCTCGTCTTGCGCCCGAGACGGAATCGAACCAGCACTCCCGCGAGGGAACACGACCCTGAATCGTGCGCGCCCATCGGTCGCGCCCGCCGGATGGGTACCCCTGCGAGCGCTAGGCCGCCCGCTCCGGTACCCGGTACGCGAGTGCGAGCGGCCGCCCCTGACGATAGGCGTAGCCAGCCGACAGGTCGCCGCCCGTCGCCCACTCGACGCCGTGCCCGTACGGCAGGACGGTCATGCGCTCGGCCTCCTCGTAGGACCGCAGCGGGGCGAACGCCGGGTGGTCGAGTAGAGGTGCGAGGTCTAGCTCGCGCGCCTCGCCGTTGTCGAACACGAGGGTAACGGAGGCGGCGTCGCCCTCCCCGGCTCCGGGTCGTACAAAGGCGGCCTCGATCCGCGGGCCGAGCGGTTCGGCACCGTAGACCAGGACGTCACCGTCCTCGGTGTGATCCGGGAGATCGGCGGCCCACGCGGGCTTTGTGTACGTCGGGTGGCTCATTTCGTGAGAGGCGGGATCGTGCCAGGGGCCTGCTTTTCGACCGCACGGTTCCAGGCCTGTTCCAACTCCTCCGTGTAGAGCGCGGCCCATCCCTGAACCAGCTTCGTTTGGCGACCCGGAAGCGCGCCGGCCAGGATCTCCGCGTCGGGGATGGAGAAGACCGCCTCGCGGCCGGCGTACATCGCGTGGAAGTGGGGTGCGGCGTGTCGGTTCACGTCCGCCCAGTACAAGTAGATCGCGATGCCGAAAAACTCGGAGATCCGGGGCATAACGAGTGAGGGTCCCTCGCCGGAAGCTAGCCGAGGTCGTCTTGGGTCGCGCCCACAGCGCGAAACGTGCTGCGCCCCACCTGAGCGTCAGATGGGGCGCAGAGTGCCCGAGACTGGAATCGAACCAGCACTCCCGTGAGGGAACACGACCCTGAATCGTGCGCGTCTACCAATTCCGCCACTCGGGCGCGGGTCTCAAAGGTAGCCCGCCCCCCACGGAGCGTCCACCGGCGTGCGCGTCTCCACAGGCTCTCCACCCGTCGGCGAGCCCCTGGCCTGGGCCTCGCGGCGCTAAGCTCGCGGACGCCCCCGTTCCCCGTCCGAACCGACCCCTTCTCGATGTCCGTCCGTCTGTCTCTCCTCGTGGCCCTCGCCCTCGGCCTCGCCGTCTCGCCCGCCGCCCAGCGCGTGCTCCCCTACCCCGTGATGCCGCCGCCCCAGTTCGAGCGGGCCGTCGCACAGGGCACGCGGACGCTCTCCGGGGCGCCGGGCCCCGCCTACTGGACCAACCGGGCCGACTACACGCTCGACGCCCGTCTCGACCTGGCCGGTGGGAGCGCGACGGTGACCGCGAGCGGGGCCATCGCCTACACGAACGAGTCGCCCGACGTGCTCGAGTTCTTGGTGCTCAAGCTGCGCCAGAACGTCCACGCGCCGGGCGTCCCGCGGAACCGGCCCGTCGCCGTGACGGGCGGGATCGCGCTGGGGACGGTCGCCGTCAACGGCGACACGCTCGCCGACGTCTCCGTCGCCGAGACGCCCGGCGCCTACCGGGGCTCGGCCGAGCCGGGCACCTACGTCGTCCAGGGGACCGTGATGACGGTCGGGCTGGCCGACCCGCTCGGCCCGGGCGAGACGGCCGTGGTCGAGCTCGACTGGCGCTTCACGGTGCCTCCGGCCACGGGCACCTTCCGCCAGGGGACCGACGGCGAGGTGGTCTACCTCGGCTACTGGTACCCCACCGTCGCCGTCTACGACGACGTCTACGGGTGGCACGTCGACCCATACCTCGGCATGGGCGAGCACTATATGGAGATGGGCGACTTCACGGTCTCTGTCGACGCCCCGGCCGACCTGCTCGTCTACGGCACCGGCCGGCTCACGAACGCCGACGCGGTCTACACCGAGCGGACGCGCGAGCGGCTCGCCCGAGCCTTGGCCGGCGACGAGGTCGTCCAGGTGGTGACGGCCGACGACCGCGGCTCGGCGCTCGCGCCCTCCGCCGACGGCCGCCGCGTGTGGCGCTTCCGGGCCGACGACGTCCGCGACGTGGCCCTGTCCGCCTCGGCCGCTTACGTCTGGGACGCGACGCGGGCCATGGTGGACCAGGACGACGACGGCGCGGCCGACGACGCCGTGCTCATCAACGCCTTCTACCGGCCCGGGACGGCGTCGTGGGAGCGGTCGGCCGAGTTCTCGGCGTTCTCCATCGAGCACCTGTCGGAGACCCTGTGGCCGTACCCGTGGCCCCACATGACCGCCGTCGAGGGCGTCATCTCGGGCGGCATGGAGTACCCCATGATGACGCTGATCGGCGGCGACCGGACCGACCCGACGTTGTTCTCCGTCACCTACCACGAGATCGCCCACATGTGGTACCCGATGATGGTCGGCTCGAACGAGAAGGCGTTCACCTGGATGGACGAGGGCCTCACGTCGTACAACACGAACCAGGGGATCGAGGCCTTCTGGGACGGCTCGGCCCCGGACCGGCAGGAGATCGAGGCGTGGGACCGCCGCCGCCAGTCGCACTACCTGCTCGCGGGGACCGGCTACGCGGTCCCGCCGATGCGCCACAACGACCGCTACCCCATCGGCGGCGGGACCCGACAGGTGGACCCCGCCGGGGGCGCGGCTCGCGGGGTGGCCTCCTACTCGACGCTGGCCGTCGCGCTCCACACGCTCCGCGGGCTGTTCGGCGACGACGCCTTCGTCGACGCCTACCGCGAGTACGGCCGGCGCTGGCGCGGTAGCCATCCCTACCCGTACGACCTGTTCAGCACGTTCGAGGACCGGCTGGGCCAGGACCTCGACTGGTTCTGGACGCCGACGTTCTTCGACACCTGGACCGTCGACCACGCGGTCTCTTCCGTGGCCCCGTCGGCCACCGGCGTCGAGGTGCGCGTCGCCGACCTCGGACGGGCGCCGATGCCCGTTCTCGCCCGGGCCACCTACGCCGACGGCACCACACGAGACGCGCGCGTCGAGGTGGCCGAGTGGCTCGCCGGGGCGACCGAGGCGACGCTCGCGTTCCCCGCCGGCGACGTCGTCCGCGTCGAGCTCAACCCCGACGGCTTCGTGTTCGACGCCGATCCGACCAACGACGTCTGGACGGCCGGCACGACGGACGAGGGCGCGATGGAGTAGCTCGCGTCGCCGGCGAACGCAGCGACGCCCGCCTCCGGATCGGAAGCGGGCGTCGTCGTGTCGGGCGGGCCCGGTAGGATTTGAACCTACGACCCTGCGGTTAACAGCCGCATGCTCTACCGCTGAGCTACGGACCCGGGTCGACCGACGGCGTGCGTCGGGCGCGGAGCGAAGGTAAAGCCACCGCGAGCCGGTGGTCAAGGCGGGCCGCCGCCGGCCACGCCTCTTCACCCCGCGTTCGCGGCCACCGAGTCAGGCCGCGAGCTTGTCGAGGTAGAGCGTGCGGAGCTTCGACACCTTGGGCGCGATCACGGCCTGGCAGTAGGGCTGGGCCGGGTTCCGCGCGAAGTAGTCCTGGTGGGTTTCCTCGGCCGGGTAGAACGTGTCGAGCGGCTCGATCTCGGTCACGATGGGGTCCGAGTAGATGCCCTGCTCCGTGATCTCAGCCACCACCTGCCCGGCCACCTCGCGCTGGGCGTCGGACGTGACGTAGATGCCGGAGCGGTACTGCGTCCCGCGGTCGGCGCCCTGGCGGTTGAGCGTGGTCGGGTCGTGCGTCGTGAGGAAGACCGTGAGGAGGTCGTGGAGCGAGATCGTGCCGGGGTCGTAGGTGACCTCGACGACCTCGTTGTGGCCGGTCCGCCCCGAGCAGACCTCGCGGTAGGTCGGGTTGGCGATGTGGCCCTGGGCGTAGCCGGAGACGACGCGCTCGACGCCTCGGAGCGGGACCATCACGGCCTCGACGCACCAGAAGCAGCCGCCGCCGAGGACGATGGAGTCGGTCTGTGTCATGGACTCTAAACGGGGGGTGTCTCGGGCAAACGCCGGAGCACGGACGGGGCTCCGGCCGCCGGCCGTACTCTGGGGATCTCCGCACGGGACCCGCCCCGTCCAGACCGCGACGCCCCACGCATGGCCCCCGACCTCGACTCCGTCCGCGTCCGCCTCGTCCAGATCCGGACGAACCCCGCCGTCTTGGCCGAGGAGCGCGCCAGCTTCCAGGCCCGCTGCGGCCTCGGCCCCGACGGGTTCCGCGTCACGAGCGCCCTCGCCGACGCCCTCTCCCCCGCCCTCCTCGACGACGTCGACGTGGTCATGATCGGGGGCGCCGGCGCGTACTCGGTCACCCAGACGTACGACTGGACGCCGGGCCTGATCGACCTGTGCCACGCGTGCGCCGACCGCGGGACGCCGCTCTTCGGGTCGTGCTGGGGCCACCAGTTCGTCGCCCGAGCGTTCGGCGGTGAGGTGATCCACGATGCGGACCGGGCCGAGATGGGGACGCACGGCGTCGAGCTCACCGACGCCGGCCGCCGGGACCCGCTGTTCTCGACGCTGCCGGACCGGTTCCTCACCCAGATGGGCCACCAGGACCGCGTCGCCCGGCTGCCCGACGGCGCCGTCGAGCTGGCGACCAACGACCGGTCCCCGTTCCAGGCGTTCCGCGTGGCCGGCCTGCCGATCTACGGCACGCAGTTCCACTCCGAGCTCGACGCCGAGACCGAGCGCCAGCGCCTCGTCGCCTACCGCGACCACTACCCCGAGATGGCCGACCCCGAGCGGTTCGACGCCGTCGTGGCGGGCCTGCGCGAGTCGCCCCAAGCCGACGACCTGCTGCGCCGGTTCCTCCTGCTCACGGCCGTCGAGGGCGGCGCCGACCGGCTGGCGCGGGAGCTGGAGAGCCCGGCCCAGGGATAACGAGAGTGGGACTCACGCCGCGGCCCTACTCGCGGCGTCGAGGAACCGGCCGGCGACCTCCTCGGACCAGAACGTCCCGCCGCGCCGCACGAACCCGACGTGGCCCCCGTACCGGGGCGTCCGCAGCGTCAGGGCCGGGGACGCCGCCGAGACGTCGTACGGGTAGCAGGTCGGTCCTAGAAAGGGGTCGTCGAGCGCGTTGACCAGCAGCGTCGGCACGCGGATGTCGGGGAGCGAAGGCAGCGACGACGCCCGGGCCCAGTAGTCGTCGGCGTCGGCGAAGCCGTGGACGGGGGCCGTGAACAGGCCGTCGAACTGGCGGAAGGTGCGGGCCGCCCGGATCGCGTCGAGGTCCGGCACGCCGTCGAACCGCTCGGCCTTCTCCTCGACCTTGCCCGAGAGCGAGCGCATAAAGCGGAGCATGTAGATCCGGCGGCTCCACGCCTCCATCGTCTCCGACGACGACGCGAGGTCGACCGGGACCGAGATTCCGACGCCGCCCACCACGCGGGGGTCGACCCCGGCGCCCCGCTCGCCGAGCCACTTGAGCGTCAGGTTGCCGCCCAGGCTGAACCCGACGACGGCGACCTCGCGCGCACCCTCGGCCAGCACATACGCCACGACCGCGTCGAGGTCCTCCGTCATCCCGCTGTGGTACGTCTGGAGGAGCCGGTTCGGCTCGCCCGAGCACCCGCGCAGGTTCCACGCGCAGACGGCCCACCCGCGCCGGGCCAGCGCGCGCGCCATTCCGCGGACGTAGGCCCGGTCGCTGCTCCCCTCCAGCCCGTGCGCCACAACGGCCACCCGGGCGCCCTCCGCCCGGCCCACCCAGTCGAGGTCGACGAAGTCGCCGTCGGCCAGCTCCAGCCGCTCGCGGCGGTACGCGACGCCGTCGACGCGGCGGAACAGCGTCGGGAGGAGAGTCTGGAGGTGGCCGCTCCGCAGGGCGAGCGGCGGGCGGTACAGGGGCAGGGCGACGTCCACGCGGTCCAGGGGGCGAACGAAAAACGCCCTCCGCCGGGGAAGCGGAGGGCGTTGTACGCCCGAGAGGATTCGAACCTCTGACCTTCGCATCCGTAGTGCGACGCTCTATCCAGCTGAGCTACGGGCGCGTCGGGGGCGAACCCCGTCGGCGACCCGAAGATAGGCCGCCGTGGGAAGGGGTCTCAAGTGAAGACCGGGCGGAGCGGGTTCAGGGTTCAGGGTTCAGGGTTCAGGGTTCAGGGTTCAGGGTTCAGGGTTCAGGGAAGGTGGCCGTCGGCGAGGCCCCCAGCAAGCCATGAGGCCACGGGTTACCCGAGACTTTTCCACGGCCGCCTCACCGATCACCGCTCACTCCCCCACGCTTCCGAGCCGTCCAGAAACCAAAAGTGGCGCGTCGGGCCGTGGCCGCCGCCGAGCGGGAGCGCGTGGCGGATCGCGTGCTGGAGGTAGACGCGCGCCCGGCCGACGGCCTCCTCCAGCGCGAGGCCACGGGCGAGGTGGGCCGCGATGGCGCTGGCGTAGGTGCACCCGGTCCCGTGCGTGTGGGGCGTGTCGATCCGCTCCTGCCGGAACGTGGCCTCGCCGTCGCCCCACACGAGCAGGTCGACCGCGTCGGCCTCGCCGTCGAGGTGGCCGCCCTTGACCAGGACCGCCGCCGGGCCCAGGCGCAGGATCACGTCGGCCGCGCGGCGGGCGTCGTCGAGCGTGCGGACGTCCATCGCGGCCAGCCGGGCCGCCTCGTGCGCGTTCGGCGTGACGACGGTCGCCAGCGGCAGCAGCCGAGTGGCGACCGCGCCGACCGCGTCCGGGTCGAGCAGCGCGTCCCCGCTTTTCGACACCATCACGGGATCGACGACGACCGGCGCCAGCTCGCGGTCCTCGATGGCCCGGGCGACCGCGGCGACGATCTCGGGCGACGACAGCATCCCCGTCTTGACCGCCCCGATGGGCAGGTCGTCGGCGACCGCCTCGATCTGGGCCACCACCACGTCGACCGGGACGTCGTGGACGGCCGTGACGGCGCGCGTGTTCTGGGCCGTGACCGCCGTCACGACGGACATGCCGAACACGCCGTGGGCCTCGAACGTCTTCAGGTCGGCCTGGATGCCGGCCCCACCGCCGGAGTCGGAGCCGGCGATGGTGAGGGCGGTGGGAATCGGGTTCGGGGCTCGGGGGTCGGGGGTCATCGAGTGGAGTGTGTGGGTCGGGCGTCCAAGATCGGCGGACATCGTCACGGCTTCGGTGGCACGGGCTGCGAACCCTGAACCCCCGAACCCCGAACCGCCTCCAAAAACTGGCGGACGGTCCGGTCGGCGTCCCAGGCGAACAGCAGGGCCGAGACCGCGGCGACGCCATGCGCTCCGACGAGGCGGGCGATGCGCGCGCGAGGCGGCGTCATCCCGCCGAGCGCGAGGACGGGCAGGCCCGACCGCTCGGTCGCCAACCGCAACGGGTCGATGCCGGTCGGCACCGCGTCCGGATGCGTTCGGGTCGCGAAGACGGGCGAGAACGTGGCGTAGTCGGCGCCGCCGCGGGCGGCGTGGGCCGCGCCGGTCGCCGAGTGGGCCGACACGCCGACCGGGCCCGGCAGCTCGGCCGCGACCGCGTCCGCCAACGTCGCCCCCCGGCGGCCCACGTGGAGCCCGGCCCCGATCTCGCGGGCGACGTCGAGCCGGCCGTGGACCGAGAGCACCACGTCGGGGCGGACGTCACGCAGGGCCGCCGCGAGATCGCGAGCGGCCTCGGCGAACGCGGCGTCGTCGGCGTCGTGGTCGCGGAGCGAGACCCACGGGACGCCGGCCGCCGCCACGTCGATCACGCGCTGGCGGATCTCCGACGCCGACAGCTCGGCTCGGCCCGACGCGAACCCGTCGGCGATCAGCAGCAAGTGCGGGACCCGCTCTGCCCGACCTCGGGCCGCTTGCCCGTCCCCCGTCCCCCGCTCCTCGTCCCCCCCGCTCACTCGTCCACCTCGACGCGGCCGTCGTCCGGGGTCGAGGCCTGGGCGTAGAGGCGGCGCGGGATCCGCCCGGCTTGGCGCGCGAGTCGGCCCCCGACCACGGCGTGGCGGATCGCGGCGGCCATCTGGGCCGGGTGCTGAGCGCCGGCAACGGCCGTGTTGAGCAAGACGCCGTCGTAGCCCAGCTCCATCGCCCGCGCCGCGTCCGACGCCGTCCCGATCCCGGCGTCGACCACGAGTGGCACGTCGGGGAGCAGCTCGCGGATGATCCGCAGCGCGTACGGGTTGACGAGGCCCATCCCGCTGCCGATCGGCGCGGCGAGCGGCATCACGGCGGCGCACCCCAGGTCGGCCAGCTTGCGGGCCGTGATCGGGTCGTCGCCGCAGTAGGCGAACACCTCGAAGCCGTCGGCGACGAGCTCGCCAGCGGCCTTGAGGAGCTGGACCGCGTCCGGGTACAGCGTCTCGTCGTCGCCGATGACCTCGAGCTTGACCCAGTCGGTCTCGAGCGCCTCGCGTGCGAGCTGAGCCGTGAAGACGGCCTCGCGCGCCGTGTAGCAGCCGGCCGTGTTGGGGAGCAGCCGGAGCGGCGCCCCGCCCTCGGTCGTCCGCTGGCGGAGCGCGCCGAGCAACGTCTGGCCGTCGGCGCTGGCGTCGAGGTCGACGCGGCGGACGGAGACCGTGACGATCTCGGCGCCCGACGCGTCGACGGCGTCGAGCAGCGTCTGGAGGCTGGCGTAGCGGCTCGTCCCGAGGAGCACGCGGCTCGTCAGCTCGGCCCCGGCGACCGTCCACGGGTCGAGGGACGACGGACCGCGGAGGGCCGCAGGGCCGTCGTCGACGGCGAGATCGGGAGAGGCAGTGGGCATGGCGTCTGCGGAGGAGCGGCCCTCGCGCGTTCCGGGCAGAAAAAGCAGGCCGTCGGGGGTCCGGTCCCCCCGCGTCATCCGCCCTGCGAGGCCGTGATGATCTCGACGCGGTCGCCGTCGCCGACCGTCGTCGCCGGCCACGCGGAGCGGGGGACGACGCGGTCGCCGACGGCGACGGCGACGCCGGGCGTGGCCGGGTCCCGACCGAGGTGGGCGAGGAGCGCGTCGAGCGCGAGCGGCGCGGGCACCTCGCGGGGCTCGCCGTTGATGCGGAGGGTCGGCACGGGTCAGGTCGGAAAGCGGAGCGGCGAGAACGGGGCCAGCACGGGCGCTGTTTCGGGCGCCCCGTCCAGGCGGCGGTCGACCTCGGCGGCGACCTCCTCGGCCGTGACCGGCGCCAGCAGCACGCCGTGGCGGTAGTGGCCCGTCGCGTAGGTGACGCCCGGGTGCGGGCTCTGACCGAGCAGCGGCGCGTGGTCGCGCGACGCCGGCCGGTGCGCCGCCCACGTCTCGATCACCTCCAGCTCCTCGACGCCGGGGACGACGGCGACGGCCCCTTCGAGCAGCCGGAACAGACCGCCCGCCGTGACCCGCCCGTCCGCCACGCCGTCCTCGCTCGTGGCCCCGACCACCAGCCGGCCGTCGGCCTTGGGGACGAGGTAGGCGTCGGGGCCGCGGACGACGTGGCCCAGGTCGAGCCCGCGCTCGGGGTCGAGGCGGAGCGCGAGCGCCTGCCCCTTGACGCCCCGGACGGGCGGGGCCGGGTCGAGCCCGCCGACGCCCGCGCTCCACACCCCGGCCGCCAGCACGACGACGCGCGCGACGACCGCCTCCCCGCTCTCGAGCCGGACCGACGGCGCTTGGGCGTCCGGGACGACACGCGCCACCGGCGCCCGCTCGCGGATCTCGACGCCGCCCGCCCGCGCGGCCCGCGCGAGCGCTCGGACGACGGCCCGGTTGTCGACCTGGTGGTCGTGGGGCGACCAAATGGCGGCCGGCAGGCGCGGCGACAGCAGCGGCTCGACGTCGCAGGCGTCGTCGCCGGAGAGCCACTCGACCGGGGCCCCGTGCGCCTGCTGGAACGCGAACAGCCGCCGGAGCGCGCGCACGCTGTCCCGGTCGTCGGCGACGACGAGCGTCCCCTCGTCGCGGTAGCCGACCGAGACCCCGGAGGCGGCTTCGAGGCGACGCGCAAAGGCGGGCCACCGCCCGAGACTCTCGCGCCCGAGGCGGTACAGGTCGAGCTCCTCGAACCCGAGCTCGGCCGACGGCGCCAGCATTCCGGCCGCCGACCACGACGCGCCCCGCCCGACGCGGTCGCCCTCCAAGACGACCACGCGCCGCCCCCGCTCGGCGAGCTGCCACGCCACGCCCAGCCCGGCGATGCCCCCTCCGACGACGATGACCTCCGGCTCCGGCACGTGCGTTCGCGGTTCTAGATTCGCAAGCTACCCGCGCCCACCGCCGTATCTACCGCCCGGCGCCTCCAACGCTGCCGCTCGCGCGTTCGCCTGAGCCGGCGACTCGGGGGAGGGAGCCGGAGAGGCGGCTCCCGGCTACCGGGCCACCGTCAGGCCTGCCGACGCCGACCCGCTGGCTGTCTTCACGCGGACGACGTACACACCGACCGGCCACCCGCCCGTCTCGACCGCGACCCGCTGGCCGTCGGTCGCCGGCCCGTCCCAGACTACGGCCACCTCGCGCCCGAGCGCGTCTGCGACCGACAACCGGACCGCTTCCGGCTCGCCAGCGCTACGGCCACCGTCACGGCCCCGCCCGACGGGTTCGGCCACACCCGGAGCCCGAGCCCGCCCGGCCGCTCCGGCCCCTCCTCCCCGGCCACCTCGACCGCCGGGCCCGCCGTGTGCCACACGCCGACCGCCGTCGCCGCGTACAGACGGCCGTCCGGGCCCACCAGCAGCTCGTAGATCGCCCGGAGGTCGACGCCGCCCGAGACGAGCGACCACGTGTGCCCGCCGTCCGTCGACCGGGCCACGGCGGCGCGGCGCCCTGTCGGCAGTCCACCCAACCGATGCGTGACCCCGGCCCACACGGCCCCGTCCGGCGTCGCCGCGAGCACGACCCGGTTCGCGTCGGGGAGCCCGAGCGCGGCCGGGCCGAACCGGTGGGCCCGGGCCCACGTCGCGCCCCCGTCGTCGCTCCGGTACACCGTCGCCGACGAGTCCCGACCGAACTCCAGGTCGTCGAGCCCGGCCAGGACCGCCCCGCCGTAGGGGTGGCCGGGCTCGGGGACGAACGCGAACGAGTGCCCGAGGAACCGGGCGAACCCGTAGGCCCCCTCGCCGGGCCGCCACGTGGCCCCGCCGTCGTCGGAGACGGTCACGCCGTTCCAGACCCCGGCCAGGAGCCGGCCGCCGGGGAGCGCGGGCGAGGGGGGGACCTCGCCGAACGCGATCACGTCGCCGCCGGCCCGGAACCCGTCGGTCGCCGTCCGCCTCTCCCACGTCCCGGGGGCCCCGTCGCCGTACGAGGTCCACACGGCCGGCCCGTACGATCCGATGACGGGAGCCCGGCCCTCGGCGTCGCGGGCGGCGGCCTCGGGCTGGTAGAGCACGCGGACGTTGTAGGGGTCGCCGACGACATCGAGCTCCCACGTGGCCCCGCCGTCGGTCGACCGGGAGTTTTTTCCGAGGTGGGCGATGACGAGCGTACCGGCCTCGGTCGCGACGAGGTCGATGGGATTGCAGTTCCCAGAATGGCAGACGTCGACCCAAGGGCCGAGCTTGTCCCGGTCGCGCCCGCTCTGCTCAGACGCCCGCTCGGGGTCGTAGACGACAAACTCCTCGCCCGTAACGTAGAGCCGGAACGGGGGGCCACCCTCCCGACCCGAATCGGGCGGAAGCGCGGCAAGGGCCTCGACGTTAAACCGAGGAGAGCCGAAGTTGGGCAGGAGCGGCATCTGCTCCCACGCCACGTCGGCGGTTGGAGGAGCGGTCCCCTGGCCCGCAGCCGGACCCGCCGCGAGGGCGAGCCCGGCCACGAGAGCGGCGGCGAGGGCGAGCGGCCTCACCGGGCCACCGTCAGCCGACGGCTCTCGACCACGGCCCCGGCCGGGCCCTCGGCCGCGACCCGGACCACGTACACGCCCGGGGCCAGCCGGTCGGTCCTCACCGGCACCTCGTGCGCGCCGGGCTCGAACTCACCCGCCGAGCCCTCGACCCGCCGGCCGAGCACGTCGTAGACGGCGACTTCGACCCGCGAGCGGCTCCTCGACCGCGAACGCGACCGTCGCCGAGCCCGCCGTCGGGTTCGGATAGACGCCCTCGACGACGAACCCGTCGGAGGCCATCGCGAGCGCGGAGGCCGCCGGGGCGACGGCCGCCGGGGAGGGAGTCTGGTCGAGCGGGAGGTCGAGGAACGCCCGGGCCTGGTCGGCCTCCTCGCTCCCCGGTGCCGTCTCCGCCAGCGCCCGGTACGCTCGGTGCGCGGCGCCGTCGCGGCCCTGATCGCTCAGGAGCACCACGCGGGCCGAGAGCGCGAACCGGACGTCGGCCTCGGAGACCGGGTCGGCCAGCATCCGCTCGGTCCACCCCAGCGCCCCGGCCACGTCGCCCGCCCGGTACCGGACCCCGACGAGCGCCTGCCGCGCGATTCCCCGAAGCGGGCCGGCGGTCGCGTGGTCGTCGAGAACGGTCCGGGCCTCGATTGAGGCGCCGGGGCCCGTGGCGAGCCGGCCGATGGCCACGAGCGCCGCTGCGGCCTCGGGTGTCTCTGGCGCCTCGCGGACGAGGCCGGCCAGCGCCGTGAGCGACTCGGCCGGTCGTCCCCCCTGACCCAGCGCCGCGCTCAGGCGCTCGGCCCGGGTCCCGGAGGCCGCGCCGGCCCCCGCCGAGTACGCCGCGCCCCCGCCCGACACGCACGGCGCGGCGGGGTTGAGGTACGGGTCCTGGGTGAGCCACGCGCCGTCGTCGAGGAAACCGCCGCTGGCCGTCGCCGTCCGGAACGGGGGCGTCGGGTCGTTCCACCAGTCGCACCGGACGTAGGCCGCGCTCCCCGACTGCGTCGCGTAGGCGTCGAACGAGTCGTTCGAGAAGAATCGGTTTCGCTGGTGGCTGCTCGCGTTCCCGGCCGCGACCGTCCCGCGGTAGGCGGCGAAGACGCCCTTGCCGCCGTTGTCCGCCGACGTGTTGAACCCGTCGTTGTGGACGCCGCCGGTGGCCGTGGACGAGTAGCCGAAGACGACTCGGGCGGAGTTCGAGGCGTAGACCCCACTCGCGTCGTTGTCGGTGATCTGGTTGCCTTCGGTCCGGTCCCCAGACAGAGACGGGTAGAGGAACACGTCGGCCCCGGTCCCCGAAACGAGCCCAGTCCGTCCGTTGAGTTCGATGGAGCTGCCGGTCATCCGGACGTCGGCGTAGCCGTAGACCGAGACCCCGGTCCACGTCATGTTCTCGACGGTCAAGTCGTGGAACTCCGGGCTCGCCTGGGACCCGGCAACGTAGACGCCGCCGACGGAGGAGGAGGACGCTGGGCCACTGATGGTCACGTCGGAGAAGGTCGGCGAGGCGTCGTCGATCCGCAAGGCACTCCCGCCGGACCCGCCGACGCCCTCGATGACCGCGTTCTGGACGGTGCCGCCCGAGCCGGGCCGGAACCGGATGCCGCTCCACCCGGAGGAGTTGGAGCCCGCGAACGTCATTCCGTCCACGTCGAGGTCACCGTTGATGTCGACGCCCGCCTGGGAGAACCGGATCTCCGACACGTCGGCTGAGGACCAGTCGTAGGACCGGGAGGACGGGACGATCCACCTCTCCGTCCCCGACGACCGGAGCGTAATCGGGAGAGACGGCGGCGCCGTCGTATACGGCGTAGGGGCGAGGAACGGGTAGTCTACGTCGTCCTCCGGGTCGCACCCGAGGCTCGCGCAGATCGTCGGGAGGTCGTATGGGAGCACCCAGTCGCCGGTAAAGAAGTCATCTACATCACGCCCTGCGCTGCCGCCATCCAACGTCACGGGATAAACATGAAATACCGACGTGAAAGTGATGAACAGAAGGTCGTACTGAGGCCCGTTGTACCCCCGGAAGTTAAAAACGCTCGACCCCGCTGGCGCATTCGGCTGATCTGAAACAAGATAATAGTAATAAGAACGCTTCGCAGGTCCCTCCAATTCAGAGAAGTCTATTCTATAGAGTATTTCAAATTCTAGACGTATTTGCCCTTCATCGGGATTTTCTCCTACACGAGCGACCCAATGACACCCCGCAGAGCCCGGGACCACATAGGACCGAGACGCGACCCGGGTGTCTATGTAAAGGCCGGTATCCACTTCATAGACGGAAACGCGCCAATCCGAGGAGTCACCATCGAACTCATCGATCCGAAGTGCGACTTCGTAGTTCAACGCCCCGTACGTATCGCAGCCTCCAAGAGCCGAATCGTTTTGAGCACGGGGGGTTGGCGACGCCGAGACAACGGCCACGACCAAAGCGGCGAGAAGCGAAAGGTCATGACCTAACCGGTGAATGGAGAAAGATGCGAGCAACAGGTGCATGATCCTACAGGATCATTAGCTGAAAGTTTCCAAACATTTACATTAAGCTCGAATCGACCGTGTATTATCCTAACGCTGACATCACCACCACATCCCCTTGCACAGCTGTCCCGACTCTCGGCAAAGTGCCGGTTGTCATCGTCGGGGCCGGGCTGGCGGGCGCGTGCGCGGCGCTCGTCCTGAGCCGGACGCACCGCGTCGTCGTGCTGGAGGCCGACCGGCCGGCCAGCGGCGCCAGCGGAGCGGCGGCCGGCCTTGTCAACCCGTTCATGGGCCGAGCCGCCAAACCTGCGTGGCGACACGGCCAGGCACTCGACGCGCTGGCGGACCTGGTGGACGAGCTCGGCGACGGGCTCTTTCGGCGGACCGGCGTCTTGCGCCCCGCGACCTCCGAGGCCCAGGCCACGGCGTTCCGCGAGCGGGCCGGCGCGCACGGCGATCTCGCGTGGTTGAGCGCCCGCGCCAGTGCCGAGCGGTGGCCGCTCGTCGCCGCCCCGCACGGGACGTTGGTCGTGGAGGAGGGCGGGTCGGTGGACCTGGTGGCGTTCGTCGAGGCGGCGCTGGCGGTGGCGACCTCGCGGGGCGCTCGGGTGGTGCGGACGCGGCTGCTCGGGTGGAGTCGTTCGGTTGCAATAACAGACCACGGGCCGATCCCGACCCGCGCCCTCGTCCTCGCCCTGGGCGACGGCGCCCGCCAGGTTCCGGCGCTCGCGGGTCTCCCCCTCCACCGCGTCAAGGGCCAGACTGTCCGCCTCGCGCGACCTGACGCGCTCCCGTCCGACCACCCCGCGGTCGCCGGCGCGGGCTACGTCGTCCCCCGGGCCGACGGCGTCGTGGTCGGGGCCACCTTCGAGCACACCTTCGCGGACCTCCGGCCCGACCCCGGGCTCGACGCCGGGCTGGCGGCCCGGGCCTCCGACCTTGTCCCCTCGCTCGTCGGCGCCGAGGTGCTCGACCGCCGGGCGGGCGTTCGGCTCACCGTTCCGTCGACCGTATCGCCGCGGCGGCTGCCGCTGGCGGGGCCGCTGCCGGGCCACCCGGGCGTCTGGGTGCTGACGGGCCTGGGCGCCAAGGGGCTGCTGACGGCGCCGCTCCTCGCTCGGCTCCTCCCCGACGCGCTCGACGGGGTCCGCCCGCTCCCGCCCGAGGTCGCCCCACCTCCGTCGGTGTAGAACCCGGTGAGGAACCGCTTTCGTCGGGTCGCCCTGGCCGCCCGCTCGCGCGCCTCTCTATCTTTCGCGCTCCCTCAACGCCCGCCCTCGACCATGCCCCAGACCCCGATCGAAGAGTACCTCGGCGACGAAGCCGACTCGCTCCTCGGCTTCTCCTCCCCGAAGATCTCGAAGGACCGCCTGCACCTGCCCGGCCCCGACTTCGTCGACCGGATCTTCGGCCCGTCCGACCGGTCGATCCCGGTGATGCGGTCGCTCCAGCAGCTCTACGACCACGGCCGCCTGGGCGGGACGGGCTACCTCTCGATCCTGCCCATCGACCAGGGCATCGAGCACTCCGGCGGCGCGTCGTTCGCCAAGAACCCGGACTACTTCGACCCCGAGAAGATCGTCGAGCTGGCGGTCGAGGGCGGCTGCAACGGCGTCGCGACGACCTACGGCGCGCTCGGGATGGTGGCCCGTCGGTACGCCCACAAGATCCCGCTCATCCTCAAGGTCAACCACAACGAGCTCCTGACCTACCCCAACACGTACGACCAGGTGATGTACGCCCGGGTCGAGGAGGCGTGGAACATGGGCTGCGTGGCGATCGGGGCGACGATCTACTTCGGCGCGCCGGAGTCGGACCGCCAGATCCAGGAGGTCTCCCAGGCCTTCGCGACGGCCCACGAGCTCGGGCTCGGCACCATCCTGTGGTGCTACGTCCGCAACGGCGGGTTCACCGTCGACGGCGTCAACTACGAGTCCTCGGCGGACCTGACGGGCCAGGCCAACCACCTCGGGGCGACGCTCGAGGCCGACATCTTGAAGCAGAAGCAGCCGACCAACAACGGGGGCTACCGAGCGCTCAACTCGGGCGACAGCAGCTACGGCAAGCTCGACGAGCGGATCTACACCGAGCTCGCGAGCGACCACCCCATCGACTTGACGCGCTACCAGGTGGCGAACGGCTACATGGGCCGGGCCGGGCTGATCAACTCGGGCGGCGGCTCCGGGAAGGACGACTTCGGCCAGGCCGTCCGCACGGCCGTCATCAACAAGCGGGCCGGCGGGATGGGCCTGATCTCGGGCCGCAAGGCGTTCCAGCGCGAACGGTCCGAAGGCATCCGCCTGCTCAACACGATCCAGGACGTCTACCTCGACGACGCGGTCACGGTCGCCTAGCGCAACCGGGAGGGCGGGGCCTCGTACGGCCGAGGCTCCGCCCCTCCCCGCCCGCATGAAGCGCTCCGACGGTCTGCTCATCGCCCTCAACGCCGTCCTGCTGGCGTGGTCCTCCCTCGCGTTCGCCAGCGACGACTCGGACATGCTGATGGTCGGGGCGATGCTGGCGATGGCGACGGCCGCGATCAACGGGGTCGCGCTCTACCGGCGAAGGGACCGCGAGCCGTCGACCAAGTCCCAGCCCGTCGACGAGCTCGACGCGCGGACGATCCTCGACCTCGACGCCCGCTTGGAAGCGCTCGAGCAGGCCCAGGCCGACGCCGCCGACGCGGCCCGCTGGCGCGCGCTGGTGGACTCCGGCCAGGTCACGGGCCCCGCCGCCGACGGAACCGGGACGACGGACAGCGGACCGGGCGCCGCTTTGCGGAACGGCCGGTAGCTAGGGCGCGAACGTGAGGTCGACCGCCGTGCCGCCGTCGCGCAACGTGGCCGTCCGCCCGTCGGTCCGCCCGTCGGCGTCCTGGAGCACGAGCCCGAACGTCCGGTCGACCGCGAACCGGCCGAGCTCGCTGCCCTGGTCGTCGACGGCGACGTAGCTCCGGGGCCCGTCGAACAGCGCCGGGAACCGGGTCGAGTCGGTCACGACGACGCGGCCGTCGGCGTCGGTTCGGCCCAAGAAGACGGCCAGGCCCGTCTGCACGCCGTCGCCGACCGCGTCGGTCTTGAGGAGGTAGGTCTCGGTGCTCTCCCCTCCCGCCTCGACCACCACCCGGTACACACCGCCAAGCCAGCCGGACACGTCGACGGCCACCTGGTGGGACCCGGCCGCCAACGCTTGGTCCAGCACGACGGCCCGCTCGGCCCCCGCCACGTCGAGCACGCGGACGCGGGCGGGCCCGGCCTCCGTCGTCTCGAACCGGACGAGCGACAACGTGGTCGCCGGCGTGGGGAACGGGGCGAACACGGCGAGGGCACCCGACCGCGTCGCCGACCGCGCGTCGGCGCCCGGGAGCAGGCTGCCGTAGGTGGCGAACAGGTCGAGGCCGGGGGCCGGGGCCCCGCTGGAGGTCCGGACCGTGACTGACAGCACACCCCCCGGGCCGGTCTCGACCTCGGGGTCGGCCCCGTCGCACGCGGCGAGGACCAGCGACAGGGCGACGACCAGGGAGGGGGCGACGAGAGCGGCGGTTCGGTAACGGGTCAACGACGTGGTGGGAGTGGAGCCCGGAAGACGAGCGGGCCGGCCACGCTCGCGTGCGGCCGGGCGGGGACGCCGAATCTTCTCGCGAGCCGCCGTCCTACCGGGGCTACCGCTCGTCGTCGAGCCAAACTCGGATCGGGAGCGGCTCCTCCCAGTCACCGGCCGCGCGACGCCGAGCGTACATCTCGTCCGCGAGCGTGTCCGCTAGATCGAAGTCGGAGGCGTCGACGTCGATGATGAACCGGTCCTCGGTCGCCTTGTGCCGCTCGGGGTACCCCTCCGGGTACTCCCGGTCGGCCTCGGCCGACCGCTTCATCGTGACGACCATCTCGGTCCCCCCCGCCTCCCACGTCCCGAAGTACGACGTGCGGTTCGGGGGGTCCCCGGCGTAGTACTCCCGGAGGACGGCGAGCGTCGGGGTCGGCCGGCCCGCCCGGGTCCACCCGGGGGCCTCGGCGATGGCGGCGGCGACCTCCTCCATCCGGGCGTAGGCCTCGTCGAGCGGGAGCGACCGGAGCTGGGGCGAGACGGTGACCTGGTAGACCCGGGCCGCCGTTTGACTCAGCGACACGAACTTGGACGAGGGAATCTTGAACCGGAGCGAGTCGGCGCGGCCGTCCGTGACGCCGGGCCCGACCGGCTCGTAGACGAACGTGACAGGCTCGGTGATGCCGTAGGGGAGGTTGTCGTCGAGGTCGTCGAAGTCGAACCGGTAGCTCGACGCGTCGCGGACGTCGCGGAGGTGGGCGCCGACGGCGGCGCGGACGACGGGGTCGGGCGACGCGGCGAAGGTCCAGGCTGCCGAGACGAGCGCCACCGTTGCGAGTGTGAGGCGACGGGTCATGGTGGGACGGCCTCAGGGTTGGGATCGGCGTCTACCGTTCGTCGAGCCAGACCTGGATCGGGAGCGGCTCCTCGACGTCACCAGCAGCGCGTCGGCGGGCATCAACCATCTCGTCGTATTCCTCGCGCAACTCGGAGTTGTAGGCGTCGACGTCGATGATGAACCGGTCCTCGGTCGCCTTGTGCCGCTCGGGGTACCCCTCCGGGTACTCCCGGTCGGCCTCGGCCGACCGCTTCATCGTGACGACCATCTCGGTCCCCCCCGCCTCCCACGTCCCGAAGTACGACGTGCGGTTCGGGGGGTCCCCGGCGTAGTACTCCCGGAGGACGGCGAGCGTCGGGGTCGGCCGGCCCGCCCGGGTCCACCCGGGGGCCTCG
This sequence comes from uncultured Bacteroidota bacterium, assembly GCA_963848075.1. Taxonomy (GTDB): domain Bacteria; phylum Bacteroidota; class Rhodothermia; order Rhodothermales; family Rubricoccaceae; genus Rubrivirga. The sequence continues at coordinate 556,169 of CAWKCB010000004.1, forward strand.
GCGATGGCGGCGGCGACCTCCTCCATCCGGGCGTAGGCCTCGTCGAGCGGGAGCGACCGGAGCTGGGGCGAGACCTTGACTTGGTAGATCCGGGCCGCCCGTTGGCTCAACACGGCGTACGTCGTAGGTGGGAATGTGAACCGGAGCGAGTCGGCGTGGCCGGCCGTGACGCCGGGCCCGACCGGCTCGTAGACGAACGTGACCGGCTCCTGGACGCCGTAAGGGAGCCAGTCGTCGAGGTCGCTGAAGTCGAACCGGTAGCTCGACGCGTCGCGGACGTCGCGGAGGTGGGCGCCGACGGCGGCGCGGACGGCGGGGTCGGGCATGGCAACGTAGAGGAGAGCGGCAGCGGCGAGAGCCACCAGAGCGGCTTGTATGCGGGAGGGACGGGTCATCGGCCGGACGGCTTCACAGCCCTCTCCGTGCGAGGGTGCCGAGTGTCCGTGCCCGACCAGCCGTGGGCAAACGACCAAACTCCCGAGCCAGCGACTGGTAGTAGCGGACGCGATTCGAGAGCTTGGTGAACCGGCCGTTGAATGGGACGGCCTCGATGCCCTCGCTGTACGGGGGGCACTCGGCAGTCAGCGCCAGCTCTGGCCGGCGCGCTCCAAAGTCCCTCCCCCACTCGGTGGAGGCTGCGGCCTGGTTGATGTCGAACACGCGTGCCGTGGTCCAATCATCGAGAATCCGGTTCTGGACGATGGTGCTTTGCTCGTATTGGGCCATCAACCGCCCAGCCTGACGGAGCTCGTCCGCTCCGCCTTCGTCGACGAGTTGGAGTGCGTCTCTCAGATCATCGGCCACCCGGCCGGCTCTCCCCGGCCGCGAGTCGCCGCAGCGGTCGATCCCGTCCATGCCGTAGCGCTCGTGCATGCGGAGGACCGGGTAGATGTCGTCGAAGATGTACTTGTTCGTGTCCGCCAGCGCATCCTTGGTGATCTGCCCCATCTCCTGGTACCCGATCCCCGCGGTCTCGAGGGCGACCCGCACCCCCGGCTGCACCTGGGAGTCCCCCATCTCGTCGAGGACCTCCCCTTGCGCGATCATCACGTCCGCGTACTCCATCGAGCACCCGGCCTGCCCCGACACGATGGCCGCGACCCCGGCCCACGGGTTGTCGACGCCCCGCCCCTGCATCCGTTGGTAGTACCGAGCGTAGGTGGCCGTGATGTGGCGGTTCCGCTCGATGGGGTTCGCGTCGCCGCCCCGGGCGAGCACAGCGTCCACCTCGGCATCGATCTCGGCCCAGACCTCCGAGCAGCGCGGGAGCTCCGGGGCGGCGACGTCTCCGACGACCCCTTCTGCGACGGCCGGAGGCAGCGACGCGGCGGGCGTCTCGCCCGGCAGGTCGAGCTCGGGGCCGGCCCCGCTGAGGCCGGCCCGTCCCCAGACGGGCGTCCCGGTCCGCCAGACACGGACCCGACCGCTCTCGATGTAGCGGGCGAGGCGGTCGGCGGCGTCGTGGTCCGAGAGCCGGGAGAGCGGGGCGACGGGGTCGAGGTCCAGCAAGAGCCGACGGACGCCGTCGACATGGCGCGGCCGTCGGAGCGCGTGGGCGACGTCGGCGGCCCGGGCGTCGCCCACGCGCTCGCCCGCTGTGCGGGTCAGGTCGGACGTGACGTGGTAGTCGTAGGCGCCGTCGGCGAACGAGTACACCATGGAGAGACCTCATCGGAGCCGGCCCAGGGTACGACGGGCCCGCGGCCGTGTCCAGGCTCCCGGGGCCGGGTGGCCCTGGCTCTCCGCCTACTCCGCCGGCCGCTCGAACACCAGCAGGTGCTGCTGGGGGAGCACGTCGAGGTTCTCGACGAACCGGAAGCCCGACGCCTCGACTTCGAGCCGGGCCTGGGCCTCGGTCATCTTGTGGAGCCGCTTGATGGGCACGTCGGGGTCCTCGGCCCGGTACTCGACCAGGACGAGCCGGCCGCCCGGCCGCGTGGCCTGGTAGATCGACGCCAGCATCTCGCGCGGGTGCGAGAACTCGTGGTAGGCGTCGACCAGGAGCGTGAGGTCGGTCGAGAGCGGGCGGAGGCCGGTGCCGGTCTCCGTCCCCAGCACGGGCGCGACGTTGTCGAACCCCTCGGTCGTGGCCCGGTCCTCGACGATCCGCAGCATCTCCGGCTGGATGTCGACGGCGTAGACGCGGCCGTCGGGGACGAGCGGCGCCAGGCGGAACGTGAAGTAGCCCGTGCCCGCGCCCAGGTCGGCCACGACGTCGTCCGGCTCGAGGCCGAGCGCGCGGACGAGCACGGCCGGCCGCTCCTCGCGCTCGCGGTCGGGCCGCTCGAGCCAGGCGGCGCCGCGGTGGCTCATGACCTGGGCGATCTCGCGGCCGAGGTACGTCCGCCCCGTCCCGTCGGCCGAGGCCGGGCCCTGCTCGTAGACGACGGCGCCCTCTTGCGAGAACCCGCGGACCCCGGCCCGGTCCGCCGACCGCGCGGTCAGCGGCTGGCCGACGCTGTCGGCGGCGCGGGCGGGGGCCGGAGCGGGCTCCGGCGTCTGGGCGCGGCACCCGACGGCGACGACGAGGGCCAGCAGCGCGAGGACGCGCATGGGGGGGGCGGACGGTTCTCGGGTCATGCCGCCGGGGGGGCCGCCGGGGTCACGCGCGGGGGCGAGATCGGGAGCGGCCGCAGGATGTGGGAGGCGGCGGGGATGCCCGTCGTCCCGTCGGCCGCGTACGGCTCGACAAGCTTGACCGACGGCGTGTCGTTGCCCCGCTTCGACCGGATGTTGAGGACCTCGACCAGGAGCGCGAACGCCATCGCCGTGTAGATGTAGCCCTTGGCGATGTGCTGGTTGAGCCCCTCGGCGATCAGCGTGACGCCGATCAGGATGAGGAACGCCAGCGCCAGCATCTTCACCGTCGGGTGCTTGTGGACGAAGTTCGAGATCGGCCCGGCCCCGACCATCATCACGCCGACCGCGATCACGACGGCGATGACCATCACCATCAAGTCGTCGGCCATGCCGACGGCCGTGATGACGGAGTCGAGCGAGAACACGATGTCCAGGATCGCGATCTGGATCAGGACCGACGCGAACGAGACGGCCTTCGGCTTCTCGGCCGCGTGCTCGCCGTCGCCCTCCAGCTTGTGGTGGATCTCGTGGACGGACTTGCCGACCAGGAAGAACCCGCCGATGAGCAGGATGAGGTCGCGGCCCGTCAGCGCGATCGGGCTCGTGTCGCCGCCCTCGACGGCGCCCCCGTGGCCGACCGTGTCGCGGGCCGTCGACCCGAACGCTTCCATGTCGTTGAGGAAGGGCAGGAAGTCGCCCAGGTCGAACAGGACGGCCGTGAGCCCCATCACCCACGAGATCGAGATCAAGAGCAGGATCCGCATCCCCATCGCCAGGCCCAGCCCGATCGTCCGCCCCCGGGCCTGCTGGTGCTCGGGGAGCTTGCCGGTCAGGATCGAGATGAAGATGATGTTGTCGATGCCGAGGACGATCTCGAGCAGCGTCAGCGTGGTGAGGGCGACCCAGGCGTTGGGGTCGGCGATCCAGTCGAACATGCGGGCACGGGGGAGGGGCGCGGGAATCTAGCGGACGGCGGGCTCGCTGCGCTCGCCGGGAATGGGGAACGGGCAGAGGCGGACAGGCTCGGCCCGCCGGAACCTTTTCCGGGGCGCCGCTGAACCCCGAACCCCGAACCCCGAACCCCGAACCCCGAACCCCGAACCCCGAACCCCGAACCCCGAACCCCGAACCCCGACCTCGGTACCTTCGGCGACTACGCCGCCCCCTCCAAAAAAATGCCCGAGACGTCCGCCGCCGACCCGCTCGCCCACTACCCCGTCTGGGCGCGCGAGCTGGCCCGCCGCTACTTCACCAAGACGCTCAACCAGTTTGTCCTCCACGGCAACGTCCGGGACCTGGTGCCGACGCTCGACGAGCGCGGCGAGCGGGCCTACGTCCCGCTCCGCGAGTTCCTGGCCGAGGACCTGTTCGCCGGCCGCGACGTCGTCGTGTTCTACGACCGCTCGGACGGGATCCACTTCGAGGACGCCGAGAGCCGGAAGGACTTCAACCGAGCGCTGAGCGGCTACGACACCATCTTCGGGACCGAGTACGCCAAGAAGATGCCGAAGGACCCGGCCCGCGTCTTCGCCCTCCTAGACAACTACTTCCGCCTGCGGCTGGCCGACGGCAAGCGCGTCGCCTGCGTCGTCGACTACGCCGAGACCATCATCCCGATGTCGGAGGCGGCGAGCTACTCGACCGAGGACCGCTCGGCGCTGGTGACGCTGCAGAAGTGGGCCCACGACCCCCTCCTGCTCCGGAGCGACTTCACGCTCGCGATCATCGCCGAGAACCTCAACGACCTGTCGCGGGCGTTTATCCAGAGCCCGTACAACGCCGAGCTCGAGGTCGACTTCCCCGACCTCGACGAGCGGGCCGGGTTCGTCCGGTGGTTCCTCGGCGCCCAGCCCGACGGCCGCGCGCGCTACGACAAGCTCTCGTCCGTCCAGGACGTGACGCTGGCTCAGAACACGGCCGGGCTCGGCTACGTCCAGCTCCGCTCGATCCTGGCCGACGTCCTGGAGAACGAGCGGCCGCTGACGTTCGACACCCTCAGCGCCAAGAAGAAGGAGCTGATCGAGGCCGAGGCGTACGGGCTGCTGGAGTTCGTCGAGACCGACTACACGCTCGACATGGTGGCCGGGCACACCGAGGCCAAGGCCCACCTGCGCGCCGCCGCCCAAGCCATCAAGACCGGCCGGCCCGACGTGATGCCGATGGGCTACCTCGTCGCCGGGCCCGTCGGGACGGGCAAGACGTTTCTGGTGACCACGTTCGCGGGCGAGATCGGCATCCCGATGGTCAAGCTCAAGAACTTCCGGAGCCAGTGGCAGGGCGTCACCGAGGGCAACCTCGAGAAGATCCTGACGCTGCTCCGGGCCATGAACCCCGTCGCCGTGATGATCGACGAGGCCGACGCCGCGCTCGGCGACCGCTCGGCCCAGGGCGACTCGGGCGTGTCGAGCCGCGTGTTCGGCCAGATCGCCCAGGCCATGTCCGACACCCGGTTCCGGGGCAAGATCATCTGGTTCCTGGTCACGGCCCGGCCGGACCTGATGCCGGTCGACCTCAAGCGCCAGGGCCGCGCCGAGGAGCACATCGGCCTGTTCTACCCGTCGACGCGCCAAGACCGCGAGGAACTGCTCCGCGTCATGATGCGCAAGACGGGCGTCGACGTCGAGATGTCGGAGGTCCCGGAGGCCTTGCTGGATGGCGAGCGGACGTACTCCGGCGCCGACATGGAGGCGCTGCTGACGCGGGCCAAGTTCCGCGCGGCCACGCACCCGCTCGACGAACCCACCGACGGCGCACCGGGCGCCCCGTCCGGTGATGGGTCGGCTCCGCTCACCGCGGGCTCCGTCGCTGGAGAGCCGGCCCCGCCTTCCGAGAGCTCGGGCGAGGTCGCCACCGCGGCCCGGGCGACGGTCGACCGCGACGTGCTCCAGGCCGTCGTCGACGACTTTGTGCCGCCGTCCTACCCGCTCCAGGTCGAGCTCCAGACGCTCGTGGCCGTCATGGAATGCACCAGCCGCTCGATGCTCCCGGAACGGTTCCGCGCTCTCGATCGCGAAGCGACCGTGCGGCGGGTCGGAGAGCTCAAGCGGCTGGTGGGCGAGCGCTGAGGACGCCTATTTTTTGTGATAGACCTTGTGCATCTTCTGGTACAGGTCGTACGAGATGAGGACGGCCTCGGGCTCGTTGTTCTTCTGAATCATGATGCCCGTCTTGAGGGCCTTGGCCTGGTCGATCAGCGCCGACGTCTTCGAGCGGAGCTCGGTAACGGTCGCGATCGCCTCGATGCCCTGAGTGCTGTACATCCGAGTGGGGGGTAGGGAGGGAAGACACGTGTGCGGCGCAGGTGTGGTGGGCGCCGCCACGCCATAGGATACTGAAACTCCACTGTTCAACCGTCTCCCTCTTCTGCTTCCATGTACCTCGCCCGCGTGACCGGCACCGTCGTCGCCAGCCAAAAGCTGGACCCGCTCGTCGGCCAGCGGCTCCTGGTGGTGGCGCCGATCGGGCTCGACGGCGGGGGCCTGGGGCGAACCGAGGACGTCGCGCTCGACCCCGGCCTGAGCGCCGGCGTCGGCGACGTGGTGCTGGTGGCCAAGGAGGGCGCCGTCGTCGCGACGCTGCTCGACACGCCCGGCGCCCCGCCCACGCCGGCCAACGTGGTCGTCGTCGCCGTCGTCGACGAGTGGTCGGTGGAGGGGTGAGCAGGGCCGGAGGGCCCGGCCGGTGAAGACGCTCGACGTCGGAGCCCCACCACGAGAAGCGGCCGGGGCCCGCCCGACTCGCGGAACTCGCCCGCCCTCGCCTCTGCCCGTTCCCACGAGGAGCGCGCCCCTGACTCACCCCCTCTTCAAGCCGGCGCGGGGTCCGCGTGCGGCCGGTCAGGGTATCCTGAGGCCCCCTCCTCCCCTCCAGACATGGCGAACGCTCCCTACGACGTCCTCGTGATCGGCTCCGGGCCCGGCGGCTACGAGGCCGCCATCCGCGCGCACCAGCTCGGGCTCAAGACGGCCATCGTCGAGAAGAACAAGCTCGGCGGCGTCTGCCTCAACATCGGGTGCATCCCCACCAAGGCCCTCCTCAAGAGCGCCGAGATCGCGAGCCAGCTCGCCCACATCGCCGACTACGGGTTCACGATGCCCGGCGGCGACGGGGCCGCGCTGCCCCAGCCCGACTTCCCGGCCGTCGTCGCGCGGTCGCGGGGCGTGGCCGACAAGATGAACAAGGGCGTCCAGTTCCTCATGAAGAAGAACAAGGTCGACGTGTTCATGGGCCAGGCGACGCTCCTGGGTGGGGGCAAGGTCTCCGTCGAGCCGTCCCAAACGATGGACGGCGAGACCGTCGGCGAGTCGACGACGATCGAGGCTCGGGCGATCATCGTGGCGACGGGCGCTCGGGCGCGCGAGATCCCGACGCTGCCCGTCGACGGGACGAAGATCATCGACTACAAGCAGGCCATGCTCCAGACCGAGCGGCCGGACTCGATGGTCATCGTCGGCGCCGGGGCCATCGGCGTCGAGTTCGCCTACGTGTACCACCACATGGGCACCGAGGTCACGATCGTCGAGCTCCAGGACCGGCTGGTCCCGGTCGAGGACGCCGACGTGTCGAAGGAGCTCGAGCGGGCGTACAAGAAGATGGGCGTCACCCTCAAGACGTCGACCGAGGTCACCAACGTCGACACGTCCGGCGACGGGTGCGTCGTGACCATGAAGACGCCCAAGGGCGAGGAGACCGTCCGCGTCGACCAGGTCCTGTCGGCCGTCGGCGTCGTCGGCAACGTCGAGACCGTCGGGCTGGACGAGGTCGGCGTGGAGCACGAGCGCGGGGCCATCACTGTGGACGCGATGTACCGGACGACCGTCGAGGGCATCTACGCCATCGGCGACGTCATCGGCGGGCCGTGGCTGGCGCACGTGGCGAGCCACGAGGGGATCGTGTGCGTCGAGCACATCGCCCACGAGCAGGGCAAGGCCGACCACGGGCCGCACCCGGTCGACTACCTCAACGTGCCCGGCTGCACGTACTGCATCCCCCAGATCGCGTCGGTCGGCTACACCGAGGCGAAGGCGACCGAGGCCGGGTTCGACGTCAAGGTGGGCAAGTTCCCGTTCGCGGCGTCGGGCAAGGCGGCGGCCATCGGCGACCAGACCGGGTTCGTCAAGGTCGTCATCGACGCCAAGTACGGCGAGGTCCTGGGCGCCCACATCATCGGCCACGACGCGACCGAGATGATCGCCGAGGTGGTCACCGCGCGCGCGCTCGAGACGACGGCCCACGAGATCATGGAGGCCATGCACCCGCACCCGACGCTGTCGGAGGCGGTCATGGAGGCGTGCCGCGACGCCTACGGCCAGGCCATCAACGCGTAGCTGCATCCCGTGGAACGGCCTTCAGCGATCCATCCCGGCGCTGAGGCGCGTACGTCGTCAGGGGCAACCCGGACGACGGCCACCCGTTGTAAATTTGACCAGAACAAGCCGCGAGCACGAGATGGCCACCAACACAGGCAAAGGAGCGCGGAAGGGCGCCGTCAAGAATCGAGTCCAGGTCCTGAACCCCGTCACCGAGCGCTGGGTGAAGCTCGACACGAAGACCGGCCGGATCATCGACCACAAGAAGACGCCTGGCGAGTACAAAGGCATCCGCAAGAAGTAGGATGCCACTCGTCTTCTCCCCGGTGACGCAGGACGTCATTGAGGGGCCCTTCACTCCTCGGCCCGGCCACGCCTTCCTGATGCTCCACAGTGGGGACCGGAGGAGCCGGCTGGATCGAGAGCTCGAAGGAAACGTGGTCGAGTCCCTGGACGACGCCGGGTTCACGGCCATTCGCGCGGCCGACATCGGCGGGACCGGGGACTACCTCGAAAAGATTATCGGCCTGATCCGGGGGTGCGGCCTCGGAGTTGCCCTCTTTACGGAGGCGACCCCAGCGCCGACGCTCGCGAACATCTTCTTCGAGGTTGGCCTGACGCTCATGTTCGGGAGGCCCGTGGTCCTCGCGAAGACCGCTGAAGCGCAGACGCCTTCGGACTTCGTCCGGACCGAGTGGGTCGCGATGTACGAGGACGCGGAGCAGTTCAGAGCCAACCTGACGGACACGCTTCGGAGAATCCGGACCGACCTCGTCGTGTTTTACCGGTCCATCGCCGAGGTGGCCATGGACGCGGACGAAGTCGACTACGAGTTGGCATTCGAGCGCTACGTCCAGGCCGTCCTCATCGGGGAGGATCTGGCGGACCTCGCCTGCATTCGCCAGATCGACGATGCCTTGAAGGGACGTCGTGCGGACGACGACCGAATGGAAGCATCCCGCCGTCGTCTCCGGACGGCGGTCGGACGGTTCGTATCCATGACGCCGGCCGCCGCGTGACGCCAGCGCCTCAGCCCGAGTGGCTGGCGAGCCAGTCGGCGTCGAAGGCCGTGAGCAGGTCGCGCAGGCCGTCGCGCCAGAGCGCGTGGGTGCCGTCGGCACGGCGGCGGAGCCAGAAGCCGTAGGCCGTGTTCGCCTCGTAGGTCGCCGTCCACTCGTTCGGGATCGCGAGCCCGACGTCGGGCAGCAGCGCCCGGCTCCGGTCGGTGAACGCGAAGACGGGGAAGCCTGGCCCGTCCCTACCCGTGGGGCCGCCGTCGAGGAACGCGGCGTAGTCCGACAGCGGGCCGGAAGGGAGCCGTCCGGGGAAGCCCTCCGCGACGAGGTCGGCGTGCGTGAGCCAGTAGACCCGGGCCAGGCGAGCGACGTGGCGGCGGTAGGCCGGGGCCACCGCCGCCCGTCCGACCGCCCCGTCGGGGACCGCCGCGGCCCACGCCCAGCGGACGAACGCGGGGTCGTAGTGGCCGAACGCCCGGGGCGACGAGAGGTCCAGGTCGACCGCGTCGGCCGTGGCCGTGTGGGGTCCGCTCTCGAAGGGGGCGACCGGCGCGAGCGCGACGAGCGACGCGGGGTCCACGACCTGGGCCGCGGCGCAGGCGAGCCCCCGAACTCCGAAGTGGACGAACCACGTCCCGAACGGTCCGTCGCACGTTTCGACAGGGTCGACGTCGGGACCCTCGCCACGAGTCACGAACCGAGCGGCGGCCTCGTCGAGGCCGAGCCAGACGGGGCGGACTGCGCGCTCGGCGGCGGCGTCGGCCGGGGCGGGTGTGGGAGGACTCCCGGCACACGCGGAGGCGACGACCCCCAGGACAAAGAGGGCGAGCGGGCGGGCCATGGAGGATTCGGAAAGGGGAACGGCGAGCGAGCGGAAGCTCGAACCCCGAACGAGAAAGGTCGTTCAGATCGTCCCTCTCCCCCTCCATCCTCTCCCATGCCCGACACCTCCCCTACCGAACGCCGCGAGCACATCGAGAAGCTCGCCGACCTTATCGAGGACATCCGCATCTGCATGCTCACCACCGTCGACACGGACGGGACGCCGTGGAGCCGCCCGATGGCGACTCAGGAGGTCCGGTTCGGCGGCGACCTGTGGTTCTTCACCCGGGACGACTCCGAGAAGGTCGACCACGTCGAGCGGAACCGGAAGGTCGGCGTGGCCTTCGCCCGGCCTGACCACCAGGACTACGTGACGATGGCCGGGACGGCGCTGATCGTCAAGGACCGTCAGAAGGCCGAGGAGCTGTGGTCGGAGCCGCTCAAGGCGTGGTTCCCGAAGGGCCTCGACGACCCGCACCTCCGGCTGATTAAGGTCGAAGTCGATCGGGCCGAGTACTGGGACTCGCCGTCGAGCCCCATCGTCTACGCGCTGGGGTACCTCAAGGCCCAGATCACCGGCAAGCCCGCCCGCGACATCGGCGAGAACGAGAAGGTCGACCTCGAGTAGCGGACGGTCTGCTGGCGGGGGGGCGGGGGGGTCACGGACGGCCGTCCCCTCCCTGTTCCAGACCTGGACGCCCCCAGCACACTCGCTCCCCCTCTCTGCCCGATGGACCTCACCAACCGCCTCCGCCAGTCGTGGGACGACAACGCCGACGCGTGGGCCCGCGTCGTCCAGGGCGGCGCCATCGCCAGCCGCGAGGTCGGGACCGACGCGGCCATCGTCGAGGCCGTCGTGCACGGGCTGCCGCCGGCCGGCCGCGTGCTCGACATGGGCTGCGGGGAGGGCTGGCTCTGCCGGGCCCTCGCCGCGCTCGGGGCGGAGACGTACGGGGTCGACGCGAGCGAGCGCCTGGTCGAGATCGCCCGGCTGGCCGGCGGGGCCTTCGGAGTGGTCGACTACGACCAGGCCGAGGACGACCCGGCCCGGCTGGGCGGCCCGTACGACGTGGCCGTGTTCAACTTCGCGCTCTTGTCCGACCGCGTCTCCGGCGTCCTGCGCGCCGCGGCGTCGCGGCTCGACGAGGGCGGGCGCGTGATCGTCCAGACGGCCCACCCGGCTGCCGTCGCCCCGCCCCACCGCGAGGGCTGGCGCGAGGAGTCGTTCGGGTCGATGGGCGACGACTTCGTGCCGATGCCGTGGTACTTCCGCACGGTCGGCGCCTGGGTCCGGTCGCTCCGGGCGGCGGGCCTCTCGCTGGTGGAGGTCGTCGAGCCCGCCCACCCCGAGACGGGCGTGCCGCTGTCGCTGCTGATGGTCGCCGAGGTGAGCTAGCGCGCTTTGCACGGTGGGTCCGTGCGTCAGTCGTCGGTGATGGATCCCGCCCGAGCGCTGGTCTACCAAACCCCCTGACGCACCGAACGCCTGGTCTACTGGCTCTAGACCTCGAAGTCGTCGGCCGCTTCCCGTGCGGCCGCCTCGCGCTCGGCCTCGACGAACGTCCAGAGCCGCTCCTTGAGCCGGTCCAGGCCCTGGCGGGCGACGGCCGAGACCGGGACCACGTCAACGTCGTCGGGGAAGCCGGCGCGGGCCTCCTCGACCCAGGCGTCGGCGAGGTCGGGCCCGACGATGTCCATCTTGGTCAGGGCCACCATCCGCGGCTTGCTCATCAGGTGGGGGCTGAACGCCTCGAGCTCGGCCAGCAGCGTCGCGTAGCGGCCCCCCGGGTCGACGGCGTCGGCGGCGACGCAGAACAGCAGGACCGCGTTGCGCTCGACGTGCTTGAGGAACTGGTGGCCGAGCCCGCGTCCCTCCGACGCGCCCTCGATGAGCCCGGGGATGTCGGCCATGACGAACGAGCGCCAGTCGCCGACCGACACCATGCCCAGGTTGGGCTCCAACGTCGTGAACGGGTAGTCGGCGATCTTGGGCTTGGCCGCGCTGAGCGAGCTCACGAGCGTGCTCTTGCCCGCGTTCGGGAAGCCGACGAGCCCGACGTCGGCCAGCAGCTTGAGCTCCAGGACGACCTCGCGCTCCTCGCCCGCCTCGCCGGGCTGGGCGTAGCGCGGGGCCTGGTTGGTGGGGCTCTTGAAGTGCCGGTTGCCCTGCCCGCCCCGCCCGCCCTGCGCCAGCACGATCCGGTCGCCCTCGGCCACGACCTCGCCCAGCACCTCGTCCGTCGTCCCGTCCTTGACGACCGTCCCGAGCGGGGCCCGGAGCACGATGTCGTCGGCCGCCTTGCCCGACTTGCCCGAGCCCCCGCCCGGCTCGCCGTCTTTGGCGAAGTGGTGCCGGTTGTAGCGCAGGTCGAGGAGCGTGTAGAGGTGGCCGTCGCCCTCGACCACGACCGAGCCGCCCTCGCCGCCGTCGCCGCCGTCGGGCCCGCCGTTGGGCTCGAACTTCTCGCGGCGGAAGTGGACGCTCCCGGCCCCCCCCTTCCCGCTCCGGACGGTGACGGTGACGTAGTCGACGAATTTCATTTTGGGGTTCGGGGTTCGGGGTTCGCAAGATGGACGCCCGCCACCCGCACCGCCACTCCGGGACACGAAGCGTCAGGGGAATCGCCACGGCCGCGCCGGCACCACTACACGGCCCCGGGTAGCTTGGCCCTCGGTCGCCGAACCCTGAACCCCTCAACCCTGAACCCCTCAACCCCGAACCCATCAAAGACGTCACCATCTACACCGACGGCGCGTGCTCCGGCAACCCCGGCCCCGGCGGCTGGGGCGCGACGCTGATCTACGGCACGCCGCCCGACACCGTCACACGCGACCTCAAGGGCGCCGAGCCCGAGACGACCAACAACCGGATGGAGCTGACGGCCGCGGCCCAAGCGCTCGAAGCGCTCCACGAGCCGTGCCGCGTCCGCCTCCACTCGGACAGCGCCTACGTCATCAACGCGTTCAACGACCGCTGGATCGACGGGTGGCAGCGGCGGGGGTGGAAAAAGTCCGACAAGTCGCCGGTGTTGAACCGGGACCTGTGGGAGCGGCTGATCGCCCAGAACGAGCGCCACGAGGTGACGTGGGTCAAGGTGAAAGGCCACGCCGGCGTCCCCCTCAACGAGCACGTGGACGGGCTCGCGGTCGGCGCCATGCGGACGATGATGGCGGAGAACGAGGCGTAGGTCTCGGGCCGGCTCGCGCGGTAGGTTGGCGGCATGACCTGGATCGTCCACCTCGCCGACCGACTCAGCGCCCTCGTCGGCTGGCTGTGCGCCCGGCTCGTCGTGGTGATGGTGGTGGCCGGCGCGCTCGGCGCCGGGCTCCGCTACCTCTCGCCGCTGCTCGGCATCACGCCCGCGCTCAACGCCATCGGCGACGTCCAGTGGATGCTGTTCAGCGCCGTCTTTTTGCTGGGCGCCGCGTGGGCGCTGGCCGAGGACGCCCACGTCCGTGTCGACGTGGTGTACGGACGTCTGACTCCACGCCAGCGGGCGGGCGTCGACTTGGCGGGGACGGTGCTCCTGCTGCTCCCGCTGTGCGCGCTGCTGCTGTGGGCCTCGTGGCCGGCCGTCGTCGAGTCGGTGTCGCTGCGGGAGGGGGCGCTCGACGCCGGCGGCCTGATCCGGTGGCCGGTCAAGCTGCTCGTGCCGGTCGGGATCGGGATGCTCGCGCTCCAGGGCGTGGCGCAGGCCGTGAAGGCAGCGGCCGTGCTCGGCGGGCGGGCCCGATGAGACGTGTCCCTGCAGATCTCATCGAGACATCGCGCTGATGGACGTCCTCGCCCACCTGGCCGACTGGCTCGGGCCGATCATGGTCGGCGTCGTGCTCGCGCTCGTGTTCAGCGGGGTCCCCGTCGCGTTCGCCATCGGCGGGGCGTCGGTCGCGTTCGCGCTGCTCGGCCTGGCGGCCGGCTACTTCGACCCGCCGTTCCTGCTGGCGCTGGGCGACCGGGTGTTCGGGATCATGCAGAACCCGGTGTTGCTGGCGATCCCGTACTTCATCTTCATGGGCGTCGTCCTGGAAAAGAGCCGGCTGGCGGAGGACCTGCTGACGACGATCGGGGCGCTGTTCGGGCGCGTGCGCGGCGGGCTCGCGCTGGCGGTCGTGGTGGTGGGCGCGCTGCTGGCGGCGGCGACGGGCGTGGTCGGCGCGAGCGTCGTCGCGATGGGGGCCATCGCGCTGCCGGTGATGCTGCGCCACGGCTACCGGCCGTCGTTCGCCGCGGGGACCGTCGCGGCGTCGGGGACGCTGGGCCAGATCGTCCCCCCGTCGATCGTGCTCATCGTGCTGGGCGACCAGCTCGGCGTGAGCGTCGGGTCGCTGTTCGCCGGCGCGCTCGTGCCCGGGCTGATGCTGGCGACGCTGTTCGGCCTCTACGCCGGCTGGGTCGCGTGGCGCCATCCGGAGGCCGCGCCGGCGCTGCCGCCCGAGGAACGGACCGAGCACGGGTGGGCCCTCGCCCGGCGCGTGGCGACGGCGCTGCTGCCGCCGCTCGTCCTGATCCTGGTCGTCCTGGGGAGCATCTTCGCCGGCGTGGCCACGCCGACCGAGGCCGGCGCGCTCGGGGCCGTCGGCGCGCTCGTGCTGACGGCGCTCAACCGCCGCCTCACCCGGCCGATGGTCTGGGACGCCGCCCGCTCGACAGCGCTGTTGACGACGATGGTGCTCGTGCTGCTCGTCGGATCGACGGTGTTCGCGCTCGTCTTCCGCGGGCTCTACGGCGACGCCTGGATCGAGGAGGCGCTCGTCGGGTTGCCCGGCGGTCGGATCGGGCTGCTGATCGTCGCCAACGTGCTCGTGTTCGTGCTGGGGTTCTTCATCGACTTCTTCGAGATCGCCTTCATCGTGGTCCCCCTGCTGGCGCCGGCCGCGGCGGCGCTCGGCATCGACCTGGTGTGGTTTGGGGTGATCCTGGGGATGAACCTCCAGACGTCGTTCCTGACGCCGCCGTTCGGGTTCTCGCTGTTCTACCTCCGCGGCGTCGCCCCGCCCGAGTTGACGACGGGCCAGATCTACCGTGGCGCCCTGCCGTTCGTCGCCATCCAGCTGTTCGCCCTCGGCCTGGTGCTGGCGTTCCCCGAGCTGGTCCTGGCGTTCGCCGGGGAGTAGAGGAGGTTCGGGGTTCAGGGTTCGCCCAGGTGCCGGTCCCTGCGAACCCTGAACCCTCGAACCCTGAACCCCTCCGAGGGGTGCGTCACACCCTCCCGCTCCACCCGGCCATCGTCCGCTCCGCCAGCCCGAACCATCGGTCCGACGCGGACTGGAACTGGCGGTAGCTGTCCAACAGCGCGCGCGAGTGGGCGTCGTCGGCCATGCCGTCCATCAGGTCGCGGGAGGCCGCGGCGGCGGCGGCCATCACGTCGTCGGGGAACGGGACGGCGCGGACGCCGCGGTCGAGGAGCGACGCCAGCGCGGCCGGGTTCAGCGCGTCGTATTCGCTCAGCATCGCCGCGTTGGTCTCGTCGGACGCGCTCTGCAGCGCCTCCCGGTACGACGACGGCAGCGCGTCCCACGCCGCCCGGTTGACGTAGAACGAGAGGCCGGCCGCCGGCTCCCACCAGCCCGGGTAGTGGTACGTCTTGACGACCCGGTAGAAGCCCATCTTCTGGTCGTCGTACGGCCCGACCCACTCGGTCGCGTCGATGGCCCCGCGCTCGAGCGCCCCGTAGATCTCGCCGCCGGCCAGCGTCTGGGCGACGACGCCGAGCTGCTCCATCGCGCGTCCGCCCAATCCGGGGATCCGCATGGTCAGGCCGGGCAGGTCGGCGAGGGACTGGACGGGTCGGCGGAACCAGCCCGCCCATCTGGGTGCCCGTGTTGCCGCCCAACAGGCCGACGACGCCGAAGTCGTCGAGCGTCCGCTGGGTCAGTTCGCGGCCGCCGCCGTGGCGGATCCAGGCGTCGTGCTGGCGGGCCTGCATCCCGAACGGGACGGCCGTGTCGAACGTGAGCGCGGCCGTCTTGCCGAGGTAGTAATAACCCGCCGTGTGGCCGATGGGGACGGACCCGGCCTGGACGGCGTCGAGCACCTGGAGCGGCGGGACGAGCGCGCCGGCCTCGCTCGGCTCGATCTCGAACCGGCCGTCGGTGAGCGCGCCCACGCGCGCCGCCAGCGTCACGGCCGCCCGGTGCAGGATCTCGGTCGACCGCGGGAAGCTCGACGCCAGCCGCCACCGGACGCGGGGCCGCGTGACGACGGTCGGACCGTCAGCAGCGGCCGCCTCGCCCGTGTTGCGACGACCGTGGCCGGGCCCGGGTCCACACCCGGCGAGCGCGCCCCCCGCCCCGAGGGCGGCAGCGGAAACGAAGCGGCGTCGGTCCATGAGGGTGGCGAATGGTGGAGCGGGAACCTACTCGACGATCCGGCCGCGCCCGGCCGTGGCCTCGACGAACGCCGCGCGCAACGGCTCGGCCTCCGACCGGCGGACGCGCAGCGCCAGCTCCGTCCCCTCGGCCGAGTACGACTGGTCGGCCACCTCGGCGTCGAACACGTCGAGCAGGCGCATGGCCGGCGCCGTGTCCTCGAAGGCGAACGCCAGCCGGACCGGCACGCGGACGATCACCCGGCGCACCCGGGCGGCGTCGAGCGCCGCGCCAGCCGCCTCTCCGTAGGCGCGCGCCAGCCCGCCGACGCCCAGCTTCGTCCCCCCGTAGTACCGCGTCACCACCACGACGACGCGGTACAGGTCGTGGCCCTCGATCTCGCGCAGGATCGGCGGGCCGGTCGAGCCCGACGGCTCGCCGTCGTCGGACGACCGCGGCGACGGAGCGTCGGGGCTCAGGCGGTAGGCCCAGCCGTGGTGCCGCGCCGCGTGCTCCTGGGCCCGGACGGCCTCGACGTGCCCCAGCGCCTCGTCGGCCGACCGCGCCGGCAAAGCGTCGCCGATAAAGCGGGACCCCTTGGTCTTGGACGGCTCGGCCCGAGACGGGGCGGCGAGCGTTCGGTACGCGTCGAGCGGAGGCACGAGAAGAGCGGATTTCTCAGCGAACGTACGGCCCCCGCCGACCGTCCGGCCGATCCTCCGGGAACGCTCTCCGCCCACCCCGTGCTCGCGTTCGTCCTCGCCCTCCTGCTCATCCCCCCCACGGTCACCGCGGGTTCGACCGACCAGGACGTCCGGATCGACGGCGTGCTCGACGAGGCCGCGTGGGCCACCGCCGAGCCCGCGACCGGGTTCGTCCAGTACGAGCCCACCGAGGGCGCGCCGGCGTCGGAGCGGACCGAGGTCCGCGTGCTCACCACGGCGACCGGGCTCGTCGTCGGCGCCCGGATGTGGGGGGCGCCGCCGCGGACCGCGCTGAGCCGCCGCGACGACGGCGGCGACGCGGACCGGTTCGTCGTCGCCATCGACAGCTACAACGACGGGCGGACGGCGTACTCGTTCGGCGTCACCGCGGCCGGCGTCCAGGTCGACGGGACCCTCAGGGGCGACAACGACGACGACTCGTGGGACGCCGTCTGGGACTCGGCCGTCCGCCTCCTGCCCGACGGGTGGGTCGCCGAGCTCCGCATCCCGTACTCCCAGCTCCGGTTCTCGGACGGCGTCTCGTCGTGGGGCGTCAACTTCCAGCGCGTGACACCGTCGCGGGGCGAGGAGACGTTCTGGGCGCCCGTGACGCGCGCCGAGGCGCAGGGCGGGCTGGTCCGCCTGTTCGGCCGGCTCGACGGGCTGGCGGGGATCCGGCCCCGGCCGGTCTTGCAGGCCATCCCGTACACGCTGGCGGGCGGGACCCGCCGCGAGAGCGACACGGCCCCGGGCACGGGCGCGACCGGCGTCGAGGGCAACGTCGGCGCCGACCTCAAGGTGGGGCTGTCGTCGAACGTGACGCTGGACGCGACGGTCAACCCGGACTTTGGACAGGTCGAGGCGGACCCGGCCCAGCTCAACCTGGGCACGTTCGAGGTCATCTTCCAGGAGCGCCGGCCGTTCTTCACCGAGGGGACCCAGATCTTCGACCTCCGGGTCGGCGGCGGCGACGGGGCCCTGCTCTACACCCGCCGGATCGGGAGCGCCTCGCCCATCGTCGCCGCGACCAAGCTGACCGGGCGGACGCCGCGCGGCCTGTCGTTCGGCGTGCTGGGCGCGGCGACCGGCGCCCGCTTCGCGCCCGACCGCGGCTACGTCGCCGGCCGGCTCAAGCAGGAGTTCGCCGGGCAGAGCTTCCTCGGCGGCGGCGCGACGGCCTTCCTCGCCAGCGAGGCCACGGGCACCGAGGGCGCCCCGCTCGCCCTCGCCGCGGCGAGCGACGGAGGCCTCCGGTTCGCCGGCGGCGACTGGCTGTTCGAGGGGACGGCCGTCGCCACGGTCCGCACCGAGGGCGACGCGCGCGACGTCGGCGGCGCGCTCTACCTCGGCCTGGACAAGGTCCAGGGCTACTTCCTGCCCGGCTTCGGCCTGCGCCTCTACTCCGACGGCTTCCGCCTGAACGACGTCGGCCGGTTCCGCCAGACCGACGTGCTCCGCGTCCGCGGGGGCGTCCGCCACCTGTGGAACGAGGGCCGGCCAGTCGGGCCGTTCCGGCGGCTGAGCACGGGCGGGTTCCTGACCCAGACGTGGACGCTGTCGGACGTCCAGAACCAGGGGCTCCGGCTGTTCTCGTTCAGCGACGTCGAGCTCGCGGGCTTCCAGGAGATCGACCTCAACGTCGAGCTCGAGGGGCTCGGCGGCGTCGACGTGCTCGAAACGCGGGGTCTCGGCCCCATCCGCAACCAGGCGTCGGTCGGCGCCTCGCTCTCGTTCGAGAGCGACAGCCGGCGCCGGTTCCGCTGGGAGGTCGGCGTCCGAGGCGGGGCCGACCAAGGCGGCGGCGCTCGCTACGGCGTCGGCGGGGAGCTCCAGTGGACGGCCTCCGACCGCGTCTCGCTCTCGCTCGACGGCGGCCTCAACGCGGGCGACGGGGTCCGGGCGTGGGCCGCCAACGAGAGCCTGTTCCGGACCCCGACGGGGCTCGCCGTCGGCGCGGTCGCCGACGTGCCGGAGACGGTGGGCGACGCCGACCTGGTCGCCTTCGACGACGACCCCGCCCTGCTCGACGGGCTGACGCCCGCCGCCGGTCCGCTCGCGGTCGACGCGGACGCGTTTTACCTACCCCTCGTGGGCGCCCGCGACACGCGCGAGGTGGACCTGACGACACGGGCCCAGGTCATCTTCGGGCCGGGCGTCTCGCTCCAGCTCTACGGCCAGCTGTTCGCCGCGCGCGGCCGGTACCGCAGCTTCTCGCTGCTGGCCGGGCCCGACGACCTGCGCCCGCTCCCCGGCTTCCCCAAGCGCCGCGACTTCTCGGTCGCCTCGTTCACCGCCAACGCCGTGTTCCGGTGGGAGTACCGGCCCGGCTCCGCCCTGTTCGTCGTCTGGAGCCAGGGCCGCGAGGACGCTCTGTTCGAGGAGGCCCTGCTCCGCGACGCCGGCGACTCCCCGTTCGACGTGGGGCCGGTCGGCTCGCTCGGCGACGCGTTCGACGCGTTCCCCGACGACGTCCTCCTGGTCAAGCTGAGTTACCTCCTGATGCGGTAGGCTCGCGGGGATGGCTCGCTGGCGCTCGCGGGAAGGACTCGCTCCGCTCGCGGAAATGGGAACGGGCAGACGTGGGGCGGACTCACCGTGCTCGCGGCGCTGTCGGTTGCCAGAGAGCAAGGGACCCCAGGCGCGAGCGGTGAAGCGCGAGCGGAGGACCGTCACCTTCCCCGGGCGACCCCACCCCCTCTGCCAGTTCCCGTTTCCCAGTCCCCCTTTCCCGCGAGCGGAGCGAGCTACCCCTCGATCTCGGTCACGAGCTGGATCTCGCGCAAGACGCCTTGGACGCGGAAGCAGTCGAAAAAGTCGCCTTGGTAGACGCAGTCCTTTCCCTCGGTGTGGATAGTGAGCGCGTGCTCGTAGCCCCGTTCCGGCGTGCACCCGACGGCCTTCATCAGCTGCAAGATCACCTCCTCGAACGTGTGGATGTCGTCGTCGTACACGATGACGCGCCACGGCGTCTCCACCGCGACGTCCTCGTCGACGTCGACGACCGGCGCGACGTCGGGCGTCGACGGTCCGGCGTCCAGCACCTGACACCTCATCGCTAGGCCGCGGCCGGGGACTCGACCGGCAGGAGCGCCAGGATGTCGAAGTCCTCCGTGACCGGGTTCGCGAGGAGCTTCTCGCACGCCTGCCGGACCGTCGCCTCGGCCGCCTCCGCCGACGGCGCGTCGACGGTGAGCGCGAAGAACTTGCCCGTCCGCACGTCCTCCACGGACGGCATGCCCAGGTCGCGGACGGCGGCGCGGATCGCCTTCCCCTGAGGGTCGAGGATCGACGGGCGGAGCGTGACGCGGACGTGGGCGGTGAACATCGGCAGGGGGGACGGGTCCCGAAAGCTACGGCCCGACGCCGGCCACGGGGTCGGGTTCGTCCGGGTCCAGGTCCGCCCCGGTGGCCACGCGGACGGCCCACAGCAGGGCCCGGCCCAGCCCCCACCCGAGGTAGATCACGGCCGCCGCCAGCAGGCCCTCCTCCTGGAACACGACGCCCAGCAACATCGCCGTCAGGAAGAGTAGGAAGCGGTAGCGGTAGGCCCGGAGATTGGTCCGGTTCGGCTGCGGCAGCGCCGGGAACGAGATCGGCGACACCATCAGCGCCGACATCCCAAGGACGAGCGTGATCAGGACGGACAGCTGGGGCCGCGCCAGCACGTCGAACCACGGCCGGTCGATAAACGTCAGGATGAACACGACGACGGTGCCGGCCTGGGCCGGGATCGGGAGGCCCGAGAACTCGGTCGACTTGGTGCCGGCCTCGGTCAGCGAGTTGAACTTGGCGAGCCGGACGGCCCCGAACAGCGCGGGCAGGCTCGCGAGCAGGCCGCCCCACATCGGGCCGAGCTGGTCCAGCCCGAACACGTAGAGCAGGAAGCTCGGCGCGACGCCAAACGAGACGACGTCGCTCAGCGAGTCCAACTCGACGCCGAAGTCGCCCGACACCCCAACCAACCGGGCCATCAGCCCGTCGAGCAGGTCGAAGAAGCCGGCCAGGACCACGAGCCACGCCGCGGCCTCGAGGTTGCCGGCTGCCGTCTGGATCAGCGAGAAGAACCCGGCCAGCAGGTTCATCAGCGTGAAAAAGTTCGGGACGGCAGCGCGGGCCCGAGCGTTGTTCCGGGGGCCTACGGCGCGGCGGGCGCGGAGGACGGGGCCGCGGCGCGGACGGGGCGTCGGTGCCATCAGGCGACCTCGGACAACGGCCCGACGACGGTCGCGAACAACGAGAGATGGGGGCCTTCTGGAGCGGGCACGGCGCGATCGGGGAACGGCGGGGTCAACGCCACGACGGCCGCCCAGCGTTCCGCGCGGTGCCAAACAGTGGCGCTCAGGGGCTGACCACGAACGCCGTGTGGAGCTACGAACGACCGCGGACGCGCCCTCCGGTGTCGCGCTCCATCGCCGATGCTCGCGCATCCCGTTCTGCTTCGCGCGTCTTGGCGGCCGCGCTCGCGTCTCGCCTCCACTGTCCACCTCCGTCCACAGTCCGTCTCTGAGCGGGCCGCCGCTGGAGCCAACGAAGAACGGGGACCCTCCGACAAGCGGTGGGTCCCCGTTCGGGTTCCTTGCGGATGCGCCGTCCCGCGAGCCGTAGCTCCGGTCGGGCGACCGAGTGCGTCACACCGCGTGCGACCGTCGTGGGCCGTCCGGGGACCGCTGAGACAGCGGGCTCGGACTGCGACGACTGGTGGTCGCTGCGGGGCGGCGGGTCGCTGCGGGGACGAGTCCCCGTGCGCTGCCGTCGCGCGTGCTGGTACCTCCTGGTACGGAACAGGTCGGGCGTCGCGCGGGCCAGAGGCCCGCAGTCGACGTCTCGCTCGCGGCGGTCCGTCCGCCGAAGCGGCCGGTGCCGTCCACCTGGACCGAAGTCTCGGGTGGGCGCGCGATGCCGGTCGGATGCCGCCTCCGGATCCGATCTCCCCTTTCACAGGGAGCCAGAGGTCCGGAGCTATTCATCCGTGGCATGGAGCGCTCGCCGGGTCTCCCGTCGGGTCGCTAGTAAAAATGACCGTCGGGGTGGCCGTCCGAAGACGACCGGAGGGCGACGAGCCCACCGCCCCGCCGAAGCGGGACCGTTGCGCGCAGAGCATTCCGTGAGGAAGCCCTCGTTCAGCAAAATGACGCACTGTGTCAAGGAACGCGACCGCAAGCGGCCGCCTGCCCGAAGGCAGTGACCCATGGTACCGTGGAGGTCCGGTGGAGTCAAGATGAACGGGACGTTAAGTTGCCCACATCTCCACGTCCGTCCACATCCGACCCTTCCGGGTTCGGAGCTTCGCCCGGACGGGCGTCCGAACCGCGCTCGGGTAGCTCGTTCTCTCCCAACGGAGTCCTCCCCCCGCCATGCGTACGCTCCTCCTCGCCGTTGCCGTCCTCTCGCTCGCTGCGTGCGAGTCCCCCGGCTCGCCGCGCCTCGAGACGCCGGCCGACAGCCTGGCCTTCCGGGTGACGGAGTCGGCGGGGGGGCTTCGGGCGTGGGAGTCGTTGCCCGGGCTGGCGTTCGAGTGGGCCGTCGTGCGGGACTCGGTCGAGCTCGTCCGCACCCGGCACGTGTGGGACAAGCGCGGCGACCGGGTCCGCTCGGAGTGGGCCGGGGGGGCCGACAGCACGTTCGTCGCCGTCTTCCAGCCGTCCCGGTTTAGCGCCGACGCGCCCGAGGGGACGGTCGCCCTCAACGGCGTCGCGGTCGTCGGGCCGGAGGCGGCCGAGCGGCTGGTCGAGGCCAACGGCCGGTTCGTCAACGACGGCTACTGGCTGCTGGCGCCGCTCAAGGTGCTCGACCCGGGCGTCCGGCGGACCGTCGAGGCGCGCGACGGGTTCGACCGCCTGGCCCTCGGGTTCGACGGGGTCGGCCTGACGCCGGGCGACCGCTACTGGATCGAGGTCGAGGACGTGTCGGGCACGATGACCGGGTGGTCGTTCCAGCTCGAGAGCGGCAACGAGGGCCGGTTCCAATGGGTCGACCCGGTCGAGCTCGACACGCCTGACGGCCCGCTCGTCCTGGCCCGCACCAAGGTCTCCAACGACGGGACGTCCATGATCTTGACCGAGCCGACGGCGCTCCTCGACATCGACGAGACCGAGTTCACCGACCTCGCGCCCCGGATGCGGCAGTCGGCGTTGTAGGCGGGGAACGTGGAGGTACGGGAGAAGGGGATTTCCACTCCCACACTCCCGTATGCCCCCCGCCCTCCTCTCTACTCTGCGTCGGGGCCCCACACCACCTCCACCAGCACGCGGCCGACTTGGCCCAGGCTCTCGGCGCTCACGCGGTCGGGCGTGTCGGACGTCGTGTGCCAGGTGTCCGGGAACGGCGTCTGGATGAGGTCGACGACGGGGATCCCCTCGCGCAGGAACGGGACGTGGTCGTCCTGGATCGGCGGGCCGTCCTCGTCCACGAACGCCGTCGCCCCGACGCGCCGGGCCGCGGCCCACACGCGCTCGACCACCTCGGGCGCGTAGCGGACCGAGTAGCCCTCGCGCGGGATCCGGAGATTGGTGTCGCCGACCATGTCGAGCAGGATGCCCCAGACGGGCCGGTAGTCGGGGTTGTGGAGGACGAACATCTCGGACCCCATCGCGAACGGGACGCGCTGGTCCTCGGGCACGGCCGGGTCGACGGTGCCGAGGTCTTCGAGGTCGAACAAGACGATGTCGACGCCGATGGGCCGTTCGAGCGGGTGGGCGTCGAGCAGCCGCGCGATCTCCAGGAGCACGGCCACGCCCGAGGCCCCGTCGTTCGCGCCGAGCACCGGCTCGCTCCGGCGGGCCGGGTCCGGGTCGTTGTCGGCGAACGGGCGGGAGTCCCAGTGGGCCGCGAGCAGGATCCGGCGACGCAGGTCGGGCTGCCACGAGGCGATCACGTTCGTCCCCTCGAACGACCGGGTCGTGTCGCGCGGGTCGGGGACGCGGATCTGCTGCTCGACGACGCGGTCGGCGTAGACGCCCAGCCGGCGGACGAGCCAGGCCCGCGTCGAGTCGTGGGCAGCCGTGCCGGGCACGCGGGGCCCGAACGCCGTCTGCGCCTCGACGAGGCTGTAGGCCCTCCCCTCCTCGAACCCGGGCAGCGGCTCGGGACGGGTCGTCATCCACCAGCCCCCCGCGGCGACAACGGTCAGGACGACGAGCGCGGCGAGCGCCAGCAGGACGCGACGGCTCACGCGGGCAGGGCGAAAAACTGGAGGTCCACCAGGTCGTCGGCCAGCCGGCCACTCGCGGACGCCGGGGGCAACTCCAGCGCCAGCCGCTCGGCCTCGGCGAGCGCGTGGCGCATCAGGCCGGCCCGGTCCGAGCCCGAGGCGGTGCGCGGCTCGTCCGCCATCCGACCGGCGACGACCTCCGACAGCGCGAGGCTCACGCCCAGCGCGCGCCCGGCGCGGACCGCCCACTCGCCCGTCGCCACGTCGAAGTCGTAGAGCGCGAGGAAGCGGGCGCCGTGCTCGGCGACCAGCTCGACGGCGCGGATGAGGTACTCGACCTCGTCGTCGTCGTGGGTGTAGTGGAAGCCGACGCGGGCCCAGCCCGGCTTGAGCCCGTGGATCCCGTCGACCAGGCACTGGCGGTAGCGCGCGCTCAGGTCGGTGCCGATGTCCAGGAGCCGGTGGCCGTAGGGCCCGGCGCACGAGCACCCGGCCCGGCTCTGGATCCCGAACAGGTCGCACAAGAGGACCGTCACGAACCGCGGGTGGAGCACGCCGCCCTGCCCGTCGCGGACGTTGAACGACACGATCGGCAGCCGGTCGACGTCGGCGCCCGGGCCCAGGATCTCGACGCGGTCGTCGCCGCCCCACCGCTCCAGCACGCGCGCCAGGTGCCCGCGCTCGCGGTCGTGGATGGCGGCCACGCCGACGGCCCGCTTGACGTCGAGCGCGATGGCCGCCCGGAGCGCCTGGTAGAGCCCCGGCGTCCCGGCCGTCTCGCGCGCCTCGACGTCGTCGACGTAGTCGTGGTGCGTCGCGTTGACGTAGGCGACCGTCCCGCCCCCGCCCACCGTCGGCGCCAGGCCGTCCGGGTAGAGGGCGGCGTCGAACACCAGCACGCCCGACGAGCCGGGCCCACCCAGGAACTTGTGGGGCGACAGGAAGACGGCGTCGAGCCAGGCCCCCTGATCGCCCGCCGGCGTCATGTCGATCTCGACGTAGGGGCCCGCGGCGGCGTAGTCGAAAAAGGCGAGCGCGCCGTGCCGGTGCAGGACCCGGGCGATCTCCCGGACGGGCGCGAGCACGCCGGTCACGTTCGAGCCGGCCGAGAACGAGCCGTACAACGTCCGCCCGTCCCACTGAGGGTCCGAGAGGTGGCGCTCTAGCTCGTCGAGGCAGATCTGGCCGCGCGCGTCGAGCCCGACCTCGACGACGGTGCACAGGCCCTCCCGCCAGGTGACCTCGTTCGAGTGGTGCTCGTAGGGGCCGACGAAGACGACCGGGCCGGTCTCGCGCAAGCTGGCCATCAGCGGCCCTGCGGCGTCCTCGCCGAGCGCCCCGGTCAGTCGGGCGCCCAGGTCGCGCAGCGTGGCCGGCGGGATGGCGACGCCCAGGATCTCCTGGAGCTTGTGGATGGCCCCCGTCGAGCCGGCGCCGCAGCAGACGACGCGCCCGCTCGGGCCGGCTCCGACGGCCCGTTTGATGGCGTGCTCGGCGTCGTGGAGGAGCCGCGTCGCCGTCCGCCCGGTCAGGCTGTCCTCGGTGTGGCTGTTGGCGTAGAGCGGCGCCAGCGACCGGAGGTAGTCCTCGACGAACGCGAGCTGGCGCCCGCTGGCCGTGAAGTCGGCGTAGACCAACGGGCGCTCGCCGACGGGCGTCTCGACGACGGCGTCGGCGCCCAAGGTCTGGGCGCGCAGGGCGGCGGGCGTCAAGGGCGAGAGCTCCATGCGGGAAGATAGAGCGCTTCGCGCAGTGGGTCGGTACGTCAGTGGGTCGGTGGAGCGGTCGCTTGGCGTACGGGGCAGACCGTCCCGCTCAGACCGACCCTCCCCCTGACGTACCGAGTCACCGGCTCTAGGCGCCGACGTCTCGGAGGGGCGGATCCTCCCGAGAGCGAACGCCACCTCCCCTCGCCTGGGAGGTCGCGATGCCCCAGAGGCGGAGCGCGCGAGGCGCGCCCAAGCCGCATATTGCGTCGTCCCCCCTCCGCCCGTGCGCCGACTCCTCACCCTCTCGCTCCTGCTCGGCTTGGCTGCGAGCGCCGCCGCCCAGGCCGACGCCCAGGCCGACGCCCGCCGGCCGCCGCTCTACGTCGTCGAGCACGACGGGGCCAAGATGTACCTGCTCGGGTCGGTCCACGTGCTCCCCGAGGGGGCCCTCCCCCTGCCCCGCCACGTCGAGTCGCTGTACGCGGCGGCGTCGGTCGTCGCCTTCGAGGTCGACCTCGCCGCGGCGACGGACCGGGCCGGCGACCTGATGGGCGCGGCCACCGACGAGGCGCTCCTGCGCGACTTGCTCGACGACGCCCAGCGCGACTCGCTCGCCGTCTCGCTCCGGTCGTTCGGCGTCCCCGAGACCGCGTTCGACGAGGTCGAGCCGTGGTTCGCGGGGATGAGCTACGGGATGCTCTCGCTCCAGCGCGACGGCCAGGTCTACGGGCAGGGCGTCGACGCCTACCTCTTCTTCCGGGCCGAGATGGACGGGAAGGAGCGCCTGGCGCTCGAGACGCTCGACGACCAGATCGCCGCCTTCGACGACTTGTCGGACGCGAGCCAGGTGGCCTACCTCATGGGGCTCGTCGGCAGCGTGGACCAGGCGGAGGGCGCGTTCGCGGAGATGCTCGACGCCTGGGCCTCGGGCGACGACGACCGACTGAGCGCCGTCCTGGGCGACGAGCTCTCCCACCCCGAGGTGTTCGAGTCCCTGCTCGTCCGCCGGAACCGGGCGTGGATCCCGCACCTGCTGGGCCTGCTGGACCGCCCCGGCGAGGTGTCGCTGGTCGTCGTCGGCGCGGGCCACCTGGTCGGGCGCGAGAACGTGGTGGCGCTGCTGCGCGAGGCCGGCTTCAAGGCGCGGCGGCTGTGAGCCGGTCGGTCAGTCGTCGGTGATCAGTGGGTCAGTGCGTCAGTCGTCAGTGATCGGTGCGTGTGATGGCGACTGTGAACGTCCGGCCCCCGGGCTGGGCCGCGCGCCTCTCCCGACCGGTGCCGATCCGGAGGTCGCTCAACCGACGGACCAACGAACGGGCTTGGATTACCGACCGACTGACGCACTGATACCAAGCCCGGATGGACGGTTCTGGTTTGCGTCGAGGGCGCGGCCGGGCGATCGCACGGGATGGCCTTTTCTGCCAGTTCCCAGTTCCCATCTCCCCATTCCCCTGCCTCCGAAGCTGCACGAAGCTACCGGGTTTGGTATGACCTACTGACGACTGACCTACTGACGACTGACCCACTGATCACTGGCCCGCCGTCCCTACGCGGCGTCGAGCGGCGTCACCAGGAGCCCCGAGGACCGGCCGTGCATGGCGTCGCGGAGCGCGAACGCGAGCGTCGTCAGGACCAGCGTCGCGTTGCCGTTGGTCTCGACCGCGTCCGTCGCCTGGGCCACCACGGCGGCCATCGCGCCGAGGTCGGCGTCGGGCAGGGCGGCCACGAACCGGTGGACGGCCTCGGCCTGGTCCACGTTGACCAGCCGCGCGTCGGCGCCGGCGGCCTGGGCCAGGACCAGGTCGCGGACCCACAGGGCCACCAGGTCCAGCCACCCCTTGATCGCCTCGCGCCCGCCCGACGCCGCCTGCTGGACGACCGGCGACAGGAGGTCCGCCCGGCCGGTGTAGGCCTTGCGGACGAACTCGAGCGCGAGCGCCCGCTGCCCCTGGACGGTCTCGCTGCCCCACACCTCGAGCGCCCGGGTGTACGACCCGTCCGCCATCCGGGCGACGACGCCGGCCTCGCCCGCCGGCACGCCCGACCGCGCGACGAGCGCGGCCTCGATGGCGTGGGCCGGCAGCGGGTCGAACCGGACCCGTTGGCACCGTGACAAGATCGTCGGGAGCACGTTCTCGACGCGTTCGGCGGTCAGGATCAGGACCACGTCCGGGCCCGGCTCCTCGAGCAGCTTGAGCAGCGAGTTGGCCGCCTCCGTCCGGGTCCGGTCCGCGTCCGTCATCACGCCGACGACGTGGCGGCCCTCGACGGGCATGAACGTCATGTCGTGGCGGAGGAAGTCGTTGGTCGGCCGTCGGCGGTGCTCGACCTGCTTCTTGCTCGGCCCGTCGTCGCCGAGCGCGCCGCGCTGGCGGTAGTCGACGGGCGCGTAGGGCTCGGCGGCGAGCGCGGCGAGCCGCTCGGCGTAGTCGCCCGGCCGCTCGTCCTTGTCGGCCGCCTTGCTGACCTTGGGGAACGGGAGGTAGACGTGGAGGTCGGGGTGGATAAGGCGGCTCGTCTTGGTGCACGCGAGGCACGTCCCGCAGGCGTCGGCCTCCGGCCCGCCCGGCCGGCCGCGGCGCTCGCACAACAGCGCCTGCGCGAAGGCGAGCGCCGCCGCACGCGACCCGGACCCGCTCGGTCCGTGGAACAGGTAGGTGTGGGCGACGCGGTCGTGCGCGAGCGCTTGCGCGAGGACGCCGACGGCGCGGCGCTGGTCGATGACGCGGGACCACATAGGCGGGAGCGATGAGACGGAAGCGGTGAAGGGTACGGGAGCCGACGGGGAGCCGTGGGTCCTCCGAGTCGTCGCCGTCGCGTTCCCCACCCTTCGGGCCGACCTGGAAGGTCGGCCTGGCGGATGGGTGCGGCAGGGGCGTATCGCGATACGCCCCTGCGACCTCGGGGGCTGGGCCGACCCCCGACCTGCGACGGAGCGACCCGAGTGGGTGTCACTCGGCGAGTCCCAGCGCGACCGTCACTGAGTAGTCGTCGGCGCCGGCCCGGCCCCAGAACGCGCGGCCGGCGGCGTTGGCGGCGAGCACGCCGGCCTGGAGCTGCGTGGCCCCCTCCGCCCGCCCCCACGCCTCCGCGTGGTCGAGGAGCGCCCGCCCGACGCCGGCCCCGCGCGCCCCCGGCGTCACGTAGAGGTCGCCGACGTGAACGAACAGGCGCTCGCGGTAGACCGGCGCCGGCTGGTAAAGGTGGGCCGTCAGCAGGCCGACGGGCCGGCCGGCGTCGAGCGCGAGCCAGACCCGGCTGCCGTCCGACCGGGTCCAGTCGCGGAAGTCGGTCGACCACCGGGCCGCCGCGTCGTCGGCGAGCCGGTAGCGCGGGTCGAGCGCTTGGTGCTCGCGGTGGAGAGCCGTCCACAGCGCCACCGCCACCGGCAGGTCCGACGACCGGGCAGGGCGGACGTGCGGGCTCACGCGGCCTCGGCGGCCGGCCGGCGCCCGATCCGGCCGTCGGCCGCCAGCAGCTCGGCGTTGAGGATGGCCCCGCCGGCCGCGCCGCGGACCGTGTTGTGGCTCAGCACGACGAACTTGACGCCCAGCACCGGGCAGTCCTGGACGCGGCCGACCGTCACCGTCATCCCGCCGCCCAGGTGGACGTGGGTCCGGGGTTGGGGCGCCGACGGGTCGTCAGTGACCAGGATTGGCGTCTCGGGCGACGTCGAGAGGTCGCGGCCCGCCAGCGGGTTCTTCCACTCGCGCAAGGCCGCGGTCACGTCGGCCGCGCTCGGGCGGCCCGCCAGCCGGACCGAGACGGCTTCGAGGTGGCCGTCGACGACCGGCACGCGGTGGCACTGGGCCGAGACGACGACCTCGGAGTCGACGACGCCGTCGGGCCCGAGCGTGCCGAGGAGCTTGCGGGTCTCGACGGCCATCTTCTCCTCCTCGCCGCCGATGAACGGGACCACGTTGCCGAGGGCGTCGAGCGACGCGACGCCCGGGTAGCCGGCCCCGCTCAGCGCCTGCATCGTGACCACGTGGACGGCCTGGACGCCGAACGCGTCGTCGAGCGGCTTGAGCGCCATCACCAGCCCGACCGTCGAGCAGTTCGGGTTGGTCACGATAAAGCCGCCCGACGGCGCGCCGTCCGCCCCGGCCCACGACTGGCGGTCGACGAGCGCGACGTGGTCCGGGTTGACTTCGGGGATGAGGAGCGGGACCGTCGGGTCGAGCCGGTAGTTGCGGGCGTTCGACACGACGGCGTAGCCGCGCCGGGCCCAGTCGGCCTCGACGTCGCCGGCCACGCTCGCGTCGAGGCCCGAGAACACGACGTGGGCGTCGGGCGCCGCGTCGACGTCGTCGACCACCAAGCCGCCGATGCGCTCGTCGAGCGTCTCGGCCTGGAGCCAGCGCGCCGCTTCGCGGTACGGCTTGCCCGCCGACCGCTCGGAGGCCACGAGCGACACGACCTCAAACTGGGGGTGGCGAGACAGGAGCCGGACGAACGTCTGGCCGACGGCGCCTGTGGCGCCCAGGATGGCTGCGCGGAGCATGGGGGTCGGGGGTCAGCGAGTCCAGTGGGGTCGAGGCAAGGTCACCGTCGGCGGGGCCACGCGCCAGGGAAACGGAAGGAGGAACCTGCGAAACCCACGGGCCCGCCCAACCCGCTGAACCCGGGCCCCTAGTTTCCCGACGTCCACAGCGCCCCCCCATGGCCCAACTCATCGACGGAACTGCCATCGCCGCCGACGTCCGCGCCGAGGTGGCCGAGGGGGCCGCCGCGTTCGCCGCCGCCCACGGCCGCCAGCCCGCGCTCCGCGTCGTGCTCGTCGGCGACAACCCGGCGAGCCAGTCGTACGTCCGCGCCAAGGCCCGAGCCGCCGGCGAGGCCGGGATCGACGCCGAGACGCTGCTCCGCCCCGCCGACTTGTCCCAGGCCGACCTGCTGGCGCTCATCGCCGACCTCAACGCCGACGCCGACGTCGACGGGATCCTGGTTCAGCTCCCGTTGCCGGACCACGTCGACGAGAGCGCCATCATCCGGGCCATCGACCCGTCCAAGGACGTCGACGGGTTCCACCCCGAGAACGTCGGGCGGCTGGTCTTGGGCGAGGACACGTTGGAGCCGTGCACGCCGGCCGGCATCGTCGAGATGCTCCGGCGGACCGGCGTCGAGACGGCCGGGGCCCACGCCGTCGTGCTCGGCCGGAGCAACATCGTCGGCAAGCCGATGGCGAGCCTGCTGCTCCGGCGCGGGCTCGACTGCACCGTCACCGTCTGCCACAGCCGGACCCGCGACCTGCCCGCCATCACGCGCCAGGCCGACGTCCTGGTCGCGGCCATCGGCCGGGCCGCCTTCGTCACGGCCGACATGGTCCGGCCCGGAGCGACGGTCATCGACGTCGGCATCAACCGGGTCGACGACGACACACGCGAGCGGGGCTACCGCTTGGTCGGCGACGTCGACTTCGACGCCGTCGCCGAGGTGGCCGGCGCGATCACGCCGGTCCCCGGCGGCGTCGGCCCGATGACGATCGCGATGCTGCTCGCCAACACGCTGCGGGCCGCCCGACGGCGCGAGGCATGATGCAGGCCGCCCAGGACCCGGCCGTGGTCGACTCGCTCGGCGCCGTCGCCGACTCGGTCCGCGCGGCCGACTCGACGGTCGTCGACACGACGACGGGCCTGGGCGGGTTGTCGAAGGACGTCGGCGTGGCGGCGGAGGCGCTGGGCAAGGGACGGTTCGAGGACGCCGCGAGCATCCTGTCGGAGGCCCTGCTGGGGTTCGTCTTCCAGAACCTGCTGCCGGCCGTCCTGACGGCCGTGCTGCTGTGGATCGTGCTCCGGGTCACGATGAGCGTGACGCGGCGGGCGCTCAGCCGCTCGAAGCGGATCGACGCGGGCGTCCAGCAGCTCATCCTGCGGTTCACGCGGTTCGTGATCGTGGCCATCGGCGTCGTCGCCGTGCTCGACGAGCTCGGGATCGCCGTCGCCCCGTTCATCGCCGGGCTCGGCATCGCCGGCATCGCGCTCGGGTTCGCGGCCCAGGACACGGTCCAGAACTTGATCGCCGGCATCACGATCCTGCTCGACCGGCCGTTCCACGTCGGCGACAACATCGAGCTGCACGACACCTTCGGGACCGTCGAGGAGATCACGCTGCGGACGACGCGGATCCGCACGCTCGACAACCAGATGGCGATCCTGCCCAACGCCAACGTGATCTCGGAGCGGATCATCAACCACTCGATGTTGCGGGCGCTCCGGGTGCTCGTCCCGTTCGGGATCGCGTACAAGGAGGACCCGAAGGCGGCCCGCGCGGTCGTGCTCGCGCTCACCGAGGGCGACCCCCGCCTCCACCCGGACTACGCGCCGGCCGTCGTCGTGACCGAGCTCGGCGACTCGTCGGTCAACATGGAGCTGCGGCTCCACCTCAAGGACCCCCAGCTCGAGGTCCCGATCCGGTTCGAGTACCAGGAGAAGGTGTTCGACGCGCTCAAGGCGGCCGGCATCGAGATCCCGTTCCCCCACCTCCAGCTGTTCGTCGACGAGGCCAAGGCGTTCCAAGGCTCGCGCCTGCTCGGGCCGGCGGAGGGGAGCGTGGAGGGCGGAGGGTAGGGGGTGGATGGCGTCCCCGCTTGCGGACGTCCCTCCGGCCCGGCATGGCTCCGCGTGGGTCCCCGCCTGCGCGGGGACGACCCTCGTTTGTTATGCACTCGGGCGATGGGGGGCTCGCCCCTATCCTCTCCCCTCCACCCTCCAGCCCGTCCGTGCGCCTCGCCGTGTTCGCCCTCCTCGCGGTCTCCGCCAGCGCCCAGGTCAACACCGAGCGGATGCGGGGGGCGCTCGGCGAGGACGCCGCGGTCCTGACCGTCGACGCCTCGGCGTCGCTCGCGACCGGCAACACCGAGTTCTTACAAGTGGGCCTGGGGGGCCGGGCGGACGTCCGGGTGGGGCCGCACGTCGGGTTCCTGGTGGGGCGGCTCGACCTGGCGCAGAACGACGACCGCGCGTTCGTCGACCAGTCGTTCGCCCACCTCCGCTACAACCGGACGGTGGCGCCGCGTCTCGTGGCCGAGGCCTTCGCCCAAGTCCAGCGGAACCGGCAGGAGCGGCTCGACGCGCGGACGCTGGTCGGCGCCGGGCTCCGCTACGAGCTCGTCCAGACCGACTCGGTCGGGCTCGCCGTCGGCGCGACGCCGATGCTCGAGGTCGAGGTGCTCGACGACGCGCTGGGCGGCGAGCAGGCCGCCGTTGGCCGGGTGAGCTCGTACCTCGCGGGGCGGGTGGCGCTGGCGTCGGGGGCCTCGCTCACGGCGGTGGCCTACGTCCAGCCCCGGGTCGACGCGCCCGGCGACGTCCGCGTGCTGAGCCAGCTCGCGCTGACGGTCGGGCTGTCGCGCTGGGTCCGGCTCCGCGTCCGCGCCGACCTCCGGTTCGACAGCCGCCCGCCGGCCGGCGTCGAGACGACGGACTTCCGGATCGAGAACGGGATCGGGCTGGTGGTGCCGGCCCGGTGACCGGCGACGACGCATGCTCAGTGCAGCGTCAAGCTCTTGTTGGTGGGTCGGCGCTCGGGTCGGTCGCCCCCCCCTGTCCCCTCCTGTCCAGGCCTGCCCCCGCGCAGGCGGGGAAGGGGGACTCCCTGACCGACCCCGGTGCTCGCTCTACCCACGAGTAGCCGCTTGACAGAGCACTCAGGGTTCTCCTCATAACGAGCTCGGGCGGAGTCCCTGGGACCGCTTTCAGGAAACCCTGAAAGTTCGGGCTCGGTTGAGCCGATCCAACCGATCCGTTTCTCTATGACTGACCTTTCCGACCGGACCGCGCTCGTCACGGGCGCGTCGACGGGCATCGGCCGCGCGATCGCGGTCGAGTTCGCGCGCCGCGGGGCGACCGTCGCCATCAACTACCCGTTCGAGCGCGAGCGGGCCAACGCGGAGGAGACCCGCCAGCTCGTCCTCGACGCCGCCCGCGAGTATGCCGCCCACGGGCGCACCGGCCACGGCCGGCCGTCCGAGGTGGCCCTGGCGTCCGACGCCGAGACCGGCCTGCTCGTCCGCGCCGACGTCACGCGGGAGGCCGAGATCGAGGCCATGTTCGAGACCGTCGCCGAGGCCTACGGGACGGTCGACGTGCTCGTCAACAACGCGGGCATCCAGATCGAGGAGCCGGCGAGCCACGAGACGACGGCCGAGCACTTCGACGAGGTCCTGGGCGTCAACCTCCGGGGCGCGTTCCTGTGCTCGCGCGAGGCCATCCGCGGCTTCCTCGAGCTGCCCGAGCGCGACGGCGGCAGCCGCGGCGTCATCGTGAACCTGTCGAGCGTCCACGAGCAGATCCCCCGGCCGAAGTACCTCAGCTACGCCGTCTCCAAGTTCGGGATGAAGGGGCTCACCCAGACGCTCGCGCTCGAGTACGCCGCTCGTGGGATCCGCGTCAACAGCCTGGCGCCGGGCGCCACCCGGACGCCGATCCAGAGCTGGCTCGACGACCCCCAAGCGACGCAGACCGTCGTCGACCACATCCCGATGGGCCGGATCGCCGAGCCCGAGGAGATGGCCCGGATCGCCGCCTTCCTCGCCTCCGACGACGCCGCCTACGTCACCGGCCAGACGCTCTTCGCCGACGGCGGCCTCACGCTCTACGGCGACTTCCAAGACCCGTGGAGCGGCTGACGCCGCCGGCAAAGGGCATGGGGGCGAAAGGCCTCTTGCCATTAGGGCGAGCACACGTTTTCATGGGTGTCATCCTGAGCCTGCGAAGGATCTCAGCACGATCCTCAGGTCCTGGCTCGCCATCCCCTACGACTCCTCCACCGCGTTGAGATCCCTCACGTCCGTTCAGGATGACAGAGGGTGGGGCTGCGGAGGGGTGACTCGGGAGACCGCGCTCGCCCTGCTCTCCCCAAGCCCTCTCCCCCTCTGCCCTTGACCTACGACCTCTGCATCATCGGCGCCGGCGTCGGGGGTGGGGCCCTGGCCCACGCGCTCGCGCCGACCGGCAAACGGATCCTGCTCCTGAACCGGCTCGGCTCGCTCCCCCGCGAGGCCGAGAACTGGGACGCCCACAAGCTCTTCACCCAGGACCGCTACAAGGCCGACGAGCGCTGGACCGACGACGCGACCGGCGACCGCTTCCGGCCCGGCATGTACTACTGGCTCGGCGGCAACAGCAAGGTCTACGGGTCGGCGCTGCTGCGGAACCGGCCCCGAGACTTCGGCGACCTCCAGACGCTCGACGGGGTCTCCCCGGCGTGGCCGATCTCCTACGCCGACCTCGCGCCGTTCTACGACCGCGCCGAGGCCGTCTACCACGTCCACGGCTCTCGCGGCGCCGACCCGTTCGAGCCGCCGGCCGACGGCCCGTTCCCCCACCCGCCGATCCCCCACGACGACCGGATCGCGGACGTCGCGCGCGGCCTGAATCGCCAGGGGCTCCAGGCGTTCGACCTGCCGATGGGCGTCAAGTACAGCCACGAGAACCCGGGCACCGGCGCGTTCGTGCTGCGCGAGACGTTCGAGGCGATGGGCCGCGCGGCCTTCGACGGCTACCCCGACCTCCTCCACCTCAAGGCCGACGCCGAGACGGCCACCGTCGCGCCGGCCGCCGCCTTCGACACCGTCGACCTGGTGACGGGCGCCGACGTGACGCGGATCGTGACCGACGCGTCCGGGCGGACCGTGACCCACGTCGAGGCGACGGTCGACGGCGAACCCACCACGTTCCGCGCCGACGTGTTCGCGCTGTGCGCCGGCGCCGTCAACTCGGCGGCGTTGCTGCTCCGGTCGGCCTCGGACCGCCACCCGGACGGGCTGGCCAACGCGTCGGGCGCCGTCGGGCGCCACTTTATGCGGCACGTGACGTCCAAGTTCTACACCGTCGCCAGCGGCACGCCCAACCCGACGCGGTTCCAAAAGACGCTGGCCGTCAACGACTTCTACTTCGGCGTCCCCGGCGACCCCCAGTGGGCCGACGTGCCGCTCGGCCACATCCACCTGATGGGCAAGCACGCGGGCTGGCAGATCCTGCAGGACCTCGGGCCGGACGCGATGACGCCCGACGAGGCCGACGCGCTCGCCGCCCACTCGGTCGACTGGTGGGCCCAGACGGAGGACCTCCCGCTCGCCGACAACCGGGTCACGCTGGGGCCCGACGGCGGCCTCCGGGTCCGCTACACTCAGACGAACCGGCGGGCCCACGAGCACCTGACGGACCGGCTGGAGGTGGCGCTCCGCGAGATCGGGTTCGACCGGTTCCTCCGCGTGCCGATGCCGCTGGCCGTCGTCAACCACCAGTGCGGGACGTGCCGGATGGGGACCGACCCGGCGTCGAGCGTGGTCGACGTGACGGGGCGCGCGCACGACCTCGGCAACCTGTTCGTGGCGGACGCGAGCGTCTTCCCAGCCTCGGCGGCTACGAACCCGACGCTGACGATCACGGCCAACGCCTTCCGCGTGGCGGAGCACCTCGCGAGCGATGTGCTGGGGTGAGGGCAGGGGCCCTGGGCATCGGGGTCCCGCGAGATATCACGCGGGGGGCCGGAGAACACCCTAGTGGGCTGGGTCGCACGTTGCGGGGCAAGGGGTTCTCCCGTATGCTCCTGGCGTTATCCAGCTCCCAGGCGGGACGTTATCGCGCTCGCGTCCCGATAAGCGCTGTTATTCGTACATCGCGAACGCGGTCCTTATGATGCACGTGAAAACGCCTTGACGCCCGACCGGCAGCGTCGTAACGTATCGGGACCGCGGGGCCGCCGCATACCGGAGTTGATGCGGCGGCCCCGCGGTCCCGTCAGGGATCGGCGGTCGTCTGTCCCCTCTGGGCCTCTACGGGTGCCTCGCCCGAGCACCGCGCGGTTCGCTCGACGCATAACAGGTCGTTGAACGCCGACGTCGTCGCCGGACCGGCGTTGCCTCGCACGGGCGTCGGCGTGTACGTTGCCTCGACCCCGCACCGCGCCCTCCTGTAGCAGCCGGGACGATGGGTAACACTTCAGACCGGGATGATAGGTGACACGGTCAGGGGCGGAGTCTACGTCTTGAGTTGGTAGTCTCGCTCGTCGAAGCGGCCGAGTTCGACCGTGTAGAACGAGACCGACCAGATGCCATCGGCCACCTCCTCGAAGGCGACCGGCTCGTTCGCCAGCGCTTGGCTCAGAAAGCGTTGATGGCCCTTCATCTTGAACGTCCCGCACCGCGACACCCGCCGGATCTCAGCGTGCGCCGGGTAGTCCGGCTCAGGCAGCACGGCTGGCATCGGGCGCGGCGACGGGGCATAGCGCGAGGCCGGAGTCGCACCGCCGATCCCGTCGTGGGGCCGCTCGTCGTTGGACTCGGCGCGCCAGCCATCGAAGCGCCGCTGCTGGGCCGCCATGTCGGCCTCCGGCGGGCGAGTCGTGTCGGCTTTCAGCGTCCGGTGCATCCGTTCGTGCTGCCCGTTCTGCTGCGGTTTCCCGGGCTCGATGCGGTCGGGCACGATCCCGAGCTTGACCCAGCGCACCGAGAGCCGTGAGAGCCCGCAGATGGCCTGAGTGGCAAACGGGACCCCGTTGTCAGTCCGGATCGCCAGCGGTAGCCCGTGCTCGTGGAAGAGCCGGTCGAACACCCGGAGCGCGCCGGTCTGCTTGACGGAGTCGTGGCCCTCGCAGGCGAGCACGTAGCGACTGTGCGCGTCGCAAACCGTGAGCGGGTAGCAGTAGACGCCGTCGCGGGTCTTGAACTGGCCCTTGTAGTCCGCCGTCCAGACGTCGCACGGCGCGTCGGCCACGAGCGGTCGGCTCCCGGGGTGCGCCGCCACACGGCGGCGACGGCGGGGCTCGACGAGCCCGTGACGTTTGAGGATCGTGCCGACGGTCGAGGCCGCCGGCAGCGCCGCCTCGGGATGCCGCCCCGCAAGCCATAGTAGCAGCTTGCGCGGCCCCCACGAGGGGTGCTTCTGGCGTGCGGCTACGACGAGGGCCTCGACCTCGGCCGGAGGGTGGCCGGGTGGCCCCGCGTGGCGTGAGAGCGGTCGACCAGCGCCTCGGCGCCGCCGTCGGCGTAGCGCGCGATCCATTTGTAGGCGGTCTGCGGCTGACGCCGGCGCGGGCGGCGAGGTCGGCGACGGAGTCGAGGCCGTCCGAGTGGAGGGCGACGAGGCGGGCTCGTTCGAGCATGGGGTCGGTGACGGTCCAGGGCACGGCGATGTGGGGAGGGCCATGCGGGGTGAACGAGGCTGTCACCCATCGTCCCGGTCTGATCTGTTACCACTCATCCCGGTCTGTACAACCGTGCGGTGCGACCTCGCGGCTGCAGGCCGACGTGAAGCGCCAGCGTCCTCGGCCGTCCGTAGCTTCGGTGTCTCCGTCGCTCTGTCCCAACGCTGTGCCCTCAGCTTCGCGCGGCTGAGCATACATTTGTTATACCGCCCTCGGAACTATGCCGATAGCCCTAATTACCGGAGCGAACAAAGGCATCGGATTCGCCACCACCCGTAAGCTCGGCGAGCAAGGCTACGCCGTTTGGCTCGCCTGCCGCGACGCGGAGCGTGGCGAGGAGGCCGCTGGCACGCTCCGCCAGTCCGGGATCGACGCGAACGTCGTCATCCTCGACGTCACCGACGACGAGAGCGTCCGCGCGGCTGCCGCGTTTGTCACTGATCGGGTAGACCGGCTCGACGCCCTCGTCAACAACGCCGGTATGCACTTCGGCCCACCGCCGCCTTCGACCGAGGAGCCGGTTGACCAGATGCGGGCCATCTTCGACGTGAACATGTTCGGGCCGGTCCGCGTCACGCAGGCGTTCCTCCCGCTCCTCCGCGCCTCCGACGCCGCCCGAGTCGTCATGGTCAGCAGCGGGATCGGCTCGCTCGGAATGACTCTCGACCCACGGACCGAAGATTGGGGCGTCGGGTTCGCTGGCTACTCGGCGTCGAAGACGGCGCTCAACATGTTCACGGTCAAGCTGGCGACGGACCTCCTGTCCGAAGGGATCAAGGTAAACGCGGCCGACCCCGGCCTAACTTCGACCGACCTCACAGGCCAGGCGGGGGACCGGAGCCCGGACGAGGCCGCTGAGGTCGTCGTCGCGCTGGCGACGCTCAGCGCGTTCGGTCCGACCGGCGGGTTCTTTCACGAGCCGCCCGACGGTCGGTCAACGGGGGTCCCTTGGTGAGGTGTAAAGATTGCGGACATGGTTCTCCGCCCTACACTCCGGCCTCTCACCGGGTCCACGAACCATGACCGACTCGCCCCACACGCTCAAGGCCCGGCTCCGCTGGGTCCAGCTCTACCAGGAGACCGGGAACGCCTCCTTCGTCTGCCGCCGCTGCGGCATCTCCCGGCCCACGCTCCGGAAATGGTGGACGCGCTACCAAGCTGAGGGCGAGGCCGGCCTCCGCTCCAGGAGCCGGCGGCCCCACACGATCCAGCGGAAGGTCACCGACGAGCACGTCGAGTGGATCCGGCACCTCCGGCTCGAGCGGAAGCTGGGGCCGAAGCGGATCCAGGCGGAGCTCGTGCGCCTCCACGGCCTCCACCTCGCCGCGTCGACGGTCTGGACCGTCCTCCGGCGCAACGGGTGGCGCTACCTCAAGCGCCCGAAGGGACCGGCCCACCCGAAGCGGTACGCGAAGGAGGTCCCCGGCGACCGGGTCCAGATCGACACCGTCAAGATCGGGAAGGGGCTCTTCCAGTACACCGCGACGGACGACTGCACGCGGATGCGGGTGCTCGCGCTCTATCCCAAGCGGGACGCGGCCACGTCGGTCCGCTTCCTTCGAGACCACCTCCTGAAGGAGCTCCCGTTCCCGATCCAGCGGATCCAGACCGACCGCGGCGGCGAGTTCTTCGGGATGGACTTCCAGGTCGCACTGATGCAGGAACGGATCCGATTCCGGCCGATCCGGCCCTACTCTCCCCACTTGAACGGCAAAGTGGAGCGGTCGCAGCGGACCGACCGGATGGAGTTCTACGCGACGGCAGACCTGAAGGCGCCGGACTTGGCGATGCAGCTCAAGGAATGGCAGTATTTCTACAACGAGGTCCGTCCCCACGGCGGCATCGGAGGGCGCCCGCCTCTCGCTCAGTACCGTCGAGCGGCTGACCGCGTCCCGACACGTTCCGCCGTGGCGGAGGCCTACGACCCGAGTCAGGAGGGCAACCTCCGAGTCCGGGACTACGCCATCGACAGGGGACTCTGGCCACCGTCATGACGACCCGCCTCACTCACCGATCTCAACCTGCGCCCAACCGGGAAACGGTGTCTGAAATCTTTACACCTCGCAAGTGTGCACCGACGACGCGACCGGAGCAATGGCGTTCTGCCCCATCGAGGACGAGGCGAACGTGGACGCCCGCCGTGCTGCCGTCGGGCTCGAGCCTTTGTCAGCCTACGCGCGGAGGATCGGGTTTGAGTACCGCGTCCCCTTGGAAGAAAGTGACTGATCAGCGTTGGCGTTTGGGTCGTGCCAACGGGCGGGCCAACCTGCCGCTGAAGGTGGTGAGCGTCTATCTGTTGCCAGCGGTGGCCGGGTCGTCCTCGTCACCAGACGTCGAGTCCGAACGCCCCAAGCGCCCCTCGCGAACCCCGCCGGCGGACGGTCATTCACACGGCCTACTCCCCTGTTCCCGATGGCTCCCCACCTGTTCGTCCTCTTCGGCGCCACCGGCGACCTCGCGGCCGTCAAGCTGTTCCCCGCCCTCTACCACGTCACCCGGCGGGACGGCGCGCCCGAGGCCACGGTCCTGGGCGTCGGCCGGTCGGACTGGGACGACGCCCGGCTCCAGGACGCCGCGGTCGAGGCCGTCACCGCGGCGGGCGTCGACGAGGGCGCGGCGCGGGCGTGGGCCGAGGCCGCCCTGCGTTACGCGCGCGTCGAGGCGTACGACGCGCTCGACCCGGTCTTCGAGGCCGCCCGCGCGCTGGAGGACGAGCGGGGCCTGAGCGGCGACCGCGTGTACTACCTCGCCCTCCCGCCCCTCGCCTTCCCGTCGACCATCACCGCGCTCGGCGAGCACGAGACGGAGCGCGGGACGGTCGGCGAGCACGTGGCCGACGGCGCGCCGTGGGTCCGGCTTGTGATCGAGAAGCCGTTCGGGACGGACCCCGCGTCGGCCCGGGCGCTCAACGGGACCGTCCACGAGCACTTTGCCGAGGAGCAGGTCTACCGGATCGACCACTTTTTGGGCAAGGAGACCGTCCAGAACCTGCTGGTCTTCCGGTTCGCGAACGCCTTCTTCGAGTCGGCGTGGAGCCGGCAGGACGTGGAGCGCGTCGAGATCACGGTCGCCGAGACGAACGACGCCGCCGGGCGGGCGGGCTACTTCGACGGGGTCGGGACGCTGCGCGACATGATCCAGAACCACCTGACCCAGCTGTTCTCGCTGACGGCGATGGAGCCGCCGGCCCGGCTCGACGCCGAGGGGATCCGGCGCGAGAAGATCAAGGTGCTCCGCTCGACGCGGACCGCGCGCGCCGACGAGGTTGTGCTCGGCCAGTACGGGCCGGGCCCCGACGACCCCGAGGGCTACGCCGACCACGACGGCGTCGACCCGGGCTCCCGGACCGAGACGTTCGCGGCGGTCCGCCTCCACGTCGACAGCTGGCGCTGGCAGGGCGTCCCGTTCGTGCTCCGGACGGGCAAGCGGATGGCCGAGCGCGTCAGCGAGATCGCCGTCGTGTTCCGGCGCCCGCCGGTCACGCTGTTCCAGAGCGCCGGCGACTGCGACCCGACGCCCAACGTGCTCCGCCTGCGGCTCCAGCCCGACGAGGGGTTCCGCCTGTCGTTCGACGTCAAGATGCCCGGCGACGGGTTCGCCGTGACCACGCGCGAGCTGTCGTTCCGCTACGAGGACTCGTTCGGCCGCTTCCCCGACGCCTACGAGACGCTGCTGCGCGACATCGCCGAGGGCGACCCGACCTTGTTCGTCCACGCCGAGGAGGCCGAGGAGGCGTGGCGGATCTACGAGGCCGTCCTCGACCACGCCGACCTCCCCGTCCACGAGTACGCCTCGCGCACCTGGGGCCCGGACGCGGCCGGACGCCTCGTCGAGGCGCCGCTGCCGGAGGAGGTGGGCGACGCCGTCGAGAACTGTTGAGGCGCTGGGAGGTTGAGCGGACGGGGCGAGGCCCGACCGCCCCGCGTTCCGCTCCCCACCTGTCCACCTGCGTCCCATGACCGCCGAGATCGTCGTCCTCCCTTCCAAACGAGCCGTCGCCGAGGCCCTGGCGGACCGGACCGCGACGGCGCTGCGGGCGGCGCTGGCGGAGAAGAGCCGGGTGACGCTGTGCCTCACCGGCGGCTCGACGCCGGTGCCGGCCTACGAACGGCTGGCCCAGGCCGAGGGCATCGCCTGGGACCGCGTCCACGTGTTCTGGGGCGACGAGCGGTGCGTCGCGCCGGACCACGGCGAGAGCAACTACGCCATGGCCGTGCGGACGCTCCTGGCCCCGGCCGGCGTCCCCGACACCAACGTCCACAAGATGCCCGGGACGTGCCCGCCGGACGAGGGGGCGGCCGTCTACGAGCAGGCGCTCGAGCAGTTTTTCGGCGACGACCTGTGGTTCGACGTGCTCCACCTCGGGATGGGCGACGACGGCCACACGGCGTCGCTCTTCCCCGGCACGGCCGCGCTCGACGTCGAGGACCGCCGCGTGACGCCCGGCACGGGCCCGGCCTCGGCCGCCGTCCGCGACCGACTCACGCTGACGCTCCCGGCGCTGAGCCGGGCCGGCCTGTGCCTGGTCGCCGCCGCGGGCGTCGGCAAGCGCGGCGCCTTCGCCGACGTGCTCGACGCCTACGACGGGGAGGCCGAGGGCCCACCCGCCGCCCGCGTCAACGTCGAGGGCACGCTGATCTGGCTCGTCGACCGTGACCTCGCGACCGGCCTGACCGACGCCGACGAGGACGAGTAGCCCCCCGTCCGGCGGCTTCGTGTCGGCTCGGCGTGGCCGGAGCGTGGGGAGGCGGGGGTAGATCAGATGGCCTCGCGAGTCTAGGGGCCAGATCCGCCCCCGCCCACCATGGCCGACGCCCTCGTCCGAGAACCGCTCGTCGCCGAGCCCGCCGACCGGATCGCCCGGTTGCCCGAGGCCGCCATCCAAGACGCCTGGGTCCGCGGCCTCTTCGCGGCGGACGGCTTGCGCACGACCGACGGCCAGACGGTCCGCCTGCTCGACCGGGGCCGCCTCAACACCGACTCCGGCCCCGACGTCCGCGACGCGCGCGTCGTGATCGACGAGATCCTGTGGGCCGGCGACGTCGAGGTCCACACGACGAGCGCGGCGTGGGAGGCCCACGGCCACCACCGGGACCCGGCCTACGACCGCGTCGTCCTCCACGTGGTGCTGGCGGCCGACCGGCGGACGGGGACGCTGCGGCGGGCGGACGGGTCGGTGCTGCCGGAGCTGGTGCTGCTCCCCCACCTCGACCGCTCGCTGCGGGCGCTCCTGCGCGCGTTCCACGTCGAGCCGACGGAGGCGCCCCGCTGCGCGCCTCGGTGGGACGAGGTCGACCCGGCGCTCGCCCGCGCCTGGGTCCGCCACCTGGGGACGGAGCGGCTCCGCGACCGGGCCCGCCAGCTCGGGCGCGCCTACGGGCAGCGGCCCGACCTCGACCGGCTCCTGACCCGCCGCATGATCCGGGCGCTGGGCTACGAGGCGAACGCGGACGCCTTCGAGGCGCTGGCGGAGCGGCTCCCGCTGGCGGCCCTCCGCACGCTCGACGGGCCGGCGATCCACCAGGCGTTGCTCGCGGCGTCCGGCCTCGGCGCGGCCGACCTGTTTGAGGACTCGGCGACGTCGACCGTCTCGGTCTCGCCGATGCGGCCCGAGGCGTGGCGACGTGGCGGCCGACCCGCGAACGCACCGCTCCGGCGGATCGCCCAGGCGGCGGCCTGGCTCGCCCCGGGCGGGCCGCTCCGACGCGACGCCGTCGACACGCTCGCCGAGGCGCTCGCCGCCGGGACCGACGCCGCGCTCGACCGCCTGCGGCCGGCCCCGCCCGACGGCTCGGCGCCCCTCGGAAGAACCCGCGCCGTCCGCGTCTTGGCCGACGCCGTGCTCCCGGTGCTGCTGCTCGACGCCGAGCAGCGCGAAGCGCCGGACCGCGAGACGGCCGTGCTCGACGCCTACGACGCGCTCCCCGCCTCGTCCGACCACGTGACGCGGCGGTTCGCGGACCTGGGCCTCCGGCCCCGGTCGGCCGCCGAGGCGCAGGGCGTCCATCAGCTCGCGCGGGCGTACTGCCACGAGGGCCGGTGCGCCCGGTGCGCGGTCGGCCGGGCGCTGTACCCGGCGCTCGACCGGGTGTAGAATCGTCGGAGGGGCGGCGGGGACGCAACCGAACGGGCGCCTGGCGGTACGTTCTTTCACTCCCGACTGAAAACCAACCGACCGCCGCCGTGCCCGTCGCGCTCGCCCCTCTGTCCGAGACCACGCCCCAGGGCCTCACGGCGATCCAGGCGCCCGTCGCCGACGACCTCAAGGTGTTCCGTCGGCACTTCCGCGACGCGATGCGGTCGCGCGTCCGCCTGCTCGACACCGTCGTCCAGTACCTGTTGAAGCGGAAGGGCAAGCAGATCCGGCCGACGCTCGTGCTGCTGTCGGCCGAGATGGCGGGCGGGATCACCGAGCGGAGCTACCGAGGCGCCGCGCTCGTCGAGCTCCTGCACACGGCGACCCTGGTCCACGACGACGTGATCGACGAGGCCGAGACCCGGCGCGGCGTGGCGTCGATCAACGCGCTGTGGAAGAACAAGGCCGGTGTGCTGTTGGGCGACTACCTCCTGTCGCGCGGGCTCCTGCTGGCGCTCGACGCCGGCGACTACGACCTCCTGCACATCACGTCCGACGCGGTCCGCCGGATGTCGGAGGGCGAGCTGCTCCAGCTCGAGACGGCGCGGCGGCTCGACATGACCGAGGACCGCTACTTCCAGATCATCGCCGACAAGACGGGCTCGCTCATCGCCGCCTGCCTCGCCGCCGGCGCCGCCTCCGCCGGGGCCGACGACGAGGCCATCGCCCGGGCCAAGGCCATCGGCGAGACCGTCGGGCTCGCGTTCCAGATCCGCGACGACCT
Source organism: uncultured Bacteroidota bacterium (assembly GCA_963848075.1). Classification (GTDB taxonomy): domain Bacteria; phylum Bacteroidota; class Rhodothermia; order Rhodothermales; family Rubricoccaceae; genus Rubrivirga. Next base: position 600,778 of record CAWKCB010000004.1, read on the forward strand.
GTTCGACTACGACCCGGACGCGGCGCCCGGCAAGCCGGTCGGGCTCGACCTCCAGGACCGCAAGATGACGCTGCCGCTCATCCTGGCCCTCGACCGCGCCGACGACGCGGCCCGCAAGCGGATCCGCCGGATCGTCCGCCGCCGCAAAAAGAGCAAGGCGGACGTGGCCGAGGTCGTCGCGTTCGTCACCGCCTCGGGCGGGTTGGCCGCGGCCCGGAGCCGGATGGAGGCGCTCGCTGCCGACGCGGCCGAGGCCCTGCGCGAGTTCCCGCCGTCGGAGGCCCGCGACGCGCTCGTCGGCCTGTGCGCCTACGTCGTCGCCCGCAAGGCGTGACTCGGCGTGGCCCCAATTCCTAGAGACGGGGCCGATTCCTCGTGCGCGGCGTCCGGGGCGGGCGCTAGACTCCGCTTTCCCCCCGCCCCATGACGGCCCACCTCCTCGGCACCGGCTCCGCGCACGCCGGCCCCGACCGTACGACGACGATGCTGGCCATCGAGCACGCCGGCTACCTCGTCCTCGTCGACTGCGGCGGCGACGCGATCCAGCGGATGGTCGCCGGCGGGCTCGACCCCGTCGCCCTCGACGCCATCGTCCTCACACACGAGCACCCGGACCACCTCTCCGGCTACCCCCTCCTGCTCGAGAAGCTGTGGCTGATGGGCCGCCGCGAGCCGCTCGACGTCTACGGACCGGAAGAGACGCTCGTCAAGGCGGAGACGCTGTTCGCCGTGTTCGACACGCGCAAGTGGGTCGGCGTGCCCGAGCGCCGCTACCACCCGGTCGCGCCCGACGCTGGGGCTCCGGTCGCCGACCTGGGCGCGTTCCGCGTCTCGGCCACGCCGGTCGACCACCCGGTCCCGACGATCGGGCTCCGGTTCGAGTCGGACGACGCCTGCCTCGCCTACTCCTGCGACACGGCCCGCTGCGACGCCGTCGTCGAGCTCGCCCGGGACGCCCACGTCCTGATCCACGAGGGGACGGGCTCGCTCGCGGGCGTCCACAGCTCCCCGGAGGAGGCCGCCGACGTCGCGGCCCGCGCGGGGGCCGGCCGCCTGGTCCTGGTCCACGCCCCGTACGGCGCCACCGACGAGGGCCTGGCCGACGCCCGCCGCACGTTCCGGGAGACCGCGTGGGGCCACGACGGCGACCGGGTGGACGTAGGGTAGGGGCCGCGGCCGATGGCATACTGCGGCCTTTCGGGAGTGGAAGGAGCGGAGGGGCCGGAGGGCCCGCGCCGGAGCGCTCCCCCTACCCTCTTCGTCCCGGCCGCAGACCGCGACTCCCCACCCAGGTCTCCCCCACCAGTCACCCGCTGAGGCCCCAGCCAGCGCGGTCGAGCGAGCGGTACTGGATGGCCTCCGCAACGTGGGCAGCCCCGACCGCCTCCTCCCCCGCCAGGTCGGCCACGGTCCGGGCCACCTTCAGGATCCGGTCGTGGGCCCGGGCCGACAGGCCGAGCCGCGTCAGGGCCGACTTGAGCAGGCCGCGGCTGGCGTCGTCGAGCCGGCACCAGCGACGGACCTCGGGGGTCGTCAGCTGGGCGTTGCAATAACGGCCTGCGGTGCCGGCGAACCGAGCCCCCTGCCGCTCGCGCGCGGCCACGACGCGCTGGCGGACGGCCGCGCTCGGCTCGGCGTTCTCGCGCCGGTTCAGGTCGTCGAACGGGACCGGCGTCACCTCGACGTGCAAGTCGATCCGGTCGAGCAGCGGGCCGCTCACCTTGGCGAGGTAGCGCTGGACCTGGCCCGGCGCGCAGACGCACGCCCGCGTCGGGTCGCCGGCGTGGCCGCACGGACACGGATTCATTGAGGCCACCAGCATGACCCGGGCCGGGTAGCGGACCGTCGCCCGAGCGCGTGCGATCGTCACCTCGCCCTCCTCCAACGGCTGGCGCAGGACCTCCAGCACGGGCCGGTCGAACTCGGGCAGCTCGTCCAGGAACAGGACGCCGTTGTGGGCCAGCGAGATCTCGCCCGGCATCGGGTTCGACCCGCCGCCGACGAGCCCCGCGTTCGAGATCGTGTGGTGCGGCGACCGGAACGGACGCCGGGCGACGAGCCCGCCCCGACCGTTCGACCGCCCGCTCACGCTCAGGATCTTGGTCGTCTCCAGCGCCTCGGCCGGCGACAGCGGCGGCAGGATCGACGGGAGCCGCCGGGCCAGCATCGTCTTGCCCGACCCGGGCGGCCCGATCATCAGCGCGTTGTGGCCGCCGGCCGCGGCGACCTCGAGCGCGCGCTTGACGAGGCCCTGGCCGCGGACGTCGGAAAAGTCGGGCCCGTCGTCCGGGACGGCCGTCGTGTCCAGGACGCGGGTCTCCTCGGGCGTGCCCCGTCCGCCGGACCGGGTCAGGAAGTCGAACGCCTCCTTGAGCGTGGCCACCGGGTACACCTCCAGCCCCTCCACGACGGCGGCCTCAGCGGCGTTCTCGGGCGGGACCAACATCGCCCGCCGGCCCTCTTTCCGCGCGCCGGCCGCCATCGGCAACACGCCGCGGACCGGGCGGACGGCCCCGTCGAGCCCGAGCTCGCCCACGATCACGACTTGGTCCAAGACCGACTGCTCGATCAACCCGTCGCCGATGGCCGCCAGCAGGCCGAGCGCCAACGGCAGGTCGTACGCCGACCCCTCCTTGCGGACGTCGGCCGGGGCCAGGTTGACGGTGACGGCGCCCCGTGGCGTCGGCAGGCCCGACGTCTTGAGCGCGGCCCACACCCGGTCCCGGCTCTCGCGCACGGCCCCGTCGGGCAGCCCGACCACGGTCCACCGTGGGAGGTTCGGCTCGATGTGCGTCTCGATCTCGATGGGGAGCGCGTCGACGCCGAGGACGGCGCTGCTCCAGACTCTCGACAGCATCGGGCGGGGGGCGTGTCGGGCCATAGACCCGGCGCGGCGCACGATCTACCCCTCGGCTACGCGCTGGGCCCATGGCTCTGACCTTTTTCTACCGCACCACGGTGGACATCTAATCGCCAGCCATCGCGCGAATCGCGTAGACTCCCGGCAAGAGTCTGATCCCATTGACCCCTGGTTCATGGACGCCCTCGTCGTGAGAGCCGGAGGCAATCGTGGCTACACGACGGCCGGTCACATCGTAGGCGGTCACTTCGGCAAACATGACACCAGCAAATGACATCGATATTTTTGCTCCACTACGAGTCATTTTGCGAGCTATCATTAGTCAATTTGATCATCGAATGACTTAAAAGCATACTTGACTCCTGGTATTTTAGCAAGAGCTGCCGCAGCCTCTTCAACCTGTTCTGGCGTGTTCATCAGAGCAATGAAATTGTCTGTCAGATCCGGATCTCCAGGCCTGGCGTTTCTTCTAGGGCTATAAACTCGCTCAATTGAATCAGGTTTAAATACAGCTATCCAATCTGACATTAGCCTGGACTTGACTTTTACAGGAATTTTACAAATATTTGCCGTAGTACTAAATTTTTCTAGACTAGATATAGCAACAAGCTCGCCTAGACCATTATCCGCGTTCCTAACGCTGAAGTCTTGGTAAGTGAATGATATTCTGAAAATAGAAGTATCAATTTTGATGACGTTATCATTCGCTTCAAATATTACCATGCGCCTCGCTCTCTCAGACATGTTCTGAGCTCTCAGAGTTGGCACAAATGCCAGAACACAGACGAACAGTAGGGAAGCGCCCGCACATCGATGGAGGAAGTACGTCATGGCAGCTATAGTTTGGGGTGGTGGGATCAAGTGGTACAGATTCGGGGGAGACAGTGTCTAGCTTACGCTCGGACCAATACCCAATCTCGTGCTCCTGTCACTCAGACGCTACTTTTGAGTTGCCGTGAAGACTTCGAGACGTCCCACTGCCCCCGAAGGCCGCCGCGAACGCGGCACACATCGCCGTCGCCGCCGTGGGCGGAATGGACTACCTGCTGACGTGGAACTTCAAGCACATCGCCAACGCCGTGCTCCGGGATCGGATCGAACGGGCCTGTCGTTCCGAGGGCTACAAGCCGTCCGTGATCTGCACGCCAGACGAACTCCTCCGGAGCGACCCATGACCGAGACGACTGAAACCAGAGACGAGGTGATCGGCGGCGTCCGTGCGGTGCGCGAGGCGTACGCAGCCCGGTTCGACTACGACGTCGCTGCGCTCTTCCGTCACGCTCGCGAGAGGGCGCGGCGGGAGTGCGACAGGCCCGTCGTCAAGCGGGAGCCGAAGCCGGTCGACGCATTCGCAGAAGCGCCTTGACCGCGATTACCCCTCGGCCACGCGCTGTGCCAGCCGGTACGCGATGAAGCCCGTCACCCCGAAGGTGATCGCGTACACGACGTCGTCGTAGTCGGTGCCGGTGCTGGCGACGGCCTCGAACACGAACGCCATGATGCCCGCCGCGAGCCCACCGCCGACGGCGAACACGACCGTGTAGAGGACGAACAGGACGAGGGCGCGGCCGACGGTGACGGGGCGAGGAGCAGGCTGGATGGCCATGGACGGGAGACGTGGTGTGGGGGGCGTGGGACGAGCCGACGCGCTCGGGGTTCGAGCCTGGGCCCGCGTCCTACGCCAGGATGTCGAGGTCCTCGATGAGGTTGTTGACCGGGACGCCGGCCCGGCTCGCGCCCGACGTGTCGCGCCCGTTCTCGAGCTTCAGCACGCCGCGCGGGCAAACGGTCGCGCAGATGCCACACCCGACGCAGCTCGCGCGGACCACGTTCTGGCCGCGCTGGGCGTACCACTTCACGTCGATCCCCATCTCGCAGTACGCCGAGCACTGGCCGCACGAGATGCACTGGCCGCCGTTCGTCGTGATCCGGAAGCGCGAGAAGAACCGCTGCTGCAACCCCAGGACCGCCGCCATCGGGCACCCGAACCGGCACCACACCCGGCTCCCGAAGATCGGGTAGAAGCCGACCCCGACGACGCCCGCGAAGATGGACCCGATGAGCAGCCCGTACAGCCAGCCGACCGTCCCGGCCACGGCGTCGAGCCAGCCGACGTCGGCGACGGCGGCGACCCAAAGCAGGACCGTCGCCACGGTGATGACGGCCAGGACGCCGTGGACGAGCCAGCGCTCGATCCGCCACGCGGTCTCGGACGTGTCGGCAAGGTGGCGGTACGGGTCGCCGGCCGTCTCGGCGAGCCCGCCGCAGCCGCAGACCCACGAGCAGTACCACCGCTTCCCGAAAAAGAACGTCAGCACGGGCGTCACGACGGCGATCAGCACGGCGCCCCACACCAGCATCGCGACGCCCAACAGCCCGTCCGCGCGCAGCTCGGCCATCTTCCAGGGGAAGAACAGGTCGTAGTCGAGCGGCCACGTGTAGTGGACGTACAGCTCGGGCTGCTGGACGGCGACCAGGAAGAACGGCAGCGCGAACGCGATCACGGTCTGGAAGAACATCACGCTCAGCGTCCGCACGACGTGGTACCGGCTGTGGCGGTAGCGGACGAGCGCCTTGACGCCCATCACGGCGACGGCCAGCGTGTAGAGCGTCGTGTAGAGAAACCACTGGCCGCCGTTGTCGAGCGTCGCCGGCTGGCCGCGGAGCGCCTGCGACAGCGGGTCGGCGAGCGGGATCAGCCCCGCCAGCCCGGCCGGCCAGAAGTACAGGACGACGTAGAGCCCGGTCAGCGCCAGCCCGATCGCCCAGCCGACGGCGCCCCTCGCCTCGTTCGACGAGAACATGGTCCCCTCCGTCCGGACGCCCGCCGGACGCGCGAGCCCCGCCAGCGCATACAGCACGCCGCCGCCGCCGATCCCCGCGAGCGCCGTCAGCCCGAACGCCAGCGGGTAGGCCGCCCCGAGCCCGCTCGCGAGCGCGACGACGCACGCGGCCAGCCCGACGGCGACCAGCACGAGCCCGGCTCGCTGCACGACGGTCGGCCGGAACGCGGGGTTCGCGAACAGCGCGAGGTCGGGGTCGGGGTTGTAGAGCGGGAGGCCGGAGACGGGCATGAGGAATCGGGGATCAGGAATCAGCTCCGGACGCGTAGGGACACGATTCATCGTGTCCGCCAGTCGGACGGCGACGTGCGTCAGGTCACGAGCGCGGGAGACAGCTCGGGGTCGAACCGGGCCGCGTCGAGGTCGGCCAGGGCCCGGTCGAGCGGCCACCCCTCCTCGACCCACCGCGAGCAGACCGTCTGCCGCAAGCGGACGCCGAGCGCGCTCACCCCGACGACCGCGCCGTCGGCGTGGCGGACGCGCAGGCTCCGGGCGCCGTCGGTCCACTCCCAGTCGTCGCCGTGGCCACCGGCGGTGCCGTAGACCTGCCACTCGAGGTCGAAGAACTTGGCCGAGTTGTAAAAAACGCCGGGTGCGTAGGGCTGGGGCTGGCCCGCCATCCCGACGCCGGCCGTCGCGCCCTGGAGGCGGGCCGTGTACCAGATAGGCTCGACGGCGCGCACGCCCGTCGGCGGCGTCCGGAACTGGGCGCAGTCGCCGGCCGCCCAGACGTGCTCGGCCGACGTCCGCAGCTGGTCGTCCACCAACACGCCGCGGTCGGTCTCGACGGCGTCGCCCAGCCACGCCACGTTCGGGCGGACGCCCGTCCCGACGCCGACGAACCCGGCCGCGACCCGCTCTCCGTCCATGGTCACGACGGCCTCGACCCGGCCCGCCCCCTCCACCTCGGCCACCTCGGCACCGAACCGGAGGTCGACGCCGTGCGCCCGGATCGCGTCGGCCACCAAGGCGCTCTCGGCGGGAGAAAACACGCGCGGCAGGTAGCGCTCGTCGCGGACCAGGAAGGTGACGGCCACGCCGCGCGTGCGCAGCATCTCCGACAGCTCGACCCCGATCAGCCCTCCGCCGACGACGACGGCCCGCTCCACGCCCGCCGTGCTCGCCTCCATCCGGCCGAGGTCGGCCAGGTGGTAGAGGCCCTGGACGCCGTCGAGGTCCGCGCCGCGCCAGTCGGGGATCATCGGGACGGAGCCGGTCGCGACGAGCAGGCGGTCGTAGGCGAGGTCGCCGCCGTCGAGCGCGAGCACGCGGCGGCCCGGGTCGAGCGCGTGCGCCCGGCCGGCGACGCGGTCGATCCGGTTTTGGGCCCAGAAGCGGTCGTCGTAGAGCCAGGTGTGGCGCTGGGTGAGCACGCCCATGTAGACGTACATCAGCGCCGTCCGCGCGAACGGATCCCCGGTCTCGTCCGAGACGAGTGTGATCCGGGCCTCGGCGTCCGCCTTGCGGACGTGGCGTGCGGCCGTCACGCCCGCGATCCCGTTTCCGACGATGACGACGTGCATGAGCGAGAGGGAGCGGCGAGACCGACCGTGAACGTAGCCCGGCCGGCGACGTACCCACGTCCCCCCGACGCGCCCATGACCTACGGCATTACTGGCAACACGACGAAAGACGCGCTCTGGGAGCCGCTCGACGCGCTCGTCGGCTGGCTCGGCGCCCAGGGCCTGCCGTACCGGCTCGCCCGCCCGCTCGCCGACGGCCTGGCCGAGCGCCACCTCGCCGACGCCGCCGAGCACGCCACCGACGACCCGGCCGACGGCGCCGACGTCCTGCTGTCGTTCGGCGGCGACGGCACGCTCTTGCGAACGGCCCACGGCGCCGACGGCGTCCCGATCCTGGGCGTCAACATCGGGCGGCTGGGGTTTTTGACCAAGGCCGAGGTGTCCGAGGTCCAGACGGCCATCGAGGCCATCGAGGCCGGGCGGACCGGCGTCGAGGAGCGGATGACGCTGGCCGTCGAGGTCGACCGCGACGGCCTGGGCGACGTCCCCGCGTGGGCCCTCAACGACGTCGTCGTCGACAAGTCGGGGACGACGAGCATGATCCAGGTCGAGGCGACCGTCGACGGCGACCGCCTCAACACGTATTGGGCCGACGGGCTCGTCGTGGCCACGCCGACCGGCTCGACGGCCTACGCGCTCTCGGTCGGCGGCCCCATCCTGACGCCGGGCACCGAGGTCATCGTCGTGGCCCCGATCGCGCCCCACACGCTGACGGCCCGGCCCATCGTGCTCCCGTGCCATGCCGAGCTGGTGCTGCACGTCGAGACGAGGGGCCACCCGTTCGCCTTCGCCTGCGACGGCGTCTCGACGCTGCTCGACGGCGGGGCGACGGTCCGCATCTGCCGGGCCGAGCGTGTCGTCCGCCTGGTGACGCTGCCCGACCGGGACTACTTCGGGACGATCCGCGACAAGCTCTCCTGGGGCCAGGGCGGCGTGTTCTAGGCTCTGTGCCGAGACTCTCCAGAGACGAGCGCTGAGCGCGGTCACCACGGAGGGACCCGACCACCCCACCGAGGAGCTGTGGTCGAAGCTAAGGGCGTCCCGCGGCGGATCGGTGCGCGGACCCAAGAGGCACTGGTCACCATTACCGCTGGTCACCGTTACCGAGAGCGGAGGGCGCCACCTAGACAGCCTCTCCCGCAGCCGAGAGGCAACCGAACGATTTAACTCGGTCGAGCACGTGTTGCGGTTATCATGGCGACGTGACCGGGTCCCGCCCTCTGTTCGCCTTTGCCTTGCTGGCGGTCGCCGTCTTCGGCGCGGTCGTCGCCCCGGCTGTGCACTGGGCCGGGCACGGGCACGAGGCGCCGGTCGAGGTCGCCGACGGGGTCGCCCACGCGGGCGAGAGCGAGCTGGGCGGTCATGCGGGCGAGTGCCCCGACTGCGCCCACATCCAGAAACTGCTCGGCTCCGAGCGCGCCGTGCTCCCGTTCTACGCCGGCGTCGTCGGGCTCGAGCGGTCGGCCCCACCGCCGGAGGCCCCGGCGGTCCAGACGGACGTCGCCACGCCGGAGGGGCGTGGCCCTCCCGCGGCGGCGTAGCCCGCCGCCAGCCACGGCTCCACGCGCCAACGTGCGTGAGCCGTAGCTGATTCCCTTCGACCGGAGCGCGAGGCGCGCCTGGTCCCCGAGGTCAGACGGCGGACGACGCGCGGACGACGCCCACCCAGGGTCCGTCGCGCGTGACGCTCGCCGGGACGCCGCGCGGACTTCAGTCCCGGCGGCCCGGACCTCCCGCCCTACCGAGGCCCGTCGCGGCCCACCGCTCGACCACCCGAGGACCCTCCGTCGTGCTCCGCCACGGGCGGGCTGACGCCTGCTACGGGCGACCCGAACGGCGCGGCGGTCCTCACCTGAATCCCTCGCTGGTCGGCGCCGAGTGTGTGCGGCGCCGGCCGGTACCCGCCGGCCGGGGAAGCCCGGCCGGCGGACCCTCTCCACCACACGCGACGCACCATACCCCCATGTACCTGCACCGTCTCCCCCACCTGGCCCTCGTGGCCGTCACCGCCCTCTCGCTCGCCGCGTGCGACTCGTCCAGCCCGGACCCCGACGACGACCTCGCCGGGACTCAGCGCCGGCTCCTCGTCGCCGAGGCCGACGCGCCGACCGTGCGCGCCCTCGACGTCGCGACCGGCAGCGCCGTCGGGCAGATCACGCTCGCCGGCCCCGTCCGCGCGTACTTCATGACCGAGGAGACCGGGCGGTACGCGTTCGTCGCTCCGACGAACGGCCCCCTGCAGGTCATCGACGGCGGCGTGTTCGCGCAGGGCGGACGCGTCGTAGAGCAGGCCCCGGCGCTCCACTCGTTCTCCGTCCCCGGCGAGAACCTCGTCCACCTCACCTACGCCGACGGCATGATCGCCGGGTTCTACGACGGGACCGGGGAGGCCCGGTTCTTCGACGCCCGCCAGATCGCAGCCGGCGGCACGCCGTCGGTCACGACGATCGGGAGCGGGATCGCCCACCACGGGACGGCCGTCGCGATCGGACCCGACATGGCCCTCGTCACAAAGCCGGTCGATGGCGAGACGCTCCCCGTCGGCGTCACGGCGCACGGGCTGCCCTCGGGCGCGCTCGCCCGAGCGTTCGAGGACTGCCCCCGGCTCCACGGCTCGGCCCACAGCTCCGGCGGCATGGTCGCGTTCGGGTGCGACGACGGCGTCCTGGTCGTCCAGCGGCAGGGCAGCGCGGTCACGGCGACCAAGGTGTCCAACCCCGCCGGCCTCCCGGACGGCGCGCGGACCGGCACGCTCCAGGGCTCGGGAAGCCTGCCGTACCTCGTGGCGCACTTCTCCGCGGGCGGTGAGAACCTCGGCCCGGCCATCTACGACCGGGCCTCTGGCGCGCTCAAGATGATGACGCTCCCGGGCCGGACCCCGTGGGCCCGCGGCTACGTGTTCACGCCGGGCGGACGCGAGATGCTCGCGCTCGGGCTCGACGGCACGCTCCACATCCTCGACGGGAGCACCCGGCAGGTCGAGCACTCGGTCGCGAACGTCGCCGGGGCCATGCCGGCCGACCCCATCCCGCGCGGGACGGCCTACCCGGCCGTCGTCGCGGGTGGCGTCTTCGCCTACGTCTCGGACCCCGCCGCGAACACCATCCGCGAGGTCCGCATCGCGACGGGCGAGATCACCCAGACGTGGACGCTGGACTTCACCCCGGGCGTGATGACGCTCGTCGGGACCGACGAGGCGCTGGAGGACGCTGGGCTAGGCGCCTAACCCTCCACTGTGCGGCCTTCCCAGACGCCCCCATCGCGCTCTGGGAGGGCTGTGCCTTCTCCTCCTTAGCTCATTGCCAGAGGCCTCTGGCGCTACCCGAACTCATGCGCACGCTCCTTTTCCTCTCGCTCGCCCTCGGCCTCGCCGCCTGCGACGCGGGCCAGATCGACCCCGACCCCGACGCGCTCCAGGTCGCCGAGGTCGTCCTCGCCCACGCCGACGGCTCCGTCGTCTACTCCCACGACGACCACTGGCACGGCACGCTCCGTGCCACGGTCGGCCAGCCGGCCGAGTTCGGCGTGTGGCTCGTCTCCGCCGACGCGCCGGGCCTCGCCCACGACGTGCCGCCGCGCGAGTCGTGGACCCGCCCGTCCGCTCACGAGGGCGTCTCGGTCCGCGTGACCTCCGACGAGGAAGCCGTCGCGGTGTGGTCCGCGGCCGGCGACACGGCCACGCTGACGGCGGGCTCGGTGGGCACCGCGCTCACGACGGTCGTCGTCCTGGACGGCTCGACGACGCGGTACCAGTCGCCGCCTGCCGCGACGATCACCTCGGACCCGGTCCCGGCCGCGCCGTGACCCTCACACGTGCCCTCGTCCTCCTCGCGCTGGCGGTCGCCGCCGGAGGCCCGGCCGCGCAGACGGCGACGGGTGCCGTCGCCGGGCGCGTCGTGGACGCCGAGACGGGCGCGCCCGTGCCCGGCGCGACGGTCCGCCTCGCCAGCCCCACGCGCGGGGTCGCCGCTGACGCCGAGGGCACGTTCCGCATCGAGGGCGTCCGGGGAGGCCCGGCGGTCCTCCTCACGTCGGCGGTCGGACACGCCAGCCGGTCGGACACGCTGGCCGTCCGCCAAGGTGAGACGGCGTGGGTCGTCATCCGGCTCGCGCCCGACGCTCAGGCGCTGGGCGAGGTCGTCGTCCGCGCACGAGCGGCGGCGCTGCCGACCTCGCTCTCGCTCTCGGGCGAGGACCTCCGCCAGAGGCTCGGCGGGAGCGTGGCCGCGACGCTCGCCGGCGAGCCCGGACTGTGGCAGCGCTACAACGGCCCGGCCGCGGCCCAGCCGGTGGTGCGCGGGCTCACCGGCGACCGCGTGCTCGTGCTCGAGGACGGCGTCCCGACCGGCGACGTCGCGACGACGGCCGCCGACCACGCCGTGACCGTCGACCCGCTCACGGCGCAGCGGATCGACGTCGTCCGCGGCCCGGCGGCGCTGTTGTACTCGTCGGTCGTGCTCGGCGGCGTGGTGGACGTGGTGCGCGAGGACGTCCCGATCGTGCGGCCCGACCGGGTCGCCGTGAGCGGGCAGGCGCAGGGCGAGAGCGCCGTGCGCGGCGCGGGCGCCGGCGGCTCGGTCGTCGCGCCGGTGGGGCCTCTGGCGGTGCGCGCCGAAGGATCCGGCCGGTTCGCGGGCGACACGGTCACGCCGAGCGGCACGCTCCCCTTTACCGACCTTGACGCCCGCACCCTGGGCGCAGGCGCGGCTTGGATCGGCGACCGCGCCCGCGTCGGCGTCGCCGCCCGCGACGTGCGCCAGACGTACGGGGTCCCGAGCACGTTCGGCGGCGTGACGCTGCCCGGCGCCCACGACGGCGGCATCTACGTCGACTTGTACCGCCAGACCGCCCGCGCCGAAGCGGAGATCAAACGTATCGGGCCGTTCGCGTCGGTCGAGGCCGACGCGAGCGCGAGCCGGTTCTACCAAGCCGAGTACGAGTTGGGCGGATTCGTCGGGACCGAGTTCGGGCAACTCGTGGGGAGCGCGCGGGCGGTCGGGAGCTATGGACGCGAGGGCGCGGCGCGGGGCGGCGTCGGCGTCTCGGGCTTGTGGCGAGACTGGGCGGCGGCGGGGAGCCAGACGGGGACGCGCCCGGCCGTCCAGCGCGGCGCGGCGGTCTTCGCCTACCACGAGCAGCCGCTCGGGGGCTCGCCCGTCGGCGCGCTGACCTTGCAGGCGGGCTTGCGGTTCGACGCCGAGCGGACGGTCCCGCGCGACACCGCCTCCAGCCGCATCGCCAGCGGCCTCCGCCTGACGGGCATCCGGGCCACGTCGTTCGCCGAGCCCTCGGGCGCGCTCGCGTTCGTGATCGCGCCTGAGGCGGGCTGGCGGGTCGGCGTGTCGGGCGTCCGGTCGGTCCGGTTGCCGGCCGTCGAGGAGCTCTACTCGAACGGGCCGCACCTCGCCGCCTACGCCTACGAGGTCGGCAACCCGACGCTGGGGCCGGAGATCGGCTGGGGCGGCGAGGCGTTCGTGCGGCTGGACCGGCCGGGCGTCCGCGCCGAGGCGACGGCTTACGCGAGCCGCATCTCGGGCTACGTCCGCTACGCCCCGCTCGTGGACGCGGCCACGGGCCGTCCGCTCCTCGACTACCGGTTGCGCCGCTACGAGGTCTACCAGGCCGCCGCCACCGACGCCCGGCTCGTCGGCGCCGAGGGCCGCCTCGCGATCGAGCCCGCCGGAGGCCCGCTCGCCGGGTGGACGCTCGACCTCGGCGCGCAGTGGGTCCACGGGACCGATCTCGACGCCGCGACCGACGCCGACCGGCCGCTCCCGTTTATGCCGCCCGCGCACGCCCGGCTGGCGCTCTCGCGCGAGGGCGTCCGCCTCGGGCCCCTAGCCCTGAGCGCGGGCCTCACGCTCGACGCCGCAGCCCGCCAGAGACGCGTGCCCGCCCCGCCGCCCGGGCTCGTCGCCTGCCTGGACGCTGAGCCGGGCGCCGCCGGGTGCCCCGCCGCGCTGCCAGGCGAGTTCGTCCCGACGGCGGGCCGCGTGCTCGTCGGCGGCCACGTCGGGTTCCAGCTCACCGCGGGCGGGGCCGTCCACGCCGTCGCGCTCCGGGTCGAGAACGCGCTCGACACGGCGTGGCGGGACCCGCTCTCGCGCATCAAGTCCGTGGCCCCGCAGCCGGGCCGGAACGTCGTGCTCACCTACCGGATCGACCTGTGACCCGCCTCCTCCGCCTCGCGCCAGCGGCCCTGCTCGTCCTCGCGCTCGCCGCGTGCGACAACCCCGTCGGGTACCAGACCGACCACCTCGAAGCCATCGAGATGGTCGTCCGCGACGCCTCGGGCGCCGAGATCGCGCGGACGGACGAGAACGCCCGGTGGACCGGCCCCGGCGCCGGAGGCCTGACCGTGGCCTCCGGCGAGACGCTGGAACTCGCGGTCACGGTCATCGCGCTGGACGGGCGCGAGATCCGGCCGGACCTCGCCCGAGGCTTGTCGGTCCGCGCCGAGTGGGCGCCCGAGGGCCACGCCCTCCACGAGCCGACCGACGACGGCGACCGCCTCTTGGGCCTCCGCCCTGGCACCACGGCGCTGCGCTGGCTGGTCTGGCACGGGACCCACGCCGACTTTATCGCGCCGCCGCTCACGGTCACCGTCACGCCATGACCGCCGTCCCATCCAGGCTTCTCCTCGCGATTCTGCTCGCGGCGACCGCCAGCGCGGCCCCGTCGCCCCGGCTCGCGATCGCGCTCCGCTACGAGCTTGACGACGCGCGCGGGCTGGGTGTGGACGGCCTCGACGTGCGGAGCCACTTGGTCGGCGCTGAGACCCGGGTCGCGCTCTCGCTCGCTGACCTCGCCTCGCTCGACGCGCGGGTCCCATGGGAGTCCGCCCCGCTCTCGTTCGTCTACCTCGTCGTCAACGACTCCCGGTTCTACGTCCCGACGGCGGACCAGATGGCGACGCCGGAGGCGTTCCTCCCCGAGCAACAGGGCGTGCTCAAGGTGAGCTACCTCCGCCAGTTGTAACCCGCTACCCGACCTCCCCCCCCATGACCCACCGCCGCGACTTCCTCCGCCGGGCCGGCCTGGCCTCCGCCGCCGCGCTCGCCGCCGCGCCCCTCGCCACCGGCCGGACGGCCGACCGACCGCCCCTTCCGACTCGGCCCGTCGGCCCGCCCGCCGACGTCGGCCGCGACGAGGACTACTGGCGGGCCGTCGCCGCCCACTACCCCGTCACCGACCGCGTGACCCAGCTCGAGGCCGGCTACTGGGGCGTCATGGCGACGCCCGTCCGCGAGGCCCACCACCGCTACGTCGACCGGGTCAACCTGGAGAGCTCGCTCTTCGCGCGCACCGAGTGGCCGGAGCGGGCCGAGGCCGTCCGCCAGCGCGTGGCCGACGAGCTCGGTCTCAAGCCCGGCGAGGTCGCCTTGACGCGGAACGCGACGGAGGCGCTCCGGGCGCTCATCGGCCAGTACAACCGGCTCCGGCCGGGCGAGACCGTGATGTACGCCGACCTCGACTACTACTCGATGCAGTGGTTCATGGACGGGCTCGCGGCGCGCCACGGGGCCAAAGTCGCTCGGCTCGCCATCCCGGAGCCGGCCACGCGCCGGGCCGTCGTCGACGCCTACGCGGCGGCCCTCGACGCCCACCCCCGGACGCGGCTCTTGCTCCTCACCCACGCCAACAACAAGACCGGGCTCGTCCACCCCGTCCGCGAGATCACCGAGGTCGCGCGCGCGCGCGGCGTCGACGTGGTCGTCGACGCGGCCCAGTCGTGGGGCCAGGTGCCGATGGACGTCGTCGGGTTCGGGGCGGACTACGTCGGGCTCAACCTCCACAAGTGGATCGGCGCCCCGCTCGGTGTGGGAGCCATGGTGATCCGCGAGCGGGGGATCGACGGGATCGACCCGGCCCTGGGCGTGCCCGGAGAGCCCAGCGCCATCGAGCGCCGGCTCGAGGTCGGGACGCCCGACTTCGCCGCCGTCCTCACGGTCCCGGACGCGCTCGACTTCCAGGCCGTCATCGGGCTCGAGAACAAGACGGCCCGGCTCCGCCACTTGCGCGACCTGTGGGCGATCCCGGCGAGGGAGATCCCGGGCGTCGACATCCTGACGCCGGACGACCCCGACTTGGTGGGCTCGATCACCAGCTTCCGCCTGCACGGCCGCGGCGACACCGCATCGAACCGGGCCATCGCCGAGACGCTCCACCAAGAGTTCGGGCTGTTCACCGTAGCCCGGACGGACATCGCCGGGGGCGACGCCGTCCGGGTGACGCCCGCGCTCTACAACGTCCCCGCCGACCTCGAGACGCTCGTGGCCGCGCTCCGCGTGCTGGCCGCGCGCGGGTAGTCGATTCCGAAGTCCGTCGTTGCCCACTCGACCCATCCTCTCATGAACCGACCTTCCGCGTTCTGTAGTCGCAGGCCACGGACTCCGTGGCGCCTCACGGCCTTCCTCGTTCTCTGGCTCGCGGGGTGCGCCTCGTCCCGGCCCGGCGGCGACCCGGCCGACCGCTTCCCAGCCGTCGACGCTGTCCTCCTCGCTGCCGTCGAGAACGGCCGAGTCCCCGGGGCTGTCGTCTTGGTGACCACGCCCGACCGCGTCGTGTACCACCGGGCCGTCGGCGAGATGGCCCCAGGCGAGCCCATGCGCCCCGACGCCCTCTTCGACATCGCCTCGATGACGAAACCGATCACGTCGCTCGCCGCCCTGATGCTGGTCGAGGAGGGCCGGCTCGACCTCGACGCGCCGGCGTCCGGCTTCCTCCCCGAGCTGGCCGGCCGCGAAGTCCTCGTCCGCGTCGACACCACGGCGGGCGCGCTGGAGACGCGGCCGGCCACGCGCGAAGTGACCATCCGGGACCTTCTCCGGCACACGTCGGGGATCGGCTACGCCTTCTCGAGCTACGAGCTCCTCGAAGCCGAGACCTACACGGACGTCTCGCCCCGGCAGGGTCCGCTCGTCCACGACCCCGGCGCGCGGTGGACGTACGGGATGGGGACGGCCCAGCTCGGGTGGATCGTCGAGGCCGTGGCCGGGGAGCCGCTGGAGGCGTTCCTCCGCCGGCGCGTCTTCGACCCGCTGGGGATGGACGACACCGGCTTCGGCTTGTCCGCCGCCGACGCCCCCCGGCTGGCGGCGACGTATCAGCGGGCCGGCGGCCGGCTGGCGGCGACGCCGCGGCCGGCAGAGATCGAGCCCTTCCCTCGTGGTGACGGCGACCTCATGTCGTCGGCCCTGGACTTCGCGGCGTTCATGCAACTGGTCTTGGGCCGGGGCGAGCGGGCCGGCGTCCGGCTCCTCAGCGAGGGGTCCGTGGCCGAGATGACCCGGGACCAGCTCGGCGAGCTCGGGCTCACCGTCGTCGAGCAGCCGGGGACGGACCCGGCGCGGGCGTCGCCTTTCCCGCTCGGGGCCGGGCGCGATGGGTTCGGCCTCGGGTTCCAGGTCGCCGTGGGCGCCCCCGACGGCCGCCCGGACGGCGCGCTCAGCTGGGCCGGCGTTTACAACACGCACTTCTGGATCGACCCGGCGGACGGGCTCGGCGTCGTCGTGCTCACGCAGACGCTCCCGTTCTACGACCCGGCGGTGGTCGGCGTGGTCCGGGATGTCGAGCGGGCGCTGTACGGGGTGGGACCGACCGAGGGCGACGGGGGCTGAGGCCGCGCACCGCTCGCCCCCAGGCCGGCGGGGAACGCGCTCGGTACGCCGCATTGTCGGACGTCCGGTGGAATGGTCCCCACCGAAACGGGCCGGGATCGAGCGCGGCGGCGTCCACCCGGAAACGCGCCTCGCCCGACATCCACCTAGCGAGACTCCGGTCTCCACCTACCGGACAGTCCTGCTCCATCGCTCGGACCCCGGGAGGCCCGGCACCGCGAGGCCTGCCCCCGCGCAGGCGAGGGCGGCGCCGGTCCCAGGCTCCGGCGGCCCTCCTCTGCCCAGCGCCCCCGCGAACGCACGACGCCCCCGCGTCCGAAGAGGCGGGGGCGTCGTGGCGTCAGCGACCCGGACGAGACTTGAACTCGCGACCTCCTGCGTGACAGGCAGGCGTTCTAACCAACTGAACTACCGGGCCGAATCGGTGCGCCCAATCTAGTGCCGGCCGCGAGGGCCGACGACCGCCTGGGCGCGCTCCGCTGGATCTTCAACCGACGAGCGGCGAATCCCCAGCGGGGTGGTCGAGGGCGGACTTGAACCGCCGACACATGGATTTTCAGTCCATTGCTCTACCAACTGAGCTACTCGACCGAGTCCCGAACGCGAGCGGCCGGGATGCCGAATATACGCGGCCGACGGACGACCCCGACAACCTCGGACGCGCCGAGACTCGGTGAAGAGCCGCCGCCGCCCCCTGACGGCTCCGAACGCCCCGGCCGCCGGCTCAGCTCGCCGAGCGCTGCGCCCGGAGCGGCGACTCGACCCAGACCACGGCCCGCTGCATAAACTCGGCCGCCCGGTCGATCCCCAGCTTCTGCTTGATGTTGGCCCGATGGGACTCGATCGTCTTCAGGCTCAGCCCGAGCGCCTCGGCGACCTCCCGGGTGCTCTGGCCCCGCCCGAAGTGCTCGAACACCTCGAGCTCGCGGTCGGTCAACCGCTCGATCGACGACGTCGAGTCGGAGGAGTGGCCGAACCGGTCCTGCAGGAACCGGCCCTGGAGCGACGTGCTGAGGTAGAGCTCGCCGTCGAGGACCGTCCGGACGGCCGTCACGAACTGCCGGGCCGACTCGTGCTTCATGAGGTACCCCCGCGCGCCGGCCCGGAGCGCGCGCTCGGCGTAGAGCGCCTCGTCGTGGGCCGAGACCACGAGCACCCTCACCTCGGGGTCGAGCGACCGGAGCCGCTTGATAAGCTCGACCCCGTTGACGCCCGGCAGCGAGAGGTCCACGATGGCGATGTCGAAGTCGAGCCCGTTCGCGAGCTCGAACCCCTCCTCGGCCGACGACGCCTCGGCCACGACTCGGAGGTCCGGCTCCGCGTTGAGCAGACTCACGTAGCCCTCTCGCATAACCGGGTGGTCTTCGATGAGAAAGATGCGGGAGGCCATGGTGGGAATGGAGGGGTGTTCGTAGGATGTGTGGACGGACGAGTATACGGGCTGGGCGGGCGGCGCGAGTCTGGGAAACTCCTTGGCGAGGCCGCGGTGTCGGAGGGGACCGGCGCGGGCGTCGCACGGCCCACGCGCCCCGACTACAGCGTGGACGGACAGACGATCTCGATCTCGGAGCCGCCGCCGGGCGCCGACCGGATCGAGACCGACCCGCCCACCAGCCGGATCCGCTCGCGGACGCTCACCAGGCCGACCCCGGACGCCTCGCCCTCGTCGGGGTCCTCGGGCTCGAACCCGACCCCGTTGTCGGCCACGACGACGCGGACCCGGTCGGGCTCGACCCCCCCGACCCGGATCGTCGCCGACGCGGTCCCGGCGTGCTTGACGACGTTGAACAGGAGCTCGCGGACGATCTGGAACAGCAGGACCTGGACCGTCTTCCCCGCCTGGACGTCGCCCTCCCGGTCGACGGTGACGTCGAGGCCGTAGGCCTCGTGCATCCGGTGGGCGAGCCACTCGAACGTCCGGTCGAGCCCCTCGCCCCGGAGCACGGGCGGGCGGAGGTCGACGGTCAGCGTCCGCGTGACCTGGATGGCCCGGGCCACCAGGTCGTCGGCTTGGTCGAGCAGGGCCGGGCCCGAGCGGGGCGTCGCGCGGCGCATGGCCTCGAACTTGAACTGGACGGCGTAGAGGAGCTGCTGGAGGTCGTCGTGGAGGATCTGGGCCACGCGGCCCCGCTCGCGCCGCTCGGCCTCGGTGAGGTCGCCGACCAGCCGCCGCACCTCGGTCGTCCGCAGGACGACGCGCGCCTCGAGCTCGGCCGTGAGCGTCTCGAGCCCCGCCTGGGCGCGCTTGAGCGGGGTCACGTCCTGGACCACCAGCGTCGCCCCGGTCACCTCGCCGGCGTCCACCAACGGGACGAAGTTGAGGAGCCAGTCGCGGAGCCCGCCCTCCGAGTCGCTCGGCGCCGGCAGCGACATCTCGACGTCCCGGACGGGCTCGCCGGTCGAGAGGACGCGGCGCAGGAACGGACCGTTCGCGTCGACGTGGTCTCCGGACACCACGTCGGCGGGGAGCCGGCCGACCACCTCGGCGGCGGGCCGACCGATGAGGGCCTCCATCGACCCGTTGACGCGGACGTAGCGGCCCTCCTGGTCGAAGACCGCGATGGCCACGGGGATCGCGTCGAAGTACGAGTCGATCTCGACGAGCTGGCGGCGGGCGGCGTCCTGGGCCTCCTTCAGCCTCGTGATGTCGGCGAGGGTCCCCAGGAGCCGGACGGGCCGGCGGCTCGGCCCGTCCCCGTCGAACTGGGCCAGGCCGTGGGCGGCGATCCACAGGACGTGGCCGTCGGGGCGGAGCTGGCGGTGGACGCTCCGGAACACGTCGCTCTCGACCGCGGGGTCGGTGGCGGCCTCGACGGCGGCCTCGACCCCCCCTCGGTCGGTGGGGTGGATCGTCCGGAAGGCCTCGTCGAGCGCCATCTCGGACGGCAGGTCGAGCAGTCGCTGCGAGCCGTCGTCGTAGGTCACGGTGCCCGAGCCCAGGTCCACGTCGAAGGTGCCGGCGTCGACCACAGCGAGCGCGAGCGAGAGCTGGGCCCGGGCGTCCTCGAGCTCGCGCTCGGTCTCCCGCATCGCCGTCATGTCGAGGGCGACCCCGATCATGTGGGCCGGCCGGCGGCCGGGCCCTTCGCCGTCGAACTGGACCCGGGCCTGGACCGAGATCCAGCGCGGGTCCTCCCCGTCGACCAGGAGCCGGTGCCGGACGGCGTAGTCGTCGGCGGGGTCGGCGGGGTCGGTGGCCCGGGCGACGGCCGCCTCGACCGCGCCCCGGTCGTCGGGGTGGACCCGGTCGAGCGCGACCGCGGCCGCTTCCCCGTCGGGGAGGCCGTACAGCTCCTGGCACCGGGCGTCGAAGGCGAGCGTGCCCTCGGCGAAGTCGCGCCGGAACGTGCCGAGCCGGCCGGCCCCCATGGCCAGCCGGAGCCGCTCCTCGCTGGCCCGCGCGGCGTCCTCCGCCCGCGTCCGGTCGGTGATGTCGAGGACGACGACGCTCACGCCGACCCTCTCGCCGTCGGCCGCGACGGGGACGTAGCTGCACAGCCAGACCCGCTCCCCGTCGGGGTCGGTCGGGGTGTGGCCCCGGATCTCGACGCCCTCGACGGCCTCGCCCGTCTCGGCGACGTGGCGGAGCAGGGGCTCGATCTTGTCGCTGAGGCCCGGGACGATCTCGCGGGGCCGTCGGCCGATATGGGCCTCGACCGAGGCCCCGTTGATGTCGGCGAGCCGGCGGTTGATCCTCCGGTGGCGGAGGTCCTTGTCCATGAAGGCGAGCCCGACCGGGGCGGCCTCGTAGACCGCCTCGATCTCGGCGTACTGCTCGCGGATCGTCGCCTCGTCCCGCTCGCGGCGCAAGGCGGCGCTCAGGACGGCCGCGACGGACTCGACGAACCGGCCGTCGGCGTCCGTGAACCGCCGGGGCTCGCGAGCGTGGACGCCCAGGACGCCCCACGGCGTCCCGTCCGGGCCCTCGACGCGCACGCTGATCCCGCTCCCGGCACCTCGGCCAAGCTCCGCGTCGGGCCCGACGGACGGGGGCTCGGCGCCCGACACGACGACGGGCCGGTCGGCGACGAGGGCGTGCTCGCTTTGCGAGACGATGTCGCCCTGTTCGGCGACGTCGTCGGCGGCGTCCTCGGCCCACCCAACGCTCGCTTCGAGCCGGAGCGCGCCGGTCTCCGCGTCGTGCCGGAGGACCTCGGCGAGCGGAGCCTGGACGGCCTCGGCCACCAACTCGACCGCCCGGGCGAACACGTCCGGCAGGGCCGGCGCCGAGAGGGCGAACCGGTCCAGCGTCGCGGCGGCCTCGTGCTGGAGCGCCCGCCGAAACGCCTCTTCGTGGGCGTGGCCGAGGTCTTCGTGGGCGTGGCCGAGGTCAGCCCCGGCGACGGTCCGGGTCACGTCCTCGACTCCCGCCGGGTCCGCCAAGCTCTGGAGGGCGGCGTTGGACCGGGTCAGCGCCTCGACCCTGGCTTCGAGCGCGCGCTTCTGGGCCCGGAGCGCCTCGTTCGCCGACCGCAGCGCCTCGTTCGACATCCGTTGTGGCCCCGGAGGGTCCGTGGGGTCGAGCCCGTCCCGAACGTTTGGGGTGGCCTTCGGGAGAGACGGGGGAGGTGTGGAGTCGTCGGCCATGACAGCCCGGTGCCGCTGCGGAGGGGACACACGATACACAGGCCGCCTGCTCGGGGCCGTCGGGGAATGCCCAAGACGGGGCGGGCCCGCGCGGCCGCGGCGGAGCGGCCCGCCCTGGTACGGTGCCAACGGAGTCGACGTCCCCTGGATCCCGCTCTACGTCGACACGCAGTCGGTCCATTCCCCTCCCATGCCGTCATCCTCGCGCACGCGGGGATCCGGCAGCTGCGATCGACCGCGAGACCGGCCGGACTCCCGCGTGCGCGGGAACGACGCTCCTGGGTTAGGGAGGCAGACCCACACACAGCACCGGCCGTCCTGGTACGAAAACAGGAGGACCTCTGCGGATCGAGACTGGAGAGGATGGAAGGCGTCCACCCCCAGCCCTTCCGACCCGTCCACCCCCGTCCGGCGCCACGAGCCCGCACAACGGCAGCGAACTCCTCGCCGACGTGCTACGCCGGCTCGATCCCGAACACCTCGCCCTTGAGCGTTCCAAAGTCGATGGGCTTGGTGAGGTACCCCCGCGCGCCGCCCTGGAGCGCCGTCGTCTCGAGCTGGCCGTCGTCGTAGGCCGTGACCATGTAGACCTCGAGGTCGGGGAACTCGGTCGTGATGGCGGCGAGCAGGTCGAGGCCGCTCATCCCCGGCATGTTGATGTCCGAGAGCACCACGACCACGTCGGCCGCCTCGCCGGTGCGGAGCTTCTCCAGCGCCTCCTCCCCGCTGATGGCGAACACGAACTCCAGCAGCCCCTTCCGGACCTCCCGGCGGAACTTCTGGGTAAAGAGAAACTGGACGTCGGACTCGTCGTCGACGACAAGGGCGCGGATGGGCGAGGCGGCCATCGGGAGGGCGAAGAAGGGGGACGGGCAACCTACGGAGGGTGCGGGTCAGGGACTCCGCCAATGGACGCGGGGCACGCGATCTTCCCCCCTCCTCCTCGCTCCCATGCCGACGCTCCCCACCGGGCGGCTCCACGTCCTCACCGACACCCAGCTCCAGTCGCGCTGGACCCACGCCGACCTCGCCCGGGCCGCCGCGCTCGGGGGGGCCGACACGGTCCAGTTCCGCCACAAGCCGGGCGACGTCCGCGACCGGCTCGCGGCGCTGCGGCCGACCGTCGAGGCGTGCCGGGCGGCCGGCGTCGCGTGCCTGGTCGACGACCACCTCGACCTGGCGCTGGCGACCGGCGCCGCGGGCGTCCACCTGGGCCCGACGGACCTCCCGGTCGCCTCGGCCCGGGCCGTCTCGGACCGCCTGCCGAGGCCGCTCGTGATCGGCGCGACGGCCACCACGCTCGACGCGGCCCGGGCCGCCCAAGCCGACGGCGCCGACTACATCGGGTTCGGACCCGTCTTCCCGACGGCGTCGAAGGCCGACCCGGCGTCGGTCAAGGGGCTCGCCGGGCTCGCCGCGGTGTGCGCCGGCGTTGGGATCCCGGTCGTCGCGATCGCCGGGATCACCGTCGCCCGCGTCCGGCCGTGCCTGGAGGCCGGCGCGTGGGGCGTCGCCGTGCTGTCGGCGGTGGCGTGCGCCGACGACCCGGCCGAGGCCACCGCCGCGTTCCGGGCCGAGATCGACGCGTGGGCCTTACCGGACGGAGGAGCCGCCCCACGTATGTTCCGGCCATGAGCGACCACGCCCCCGTCCTCCCCTACCGCGTCGAGCTCCAGCGCAAGGCGATCCACCTCGGCGCGCTCGTGCTGCCGGTCGCGATCCTCGTGCTGCCGGCGCCGCGCGCCCGCGTCGCGCTGACGGCGCTCGCCGCGCTGGCCGTCGCCCTCGACGTGGCCCGCCAGCGGGTCCCGGCCGTCCGCGAGGTCATCGTCGGGCGGGTGTTCGGGTGGATGATGCGGCCCGAGGAGCTGCCGCCGGAGGGCGGCCCGATCGTGCTCAACGGGGCGGCCTGGATGTGCGTCTCGGCCGCCGCCTGCGCGTGGGCGTTCCCGCCCGGCGTCGCCGCGGCGGCCCTGGCGATGCTGATGATCGGCGACGGGGCGGCGGCCGTCGTCGGCCGGCGGGTCGGGCGGCACCGGTGGCCGGGCTCGCCGAAGTCGGTCGAGGGCAGCGCCGCCTACGCCGTCGCGGCGTTCGGGGCCGGCCTGGGCGTCGTCGCGTGGCCCGGCACCGAGCTGACGCTCGTGGCGTGCGCCGTCGGCGCCGTCGTGGGCGCGGCCCTCGAAGCGCTCCCCATCCCCCTCAACGACAACTTCCGGGTCCCCCTCCCGTCGGGCCTGGCGATGTGGGCGATGATGATGTAGCGCGGGCGGGCCTACGACCCGCGGCCGTCGACTCGCGCGGGCTCGGCGCAGCCGGCCGCCCTCCCGAACGCTCGATCCGGACGAGCCCCGCTCCTCCCTTTCCACCCTCTACCGTGCTCTCGACCCTGTCCCGCCGCGCCGAGGCCGTCGCCCGCCGGGCCGTCGAGCTGGAGCCGATGCCCCAGCCGCCGCTCCGCCCGACGCGCTACCCGGTCGTGCTGATGCACGGGTTCGGCGCGCTGGCGAACCTGATGCAGGGCGGCGTGCTCCACACCGAGGCGATGCACCTGCGGGGCCGCGGCGTCTGGGCCTACGCGCCCCACGTCAACCCGTACGACACGGTCGCCGTCCGGGCCGCGGCCTGGGCCGACCGCCTGGGGCGGATCGTGGCCGAGACGGGCGCGGAGCGGCTCAACCTGGTCGGGTTCTCGACGGGCGGACTCGACGCGCGCTGGCTGGCGCGGGACCCGGCGTGGGCCGGCCGGGTCGCCAGCCTGGTGACGGTCTCGACGCCCCACCGCGGGACGGAGCTGGCGACGTTCGTGCTCGGCCGGCCGGAGCGGCTCCGGGCGTGGGCCATCGG
This sequence comes from uncultured Bacteroidota bacterium, assembly GCA_963848075.1. Taxonomy (GTDB): domain Bacteria; phylum Bacteroidota; class Rhodothermia; order Rhodothermales; family Rubricoccaceae; genus Rubrivirga. Next base: position 625,058 of record CAWKCB010000004.1, read on the forward strand.
CCTGATGGAGTTCGTCGGGCGGGCGGCCTACGAGCCGGCCCCGCCCCACGCGGCGGCGGCGCTGGCCGAGCTCGTGCCGGCCGCCGCCGCCGCCACGTTCCCCGCCGACGAGACCGTCCCCGAGGCGTGGTGCGCGTCGTACGCCGCCCGGGCCGGCAAGGGCACCGGCGTGCCGATGTACCCCCCGCTCGTCGTCCCCAACCGGATCCTGCACCGGACGGCCGGGCTCAACGACGGGATCGTCCCGACCGCGTCGGGGTGGTGGGGCGAGCGGCTGGGCGTGCTCGACGCCGACCACGCCCGCCAGATCGGCCTGTCCTGGACGGCGTCAGCCACGTTCGACTCGTGCGGCTTTTTCGAGGCCCACGCCGAGGCCTTGCGCGCGCGGGGGCTGTAGGCGGGCGGTGCGGCGAACCCGAACGGCCGGCCGCCGTTGACCCGGCGGCCCGTCTCCCACCCCATGCCCGCTCCCGTCCCTGGCGACGTCCTCGTCGCCGAGCCCCCGATGGCGGACCCCAACTTCCGCCGGACCGTCGTCCTGCTCTGCGAGCACACGACGGAGGGGTCGTTCGGGCTCGTCCTCAACCGCCCGACCGGCCTCGCGCTCTCCCAGGCCACCGACGAGCCGCTCCCGTTCGACACGGACCTGTGGATGGGCGGGCCCGTCCAGCCCGACACGCTCCACTACCTCCATCCCTACGCCGACCTCGACGGCACGCTCCCGGTCCTCGACGCCGTGTTCTGGGGCGGCGACTTCGAGGCGCTCCAGGCCGAGGTCGCCCACGGCGACGTGGACCCGGCGCGTGTCCGGTTCTTCGTCGGCTACTCGGGCTGGGGCGCCGGCCAGCTCGACGCCGAGGTCGACGAGGGCGCCTGGATCGTGGTCCCCGGCTCGCGAGACCTCGTCTTCGCCGACGGCGACGACGCGCTCTGGCGGCAGGTCTTGCGCCAGCTCGGCGGCGAGTACGCCTTGCTCTCGACGTTCCCCGACGACCCGCGGCTGAACTAGGCGCCCGCCGCGAGGCCTCGCAGCACGTCGAGCATCCGGTCCATCCCCGTCGACTTGTCGAAAAAGTAGTCGGCCCCGGCCCGGAAGCTCGCGTCTCGGTACGCCGCCCCGGCGTGGTTGGTGAAGACGATCACGCGGGGGGCGTAGCCCGCGTCGCGGCATCGCTCGAGGACCGGGAGCCCGCCCAGCACCGGCATCTGGAGGTCGAGCACGACGACGTCCGGCCTGTGGACCCGGACGCCCTCCAGGGTCGCCGCGCCGTCGCCGGCCTCGGCCACCACCTCGACCCCGTCGACCTCCTCGACGGCGTCGCGGAGGAGCCGCCGCAAGAGCGGCGAGTCGTCGGCGACCAGCACGCGGACGCGGGGAGGAGGAGGCATGGACGGCGGGCGGGCGGGGCGCTCGCATCCTACGGAGCCGCCCGCCACACCCGCGGTCGCGACGGGCGCTCGGGGCCGCGCCCTCGTGTCGGCCGCCGGCCCGCCGCGTCGTCCTCGCTCGTCCTACGCGGGGCCGGCCCCTCTCGGGGCGGGCGTCGCGGGCGCGGCGAAGAGGCGGCGGCACCGTCGCCGCGAGGGCGCGCCGCTAGTCCACCAGGCCGTTCTCGAGCGCGTAGCGGGTGATCTCGGAGTTGTTCGACATCCCCATCTTCTGGAGCAGGCGGCTCCGGTACGTGGAGACCGTCTTGACGCTGAGCGACAGGTGCTCGGCGATGCCGCCGACCGTCATGCCCGAGGCGATGAGCCGGAGCACCTGGTACTCCCGGTCCGACAGCGCTGCGTGGGGGTCCTGGTCCGGGTCGACGTCGAGGGCGTCCAGGAGCGAGGCGGCCAGGGCCTGGGTGAGGTACCGCTTGCCGGAGGCCACCCGGCGGACGGCGTCGACCAGGTCGGCCTCGGCGCTCTCCTTGGTGAGGTAGCCCATCGCGCCGGCGCGGACGACCCGGACCGCGTACTGGTCCTCGGGGTGGGCCGACAGGACCAGGATGGGGAGCTTGGGGAACTCGGCCTTGAGCGACTTGACCAGGTCGAGCCCGCTCGGGCCGGGCATGTTCATGTCCATCACGACCACGTCGACGCGCTCGTCGCGGACGGTCCGGAGCAGCTCGTCGCCGGAGGCGGCCTCGCCGACCACGCGGAAGTCGTTCATCTCGCGGAGCAGCTCGGCCAGCCCGCGGCGGACCAACACGTGGTCGTCGGCGATCGCGATTCGTGTCATGGACGGTCGGGCGGGGAGTGGGGCAACGTACACTCGACGACGGTCCCTTGATCGGGGACGGCGCGCACGTCGAGCGTCCCGTCCTGGGCCCCCGCCCGCTCGCGCATCCCCACGAGCCCGAGCGACCGCTGGTCCGCCGCCTCGGGGTCGAACCCGCGCCCGTCGTCGGCGACGACGAGGCGGACGGACGCCGGGCCGAGCACGAGCGTGACGGTGACCGACTCGGCGTCGGCGTGACGGGCCACGTTGGTCAGGGCCTCCTGGAGCACGCGGAAGGCGGCCGTGGCCACCTCGGGCGGCGGCTCGGTGCGGCCCTGGAGGTCGAGGGCGCACGGGGTCCCGGTCCGCTCCTCGAACCGCTCGGCCTGCCACGCGGCGGCGCTGGCCAAGCCGAAGTCGTCCAAGACGCCCGGCCGGAGGTCGGCCGCGATCTGGCGGACGTGGTGGATGGTGTCGTCGATGGTCTCGCGGACGCCGGCGAGGCGGGCCTGGACCGCGTCGTCGGCGGCGAAGTGGCGGCCGAACCAGCCGATGCCGAGCCGGATGGCCGTGAGCTGCTGGCCGAGCACGTCGTGGACCTCGCGCGACAGGCGGCTCCGCTCGTCCTCGCGGACGTTCTGGAGATGCGTGGCGAGCGCGCGGAGCTCGGCCCGGGACCGCTCGAGCGCCGTCTCGTTCTCGCGCAGCCGGGTCACGTCGCGCAGGATCGAGAGCACCTCGCCCCCCTCGACCGGCGCCATCCGGACCTCCCGGTGGTGCGTCCGCCCGCCGATCTCGACTTGGTAGTTGTAGGCGACGGCCTCGCCGGTCACGCCGAGCTCCCGGGCGGCGTCGAGGAACCGGTCGGCCAGGTCCGCCGGGATCACGTCCTGGAGCCGCCGGCCCAGCAGGGCCATGGCGGGGAACTCGGTCGCGAACACCTCGGGCACGTGGAAGTCGAGCACGAGCCCGTCCGGGCTCAGCCGGGCGACGACGTCGGGGAGCGCGTCGACGACCGTCCGGTAGCGCGCGCGCGACTCGGACAGGCGCCGCTGCATCTCGGTCCGGTCCGTGACGTCGCGCGTGGCCACGACGCCGACGTAGGCGCCGTTGGGCCCGGGCACGGCCCGGCCGCGGCTCTCGACGATGCGGACGCCCCCGTCGGGGTCGACCACGCGGTACTGGAGGACCGCCGCCGCGCCGGTCGCGAACGCGTCGGCGAGTGACCGGAGCACGTCCGGCCGGTCGTCCGGGTGGACCGACGACAGCGGGTCGCTCGCGACGACGTCAGCGGGGGACCGGCCGAGCTGGACGTCGGCGGCGGGGTTGGCGTAGAGCGTCCGGCCGTCGGCGTCGGTGACGGTCAGGAGGTCGGTCGCGCTCTCGACCACGACCCGGAACAGCTCGGCGTCGGCCTGGACGCCGACGTGGCGGGAGGCCGCGCGGCGCGCGACGCGGGCGGCCTCGGCCGGCGTCGCGTCCGGCGCAACGACGCCCTCGGCACCGGCCCTCAGCGCGTCGTCCTCCTCGTCGTCGGTCCGGGCCACGGCCACCACGGCCGGGCGCGTCCGCGGACGGCGGAGCCAGTCCTCGAAGCCCCCCGTACCGCCGGCGAGGACGACCAAGTCGGCGTCCTCGCCCCGGACGTCGGCGACCTCGGAGACCGACCCGAGCGAGTCGGCCCACGGGGCGGGCGGTCCGGACCAGAGCACGTGCATGGCTAGGCGGTGACGGCGTCGAGGCGGGCCACGACGCGGGTGAGGGCCTCGGCGGCGGTCGCGACGTCGGCCTCCGTCGTGGACCGGCCCAGCGAGAACCGGACGGTGGCCGCGGCGACGTCGCGGTCGACGCCGAGCGCGAGCAGGACGTGGCTCGGCTCGAGGGCGCCGCTCGTGCACGCGCTCCCGGCGGACGCCGAGACGCCCTCCAGGTCGAGCGCGGCCAGCAGCATCTCGCCGTCGACCGCGACGGGGTCGGGGCGGAGCGAGACGGACAGGATGTGGGGCGCGGCGTCGGCCGGCGTGTGGACGGCCAGACGGTCGCCGAACGCCTCGGCCAACCGCCGGCGGAGCCGGTCGCGGAGCGCGGCTACGCGTGGGGCGACGTGGTGGCGCTCGGCGTCGGCCAGGGCGAGCGCCTCGGCGAAGCCGACGACGCCGGCCACGTTCTCGGTCCCGCCGCGCCGCCGCCGCTCCTGCGCCCCGCCCGTCGTCGTCGCCCCGAACGGCGTCCCGGCCCGGACGAACAGCGCGCCGACGCCCTTCGGCCCGCCCACCTTGTGCGCCGAGAGCGACAGCAGGTCCACGCCCAACGTGTCGACGTCGAGCGCCAACAGGCCCGGCGCCTGGACGGCGTCGGTGTGGACGAGCGTGCCGGCCGCGTGCGCCGCCTCCGCGATCTCGCGGACCGGGTTGACCGCCCCCGTCTCGTTGTTGACGAGCATGGCCGAGACGAGGCCGGTGTCGTCGCCGACGGCCCCGGCCACGGCCGACGGCGACAGGCGCCCCTCGGGGTCGGGCGTCAGCACGGCGACGGGGTGGCCGTCGGCGCGGAGCGCCCGGGACGTCTCCAGGACCGCGTCGTGCTCGACGGCCGACGTGACGAGCCCGGGCCGGCCCGTCTCGCGCCGCGCCGCGCCCGTCAGGACGCCTCGGATCGCTGCGTTGTCGGCCTCCGTTCCGCCGCTCGTGAACACGACCTCGCCCGGCTCGGCCCCGATCACGGCCGCCACCCGCTCGCGCGCCCGGTCGACGGCCACGCGCGCGCGCCGGCCCGGCCCGTGCAGCGACGACGGGTTGCCGAACGACGCGCGCAGGAACGGGAGCATGGCCGCGAGGGCCTCCTCCCGGAGCGGGGTCGTAGCAGCGTGGTCGAGGTAGGGCACGGGCGCGGGGGGGGGTCCGTCCACACCTGTGGCTCGACTCAGTTCCGACCCCGCCATCGTGTCGAACGACGGGCCGGCCCCGCCTAGACGTGGAAGTGCGCGAGAGGCCTACAGCCCGAACCAGTACGTCGCCTTGAGCTGGAACACGTTGCGGACCTCGCCGCCGAACACGTCGGCCACGTCGCCGAACACGTCGAGCCCGCGGAGGGCGCCGAAGTCGTCGCGCGTCTGCTGCCAGACCAGGAACAGCTCGGAGCCCGGCCGCCACTGCCAGCGGGCGACGGCGTTGCCGCGCAGCGAGAGGTAAGTAAAGTCCTCGTCGTAGATCCGGACCGACTCGCCGGCCGCGTCGGTCGCCTCGAAAAAGTCGGCGGCCTCGAACGTCGACGGCACGGCCTCGTCGTCCGGCCCGACGGCGAACGGGTCGAGCGCGGTGCCGGCCGTCTCCCCGAACCGGACGAAGTCGTACGACCGTCGGGCCGCGAGCTGGCGGTAGCCGACGTAGCGGCGGGCGTCGATGTAGGGGCCGGCGTAGAGCTGGAGCGTGACGTCGGGCGAGAACGCCCAGTCGACGCTGGCGGCCAGGAAGAGCGCCTCGCTCCGGACGTCGGCGAACAGGTAGCGCCGGCCGCCGAAGCCGTCCGGCGCGTTCGGGTCGGCGGCCGAGAACAGGTACTGGTCGGTGCCGTAGGCCGAGGTCCACTCCGGCTCAAAGGACACCTCGAGCGTCTCCGACGGCCGGGCCGTCACGCCGAGCCGGACGCGCCGCGTCCACTCGGGGTCGACGCCGGCGTAGTCGTGGCCGACCTCGCGGCGGTCGGCGACCGAGGCCGAGAGCTGGAGCGGTCGGCTCGGGTTCGTGGACACGGTCAGCGAGGCCGAGTAGTCGGCCGGGCGCAGGGCCAGCGGGCCGCCCCGCGTCAGCCGGTCGTTGACGTACTCGGGCCGGACGGCGACCACGCTCGAGACCGTCCACAGGTTCGAAAATCGGACCGACCCGCCCGTGTTGAACCGGTTGTAGACCAAGTCGCCGCCGTAGTTGAGGTACTGGGCGCCGTAGAGGTAGGCCGAGATCCGCTGGACGCCCGCGACGCCCGGCTGCGACTCGCTGTAGTTGACGCGCCAGTCGCCGCCGGCCCAGTCGGCGCGGCGCTGGAAGCCGAGGTCGTTCGTCTCGAACCCGGGGCTGGTCGCGCCGAGGGTGACGGCCCCGCGCCAGTGCCGGCCGCCGCCGACGCGGGCGACGGTGGCCTCGGCCCGGTAGCCCGTCAGCGAGGCCCGGTCCGGGTCGAGGTCGAGGTAGTGGGCGTCGGTCCGCTGGTAGTAGCGGCGGCTCGACCGCTGGAGCCGGGCCACGGCGCCCTCGCCGCCGCGGACGGCCGAGCCGGCCACGAGCGCGCTCACCGACCACTCGCGGCCGGCGAACGTGTGCTCGGCGTCCACGCCGGCGACGGTCGCGTCGGTCGGGACCACGGCCGAGAACGCGGTGCCGTCGGCGTCGCGGAGCACGCTCGACCCGAACAGGCCGAGCCCGGTCCGCCCGCCGTTCCACGCCCGGCGGGCCCGGGCGACGGCGTAGTTCGACAGCGGCTCGACGGGGAGCTCGGCCCGGTCGCCGCCGGCGGTCACGAACGCGGCCGTCTCGCGCCCCGTCAGCGCCGTGAGCACGCCGACGGTCCACTCGCCGACCTGGCCGGACAGCTTGGCCGCGCCCAGGATCGTCGTCTGCTCGGGGCTGTCGAAGTAAACCACGTCGTCGGGCGTGTCCCGGGTGCCGTCGGGCCCACTGAACCCGTAGAGGCCACCGAAGCTCTGGGGCGAGCGGCCGATCCGGCGCGAGTAGAAGAACTCGGGCTGCTCGGTCACATACGCCGACGCCCGCGTCCACCCGAACGCGAACGCGTCGACGCCCTCGACGAAGAACGGCCGGCGCTCGGGGAACCGCCTCTCGAAGTCGGTCAGGTTGACGTCGGCGGGGTCCTGCTCGACCTGGCCGAAGTCCGGGTTGACGGTCGCCGTCAGCGTGAGCGAGCTCGTCAGGCCGACGCTGGCGTCGAACCCGACGGCCGGGCTCAGGTCGGTCTCGGCGTAGAACGGGTCGGCCGGGTCGCCGGGCGCCCGGATGGCTCGGGTGGCCGCGTACGGGACGACCTCGATGCGGCGCGGGGCGCGCAGGTCACGGAGCCCGTGGAGCTGGCCGAACCGGCTCACGTAGCCGTCGGCGTCGGGCGGGATCGGGGCCCAGTAGTCCGTCTCGCCGGTCGCGGCCACGTCGCGCTGGAACTGGATCTGCCACGGGACCGACGAGTCGGCGTCGTAGCGGAGCTGGCTGAACGGGACCCGGATCTCGACGGCGTAGCCCTCCCCGCCCGGCCCCTCGAACCGCCCGACGGCGCTGTCCCAGACGGCGTCCCAGGTCAGGTCGCCGTTGTTCTGGTCGTTGAACAGGACCACGTCCTGCTGGACGCCGGCCAGGCTGACCCCGAACGAGTAGGCCGTCCGCCCGTCGGCCGGGCTGCCGATCTCGACGAAGACCCGGTCCGAGCCCTCCCCGAAGTCGTCCCGCCGGACGAGCCGCCGCACCAGCGTCGCCGGGTCACGGACGTAGCACCGGAGGCCGACGTAGAGCGCGGCCCGGTCGTAGAGCACGAACGCCTCCGTCCGCTCCGAGGCCGGCGCGCCCGGCGTCGGCTCGAGCTGGACAAAGTCGGTGGCCGCCTGGGCCCGACCCCAGGCGGCCTCGTCGAGCCGCCCGTCGACGCGGACGTCGTCGCCGTCGAGGGGCGTCGCGGTGAGCCCGAGGACCGGGCCGTCCCCGCCGCCCGGCGTCTGCGCCGACGCGGCCAGGCAGAGCAGTCCCATCAACCATCCGATCCGGCGCATGACTCCCTGGTAGTGGATTCCCCCAGGATAGCGCTCATGTGCGCCCGAGGAAAGCCAAATCATTTACCCTCCGTCCTCGCGCCCTTTTCCATCCAGAAATCAGGGGGGCGATACTGCGCCAGCATCCATGCACGCACGTACGCCGCCCCGTCGACGGAGCGGGGGGACGTCGTCACGCGGTCTCCTCGGCGGCCGGGTCCTCGGTGACGACGGCGCCGGACCACGTCGTCGCGCCGGCCTCGGTCGCCGCTGGGCCGCCGAAGCCCACGGCCCCGACTGCAGCGCCGTCGCCGCCGGTCGCGGACGCGACCTCGTCGGGCGAGACGGCGGACGCGAAGTAGTCGTCGTTGTCGAACGCGTCGACCTGGATGGCGTCGTTCCGGGCGGCCTCGGCGCGCTGGAGCAGGTCGGCCTCGTCGGCCGTGATGACACCGGCCTCGAGGGCCATCGGGATCAGCGTCGCCGGGTGCTGGCGGGGCAGCTCGCGGCGCTTGATGGCCGCCTTCACCTTCGACAGGACGCCCTCGGCGTCGTAGCACAGGCGCATGGTGTGCTCGAACCGGCCGAGCGTGTGCTCGGGGTCGAGCGACGTGAACACGGCCGGCGTCAGCCGGTCGCGCTGCTCGCCGGGCACCTGGAGCGCCGCGGCCACCTCGTGGCCGACGCGGTCGGACGGGAGGTCGGAGATCCGGTTGAGGCGGCTCCACGCGGCGAGCGGTCCGCGGAAGAGCCACGTCGCGCCGGGCACCTGGAGGTTGGAAAAGAGGCCGTCGAAGGCGTCCTGGATCTGGGCGAACGCGTACTGCATCGACCAATCCAAGAACGCGCGGTCCTCGGTGCGCTGGCCCTCGGCCTCGAACCGGCGCAGGACGGCCGTGCCGAGGTACATCCACGAGAAGATGTCGGCGAACCGGCCGGTCAGCTTCTCCTTCCGCTTGAGGTCGCCGCCGAGCGTGCCCATCGCGAGGTCGGCGAGGAACGCGAACGTGGCCGAGGTCCAGGCCATCTTGCGCCAGTAGCGCGCGGCCGGGCCGGAGACCGGCGAGCCGGCCAGCCAGCCCCGCGAGAGCGACAGGCCGACGGCGCGGAACGCGTTGCGGACGACGTGGCCGATGTGGGGCCAGAACGCGGCGTCGAACGCCTTGACGTTGCCGGCCATCAGCGCCTGCATCTCCTTGAGCGCGTACGGGTGGCAGCGGATGGCGCCCTGGCCGAACACCATCAGCGTCCGTGTCAGGATGTTGGCGCCCTCGACGGTGATGCTCACCGGCGCGCCGATGTAGGCGTGGGCGAGCGGGTTGCGGGGGCCCATCGAGATCGCGTTGCCGCCCAGGATGTCCATCCCGTCGTTGATCGACTTCCGGAACAGCTCGGTCGTGTTGTACTTCATCATGGCCGTGACGACGGCCGGGGCCGCGCCGCCGTCGAGCGCGCCGTTGGTGAAGCGCCGGGCTGCCTCGAGGGTGTAGGCCCAGCCGCCGATGCGGGCGAGCGGCTCCTCGATCCCCTCGAACTTGCCGATCGACAGCCCGAACTGCTTGCGGATGAGCGCGTGCGCGCCGGCCACGCGAGCCACCTGCTGGACGCCGGCCGTCGCCGAGGCCGGGAGCGAGATGCCGCGGCCGGCCGCCAGCGACTGCATCAGCATCCGCCAGCCGCGCCCGGCGCCGGCGGCCCCGCCGATGACGGCCTGCTCCAGCTTCACGACGACGCCGTGGCCCTCGGTCGGGCAGTTCCAGAACGGGACGCCCAGCGGGTCGTGGCGCTTGCCCAGCACGACGCCCTCGGCCGTCGTCGGGACGAGCGCGCAGGTGATGCCGAGGTCGGTGCCCTTGCCCAGCAGCTCGTCGGGGTCCTCCAGCTTGAACGCCAGCCCGAGCACGTCGGAGATGGCGGCCAGCGTGATGTAGCGCTTGCGCCAGTCCAGGCGGACCGCGAGGTCGCCGTCGGCGTCGCGGAAGACGACGCCCTTCGACGAGATCGCGCCGGCGTCCGACCCCGCGCCGGGCTCGGTGAGCGCGAACGACGGGATGGCTTGGCCCGTCGCCAGCCGCGGGAGCCAGTAGTCCTTCTGCGTGTCGGTCCCGAAGTGGGCCAGCAGCTCGGCCGGGCCGAGCGAGTTCGGCACCATCACCGTGATGCCGAGCGTGCTCGACGCCGACGACACCTTGGCCACGACGGCGCTGTTGCACGACGGGCTGAACCCGTGGCCGCCGTACGCCGTCGGCACGATGAGCCCAAAAAAGCGGTCGTCCTTCAGCTTCTGCCAGACGGCGTCCGACAGGTCGCGGCGCTGCCACACGTGCCAGTCGTCGACCATCCGGCACAGCTCCTCGACCGGCCCGTCGAGGAACGCCTGCTCCTCGTCGGTTAGCCCAGCGTAGTCCTGGGCGAGCAGGCGCTTGGCGTCGGGCTTGCCCGAGAACAGCTCGCCCTCGACCCAGACCGTCCCGGCGTCGATCGCCTCCTGCTCCGTCGACGAGATGACGGGCAGGAACTCGAGCTTCTTCATCAGCCCCATCACGGCGCCGGAGAGCAGCCGGCGGATCGGCGTGATCACGAACACGGCCGCGAGCACGGCGAACGCGACGGTCAGCCACAGCGGCGCGCCGAAGCCGACCAAGGCCACGAGCCCGGCGACGGCCCAGAGCCACAGCGGGGCGCCGGTAAAGCCGAGCACGAACAGGACGAGCAGCACGCCGAGCGTTGCCGCCCACACGGGCGTGCCGGCGAAAAAGGAGAGGGCGTCCATGAGGGGGGAGGTCTGGTGGAGAGCGCTCCGCGACCGAGAGCGCTGGTTAACAGTGTAAACCTTTCACGAGGTCTCCGCAAGCCCGGGACCTTCAACCGACCGTGCCGGGTCTTCCCGGTCCCTCCTGTGCTCTCATGGCCGACGCGTCCTCCTCCCGCTCCGGCGGGGCCGTCTCCTGGTCCCTCCGTCACCTCCCCCGCCAGACCGGCCGCACGGCCGTCGTGACGGGCGCCAACTCGGGCATCGGCCTCGAGGCCACGCGCGGTCTCGCCGCGCTCGGCGCCCGCGTGGTCCTGGCGTGCCGGAGCCTCGACAAAGCGCGCGCCGCGGCCGACGACGTCCGCCGGAGCCTGCCCGGCGCCGACCTCGACGTCCGCGAGCTCGACCTGGCGGACCTGGCCAGCGTCGCTGCCTTCGCCGAGACGTTCGGCGACGGCGACCGGGTCGACCTCCTGGTCAACAACGCCGGGGTGATGGCGCTGCCCGAGCGCCGCGAGACGGCCGACGGGTTCGAGATGCAGCTCGGGACGAACGTGCTCGGCCACTTCGCGCTGACCGCCCACCTGCTGCCCCACGTCCTGTCCGCCCCGCGCTCGCGCGTGGTCTGGCTCAGCAGCATCGCCCACCGCGACGGCCGCCTGCGCCTGACCGACTTCCAGAGCGAGGACCGCTACGACCCGTGGGCCGCCTACCGACAGAGCAAGCTGGCCGACCTGATGCTGTCGATCGAGATGCAGCGCCGGCTCTCGGCCCGGGGCGAGGGCACCGTCAGCGTGGCCGCCCACCCCGGCGTCGCGTCGACGGAGCTGACGGAGGACCTGATGGAGGGCAAGCCGTGGGCGGCCCTGGCGAACCGCGTCATCGGGTTGGTCGCCATGCCGTCGTGGCGCGGCGCGCTGCCGACGCTGGTGGCCGCGGCCGGCCACGACCCGCAGCCGGGCGGCTACGTCGGGCCCGACGGGTTCCGCGAGATGCGCGGCGACCCGGCCCCGGCCGAGATCGCGCCGCAGGCGCTCGATGCGCCCGCCGCCCGCCAGCTCTGGGACGCGTGCGAGTCGCTGACCGGCGTCGAGATGCTGTCCTGACGTCGGGCCCCTCTGCCGAGTCCGACCGATCGGTCTCCCGTTGGAGTAGTGCGAGAGCAGGGCTATCGGAACCTCCCCAGAGCGAGTCGTCCTGAGCTTGCCGAAGGGATCTCGACGCGTCGCCGGTGAGATCGAGGCCGCCTTCCGCGCGTCGAGATCCTCGGGCTCCGGCCGCCGACGACCTCCGCTCAGGATGACGAGGGCTGGAATGTGCGATGGCCCTGGGCACGGGAGTGTAGAGGACCCTCCTCCCACCCTCCCATACTCTTCTTGATCCGCACTACCGGGTGTCGGCGACGGCCTGGCGGAGGTCGGGCAACCGGCGGAGGAGCGAGGCGCCGGGGCACGCCGTCTGGCCGACCGCCCGGTCGCCGTGGCCGGCGAGCGCGTCGGCCGAGATCTCCCACCGTCGGGCGAGCGCGACGACGAGCCGCGTCAGGCTCTCCATCTGGGCCGCCGTCGGCTCGGTCTCCTCGAAGTTGCCCTCGACCACGACCTGGACGTGGCCCGCCAGCGGGTAGTCCGTGTTGGTGTCGCCCTCGAACCGGACGTCTCGCGCCTCGACGACCGTCCCATCGTGGGCGACGTAGTAGTGGTAGGGGACGTCGGGCCACGCCACCTTGGGCCGTCCGTCACCGAGGGTGTCGGCGCGCTGGGAGAAGGCCTGGAGGCCCCGGAGCTTGTCGGCGTTCGACCGGTCGGGGTTGGCGGTCGTGGCCGTGTGGTGGACCGTGATCTTGTCCGGCACCTGGCGCCGCATCGGGCCGACGGGGTCGGCGGCGCCCCACTCGGCGCGCGAGAGGAACGGGAGGTCGGCCGGCAAGCCGTCGCCAGCGTCGGGCCGGGAGCCGGCGCACGAGGCCAGGACGAGGGCGAGGAGGAGGCAGGCGACCCGCATAGCGTTGAGGAGGGGGTGCCAGGATACGCGACTTACAGCACCCTCCGGCGGATCTCGTCCGCGTAGGTCCGGCTGACGCGGACGCGGTGGCCGCCGTCGAGCAGCGCCTGGTACCCGCCGCTCCCGTCGCTCTGGAGCTGGCGAAGCGCGTCGAGCGCGACGAGCGCCGAGCGGTGGACGCGGACGAACCGGCCCGCTGGCAGCCGCCGCTCGATCTCACCGATCCCGACGCCGGCCACGAACGAGCGGCCCGTCGTGTGGAGCGTGGCGTAGTTGCCCTGGGCCTCGACCCAGACCACGTCGTCGACGGAGACGGCCACCAGGCGGTCGCCCGAGCGGACGAGCACGCGGTCGGTGCGGAGCGCCTCGCTGGCGGCCCGGGCGTCGGCCGGGTCGAGCGGCGCCTGCCGCGACCGGGCCCGCTCGACGGCGACGGTCAGCCGCGACCGCGTGACCGGCTTCAGCAGGTAGTCGACGGCGCCGGTCTCGAACGCCTGGACGGCGTGCCGGTCGAACGCCGTCGTGAACACGACGCGGGGCAGCGGCACGCCGCGCGCCGCCAGCCGCGCGAGCACGCCGAACCCGTCGAGCCGCGGCATCTGGACGTCGAGGAAGAGGACGTCGAGGTCGGGCCGAGCCTCGACGAGCGCGACCGCTTGCTCGCCGTCGGCCGCCTGGCCGACGACGTCGACGCCGCCCAGCTCGGCCAGCAGGTCGGTCAGGAGCGCGCGCGCCGGCGGCTCGTCGTCGACCAGGGCCACGCGGAGGGTCTCGCTCATGCCGCGACCGGCTCGGGCGACGGCGCGGGCAGCCGGAACGCGACGCGCCAGCCCTCCGCCCTCCGGTCCACGTCGAGTGCCGCCGAGGGCCCGAACACCAGCCGGAGCCGTTCGTCGGTGTTGGCCAGCCCGACGCCCGTGCCCGGCGCGCTCTCGCCGCCGTCGGCGCCGGAGTCGGCGACGGTCACCCGGGCGCCGTCGCCGTCGCGCACGACCTCGACCCGGACCTCGCCGCCCCCGGGCGACGGGGCGACGGCGTGGCGGACGGCGTTCTCGACGAGCGTCTGAATGGCCATCGGCGGCACCGGCGTGTCGAGCAGCGACGGGTCGACGTCGACGTGGGACACGAGCCGGTCGCCCATCCGGGCGTGCTCGAGCGCGAGGTAGGCGCGGACGAACGCGACCTCGTCGGCGAGCGGGACGAGGTCGCGGTGGCCGGCGTCGAGCGCGTACCGCATCAGGTCCGCCAGCCGGCCGATCGTCTCGCGCGCTTGGTACGGGTCGCGGCCGACCTGGGCGCTGACCGTGTTGAGCGCGTTGAACAGGAAGTGCGGGTTGAGCTGGGCGTGGAGCGTCCGGAGCTCCTGCTCGCGCGCGAGCCGCTGGAGGGCCTCGCCCCGGGCCTGGCGGAGCCGCCCCCGCCGCGACGCCTCGACGGCGTGGTAGATCGCGAACTGGGCCACGTAGGCGATGGCGATGCCGAGCGCGATCCACCCCACCTGCGCCCGGACCGCCTCGAACGACTCGGCCCCGCCGAGCCGCGTCCACGCCAGCAGCGCCCCGGTCACGGCGGTCGTGTAGAGGGCTCCGCCCAGCACGTGCGCCGCGATCACGTGCGCGAGCGGCCGCTCGGCCATCCCGCGCACGACGGTCCACCACACCGGGACGCTCAGCACGCCCATCAGCACGGCCGAGCTCAACTGGCTCGTCAGCGAGTACCGGAACGGGACGTCGGCGAAGGCGGTGACGGCGAGGGCGTAGACGACCGCGTAGGCCGCCCACGCCGCGGCCGCCAGCGCCACCCCGCGCCCGGTCAGGCGGGCCGGTGGGAGCGGCGCCGGAGGCGAGGTGCGAGGCGCGAAGGCGAGGCGGTTCACAGCGAGAAAGCTAGGGTCAGTCGATCCGTGCGTCCGTTGTTCAGTGCGTCAGCGGTTGGGTGGATCGCGCTCCGCGAGGCGTTCGAGGAGGGCCCACCCCATCAGGGACTGCTTGGAACCGACTTACTGGTCCCCTGCGAGGTCCCCTCTCCCCCAAGGGGTGGAGAGGGGATCCGATTCCGACGACCTCACTGACGACGGACACACGGACCCACCGTGCGAAGCACGCCGGGACTGGGGGCGTTTATTCGCCGAGGGAGTCGAGCCACGGGCGGAGCTTGAAGCGGACGAACGTCGAGTTCGGGTCGAGCCGCTCGGCCGTCTCGATGGGCCCGCGTGCGGCGTCGGCGTCGCCCCGCATAAGGTGGGCCAGGCCGAGCCACGCCGCCGCGTCGGCGTGGCCCCACGTTGGAGCCATCGGGTCGGCGGGGTCGGTGGCCGTCTCGAAGGTGGCCGTGGCCGCCTCCAGCAGCTCCGTCGCGCGCTCGGGGTCGCCGCCCCACTCGGGCGGCGTGCTCAGGAGCGTCGCCGCCTGGAAAAACTGGACGCGCGGGTTGCCGGGCGCGAGCCGGGTGGCCTCGGCCATCGCCTGCTGGGACGCCTGCCCGAGCGGCATCCCCAACGACGGGTCGAGCCCGATCCGGGCCCCGAGCAGGCCCGACTGGAGCGCGGCGGCCTCGGCCCGGAGGTCGTCGGAGTCGGCCCGGCGGCGGAGGTCGGCGAGCGCGTCGGCACCGAGGGCGGCGTGCTGGCCGGCGCGCTCGGCGTCGGCGCCCCACAGGGCGTAGGCCAGTCGGTAGTCGGCGAGCGCGGTGTAGTAGACGGCCCAGCCCGACGGGCCGTCGCTGGCGGCGGCCAGCTGGAGGGCCGCGCGGGCGCCCTGGAGCGCGTCGGGCGAGCCGTCGAGCGTGGCGGCGTCGAGCGCGCGGCGCCCCTGCGCCAGCAGGTCGGCAGGCTGGGCGGCGGCGGGGAGCGCCAGGGCGAGGGCGAGGAGCAGAAGGCGGGTCATGGGATCAGCGGGAGGTGAGGAGGAGGGACGCGCCGACGTAGACCGACCGCCGGTACGGCGAGGTCTCGAGCGTGCGCGTGGCGTAGTCGGGCGCGTAGGCGTAGCCGCTCGCGTTCGCCCGGTCGAGCGCGTTGTCGACGGCGCCGAACACGACGAGCGAGCCGCGGCGCCCCAGCGGGAGGGCGTAGCTGGCGGCGAGGTCGAGCCGGGCGGTCGCGGGCAGCGTCTCGCTGCCGAGCGCCCCGTCGACCGGGTAGAAGAAGGCGCCCTCGGCCGCCGGCACCGCCCCGACGACCGGCGTGACGGGCCGCCCTAGGCCCGCCCGGAACCGGCCGCTGACGGTGAGCCCGCCCACCACGCGGGCCTTGCCGACGACGTTCAGCGAGTGGCGGACGCCGAACGGCGGGGGCCCGTCGGCCACCACCGCGTCGGTGCCGTCGCGGCGGACCTGCGTCCGGCGGGCATCGAGCAGCGAGTACGAGGCCCACCCGCTCAGCCGCGACGCCTCGACGCTCCCCCACCGCGCGAACAGGTCGAGCCCCCGCGCCACGCCCGTGCCGACGGAGCCGTAGACGGTCCCCGACCGCTCGACCGCGAGCCGCCGGTACGTTTTGGCGTAGCCCTCGGCGCGGAGCGTGAGGGGGCCGCGCTCGTGCGCGACGCCCGCGATCCAGTGCGTGGCCTGCTGGATGCGGAGGTCGGAGACGCCCGAGACCGACGCCAGCGAGATCGTCTCGAGGTCGGGCGCCTGGCTGTAGAGGCCCGTCGCGAACCGCAACCGCGTCGCGTCGCCGAGGGCGACGAACAGGCTGAGACGCGGGTCGAGCGACGCGGCGTCGAGCGCCGAGTGGGCGTCGGCGCGCAAGCCGGCGGTGACGGCGAGGCGGCGCGAGAGCTGGGCCTCGGCCTCGGCCCACGCCCCGCCGCGCGTGCCCCGCACGACCTCGTCGAAGGCGACGGTCTCGGCGTCGGGGTCGGACACGTCGCCGGTCGTGATGGTGCCCTCGGTCGCGGCCCGCCGGGCGTCGGCCTCGGCGCCGAGGTGGACGACGAGTCGGCCCGAGACCTCGCGCTCGGCCGTCGCCCGGAGCGCCGTCGAGCGGTCGGACGGGCGCAGGCGGAACGCGCCGAGCTCCTGCTCGCTCCGGTGCCGCGCGTGCGACGCCGTCGCCGCGAGCGCCCACCCGCCCCGGAGATCGGTCCACTCGACGAGCCCGAGCCCGCCGGCCGACGCGCTCTCGAACAGGCCCGCGAACGACGGCTGGTCGAGGCGGAGGCTCAGCCGGTCCGCTCCGCCCATCGCCAACGCCTTGACGCGCCCGGCCCGCCCGACCGGCGTCGCCAGCAGCACGCTCCCGTCGGTCGAGCGGGGGGCCGTCACGAACTCGTCGCCGCGGCCGTTCACCCAGAACAGCGCGTCGGTGAACGACTGGTTGCCGGCGACGCGGAGCCCGCCCGGGCCCACCGTCACGTCGGCGCTGGCGGAGGCGGCGGCCAGGCTGAGCGTCAGCGTCTGGACGTCGCGCGCGGGCTCGTCCTGGGAGTCGAGCGCGAGGACGCCCGAGAGCGCGTCGCCGTAGCGGGCCGAGAACCCGCCGGTCGAGAACCGCGTCCCGCTCACGAGCCACGGCGAGACGGCCCCGAACGTGCCGCCCGTGGGCGACTCGTAGCGGTAGGGCTGGAGCAGGCGCGCGCCGTCGAGCAGCACGGCCGTCTCGGCCACGTCGCCGCCGCGGACGAACAGGCCGGCGCCCTCCTCGGCCTCGGTCAGCCCGGGGAACGAGCGGATCGCCTGGAACAGGTCGGCCGCCGCGCCGGGCGTCGTGACCACGTCGAGCGGGCTCAGCCCGGCCACCTCGCCGCCCGACACGAACGCGTCGGCCGAGACGACGGTGCGGCCCAGGTCGAGCAGCGCCTCCCGGAGCACGAGCCGGACGACGGCCGTGTCGCCGGGCGCCAGCGTCACCGCTCGCGCGGCCGGCTCCGACCCGACGCGCGTCGCGCGGAGCGTCCGCCGCCCGGTGACCTCGGTCGCGAATTGGAACCGGCCGGCGGTGTCGGTCACCGCCCCCTGCCCGGCCCCGACGAGCAGGACCGAGGCGTAGGCCACCGGCTGGCCGTCGCCGTCGACCACGTCGCCCGACACGACGGACGGCTGGGCGTAGGCGGCGAGCGGCAGGAGCAGGAGCAGAGGGAGGCGCATGGCGGTGGAGGCGGCGAGGTCACGCTACGGGACCGCCCCCCCGACGGCCCGGCCCCGATGACGAGCCGCGTCGGCGCCGGACGAGCCGCGCCTCGGCTGGACGAACGCCCGCGCGTGGCCGCCTCCGGTTCCGCCCGTAGACTCCGGCTGCACTCCCCGCCCCGCCCGTGCCCGACCCCGTCCGCCGCGTCGCCGTCATCGGGACGGGCCTGATCGGCGGCTCGATCGCGCTCGCGCTCCGGGACCGCCGGCCCGACGTCGAGGTCGTCGGGTTCGACCGCGACCTGGGCCAGCTCGCGGTCGCCGTCGAGCGCGGCGCCGTCGCGGCGACGGCTTCCCCCGCCGACGCCGTGGCCCAGGCCGACGTGGTGGTGCTGGCGGTGCCGACCGGCGCGGTCCAGGCCGCGCTGGCGGAGGTCGCCCCGGCCCTCCGCCCAGGCACGTTGGTCACCGACGTGGCCTCGGTCAAGGGGCCCGTCGCCGAGGCCGCACGCGAGCTCCTGCCCGGCGCCGTGGCGTTCGTCGGGGGCCACCCGATGGCCGGCGCCGAGCGCGGCGGGATGGCCCACGCCGACGCGCTCCTGTTCGAGAACGCCGTCTACGTCCTCACGCCCAACGGGCCGACGGTCGACCCGCGAGCCGTGTGGCTGGCCCGGTCCGTCGGCGCCCGGCCGGTCGGGCTGACGGCCGAGCGGCACGACGCCGTGGTGGCCGCCGTGAGCCACCTGCCCCAGCTCGCGGCCGTCGCGCTGGTGGAGCTCGCGTCCGAGGTCGGCGACGACGCGCTCGCGCTGGCGGCCGGCGGGTTCCGCGACATGACCCGGATCGCCAGCTCGCCGTTCGGGATGTGGGGCGACATCCTGACGGCCAACCGGGATGCCGCCCTCGGCGCGCTCGACGCGTACGCGGCCCGTCTGGCCACGCTCCGCGACGCCGTCGCCGCGGGCGACCTCAACGTCCTGGCTGACTCGTTCGCTGCCTCTGCGGCCACGCGGAGCGCGATCCCGTCCCACTCGAAAGGGTTCCTGACGCCGCTCGCCGAGGTGACGCTGTGGGCCCACGACCGGGTCGGCTTCTTGGCGACCGTCACGGGCGCGCTCGCCGACGCCGCTCTGAACGTCAAGGACCTGGAGCTGCTGCGGGTCCGCGAGGGCGAGGGCGGCGCCTTCCGCCTGGCCTTCGCCGACGGGCCGACGGCGGACCAGGCGGTCGAGGTGCTGAGGTCGCTCGGCCTGCGCGCCGAGCGGCGCTGAGCGGCGCTGACGTCGGGGGCGTCGGCCACGCGGTGAACCCGGCGGAGAGCCTCGCGCGTAGGGAGCGGCCGCCTCCCCCCTCTCCATGAAGCTCCTCCTCCGCTGGCTCGCCAGCGCCGCCGCGCTGATCGCCGTCTCCTACCTCGTCCCGGGCGTCGTCGTCGCCGGCTTCGGCGCGGCCCTGATCGCCGCCCTGGTGATCGGGCTCGTCAACGCGACGATCGGGCTCGTCGTCAAGCTCCTCACGACGCCGCTCCGCTGGCTAACGCTCGGGCTGTTCACGCTCGTCATCAACGCCGGCCTGTTCTGGCTGGCGACCCAGGTCGTCGACGGGTTCGACGTGGACGGGTTCGTCCCGGCCCTCGTGGGCTCGCTGGCGTACGGGCTGATCGCCGCCGTTATTCAGACTGTGGTCGGCGCGCGGGGCGAGTAAACGCGGCTCCGCCCGCCCCGGAGACCGGAGCGGGCGGAGAGCGTCGGTCAGAGCCGAGCCCGGCTAGTTCTTCGAGAAGTCGCCGCGGTCGTTGACCACGACCACGAAGCGGCGAGTCTCCGCCGCGGCCAGGTCCGCCTCGGCCAGCGTCGACGACCCGCGCATCCCGCGCTGGAATGCCTTGACCTCGCCGCGGATGTCGACCACGTCGCCGACGTCGACGTTGAAGGCCCCGTCGGACCCGTCGCCCCCACCGCTCTGGCTCTCGCCGAGCGACTCGAGGACGATGAGCACGCGGTCCGCGCCGTCGCCGACGTAGAACGTGCTGTCCCCCGCGAGCGCCGTCACGCGGACGTCGTCGAGTTGGACGGGCCGCCCGGCCATCTGGGCGAGGTCGCCTCGGAGGGCGGCCAGGCCGGTCACTTCGCCGGTCTCCACATCGCCCTCGACCAGATCGTCGTCGATCATCTCGCCGTCCGCCATGTCACCGTCGAGGATGGTCAGGCTGGTGGCGCGGACGTACTGGTCGCCGACCATCGCCGCCTGATCGGCGGTGAGCCCCCACGGAGTAAGGTCAGCCGGAGTCGCCTCCATCGAGCCCGTGATCGCGAGGTGCTGCCCGGCGGTGACGTCGTAGCGGCCTTCGGTGGCGTCGCCCGGCGTCGGCTCCTCTTCGAGGTAGACGAGCGTCTCGTCGGTGCCGCCCTCGGTGGGCGCCACGAAGAACGTGTTGTCGCCGACGACGCGGGTCACCCAGACGTCCGACAGGTCGAGGGCGGCCGCGATGGGCGTCTCGACCACTTCTTCCGTGGTGTCGACGATCTCGTCGTCGTCGTCGAAAGCTTCGAGGAGGAACCAGATGAGGCCGGCCAGCAGGAGGAGGCCGAGGAGCCACAGCCACCAGGGGGTGGTCTTGGTGCGTTCGACAGGAATGTTCGCCATGGGGGAGGGGGTGATTGGGAAGAAGGGCACCTCGCGAGGTGCGGAGTCGTCGTACGGGGTCGGAGATCGGAGGGTCCGGGCCGGCAGCCGAGCCCACCCGTGGGACTCGAAAACAGACGCGGGCGCGGAGGCCGGAGCCCCCGCGCCCGCAGACCCGGATCGTCGAGACGGTCGTGGAAACGGCTGGGCGAGCCGCCCTCCTCGAGGAGGAGGGCGCTCACCGAGCAGAGTCCTAGACCGCCGCCTTGGCCTTGTTGTAGCCGTGGCGGACGGCGTCCTTGAAGTCGTCCCAGACGCTGTCGTCGCCGTCGTGGTACCGCGTCGAGTAGTCGGACCGGAGGTCCTTCTCAACGGCGTTGTAGTCCCGGTCGCCGTACGTCTTGCCTGCGGCGTAGCCGTAGCTGTAGGCCGGCTCGTAGTCGCCGAAGGACCGGCCGGTCGACTTGTAGGTCGTGTCGTAGTGCGAGCGGAAGTCGGTGCCGCCCATCTCGCCGGCGAACCGCTCGACCTCGACGCGGGTGCTCCGCACCTCGCCGCCGACGGTCTCCTCACGCACGTTGACGTCCTTGCCGACGGCGACCTCGCCGGTCACCATGGCCGTCTTCTCGACGACGGCCTCCTCATCGCGCTCGACGAGTTCGACCGTCTTCTCCTCGAACATCGCGTCGGCCTCGTCGGGCGTCAGCGCACGGTTGACGTTGGTCCGGTCGACATCGATGTGCTCCTCGCGGAGACGGAGCGTCTCCTCCTCGATGTCGGTGTCGACGTACTTGTGAACGCGGACGCCGCCGCGGACGACCTCGCGCTTGCCGATCTTGAGGTGCTCCTCGATCTCCTGGAGCCGCTGCTTGGACTGGTCTGCGTAACGGTCCCGGTTCTGGGTGACCTCAGCGGCCGAGTACGTGTCGGCGCTCTCGTCGTAGTCGGCGAGGTAGTCCTTTGAACGGTCCTCGTAACGGACGGGGTTGTGGCGGGCCATGATGTCGACGGCCCGGTCGACGTCGGAGTCGTGGACGCGGGCGATCACGATGGACCCCCCGCGGCGGACGCCCTCGGAGTAGAACTTCGACTCGTCGTCGGAGACACCGTAGCGGCCGAGCGCGGCGGCCGACGTGTCGTCGACGTCGTAGTTGGTGGCGGTGCCGTCCTCGGAGGACGAGAAGCGGAGGTGGTCCTCGCCGAAGCCGGCGGCTTCGAGGTCGTTGAGGACGCGGGTGGCGGTGGTGCGGTCGTCGTAGAGACCGACAATGGTCTTAGCCATGAGTAGAGGGGGAGGTGAAAACAGAGAGAGGGGATCGAGAGGAACCGGCGGGGCCGGGGGCCGGCGCTAGCCGGCGCCGCCGTCAGCGCCGGCCGGCGGGAGCCGGTCGACCTCGACGTGCTGATGGCGAAGGGGGATGGAGGACGGGCCGGGGACCGGCTCGCGCCGGGTCGTCAGGCGGACCTCCTCGCGGAGGACCAGCCGTCGTTCGACGACCAGGACTTCTTCGTAGACGGGGATCACGACGACGCCGTCCTCGTCGCGGACGCCCTCGGGGGCGTCCACCACGCGGCCGACCGGGACGCGCTCGACCTCGACGGTCTCGCGCCAGCCGGTCGCGTCGATCGGCTCGTCCCGCGTCTCCGTGACGACGCGGGCGCGGACGCGCCCGGTCTCGCGGACTCGCGTCCCGACCTCGATGTGCTCCTCGGCCTCCAACAGGACCGTCGGTCCGGCGGTGTCGAGGGTGGCGAACACGAGGTCGGCCCTGAGCGACGCCCCGTCCCGAAGGACGACGGACTCGGGGAGGTCCACGGCGGCTCCGTCCGGGAGCCGAACACGGACGCGCCCGTCGGACTCGTCCTCGACCACGCCGGGCTGGCCGTCGCGGTCGAGGATCACGGCGCGCTCGGTCACCGGGTCGCGTGCTGCGCCCGGGTGTACCCGTAGCGGACGGCGTCCTGGTCGGCGTCGAAGTCGCGGTCTGCGTAGGCCGTCCCGTAGCCGGTCCGGAGGTCGTCCTCGGCGTCGACGTAGCCGCGGTTGCGGTAGTCGTCGTCGTGGGCGGTCTCGTAACCGTAGCGGTAGGCCGGGGCGTAGTCGTCGTACGACCCGGTCCCGTAGGACGAGGCGTGGTGCGTCTGGAAGGCCTCGACGTGGGCGTCGTAATCGGCGTCGTCGACGTCGACGCGCCGCACGACCTTGCCGTCGTCGTAGACCCGGACCTCCTCGTCGACGTGGCCGGACGCGACGGTCGTCAAGTAGACGACGCCGTCGCCGATCGAGATGTCGGAGGCCGGGTACTCGGTCCCGTCCTCGAGGACGATCGAGTCGACGCGCTCCTCCTCGGTGTTGACGACCATGGTGTCGACGGTGCCCACGGGCGAACCGTCGGCGTCGACAGCGCGGAAGCCACGGATGTCCTGGTCGTCGGGGAATTCCAGTTTCCAGTCGCCGGTGTCAGAAAGTGCGATGCGGGACATAGTCAGAAAAGAGAGGGGTGAGAGAGAAAGGGAGAGGCGAGCCTACTGGCCGACCTCTACGTTGTTCATGTCGGCTTCGAGGATCTCGACGTTGTCGCCATCGACGCGGACCACGTCCATGTCGGGCGTCATCGCATTGAGGTCGGCGTCAGGGATCCCCATGCCGGCCAGGTCCATGTCGCCGAGCGGGCCGAGCTGGCCGCCGGTGAGCGACACGCGCTGGCCGGGGTTGATGTCGACTTGCCCTTCGATGCCGGGGGCGCCGGGCGACATCTCCTGATCGAGGATGACGAGCGTCTCGTCGGAGGCCATCGCCTCACTCGGAGCGACGAAGAACGTCCGGTCGCCAGTGACCCGGGTCACGTAAAGGTCGGACAGGTCGAGGGCGGTCACGGGAACGACGGGCGTCTCGACCACTTCGACGGGGTCGACCACCTCGACGACCTCGTCGTCGTCAGAGAAGGCGCCGATGAGGAACCACAGGAGAAGGCCGAGCACCAGCAGCCCGAGCAGCCAGAGCCACCAGGGAGTACCGCCAGCGCGTTCGACAGGAATGTTTGCCATGAGGAGAGAAAGGGACTTGTAGAAGGGACGCCCTCCATGTGTAGGGGGCAATGGTTCGTACCCTACGCTCGCCCCGGTGGTCCCCCCATCGGCCCGGCCCGGGCAGAGTCCCACGTCCAATTAGGGCATTTCCCCATCCCCACTTTCGCCCTTCTCCTTTATGGCCCGCATCCTGAGTGCCGTCGTCGCCCTGTTGCTGGCTGTCGCGGTGTACGGCGTGGTCCTCGAGCCCCGCCTCTTCCTCGACGACGAAGCGTTCGAGGCCGAGCTCCCGGCCCTCCCGCCCGGCTGGGACGGCAAGACCGTCGCGCTCGTGGCGGACTTCCAGATCGGCATGTGGCTCGGCAACACGGGCATGGTCGAGGAGGCGATCGACGACGCCATTGACGACTCGGTCTCGCTGATGCTCATCGCCGGCGACTTCCTGTACGAGCCGGACTCGGCCCGCGTCCGCCGGGCCGTCGCGCTCGTCCGCCCGCTCATCGAGGCCGGCATCCCGACGGTCGCCGTGCTCGGCAACCACGACTACTCGCTGATGAAGGAGTCGAGCGAGGTCGTGACGGTCTACGCCGACTACCTCACGGCCGAGCTCCGCGCGATCGGCGTGACGGTGCTCGAGAACGAGGCCACGCCGGTCGTGGCCGGCGGCGACACGCTGTGGGTGGCCGGCGTGGGGTCGAGCTGGGCCGGCCGGGACGACGTCGAGGCGACGCTGGCGGCGGTCCCCCCGGGCGCCCCGCGGATCTGGCTGATGCACAACTCGGAGGCGTTCCGCGACATTCCGAGCGAGGAGGCCCACCTCGCGCTCGCGGCCCACACGCACGGCGGGCAGGTCCGCGTGCTGCCGGGCGATCGGAACTCGTGGCTCGACATCGTCCGCGACGGCGAGGTCGCCGCCGACGGCTGGGCGGCCGACTCGATCGGGGCCCCGCCGAACCGGATCTACATCAACCGGGGCATCGGGTTCTCGACGGTCCCCGTCCGGATCAACTGCCGGCCGGAGCTGACCGAGATCACGCTGCGCGTCCCCGACGGGCCGGTCCCGAGCGTCGGCCCCGGCGCCGTCGACGTGACGGACTCGTAGCTGGCGGCCGCGGGCTCGTCTGGAGTGTGGGAGGATGGGGGTGTGGGAAGGGAGTCCCACGCGCCCATCTCCCCTCCTCTCCGCTCCTCCTGGGCGAGTGCGGCCTGGCCAGGCTCGGGGTCACGGAGAGACCGGGGCCGCCGGTAGCACGTACTCGACGCTGGCGCCCGGCCCGAGCGGGATGTCGAAGGCGACCCACAGCCCGACGAGTGCGAGCCCGACCACCATCAGCCCGAACGAGTACGGCAGCATCAGCGCGGCCAGGCTGCCGAGCCCGAACCCCTTGACCCAGCGCTGGCAGAAGATCAGGATGAGCGGGAAGTAGACCATCAGCGGCGTGATGATGTTGGTCGCCCCGTCGCCGACGCGGTAGGCCGCCGTCGTCATCTCGGGGCTGATCCCGACCAGCATCAGCATCGGGACCAGGACGGGCGCGAGCAGCGCCCACTTCGCGCTCGCCGAGCCGACGAACAAGTTGGTCAGGCCGGTGAACAGGACGATCAGCATCAGCAGGATCGGCGTCGGGAGCGCCATCTGCTCCAGCCCGTTCGCGCCGTGGACGGCCGTGATCAGGCCCAGGTTCGACCAGTTGAACATGGCGACGAAGTGGGCGGCCACGAACGCGAGCACCAGGTAGTACGCCAGGTCCTCCATCGCCCCCGACATCATCTTGACGATGTCGCGGTGGTCCTTGACCGCGCCGACGGCCGCGCCGTACGCCCAGCCGGCGGCCAAGAACAACACGAAGAAGCCGGCCACGAGCGACCGGTAGAACGGCGACAGCCGGGCCTCGGGCGACGCGGCCTCGTCGATCAGCGGTGTGCCGGGCCCCAGCGTGAAGAAGGCCCAGAGCGCGATGACCGCCAGCGTCGCCAGCCCGGCGCGGCGGAGGCCGGTCCGCTCGGCGTCGGTGATCGGCGCGTTCGCGTCCGGCTCGTCGACGTGCTCGCCCTCGGGGACGTAGCCGCCCAGGCGCGGCTCGATGATCCGGTCGGTGACGTACCAGATCACGGGGATCGAGACGAAGACCATGACGGCGATGAAGTACCAGTTGCCGGCGATGTTGGCCTCCCACGTCGGCACCAGCGTTTCGACGGCCTCCTGGGTGATCCCGAACAGCAGCGCGTCGAGCTGGCCCGGCAGCAGGTTGGCGGAGAACCCACCCGAGACGCCGGCGAACGAGGCCGCGATGCCGGCGATCGGGTGGCGCCCGGCGGCCGCGTAGATCACGGCCGCGAGGGGGATCAGCACCACGTAGGCCGCGTCGGCCGCCAGGTTGCCCATCATGGCGACGAGGGCGACGACCGGCGTGAGGTAGAGCGTCGGCGCGTTGCGGACGGCGGCCCGCATGGCGGTCCCGAACAGGCCCGTCCGCTCGGCGACGCCGGCGCCCAGCATCACGACGAGCACGTAGCCCAGTGGGTGGAAGTGCGTGAACGTCGTCGGCATGTCGACCCACAGCCGCTGCACGTTGGCCGCCGACAGCAGGCTCTCGGCCGCGATCACCAGGGGCGCCCCGTCCTCGCCCACGCTCGTCGGATGGAGGGCCGACCAGCCCAGCCCGGCCGCGACCAGGCTCAGCACGACGAGCCCGCCGACGAGGTAGAGGAACAGGAAGACCGGGTCGGGCAGCCGGTTGCCGACCCGTTCGATCCAGCCGAGGAGTCCGGAGGTGGGCGGCGACGGGGCGGGCGTGTCGGTCGGGCTCATCGTGCGGGGAGTCGTGAAGGCGGAGGTTAGCGCCGGCGGCCGGTGTCCGGCACGTCGCCCTCGGCGACCCCCTGCAACTGCGGGCGCTGAGGGCGTCGACCCGGCGCCCACGCCGCGGCGTCCAGCCTGGGAGAGCTCTCAGCGCATCGGGGTCTCGAAGACGGCCGAGGCACCCAGCCCCCGATCCACACCGTGACGACGCCGTAGCGCAAGCCGCGCCGCTTCATCTCGTGGAGTAGCGTCGCCGTCAGCTTGGCGCCGGTGCAGCCGAGCGGGTGGGCGAGCGCACTACCTTGCCTGCATGGAGACGGCCCCCGATGGCCTCCGCCCCCCCACCGAGGCCGATGTCGCCGAGGCCGTCCGCCGGCTCGTCCTCGCGTTCGACCCGCTTCGGATCGACCTGTTCGGGTCGGTCGCGTGCGGGACTGCCGGGCCAGGCTCCGACCTCGATCTCCTCATCGTCCTTCCTGCTCTTGACCGGACGAAGAAGCGAGCCGCGCGCGTCCGGGCACGCCGCGTCCTAGAAGGAATCGGAACCGCCGTCGACGTGGTGGTGACGACGCCGGATGACATCGAGCGCAGCGGAGACGTCGTGGGGTTTGTGTTGCGGGAGGCGCTCCGCGAAGGCCGAACGGTCTACGCCCCCTGAACGCCTTCCCACCCCCGTCGCACGCGCAGCAGCCCACTGGCTCCGCTATGCGCGCGAAGACCTTGCTTCTGCACAGTTTCTGGCGACCAGTGGGACTGCCCCGCCCCGGCACGCGGCGCTGTTTGCACAGCAGGCGGCCGAGAAGGCGATCAAGGCCGCCTTGGTCGCGGAGCAGCACCCGTTCCCGCTCGTCCACGACCTTTCACGGCTCCTCGGTCTGCTGCCGACGGCGTGGCGGGTGCGCACCGTCGACATCGACTGGTCGGCCCTCACCGACCACGCCGTCGAGGCTCGCTATCCCGACGTGAGCACGGCCGAGGCCGAGGTGGCCGTCGCAGAGCGGATCGTCGAGGCCGTGGTCGTCGAGCTGGCCCCGCTCCTCAGCTCGTGACCCTCCGGGGCCGTCCCGCTGGCGGCGCGCGGCGCCAGCGGGACGACGACCGGCTAGCGCATCAGGTTCTCGAAGACGGCCGAGGCGCCCATCCCGCCACCGATGCACATCGTGACGATGCCGTACTTCGAGCCGCGCCGCTCCATCTCGTGGAGCAGCGTCGCCGTCAGCTTGGCGCCGGTGCAACCGAGCGGGTGGCCGAGCGCGATGGCCCCGCCGTTCACGTTGACCTTGTCGGCGTCGAGGCCCAGCTCGCGGATGATGGCCAGCGACTGGCTCGCGAACGCCTCGTTGAGCTCGATCAGGTCGATGTCGCCGACCTCCATGCCGACCTGCTTCAGGACCTTCGGGATCGACTTCATCGGACCGATGCCCATGATCTCGGGCGGCACGCCGGCCACGGCGAACCCGAGCATCCGGGCCCGGGGCGTCAGTTCGAGCTCGTCGAGCACGGACTTCGAGACGATGACGCTTGCGGCGGCCCCGTCGTTCATCTGCGACGCGTTGCCGGCCGTCACGCTCCCGCCGACCTTGAACACGGGCCGGAGCCCCGCCAGCGCCTCGGCCGACGTGTCGGCGCGCGGGCCCTCGTCGGTCGTGTGCGTGAACGTCCGGGTCTCCGACGTCCGGGTCTCGGCGTCGTAGACGACCTCCTCGACTGGGACGGGAATCAACTCCGACTCGAACCGGCCGCTCTCGATGGCGTCGACCGCGCGGCGGTGGCTCTCGGCGGCGAACGCGTCCTGGTCCTCGCGGCTCACGTCGAACTGGTCGGCCACGTTCTCGGCCGTGATCCCCATCGACGCGTAGAAGTCGGGGTCGTCGACGGCCAGGTTCGGGTCGGGCGCGAAGTAGAACCCGCCCATCGGGACGGACGACATCGACTCGACGCCGCCGGCCACGATCACGTCGGCCTGGCCCATGGCGACCGAGTTGTGGGCCTGGGCGATCGTCTGGACGCCGGACGAGCAGAACCGATTGACGGTCACGCCGGGCACCGAGTCGGGCATCTTCGCCTTCTGCGCGATGGCCCGGGCCATGTTCATGCCTTGCGGCCCCTCGGGGAAGGCGCACCCCAGGACCAGGTCGTCGATCCGCTCGTGCTCCAGGCCGGGCACGCGCTCGATGGCGCCGGTCACGGCGACCGCGCCTAGGTGCTCGGGGCGGACGTTGCGGAGCGCCCCTTTGTTGGCTTTCCCCACCGGCGTGCGCACGGAGGAGACGATGTAAGCTTCGTTGATTTGCATGTCTGTAGAGGGATGGAGGGACAAGGGATAGAGGGATGAGCAGAGGGGGCGACGAGTGCCCATCCCTCCGTGCCGCATCCCTCCTCATCCCTCTAGTTCCGCAATGGCTTGTTGGTCGTCAGGATGCTCTGGATGCGGGCCATCGTTTTCTCCTCGCCCAAGAGCGACAGGAACACCTCGCGCTCGAGTTCCAAGAGGTAGTCCTCGTGGACTTCGGCGGGGCCGGTCAGGTCGCCGCCGGTCATGACCCACGCCAGGCGGCTGCCGAGGTGCTGGTCGTACTCGGAGACGTAGCCGCCCTGCTGGAACTGGTAGAGCGCGATCTCGAACTGGGCCCGGCCCGGCGCGCCCAGCACCGGGATGTGGGAGCGGACCGCCGGCGGCCGGTAGCCCTGCTCGCTGAGTCGGACGACCTCCTGCTTGGCGACGTGGAACCGCCGCGCGTCGTTCATCACGATGATCGCGTCCTCGCCGACCAGGTTCATGTCGCGGGCCTGCTGGGCGCTCTCGGCCACGGTCGCCATCGCGATCTGCTCGAAGTGCTGGCGCAGGAACGGCTGGACCTCGCTCGGGCGGTCCGGGTTCGGGGCCAGCTCGGCGGCGCGCGCCGTCAGCATCGTCGTCCCGCCGCCGGCCGGGATCAGGCCGACGCCCAGCTCGACGAGCCCGATGTAGGTCTCGGCGGCCAGCACCGGGTGGGGGCACGCCATCGTCATCTCGCAGCCGCCGCCCAGCACCCGCTGGTGCGTGGCCACCACGACCGGCTTGGTCGCGTAGCGGATCTTGAAGACGGCGTCCTGGAACGTCTTGATAAACGGCTCCAGATCGCTGACCTGGCCCATCATCACGGCCATCGCCACCTCACCGAGGTTGGCGCCGACGGAGAAGTTGCCGCCCTCGTTGCCGATGATCATGCCGCGCAGGTCGCGGTCGTCCTCGACCTTGGCGATGGCCTCCATCACGCCGGCGATGACTTCCTGACCTAGGCTGTTGGACTTCGAGCGGAACTCGAAGACGGCCACGCCGTCGCCCACGTCGATCAGGGCCGCGTCGTCGTTCTCCCACAACGTGTTGGCCGCGTCCTTCTTGAGGTACGCGAGACCCCACTCGTCGGCCGGACGCGGGTCGTCGACGTAGTCGCCGGTGCCGGGCGTCCAGACCTGGGGGATGCCCGCCTCGGTCTCGCGGTAGAACCCCTCCGCCGGCACGTCGGCGACCCAGTCGGGGACCGTGATGTCGTGCTCCTTGAGCGCGTCGCGGACGGCGTCGATGCCCAAGACGTCCCACATCTCGTACGGCCCCATCTCCCAGCCGAAGCCCCACTGGAGCGCCCGGTCTGTGTTGGCCGGGCTGTCCGAAATCTCGGGCGTCCGCCGGGCCGTGTAGCCGATAAGGTCGAGCGTCGTGTCACGGAAAAACTCGCCCGCGCGGCCGTCGTCGGCCCACAGCGCCCGGAGCCGCGCGGGCAGGTCGCCCGCCTTCTTGAACGCGCCGACGTCGAAGCCGACCTCCTTGGGGTCGTCGTACGCGCCGGTCTCGGGGTTGAACGACCGGATCGTCTTGCCCTCCTTCTTGTAGAACCCGGCCTTCGACTTGGCCCCGAGCTGCTTGAGGTCGACCAAGCGCTGGAGCACGTTCGGGACCTGGAAGCGGTCGCGGCTCTCGTCGTCCGGGATGGCGTCGTAGAGGTTGGCCGTCACGTGGCGCAGCGTGTCCAGCCCGACCACGTCGGCCGTGCGGAACGTGGCCGACTTGGCGTGGCCGATCAACGTGCCCGTCAGCGCGTCGATCTCCTCGATCGAGAAGTCGCCGGTCTCGAACTGCTCGACGGCGCCCAGCATGGCGTACGTCCCAATCCGGTTGCCGATAAAGTTGGGCGTGTCCTTGGCCACCACGATCCCCTTGCCCAGGTGAACGCGGGCGAAGGCCGAGACGCGAGCGACCACGTCCGGGTCGGTGTCCGGCGTCGGGATGACCTCGAACAGCTTGAGGTAGCGCGGCGGGTTGAAAAAGTGGGTCCCGAGAAAGCGGCTCTTAAAGTCGTCCGACCGTCCTTCAGCGATCTCGCCGATGGGCAGGCCCGACGTGTTGGTCGAGATGACGGCCGTGTCGCTGGCCGCGTTCTCGATCCGCTCCATGACCTCCTTCTTGACGTCCATCCGCTCGACGACCACCTCGATGATCCAGTCGGCGTCGCCGATCTTGTCGAAGTCGTCGTCGAAGTTGCCGAGCGTGATCCGCTTCTGGGCGTCGGCCGAGAAGAACGGGTCGGGCTTCATCTTGGTCGCCGCCTTGAAGGCGGCCTCGACCAAGTCGTTCTTGGGCCCCTCCTTCCCGATCGACTCGGGCGTGACGTCGAGCAGGAGCACGTCGAGCCCGGCGTTCGCGAGGTGGGCGGCGATCTGGCTGCCCATGACGCCGGCGCCGAGCACGGCCGCGGTGCGGAACGGCTTGAGCGCCCACGCGGGGGTCCCGGCCGTCCGAGCGTCGGCTCCGTTGGAGGTGAGGGTTGGGGTTTCCATGATGGGGTCTGGGTTCAAAGTTCAGGGTTCGCGGGGCCGGAGCGCAGAGGTGGGATCGACGAACCCAGAACCCTGAACCCCGGACCCGTCAGACGAAGGCGCCGATGCCGGTGACGTGGCGGCCGACGATGAGCGAGTTGATCTCGTTGGTGCCCTCGTAGGAGTAGATGGCCTCGGTGTCGCAGAACGCCCGGGCCACGTGGTTCTCGACCAGGATGCCGTTGCCGCCGTGGAGGTCGCGCGCCAGCGCCACGACCTCGCGGCACCGGGCGGCCGTGAACACCTTGGCGAGCGACGCCTGGGCGTCGGTCATCTGGCCGGCGTCCTGGAGCTGGCTCAGGCGCAGGCACATCGTCTGCATCGCCGTCACGCTGCCCAGCATGTGGACCAGCTTGTCCTGGATGAGTTGGAACCGGGCGATGGGGCGGCCGAACTGCATCCGCGTCAGGGCGTAGCGCTGGCTCTTCTCATAAGCGCCCATCGCGCAGCCGACGGCCTGCCACGCGACGCCCGCCCGGGTCAGCTTCAGGACCTCGGCGACGTCGCGGAAGTCGTTCGCCTTCTGGAGCCGGTCGGACTCGGGGACGCGGCAGTCGCTCAGCGTGATCAGCCCGTTCTCGACGGCGCGCAAGGCCACCTTGCCACGGATCTTCTCGACCGCGTAGCCGGGGTTGCTCTCGGGACGGACGATGAAGCCCTTGACGCGGCCGTCGGCCTCGTCGCGCGCCCAGATCACGACCAGGTCGGCGAAGGTGGCGTTGCCGATCCACTTTTTCTGTCCGTTCAGGATCCACCCGTCGCCGTCGCGGCGGGCCGTCGTGGTGACGCCGCCCGCGATGGCGCTGCCGACCTCAGGCTCGGTCAGCCCGAACGCGCCGATGACGTCCCAGGCGCGCATCGCCGGCAGCCACTCGGCCTTCTGCTCGTCGCTGCCGCAGACCAGGACCGACTGCATCGCCAGGCCCGAGTGGACCCCGAAGAACGTGGCCGTCGAGACGTCGATGCGGGCGATCTCCATCGTGAGGAGGCCCTCCATGACGGAGCCGTTGGGCTGGCGCGTCTCGAGGTCCTCGCCGTAGATGGCCGTCAGCAGGTCGAGCCGACGGAAGCCCGGCACGAGCACGTCGCGGGGCGTGTGGTCGCCGAGCCACGCGTCGTTGATGACGGGCTCGACCTCGTCCTCCATAAAGTGGCGGAGCTCGGCCATCTTCTCGCGCTGGGCGTCCGAGATCAGGCCGTCGATGTCGTAGAAGTCGCCGTTGGGCGCGGGCGGCGTGGCCTCCTCGCGGGGTTGCCCGGCCCGTTCCAACCCCTTCATCGAGGCGGCAATCGTGGCCTCGTCCATCTGGCCGAAGGCGGCCGCGAGGCGGTCCAGGTCGACGCCCCGGTCGGCCAGGGCGGCGAGCGCGTCGTGGGCGGTGGCGGGCGCGCCGTCGCCGGCGTGGTCCGAAGTCGTGGGGAGGGCGTCCATGGGCTCGGAGTCGGGTTCGAGGGGTTAACACTGTTAAGCCGCCGAGGTTCGCCCAGCGGACCGTGGCACCACGGGTCCGGTCGGGGGCCCGTGTTGGATGCCGCGCCGTCGCTGTCGTTCCACGAGCCGACCGCGGCCCCAGGGCGGGCCGTCGGCCACGGACGACCTGCCCCGCTTGCCGCAGCCGTCCCCTGGCGGACGGTCCCCGACTCGTCCTGCCTCCCGTTTCAGGCGTGGTCAGACACGGCGGCCCGCGGCCCATCTCCACGAGCGGGGCGGGCCGCCCAGGCCTACGCCACCGCGGCCACGTGCTTGCCACCCTCGACCTTGGCCGTGTACATCGTGTCGATGGAGTCGGTGTAGGCCTTGTTGACGGCGCCCCGTTTGACCTTCATGGTCGGCGTGAGCAACTCGTTCTCGACCGTCATCAGCTCCGGGACCAGGCGGAAGCGCTGGACCTGGCTCCAGTGGTCCATCCCCTTGTTGGCGTCGGCGACCAACCGCTCGAACTCGGCCTGGACGGCGGACTCTTTGAGCAGTTCCTCGCCCTGGGACGTCACGCCGTGGTTCTTCGCCCAAACCGGCAGCGCCTCCATGTTGGGGAAGATGAGGGCCGTGCAGAACTTCTGGCTGTTGCCCACCACGACGGCTTGCTCGATGAGCGGGCTCTCCGTGAGCGCGTTCTCGATCGGCTGCGGGATGACGTACTTGCCCGTCGAGAGCTTGAAGAGGGCCTTTTTGCGGTCGGTGATCTTGAGGAACCCGTCGGTCGTGAACTCGCCGATGTCGCCGGTGTGGAACCACCCGTCGTCGTCGATGACCTCGGACGTCTTGTCGTCGGCCTTGAAGTAGCCCATCATGACGTGGGGCCCGCGCGTCAGGATCTCGCCGTCCTCGGCGATGGCCACCTCGACGCCCGCGATGGGCCGGCCGACGGTCCCGGCCCGGTTGGCGCCGGGGATGTTGTTGGTGATCACCGGGCTGGTCTCGGTGAGCCCGTAGCCCTGGAGGACGGGGACGCCGAACGCGCTGAACGCGTTGGCGAGGTCGGGCCGGAGCGCCGCGCCGCCGACCGAGACGGCCTTAGGCCGGGTCAGCCCGAGCTTCTCGCGGAGCTTCGAGTAGACCAGCTTGTCGGCGACCCCGTGCTTGAGGCCGGCCAGCCCGGACGGCGGGCGCTGGAGGTCGTAGGTCTGGGCCATCTCCATCGCCCACGACCCGATGGCCTTTTTGGCCCCCTCGGCCTCCTGGACGCCCAGGAGCACCTTGTCGAACACCTTCTCGAGCACGCGCGGGACCGTCGCGAAGATGGTCGGGCGGACCTCGGCGAGGTGGCCGACGAGCACGTCGGGGTTCGAGTAGTAGACCTGGTGGCCCCACGCCACGTCGGCGACCGACAGCATCCGCGCGTAGATGTGGGTCATGGGGAGGAACGTGAGCGCGACCTCCTCCTGGTGGCCCAGGACGGAGATCCCCGAGTAGGCGCTGATCGCGTTCGACGACACGTTCCGGTGCGAGAGCATGACGCCCTTGGGCTGGCCCGTCGTGCCGGAGGTGTAGATGAGCGTCGCCAGGTCGGTCGGCTCGATCTGGTCGCGGAGCTCGTCGGGCCGGTTCGGGGACTCCGCCAAGACGTCGCGACCGGCTTGGCGGAGCGCGT
Source organism: uncultured Bacteroidota bacterium (assembly GCA_963848075.1). Taxonomy (GTDB): domain Bacteria; phylum Bacteroidota; class Rhodothermia; order Rhodothermales; family Rubricoccaceae; genus Rubrivirga. Next base: position 659,243 of record CAWKCB010000004.1, read on the forward strand.
CGAGCGTCATCAGCCGGACGCCCTCGGGCAGGTCGACGCCGTCGCCGGCGCCCTCGGCCAGGACCACCAACGTGACGTCGGGCACGTCGGCGGCCCACCCGGCAAAGTTGGCGAGCATCTCGGGGTCCGAGACCATCATGGCCTTGGACTCGCTGTGCTGGGTCACGAAGGTCAGGTTGTCCGGCGCGTAGGTCGTGTAGAGCGGCACGTTGACGATGCCCGCGATGAGCGTCCCGAAGTCGGCCATCGAGAAGTACATGTCGCTGTGCATGAAGAAGGCGATGTGGTCGCCTCGTTCGAGCCCGTTCGCGAGCAGCCCGAGCGCGACCTCGTCGGCCGCGTCGCGGAAGTCACCGTTTGACATCGTGTCCCACCCGCCGTCGGGCCGGGGCTGGTTGAAGGCCTTGGGGTTCGGGTACCGCTCGACGGCCTCGTCCAGCAGCATCGGGAGCGTCTTGTCGACGACGACTCGTCCCTTGGTGTCGGCGGGGGCGGTGTGGATCTGCAGGGCCATGGGTGGGGGTGTGAGCCGGTGTGGCGGGAAGGGCTTCCGGGAACGGGGAAGATCGTTAAGGGACTGAGAATGTTCCGGGATCGCCCCAGGCGCGGCCCCGGCAACCCGGCGCCCGTCAGCCCACGGCGAACGGGGCCAGCGACTGCCGCACGGCGGCGTCGACGAACTCGTCGCCGGCCAGCCGGACGTCGACGCGCCGCGCGAGGTGGAGCGAGACCAACCCGTGGAGCGACGTCCACAGCACGGCCGCGGCCACGTCGGGCGGGTTGGGCGAGGCCAGCGTCCCGTCGGCCACGCCGGCCGCCAGCGTCTCCCCGAACCGCTCGACGTTCCGGCGGGCCCGGCGGTAGTCCTCGGCCGGGTACCGGGCCATCCGCTCGGGGCGGAGCTGGAACATGACCTCGTAGTACTCCGGGTTGTCGAGCCCGAACCGGACGTAGGCGCGCGACAGCGCGCCGAGCCGGTCGGCCGGCGTGTCGACCCCGTCGGCCGCGGCGACGAGCGCGTCGTGGAGCCGGTCCATCCCCTCCGAGATCAGCGCGTGCGTCAGCGCGTCCTTGTTGTCGAAGTGGAGGTAGATGCTCGTCGCGCTGCACCCGACGGACCCGGCGATCTTGCGCATCGACAGCGCGTCGTAGCCGTCGGCGGTCAGCAAGTGGCGGGCGTGGTCGAGGATGACGCGGCGGAGGTCGGCGTCGGTCTCGGCGCGGCGGGCGGGGGCGGAGGTGGCCACGAGGCGGTGGGGGGTGGACGGTAGAGGATAGAGGACGGAGGGCCGAGAGTGGAGGGTTTACCCGTCGGTACGGTCGGCTGCGTTCTCTCAGCGTCGGCCGCGCCGCACGGGGCAGGGCGAGTGCGTTCTCCCGCTCGTGTCGTCCTGAGCCGAGCGAAGAGCCTGCCCCCGCGAAGGCGGGGGATCTCCGCACGATCTCCCGCCCCCTTCGGTACCGCCCCCCACAGCTCGGGACCCTGCGTCGAGATCCTTCGCTGACGCTCAGGATGACGAGGAGGGAGGGCGGAGCGATGACTCAAGGAGAACGCGCTCGCCCTGCCGCACGGGCCACGCTCGCGTCCGTCGCGCGGCACGCCCGTCGTCGGTGGCCGTGCCCATCGGCCCACCCGACGGCCTCTGCCCCTCTCTATCCTCTGCCCTCCACTCTCCACCCCCCGATGACGTCCCCCCGGCCCTGGCGCGAGGTCGCCCTCCCCCCCGTCGCCGCGCGGTTCTGCCGCTACGCCGAGGTCTGGACCACGTCTGACCCCGCCTCCGACACGTTCCCGTCGACCGAGCGCCAGCGAGACCTGGGCCGTCTCCTGGTCGAGGAGCTGACCGCGCTCGGCGTCGAGGCCGAGCAGGACGCGTGGGGCTACGTGTTCGCGACGCTGCCCTCCCCCCTGCCGCCCGTCCAAGCCGCGGCGTTGCCCGTGATCGGCGTCGTCGCCCACGTTGACACGTCGCCGGACGCGCCGGGCCGGGACGTCCGCCCCCAAGTCCACGAGCGCTACGACGGCGGGCCGGTCCACTTCCCCGGCGACCCCGCCCTCGTCTTGGACGCCGACCGCCAGCCGGCCCTCGCCGACCACACCGGCCACGACCTGATCACGAGCGACGGGACGACGCTGCTCGGGTCCGACGACAAGGCGGGCGTGGCCGTCGCGATGCAGCTCGCCCACGACCTAACGCGCGCCGAGGCCAACGCGATCGCCCGGGGCGAGCGGCCGGCTCCGCGGCCGGCGCTCCGGTTGCTGTTCACGCCCGACGAGGAGATCGGCCGGGGCACGGACAAGCTCGACCTCGCCCGCTTCGGCGCCGACGTCGCCTACACGCTCGACGGGAGCGGGACCGACCGGCTCAACGTCGAGACGTTCAACGCGGCCGAGGCCGTGCTGACGGTCGAGGGCGTCGGCGTCCACCCCGGCTACGCCAAGGGCGTGATGGTCAACGCGGCCCGCGTCGCCGCCGCGTTCGTCGCCGGCCTGAGCGACCCGGCGCCGGAGACGACCGACGGGCGCCAGGGCTACCTCCACCCCCACACCATCGGAGGCACGGCCGAGCGCGCGACGGTCCGCGTCCTGCTCCGCGACTTCGACGACGACGCGATGGAGGCCAAGCGACGCCGCGTCCGCGAGCTGGCGGACGACGTGGCCGCCGCGTTCCCCGGCGCGACCGTCGACCTGGCGATCACGGAGAGCTACCGCAACATGCGGAGATCCATCGAGGCCGTCGACCCGCGCGCGATCTCGGTCGCCGTCGACGCCGCCCGCGCCATGGGGTTCGAGCTAGAGATGGAGCCGGTCCGCGGCGGGACCGACGGGGCCCGGCTCAGCGAGAAGGGCCTGCCCACACCGAACGTGTTCACCGGCGGTCACGACTTCCACAGTCGGTTCGAGTGGAACACGGTCCAGAACCTCGAGCGGACCCTCGCCTACGTCCACGCGCTCGTCCGCCGGTGGGGGGCGGGCTAGGGGACGGGGGTCGTTTGGATCTCGACGGTGAACGTCCCCTCGACTTCCGTCGTGGTGCCCGGACCGGCGGGGCCACCCAGGAGCGTGGCCTCGAAGCGGCCCGTGATCTGTCCGTCCGAGACGTCGAAGATCTCCACCTCGCCGCTCTGGCCGAAGCCCTCGTTTGTGACGAGGCCGTTCGGGTCGACGACGCCGTCTACGTCGTACAGCACGAGGAACGGCCCGGTCTCGCCGCCCTGCCCCGCGGGCGTTGCGATCAACGAGACGTCGTAGACACCGGGCGTGAGGGGGCCCCGCGTCAGGCTTACGAGGCGGATCGTGTCCGGGGCGTCGTCGGCAGCGAGGAGGAGGCCGGTGATCGTGAGCCCTTCGCTCGACGTCACGACGGCCTCCCCTGTACGGTCGTCCAGGCCGGCCGTCCCTTTCAGGACGCGCGTCTCCTCGGACGTCTGGACCGTGGCCTCGAACGTGAAGTCCGCGACGTCCTCGACCTGGGTCGCGTCGCAGGCCGAGAAGACGAGGAGGGTCGCGAGCGCGAGCGGACGGGACATGATCATGTCGATGCCAGGAGGTGCAGAACAAAGGTGAGGAACGTTTGCCGACATGTCAATAGCGGTCCCCTCCGTGTGGAGGCCAAAAAGAAGCCCAGTCCATCGGGAAACCGCCGCCCCCTTGGCCCGTCCCCCTGTCGCCCTTCTACCGCCACTCCGATGCCCCTCTCGCGCACGCAGACCCGCACGTTCGTCGCCGTGATGGTCGGCCTGATGCTCGCGCTGTCCGTCCTGGCGACCGTCCTCATCACGCGGGGCTGGGCCAACCAGGACGTCCAGCGGCAGGTCGAGCAGCAGGAGAACGAGCGGCGCCAGGCCATGCCCCGCCTCAGCCCGGACGAGTGAGCGACCGCCGGCTGTAACCCGGGGCGGATGCGGGCCGTGAGTCGAGGGCTCGACGTCCCTCGCCCGCCCTGACCCGATGACCGCTCGCCTCGTGGCCCTCGCCGTGGCCCTCGCCGTGGCCCTCGCCGTGGCCCTCGCCGTGGCCCTCGCCGTGGCCCTCGCCGTGGCCCTCGCCGTGGCCCTCGCCGTGGCCCTCGCCGTGGCCCTCGCCGGGTGCTCGGCGGCCGACCCCGCCCCTCCAGAGACGGAGGCTTCGGCGCTCCCCCTCCTCGCGCCGGGCCTGACGCTCGGGACGACGCTCTACGGCAGCGCCGACGTCGACGACCTGCCGGACGCCGAGCGGGCGCTGCTCCAGACGGCCGTCGCCCGCGGCCTGGGCGGCTTCACGGTCTACGTCGACTGGGCGGACCTCGAGCCCGAGCCCGGACGCGTCGACCTCGACGAGGTCACCGCGACGCTTGACGCGCTGCGCCGGCTCGGGGTCACGCCGTTCGTCAACGTCACCGTCGGCGACATCGAGGACTACAACCTGCCCGACGACCTGTCCGACGGGGCCGGCGGGCTCGCCGACGGCGTGGCCCTGGACGATCCGGCGGTGGTCGAGCGGTTCGGCCGGCTCCTCGACCGCGTGGTGCCGGTGGTGCTCGGAGCGGGAGGGTTCGTCCTCGGCGTCGGCAACGAGGTCGACGCCCGGCTCGACGGGGCCGCGGCGGACGAGCGCGGCGGCTACGTCCGCTTCGTCGAGGCCGCCCGGGAGCGGGTCCACGCCATCGAGCCCCGACTGGCGGTCGCCGTCACGCTGACGAACCGGGCCGTCCGCGAGCAGACGCCGACGTTCCGCGCGCTGCGGGCGGCCGCCGACGTCGTCGCGTTCAACCACGCGCCCATCCGGCCGGACTTCTTCGTCCTCGACGCCGACGAGATCGGCGACGACTTCCGGGACGTCATCGCGGCCTACGGCGACGGCCCGATCCTCGTCCAGGAGCTGACGTGTCCGAGTCCGGCGTCGATGGGCGCCTCGCCGGCGTGGCAGCGCGCGTGCTTCGAGCGGCTGTTCGAGGTGATCGGGGCCACGCCTCGAGTCCGGTTCGCGTCCGTGTTCACGTTCCAGGACCTCGACGCGCCGACGTGCGACGCCGTCCGCGACGCGCTGCTCGGGGAGGAGATCGACGACCTCCCCGCCGACGTCGCCCAGCGGCTCGCGGACTACCTCTGCTTCCTGGGCGTCGTCGCTGCGGACGGGTCGCCGAAACCCGCGTGGGACGCCGTGCTCGACGCGGTCGCTGGGCGGCCGCGCTAGCGGCGCCGGTAGAGGCCGATCCCGAGCGCGACCAAGGCCACCGCGCCGACGGCGACGAGCGCCGGTTGCGACAGGGCCGCGTCGACCCACGAGCCGCGCGGCGCCGGCAGCTGGTCGTACGTGTGGACCGTCTCGATCTGGCCCGAGTCGCCGTGGACCACGACCCGCCCGGCGCCGAGCTGGCGGACGTAGCCCGACGCCCGGTCGACGGCGGCCTCGCGCTCGTCGGTCTCGAACGACAGCGTGGGCGAGCCTTCCAGACGGACGCCCCAGCGGTCTTCGCGTGGGACGACGTGGTACACGTTGGGGGTAGCCATCGGGCGGTCGGGCGAGATGAGGCCGTGCTACGCGCGTCCGCGCCGTCCGGTCCCCGAGGCGGCCTGGGACGCCGTGCTCCGGCAGAACGTCGGCGTCCGGGCCACCGATGGCCGGGCGGCCCGGTCCGCCGTCCTCTATCATCCACCCTCTCCCCCCTCCGCTCCCGATGCGCAGACTCGCCCTCCTGCTCTTGCTCCCCGCCTTGGTCGCCTGCGGCGACACCGACTCGACGCCGGCCGGGGTCGTCGCGTTCGACGCCAGTGCGGCGCCGTCCCCGCCCGAGGCGGCGCTGGCGGCCATCGACACGGTCGCGCTCCGGGCCCACGTCGCCGCGCTCGCCGACGACGCCATGGGCGGGCGCGGGACCGGCACGCCCGGCGAGCAGCTCGCGGTCGACTACATCGTCGAGCAGTTCCGCGCGAGCGGGCTGGTGGGCGGGATGCCCGACGGGTCGTTCACCCAGGACGTCCCGCTGCGGAGCGTCCGCGTGACCGAGGCGTCGCCGCTGACGTTCCGGCCCGACGTCGGCGAGGCGGCCTCGTTCGAGTTCGTCGACGACGCGGCGCTCTCGACCGACACGGACGCCGCGAGCATCGCCCTAGACGGGGCAGACCTCGTGTTCGTCGGCTACGGCATCACGGCGCCGGGCTACACCTGGGACGACTTCGGCGACGTCGACGTGACGGGCAAGGTGCTGGTCGCCTTCGTCAACGACCCGCCGGCGACGGCCGAGGAGCCCGCGCTCTTCCAGGCCGACACGCTGACGTACAACGGCCGGTGGACCTACAAGTACGAGGAGGCCCGGCGGCGCGGCGCGCGCGGCGTCCTGCTCATCCACACCGACGAGATGGCCGGCTACCCGTTCGGCGTCGTGGCCGACGACGCGTTCGGGGCGCACCCGTCCGCCGCCGCGCCGCCCGACGGCGCCCTCGACGTCCGGGGCTGGATCAGCCGGCGCGCGGGCGAGGCGCTGGCCGAGATGTCCGGCTCGTCGCTCGACGCCTGGCTCGAGATGGCCGGCACGCGCGGCTTCCGGCCCGTCGAGCTGCCCGTCGTCGCCGACGTGTCGATGGAGGTCGAACAAACGGCGGACTTGGTCGGCCAGAACGTGGTGGCCAAGCTCCCCGGGCGCTCGGCCGAGGCCGTCGTCTTCGGGGCCCACCACGACCACCTGGGCACGAACGACGAGCTGGTGGCGGCGGGCCAGGACGGGATCTACAACGGCGCCATCGACAACGCGTCGGGCGTGGCCATGATGATCGAGATCGCCGACGCGTTCGCCCAGGCCGGCGAGCTCGGGCGGACGGTCTACTTCGTCACGTTCACGGCCGAGGAGGCGGGCCTGCTCGGCTCGTCGTACTTCGCCGCGAACCCGCCGGTCCCGCTCGGCCAGATCGTCGCCAACGTCAACGTGGACAGCGGCAACCTGTTCGGGGAGACCGAGGACGTCGTCGGGATCGGGGCCGAGCGGAGCGACCTGCGCGCCTTGCTGGCGGCGGCGGCCGGCGCCGAGGGGATGACGGTCTCGGCGGACGCCGCGCCCAACCAGGGCCTGTTCTTCCGGTCCGACCAGCTCGCGTTCGCGCGCGGCGGCGTCCCGGCCGTGTTCATCAACACGGGCGACCGCTACGTCGGCCGCGACGCCGGCTACGGCCAGACCGTCCGCGACGCCTACCGCGCCGACCGCTACCACCAGCCCGGCGACGAGCTCACCGACGACCTGTCGTTCGGCGGCATCTTGCAGCAGACGCGCGTGGCGTTCCGGCTCGGCTACGCGCTGGCGGCGAGCGACCTCCGCCCCGAGTGGCGCGCCTCGGAGGCGTTTGCGGAGACGCGCCGCCAGTCACAGGCCGAGTAGAGGTTCGGGGTTCTTAGGTTCAGGGTTCTTGGGTTCGGGGTTCGTCGCCCGTGGGTCCAGAGTTGCAACCTACCGGCTCGGCTCCGTACGAGTCCCGCCCGCCGCGTGCGAGGGACGAGCCTCTGCGCTCCGAGCTCCAGCACGCGAACCCTGACCGCGCAGCGACGGCGCAGCCAACCCTGAACCCTCCCGCCATGCGCCTGCTCCTCACTGCCCTCGCCCTCACCCTCGCCGCCTGCGGCTCGCCAGACCCCGACGAGGTCGCGCCGGACGTTCCCGCCGATGTCACCGAAGAGGCCACGCGCGAGGCGATGGAGGAGACCGGCCGGATCGACGTCGACCTCGGCGGCCTCGCCGTCTCGTCCGACCCGCCCGGGGCGCTCGTCGAGGTGGTCGCCACACGCGATGGGCAGGTCGAGCTGGGCGTGACCGACGAGGTCCTGTTCTCGCGCCTGTCGGAGAGCTTGCGCGCCGAGATCGAGAGCGACATGGACGCGGAGACGAAGGACCAGACCGGGCTCGGCGGGACCATCGCGCGGGCCGTGACCGGCGCCGTCGCCGAGGGGCTGTCGGTCGCCGTGTCCGTCCCGCTCGCCGACGTCCGCGACGTCCGGTACGAGAACGGCCGCGTCGTGATCGAGATGACCGACGGCGAGCCGTCGCCGTTCCAGACCACCAAGAGCGACGACGAGCCGATGCTGGAGCAGTTCGACGCCGCCGCCGGCCGCCGGCTCGCGGAGGCGTTCGACAAGGCGGCCGGTCGGTAGCGCCAGCAGGGAGAGTGTGGAGTGTGGTAGGGTTCTGGCAGGGTTCTCCCTCCTCTCACACACCCACCCCTCGCTCCTCTACGGCATCTTCTTGCGGGCGCGGTTGCGCGGCTCCGGCCCGGCCTCAACCACCAACGACGCCGTCGCCGTCTGGCCGCCGACGCGGACCTCGACGGCGTACGTGCCGGGGACGAGGTAGAACGCGCCCGTCTCGTCGCCCGCCTCGTCGTCGTCGGCCAGGGCGCGGTCGGCGCGCAAGTCGTAGGTCAGGAGGTTGAGGCCGGGCGTCGCGTCGTCGTCCCAGGTGCGGACGGGCTCGCCGTCGGCGTCGAGCACGCGGACGCGCGCCGTGCCCGTCGCCGTCGTCCAGTAGCCGATGTCGAGCGACGGCTCGGCCGGGTCGGACCAGGTGTAGCCGAGGTCGCCCCACCCGTCGCGGTGCGTCGTCGTGTCGGACGGGAAAACGTGCAGGGCGCTCGCCGTCACCTCGGGCGTGAGCCGGCTGACGAGCCCCACGTCGGCGATCCAGATCGACCGGCCGTGCGTGCCGACGACCAGGTCGCGCTCGCGCGACTGGACCACCAGGTCGTGGACGGGCACGTTGGGGAGGACGCGGCTCGACGCCCCGTCGGCGACGCCGTCGAAGGGGCCGACCGGCGGGGGCGCCGTCGCGCGCTGGCCGTGGAAGGCCGAGAACGTCGCGCCGCCGTCGAGCGAGAGGTAGAGCCCGCCGTCCGTCCCGACGTAGACCAGGCCCGGGTGGTGGGGGTCCTCCTTGGCCACGTTGACCGGCTCCGCGGGGAGGTCGAGCCCGATCCGCTCCCACGTCCTCCCCAGGTCGTCGGACCGAAAGACGTAGCTGTCGAAGTGGTCCCAGCGGTAGCCGTTGAGGGCGACGAGCAGGCGCTGGCCGTCGTGGCCGGAGAGCTCGACGCGGCTTACCCACAGGTCGGCGGGGAGGCCGGCCGAGCGGTCGGCCCAGGTGCGCCCGCCGTCCTCGGTCACCCAGACCAGGCCGTCGTCGGTGCCGGCGGCGATCAGGCCGAACTCGAGCGGCGACTCGTGCACGCTCGACACCGTGCCGTAGGGGACGTCGCCGGGCGTGCCGCCCTTCGTCAAGTCGCCGGAGAGGGGCTCCCACGTCTCGCCGCGGTCGAGCGAGCGGTGGACCTTGTTCGAGCCGAGGTACAAGACGTCGGGGAGGTGGCGGCTGAGCCAGATCGGCGTCTGCCAGTTGAACCGGAACGGCCGCTCGCCGAGCTCGTGCTGGGGCACGATCCGGTCGGCGTCGGCGTCTCCACTCCGGTTCGTCCGGAAGTAGTTGCCGAACTGGAAGCCGGTGTAGACCGTCCCGTCGCGCTCGTCGACCTGGATCTGCATCCCGTCGCCGCCCAGGAGCCGGCGGTACGGGTAGTCGCCCTCGGCCCGCCACTCGGGCGACGGCCGGTAGTCGCTCGGGCCGACCCAGACGCCGTTGTCCTGCAACCCACCGTAGACGTGGTACGGGTCGGCGTCGTCGACCTGGACCGTGTAGAACTGGCCGACGGCCGGCCGGTTGAGCTTGGTCCACGTCGCCCCGCCGTCCCAGGTCTGGTTGAGCCCGCCGTCGTTGCCGGAGAGCATGGCCCCGGGCCGCTCGGGGTCGAACCACAGGTCGTGGTGGTCCACGTGGACGTGGGCGGCGTCGGCGCGCTGCCACGTCGCGCCGCCGTCGACGGAGCCGACGAGCGGGACGCCCAACACGAACAGCCGGTCGGCGTCGTGGGGGTCGACGCGGACGACGCCGAAGTAGTAGCCGTACGAGTAGAACAGGTCGTCGAGCGGGCCGTCGTGCGTCCGCGTCCAGGTCCGGCCCTGGTCGTCGGAGCGGTAGACCTCGGCCCCGACGACGGGCGTGTCGAACAGCTGGGCGTTGGCGTCCTCCAGGAACGCGACCAGGTCGGCCGGCGAGATCCGCCCCTCGCGGACGTCCTCCAGGATCGACTCGGCGGTGTAGCTGTAGGGGACGTTGTTGGCGTCGAGAAAGGCGTTGAGGTCGTCCTCGGCCAGGGCGAGGAAGTCGTCGCGCGAGACGGTCCGCAGCACGTCTCGCGTGACGGCCGGCGCGCCGGGGTCGTCGTCGTCCGGCCGCCGCGCCTGGTTGTCGACGACGGCGACCACGACGCCGTTGGGGTGGACGTCGACGCCGATCCGCCCGACGGTCGCGCCGGTCGGGAAGCCGGAGCCCTCGACGGAGAGCCGGGCCCACGTCGCGCCGCCGTCGTCGCTCGACCAGATCGCCGAGCCCGGGCCGCCCTCGCGGAAGTCCCACGCGCGGCGGCTCCGCGTCCAGGTGCTCGCGTAGAGCCGGCGCGCGTCGGACGGGTCGCGGACCACGTCGATGGCGCCGGTGTCGTCGTCGACGAACAGGACCCGAGTCCACGTCGCTCCGCCGTCGGTGGTGCGGAACACGCCGCGCTCCGCGTTCGGCGAGTACAGGTGGCCGATGGCCGCCACGATCGCCACGTCGGGGTCGGCCGGGTCGAGGACGAGGCCCCCGATGTGGTGGGTCTCCGCCAGCCCGAGGTGGGCCCAGGTGTCCCCGCCGTCGGTGCTCCGGTAGACGCCGGTGCCGGCGTAGGACGACCGCGACGAGTTGGACTCGCCGGTCCCGACCCACAGCGTCGGCCCGTCGCCCTCGGGGTCGCGCCAGTCGACGGCCACGTCGCCGATGGTGATGGCCGGCTGGTGGTCGAAGACGGGCCGGAAGCTGGCGCCGCCGTTGGCGGTCGTCCACAGGCCGCCCGAGGCGTAGGCCACGACGAACGTGGACGGGTCGCCGGGCTTCCCCACGACGGCCGTCACGCGCCCGCTCATGACGGTCGGGCCGGCCGACCGGAACGGCACCTCGGCCACGGGCGAGCGGTCGGCGAGCCGCTGGCGGACGACGGCGGCGTCGAGCCGCGCCGCGGCCGGCGTCGGGGCGACGGCGTTGGCCGGGAGCGGGACGACGGGGTCGACGTTGCCTGCGGCGTCGTCGGAGACGGTCTGCGCCTGGCCCGGGACGGCGAGGGCGCAGGCGAGGGCGAGCAGCGGGAGGCGGGACATCGGTCGGTCAGAGGACGGCCTGAAGGTAGCCGGGCCGATCGCGTGTGGGCACGGAGACCGCCGAACTCCCGTTGAGGTGGGGCCGTACGTTGCCTCTCTCCTCCCCCCGACCGCTGTGTCCAAGCCCGATCGCTCCACCGCCCGCCGCGGGCTCCGCCTCGTCCAGGACGACGCCGAGGACCTCGCCGCCAACCCGAGCCGGCTCCGCGCCGTCATCCGCCGGGCCCAGACCCAGCTCCGCGAGGACCGCAGCCGCATCGGCTCGCTCCGGGCCGACATGCCGCGGCTGACCCGGCTCGCCAGCGCCATCGCCCGGGGCGAGTACCGCCACCTGCCGTGGAAGAGCGTCGTGCTCGTCGTCGCCGGCCTCTTGTACTTCGTGATGCCGGCCGACCTTATCCCGGACTTTATCCTGGGCACCGGCTTCCTGGACGACGCCGTCGTGGTGGCCTATGTGATGAAGGCGATCCGCGACGACCTGGCGCGGTTCGAGGACTGGGAGCTCCAGAACGCCCCGGCCGACCCCGAGACGCTCAACCCGCCGTACTAAGCGCGCCGAGAAGAGTGTGGGGGTGTGGGAAGGACGGGGCGTCGGCCACCGCCGAGCGTTCGTCGCGACGCCTTCCTGTGCCGGACGGGTCGGCCCTGAACAGGGAAGCCCGCCCCGGCGCGTGGCCGAGGCGGGCGGTGCGGAGTCGCGGGCGCGAGCTAGATCTTGTAGAACCGCTCCTCGACCACCTTCCCGTCCTTCCAAGTCTGGACGGCCACCTGGTCGTAGGTCTGGTCGCCGAAGTCGGAGTGGGTAAAGTCGAAGTGCCACTCGGTGAGGGCCTTGCCGTTGGCCTCGTCGATGGCGCTCGACTTGACCTCGGCACCGCGGAACTCGGTCAAGCCGTTCACGAAGACCTCCTCGTACTGGCGGTTGACGTCTTTGCCGACGCGCGGCGGCTGGCCGGCGTCGATCATCACGACGTCGTCGGCGTAGTAGTCCTCGAAGGCGCCCAGGATGTCGCCCTGGAGGATGCGGGCGTTGAGGTCGTCGACGGACTGGCGGAGCGTGTTCATGGCGGTCTGCGATGGAGGTGAGGAGACGCCGACGGATGCCGGCCCGTCATTTATTTGTTTGAACGATCAGTGTTCCCGAGCCGCTCCCCCTTCCCCGGCCACACGCACAGGTCGACGACCGGGCAGCGTGGGCAGTCGGGCCGCCGCCAGAAGCAGCACTTCTGGCCGTGGAGCATCAGCGCCTCGTGGTGGTCGTAGACCTGCTGCGCGTCCCAATCGGACGGAATGAGGGCCGCGAGCGCGTCGTGCGACGGGCCGACAGCCATCGTCTCCGGGATCAGCCCCAGCCGCTGGGCGACGCGGTGGTGGTGGCTGTCGACGGGCAGCGCCGGAATCCGGAGCTCGCTAAAGAGGAGCACCGCCGCGCTCGTTTTCGGCCCGACCCCCTTGAACGACTGGAGCCAGCGTCGGGCGCGGTCGGCGGGCCACTCGGCCAGGGCGTCGAGCGCTAGCCCGTCGGTCTCGGGCGCGTCGGTGATCGCACGCAGGACGGCCTGGACGCGCGGCGCCTTCTGCTCGGGCCACGTGCACGGCGCGAGCGCCTCCTCGACGTCGGCCGTCGGCGCGTCCCTCACCTCCTCCCACGTCGGGAAGCGCTCGCGGAGCTGGCGGTAGGCCCGAGCGCTGTCGGCGTTCTTGGTCCGGTGCGACAGCAGCGCCGAGACCAGCTCGCTCAGCGGGTCCTTGTCGGAGAAGAACGGGACGGGGCAGCCGTACGCGTGGCACAGCCGGTCGTGGACGGCGAGGGCTTTGGCGCGGAGGGCGTCGGCGCGGCGCGCCTCGGCGGCTGGGTCGGGGGGCGGGTCGAACAGGTCCATCGGGGTCGGACGAGCGCGGGTCGGCGCGGTTGTCGTCGGCTAGCTTTTGGGGGCCCACCCGATGCTCTCGATGCCCGTCGTCCGCCGCGTCTCCGCCGCCGCCGTCCGCCCCTTGCGGACCGAGGTCTTGCGCCCGAGTTGGACCGACCGGCTGGCGACCTACGACCAGGACGAGACCGTCGCCGTCCACGTCGCCGCGTTCCGCGAGGGGCGAGACGCCCCCGACGGCGTGGCGACGGTCTACGCCGAAGCGCCGCCGGACGCGAACCGCGACGAGGTCCCCGAGGCGGCCTTTGCCGACGGCGCGGGCTGGCGCTTGCGCGGCATGGCCACCTCGGACGCGACGCGCGGGACCGGTCTCGGCCGGCAGGTGCTGGAGGAGGTGTTCGCCGCGGTCCGCGACGGCGGCGGTCGGTTCCTGTGGTGCAACGCGCGCTTGGTCGCCCTCCCCTTCTACGAGCGGTTGGGGCTGCGGGCGGCCGGGCCGGAGTTCGACATCCCGGGGATCGGGCCGCACTACGTGATGTGGTGTGAGGTGTAGGGCGCGGAGAGCGCGGACGTGGGGCTGCCGGCTCGAGCCACTCTCCGCGCCGTCGACGCGAAGCGGCGCTCTCGGCGGCGACGGCCGCTCCCTCCCGCCTCCGTGCGCGGATGGGAGCGCTTCGGGGTAGCTTCACGGTTCCTCCACCCCGCGCTCCCGATGAAAATCCCCTCGCTCGTCCTCCGCCAGCTGTACACCAACGGGAGCCTGACGCCGACCGGCGATGGCGTCGAGTTCAGCCTCAAGAACCGGCTGACCGACGCCCGGCTGACCGGCCTCCGGAGCGTCACGTTCGACGGGCGCGAGGTCACGGCCGACCGCCTCACGCTGAGCCTGGAGGACGGCGGGAGCGTCCGGGCGTCGGACGTCTCGACGTCGAGCCCGGTCGCGTTCCCGCTCCGGCACGTGATGACGGTCCAGGTGCCGGGGGTGGAGGCGGCCGAGGGCGTCCACGAGTTGAAGCTCCAGTTCGCCATCGAGGGCATGGGCGACCTGTCGTTCAAGGTCAAGGACTCCGTCGCCCCTGAGCGGCCCGACCGCGTGACGGTCCCCCGCGACCGCCAGGACGACTACGCCGAGGACGCGATCCGCGAGCGCCAGCGGTTCGTCGAGGAGTACACCGGGGCGACGATGGAGCACGTCCCGCAGTACTCGTTCGACCCCCACATCGCGGCCGGCAACGTCGAGTCGTTTATCGGCGTGGCCCAGGTCCCGATCGGGGTCGCCGGCCCGCTCCGGGTCAACGGCGAGCACGCCCAGGGCGAGTTCCTGATCCCTCTGGCGACGGCCGAGGGCACGCTGGTGGCCAGCTACAACCGGGGGATGAAAGTGCTCAACCTGTCCGGCGGCGTCAAGTGCACGATCTCGGACGACGCGATGCAGCGGGCGCCCGTGTTCATCTTCGAGGACGCCCGGGGCGCGCGCGACTTCAAGGTGTGGCTCGACGAGCACTTCGACGAGATCGCCGCCCGCGCCGAGGCGACGACCTCCGTCGGCAAGCTGAAGAACATCGACACCTACCTCTCGAACCACTTCGCGTTCAGCCGCTTCAACTTCTCGACCGGCGACGCGGCGGGCCAGAACATGGTCGGCCGGGCGACCTTCGCGGCGTGCTCGTGGATCCTGGAGACCAACGACTCGATCCGCCGGTTCTACCTCGAGTCGAACTTCGCGACCGACAAGAAGGCGTCGATGGTCAACATCATGAAGACGCGCGGCAAGCGGGTCACGGCCGAGTGCAAGATCCCGGGCGACGTGCTGCGCGAGGTGATGCGGGTCGAGCCGAAGGGGCTGGCGTACCACTGGGGCGTGGCCGCCGGCATCGGGTCGGTGTTGTCGGGCGCCAACAACAACGGGCTTCACAGCCCGAACGGGATCACGGCCATGTTCATCGCGACGGGCCAGGACGTGGCGAACGTGTCCGAGTCGTCGGCGGCGATCCTGTACGCCGAGCACACCGACGACGACGCGCTCTACCTCTCGATCACGATCCCGTCGCTCATCGTGGCGACCTACGGCGGGGGGACGAGCCTGGCGACCCAGCGCGAGTGCCTCGAGATGCTGGGGTGCTACGGCAAGGACGGCGTGATGAAGCTGGCCGAGATCATCGCGGGCGTGGTGTTGGCGGGCGAGGTCTCGCTGGCGTCGGCGATCTCGTCGAACGACTGGGTGTCGAGCCACGAGAAGTTCGGGCGGAACCGGTAGCCCGGGGCCTCGGCTCGCCCAGGTCCCAGGGCTATCGCGTACTTCCCAGAGCAAGTCATCCTGAGCTTGTCGAAGGACCTCGACGCGTAGCCGGTGACCTCGAGGTCGCCCTCCGCGCGTCGAGATCCTTCGACTTCGGCCGCCGACGGCCTCCGCTCAGGATGACGTCTGGGGAAGGGTTGGAGTATGCGATCGCCCTGGCCCAGGTCCTGTGCGGAGACGCCGCCTTCTCCATACGCCCGGACCGGGGGTGACAGGCGTGGCGGCGGCGTTCCGTATGGCGAGGCGTACCTCCACCTCCTCCCCTGCCATGCGCCTGCTCGCCCTGCTCACCCTCCTCGTCACCGTCGGCTGCGCCGACGTCTCGTCGCTCGCCGACACGGTCCGGTCGTCCGCCCCGACGGGCGGCTCGGAGATCCCCAACGTCCCGCGCATGACGTGGGACACGACCTACGGCGACATGTCGCTCTCGGCGCTGACCGACGGCCGCGTGACGGCCTACTACGAGGGCGAGGACGGGACCCTCGACGGGACGCTCTCGGGCTCGCGCTACACCGGCACCTGGGTCGAGCCCAGTTCCGCCCAGACCTGCTCGACCATCCGGCGCGGGTCCGACCACTGGGGCCGGTTCGACTTCACGTTCAACGCGGCGCGGGACCGGTTCGAGGGCCAGTGGAGCTACTGCGACGCCGCCCCGTCGCGGTCGTGGGCGGGCACCAAGCGCTAGGCGGCCCTGGAGCCTTCGGGCCGGCCGTGGGTACCATCGGCCATGGCCGACCCCGCGCTTCCGCCCCGATCCTCCGAGTCCGAGCCCGTCCCGGTCTCCGAGATCGCGCCCGGGACGCACGCCCCGAACGCGGCGGCCCGTGGTCCCGAGCCGTCGGCGGCGTCCGAGGGTCCGCCTCGGCCCGGGGGCGACGGCGTGCCGGACGACCCCCGACGGCGGGACGAGCCCTCGATCACGGCCGCCGAGCGCGAGGCCGCGGCCGACGGCGACGCCCGCCCGCCGGGCCCCGACGGCGGCCACGCGACGGCGACGCTCCACGCTGAGGCCGCCCCGGGCCCGGTCCGCGCCGACCTCACCGAGCCGGTCCTGCCGACGCCGCCGGCCGAGACCGAGCGGGCCATCGCCGCCGACCTCCGCCGGCTGGCCCGCCTCCGGCAGCGGGCCGGCACCGCCGACGTGCCGGCGCTCGACGCCGGGACCGAGGTGGCGCGACAGGCCGGGTTCGAGGTCATGGACGTCGGCGAGCCGCCGACGCTGGTCCGCCGCTACTTCACGACGCTGCGCCACGCGAGCGGCCTGGTCTCCGGGAGCGCCGTCGCCGTGGCGCGCGACCGGGAGCAGTTCGCGTGGGTCAAGGGGTTCCCGCTGTTCCTCATCAAGCTGGCCGCGTTCTTCGTCCGCCCGTTCGTCACGCGGAGCCTGCGCGACCTCCCCATCGAGAAGCAGCTCCGGCGGCGGCTCGAGCTGCTCGGGCCGACCTACATCAAGCTCGGCCAGGTGCTCGCGCTGCGGGAGGACCTGCTGCCGCCGTCGATCACGGAGGAGCTGAAGAACCTGCTCGACCGGCTCCCGGTGATGCCGTTCCCGGAGTACCTCGACCGGGTCGCGAAGGGGTTGGGCCGGCCGGTCGACGAGATGTTCTCCCACATCGACCCGAAGCCGCTGGGGAGCGCGTCGATCGGCCAGATCCACGCGGCCACGACGGTCGGCGGCGACGACGTGATCCTCAAGGTCGTCAAGCCGCACATCTACGTCGTCCTCAAGCGGGACGCGCGGCTGCTGGGCTTTTTCGGGTCGTTCCTCCAGGTCTTCTTCAGCCGGTACCAGCCCAAGAAGGTGCTCAACGAGTTCGCCGAGTACACGCTCAAGGAGGTCGACCTGCGGCGCGAGGCGGACAACGCAGAGCAGATGGCGATCAACTTTGCCGACCAGCCCGACATCCGCTTCCCGACCATCTACCGCGAGTACTCGTCGCGGCTGGTCCTGACGATGGAGCGGTTCCGCGGCATCCGGCCGGACACGCCCGCGAGCACGGCGCTCCCGCTCGCGGCGCGGGAGCGGTTGGTGGACCTGGGCGCGCTCTCGATCATCCGGATGCTGTACCAGGACGGCTTCTTCCACGCCGACCTCCACCCCGGCAACATGTTCGTGCTCGACACCGAGCCCGACGCCGAGGGCCGCGTCCGTCCCAAGGTCGGGTTCATCGACCTCGGCATGGTCGGCTACTTCGACGGCGACCTGCGGCGGACGCTGCTCTACTACTACTTCTCGCTGGTGACGGGCGACGCCGAGAACGCGGCGCGCTACCTCGCGTCCGTCTCGGAGGCGGGCAAGAAGGCCGATCCGCGCGGCTTCCAGCGGGCCGTGGCCGAGCTGTGCCGGCGGTTCTACCGGGCCCAGCGCCACGGCGAGGTCAACGTGGGCCAGCTCATCATGGAGTCGGTCGGGCTGGCGGGCCAGTACCGGATGTACTTCCCGGTCGAGCTGGTGTTGATGACGAAGGCGCTGGTGACGTTCGAGGGCGTCGGGCAGACGCTGCTGCCGGGGTTCGACGTGGCCGAGGTGAGCCGGACGCACGTCAACAAGCTGTTCATGAGCCAGTTCAACCCGGTCGCGCTCTTAAAGGAGAGCTTCCGCGGCGCGCCCGAGCTGGTCGACCTCATCGTGAAGAGCCCGACGCTGATGGCCGAGGGCATCCGCTTTATCGAGTCGCGGATCCGGAGCGCGGAGCCGTCGCCGCTGGCGGGCCTGCGGACGGGGCTCCTGTCGGGCGCGAGCCTGGTGGCCGGCACCATCGCGGCGACGGCCGGCGGGCCGTGGTTTTTATGGGGGCCGCTGTTCGCGTTGGCGGCCGGGTTCGCGCTCAAGCGGAGCTGACGGTCGTCACGGCGTGCCGAGCAGGCCGTCGAGCGGGCTGGGCACGCCGAGCCGGTTGAGCCCGGCCACGTGCGTGTAGACCTGGGTCGTCCGGACGTCTCTGTGCCCGAGCAACTCCTGGACGGTGCGGATGTCGGCCCCGCGCTGGAGCATGTGGGTCGCGAACGAGTGCCGCAGGCTGTGGGGGCTGGCCGGCTTGGCGATCCCGGCCTCCCGAGAGGCCTTCCGGACCGCCTTTTGAACGGTGGACTCCGAGAGGTGATGCCGGCGCCGGGCGCCGGTCCGGGGGTCTACGGAGAGCACTAGGGACGGGAACACGTACTGCCACCCGGGGTCCGTCGCCGCGTTCGGGTACTTCCGTTCGAGAGCGGTCGGGAGGAAGACGGCGCCGTGCCCATCGTCGAGGTCTCGGCGGTGGAGCCGTTGGGCATGAGCGATCTGGTCCCGGAGCGCGTGCTCGACCGCCGATGGCAGGATGGTCACGCGGTCACGGTCCCCCTTCCCCTCCCGGACTACCAGGGTCGACGCCCCGAAGTCGACGTCCTTGACGCGGAGCCGCAGGGCTTCGGTGAGCCGGAGACCGGCCCCGTACAGGACGGAGGCAATCAGCCTCTGGGTGCCCGCGAGCCCCGCGAGCAGGGCTTCGACCTCGCCCCGGGTCAGGACCACGGGGAGCCGGCGCGGCCGACGGGCGCGGGGGATAAGCCGGTCTACGTCGATCGGTCGCTGGAGGACGACGTCGTAGAGGAAGCGGAGGGCCGCCAGGGCTTGCCCTTGCGTCGAGGCGGCGACGCCCCGGTCGGCGGCGAGGTAGGTGAGGTAGGCGGTCACCTCCGTCTCCCCCATGGTGTCGGGGTGCCGTGGGACGCCGGCCGTGTCCCGGTGGTGGAGGCAGTAGCGACGGATCCATCCGGAGTAGGCCCGCTCGGTCCGGAGGGAGTAGTGCCGAACGCGGCACGCCTCTCGGACGGCTCGGAGCAGGGACGGGGGTCTTGGGGCCGGCGCCATGGCGATATCGGGACGGGGTCCCGAGAATACGCGGCCGGGCTCGTCGGTGCGTTGCGGGGCAGAGGGTTGGCCCGTATCCTACCGACGTTATCCGGACGGGGTCGCCGGTGTTATCCCGACGCGGTCCTGCTAAACCCTGCTATTCGTACATCGCGAACGAGGTCCTTATGATGCACGTTAAAACGCCTTGACGCCCGACCGGCAGCGTCGTAACGTATCGGGACCGCGGGGCCGCCGCATAACGGAGTTGATGCGGCGGCCCCGCGGTCCCGTCAGGGATCGGCGGTCGTCTGTCCCCTCTGGGCCTCTACGGGTGCCTCGCCCGAGCACCGCGCGGTTCGCTCGACGCATAACAGGTCGTTGAACGCCGACGTCGTCGCCGGACCGGCGTTGCCTCGCACGGGCGTCGGCGTGTACGTTGCCTCGACCCCGCACCGCGCCCTCCTAGCGGGTTAACTCCGTTGTTACACCGCGCCCCCTTTTTGATGCGAGGTCGCGAGTCGAGTTCGGTGCCCCGTCCGGGCTCTCCGGGCTTGGCGAGTCCGGGGCCACGTGCGCCCGCGCGCCGTCTCCGGTCCCGCTCGGGGACGGCCGGCCGCTGGGGCCCGAGCCCCGACCGCTCGGGGTCCGAGGCCGATCCCGCTCGCGCCGGCCCCGCGCCAGCCCCTCCGCGTTGTCCCGCCCCCGTGGCCGTCGGCGGGGGGCGCCGTGTAACATCGCGCTGCAGGCGGACCGGGGGCGGGGGCGTCCCGGGCTCGCGCGGGCGTCGGCGCCGTACGTTGCCCCGGGCCACCACCGGGCTCGGTGCCCCCGGCCGCTGAGCTCTGTCAGTTCTACTGCCAGGACGCCCAATTGCTATGCGAGTGTTGGCGACGGTTGGAAATTGCCGGTCTTCGTCGGGTGAAAATGTCCGGGGTGTGGTCCCCTCCAGGGCCGCCCGGTGCCACCGCCAGTCGGTGAGCCCGTCCGGTCCACACCTCCAACTTGGGCGCTCCACTTCCCGGAGCACCCGTGATCGGACTCGAAGCCCACATGCTGCTCAGACACTACCTCGCCGAGGGCCTCTCCAAGGCCGACATCGCCCGGCGCCTCGGCATTAACGCGCGGACCATCCGCCGATGGATCGTGGCCGGAGAGCTCGACCGCGACCTCGATGAGCCTCCGCGCTACAAGCCCCGTCCACCTCGCCCGACCAAGCTCGACCCTTACCGCGAGATCGTCCGGACGCGGCTGGCCGACTACCCCGAGCTCTCCGCCGTCCGCCTCTTCGAGGAGGTCCGCGCGGCCGGCTACACCGGCAGCTACGCCCAGGTCCGCGACTTCGTGCGGCAAGTCCGACCGAGACCCGCCCCCGAGCCCGTCGTCCGCTTCGAGACGCCACCGGGGCACCAGGCCCAGGTCGACTTCGCCGAGTTCCACTTCCCCTGGGGCAAGCGCTACGCGTTCGTCGCCGTGCTGGGGTACTCCCGGCTCCTCTTCCTCCGCTTCTCCGCTCGGCAGGACATGCGGGCTCTCTTCGACGGTCTCGAGGCCACCTTCGAGGCCTTCGGCGGCGTCCCACGGGAGATCCTCTTCGATCAGATGAAGTCGGTCGTCACGGCCGACCTCCGGCTCCTCGGGGGCCAGCTCGTCGTCAACGAGGAGTTTCTCCGGTTTGCGGCCCACTGGGGCTTCCGGCCCCGCGCCTGCCGCCCGTACCGGGCCAAGACCAAGGGGAAGGTCGAGCGGCCGATCCGCTACGTCCGGGACAACTTCGTCTACGGCCGGGACTTCGTCGGCGACGACCACCTCGCGGGCGAGCTCTCGCGCTGGCTGGAGCGGGCCAACGACCGCGTCCACGGCACGACGCGCGAGGTCCCGCGCGAGCGGTTCGAGCGTGCCGAGATCGGGACCCTGCTCCCGCTGGCCGAGAGCCCGTACCGCTCGTTGGTGCTCCGGACGGACACCGTCCGCCGAACGGTCTCCGCGCCCGCGGTCTCTGCGCCTGCTCTGATCGCGGCCGACGTCGCTGTCCCCCGGCTGGTCGCGGTCGAGAAGCGTCCCCTCTCCGTCTACGCGGCTCTCGCCGGGGGTACGCGATGACGAAGCGCATCCCCGCCCCGTCGCGCCGGGAACGGCTGCTGGCGATGCTGGCCGACCTCAAGATGCCTGGAGCGCTCGAAGCGCTCGACGGCGTGCTCCAGCGCGTCGACGGCGGAGCCCTCACGGCCGCGGAGGCCATCGAGGCCCTTCTCCAGGCGCAGATCGCGCTCCGCAACGACCGCCGGTTAGAAGCGGCTATGCGGTCGAGTCGGCTGCCGGCCGTCAAGACGCTGGCCGACTTCGACTTCTCGTTCCAGCCGTCGATCAAGCGCGAGCAGGTCGAGGCCCTCCACGAGCTCGGCTTCGTCGAGCGCAAGGAGAACGTGGTGCTCCTCGGCCCGCCCGGCGTCGGCAAGACGCACCTGGCGATCAGCCTGGCGGTCACGGCGGCCGAGCGCGGTCGAAGGGTCTACTACGGCACGCTCTCGGCCCTCGTGACGAGTCTGGAGGAGGCGCAGGCCTCGGGCTTGCTCGAACAGCGGCTGAAGGTGCTCACGCACCCGGCGCTGCTGGTCGTCGACGAGATCGGCTACCTCCCAGTCCGTCCGAGCGGGGCCGTGCTCTTCTTCCAACTCATGGCGCGGCGCTACGAGCGGGCCTCGACGGTGATGACGAGCAACAAGGGCTTCGAGGAGTGGGGCCAGGTCTTCGGCGACGAAGTGATGGCGGCGGCCCTGATCGACCGGGTGCTGCACCACTGCCACATCGTGTCGATCCGAGGCAACAGCTACCGCATCCGTCACCACCGTGACCTCTGGGACGACGACCCGTCGGAGCCCCCGCACCACACCCCTATCGCGACGACGACCTGAGGCCCGTCCCCTCCCGCAACCCGGACATTTTCAGCCGACACGATCCGGACATTTCCAATCGCCATTGACATGGGGATGATCCGAAACCCCCCGCCCCCGACGACCTGCTCCTGGACCTTTCCCCACCCGCGTGGGGATGATCCCAGTACCCCGCGTGGGGCCCAGCCACTTTGCTTCCTTTCCCCACCCGCGTGGGGATGATCCCGGTCCAATCGGCGGCTACCGGGTCGGCAGTCTCCTTTCCCCACCCGCGTGGGGATGATCCGTAGACGCCGTCGACGAGAACGAAAGGGCGCTGCCTTTCCCCACCCGCGTGGGGATGATCCCCCCTCGGAGACCTCGGCCCCGGCCCGGGCGCTCCTTTCCCCACCCGCGTGGGGATGATCCCGTGATCCGCTGCGTCTGGACGGGGCTCTCGCCCCTTTCCCCACCCGCGTGGGGATGATCCTCGGCACGTCCAGCGAAGCCCTCGGCCACCTCCCTTTCCCCACCCGCGTGGGGATGATCCCCGGGCGTTCGACTCGTCGCACGCCGGGCAGATCCTTTCCCCACCCGCGTGGGGATGATCCGCTTAGCCGCGTGCCCCGTCGCGGCCTCACAGACCTTTCCCCACCCGCGTGGGGATGATCCTGCGGCTGGGGCGTGACGAGCGCCCACGTCCGGCCTTTCCCCACCCGCGTGGGGATGATCCCGCCGCGAGCGCGGCCCCCCCCTCCAGCCCGAGCCTTTCCCCACCCGCGTGGGGATGATCCCGTCTCGGAGAGCCGGCCGGCCGTCTTGGACACCCTTTCCCCACCCGCGTGGGGATGATCCCGAGTCGGCCCGGAGCGCGCCCGCGACCGTCACCCTTTCCCCACCCGCGTGGGGAGGATCCCCCGCCCCGCCCGTCGTCGACCCGGAACGACGGCCTTTCCCCACCCGCGTGGGGATGATCCCGCGGTGAGCCGCCCGACGTCGGTCACGTCCTCCCTTTCCCCACCCGGGTGGGGATGATCCCGACGCCGCGACGTGCGTTGACAGATCGTCCAGCGGTGGGCTACACTTCCCACGGGACCGGCGTTTGAATCGTCAGACGCGGCGATCCGCAGCCCAGGAGGCTCCCATGCAGACCCTAGACCCACAAAGCGAACTCCAGAAGCTTCTGGACGTGCTGGCGTCCTTTCCGCTAGAGCAGCAAGAGGCGCTGGCGGCTTACTACCGAGCGGAGGCCGAGCACATCCGGGATGCGGAGGACCGTCTCGACAACCTGCCACCGGAGCAGGTCAACCGGCTTCGTGCGCTGATTCAGGAGGGCATCGACAGCGGGACAGCAACGCCCATCGACTTCGAGGCGATCAAGCGCGAAGGCCGCGAACGGCTGGCCGCGCGACGGGAGCACTGAAGCGACGTGGCCGTCTGTGTTTTTACGCCGCGTGCGGAGGCTGACCTTGCCGACATCTGGGTAGAGATCGCGTCCGATAGCATCGATGTGGCCGACCAGATGCTCAACCGAATCCGCGCTCGTTGCGAGTCGCGGGCGGCGTTTCCGCATTCGGGGGAGCGTCACGACGACCTGATCCCGCACCTCCGGCGGTTCATGGTCGAGCCCTATCTGGTCTTCTATTTCCCGGTAGGCGACGGGATCTCGCTCGTTCGCGTCCTGCACGGACGACGTGACATCGACCGGCTGTTCTCAGACGAGGGCTGATCGGAATCGACTACGCTAGAGCGATTGGAGCGCGCCAAGGTCGCGGTCGAACTTGTCGGCGTCGTAGTGGACCGGAATCCGACGACCGGCGAGCAGGCGCCTTTTCCCACCCGCGTGGGAACAATCTCTCCGTGAGGCATTGGTCGAGATTGCGGGTGCTCCGTGGGTGGAATCGCGTGTGACCTCGCCGCTGTAGGAAGAAGAGCGGCTGAGACTACTCCACCCGCCGCAGGATCGATTGGAGCCGCTCGTGGTCGTCGTCCAGAAGCCGGGCGAGGGCGCGGCCGGCCTCGACCAGGACCGTGTCGCCGTCGGCGCCCCCGCCGTGCGCGGCGACCAGGTTGCGCAAGGCCGCCGCCAGCAGGTCGTCGGCGGGGACGGCCGGGTCGGGGTGGCGCGCGAGCGTCCGCAGCACGTCGAATGGGGCCGCGAGCGCGGCGACGGCTTGGGGCCCGCACAGGCGGACGCGGTCGTGCAGCGCGGCCGGCCGCGGCGGCAACGTCTGGCGGACGACGGGCCGACCGTCGCGACGCGCGTGGCCGTCCCAGTACGCCAGGACCTGGGCGCGGACGGTCGTCCGCACCAGCTCGAGGATCTGGGGCATCTCGCGGCGGATCCGGTCGCGGTCGTAGTCGGCCCCGAGCGCGACGGCCTGGCGGCCGGGCTCGACGCTGCCGGTCTCGGCGTGGCTCACGAGTCCGTACAAGACCGTCCCATCTTCGGTCTCGACCTCGATCCACGAGCCGAACGGGGGCACGTCGGCGTCGGCGTAGACCTCAGCCAGGATCTCGCGCGTGCTGGAGGCGATGACTTCGGCGACAGGCGGGGAGGGATCAGGCAAGAGGAATCAGGAAACAGCGAAAGGCGGGCGGCACGAGCTCGACGTCTCCCTGACTCCTGATTCCTGATTCCTGATCCCTCGTCACACCCTCGGCGACTGCTTCGAGGCCGCCTTGCCCGAGTACGTCGGGGCAGAGGCGCCGGCGCCGCGAGCCTGGCGGGCCAGGATCCGGTAGAACACGTCCTTCTCGCGAGCGCGGATGACGGCCCGCTCGTGCGCCTCCTGCAGGATGATCGGGTAGCCGCCGCCCTTCTCGCACTGGTCGAGCACGACGGCGTGGATCAGGCCCAGCCAGCCCGGCACCTCGGCCACCCACTCCGGCATCTCGACCCGGCCGACCTCGCCGCACCCGTGGACGTAGAACGCGACGATCCGGTGGTCGCCGTAGGCCTTGAGCACCTCGCTCCGTGACAGGAACACGGCCGACCGCTCGCCGACGGCCAGCCGGCGCTCGTACAGATGGCGATCCTGGAGCCCGCGGAGCGAGTCCGGGCCCGGCTCCCAGTCGGGCTCGTCGCGGTGAAGCCGGAGCAGGTTGACGACCTCGGCGTTGGCCGGCCGCGAGACGTAGGAGCAGACGGGGATGCCGGCCTCGCGGAAGCGGTCGAGCTCGGCGACGTAGCGCTCGAGCAGGCGCGTCTCGAGCCGGCGGTTCTTCATGCCCCGCAGCATCCAGCGGATCAGCGTCCCGTCGGCCATCGCGACGACGTCGCGGCCGCTCCGGCGCTCCTGGTCGGCGGTGTCGAACAACCAGCGGAGCTCGAGCTCGTCGCGGAGCGCGGAGACGACCTCCGACGTGACGTCGAGCGGCGACGCGTCCGAGTCGTCCTCGGCCAGGTCCGCCAGGTCCTGCTGGTGGTAGCGCAGCGTCGGCTCGGCCTGGATGAGCGGCGGGTCGAGCGTGCCGTAGTGGAACGCGACGCGGCCGACGTTCAACAGGTAGCACGCCGGCTCGACGTGGCGGTCGGGGAAGACCTGCGAGCCGTCGGTCGCGACGACGGTGACGGTGGCCGGCCGGGGCTCGCACCCGTGGCAGGCCTCGGGACTCGTGCGCGGGATCGCGCGGAGCGGACCGCCGGAGAGCGCCAGCGCCCGGTCGCGCAGGGCCTCCCAGTCGGGCGCGCAGTCGTCGAGGGCGCGGTGGCCCCGGTCCAAGCGCTGGTCATGGGAGCGGTCCTCGCCGACACGGTAAGCGGCGAAGTCGGCGATCTGGGCGGCCAAGCGGGCGAAGTCGAGCACGGTGAGGGTCGGCGGGTGGGGCGGGCTCCGCCATCTGCGAGAGCGGTTTGGTGGAAGCTAGGCCCGTCTGCGACCGAGTCGAGACGTAGCATGGCCCGTCGCCGGAGCGAGCGCGTTCTCCCCTCCTTGTCCTCCTGAGCGTGCGAGGAGCCTGCCCCCGCGGAGGCGCGTGATCTCAGCGCAAGGCATCAAGTCCTTCGGCACCGCTCCCTGAGCCTCAGGACTCTGAGTCGAGATCCCTCGCTGGCGCTCAGGATGACGCAGGGGATTGGGGTGAGGCCGGCGTTCCCCTCAACCTGTTACTCCACCTCGACGGTCACCAGCGAGCACGCGAGCGCCTGCCCCAGCCCGCGCTTGACGACCGGGAACAGGTGGCACGTGGCGACGGCCATCGCCAGCTCGACGTGGGCCTCGTGCCCGAACAGCGACTCGACGCGCGCGACGTGGTCGGCCACGTCGTCGGCCTGGCTCGCGACGGCGAGCCCGAAGCGGTAGGCCGCGCGGGCGTCGTCGTACAGCGCGTCGGGATCGTCCAGGGCTTGGCGGAGCGTGGTCGCCGCGACGCCGTCGCGCTGGGCGACCGTGACGACGACCTGGACGCACGTCCCGCAGTCCTGGGCGACGGTGGCCCCCAGGCGCGCGAGGTGCCAGGCGTCGAGCGGCGCGCGCCGGCGGTACTGGGCCGCCGGCATGGCCAGCATCCACCGAGCAAACGCGGCGCCCGACGTGTCGGCGATCGTGTGGAGGTACGGCATCTCGCACCCCGTCTGGCGCTCGGCGGTGGCGATGACTCGGTCGGCGAGGGCACCCATGGCGTCGGGTCGGGGTTGGAGAGGGCCAGAATACCGATTCCCTTGGCCGGCCTCTACGTCCACGTCCCGTTCTGCTCGCAGCGCTGCGTCTACTGCGACTTCTACTTTACCACGACGCGCCGCGACGAGGGCAGCTACGTCCGCGCGCTCCGGGCCGAGGCCGAGCGCCTGGGAGCCGAGCACCGCGACCGGGAGCCGCTGGCGACGCTCTACCTCGGCGGCGGCACGCCGTCGCTGCTGTCGCCGGACGCGCTCGCGGGTGTGATCGGCGCCGCCCACGACCACTTCGACGCGGCGGGCCTGGAGGAGGTCACGGTCGAGGCCAACCCCGAGGACCTGGCCGGCGACGCCGGCGCGGCCTGGCTCCGGGCCGCCCGCGACTTGGGCGTGACGCGGCTGTCGCTCGGCGTCCAGTCCTTCTTCGACGACGACCTCACGTTCATGAACCGGGCCCACGACGCGGCCCAGGCCCACGCCGGCGTCGAGGCGGCCGTGAGGGAGACCGGCGACGTGTCCGTCGACCTGATCTTCGGCATCCCCGACCAGCCATTTGAGCACTGGGGCGCCAA
Organism: uncultured Bacteroidota bacterium; assembly: GCA_963848075.1. GTDB lineage: Bacteria > Bacteroidota > Rhodothermia > Rhodothermales > Rubricoccaceae > Rubrivirga. The sequence goes on from CAWKCB010000004.1 coordinate 686,511, forward strand.
CCTCCAAAAGGCGGTCCGCCTCGGGGCCACCCACGTGTCGACCTACAGCCTGACCGTCGAAGACCGGACGCCGCTCCGCAAGCTGGTCGACCTGGGTCGCGTGGTCCCCGAAGGCGACGAGGCGCTCCGCGAGCGGTACCTCTTCACGCACGACTACCTCGCCGAGCACGGGTTCGAGCACTACGAGGTGTCGTCGTTCGCCCGGCCGGGCCATCGGTCCCGCCACAACGAGAGCTACTGGACGCACGGGACCGTGATCGGGCTCGGGCCGAGCGCCCACTCGTTCTGGCGCGAGACCCGGAGCCGCGGCTGGCGTTGGGCCGACGTCGCCCACCTCGGCCGGTGGCAAGGGCTGCTCCTGGCCGGCGAGAGCCCCGTCGACTGGCGCGAGCAGATCGGGCCCGACGAGCTGGCCGACGAGGCCGTCCTGCTCGGCCTGCGCCGCCTGGCCGACGGGCTCGACCTCGACCGGCTCGAGCGGGACTACGGCCTCGACCTGCTAACGGACCGGCGGGCCGAACTCGCCGCGCTCGAAGGCGCCGGGCTCGTCGAGGTCGACGCCCGGCGCGTCCGCCTGACCACCGAGGGCGCCGCCGTCGCCGACGCCGTCGCGCTCCGTTTGGTGGGGTAGTTTTCCGGTCGCCCCCCCGATCCCTAATGCGCGCGACGCTCGCCCTCCTCGCCCTCCTGCTGGCCGCCTGCTCGGACTCGGCGGAGCCGCCCGCGCCGCCCGTCGACCGAGCCGGCGAGTCGATCCCGTTCCGCATCGACGGGTCGCTCAGCTTCGTCCGCGGGCCCGACACGCTGAGGACCATCGCCATCGAAGTGGCCGACACGGACTCGTCGCGCGGGCGCGGGCTCATGCAGCGGTCCGAGATCCCCGACGACACCGGGATGCTCTTCGTCTTCCCCGCCGCCGAGCCCCAGGCGTTCTACATGGCCAACACGCCGCGCTCGCTCGACATCCAGTTCTACAGCGCCGACTCGACGCTGCTCAACGTGGCCGAGAACACGACGCCGTACTCGCTCGGCAACGTCCTGTCGGAGGGGGCCGCCCAGTTCGTCGTGGAGGTTCCGGCTGGAGCCTCCCGGCGGATCGGGCTCGTCGCCGGAGACCGAATCACATGGACGCTGGATTGACCCGCACCTCTGATTCGCCCGCTGAGGTCCGGGTGCCGCCTGCTCATCGGAGCCCTTATGGTGTGGTTAGGACGCCGGTCGCGTTTCGGACCGACGGGTCGGGGAGGATTCTCGTTCCCCGTGATGCACGCTTTTGTGAGGACCAGGCGTAGAGCCCCCGGGTTTTTCCTGATGGAGACATGAAGATGAGAAAAAGCGGTACATGCTGGGCACACAGTTGGTGCCGGTGCCGTTGATTGGGTCAGGTGATGACGTGCCGTCCCACGTTTCACCCTTGAGCCCGCTGGCCCCGTAAGGCCAGCGGGCTACTTTTTTTACCCAGGAGCCGGCGTCAGCGGCGAGGCCGCCGCGACGCCTGGGCCGCCCCGCTCTTGAGGAGCGCTCACGCGTTCCGACGTCGCCCTACAAGCTGAACGACTCGCCGCAGGCGCACGTCCGAACGGCCTGGGGGTTGTCGAAGTGAAAGCCCTTGCCCTCGAGGCCGTCCGTGAAGTCGAGCGTGGTGCCCTCGACGGTGACCAGACTTCGCGGGTCGAGCACGAGTCGGAGCCCGTCCACCTCGACCGTCTCGTCGGCCGGCCCGGCGACGGTGTCCCAGCCCAAGTCGTAGGTCAGGCCGGAGCAGCCGCCCGGGACGACGGCGACGCGCAAGAAGGTCGCGGCCAGGTCGACGGACTCGCCGGCGGCGACGGCGGCCAGCCGCTGGCGGGCGCGCTCGGTGATGGCGAAGGGGGCGGTCTCGGTCATGACGGGCGGGGCTTTCGGGGACGCTTCACCGCCGGCGGATGAGCGCCGAGGCGGGCGGGGCCGAACTTGGGAACGGCGGCTGGGATCCTCTCCGGAATCCTCTTCGGAACGGGCGGTTCCGGCCTGATGGTACGGCCGTTCCCGTTCGCCCCGTCTTGGTGGAACTGCGCCCTTGACACCCGGTTCGCCTCTTCAACACCGCATCCGATCATGGCCACGTACACAGAGCACGATTTCTTCGAGGACGTCGCCGAGCAGGGCTACAAGTACGGCTTCGTCACCGACGTCGCCAGCGCCAAGGCGCCGAAGGGGCTCAGCGAAGACACCGTCCGTTACATCTCGGCCCAGAAGGAGGAGCCCGAGTGGCTCCTCGAGTACCGGCTGAAGGCGCTCCGGCACTTTTTCAAGCTCTTGGACGAGGGCAAGGAGCCGTCGTGGGCCCACCTCAACGTCGAGCCCATCGACTACCAGGACGCCTACTACTTCTCGGCCCCCGGCGACCGCGTCAAGTACGACTCGATCGACGACGTCCCCGAGGAGATCCTGGCCGACTTCGAGAAGCTCGGCATCCCGCTCCGCGAGCAGGCCGCCCTCGCCGGCGTCGCCGTCGACGCGGTGATGGACTCGGTGAGCGTGGCCACCACGTTCAAGGCCGAGCTCGCCAAGGTGGGCGTCATCTTCTGTTCGTTTAGCGAGGCCGTCCAGGAGCACCCCGAGCTGGTCCGCGCCAACATGGGCAAGGTGGTCCCCTACACCGACAACCTGTACGCGGCGCTCAACTCGGCCGTGTTCTCGGACGGCTCGTTCTGCTACATCCCCAAGGGCGTCCGCTGCCCGATGGAACTGTCGACCTACTTCCGGATCAACGAGGCCAACACGGGCCAGTTCGAGCGGACGCTCATCATCTGCGAGGACGGCGGCTACGTCAGCTACATGGAGGGCTGCACGGCCCCGATGCGCGAGGAGTACCAGTTGCACGCGGCCATCGTCGAGATCGTGGCCCACGACGACGCCGAGGTCAAGTACTCGACGGTCCAGAACTGGTACCCCGGCTCGGCCGAGGGCCAGGGCGGCGTCTACAACTTCGTGACCAAGCGGGCGCTCTGCTCGGGCCGCAACTCGAAGGTGACCTGGACCCAGCTCGAGACGGGCTCGGCCATCACCTGGAAGTACCCCTCGTGCATCCTGAAGGGCGACGGCTCCGTCGGCGAGTTTTACTCGGTCGCCTTTACCAAGGACTACCAGCAGGCCGACACGGGGACCAAGATGATCCACCTGGGCAAGAACACCCGGAGCACGATCATCTCGAAGGGGATCTCGGCCGGCCGGTCCAACAACTCGTACCGCGGGCTCGTCCGGGTGAACAAGAAGGCCGAGAACGCCCGGAACTTCAGCCAGTGCGACTCGCTCTTGATCGGCGACCAGTGCGGGGCTCACACGTTCCCCTACATCGAGATCCACAACGACACGGCCCAGGTCGAGCACGAGGCGACGACGTCGAAGGTCGGCGAGGACCAGATGTTCTACTGCCAAGCGCGGGGCATCTCGGAGCAGGACGCGCTCAACCTGATCGTCAACGGCTACGCCAAGGAGATCCTGGCCAAGCTCCCGATGGAGTTCGCCGTCGAGGCGCAGAAGCTGCTGAGCGTCCAACTCGAAGGCAGCGTCGGCTAGCGCCGCGTTTAGGGTTCAGAGGTTCAGGGTTCGCAAGGGCCTCCACCTTGCGAACCCTGGACCTCGCGAACCCTGAACCAGAACCCAGACTTACAGAATGGCACTCCTCAGCATCGAAAACCTCCACGCCTCCGTCGAGGACGCCGAGATCCTCAAGGGGCTCTCGCTCGACGTCAACCCCGGCGAGGTCCACGCGATCATGGGCCCGAACGGGTCCGGCAAGTCGACGCTGGCGGGCGTGCTCGCCGGCCGCGACGTCTACGAGATCACCGAGGGCTCGGTCACGTTCGACGGCGACGACCTGCTCGAGATGGACCCCGAGGAGCGGACGCGCGAGGGGCTCTTCCTCGCCTTCCAGTACCCCGTCGAACTCCCGGGCGTCTCGACGCACCAGTTTCTGCGGACGGCCGTCAACTCGGTCCGTGCCCACCGGAAGCAGGACGAGCTCTCGGTGAGCGACTTCCTCAAGCTGATGCGCGAGAAGGCCGCGTTCGTCGACCTCGACCCGGCGCTCACCAAGCGGTCGGTCAACGAGGGGTTCTCGGGCGGCGAGAAGAAGCGGGCCGAGATCTTCCAGATGGCCATGCTCGACCCCCGCATCGCGATCTTGGACGAGACCGACTCCGGCCTCGACATCGACGCGCTCCGGGTCGTGTCGGACGGGGTCAACAAGCTCCGGTCCCAGGACCGCGCGTTCGTGCTCATCACGCACTACCAGCGGCTCCTCAACTACATCACGCCCGACCGCGTCCACGTCCTGCTCGGTGGCCGGATCGCCCGCTCCGGCGGCCCCGAGTTGGCCGAGGAGTTGGAAGAGAAGGGCTACGACTGGCTGATGGAGGAGGCTGCCGCCGCCGCGTAAAAAAGGAGGGGTTCAGGGCCCAGGGTTCGCAAGGACCTGCACCCCGCGAACCCCGAACCCTGAACCAAGCATCTCGATGATCGACCTCGAAAAGGCCCCCGCCCTGCTCCGCCACGCCACCGAAGCGCTCGACGGCGCGTTCTCGGGCGACGGCGCGCCGGACCCGTTCGCCGACCGACGCCAGCAGGCCCGCGACGCGTTCGAGACGGCCGGGCTCCCGACGACGCGCCACGAGGCGTGGAAGTACACCGACCTCCGCCCCGCTCTCAAGCCGGACTACCGGCCCGCGACCAAGGCCCAAGCCACCGACGCCGACCTCGACGCCGCCGCCATCGACGGGCTCGACGCGGCCCGCGTGGTGCTGGTCAACGGGCGGCTCGACCCGTCCCGCTCGGACCTGAGCGGCCTGCCCGACGGCGTTGTCGTGGCCAGCCTGGCCGAGACGCTGCGCCGGTCGCCGGAGGCCGTCGCCGACACGTTCGGCCAGCACGTGGACCTGGGGCGCGACGCGTTCGCGGCGCTCAACAGCGCGTTCAGCCTGGACGGCCTCTACCTCTCGGTCCCCCGCGGCGTCGCCGTCGAGCGGCCGATCCACGTGGTCCACCTGCTCACGGCCGACCAACCGACGTTCGTTCAGACGCGGCACCTGATGGTGGTCGGCGAAGCGGCTCAGGCGACGGTCGTCGAGACCTACGCCGTCCGCGGCGACGCCGACACGTTCCGCAACGACCTGACCGAGATCGTGGCCGGCGCCGCGGCCGTCGTCCGCCACGTCCGGATCCAGGACGAGGGCGACCGGGCAAACGGCGTCTCCCTCGTTCAGAGCTACCAGGGCCGCGACTCGGACGTCTCGACGCTGACCTTCACGTTCGCGTCCGGCACGGTCCGCAACAACACCGTGATGGTGCCGGCCGGCGAGGGCGGCCAGTCGACATTGGGTGGGCTCTACCTGTGCCGCGGCGACCAGCTCGTCGACACCAACACGCTGGTCGACCACGTGGCGCCGGGGTGCCAGTCGAACGAGCTGTTCAAGGGGATCGTCCGCGACCGCTCGACGGGCGTGTTCAACGGCAAGGTGTTCGTCCAGCGCGAGGCCCAACAGACGAACGCGTACCAGCAGAGCCAGGGCGTCGTCCTGAGCCCCGATGCGCACCACTACTCGAAGCCCGAGCTCGAGATCTACGCCGACGACGTCAAGTGCTCGCACGGGTCGACGACCGGCGCCATCGAGCCCGAGCACGTGTTCTACCTCCGCAGCCGCGGCGTCTCCGAGGCCGACGCCCGAGCGATGCTGCTCTACGCCTTCGCCCACGACGTGGTCGAGATGGTGTCGCTGGCGCCCGTCCGCGACCACCTCGACGCGATGATCGCCGAGCGGCTGAAGTAACAGAGGGATGAAGGGATCCGGGACGGAGGCATAGGCCGCATCCCGCATCCCGCATCCCGCATCCCTCCCCGCCATGCAGCGCGACTTCCTCCGCGACGGCCGCGAGGCCGACGACCTCTCCGAGCTCGAAGACGGCATGGTTCACGTCATGCGGACCATCTACGACCCCGAGATCCCGGTCCCCATCTGGGACCTCGGCCTGATCTACGGGTGGACCATCGAGGACGGCGACGAGGGCAAGGACGTGACGGTCGTGATGACGCTGACGGCGCCCAACTGCCCGGCCGCCGAGACGCTCCCGGCCGAGGTCGAGCAGGGCGTCAACGCGCTCGACGGCGTCGGGCGGGCGTCGATCGACCTGGTGTTCGTGCCGTCGTACTCGATGGAGATGCTGAGCGAGGAGGCCCGGCTGACACTCGGCCTGATGTAACGAGACTCGGAGGCCGGCGCGTTTAAACAAGTCGGCGGATCCCAAACAGATCGTTCCCTGGAGGGGGAGTGTTCGGCGCCATGGATCTGTGGCACAGGGCGTGGAGTCGGTGGCCCGTTGCCGAGCAACGCCCTCTCTCCCCCCCTCGATGGATCTCCACTCCACCCTGCTCGACTCCGCCTACCGACAGGCCGAGCGAGCCCTCCGGAAACCGAGCTCGGCGGTCTGGCTGCGGGGCGTCAGCGTCCGCACCGCCCAGTTCGACCGCGCCCTCGACTTTTACGTGGCGGCCCTCGGGCTCACGTTGGGAGGCCTGGACGCCCACCCGCTCACGTCGCGACCCCGGGCCCAGCTCCTCGACGCCGAAGGGCGGCGGGTGCTCGAGCTCGTCGAGTCCGACGACACCGAACGGGGTGTCCACGAGCTCGCCTTCGGGATGCCGCGGCGCGTGTTCGCGCTGCTCCGCGCCCGGCTCGACCTCCAGGGCATCGCGTACACGCCGACCGCGGGTGCCGTCTACCTCCGCGACGTCGACGGGACGCTGCTCCGGATCGAGGCGCTGTAGGCGCTCCACCGGCTACCAGCTCCCCGAGGCGCCGCCTCCGCCGGACGACCCGCCGCCGCCGCTGAAGCCGCCGCCCGACGACGAGCTCGACCCGCCGCCCGATCCGCCCGACGACGCGACCGGCACCCGGTACGACCGGCCGTCGACCACGACGGTCTTGTCGCCGCGTGTTCGCGCCTCGGTGAACGCCGCCCGCTTGGCGCGGGCGTGCCGCCGCTTGGGTCCCCACATTGGGTGGTCCTCGACCCACCGATCGAGCGCGGCCAGCGGGTTGAGCGACCGCCACCGGGTGAGCACCACCAGCACCAGAGGCACGGCCACGAACGCGACGACCGCCGCCCAGACGCTCAGCAACGCGATGCCGACGCCGACCGCGACGAACAGGCCCAGGAAAGAGCCCACGAGGCCGACCCCGAGCGCCTCCCGCGCAGTCGACGTGCTCACCAGGCCGAGCAGGAACAGCGCGACGACGAGCGGAAACACCGTGAACAGGACCCCGAACAGGACCCGCTCCTCCGAGGCAGCCGACGAGAGCGGCTCCCCGTTGAGGGTGGCCCCTCCCGACTGTGGCTCGTACGCCCCGTCGACCGCCAGCAGGACGGCCTCCGTCCCCGCGAGCACGCCCGCGTCGAAGTCGCCGTCGCGGAATCGGGGGACGATCTCGCGCCGGATGATCGTCCCGGACGTCGCGTCGGTGAGGTCGCCTTCGAGGCCGTAGCCGACCTCGATCCGCACCTCGCGGTCGCCGACGGCGACGAGCAGGAGCACGCCGTTGACCGTCTCCGCCTGGCCGAGCCCCCACTCGCGGAAGACGCGCGTCGCGTAGGGCTCCAGGACCGCGCCCTCCAACGACGGGATCGTCAGCACGGCGACCTGGTTCGAGGTCGAGTCCTCGTGGGCGGCCAGCAGCGACGTCAGCGTGGCCTCCGTCGACGGCGAGAGCACGTCCGCCAGGTCGACGACGCGGCCTGTCAGCGGGGGCACAGGCTGCGCCTGGACGGCGACGACGAGCGCGATGCCCAGGACCGCCCCCCGCACTACTCGTCGCGGACGCGGACGTCGTCCGGCAGCTCGTCCGTGTCGTCCGGGCGGATCTCGACGCCGCGGCGGTGGAGAAGGTCGCCGCACAGGTCGACGCCCGAGACCATCCCGTCGGCGAGCGACTTCGAGCGGATGCCGGCGCGGATCCGGCCGACGACGTCGACCCACTCTTGCTTCTCGACCTTGGCGTTGATGCCGGCGTCGCCGACGACCTCGATCCGGCGCTCGAACAGCGACACGAACAGCAGGATGCCCGTCCGGTCGCGCGTGTCGAACACCTCCTCCTCGACGAACGCGAGCGCCGCCCGGCGGTGGACGTGGGTCTCCATCGAGGCCGCCCCGGCGAACCGCCGGCGGACGGCGTCGAGGAGCGTCGCCAGGGCCCCGAGCACGCCGCCGCCCGTCATCGCGAGCGCGAGCGCCCACGACGAGTAGAGCCAGCCCCAGCCCCAGCCGTCGTACGCCCACGCCACCGCCAGGGCCGCCGTGCCGACGGCGAGCGCCCCGAGCGACGCCGCGCGCCACGTCGCCGCGGCGTAGTCGTCGCTCTGGCGGACGACGTAGGGGACGATCTCGCCGGCCGTCCGGGTCTCGGCTTGGGCCACGGCGTTGCGGATGCGCTCCAGCTCGTCGTCGGTAAACAGGGTCACGGGGCGTTGGAGGGCTGGGGGAGGACGGTCACGGTCGCGGTGTCGCGCGACGCCGCGAGCCGTCCGAGAAGGTCGGCGGCCCGGTCCGGGGGCGTCCGCTCGACGGCGTCGGCGAGGCGCGAGGCGCGGTCGGGGCGGAGGGCCGGGCGGTAGGTGCCGGGCACTTCGTACAGCGTAGCGAAGGCGCGCAGGCGGCCGTCCGGCGTGGCCGCGTCCTGGGCGGCGGCGGTGCGGGCGCGGCGGAGGGCGTCCGCGTCGAACGGGTCGAGCAGAGACGCCGTGTCGGTGCCGACGAGCCGGAGGCGGGCCCGGCCGGCGGCGGCGTCGAGCCGGAGCGAGACCCGGGCTCGGTCGCCCGCGCGGTTGGCGAGGGCTCGCTCCACGATCCGCATCGTGGGGACGTCGTCCCAACCGGCGGCGATGTCGACCTCGACCACGGCGCCGGCGGGTTCTCCACGCGCGGTGGAGTCGGCGCGGACCGAGGGGGGGTCGGCGAGGAGGGGCCCGAAGCGCGCGCCACGGCCGGGGCCTGCGAGCCGTTCGGCGAGGAGGGGCTCGACCCACTCGTCCCCGACACTCCCGGAGAGGAACACGCGAAAGTCAGAGGGCCGGTCGAACGCGTCGGCCAGCGCCTGGCGGGCGGCGTCGGGGTCGATCGTCGGCACGGTGAACCGGCCCCGTCGCGGCGCGCGCGCCCCGAGCGGGTCCGGCGAGACGACCACCGACGGGGGGTCGGCGAACAGCGCGGCCACGTCGTCGACCAGCGCCGACAGCCCGGGCGCCTCGCCAGTGGCCTCGCGGTCGTCGGGTCCGACCCGGGCTCTCAGCTCGCCCCACGCCCCCTGGGCCCCGACGAACCGGTCGGCGGCGGCGGGCAGCGACGCCCACCCGCCGGGCGCCCGGACGAGGGCCCGGTACGACTCCGCCTCCGGCTCGTGGAGGTAGACGACCGTCAGTCCGTTCGCCAGCGTCCACTCGGTGGCGCCGGCCTGCTCGTAGGCCGCGCGGCGGTCGATCCTCCGCTCGATCACGGGCGGGGGCTCCACCGGCTCGGGCTCCGGCCTCTCGACGTCGACGGCGATGGGCTCGGGCTCAGGGGGAGGCGCGTCGGCCACGGCCGGCGGGGGCGACACCACCGGGGCGGGGACCGTGCTGGCGCATCCGGCCACGACGAGGAGAGAAACCAGGAGGACCGAGCGCATGGCAGACGGGGGGCGGCCCCAAAGCTACGCCGTGGCCCGGCGTCCCCACCGACGGAGCCACACGCGCGACGCGCCCAGGCTGAGCGCGGCCAGGGCGACGGCCGCGACCGCCAGCCGGACCGACGCGGCCTCGCCCCCGACTTGTTGGAGCCGGCTGTACAGGGCGAGCGGGAGCGTCTGCGTCCGCCCGGGCAGGTTGCCGGCGACGACGAGCGTGGCCCCGAACTCGCCGAGCGCCCGGGCAAAGTGGAGCGCCGCGCCCGCGCCCACCGCCGCGGCCGAGAGCGGCACCACGACGTGCCGCGCGACCGCCCACCGACCGGCCCCGTCGACCCGGGCCGCGTCGATCACCTCGGGGTCGACCGCCTCGAACCCGGCTCGGGCGAGCTGGACAAACAGGGGGAACCCGACGACGGCGGACGCGAGCACGGCGGCGGTCCAGGTGAACACGAGCGACCGGGGCAGCAGCACCAGCAGCGCGTAGCCCGTGACGACGGGCGGGAGCACCAGCGGCAGCATCGCCGCGAACTCGACCGCGCTCGCCCACGGCCCGCGCCGGTGCGCGAGCGCCCACCCCAGCGCCAGGCTCGGGCCGGCCGCCAGCGCCGTCGCCGCCAGCGCCACGCGGAGGCTGAGGCCGACCGCGGTCCAGTCGGCCGGCGTCATCGGTCGGCGGGGCGGAACCCGGCGGCGGCCCACCGTGCGGACGCGGCGGGCCCCGTGATCGCGTCGAACGCGGCGCGCCCTTGGGGCGTGAGGCGCGCGGCTTCGAACACGACCGGTGGGTGCGGGACGTCGGCCACCACGCGGACACGCGGGGAGGCCGCGGCGTCGGAGGCGTACACGACGGCGCGGTCGGCGACGCCGGTCTCGACGGCCGCCAGCGCCGCCCGGACGTCGCCGACCGCCACGACGCGTGGGGCGACCTCCGCCCACACGCCGGCGTCCGCCAGGGCAACCTGCGCGTAGCGGCCGGCCGGGACGTGCGCCGGGTCGGCCAAGGCGACTCGGCGTGAGAGCCGAAGCGCGTCCGCGAGGTCGGCCGCGGGCGCCGTGCCTTTTGGCCCGACGACGACGAGCGTGCCCGTGGCCACGACGCGGCGGTCGGCCACCGAGATGCCTTGCGCGGGGAGCCAGTCGATCCAGGCGGGGTCGGCCGTGACGAACACGTCGGCGGGGGCTCCGCGCGCGATCTGCCGCGCCAGGACCGAGCTCGCGGCTGGGCTGACGACCGTCGGCCGGCCGGCGGCGCTCTCGGCCCGGGCTAGCTCGGCGAGCACGTCTGACGTCGACGCGGCGGACAGGACGACCACGGCGTCGTCTCCGGCGCACCCGCCCATCCCCACGAGCAACGCGAGGGCCGACGCCCGGGCCGTCACCCGCCCGCCGGGGCCGCGTCGAGATCCGCGAGCGCGGCCTCGGCCCGCTGGCGGACCGGCGCGCCCGGCGGCGCGAGCTCGACGATCCGCTCGAAGGCAACACGGGCACTGTCGACCCGGCCGATCATCAGGCGGCGCTCGGCCAGCAGGAACGTGGCGTCGAGGTTGTCGGGGTCGGCGTCGAGGACCGTCCGCAGCTCCTGGATCGGGCGCATGGGGTCGGACGGGTCGAACGTGGCCGCCTCCGCCAGCGCGACGCGGACGCGCGGCTGGTCGTCGAGGGCCAGGCTCTGCTCGAAGTCCTCGATCGCCCGACGGGCCCACCGGACGCTCGCCGTGGGGTTGGTCTGGACGGCGTTGAACGCGGCCGTGAGGTAGTACCGGCCGGACTCGTACCAGCCGTCGGCCGTGCCGAGCCCGGCGAACCGGTCGGCCGCGACCTGGAGCGAGTCGGCGAGCGGCGGCGCGCCGGCGGGGATCGGCGCCGCCGGGCCGACCTCGGCCTGCGAGTCCGGCGCCGCCGTGGGCTCGGGACGCGGCGCCATCACAGTAATGAGGTACAGCCCGACCACGGTCGCCAGGCCCACCCCCACGACGACCAGCCCACGCTTGCCCGCCGTCGACGGCGGTCGCCCGGCCGGGGCGGTCGGCACGGGCGGAGCCGTGGGAGCCGGCGTGCCAGCGAGGACGGCCCCGCAGTTGTTGCAATAACGGGCGTCGAGCGGATTCGCGTGGCCGCACTCGGCGCACGCCCGTCGGCCTTCGACGAGGGCCGCGTCGGCCGGGGTGCCGCACAGGTCGCACGCCTCGGCGTCGTCGGCCAAGCGCGCGCCGCAGGAGTCGCAGGCCGCCATGACGCTAGGCGCTCGGGGCGCCGACGAGGCGGCCGGCCCCCTCCTCCTCCACGCGGCGGCGGAACTCCTGGGCCGGCTTGAACACGGGGACCATCCGGCGCGGGACCGGGACCGGCTGGTCGGTCCGGGGGTTGCGGGCCGTGCGGGGCGCCCGCTCGACCGACCGGAACGTGCCGAACCCCCGCAGCTCGACCCGGTCGCCCTCGGCGACGGCGTCGAGGACGGTGTGCATGAACCCGTCGACGACGGCCTCCGTCTCGAGCTTGGTGAGGCCAGTGGCCTCGGCGATGCGGTCGACGATCTGGGCTTTGGTCACGGGTCAGAATCCGGGCGGGCCGCCATGATACGAGCGACCGTCACAGGACGGTGGCGAGCGGGGACGGATCGGAGTTAGTTTTCACGCGGCCGATTCGAGGTCCCACCCGTCCCCCATCGATGCGCGTACTGTACGTTTCCGGCGAGGTCGCCCCGTTCTCCGAAACCACCGCGACCGCCCGGGTCTTGCGCGTCTTGCCCGAGGCGCTCCAAGAGCACAAGGAGGTCGAGCCCCGCATCCTGATGCCGCGCTACGGCGTCGTGTCGGAGCGGCGCAACCGGCTCCACGAGGTCATCCGCCTGTCGGGCGCTGAGATCCAGGCCGGCGAAGCGACCGACACCCTCAAGGTGAAGGTGGCCTCGATCCCGGGCATCCGGCTCCAGGTCTACTTTATGGACTCCGTCCGCTTCTTCAAGCGCAAGGGGCTCCACGCCGACCGCAAGACGGGGAAGGTGTTCGAGGACAACCCGGCGCGCGCGCTGTTCTTCGCCCGGGCGGCGTTCTCGACGGTCGAGAACCTGGGCTGGCGGCCCGACGTGGTCCACGCCGCCGGCTGGATCAGCTCGTTCGTGCCGCACGTGCTCCAGGGCGAGCTCGGCGAGAACGAGCTGTTCTCGGGCGTTCGCACGGTTTACACGCCGGAGGGGCCCGAGGGCTACACCCACACGCTCACCGAGGCCGAGGCGGCCGACTTGGGCTTGCCCGCCGAGTGGGCCGGCCAGTCGCTCCGCCAGATCGGCCTCGACACGGCCGACGCGGCCGCCTACGCCGAGGGCGACGCCTCGGGCGACGGCGAGCCGGACGGGCCGACGCTCAGCGAGGACCCGGAGGCCGTGGCCGACACGGCGGCCGAGCTCTACGGCTCGCTCGGCTCCGCGCTCGCGGCCTGATCGTCGGCACGGGCACGCCCGGGTCCTCTCTCAGCGGGTCGCCACTTCCCTGGGAGCGCTGAGCTGGGGCTTCTAGGCCCGCTGGCAAACGGGTCCAGACCCCGATCGTCGTCCCCGCGCCTGCGAGGGAACGACCGTATGGGCTCCGGCCCGCACCGGGACGACTCCCAACCGTTCGCGCCGTCGGCAGAGAACGTATCCGCCCTGCCGTAGGAGAGGGACGGGGCGGGACGGACATCGAGGTGCTCTGTCCCACCGCCTCGGACCGTGCCGACGGGCCCGGTGGCTTTTTTGCAGGATCCGCCCGGAAGAGGTCCGGTCGGCAGGGTAGGCTGGGGCCGGCGTCCCAAATGGCGTCCCCCCACGCGAATCCCGGGGGGAGCCCGTTGGGAGAGCGCCCCGTCCCCCTGCCCGACACCCCGCCCCGTGAGATCTCTCGTCGCCGCCGCCGCGGCCCTCCTCGTCCTCTCCGCCTGCCAGGACCCCGCCGGCGTCGGCCTCGGCCTGATCGACGAGGAGCAGCAAGACCCCAACGTCCGCACGGTGCCGCTGACCGACGTCGCCCCGATCGCCGACACGACGGTCGCCATCGGCATCGCGTCCGGCGGGAACCCGGATCTCACCCAGACGCGCGTGCTCGTCGGCCGCGTCCAGGACCCCGTCTTCGGCGACGCCCGGTCGGTGGCCTACGTCGACCTCGTCCGGCTGGCCGACTTGCCCGACAACGCCACGGCGGCCGACGTCACGGCGGCCTGGCTCGTCCTGGAGCGGAGCTACGCCTACGGCGACACCACGACGACGCTGCCGCTCGAGCTCCGGCCCATCCAGGGGTCGTGGTCGGCCAACACGGGCTACCCGGCCGACACGCTCTTCGCGACCGGCGACCTCCTGGCGACGACCGACGTCGCTCCGGCCGACACGCTGGCGCGGTTCGACCTTCCCGCGTCGTGGGTCTCGGCCAACGCGGCGACGCTGGTGGCCGACAACTTCGGCGACACCTTCGAGGGGTTCGGCGTCGACGTCCCGGCCGGCTTCGCGCCGTCGCCCGGCGTGGTCTACGGGTTCGACACGCTCCAGAGCGCCGGGTCCGGGCTCCGGGTCGTGGTCCGGGAGGACACGCTGGTCTACGCCCTGTCCGAGGTGTTCAGCTCGATCGCCAAGGAGGCGCCGACCGTGGAGCGCCCCGGCGTGCTGCCCCTCCGCTCCAACACGGCGGTGCAGTTCAAGGCCGACTTCTCGGCCATCGGCCCGGCTCCGCTCGCCCGAGCCCGCGTCCGGCTCCCCGTCGACGCGTCGCTCGTCCGCGAGGGCGCCTTCGTCCGGCCGGTCCCGCCCCGGTTCGTCCTGTTCGGCATCCGAGACGTCAACGGCGAGGAAGAACCGGTGCCGCTCGCCACCAACGTGTTCTTCGACGGCGACGAGCTGACCGTCGTCGACACCGTGGATCTGACGGGGGAGGTCCAGTCGCTCCTTCTGCGTCCCGAGACCGTGTTCGTCCGCTACGAGCTCCTCCCGGCCCGGGGCGCCGCGTCGCTCGACATCACCCCGATCCGGTTGCCGATCGGGCCCGACGACGTCTCGCCGCGCTTCACGCTCACCGTCGTCGGCGCGTCCGGCTAGCCACGTCGTGGTCTCTCGCGTGTCCCTCTTCTCGAACCCCTCGGTGTCCATGCGCTCTGCGCTCCTGCTGTCCGTCGCCGCGCTCGCGCTCGCCCCGTCCGCCGCGGCGCAGGGGGGGCAGAACAACTACGGCTCGATCTACTCGCTCTACGGCCTGGGCGAGCGGGTCGAGTTCGGGACGTCCCAGTCGGCGATGCTCGGCCACGGCGCCACGGCGCTCCGGTCCGGCAGCTACGTCAACCTGTCGAACCCGGCGCTGTGGTCGGACCAGGCGCTGACGACGTTCTCGGCCGGCGCCAGCATCGCGACGGTCCGCGCGGAGGACGCGCTGGCCGAGGGGACGAGCGTCGGCACGGCGGGCGACCTGTCGTCGCTGCACCTGGGCCTCCCCTTCCTGCCCGGCCGGCTGGGGCTGACGCTGGCGTACCGGCCGTACTCGCGCGTGAACTACCGCGCGGCCGTCGACGACTCGCTCTCGGTCGAGGGCGAGATGGCGGGGTACACGCTGAACCAGGAGGGCGCCGGCGGGCTCCAGCAGATCACGGCCGGCCTGGGGGTCCGCCTCGGCAGGGCCGTTCAGGTCGGCGTCTCCGCCGACGTCGTCTTCGGCAACCAGGAGCTGCTCCAGCGGACCCAGTTCGAGGACCGGCTGGCCTACGCCGAGACGCGTCAGGCCCGCGTCACCCGGCTGCGCGGGGTCACGGCGACCCTCGGCGGCGCCGTCACGGCCCGCGCCCTGGCCCGCGACGACGACGCGCTGACGGTGGCCGCCGCCCTCACCCTCCCCACCGACCTCAACGGCTCGCGGACGGTCACCCTGGGCGAGAGCCTCGACCGCGACACGCTGCGCGCGCCCGACGGGAGCCTGTCGATCGACGGCGACCTCCGGCTGCCGCTCTCGGCCCGGGCCGGCGTGACGTACCTCTCGGGCCTGCGGTGGCTCGCGACGCTCGACGCGTCGTACGAGCCGTGGTCCGAGTTCGAGAGCACGCTGCCCGTCGGAGGGTTCGACCCGGGGCAAGGCCTCGACCAGCTCCGCGACCGGGTCCGCGTCGGCGGCGGCGTCGAGCTCACGCCGGCCGGGCGCGACCGCCGGGCCGGCGTGTTCCAGCGGTCGTCGTACCGGCTGGGCGGCTACGCCGAGCGCGGGCTCTACGCCCCGGCCGGCCAAGACGTGACGACGCTGGCGCTCACCGGCGGCCTGTCGATCCCCAACCGGCTGACCGGCGCCCGGATCGATCTGGGGTTCGAGGCCGGAACCCGGGGTTCGGCCGAGGGCGTACTCGTCCGCGACACGTTCCTCAAAGGGACCCTCACGCTCAACTTCGGGGAGCGCTGGTTCGTCCGGCGCCGATTCGACTGATCCCTCTCACCTCCGCCACTCCTCGGCCCATGCGACCGACCCGCCTCGCCCTCTTCGCCCTCGCCTTCGGCGCGCTCTCCGCGTGCAGCGCCCCGCCCTCCGCGGACGGCCCGCGCATGTCGCAGGACGACTCTGTGTTCGACCCCGGAACGACGGCCTACGGCCCGGGCGACTACTGCTCCGACACCTACGTCCTGATCCAGGAGACGACGCGGGCCAACTTCAGCCTGGGCAGCGAGTACTACCGCAACGGCGACACCTGCGCGGCCTACCCGTACATCAAGCACATCCTGGCGACCGAGCCGCTGTTCACGGGCGAGGACCCCGACGACCGGAACTACCTCCGGATGGCCTCGATCTACGAGGACTTCGCCGCCCAGGTCGACTCGACCAACCAGGCCGAGAAAGTGGCCTACCTCGACTCGGCGCTCTCGATGCGCGCGACGGGCGTCCAGGCCCTCGACCGCGAGGGGATCGCCTACGACAGCTACCTCCGCAACCTGCGCGAGGGGTTCTTCTACTTCCAGAACGGCGCCTACTACGACGACGCGGGCGAGCGCCAGTACCAGGCGTTTAACCGGGCCTTCGAGGCCCAGCCGGACAGCTTGGAGGACTGGTACCTCGTCCAGCTGTTCAACGCCTCCGGCGAGCAGTTCGGCGAGGAGCTCCCGAACACCGACCGCGCCGAGTTTATCCGGACGCTCGCGGGCTCCCTCGACGACCCGGCCCTGAAGCAGAACTACACGCTCTACGCCGACTACGTCGAGACCGACCCGGCCGAGGCCGGCGTCGTCGGCGAGGTCAACGACTCGGTCGTCGAGCAGTTGGTCGCCGACCTCAACGCGGGCGCCATCGCCGACGACGACGCGCTCTCGCTGCTCGCGGTCGTGCTCCAGCAGCCGGACCGGCTCGAAGCCCTCGGTGAGGACGTGACCGACATCCGCACCAAGATCTTGCGGCTCGACGTGATCACGCGCCAGGTCGACAACCCGCGGACGCTGCTCGCGCTCGCCTTCCAGGCCTACCGCGACGGCGACTCCGGCCGCGGCAACGACCTCTTCAACCGGGCCATCACGAACGCCCAGTCGAACGCCCAGCGCGCCGACTTCTACTACGCCCGCGGGACGGGCAGCTACGGCAGCGCGAACGACTTTACGCGCGCGCTGGAGTACTTCCCGAACCACGGCCCGAGCCTGTACCGCCGCGCCGGCCTGATCGCCCAGTCGGTCGGCCGCCCGAGCTCGCTCCGCGGCCGGTTCGCCTACTGGTGCCTGGCCGACCTCTACCGGAACGTGGCCGCGTCGAGCTCCGACAGCCGGATCTCGGGGACCGCTCGCCGCGCGGCGGCGCAGTACGAGCGGGCCGGCCCGAGCCGCGACCAGTACTTCCTGGAGGGCTTCAGCCCGGGCCAGTCGGTCACGGCCAGCCTGGGTGCCTACGGCAGCTGCACGACGCGCGTCCGCTAGCGTCTCTGCTCGGTTCGACCGTTCGCCGGCCGTTCCCACCCCGGGGGCGGCCGGCGTCTTTTTGTAGCTCGGCCGCGCTAAGACAGCGTGGGCCCGGACCCCCGTCCGAGCGCCCCTCGCGGAGCCTGTGCTGAGCCCAGCCGAAGTGCTCAGCGGGCGGACAGACCGTCCCCTTTCGAGGGGAGGGCCGCTAAGTGCTGGCCTCTTCGCCCTCCAAAGAACGTCGTCCTCGCGAACGCGGGGATCCATGCGGGACCGCGGCCGACCGCGAGACCGGATGGGTTCCCGCGTTCGCGGGAACGACGTAGGGGCGTGGGGCTAGAGACGACGAACGTAGCAGCCCCACCCTCGAAGGGGGACAGGTCCCTGACCTGGGAGCGGAGCGACCGGATGGGAAGCGGGGGTCCGCGGTGGCACGCGCTCGCCGGACTGGCGCGTCGATGGCGCGGCACCGTGGCGAGAGACGCCGGTATCTTGGCCGACCCTCTCCCCGCCCCGCCCATGTCCGTCATCGTCTCCGTCCACGCCCGCCAGATCCTCGACAGCCGGGGCAACCCCACCGTCGAGGTCGACGTGATCACCGACGACGGGGCCGTGGGCCGCGCCGCCGTCCCCTCGGGCGCCTCGACCGGCGAGTACGAGGCCGTCGAGCTGCGCGACGGCGACGACGACGTCTACCTCGGCAAGGGCGTCCTGGGCGCCGTCGCCAACGTCAATGACACGATTGGGCAGGAGGTGCTCGGGCTCGACGTGCTGGACCAACCGGGCCTGGACGCGGCGCTCATCGAGATCGACGGGACCGACCACAAGTCGAAGATGGGCGCCAACGCGCTGCTGGGCGTGTCGCTGGCGGCCGCCCGCGCCGCCGCCGTCGTGACGGGGCTCCCGCTCTACGCCTACCTCGGCGGCGCCAACGCCCGCCGCCTGCCCGTCCCGATGATGAACATCATCAACGGCGGCCGCCACGCCGACAACTCGGTGGACCTGCAGGAGTTCATGGTGATGCCGGTCGGGGCCGAGACGTTCTCCGAAGGGCTGCGGATGGGCGTCGAGACGTTCCACCACCTGGCCCGGGTGCTCAAGAAGAAGGGGTACTCGACGGCCGTCGGCGACGAGGGCGGGTTCGCGCCGGACCTCAAGAGCAACGAGGAGGCCATCGAGGTCATCCTGGAGGCCATCGACAACGCCGGCTACGAGGCCGGCCGCGACCTCTACATCGCGCTCGACCCGGCCTCGTCGGAGATGTTCGAGGACGGGAAGTACGTGTTCTACAAGTCGGACCCGGACCGCAAGCTGTCGTCCGAAGAGATGGTCGAGTACTGGGCCGGCTGGGTCGACGAGTACCCGATCATCTCGATCGAGGACGCGATGGACGAGAACGACTGGGACGGCTGGGCGGCGCTCACCGAGCGCGTCGGCGAGCAGATCCAGCTCGTCGGCGACGACCTGTTCGTGACCAACACGACGCGGCTCCAGCGCGGGATCGACGAGGACACCGCCAACGCCATCCTGATCAAGCCGAACCAGATCGGGACGCTGACCGAGACGCTGGAGGCGGTCGAGCTGGCCCACCGCTACGCCTACGCGAGCGTGATGAGCCACCGCTCGGGCGAGACCGAGGACACGACCATCGCCGACCTCGCCGTCGCCTGCGGCTGTGGCCAGATCAAGACGGGCTCGGCCTCGCGGAGCGACCGGCTCGCCAAGTACAACCAGCTGCTCCGGATCGAGGAGCTGCTGGGCGACTCGGCGGTCTACCCTGGCATGGAGGCGTTCCGGTTTTAGAGCGTGGGCGCCAGCCAATCCATGCGGGGCCCCACTCGACCGCGAGACCGGATGGATTCTCGCGTGCGCGGGGATGACGGCTGGGTCGAGGAACGCGCGGGCCGAAGACGCTTCGCCCATCTCACACCAGGCGTTCGAGTCTCCCCCTCCCACCGGGAGGGGGGAGGGCTCGCGTCGGTCGGCGCGGTGGCTGGGCTGGCGCCCCCCTCCCGACCTCCCCCCGGCGGGGGGAGGGGGTGTGATCGCCGACCGTCCCTGGGACGCGGACGAGACGGGTAACTCCCATCGCCCACGTCCTCCCCCCCACGCCTCCCCGCGCTACCTTCCGGCGTCCCCCCTCCGCCGTCATGACCAAGCGTCTCCGCCGCAACGCGCTGCTGTTGGGCCTTATCGGGCTCGGGCTGTGGGTCGCGTTTTTCGACAGCCACAGCGTCTACCGGCGCGCGAGCTACGCCCACGAGCTCGACCGGCTGACGGCCGAGAACGAGCGGCTTGAAGCCGACAACGAGACGCTGGCCGACCGGCTCGAGACCGGGTTGGACGACGCGATGCTCGAGGAGGTGGCCCGCGAGGAGTACGGGATGCGACGGCCGGGCGAGCGCGTCTACCGCGTCGAGGCCGGCGACTAGATGGCGCATCGCGAGACCGAGCACGCGGTCGGGATCGACCTCGGGGGTACGAATCTGAAGGTCGCCCTGGTCGAGCGGACGGAGGGCATCGTGCGCCAGGCCGTGCTCCCGACCGAGGCCCAGCACGGGCCGGAGCGCGTGCTCGACCGGATCGTGGAGGGCGTCGCCCGCGTCGTCCAGGGGTTCGAGGCCCACGGCCACGTCGAGGGCATCGGCATCGGGGCGCCGGGCGTGGTGTCGCTCGACCGGGCGACGGTCTCGAAGCCGCCCAACGTCCCCGGCTGGGACTCGGTCCACCTCGGGGACGAGCTCGGACCGCGGCTCCGCGCGGCGGGCATCGACGTGGCCGGGCCCATCGTCGCCGAGAACGACGCGAACGCCGCCGCCCTGGGCTCGGCGTTCTACGGCTCGGGCCGCCCGTTCGACTCGTTCGTGATGGTCACGCTGGGGACCGGCGTCGGCGGGGCCATCGTCGTCGACAACCGGCTGTTTCGGGGGACGACCGGGGCGGCCGGCGAGATCGGCCACATGTCGATCGACTACGAGGGGCCGTACGACCGGGCGGGCGTGGCCGGCGCCATCGAGGCGTACCTCGGCCAGCGGTTCCTGTCGCACCACGCGCGCTACCAGCTGCTGGCCCGGGACACGGGCCTGCACGAGACGGGCGGCCACGACCTCAAGGACATGACGCCGCAGCACGTCCACGCGGCGGCGCTCGCCGGCGACGAGGCCGCCATCGAGGTGCTGGCGTGGGCCGGCCACAAGCTGGGCGTCGTGCTCGGGTCGGTCGTCAACCTGCTCGACATCCGCAAGATCGTCGTCGGCGGCGGGGTGTCGCGGGCGGGCGACCTGCTGCTCGACCCGGCGCGGCGGGCGATGGGCCGGTGCGTGATCCCGTCGATGTGCGAGGGCATCGAGATCGTCCAGGAGGTCCGGGGCAACGACGTGGCCATGCTGGGCGCGGCCCGGCTGGTGTTCGAGTACTTCGACGACCACCCGCCGGCGGGGTGACGCGCGCACGAACCGGTCCCGGGCGCCGTTCGGGATGGATGCCCCGCCTCGCGCTCGCCGTCCTCGCCCTCGGTCTCGCGATGTCCGCACGGGCGCAGGTCACGCCAGCCGACTCAGTCCAGCCGGGGCCCGTCCCCGCGCCGGCCCCCCTCGGGTCCGAGGACGCGCGCCCGGACACCGTCGGCCGGCCCCCGTTGGTGCTGCCGGTCCCCCGAGCCGCGGCGGCCGAGGGCGGGCTCGACCGGGCCGTCCGCTACACGGCGACCGACTCGCTCCGCGTCACGCTGGCGCCGCGCGGCGCGCCGGCCGGCGACGGGCCGGGCGACGTGGTGTCGCTGTTCGGCGACGTCCAGACCGAGTACCAAGGGGCCCAGATCTCGGCCGGCCGCGTCGACTACGAGACGGCGCGCGAGCTGCTCCGGGCGTCCGGCGTGCCGTCGGACTCGGGCGCGACGGGCGTGCCGCAGTACCAGGGCGAGGAGGGCCAGTTCTCGGGCCGCGAGGTCGTCTACAACCTGCGGACGCAGCGGGGCCGCGTGACCGGCGCGCGGACCCAGATCGAGGACGGCTACCTCTTGGGCGGCATCCTGAAGCAGCAGGACGCCCACGTCGTGTTCGCCCAGAACGCGGCCTACACGACGTGCGAGCTGGACCACCCCCACTACTCGGTCGAGGCCGGGCGGATGAAGATCGTCGACGGGGAGCGCGTCTACACCGGCCCGGTCCGGCTCAAGCTGCTCGGCATCCCGATGCCGCTCATCCTGCCGTTCGGCTACTTCCCGGCCGCCGAGGGGCGGCGGAGCGGGCCCCTCCCCTTCCGCTACGGCCGCGACACCGTGTACGGGCTCTACCTCGACGACGTCGGGTGGTACTGGGCCATCAGCGACTTCCTCGACGCCCAGGTCACGGGCCGCGTCGGGACGCAGGCGTCGTTCCAGGTCGACGGCCGGCTCCGCTACAACCGCCGCTACGCCTACTCGGGCAACGTCGGCGTCCAGTTCGGGCGGATCCGGACGGGCGAGCCGTCCGACCCGACGTTCGCGCCGCGGACGCCGCTCGGGCTCCAGTGGTCCCACAACCAGACGTTCCCGGCGGGCCAGCGGTTCACGGCCAGCGTCGACCTCAAGTCGGTCAGCCAGCGGCTCGTGTCGGACAACGTGAGCGACCAGATCCAGGCCTCGACCTCGTCGTCGGTCACCTACAGCCAGCAGTGGCCGAGCGTCGGCCGGTCGCTGACGGCGTCGGCCCGGGCGTTCCAGGACTTCGCGGGCAACCGGACGACGGCGACGTTGCCCCAGCTCTCGTTCTCGCAGCAGCGCCGGTTCCCCTTCCGCCGCGGCCGCGACGACCGGTGGTACGAGAAGATCAGCCTGAGCTACACGGCCAACGCCCAGAACGCCTTCGCCTTCACGCCGACCAGCGACTCGACGGGCATCTCGGCGCTCGACGCCCTGTTCCGCCCGAGCGCCTTCCGAGAAGCGACGTGCCTCGACCCGAGCGACGCGGCCTGCGACACGCGCCGGTTCGACTACCTCGTGACCCAGTCCGTCCCGATCAGCGCGGCCTTCTCGGTCCCCCGGTTCAACCTGACGCTCGGGCCCACGCTCAACTACACCGAGACCTGGGCCGACGAGGCGGTCGTCCAGACCTACGACCCGGTGCTCCAGCGGGCCGTCACGACGCGCGAGCCCGGGTTCACGCCGTTCCGCCGGTTCGTCGCCAGCGCGTCGGTCGGGACCGAGCTGTTCGGGACGTTCCCGATCCGGATCGGCGCGCTCGACGGGGTCCGCCACACGATCACGCCCCAGGCCTCGCTCTCGTTCGAGCCCGACTACGCGCGCCTCGGGTTCGTCGACGAGGTCCAGGTCGACTCGACGGGCCGGACCCAGCGCTACGCCATCAACCCGTCGATCCCGACCGACCCGACGCGGGCGCTCTCCTTTTCCGTCCAGAATGCGTTCGTCGGGCGGACCGTCCGGACGGACTCGACGGGCGAGGAGACCCGGCAGACGCGGCAGCTGCTGTCGCTGAACCTGAGCGGCGGCTACAACTTCGCCGCCGAGCGCGAGCGGTTCCGCCCCGTCAGCGCGCGGTTCACGACGACCGTCCTCGGCGTCAACGCGAACGGCGGCGCGAGCTTCTCAGCCTACGCCGTCGACACGCTCGTGACGGCGTCGCCGGTGACGTACTTCGAGACGACCGGCCGGCCGCTCCGGCTGACGAACGCGAGCTTCCAGGTCAGCCGGAGCTTCCAGTCGGGCCGGCGGACCGACGCGAGCGACGTCCGCCCCGTCCAGGGGGCGCCGGTCCTGGGCGACTACGACCCGGGCTCGGTCGTCCCCCGGAGCGCGACGGTCGGCTACCTCGACTACGCGGCGCCGTGGTCGGTCGCCCTGGGGTTCACGCTCAACCGGACCGCGGCGACGGCCTTCGGCGACGGCCGGACGCTGGCGACGCTCGACGTGTCGCAGTTCAACGCGCGCCTGACCCCGAACTGGTCGGTCACCGGGAGCACCGGCGTAGACCTGACGTCGCTCGAGATCACGACGACCCGGCTCGGGCTCCGGCGCGACCTCCACTGCTGGGAGATGTCGGTCAACTGGCAGCCCATCGGGATCACCAAGCTGTTCTCGGTCTCGCTCTACGTCAAGAGCGGGTTCCTGCGCGACTTCCTCCGCCTCGACGTCCCCAACTCGACCGTGCGGACGGGCGGCTTCGGCCAGCGGTTCTAACACGGAACCGGACGGTTGGGCATGGGGCGCGAGGAAAGGGGCAAGGGGGGCTCGGACCCGCTCGTGCGAGATCGCGGGTGCGTGTGGGATCGCGAAGAGGGCCGTGCGTCGTCCTGCGGCGGCCCCTTCGCCTCAAAGGAGAGCCGGCCCCGGACTCGATCCGAGACCGATCGGGGCCCCGGCGTTTCGGAACGGAGCGGGCGACGGAGGCCGGACGTCGCCCAGCCCGCTCGGGCCCGGACCGGCGCGCTGGCACGTCGATTGCGTGGCCGAGGGCCACTCCCCCCTACGCCCGTGTCCGCCAGCGTCCAGGTTCTCGGCTCCGGCCTCCCCCCCGCCCTCCGTGGGCTCATCGACCGGCACCAGATCTCGCGGTCCAAGACGACGGCCGACCGGTCGCTCGCACGGCGGCTCCACGACGGCATCGACGCGGCGAGCCTCGACGTCGGCGGCCTGGCGGTCTACGTCCACGACGGGGCCGTGTCGCTGTACGGGACCGTCGCCGAGGCGAGCGTCCGGGAGGACGTGCTGGCGCTGGCCTCGCGCACGCCGGGCGTCCGCCGGATCGTCGACCACCTCCAGCTCGCCGACGGCTGACGCAGGCTCCGGGAGCTTGGCGAGCGCACCGCGCCGAGGACGTCGCGCGAGGGCCGGCCCCCTCCCGGAGAGACTCAGCGCTATCCGAGCAGGTCGCCCAGGTCGGCGAGCGCGTCGCGGAGGTCGCGCGTGGTCGCGGTCGACGGCAGGATCTGGCGCTCGCCCGACACCCCGACGCTCTCCCACACGTCGAACCGCTCGCGCGCCAAGACCGACTCGCGCAGGCGGAGCCCGTGGCGCTCGAGCACCGGCCCGATCTCGCCGGCGCGGTCGCGGAGCTGCTCCAGTGTCGAGCGGTAGGCGTGCTCGACGACCTCCTTGCGCGAGGCGAACGAGAACACGTTGATAAAGAACATCCGGTAGTCATCGCGGCGCGGCTCGAACAGGACCAGGTCGGCGCCGGCGTAGCGGTCGCGGTACGAGGCCATGCCCGTGCCCATCCGGCTGTGGATCAACGTCCGGAAGGTCTGGCTCAGCACGCCCGGCATGCCGCGGTCGGTGAGCCGGCCCCGCCGCATCGCGCCGTCGGCGACCGCGCGGGCCGTGTCGACGGGGACGATCGGGTTGACGCACAGCACGAGCCCGGCCCCGTGCTCGAAGGCGACCGACGCGTGGACCGTCTTGTTCAAGACGCCGTCGACGTAGTGGCGCCCCTCGATCTCGACCGGCGGGTACAGCCCCGGCAGCGCCGTCGACGCCTGGACGGCCAGCGAGATCGGGACGTGGTCCGCGTGCTCGCCGCCGAACACGACCGTCTCGCTCGAGTCGAGGTCCGTCGCGACGACGTAGAGCGGGTTGCGGAGCTGGCGGAAGTCGTCGGTCCGGCCCTCGGGCTGGAACAGGGTCGCGAGGTAGGCCCGGAGCGGCGCGTTGTCGAACACGCCGACCGGCAGGGCCCGGCCGAGCTGGCTGATCAGCTCGGACACCAGGCCGCTCGAGTTCTTGGGGTCCGTCACGACCGTCTTGAGCGCGCGGTAGACCAGGCCCGGCAGCTGGACGCCCCGCTTGGCGTACTCGCCAAACGCCGGCGACATGAACATCTCGGGCCGGAACGGGTGCTCGCCCGGCTCCTCGCCCACCACCGACCGGACCATCTGGGCCGTCGTGACGCCGTTCGCCAGCGACGCCCCCACGAACGCGCCCGCCGACACGCCGACCGTCACGCGGACGTCGTTGAGGTCGAGCCCGTCGAGGGCGTCGTCGAGCGCGCGGAGCACGCCGATCTCGTAGATGGCGCCCTCGGGCCCCCCGCCCGCGAGCGCGAGGCCGACGAAGCCGGTCCGTTGGTGGGTGTCGACGAGTTGCATGGCGGGGGTCGGAGGTGAGCCAGACACGCCGCGGGCGGGCACGGGATTCCGCGCCCGCCCGCTGGCAGCCGTTCGGGGGAGACGTTAGGCGCGCTGCTCCTGAACGCGGATCAGCACCTTCTCGGCCTCCTCCTTGCCCTGGACCTTCTCGACGACGACGTCGCCCAGGCGGATCTCGTACCAGCCGCCGCCGACGGCCTCCATCACGAGCTCGGTCGAGTGGGTCCGCTCTTGCTTGAGCTTCTCGATGTGAGTCGTCAGGCGCTCGACGCTGGCGGTCAGCTCCGAGATCTCGTCGCGGGTCGGGACGCCCAGCCGCTTCATGACGGCGGAGACGGTCTCGCTGAGCTGGGTCTCGGCCTTGTCGGCCGTCTCGCCGGCGACGTACCGCGCGTCCTGGACGCGGCCCTTGACGGCGTCGGTCGCCTTCTCGGTCTCGCCGTTGATCTGCCGGCGGATCGACTGGACACGCTCCATGCCCAGGCCGGGGAGCTCGACCTTCTCGCCCTTCTTGACGAGCTTCTTGAAGGCCCGCGAGCCCTCCTCCTCGGCGAGCGCGAGCGCGCCCAGGCCGGCGAGGAACACCTTCTGAACGGCGTCCTGGACGTCGCCGGCGGCGTCGGTCAGGTCGCGCTGGACGGACTCGACGGTCGTCTTGGCCGTCGTGACGGCGTCGTCGGCGGTCTTCTTGATCTCCTTGCGGAGGTCCTGGGTCTTGGTGGCGGTTTTGGTAGCCATGGTCGGTAGGGGGATGCGTCCGGCGAGCGCCGGACAGGAGGTCAGCTAGAGGAAGAGGACTCGTCGTCGAGATCCACGAGAGAGCGTTCGAGGCCGTCGAGGCGGGCGCGGAGCCGGTCCATCTCGTCCCGCACCTCGCCGACCAGGCCGCCGGGGCGGATCCGGTCGACGGCGCGGGTGGCGAGGTCGTCGACGCCGCGGCGGGCTTGCGTGATGCCGGTCTCGACGACGCGCTCGCCGGCCTTCAGCGCCCGCTCGCCGACACGGAGGAGGTCGTGGAGGAAGTGGGCCGAGAGCAGGCTCTGCCCGTTCCGCCCCTCCTCCGAGATGATCTGGGTCAGGATGGCCGCGGTCACGTCCCGGCCCGACTTGTTGTCGAGCACCTCGACCTCGTCGCCGTCGCGGACGAACCCGGCGACCTCGTCGAGGCTGACGTACCGGCTCTCGGCCGTGTCGTAGAGCTTGCGGCTCCCGTAGCGTTTGATGAGTCGAGGCATGGGACGGAGCGTGGGATCAGGGCCTGTGACGCAGTGCGGCAAACCGTGTTTCCGCACTGCGGCATTCCACTCCCGCTTCACATTGCCCGGACTCCGTCGTCTCCCTTATGAGCTCACCGGGCGCGGTGTCTCCACGGGCGAGAGGGGGCCCGCATCCGCAGACGTCGTCCTTCGTGAGAGCAGGAATCCACGTCGCCGCGCACGCAAGGGCACACGTGGGACCGCTTGTCGGGGCTCACCGGCGCGTGAGTTCCTACGTGTGGGGGGAGGACGGCCGTGGGTGGGTCGCTCTTTTGAGATACGAGCTACACCGTCGGCCTTGTTCTTTTGTGCCGTCGTTCCCGCGAGGGCTGGAATCCAGGCGTTTGGGGCACACCGCGGCTCTCCACCCCGGACCCCCGCCTTCGCGGGGATGACGATCTCGGGGGTGTGGAGGGCGGCCCGCGTTCGACTACGCAACTCCTACGAGAAGCCCCGGACCGACGTCGTCCCGGATTCGTCGTGGGGTCTCGACGCGCCGAGGGCAGACGCCGGGGTCTCTTGTTGGCGACGGTTGGAAATTGCCGGTCTTCGTCGGGTGAAAATGTCCGGGGTGTGGTCCCCTCCAGGGCCGCCCGGTGCCACCGCCAGTCGGTGAGCCCGTCCGGTCCACACCTCCAACTTGGGCGCTCCACTTCCCGGAGCACCCGTGATCGGACTCGAAGCCCACATGCTGCTCAGACACTACCTCGCCGAGGGCCTCTCCAAGGCCGACATCGCCCGGCGCCTCGGCATTAACGCGCGGACCATCCGCCGATGGATCGTGGCCGGAGAGCTCGACCGCGACCTCGATGAGCCTCCGCGCTACAAGCCCCGTCCACCTCGCCCGACCAAGCTCGACCCTTACCGCGAGATCGTCCGGACGCGGCTGGCCGACTACCCCGAGCTCTCCGCCGTCCGCCTCTTCGAGGAGGTCCGCGCGGCCGGCTACACCGGCAGCTACGCCCAGGTCCGCGACTTCGTGCGGCAAGTCCGACCGAGACCCGCCCCCGAGCCCGTCGTCCGCTTCGAGACGCCACCGGGGCACCAGGCCCAGGTCGACTTCGCCGAGTTCCACTTCCCCTGGGGCAAGCGCTACGCGTTCGTCGCCGTGCTGGGGTACTCCCGGCTCCTCTTCCTCCGCTTCTCCGCTCGGCAGGACATGCGGGCTCTCTTCGACGGTCTCGAGGCCACCTTCGAGGCCTTCGGCGGCGTCCCACGGGAGATCCTCTTCGATCAGATGAAGTCGGTCGTCACGGCCGACCTCCGGCTCCTCGGGGGCCAGCTCGTCGTCAACGAGGAGTTTCTCCGGTTTGCGGCCCACTGGGGCTTCCGGCCCCGCGCCTGCCGCCCGTACCGGGCCAAGACCAAGGGGAAGGTCGAGCGGCCGATCCGCTACGTCCGGGACAACTTCGTCTACGGCCGGGACTTCGTCGGCGACGACCACCTCGCGGGCGAGCTCTCGCGCTGGCTGGAGCGGGCCAACGACCGCGTCCACGGCACGACGCGCGAGGTCCCGCGCGAGCGGTTCGAGCGTGCCGAGATCGGGACCCTGCTCCCGCTGGCCGAGAGCCCGTACCGCTCGTTGGTGCTCCGGACGGACACCGTCCGCCGAACGGTCTCCGCGCCCGCGGTCTCTGCGCCTGCTCTGATCGCGGCCGACGTCGCTGTCCCCCGGCTGGTCGCGGTCGAGAAGCGTCCCCTCTCCGTCTACGCGGCTCTCGCCGGGGGTACGCGATGACGAAGCGCATCCCCGCCCCGTCGCGCCGGGAACGGCTGCTGGCGATGCTGGCCGACCTCAAGATGCCTGGAGCGCTCGAAGCGCTCGACGGCGTGCTCCAGCGCGTCGACGGCGGAGCCCTCACGGCCGCGGAGGCCATCGAGGCCCTTCTCCAGGCGCAGATCGCGCTCCGCAACGACCGCCGGTTAGAAGCGGCTATGCGGTCGAGTCGGCTGCCGGCCGTCAAGACGCTGGCCGACTTCGACTTCTCGTTCCAGCCGTCGATCAAGCACGAGCAGGTCGAGGCCCTCCACGAGCTCGGCTTCGTCGAGCGCAAGGAGAACGTGGTGCTCCTCGGCCCGCCCGGCGTCGGCAAGACGCACCTGGCGATCAGCCTGGCGGTCACGGCGGCCGAGCGCGGTCGAAGGGTCTACTACGGCACGCTCTCGGCCCTCGTGACGAGTCTGGAGGAGGCGCAGGCCTCGGGCTTGCTCGAACAGCGGCTGAAGGTGCTCACGCACCCGGCGCTGCTGGTCGTCGACGAGATCGGCTACCTCCCAGTCCGTCCGAGCGGGGCCGTGCTCTTCTTCCAACTCATGGCGCGGCGCTACGAGCGGGCCTCGACGGTGATGACGAGCAACAAGGGCTTCGAGGAGTGGGGCCAGGTCTTCGGCGACGAAGTGATGGCGGCGGCCCTGATCGACCGGGTGCTGCACCACTGCCACATCGTGTCGATCCGAGGCAACAGCTACCGCATCCGTCACCACCGTGACCTCTGGGACGACGACCCGTCGGAGCCCCCGCACCACACCCCTATCGCGACGACGACCTGAGGCCCGTCCCCTCCCGCAACCCGGACATTTTCAGCCGACACGATCCGGACATTTCCAATCGCCATTGACATCTCTCGCCTCCGCGCCTCTTCGTCCAGGACTGGGACGAGACAGGTCGCCATCGAGCTTCTGCGCAGAGCGTGGGTAGCCGGTTCGAGACCGTGGCCGCCGGGCTACGAGTGGACGACCCGAGCGCTACAGAAGTCCGCGCGTCATCACGAGGTAGACCACGACCACCGGCACGGCGACGAGCGTCGCGTCGATCCGGTCCAGCAGGCCGCCGTGCCCCGGCAGCCACGTCGCCGAGTCTTTCACGTTGACGGAGCGCTTGAACAGGCTCTCGGCGAGGTCCCCAAACGGCCCGAGCACGCCGCTGGCGACCGCGATCACGGCGACGTCCGTCCACGAGACGGCTTGCCCGAGGACCGTCAGCTTGAACACGGCCACCAGGGCGAACGCGCCGACGGCGCCGCCCGCCGCGCCCTCCCAGGTCTTTTTCGGGGAGACGCGCGCGAACAGGGGCGTCCGGCCGAAGGCGCGGCCGGCGAGGTAGGCGAACGAGTCGGCGCCCCAGACGCTGAACAGGACGGCCGTGGTGAGCCAGAACCGTTCGAGGTCGTCCCAGCCGCTGCCGTCGGCGAGGCGCAGGACGAGCAGGCTGCTCGCGAGCGCGCACGGGTAGAGGAGCCCGAACGCGGTGCCGGCGGCGTCGGCGAGGGGCGTCGCTCGGCGGAGGTACAGGACGGCGACGAGCAGCCCGACCCCGCCGAGCGCGAGCAGGGGCACGGCGCTCGGGACCACGGGCCACAGCGTCGCGAGCGCCCCGAGCCCGAGGCCCAACGGCACGAGCGGGGCCGCGCCTCCGGCCTTCAGGAGCCGGTACAGCTCGAACTGGGCCGCCGCCGCGACCCCGGCGATCAGCACGGCGAACACCCAGCCCCCGACCCAGACGGCGCCGACGACGAGCGCGGCTCCGGCCAGCCCGGTCAGGACGCGCTGGGCGAAGTTGGACACCTAGGCGTCCTCGTCCGGGACGTCGAGGCTGATCTCGTCGATGCCCGAGTCGAGGCGGGCCTCCGAGATCGGGTCGTGGGCGTCGGGGGCCATGACGTCGGCCGACATGGCGGCTTGCTCGAGCTCCTCGTCCGAGAGCGGCTCACGGTCCAGGATGGTCCGCGCCTCGGTCTCGTCCGCCGGCTTGACCATCACGTGGACCGGCGCGAGGTCGCCGACGGTCAGGTTGAACGAGTGGTCCCGCTGCGTCAGCACGACGGCGGCGACGCCCTCCTCGTCGAGGCGGTCGCGGACCAAGTCGGCCTCGAAGTCGGTCGAGCACTCGAAGACCGAGATCCAGCCCTCGTAGGTCCGCTGGGCGCGGGCGTCGGGCGAGTCGTCGCGGGGGGTGCTGGCGGGCTCTTTCATGGGGAGGTGGAGAGAGGGGCGAGTGGAGAGAGGGGCGGGAGCTCGACGGGGCGCGAGTCGGGCGTGTCGCCGACCACCGACCGCCGCCGGGCGACGAGGGCTCGGGCCACGCCGGCCGTCAGCGCCAGGCCGAGGACGCCAACATACCACGGCACCCCCATCGCCTCGATGGCGTCGAGGTCCAGGTCGGGCGTCTGGCGGGCGTAGGCCGTCGCCATCACGGCGAACCCGTTGTTGAGCAGGTGGACGAGCACGCCGGCCCACAGGCTCCCCGTCGCCCAGACGACGAACCCGAGGTAGATCCCGAGCAGCGACAGCGGCACGGCCTGGCTCAGCCGGAGGTGGTACAGCCCGAACAGGACGCCGACGACGACGATGCTGGCGACCGTTCCCCAGCTCCGCTCGACCTGCCGCTGGAGGTAGCCGCGGAACAGCAGCTCCTCGCAGATCGCCGGCGTGATGGCGAGGGCCACGAAGAGGAACACCGTCGACAGCTCGCCGCCCATCAGGAGCCCCTCCAGCAGCTCCACCTGCTGCTGCTCCAGCTGTCGGAGCCAGTCGGGCATCGGGACGCGCTCGTTGAGCTGGCCGGTCCAGATCACGGCCGGGTAGATCGTGAGCCACCCCAGCGCCGCGAGCCCCAGCGCCGGCCCGTCCGGCCGCCGGACCCGCAGGAACGAGCGGACGTCGGGCGTGTGGAGCCGGGCCACGACGAGTGCGAACAGCCCGAACCCGACGAACTGGCCGACCGTGTTGGCGGTCATCATGAGCCGGCCGTTCGTCGTCAGCTGCTCCAGGATCACGGACACGTCGGGCGCCTCTCCCCCGCCGTTCCGGATCACGTCCCACGCCACGCCGACCGCCAGCACGATCGGGGCGACGACGAGCTGGAACAGCAGGAACGCGGCGACGAACACGAAGAACGCGGCCAGGATCGGGTGGAACTCGTTCCGCTCGAGCCACCCGGTGAGCCGACTCGGCGTGGCCGGCGGCCAGGCGTCGACGAGGGCCGGCGGGGCGGGCGCGAGGGACGCCGCCAGGTCGGGCTCGGCGAGCGGGGCGGTCGGACGGAGCGAGGGGTCGGTCACGGCGGGTTGGGGGCGAGCGCCCTCAACGGGCACGGACGGTGCCGGGATTCAGCACGGGCCGACGTCGCCGGGTCAGGCGAGGACGGGCTCCGCCAACCGGTCGACGAGCCCGCTCCAGTCGCCGTCGAACACGACGACCTCGACCGGCGGGCCGTCGCCATCGCGGAGCGCGCGGCTGAGGTCGTCGGGCGTCATCTGACCCGGCCGGTTGTCGAGGAAGAGCCCCTCGAAGTTGACGCAGTCCGGCGGCAGGACGACCAGGTCACCCAGCGTCCCCGCGTCGGCACGGGGCTTCAACTCGGTCAGGAAGCTCTTGAAGTTGAGGAGCCCGCTCACCGTCACCACGTCGCCGAACAGCCGGTTCCGGCACGTCACGACGTCGACCTCGAGCCCGTCCACCTTTTCCAGAAGCGGGCGGACGCGGTCGTCCAGGAGCGGGGCCGTGAGGGCGCCCGAGACGAGCGTCACGCGGCGCGGCGTGGGCAGCGCGTCCGGGAAGTCGTCGGCCTGGAACGCCAGCTCGTCCAGGAAGTCGCGGCTCATCCCGACGCCGTTCTCCATCAGCGGGTAGCCGTCGTAGTCGGCCTCGTCGGGGAAGTCGAGGCCGGCGAGCAGGTAGACCTCGTCCGACAGGTAGACGAAGCCGCGGCCGATCTCGGCGCGGAACCGGCGCTGCCAGCGGGCCACCTGGCGCGCGAGCTGGCGGGCCTCGTCGGCGGAGACGGGGCGGAGCGAGGCGAGCGCCTGGCGGTGCTCGGTGAGGCCGACGGGCACGATGCTGACCGAGTACAGCTGCTCCTGCAGGTCGTACAGGTCGAGGATCGTCTTGACGAGCTGGCCGCCGTCGTTGAACCCGGGGACGAGCACGATCTGGGCGTGGAGCTCGATGCCGTGGTCGGCGAGGTAGCGGAGCTTCTCGGCCTGGCGGTCGCGCAACGTCCGGTGCCCCATCATCTCGGCGCGGACGTCGTCGTCGGTGCAGTGGACCGAGACGTAGAGCGGGCTCAGCCGCTGCTCGACGATCCGCTCGAGGTCGCGGTCGCGCAGATTCGTGACCGTGATGTAGTTGCCGTAGAGGAACGACATCCGGAAGTCGCCGTCGCGGAAGTACAACGTGTCGCGCAACCCGACCGGGTTCTGGTCGACGAAGCAAAACACGCAGTCGTCGCCGCAGGTCTTGATCCGGAACTCCTCGAGCTCGACGCCCAGCGTGGTCCCGTCCTCGCGCCGGACGGTCTCCTCAACGAGGGTGCCGCCCTTGCGGACCTTGAGGGCGAGCGTCTCCTCGGCCGTCTTGAAGCGGAAGTCGAGCTCGTCCTCGACCGGCTCCCCGTTGACGGCGAGGATCTGGTCGCCCGGCGCCCAGCCGAGGGTCTCGGCCGGCGATCCGGGGTCGACAGAGGCGATGCGGACGGGCACGGGCGTCGGGGAGCGAAGCCCTCAAGACTAGGAAATTGCGACCGCACACACCGTGAACAGGTCGGCAACTCACGGCCAGAGTCAGGCGAAGGCGACCGTCTCGGCCTCCGCGATCCGCCCACTCGCGGTGTGGTTCACGGGGTCTTGGTGCAGCGGTCGGGCTTGCCAGCGCCGGGCGTCGGCGTATCTTGGGCCCACGCCGCGCCCGTAGCTCAGTTGGATAGAGCGTTGGTTTCCGGTACCAAAGGTCAGAGGTTCGAATCCTCTCGGGCGTACTCCGACGGCCGGCCTCCTGGGGAGGCCGGCCGTCGTTCTGTAGGGGCCCTCAGCGCACGCGGACCGTGCGCGCCGTCCCGACGACGCCCGTCTCCGAGCGCACGCGGACGATCGTCGCGCCCGTCCCCGGCGGCAGGTCGAGGCGCACCGTCTGCGTCCCCGGGCCGGAGGGCAGCGGGACCTCCAAGATCCTCCGCCCCAGCATGTCGAGGACGTCGGCCACGAGCGGGCCGTCGGCGTCCGTCGCGTACTGGAGCGTGAGCGGGCCCGTGGTGGGGGTCGGCCACACCGACACGCCCTCGACCGTGGGCCCGCTCGCGAGGCCGGCGGGGCCCTGAGCGGACAACCCGCCGGATCCGAAGAACTCGAGCACGTAGACCGTCTCCCCCTCGTTGAACACGACGGGGCCGATCCCCTGGGCGTACACGGCGATGCCGAACCCCGTCGCCGACGCGTACGTCAGGGTCGGACGGTCGAAGGCGGTGGACCCGACCCAGACCGGCCCCTCCCCCTCCGCCGCCAGCCGCCGCGTCTCTTCGCCCTGGCAGGACGCAGTCGCGAGGAGGCGCCGCGGGATCGGGCACGGACTCAGACGCGACGAGGGCCTGTCTCGTCTTAACGTGATCCACATCCCCGTCGACTCCCGCACCCGGACGACGAACTGGTACGAGTCGAGGGGGACCCCGTCGGCGCCTACGATCTCGTCCTCCACGACCACGCGCCCGGGAATCTGGGCCGGGTCGGGCAGGACCTGGCGGTTCAACGTGGTCCCGTCGAGGGACTGGTAGACCCAGCTCGTCCCGACTTCGAGCGGGAACCACTCGCTGCTCGTCGCGCGCTGGGCGTGCGCGAGAGGGGCTAGCAGCAGAGCCGCGCCGAAGACGGCGCCCTTCATTGGCCAAAATTGGAACAGGTGCGGTACATTCGGCAGGGCCGGCAGAAAACGTGAGAGGGTCATCTTGTGGTGGGAGACCTGATTACGGAGGACGCGGCGGACTTCTCCGCCGCTGTCTCAAAGTAAGACTCGGCGGAGCTTCGGCCCGCAGAGCCTTCCCGGCCCTGGTCAGACGCGCGTGGCTCTCGCGCCGACCGGCCCGCACGACCCGTTTACAAGAAGGCGTCGGCCCGACGATATCGATCCGGTCTCGACGCCTCCGCGACCGTCCCCCACCCACCCGTATGCGCCCGTCCTTCTCGCTCGTTGCCACGCTGGCACTCGTTCTCTGCTTCGCTGTCGCGCCCCACGCGCAAGCCCCACCCTCGACCGGCCCCGTGACCGGCCCCCTCACGACGCAGGAGGTCTCGTTCGTGGAGGGCCCCAACCTCGTCTCGCTCCGCGTGTACCCGGACGACCCGTCCCTCGCGAGCATCTTCAACGACCACGCCGACGACGTCGTCCTGATCAAGGACGCCCAGGGCGCCGTGTTCGCGCCGTCCTACGGGATCGAAAACCTGACGACGTGGGACTGGGGCCAGTCGCTCCTCGTCCAGGCGAGGGAGGCGTTCACCGTTTCGGTGTCGGGCGCCCAGATCGCCCCGGCTTCCTCGATCGAGCTCCAGGCCGGATGGAACTGGGTCCCCTACTTCCTCGACGAGCCCGCCGCCGTGGGCACCGCGCTGAGCTCCCTCGGCGGAGCCCTCGAGCGCGTCGAGGACGGGTCGGGCCGGATCTACCCGGCCACGCCGGGCGGCCCGCTCCTCTCGGCGCTCGAACCCGGCCAGGGCTACAAGGTCCGGCTCTCGCAAGCCGGCACGCTCATCTTCCCCGAGGCCACGCCGTCCCCGACGGTGAATGTGCCCACCATCCTGGAGGCGATCGCGCTGACGGGGCTCGTGCCCGGCCAGAAGGTGACCGTCGGCGGGTTCCGTGCCGAGGGCGACGGCGGCCAGGGCACGCTCCGCGTCACCCAGTCCGGATGCGTCCCCGACGGCGGGACGTGCTTCGTGCCGACCGAGCACACGCAAGCCGGCGAGCCGTACGCGACCTCGAACGACGTCACGCTGTACGGGTCGTCGATCCAGTGGGAGTCGTTCCGGCTCTGCCACAGCGCGGCCGGAGCGCCGGCGAATATGTCGATGGCCAGCGGAGACGGGTGCTACGACGCCCTTCAACTCCACGGCCACGGCGGCGACAACCGGGGCGAGAAGCTGTTCAACCCGGCAACCGGGAGGGTCGACGTCAACTCGCCGATGAGAAACTTCGCAAAGACCTTCGACGGCGACGGGAGCAGCCAGCACGTCGTCAATTACCGATTCAGCATCTCCGACCTGCGCCTGGAGCGCGTCGTGGAGTCGATTACCCTCGAGGGGGAAACGACCTCCTCTTATGTCCGCCCAGACTGGTGGGGAGCGAAGCCCGGTTCCGATGACGCAACCGACGCCATCGCGTGGGCGCTCGAGTCGGCAGAGGCAAAGGCTGCCGCGGCCGGCGCTGAGCACTACGTGGTGTTACGTGGGATGTATAGCTACGCGGGCGTGCTCGAAACGCAAGAGGCGACCGTCCTGAAAGGCGAGCAGGATGGGATCCGTGATGGCCAAGGTCTCCGTGTCCTGAAAGGGGCCCCTTGGCACTACTGGGCGATCCGGAGTGGAACGGACGACAGCTTCGCCGAGCCGCTTGCTGAGCGGGACGGCGTAGCGAGCGAGATGGTGGTGGTCCGACATGGCAGGACCTCGACCCGGAACCGGATCGTCGACGTGGAGATCGACGGCAACCTGGAGGAGAACGACTATATCTTTGATTCTGAATATCGAATAGCCTCTGGTTTCTCAACCTATGAAGGAAATAGCATGGTCGATGAGCTTCTCCAGAACACATCTCACTGGAATGGATTTACGGCCACCCATAGCTCTTCCGAAGCACCTCTAGGATCTAATTCCATTCTAGATAACGTTCATATTCATGATTTTGGCGGGAATATCATGCTGTCAAACCATCCGGTCCACTTCGGTGGCAGCAGAAAACTCAAACTAGGCAATACTGTCAGAAACCACACAATGTATGGCGTACCTACAGCTCCAGGCACATCTATTGATGGAATTGAAATTTATGGTTTTTCCTGGAAGGCTCACGTCGAACAATACCAAGGGCATTACAGAAATGTTGTAATACGTGACGTCAAGTCCAACCCATATCCTCATCTCGATCCTGAAATTCTAGGACTTCTGGAGCACCGAAACGACGCTCCTGACTCGGCCGATTTCTTCACATCGAGAGAGTTGAAGCACTACTTCGGAGAGGAGGTACTCGTTGAGGGCCTCGTCATCGATCTCCGCAATGCGAGTAACAACGCCATTCCGACCCGCGACCTCATTGGATATGCGAGAGGACCGAAAACCGTCCGAGACGTCACCGTGCTGTTGGGAGGGCCGGGAGAGTCGAGCCGAGCCGTTACGCTCGTCAACTCTAGGGCGATCAACGCGACGCCGACTTCGTCGTTCGCTCTAGAGGGTGTCAACGTCGTGGGAGGAGGCGTGTCCCAGATCAACACGTCGTTCGCAGGCGACGTCCGTGTGACTGACCTTTCCGTCCCGGACAACACGGGTGGCGACGGATGGGGCAGCATCTACAACGTCCGCACCCAGTCGCCTGACGGAGTCTTTGTGTATGAGGCCCAGGGAAAGCAGCGAGCCCGTCGCCCGCTAGAGATCCGGATGGACAAGCCTGGAGCCGGCGCCGACGTTTTCCTCTCCGGCATGGACTTCGTTAACGTCGATTACCCCCTCTTCGTCAAGGACTACTCGGCAGACGCCGCTGCCAGGTACCGCGTGTTTTGGCAGGACGTGTCGTTCGACCGGTGGCGCTACGGATCGAGCTACAACAAGAACCTGCAGTACCTCCGGGGGGTCACGAACTCGTCCAATGGCCGGACATCGGAGGCCGAGGGTGTGCTGACCTCCAAGCCCCTGTCCGGCGGGGGAAGCGGACGCTACGTCGACGTCCCCGCGAACCTCCTGTGGGAGCCGCTCGACGCCTCGTACGTGACCGTCAGCGGCGCCAGCGCCAGCCGCTTCACGGGGTGGACGAACGTCGGAGACGAAGACAAGCCGGTCCTGCGGCTCGCGTTCTCGGGCGCCAGTCCTGTGAGCGTCACCTGGAAGGCGGCCGTGCGGCCGATCCCTTCCAACGTCGTCTTCCCCGACTGACCTAGGCTCTGTACGGAAACCCTCCAGACCTGTCACCCTGAGCCCAGCGAAGAGACTGCCCCCGCGAAGGCGGAGGATCTCAGCTCGGTCCTCCGAGCCCGTCCACGCCGGCGCCGAGGGCCTGAGGGTCCGGCGTCGAGATCCTTCGCTGGCGCTCAGGATGACAACGCGGAGTTTCCGTAAGCCCTAGACCGGCTGTGGCGTAGGAGTCGGCGTCGATCGCGGCCACGCGATCGGCGCCGACTTGCGTCGGGACCTAGCGTTGCCCTGCTGAGGCTGCGCGTCCATCCCCAGCTCGTACATCTTGGCCCGGACCTGGGAGATGTAGCTCGCGCGGATCTGGCTCGCGATGAGCCCGGCCCGCCCTTCGAGGAAGCCGCCTCGGAGGACGAAGTGGTAGACGAACCACAGCAGCGGCTCGAACGGAGTCCGGATGGCCAGCTTCTTCAGGAAGCGCCGGCGCTCCTGCGCGTTCCCGAACAAGCGCGGCGTGACGCTCTGGGTCCCGTAGGACCCGCCGTTCAGGTACGAGTGGCGGAGCCTCGCCTCCCACGTCGAGTACTGGTTGTGGCGCCGGATGTAGGCCTCAAGCCCCTTAAAATCCTCGTGGATGAGCGGCGTCTTGAGGGACTTGACGGTCCCGTCGACGATCACGCGCTCGTGGACCTCCATGTCGAGGGCGGATGCCGGGTCGTCGACCAAGTGCTCGAACCGGGCCGTGCCCGTCTTGAAGAGCAGGAGCGCGTCGAACGAGAAGCCGCCGAACGCGAACGCGCGACCGAGAAAGTGGAACCCCTTCGTGACGAGGTAGCCGTCGGCCGCCTGCGGGTCGGACGTGACGGCCCGGATCTCACTCCACAGCGCGTCCGGAACCACCTCGTCGGCGTCCAGAAGGAAGACCCACTCCGTGTCGAGGTCGAGGGTGTCGAGGGCCCACTGCCGCTTTTTGGGATACGACCCCTTGTAGTCGAACTGGGCGACCTCGGCCCCATAAGAGGCGGCCTGGGCGACCGTCGCGTCGGTGCTGCGCGAGTCGAGCACGACGACGCGGGCGGCCGGCGCGAGCGCCGACAGGCAGCGGGGGAGGTTGACCTCCTCGTTCTTGGCCGCCACCAAGACCGTGACCGGGACGTCGCCGTGGCCGAGCAGCGTGGGTGCGACCTCGACGCGCGCGGGCTGGGGCCGGCGCTCGACGCCGACGTCGTCGGCGCTCCGCGGACGAGGGAAGACCTTCAGGCCCGTCGGGGCCTCGAGGCTAGTGGTGTGAGCGGACATTCGAGTCTAGGATACGGTCTTTGATGTGGCGGGCGGGATTGCCGGCCACGATGGTCCACGCCGGGACGTCGCGCGTCGCGACGGCGGCGCCTCCGACGACGGCCCCCTCCCCCACCGTCACGCCGGGGCCGACGAAGGCGTCGGCGCAGACCCAAGCCTGGGCCTCCACGTGGACGGCCGGCTTGAGGAGCGGGAGGTCGGGCTGGCGGTAGTCGTGGGTGCCCGCGCACAGGTGGGCACGGTGGGAGACCGTCGCCCGCGGGCCGATGACGACCGGGCCGAGGTTGTAGATCAGGACGTCCTCACCGACGCCTGCCCACTCTCCGAGGACCAGGTTCCAGGGCATGGTGACCCGGGTCGAGTTGTGAACGTGGGCGTGCGCCCCGACCTGGGCTCCGAACATGCGGAGCACGAAGCGCCGCCATCCGAACGCGGGTCGCGGGCTCCACCGGAGGAGGTACTGGCCCGGAATCCACAGCACGCGGAGTGCCATCTCCTTCCGCGTGTACTTGCGCGCCGAGCGGTTCGACGCGATGTCTAGCGCCTCGCCCGCCTCCACGACCGGATCAACTTCCACGGCCCCAGCCAGAGCTGCGGCTGTTCCTTGCTCAACCGAGAGGGCGAAGGAGGAGTTGGACACGGGGAACGATTCGGGGGGGTGAGCGAGGAGCCCAGGCGCGAGCCGAGGCATGGGACCGGTGCAGTCACCAGCCCTGCCACAGTATGGCGCATAGCAGTTTACTTGCCTTGAATGTCCCGTGGATCGGTTCGGATGACTAGGTATCGCGAACTGGAGTAGTCACTAATGGCGCAAGGTAGCTGGGGGCGTCGGCCCCCGACCGAGGGCCCACTCGTACACCTCGAGCATCTGAGCGGCGATTGCGTCCCAATCGTAGCGATTCGCGACGAGCGCTCGGCCCCGGAGCCCCATCGACCGGCGCTCCGGGTCAGTCCGCGCCACGGCGTCGGCGAGCGCGTCGCGGACCGGGCGCGCGGCGGGCTCGACCCACCACCCGCACCCGTGGGTCTCGAGCTCTGCCCACGGCGCGCCGGTCGTCGTCACGACGGGGACCCCCGAGGCGAGGGCCTCCGCCACGACGACGCCGAAGTTCTCGCTGTAGGTCGGCAGCACGAAAAGGCTGGCGGACCGGTACAGGGCCCACTTCTCGTCGTCGGGGACCGACCCGACAAACAGGACCTCGTCCAGGCCGAGACGACGGGCGTGCGTCTCTAGCTCGGCCTGGTGCCCGTCTTCGTCCGGGCCTGCGATCACGAGCTGCCACCCCGCCGGCTTGACGTCGGCCCACGCGTCGAGCAAGAGAGGCAACCCCTTTTTGGGATGGACGCGGGAGAGGAAGAGGGCCCGACGGCGGCCTCCAGCGTGGGGGGCTGTCGCCTCCGGAAGCGCGACGCCGTTCGGGATCACCGCGATCGGCGACGTCAGGCCGATGTCGCGGAGAGAGTCGGCCTCGGCCTCGGCCGTGGCGTGGAGCACGGCGGCTTGCTGGAGGAGTCGCTTTTGGAAGGCGGCCCACGCGGCCCTCTTCCTCCACCGGTGGTGCCGCCGCGCCCACGGCTCGAGCATGCCCCGGGTGGAGACGACGCGCGGCAGCCCTCCCCGCGCCGCCGCCGCCGCCGAGGCCCGGTTGGACGCGAGCCAGAGCCCGTGGTCGTGGACAAGCATCGGGTCGCCTCCGAGAACGGCGTCCCGGTACCTTGGGCCTCCGCCCTGGCCACGAGCGACGAACTCCACGTTCGCGTGCCGGGCGTCCGGCGTGACGACGGCCGCGCCGTCTCCAAAGGCGACCACGCCGACTCGGGCGCCCCGGCGCCCCAGGCCCGTCGCGAGCGCCGAGATCGTGCGCGGCGGCCCGCCCTGGTGGGCGTCCAGCGAGTCCGTCGTGTGGACGACCGCGACCGGGGCGCCGTGGCGGTCAGGTCGCATACCTACTGGGGAGCCCAGAACGTCCGCATGCGTCCCGTGGCGATGGGCTCGACAGGGGCGGTCTCGGCGACATGGGCGCCCGGGCGAACCAGGATGCCCATCATTCGGGCGACGTAAAACAGGGCGACCAGCAGGATGAAGCTCCAGACCACCGTGTTAAAGAAGAACTCGAACGAGTTCCCCTTCCACAGCACCGCGAAGAACGACGTGTAGATGAGGCCCGTCCCCCAGAAGTAGCCCCCGAAGAACCGCTCGCAAAACCGGGACGCGCTCGACGCCACAAGCCCCAGCGTCAGCGCGGCGAGCAAGACCCCCCAGCCCCCGAACGACAGGTACCCGTCGACGACGTACTGGGGCTTCGCAGACACCTTCGAGTCACGGGACACGATCCCGTTGTCGTAGACCCGCTCCATCACCACCTTCTCCGTGATTGGCTTGTCGTCCCAGAAGGCACGAGGAATCAAGCTAGACGCCGTCTGCTCGAGGATTGTGGGCCCATAGTACTGGCCCGTCGCGTCGACCGACGCCAGGTACTGCGTGAACAAACCGATCTCCGAGATCCGATTGGTGAGGAACGACCAGTTCGTCGCCCACATGTCCTGCTCTCCACCCCGGATGGTCTCGATCGCGGTCGACGCCGCCTCCTCCTGGCTGGCGGTTCCGCTCCAGTTCTCGGCTCGGAACACGTTGGCGAACGTGGGCAGGATCGTGAGCGCCCCGAGGATGACGAGCGGCGCGAACACGGTCACCGTCTTCTTCGCGTACGGGTAGATGAAGACCGCCGCCAGGAGCAGCATCACGAGCACGTTCTCTTTGAACCCGCTCAGGAACGCCTCGGCCATGTTCAGGGCGTACACGCCCCCCGCGATCAAGAGCATGCCGGTCTGCCTCATGGGGACCGCCAGGGACAAGGCGAGGACCGAGGCCACCAGCCCAAGTTGGGAGGCGCGCTCCGCGATCTGACTGAGCGCCCCTCCCAAGACGGTCGCGAGAACGAAGCTGATCCCGGAGACGACCAGGAGGAAGGTCACGGGGTTGTTCATCGGCCGGACGACCCACGTTTCGCTTCGGCGGTAGTCCATGAACGCCAACATCCCTGTCGTGATGCCCGCGTGAGCGAGGACGTAGTACCGCTGCGCTTCGGCCGTGAGGGCTAGTGAGGCTTCGGAAGCCTCCATGGAAGACACCTTCGACAGGTAGTACCACCCGTTGATGTCTGCGAATGAGAAGACGGACGATATGAAGTTGTACGACGCGAAGATGATCTGGGTCAGGATGATCGGCCGCATGATCTGGTCCAGGATGGACCGGTCGGACGGCAGGGGCTTGATCTTCCCCGTGATCGTCACCAACAGGATCCAGATCGACCCCGCCCACGCGATGAAGTACGACAGCGTCGGCACCGCGCTGAGCATCCACGCGAGGCCGAACGGGAGGTAGAGCAGGACGTAGCCCATGCCCCCTCCCCCCGTGCTCGTTTCGGGCACGGATCGAGCGACCGCGGGGACGGCGGCGACGGTAGAGGAGACCTTTCCGTTCATGCGAAAAAGAGGGAGCGGGACCGGCGGAAGGAGCCGATCACTGGGGGAGCACACAGTGCCGGACCGCGCGCTCGATCCCAGCGGCGGTCTCGTCGAACGACCACTCTCGGACGATCGTGCGCGAGTGGTCGCCGAGCCGTTCGGCTACGCCGGAGGCGAGGGCGCTGCGGAGCACACGCTCCAAGGACCGAGAGTCGCCCGCTGGGACCACGAAGCCATTCGACGGTGTGACGAGGTCGGGGGCGCACCCTACCCGGTCGCTGGCGATGACCGCCCGGCCGGAGGCCATCGCCTCGTTGACCGCCAGCCCCCAGGTCTCGCCCGGCCCCCGGGACGGCAGCGCCACGACGTCGCCGAGCCGGTAGACGGCCGGCATCTGGGACTGGTTCTGAAAGCCCAGGAAGTGAACCGTCGGATGCGCTTCGGCGCGACGTCGGAGGTCGTCTTCGAGCGGGCCCGTCCCGCAGAAGAGGAGGTGA
Source organism: uncultured Bacteroidota bacterium (assembly GCA_963848075.1). Taxonomy (GTDB): domain Bacteria; phylum Bacteroidota; class Rhodothermia; order Rhodothermales; family Rubricoccaceae; genus Rubrivirga. Next base: position 729,555 of record CAWKCB010000004.1, read on the forward strand.
GCCGACGGGTCGCCGAGCGCGAGGAACGCGTCCAGCAGCACGTCGGGGGCTTTCTTGGCCTCCAGCTTCCCGACGAACACGACCGTCCGCTCGTCGTCGCGGATGCCGAGGGACCTCCGCCACTCGCCGGCCTCGTCTCCCCCTTTTGCGAACCGGTCGTTGTCGATCGAGTGCGGAGCCCAGGTGAGCTGGTGCTCGCGGAGCCCGTGGGCGAGGAAGTAAGCCTTGTTGTTCGTCCCCACGTAGGCCGCGTGGTCGACCCGCCGGTAGGTCCAGCGGAGGAACGCGCGGCGGGCCAGCCGGCGGGGCCACCCCCGGAGGCCCGAGGGCTCGTCGATCAAGGTCGAGTCGCCGCGGAACAGGACCGGGATCCGCCCATGGAACGCGCGCATCACCTGCTGGTGGGCCCGGTAGTTCCACCCGAACACGAGCACGGCGTCGGGCCCCCACGCGCGGATCGCGTCGACCATCCCGGGGGCGTCGATGCCCCCGGTGTGGTGCGTCCCGGGGTCGGCGGACACGTTGTCGACGAACGTGTGCGGGTAGCCGTCGAGGAGGGGCACGTCCCAGGCGAACGTCGTCCCGAAGCCCCGGTCGGCAACGGCCTCGACGGCTCCTCTCCACCCGTAGAACACGTGGAGGTCGAGCACGTCCCGCTCCGCCATCCTCCGAAACAGAGGGGCGTAGTACTGGATCGGGTGCGTCGTGACGACGGCGAGACGGGGGCGGACGCTCACGGACAGACTCGGGGGAAGAGGACGGGCGACCGGCAGAGGGCTCCGTGGAAGAGGCCCGGCACGTGTTCCGAACAAGACCTATGCCGTTGTCGCGCCGTCGAACACGTGGGCCTGCCGGTGCGCGAGCGCTCGAGCGGTGTAGGGGGCGAACGCCTCCCAGTCCGTCTGTGTCTCCGGGAGCGGGTGGTCGAACCACGCCCGGCCGAGACGGCCGGCGATGGCTTCCGCCGAGTCCTCGGACCCGAACGGGACGACGACGCCGGCGCGGGCCTGCTGGACGACGCCGACCACGGAGCTCGACGCGTGGAACACGGCCAAGAGCGGCCGGCGCGCCAGGATGTAGGGGTACAGCTTCGACGCGGTGTAGGACGGGTCGTCCGATCCGGGGACGACGAGCGCGTCGGCGTCCAGGAGCACCTGGAGCGCCTCGAAGTAGGGGATCCGGTGGGGCCGCTCGTCGACGAGGTCGCCGACCCCGTTCCGAATGGCGACGGGCTCGACCGTCTTTACCGCCCGGTCGCCCTCGGCGTAGGAGGTCCCGACAAAGTGGAGCCGGAGGCGGTCGTAGCGGGCCGGGTCCGAGCGGCGGGCCGCGGCGAGCGCGCGGAACATGGCGTCGAGGGCCAGCTCCATGTCTCCGCCTGCGCGCCCGACGTAGGCCCAGTGCTCCAGGCCGTCCGCCGGGTCGAACACGGGGTTCACGGTCCGGGAGGCCCGGAGGATCTCGAAGTCGCGCTCCGGCGCCCCGAACGGGAGGACCGTGAACAGGTCGTTGTGGAGGTCGCGGTACCGCTGGATCAGCGTCTCGGGGTAGGCCGGCGAGACCGTGATCGTGTGCGCCGCCCGCCGCAGGACGTAGGGCTCGCATCGGCGCGAGATGGCCTGGACGAGCCCGTACTTTAGCGCTCCCCCGGGCGGCGGAGGGGCCCCCTCTCGGTCGTAGTACTCGCTGAGCCAGGGGTCCTGGAGGTCGATCACGAACGGCACGCCGAACTCCTTTTTCCACCGAGGCCCGAGGGCCGTGAGCGTCATGGCCGTCGTCGAGAAGAAGACGAGGTCGAAGGGGCGCTCGCGGAGCAGTCGCCGGCCGGCCTTGGCGAGGGAGTAAAAGGACCGGGCCTCCAGGCTCCCGAACCCAAGCCGGCGCGTCATCGCCTGCGGGATCGCCCCGACGCGGACCACCTCGACGTCGGCCGGGAGGGTGTCGAGCAAGAGCGGGTCCTGGGGGGCCGCGACCTCGTCGGCCTCGACGGCGAGCACGACGGGCTCCCACCCCGCTTCCCGGTAGTACGGGAGGCTCTGGCGGACGCGGTGCGAGTCGGCCGCGTTGGACGGCGCGAACCGCGGGGCCACGATCAAGACGTGCTTCACAGACCTAAGCAGCGGGGAGGGCTCAGCGAACGATACGAGATCCAACGGTCGGGCACCGGCCGTCGGCCGCGCCGGTCGGCGACGAGCGCGAGAAGAGTGGGCTCGACCTCGCAGCGAGGGGGGCCAGGCTCACGGGCGACGGCTCCCTCCGGCCGGCGGAGTCGTCTGGCGGACGACCTGGAGGAACACCTCCTTCTCCTGGTCCCAGCAGTACGTCGCCCCGGCCGTCCGCGCGGCGGCGCGGGCGCTGGGATCGCCGAGCAAGCTCTCGATGGCCTGAACAAGGCTCTCGACGTCGCCCGGTTGGTAAAGCCGGATCGCGTCCGGGAGCCGGGCCTGGACGCCTCGCTGCCCCGTCGTGCTCGTCGCGACGGTCGGGATGCCGGCGAGGACGTAGGTGAACAGCTTGTTGGTCACGCACAGGTCCCGGTTCTGCGTCACCGCCAGCTCGAGCGCCAGGCCGACGTCGTGTCGAGCGGCCCGGCCCACGACTTCGTCGGGTGGGCAGTGGCCGAGCGCGCGGAGTCGGTGTCCCACGTGGAGCTGGTCGGCGAGTCCACGGAGCTCGGCCTCGTACCCGTCGGCCCACCCGCCCCGCAGGCTGAGCACGACGTCGTCCGGGAGGTCGGGGAGCGCGCGGACGACGTCTTCGAGCCCGCGGTTGGAGCCGATGGTCTGGCTGAACCAGTGGAGCGACCGCGCTCCCTCCGGCACCTCTGCGGCGATGGCCTCCGGCGCGATCTCGACGTCGAGGTCCGAGGTCGGGAACACGTTGAGGACGGTGGTCGGCGTCGCGACCCCCGTCGCCTGGGCGTAGGCCTGGCCGATCCCGTCGGAGGCGGCGGTCACGTAGTCGCACCGGGGGAGGAACCGGTCCTCGACGGCGGCGACGAGCGCCCGAGCAGCGGCGGTGCCGGGCTCGTCTCGGAGCTCGCCTCGGTGGAAGTCCTCGGCGTCGAACCCAAGCCGGGCGCCGTGGCGAGCCGCGGCCCACGCGGCGGCCGGCAGGGCTCCCAGGTTGTGCGCGATGTACAGGTCGGCCGGCTCGGCGACGGCCGCCCGGGCCAGCTCCGGCGTGACGTAGTGGGCGGCCCGCCGGAGCAGCGCGTCTGGAGCCCGGCGAGGGCCCAGCCGGTGCGCGAGCTCGCGGGCGGCCCGGTGCCGCAGCCGGACCCACCGCCCGCTCATGCCCTCGGCCATCGCTCCGAACCGGACGTGGCGGACCGGCCACGACCGGTCGGCGAAGGCGGCGTCGGCGGCGTCGGCCCACGGCCAGAACCGGCAGGCGACCACGCGCACGTCGTAGCCCGCCTCGGCCAGCGCGTCGGCCTCCTTGACGAGGCGGGGGTTGGTCGAGAGGTGGCCGGTCGTGACGAGGCACACGCGCGTCGTGCTCACGGCCGGCCCACGGTCTGGGCGTCGTAGCGCTCGGCGGCGAACGCGTAGAGCTCGACGTCGAGCGCGTTCAGCTCGTGGATCCGCTCGCGCTGGCTCGGCGTCGGGTCGACCTGCCCCGCCCACCCACGCGTCTGCCTCGACGTGTCGCGAACCGGCCGGTTTTCCCATCCGAGCGCCCGAGCCATCCGGTCCTCCGTGTCCGCGATCCGGTCGAGGAGGCCGAACAGCCAGTACTCCTCGACGAGGTTCCGCTGGGCCCGCCGCAGCATCCGCGCTTCGCCGGCCACGACATCTCGGAGGGGCGCCGGCAGCCCGTTCCGGGCGCGGTCCCAGAGGAGTCCCGCTGTGAACTTGGTCTGGACGTTCCGGTAGAGCTCGAGGGAGTAGAACTCGTCGATGGGGAGCCGCTTCGCGTCCGCCAGCGCGGGGTGGCCCATGACCTTGCCGGCGTGCCCAGGATTCCCCGTCTCGCACATCAACACGTAGTTGTAGAACGAGACGCACCGGTCGACGGGGTCTCGCAAGATGGTCAGGTACCGGACGTCGCGGAACGGGAGCACGCGGTGGATCCCGTAGGGGATGTGGCCGAGGACGACATCGACGTCTCTGGGACGATCCCGGATCAGCTTGCCTACGCCCAAGACCCAGTAGGCCCGGCCCGGTCGCACGTTGGGCAGGATGACGCTCTTCTTGAGCGACGTCCCCGCGGTTTTCGGGATGTGGGTAAAGACGAGCGGCGTGTCCATGACGAGCTAGGCGGCGGCGGCGACCCGCTCACGGTACAACACCTCGTACGCGTCGACGATGGCGCGGTCCGAGAACCGCGCCTCGCAGTCCGCCCGGCACGCGGCACGGTCGAGCCCGGCCACCTGCTCGATGGCCTCGGCCAGCCCAGCGACGGTCGGGCGAATAAACCCTGTTACGCCGTCGACGACGACCTCCGGCACCGACCCGCGCGGCGTGCCGACGACCGGCGTCCCGCACGCCAGCGCCTCGGCCATCACGATCCCAAAAGGCTCCTCCCACTCAATCGGCATCAAGAAGGCGAGCGCGCGACCCAGGAGCTCGTTTTTCTGGACGTCGTCGACGGGCCCGACGTACTCGATCCGGTCGGAGAGGCGGGGGCGGACCTCGGCCTCGAAGTAGGCGTCGTCGGACACGTTCCCAGCAATGACGAGCCGTCGCCCGCTCGCCTGAGCCACATCGATGGCCGTGTGGGCACCTTTGATCCGCTCGACCCGGCCCAAGAACACGAGCGGCGCGTCGTCCTCGACGTGGTCTCGGAACGTATAGGTATCGAGCGGGACCCCGTTGAAGACGGCGTAGCTAGGCGCGACGGGACGCATCTTGGCCGCGATGTGCTCGGCGCAGCCCGTGAACGCGAGTGTCCCCCGGCGGGAGAGTTGAGTTGCGCGGCGGACCTGACCGAGGGTCGGCTCGCGCTGGTAGCTCATCACCTTGGGGATCGCGGTCGGCAGCAGCGGGAGCAGCGTCGCGAGCCGGCCGAAGCTGTGGACCACGTCGGGCCGGGTCGCCAAGAGCCGCGAGATGGACAGCGTGTTCCGGGCGAGGTCGACGGGGTGGCCCGGGCGCTCGCCGCCATACGGAACGAGCCGGCCGGCCGTGTCGGAGTCGCGGTGCGCGAACAGCGTCACCTGGTGGCCCCGCTCCTCGAGCCCACGCGCGAGCATGTCGATGATGCGCTCGATCCCGCCGTACAGGACAGGCGGGACCGGGATCATCGGGTCGGCGGTGAGGGCAATGTGCATGGCGGGAGCCTGGTACTCAGACGGGGGTGGCTGCGCCTCAGCCCACGCTCAGGTTTGAGATCAGATGCGGGCCCACCGCGTCCGGCGCGAGCCGCTCGTCGAACACCCGTTGGTTGTGGGCCTTGGTGGCTGTCCAATCTGCTGGCGACGTCGCGTCGAGTAGCTCGCCGACGCGCTCCCAGGTCCCCTCGTTATACGTGACGTTGAACTCGTCGAAGTCGAAGTAGGGTTGGTAGAGCGGGCGGTCCTGGTAGGTCGGGATGCCCATGCACAGGGCGAGGAACGCGATGCCGCGCCAGCCCCAGTGGTAGCCCGTCGGGAAGACGCCCAGGCGGCTGCTCGCCAGCGCCGACTCGTAGGGCTCGTCCAACGTGAACGGGGCCGTCAGCGCGTCGAGGCGTGCGAGCGAGGCGTCGGAGATGTGGAGCTCGTTGCGGCTCAAGTTGTGCGACTTGGCGAGCGGCGTGAGGCGGGCGTGGACGTCGCGGCCTTCAGCGCGGAGCGCGTGAAGCCGTTCGTGGAGCGCGATCCGGTTTTCGGGCCACCCCCACAGCGACTCGCGCGAGACGACGTCGTGGCGGAGGCCCAGCTCGCGATAGCCGACCATCTGGCGGTAGCGGGCCTCGTACGTGTCCTGGTCGGCGCGCCACAGCTCGGGGTCCGAGCGCCAGAACGACACCTTGCGCAGGCGGTGGGCGCGGATCTGGCGCGCGCGTTCGGCCGGCGTCATCGCCTGGGTCCCAGTCGACATCGAGGTCGGCGTCGGGATCAGGGGGCGGATCTTGTCGAAGTGGTCGCCGAGCCGCTCGACGAGCGCCGCCGCCTTCTCGCGGTACGGGGCCACGTCGAAGTCCGTCTGCCACGGGAGCGGCTCCGGGAACGCGCGGTCGCGGTGGAACGCCGCCGTGTAGGGGCAGCAGAAGTAGACGTCGACCGCCTCCAGCAGGTCGCCCTGGAGGTGGACGAACCCGTCCTCGTTGTCGACCGCACCCAGCTGGCGGCGACCGTCGGCCTCGGCGACGAAGAGCGACGTGTGGCGGTGCGTGTGGGCGACCAGCTCCGGCGACAGCCCGAAGTCGCCGCCCGACGCCTGGGGCCGCTCGCGGTAGGCGAGCTCGCCCCGGTCGTGGGCGCGCATCAGCGACATCCGGAGGTAGTCGTTGCGGAACTCGTGGTCGTTCCGGAACCAGGTGAGGGTCAGCATGGCGGGTGTGGAGCGCGCTCGGTCGGGGGCCAGACCCTCACCCCCGGACCAAGTCTGGGGCAGGCTCTATCCCTCTCCCACAGGAAGACGGGACGTCGCAAGAGACGGGAGGAGGCCGGGAGCATCTGAGATCGGCTCTAGCGGCCGTTGACGATGGTCGGGTGGTGCAGCGTGACCTCGGGCGTCCCGAACAGCAACGCGTTGACGAACTCGACGCCCTGCATCATCGAGTGGTCCTGGTTCGACACCTCGTACTTCCAGGCCCCGAACCGGCCGCGGCTGTGGACGCCGACCTCGGAGAACGCCTCGCGGACCGGGTCGATCACGTCGGACCGGTTGAGGAACGGGGTCGGGTAGCCGTGGTCGGCGCGGAAGTGCCACTGCGAGACCACGTCGTGGTCGGGCTGGAGCAGGCCCGTCGCCCGCATCCCGCGGACCGTGTCCTCGACGACGCGCTCGACGTCGACCGGCTTGTCGGGCGACTCCGAGACCTCGGCCATCAGCGACCACTGCTCGCCGGGCCGGGCCACGTTGTTCGGGGAGTAGTTCGAGAACACGGTCACCCGGTAGAACGGGCAGTCGTCCTCGGGGAAGTACATCCAGCACTTTGTCTGGAGCCCCTCCGGCACGGGCCCGTCGACGCCGACGCCGATGATGTTGGAGCTCGAGAACCGGGCGTGCGACGCCGTCTCAGCCAAGTCGGAGCGGTCCGACAGGTTCGCTAGCGTGTCGATGGGCATGGTCGAGAGCAGGACGTCGTAGTCCTCGACCGACCCGTCCTCAAAGCGGAGCTGGCGCTTGGTGGTGTCGACACCGGCGACGCGGCGGTTGTAGTGGAGCCGCTCCTGGGGGAGCGACACCGCGAGCGCCTCCCAGATCGAGCCCGTCCCGCCGCGCTCGGGGAACCGGAACGTGTTGTTGGGCCCCCACGACACGTCGTCCTGCTCCAGGACGATGTTGCGCAGGATCCGGCCCAGGTCCGGGCTCGCGACGCGGTCGCCGACCCAGTGGGGCGTCATCCCGGCCGGGTCGATGGCCCACACCTTGAAGTTGTAGGGGTCCATAAAGTGCTCGCACAGGCCCTCGCCGAAGCTGGCCGAGAGCCAGTCCTTAAACGTCCGGATCTCGGTGGCCCCGGCCGCCTTGCGCTGGCCGGCCTCGACCATCCCTTCGAGGCACGCCAGCATGGGCTCGGTCGGGAAGTGGCGGATGTTGTTCTGGACCGGGTACGGCACGAACCGGTCGAACATCCAGGCCCACGCCTCGCGCTCGTGGTGGAGCCAGCGGTCGCCGAGCAGCCAGTCCATCATCTGGTCGAAGTACGGGTAGTGCGAGAACTGGACGTGGCCGCCGATGTCCCACGTGAACCCGGCGTCGTCGACGAACGACCGGGCGAGCCCGCCGGGCCGCTCGATGGCCTCGAACAGGTCCCACGACGAGTGGCCCAGCTCGTGGAGGCGGTTGGCGGCGCCCAACCCCGTCGGGCCGGCGCCGACGATGACGACGCGGGCGTCGGAGGACGGGAGCGAGGGAAGAGACGTGGGCATGAAACGGCGATCCGTGGGAGGGGAAACTTCGGGAGGCGGCCGTGCACAGACCGGCCCGTTTGGCGCGTCGAGGGGTACGGGTCCGGAGCGATGTCTCGCTCCCGTTCCGGCGGAGCCGTCAGGACGGCCGCCGCCAGGCGGCGAGGTCGCGGCCGATCAGGCTCTCCAGCCTCCGCACGTCGGGGGCAAAGCTAGTGGCGAGCCGGTTCCGCTGCCTCTGGGTCAGCGTCGGGGGCCGGGCGCTCCACCGGTCGACCGCCGACCGAGCGAGCGCCCGAAGGCCCGAGGGCATCAGGCGGCGCCCCAGGTCGAGGGCGGCCCCGACGGGCCCCTCCCCCGCCCGCCACCCCGCGACGCGCTGGCTCCGCGGCGCCCGGTGGGCGTTGTGGACGCGGTCCGGCCGCGTCCCCTCGGCCGGCTCGACCCCCAGGAAAGCGGCCACGCCGCCTATCGTCTCGTGCGGCGCGCGCTTGAGGTCGTCGAGCAAGACGACGTGGACCTCGGGGAACGCCGCCTGGTACGCCGCGACCGCGTCGGCGTACAAGCTGGCGCCCCGGTAGGCCCAGATAAACTCCCAGTTGTCCGCCAAGCGCTCGTCCTCGGCCGCGAGCGCGTCCTCGAACGGCAGCGTCTCCCGCCCCATCCCGACCATGAAGTTGTAGGCCGAGAACGTCCGGTCGGTGGGGTTGCGCAGGGCGATGAGGATCATGGGCCGGCCGAGCGTCTGGTGGATGACCGGGATCGACTGCTCGTGGTAGTACAGCAGGTCGGGGCTCTTTTCGCCGACGGCGTGCGCGTCGCCCGCGCCGTCGAAGAGCGCGCGGTAGGCGTCGAGCGACCGGACCACGGTGGCGTCGATGCGGTCGTCGCCGGGCCCCCGGTGCGGGAACGTCAGGAACCCGGACGTGAGGAACTTGGGCTCGCTCGGCCGAGAGACGTACACGTCCGGGTGAGCCCGGAGGGAGCCGACGAGCGAGCTGGTCCCCGCCTTCGCGGCGCCGACGATGAGGAACGACGGGAGCGGCATGCGTCGGGCGGTCACGAGGAGACGGTGCGCCGACGGTCGGCGACCGCGCGCTCGACGCGGCGGGCGAGCCGCCAGCCGACGAGCCGGCGGAGGCGCTGGAATCCGGGGGGGCCGTCGGGGGGCAGGTCGCTCCCGCCGAGCTCGGCCACGCGCTCGGCGGCCTGAGCCCGGAGGTCGGCGTGGTCGGGGTAGACGTCGTAGACGAAGTCCTGGAGCACGTGGGCGCAGGCGCGGCGCGTGCGGGGGCTGTCCTCGGCGTCGAGCAAGTGCTGGGTGCCGAGGAGCAGCGAGAGCGCCTGGGACTCGCGCGCCGCGCGGCTCTTGCGGCCGGACAGGCTCGCGCCCAGGCCCGAGCGGTAGGACAAGCGGGCCCCGGGCGTGTAGAGGACCTCCGTGGACGCGAGCAGGACGCGGGAGAAGAACTCGAAGTCGTTGATGAGCGAGAGCCGCTCGTCCCACAGCCCCGAGCGGTCGAGCACGCCGCGTGGGATCAGCCACAGGGCGCACTGCATCATCGGCCGGGCGCCGACCCACTCGGTCGCCAGCCAGTCGACGGGGTCCGCGTCGCGGTACATCGGGAGCGGTCGGAAGTCGGCCTCGGCCGGGTCGTCGCCGGTGAACCGGGCCCACTCCCCGAGCGCGACCGCGTCGCGGCGGTCGCCCAGCCGGTCCACCTGAAGCGCGACGTAGTCGGGGGCGAGGACGTCGTCGGCGTCGAAGAACTTGACGAGGTCGCCGCGGCTCTCGCGGAACGCCCGGTTGGCGGCGGCGCACTGGCCCGCGTTCGGCTGGTCGACCACGCGGACGCCTCGGCCTTGGTACGCCGCCAGCACCTCGCGCGTCCCGTCCGTCGACCCGTCGTTGACGACGACGACCTCGACGTGGGGGTACGTCTGGGCTAGCGCCGAGTCGAGCGCTTCGGCGACGTAGCGCTCGGCGTTGTAGGCCGGGACGCAGATGGAGACGAGCGGGGGCGGCATGTCGATCAACCGTCGAGAAGGGGCTCCCACTCCGTCCCCCGAAGGGCGGCCTCTATGTCTGCGTCGTTCTCGATGACCTCGCGGAGGGGGCGGCGGTTCTGCTTCTTGGTCCGAGTCTCGAGCTCCGTTGGCGGCACGCCCAAAACGTCCTGGAGCCGAGCGAGCGTCGCCTCCGGCGCGTCGACGAGTTGCTCGTAGGTGACGCGGGTCAGGGGATGACCGGCGAACAGCGCCTCGGCCTCGCGCTGCTGGCGGAGGCCGGCGTCCAGGTCTTCGAGGCAGTGGTCGGGGTCGAGCCGGACCGTCGACTGGGCCGTCTCGCGGCCGGCCCCGCCGGTCGCGCCGATCCCCCACCGGCCGGTCTGCTTGGCGAGCTCGGCCGACACCATCCCGGCGAGCGGGTTCTCGCGCGTCAGGTGGATCACGGCGAGGCCGGGATCGGCCGCCAGCGTAGCCCACAGGTCGGACCGGGCGGCGGCCCAGTCCGGTTCCTCCGACCGGTCGAGGTGTTCCCACCACCGGTCGAACTGGGGCTCGTCCCACCACTGCGGTCCCTTGCGGGCCTGGGTGTAGAGCAGCTTGAACCCGACCGCCTGGACGGACGAGGGCTGGCGCGTGAACACGTGGCGGTCCAGGAAGCCCGCCGGGTCCGTGTTGCGGTCGGCGACGACGGCCGGGTCGTTGGCTCGGGCGCCGTAGCCGGCTACGTCGAACGGGACGGACGCGGGGTACCGGTGGAACACCTCGAAGAACATCCGGACGTTCGGGTGGCTCCCGAGGTAGGCCCCCAGCATCGTCGAGCCGGTCCGGATCGTGCACAGGACGACGAACCGGCGGTAATCGGTGTGCCCGGGGAGGGCCCCGCGCTCGACGGCCCACTGCTGGGCGCGGGCGGACGCCTCGCGCGCGCGCCGGTCGATCTTGGGGAGGAGCTCGCGCGGGGTCATCGGTTCGCGGAGAGGGTCGCGAGGGCGCGCTGCCAGCCGTGCTGGAAGTACGACCGCTTGGACTCGGCGACGTAGTGGTGCAAGACGGCCGTCGGGTGCCGCCCCTCCTCGACGGACGGCAACACGACGTAGTCACGAGCCGGGGCCACGTCGCAGTCGAGCCCGGCGTAGAGCATGCTCGTGATGCCCTGGGTCAGGTTGTAGTGCGTCCCCTCTTGCTCCAGCAGCGTGCGGACGGCGTGCTCGAGCCAGTCGAGGTCGAGGTCGGCGCCGCGCCAGCCGAAGATCCCGATGTTGGCCCGGTGGGGGAACGCCTTCCCGTCGACCAGGCGCGAGCGAAGCGCGTGCGAGTAGCCGTAGGCCTCGACCACGTCGACCATGTAGGCCGGCTTCTTGTCGTCGTTGGACAGCCAGTCGAGGAGCCAGTCGGGCCGCTGGAAGAACAGCATGTCGGAGTCGAGCAACATCTTCCACCCGGGCCGGCCGGCGTGCAGGTCCAGGACCTTGCGGATGAGCGGCTGCTCGATGCGCCGCTGGCGGAGCGTCGGGTAGCGAGACCACGGCAAGGCGTCGTCGAGCCGCGCCTCGATCTCGGGCAGCGTCTCGACGCGGACCCACGGGATCACGCGGCGGACGGCGTCCTGGTACTCGGGCGCCAGCGTCCCATCGTCGTACAGGACCGGCGTGATGCGCGAGGGCGCGTGGTGCTGGAGCGACGCGTGGCAGAACACGGTCTGGTACCAGTACTTCGCGCCGGTCAGGTAGTGGACTTCGAACCCGTCGTCGACAGCGGGCGGCGTGAGCTCCGGGAGCCGGGCGGCCGCCTCGACCATGGCCTGGCGGCCGCGCTCGGTCCGCCGCTGCTCCAGCGGGCCGCCCTCGCGGATCGACGTCCGGGTGAGCCCGACCGGCGTGTGGTAGACGACGCGGAGCGCGCGGCCCAGGCCGGCGCGGCGGACAAGGGAGCGGAGGAACGAGGCCATCAGGTCGTGGTCAGGAGGGCCCGGCCGTCGACCTGGCCGCACGCGCCGCGCCAGCGGATCCGGTTCGGGGCGCCGGCCCACGCCCGCTGGCGGACGTAGGCGCGCGCCTTGCGCAACGGCGCCGACCACGCCGGGATGGCCGGCCAGGGGCGGATGCCGTGGACGCCCAGGACCAGCACCCACGTCTTGTTGGAGCCGTAGGCGATCCGCTCGAGGTACTCGGGCGCGACGCGGCCGGCCGGGATCAGGTGCTGGAGCGACAGGTCGGGGAGGTAGGCTACCCGCCAGCCGGCGTCGAGCACCGACATGATGATGTCGTTGTCCTCACCCGACGCCAGGCTCTCGCCCGACCGACCCAGCGACGTCCGCACGGGGTCGGTCGCGGCGGCCTCGACGTAGGTGCGGTAGGCCTCTTTTCGGATGCACATCCCGGCGCCGACCGGGGCGCACCGCGGGTACGACCGCTCGGCGACGGGGACGCCGGCCCACGACGCCTCGATCTCGTCGTCGCCCAGGTCGCGGCACGCGAGGTGGATGCCCAGCCCGTGGAACCACTCGGGCGGCTCGGCCTCGTAAACGGGCAGCGAGCGGCCGCCGGCGGCACCCAGGTCGGGCTCGGCGTCGAACCGGGCGAGCGCGGTCGCGAGGTAGTCCGGGTCCAGGATGTTGTCGTCGTCGATGTAGACGATGAGCGGGGCCTTGGCCTCGTGGTAGCTCCTCAGCCGGGCCCACGTCAGGCCCACGCGGTCCTCACGGACGACGCGGCCGTTGGGGTGCCACCCCAGGTCGACGCGCGGCGCGAGCGGGTCGGCGCTGGCGTTGTCGACCAGCAAGAACTCCCAGCGGTCGGTCGGGAGCGTCTGGGCGCGCAGCGAGTCCAGCGTCGGGCCGAGGTGGTCCGGGCGTGGGTTGTGCGCGCACACGACAGCCGTGATCGAGAAAGGCATGAGGCGGGAGTCAGTCGGCGGCCGAGGGCGGGCGGCGGGCTCCGAGCCGGGCACGGTCGATGGCCCGATGATAGCTCGACTCCTGGATGGGGGCGATGACGTCGGGGGTGTAGGCCCGCGTGACGTGGGCGCGGGCGGCCGTCCCCATCCGGACCCGGACCGCCGGGTCGGTGAGCAGCCCGACGACCGCGTCGGCGAGGGCAGTCGGGTCGCCGGGCGCGACCAGGCACCCCGTCTCGCCGTCCACGATCATCTCGGCCATCCCCCCCGACGAGCTGCCGACGACGCCGCGCGCGGCGGCCATCGCCTCCAGGCACACGTTGGGGAAGTTCTCCCACACGCTGGGGAACACGCAGACGTCGGTGTCGGCGTAGTAGGCCGGGACCTCGTCGTAGGGGACGGCGTCGACGAACTCGACCGACGCCGCGTGGCGGCCGAGCCGGTGGCGGAGGTGCTCCCCCAGGTCGCCCCCCGTGCCCGGGTGCGGAAGCGATCGGCCGATGATGCGGAACGTGGCGCTAGGCACCGCCGCGAGCACGCGGGGGACCGCCGCGGCCAGCTCGACGACGCCCTTGCGGACCTCGACCTTGCCGACGAACGTGACGCGCTGGGTCTGGGTCTCGGCGGGAACCGCCAACAGGGCCGGCGGCGGGATGAACACGTTGGGGACGTGCGCGCACCGGGCCGGGTCGAGGCCCCACCGCGCCTGCATCCAGTCGAGGAGCGACCGGGACGGCGACGTCACCTCGTCGGCGCGGAGCGTAAACGCTCTCTCGACGTCCGACGCAGGATCGTATACCCAGTACGGCTGCGGCAAGCGGCCCCGCACCAGCCCCCCCGCGAGGAAGCGGGCCTTCTTCGTCCACGGGACGAACCGGTGGTTGATCTCGCTGACCACCGACGACGGCGTGTGGAGCTTGACGACGAGCGGGAGGTCGGGGAAGGCCTCGGCGATGGCGGCCCCGTCCACGCCGTACTCGGCGGACTCGACCACGTCGAACGGTTGGGCGCGGTGGCGGGACTCGAACGGCGCGAGCACGGCGGTGGGGAAGTCCTCCCGCCGGTCGGCCGAGACCGCGTGGACCGTCACGCCGTCCGCCTTCATCGTCCCGGCGGCCCCCTCGGTAAAGACCTCGACGCGGTGGCCGCGGCCGGCGAGCGCCGTCGCCGCGTTGCGGACGTAGGTGCCGATGCCGCCCCCGCGCGCGAGGCCGGCGTACTCGTACGAGACAAAGGCGAGGTGCAGAGGCACGGTCATGCGTCGGTCGCTTCTCGCCCAACCGCGGACCGGCGGCGCACGAAGTGGGTGATCGCGCTGAATCCGTCTGCCTTCAGGCGGGACACGTAGTGTCTGGCCCGGGCCGACCCGAACCGGGCCGCAGACTCTACAGCTCCGACAGGGTGGCCGAGTGCTGCACGCACCCACCCGTTTCGGTCCCGTTCTACGTCGAACGTGACGAGACGGAGAGCCTTCGCAAGCCGCCGCTGGCGGGTGCGGAGAGCCGCCCGGAGGCCTGAGCGGTCTGCGAACTGCTCCAGCAACGCGCTGTTGGTCTTCAACTGGTGGGCCGTCGCGGCGACCGCGCCTGCCGTCTTTGAGACACCCGTTCCGTCGCTGTAGTAGTAATAGTGGGCGTCCGGGAGGAGCCACAGCCGGCAGCCGGCGGCCAAACAGCGCACGTAGAACTCGGCGTCCTCTCCGTACCACGCCGATTCGTTCCACCGGAGACCCTTCGAGATCAGAAACTCCCGCCTGAACATGGGGCGGATCAAGCCCCATTGCTGGTCCGTCGGCCCAGGGAGGTTGCAGCGCACGAACGCCTCCACGCTCAGGTAGCGCGGGAGGAGGTCGGGGTCCAGCAGGGTGGCCATGGTCTTTCTCTGCCCCGACTCGTCCACGTAGGCCCCCTCGACGGCGTGCACCGAGGCGGCGCCTCGGGCCCAGTAGACGTTGTCGGCGACGGCCTCGCAATCGACCGCCGCCGTGGCGGACAGGAGGGCCGCGAACCGGCCGGGCTCGACCCAGTCATCGGCATCGACGAAGGCGACCCACGGGGCCCGAGCAAGGTCGAGCCCCCGGTTCCGGGCCGCGGACACCCCTCCGTTCTCCTGGAGCACGTCGATCCGGAGTCTGCCGTCATCGATCGTCCGGAGCGCGTTCTCAGTCCCATCGGTCGCTCCGTCCACGACGGCGATGACCTCCACGTCCCCTGTAGTCTGGGAAAGCAGAGACCGGACCGCGCGGCCCACGCTACGCTCCGCGTTGTAGGCCGGTACGACGACAGATACGGAGGGGACCATCGAGCGTGCAGGGGTGCGAGGACGGCGCCGTGCGGAGTCTGTGCCAAGCCCTCCCTGTTCAGTTTAACGACCCGGCTCGTCATGCGGCGCTGCGCAATCACCGTTTCGAAGAGGCCTCACGGGCTACGCCTTGCCTAAGGCGCCCCAAACCCGCCCTTTGATCCGGCGGTACGCCTCGGCAGTTCCGAAGCCGGCTGCGCGGTAGAGCCGGCCGTACAGGGGCCCTGTCCGGACGCGCCCCAGGTCGAATCGATCCGAGACGTACCGGCTGTGCATCCTGCTGGAGAACCGTGGGGAACGGGCCGCCTCGAGCTGGAGCGCCATGTACATCCGACGATCGGCCTCGAACTCCCGGTCGGCCGTGTACGACCCGGTGTCGCGGAGATGATCGATGATCCGGGCGAGCAGCTCGATCCACCCCCGGTTGCTCGCGTTGGGATCCCGCCGCCAGACCGACTCCGCTCGGGACCGCACGGTCGCTCCAGGCTCGGTGTCGAACGCGACCGTCGCACCGGCCTGGAGGAGACGGGCCATAAGGTCGTAGTCCTGGTTGTTGGGCAGCGCCTCGTCCCAGCCGCCCACGGCCTCGACCGCTGACCGCTGGAACAGGTTGGCCGACGTCAAGCCCAGCTGACCGCGGATGAGGGCGCACCACGCGTCGCTCGTGACGACGGGGCATGGGGAGGGCGCGTCGTCGGCCCCGAGGGGGACCATGCTGTAGGCGCCGGCGACGAGGTCGGCGCCGTCGGCCTCGGCGAGCGCCGCCTGCCGGGCCACCTTCCCCGGGGCCAGGACGTCGTCGGCGTCGAGGAACTGGACGAACGCGCCCGTGCACAGCGCGAGCCCCGCGTTCCGGGCCGACGGCGCCCCCCCGTTCGCCTGGGCCACGACCCGGACGAGACCCGGACGCCCCGCGTTCGCCTCGTCGGCCAGTTGGCGGAGCACGCCGAGCGTGGCGTCGGCCGACCCGTCGTCGACCAGGACGACCTCGCCGACGGCGTCGCCCTGGGCCAGCGCCGAGCCGACCGCGTCGGCCACGAACGGCGCCGCGTTGTGGCACGGGACCACCACGGAGACGAGGGGTTCAGTCATCGGGTCGGGGAGGTCCGCTCCCGAAGGCCTGCCTTGAGACGGCGGTAGGTCTCGGCGGGCCCGAAGCCGGCCACCCGGTAGACCGCCCGGTACACCCCCCCACTGCGCTCCTTCGACATGGCGAGCCCGTCGGTGACGTACCGGCGATGAGCGGACCGGGCGAACCCGCTGTCGCTCGCGGCGACGACTTGGAGCGCGCGGTGGAGCGGAAAATCCACTGCGCGCGCGCGCTCGTCAGTGAAAGCCTCTTCCCGACGGAGATGGTCGATCATGCGCATCCGAAGCTCGACCCAGCCCCTCTCGCTCCGGGCCCTGTTCTGGCTCCACACCGACCCCCCCCGTGTCCGGACTGTCGTCCCGATCTCGGGATCGAACCCGACGGCGCCCCCCTCGCGGACCATGCGAAACATGAGGTCGTACTCCTGACTGCTCCGGAGCGCCTCGTCCCAGCCGCCCACGGCCTCGACCGCCGACCGCCGGAACAGGTTGGCCGACGTGATCCCGAGCTGACCGAGCAGAAGACCGAGCCATGCGTCCTCGGTGCGGAGCCGCTGGCGCTCGGGAGCGGCGTCAGACCCGAAGGGAACCTGCTCGTGCCCCCCGGCGACGACGTCGGCGGCCTCGGCGAGCGCCGCCTGCCGGGCCACCTTCCCCGGGGCCAGGACGTCGTCGGCGTCGAGGAACTGGACGAACGCGCCCGTGCACAGCGCGAGCCCCGCGTTCCGGGCCGACGGCGCCCCCCCGTTCGCCTGGGCCACGACCCGGACGAGACCCGGACGCCCCGCGTTCGCCTCGTCGGCCAGTTGGCGGAGCACGCCGAGCGTGGCGTCGGCCGACCCGTCGTCGACCAGGACGACCTCGCCGACGGCGTCGCCCTGGGCCAGCGCCGAGCCGACCGCGTCGGCCACGAACGGCGCCGCGTTGTGGCACGGGACCACCACGGAGACGAGACCCGGAGCGTTCATTTGTCCTTGGGCCCCGATCTGCCTCGGAGGTACTCCCGCCAGAACCCGGCCTGGTTGTACAAGTTGGCGAGTGCTTTGAGTCGTCCTTCGCGGTCTCTCAGCAGCGTCCGTTTGGCCAGCATGAGCGCGCTCCGGCCTGCGAACCGCGCCTCCTTTGCCAACTCGCGAATCGGGTCCCCCTTTCTCCGGATTCCCCGCTCTGTCCCGACGCGGTACTTCCGACGGAGGAGCCAGCCCGGATCTGTGCATCCCCTCGGCGCCCGGTGGGTGACCCACGCGTCGAGCACGTCGACCGGCGTGAGCCCGAGACCGAGGAGCTTCTGCTGCATGTCGTACTCCTGACCCGTGGCGTTGGCCGGCGATCCAGGTCCGAACGCGGGGTCGAACCCGCCCGCCCGGTGGAGGTCACCGGCGTAAGCGGCCCAGTTGAATCCGAGAAAGCACGAGGGCCGGGGGCCAGTCCCGTCCCACCCCCGGGCCGACGCGGGGAGCAGCGGGCGGACCCAGTCGGCCGGCTCCACCTCGTACTCGACATCGAACCCGCCCCCGAAGAACGCGCCTCCCTCGGTCTGGTCCGCGGCCCTCGCATACGCCACCAGGGCGCCCGAGTCGACGACGATGTCGTCGTCGAAGAACACGCAGAGCGGGTCGTCGGCCAGCCCTTCGAGGGCCGCGTTGAGGGCCGCGCTCTTGTTCGCGCGCTCGTGGTCTAGGTAGCGGAACCGAGCGTGGGGGTGCTCCGCGGCGACTTCGTCCACGACCGTCTTAGCCCCCGCCAGCGGCCCGTTCTCGATGACGAGGCACTCGGCGTACCCCTCGGGCCGCTCGCACGCGGCGACCGAGCGGAGCGTCCGGCCGAGCAGAGAGGGCCGGCCGTGCGTCGGGATCAGGACGACGAGGGAGGTCACGCGGGTGCGAGGCGACGGCGGACGCTTCGAGCGGCGTCGCGGGCGAGGCGTTCGGAGCCCCGGACGGGCGAGAGCCGGACGAGCTGCGACGCGAAGCCAGCGGCGCGGACCCAGGACCCTCCGGCCGCTCGTGCCGACAGCGCCCGGAGGAACGCCACCGCGGTGGCCTCCGCCGACCTCCGGTCCGACCGCGTAAGGGGCAGGTCTCCACGACGGCACGCCGCCTGGAATGCGTTCGTGATGCGTCGGACGTAGTCGAACGCCTCGCCTGCCCGTTCCGGGCTCATGCCCGCCCACGAGGGTCCTTGGATCGCGTCGCGAAGCTCGGTGACGAACGATTCACTCACGTCGGGCTCGGTCCCGAGGAGTCGCCCGTGAAGCTTCCGGACCGCGGCGCGAGCGTTGGCCTGCTGTTCCTGATGCCTGGCTCGGCTCAGCTGCCCCTCTCCCCTCCGCCGATGGACGACCACCTCGCTGAGGTTGGCGATCCGCGTCTCGAACAGCATCCGGGTCCACAGGTCATAGTCCTGGTTCGTCCGCAGCGCCGGGTTGTACCCCCCGAGGGCCCGGACCAGATCGGTCCGCGTGAGGACGCCGGGGTGCGGGAGGCACGTCCTGAAGACGAGGAAGAACGCGATGGCCCCGGGGTCCGTGGGCACCCCCCACCGGCCGGTCTCCCGGCCCGCGTCGTCGATGTAGACGGCCTGCCCGCTGAGGAGGCCGACGCTCGGGTGGGCCTCCATAAAGGCGACCTGGGCGGCCAGGCGGCCGGGGGGCGCGACGTCGTCGGCGTCGAGGCGGGCGAGGAGCGGCCCTTGGGCCTCCTCGATCCCTCGGTTGAGCGACGCGGCCAGCCCTCGGTTCTCGTGGCTCAGGACCCGGACGCGCGGGTCGCGGCCGACGTACGCCTGGGCGATCTCGCCGGACCGATCGGACGACCCGTCGTCGATCAAGATCAGCTCGAAGCGCGTGTAGGTCTGCCCGAGCATGCTCTCGATCGCCTCGGCGAGGTGATCCTCGCCGTTGTAGACCGACATGACGACGCTGACGAGGGGGCCGGTCTCAGCCATGGTCCACGCTCGAAGGGATGGGCGTGGTCGGAGGTGTCTCCTGGCCTCTGAGCCAGTCCGCGAAGTGGGCGAGGCCGTCGACGAGGGGCGTCTGGGGGTCGTATCCCAGGAGACGGCGGGCCCTCGACAGGTCGGCCCAGGTTTGGGGGACGTCGCCGGGCTGCTCGGGGTGGCGCTCGATCTGGGCCTCGACGCCGAGGGCCGCTTCGAGCCCACGGACCAACTCATCCAGCCGAACGGTTTGGTTGTTCCCCAGGTTGACGACCTCAAACGGCGACTCACGGTAGGCCATCGCCCGGACGATCCCGTCGACGACGTCCTCCACGTAGGTGTAGTCGCGCCGCGTCGAGCCGTCGCCGTAGAGCGGGATGGGCGTGCCGGCGAGCATCCGCCGGGCGAACTTGTGGATGGCGAGGTCGGGCCGCTGGCGGGGCCCGTAGACGGTGAAGAACCGGAGGGCCACCACGCGGATGTCGTGGAGGTGGGCGTAGACGTGGCCGAGCAGCTCAGTGGCGACCTTCGTGGCCGCGTACGGGCTGATCGGCCGGAGCACGGCGGCCTCCTCGGTCCACGGGACGTCCGGGCTCACGCCGTACACGCTCGACGACGACGCGAGGACGACGTGCGGCACCGACCGCTCCCGGGCGAACTCGAGGACGGCCTGCGTTCCCCCGACGTTGACGCTCTGATACGCATTCGGGTCTTCGATCGACGGCCGCACGCCGGCCTTGGCCGCGAGGTGGACGACGACGTCCGGCGACCCGTCGACACCGTCCAAGAGCGCGTCGAGGTCGCGGACATCGGCCCGCAGGAGGCGGTAGCGCTCGGACTCCCGGTGTTGGGCGACGTTCGTCTCCTTGATCGCCTCGGAGTAGAACGGGTCGAAATTGTCAACGACCGTCACGGTCCATCCTTCAGCGAGAAGGCGGTCGACGAGGTGGCTTCCGATAAACCCCGCCCCCCCCGTGACGAGCGCGGAGCCAGGAGGCGAGGCGGAGGGGGAAGCTGAAGTCATCTGTTTTGGACCGTTGGTGGGGGCTGACGGGTCGGAGGTGGCTCTGCTACGGGGTCAGGAGGTAGATCTGGCGCCCCCCGTCGTCGAGCGAGGTCACGACCACCTTCTGAGCGTTGGGGCTCGGATTCGGGTGGAGGTCGCAGCGGAACGGGCCGCGGTTGGGACGGTGGTTGCCGAAGCGGGCGATGAGCTCCTGGTCGCCGCTGTCGATGTCGTACGTGAGGAGGTCGACGTCCTCTCGGTACGGCGTGTCGAAGACGAACCGGTCCGTCGTGCCGGGAAAGTGGCGCATGTGGACGTTGTGGTCCGGCGCCATGACGCCGATCCGGCGTCCCCCCGAGGGCTCGTCACGGTAGATGGCGAGGGCCCTGTCCCCTTCGTGCCAGAGGTAAAGCCGGTCGTCGTCGAGCCAGATCACGTGCGACGTGGCCCGGGCGAGCAGGCGGAGGTCGGTGCCGTCGGTGCCGCACGTCAGGCTCACGCCCATCCGGCCGTTCCACCCGCGCTCCAGATCGCGGGGGCGATACCGCAGCTTCACGGTGAACCGCCGGCCGTCGGGCGAGAGCTTGACGTGGTTGAACCAGTAGACGTAGCGCCGGACCCAGTGCTTGAGCCGCTCCTTGGGCGCCAGGTGAGGTGCCAGGAAGCGGGCGGCGTCGCGGAGCGAGAGCACGAGGCGGGACTCGCCCGTCTCGAGGTCCGTCCTCCACACGCCGTCGGTCCGGGGTCGCCGCTGGTCCATCCGCGCGCCGGCCCCACCGGAGTAGCCGTAGCCGGGGCGGACGTAGTCGAGCCGGGCCATGTTGAGCGAGAGCGCGAACCGGCCGGCGGGGTCGAGCGCGTAGACCGGCCGCGGCAGGGTCCCGGTCTGGCCGCTGTCCACGTCGAGCGTCCGCGCGACGAAGGCGTCGCCCTCGCGGTCGTTCCAGACGAGCGTGCGGGTGCCCGGCACCCACTGGGTCAGGGCCCCCTGCTGCCAGCTCCACGCGCGGCTCTCGCCGACGGGCACCCACTGGCGGTCCCCCTCGGTGTCGACGTAGCCGATCTCGATGGCGTCGTCGGGCGTCGGCTGCCGCTCGGCGAACCCCACCTGGTGGCCCGCGACGAGCCGGCTGCCCGCGTCGAAGACGGGGATGTCGTAGTAGGCGTGCGAGTGGAACCGACCCTCGGCGGTCCCCTCGGTCAGCTGGGTGCAGGTCCATCCGTTGAAGACGTCCATCAGGCCACCCTCCGCTTGATGCCCTGGGCCACCCGCCGCCCGAGCGCCGGCCACCGATGGATCTCTGTCGTGGCACGAAGAGCGCTCACACGGGCACGCCACGGGACCAGGTCCGCGAGCCTAGACGTGCGGACGGGCACCTCGTCGAGCGCGACCCGCCCGCCCCGACGGTCGAAGTAGTCGAGGAGGCGCCGGCCGTAGGCGCTCCCTTTCTTGCTCGCGCCCGGCGTCGCGAGCCGGCGGCGGTGCGTGTCCAGCACCCCCTCCGTCCACTTAAAGTGGTGGACCCGCAGAGGGACGGAGAACCGGAAGGCGGCGTCTCGAATCCGAGGGAACTGTGCGAGCTGTCGGCCGAACAGGTACGAGATCGGCTCTCCGTCCTCGATCGGGTGATGTCCTCCGAGGTTAGGGAACACGTCGCCCCGACACGCCATGATGTTGACGGTGCCGTACTCGAAGGACCCGCCCTCGCCCGCCCGGATGGTGCAGATCACGTCGGCCTCGATGGGGAACTGGTCCCACACCGACGGCTCCGGCGCGACCGGCGCGAGCGCGCCCCCTGGAGCCAACCGGTCGATGAAGACGCCCTGGACGCAGGTCACGCCCTTCCCGTCGCAGTACGCGAGGAACGAGCCGAGGTCGGTCGGGAACTCGTGGAACTCGTCCACGTCGGCGCTGATCACCCAGTCTGAGGGGGCCGCAACTCGGCGCTGGATCTCCCGGCGCTTCTCCCACATCCCTCGGCTCGTGTACGGCTCGGTCCACTCCTCGGCCGGCACGGCGCCGTGCGTAGCGAGGACGGAACGCGCCTCTCCCAGCCTGGGGTCGTCGTCGACCGAGGCGTTGAGGACGATGTGGATGCGGCCCGGGTCGATCCCGAGCTGCAGGTAGTACCGGAGAAAGTGCGGGAGGAGGGGGAGGTCGTTCTCCACGCCCACGCACGAGATCAGGCACATCCGAGAAACGGGGACGCTCATGGTTGACACGCTCTGCAAGGAAGGGCTCTCTTCTGAGGGGGCGGAATCAAAGCGGGGCTCCGCGTTCGAGAGGGGGCGGGGCCCAATCGAGCCCCCGGCTGACGGCAGCGCCGACGGCGGCATCGAACGCAGCCGCGAGGCGGGCGACGGCCTCCCGGGCGGCTGCGGGGGGGAGCCCGTTGGGGGGGCCGGCCGGCCCATTCGTAGCGTCGACCACGTAGATACGGCCGCTGGTGTTGTCTCGGAGCACGTCGGCCTCGCCGAAGTCGAGACCCACGGCCCACGCGAACCGTGAGAGGGCCTGGAGCTCTTCGTTCGAGAACAAGTCCGACGGGTCCCCAACGGCGACCGAGGAGTTCGTGTTCGAGAACCGGTCGCTGATCGGTCGGCGCTTCACATAAACGAGGGGAACGTCGCCGCTGTACAGGGCGACCCGGAGGTCGACCACCTCGTCCCCGTCTGAGTTGTCGATGAGGGCCTGGTAAACCTTCCCAGCCTGGATCTCGTCGGCCCCGATCGGGCCGTCCACCACTCGGCCGTCGTGGGTCGCGTTGGCCTCGGACTTCTCGACCATCCGGCCGGAGTACGCCACCGGGTCGACGGCCAACGGGTACCCGGCCGCCCTCGCCCAGGCCTCGGCCACCCTCGACTTCTGGTTGTCCTGATGTCGACCGTTGAAAGTCGGCCGGTCGTCGCCCGTGGGGACGTGGACCGAGACGTCGTACGGGCGGCCGGGGTCGAAGACGGGCCGGTACCCGTTGGCGGCGAAGATCTTCGTCAGGAGCATCGTGTGCCGGATGGACTCGGGTTCGCAGAGGACCCGGCGTCGGGGGGCCACGGCCGCACGGACGAACGCGCGGGGGACGGACACGAAGGCCGAGGCTGCGGTTGCCGACTCGGCCACGGCCTGGAGCTCACGTCGCGCCCCCGAGGGGAGCACGCGGAGGAGGGGCGTGACGGAACGCGAGAATCTCATCTTCAGGTCGGCTTGTCCTTCGGCTGGGGCTATCAGACGACGCTATCGAGTACGGCCGAGCCATTCAGCGAGATCGTGGGTGTAGACCTGTCCGCAGTGTCAGTCGAGTCCTGGTACCGCTGAGGAGACCCGGGCGCTGACCGACGCCGTTCGCGGGCACGTGGCCCCGGTCTTCGGCACGCCGACTCCAAGGGAGGGGGGGGGAGGCATCAGGAGCTCAAACGGAGTACTCGAACGTCTCGAAGTCGGCGGCGTAGAGACCGGCGACTCTTCTCCGAACCTCCGGCGTGTAGAAGGAGTCCACGGCCCGCTCCCTACCCGTCTTGTTCTTGTGCGGGAGGGTGACCGGTTCGCCGCGCTC
Source organism: uncultured Bacteroidota bacterium (assembly GCA_963848075.1). Classification (GTDB taxonomy): domain Bacteria; phylum Bacteroidota; class Rhodothermia; order Rhodothermales; family Rubricoccaceae; genus Rubrivirga. The sequence goes on from CAWKCB010000004.1 coordinate 753,349, forward strand.
GTCTACAATGCCGAGTCTGCGGGCGACGTGGGCGAAGTCGCGGTCTATGTCCTCGAACCGCCCGACGAAGTCGACGGCCACCCGACCCCGGTCGCAAACGAAGTCCGTCTGGGGGCGGAGGTGAATCCCTCGCGTCATGGTCCGCTCGTCGAGCCAACCAAGGACGAACTGCTCGAACGAGTCGATCCCGGACAGGTGTTCGTCGGCGAACTGGCGGTCGTAGTCGGTTCGCCCCCCCCCTTTAAGGTAGGTGTAGACGCTGACGAGACGGGCGTACGGGTCGCGGACGAAGGCGAACGAGAACCGTCGTCGGTACTCAAGCGGGCCATAGATCCGCTTGTAGTCCCGAGCCGTCCGATGTGCCCCGCCCCGGTCGCCCAGCAGTGCGGCACACACACTGATCGACCCGGTCTTGGGCACGCGGACGAACACAGCCGAGAGCCGATCCTGACCGTCGAGGCTGTACCGGCCCTCGTCGCCTTCGGCATCGTAGCCGGCTGCGATCTTGCGATCCTGGGCCGTCTGACGGTAACGGTGGGCGACGGCGTCGCGGAGATCTCCGGGGAGAGAGTCGAGGATGCCGTCCGGAGTCCGGCGGACGATGGCGCTAAGAAGACGTCGGGACATGGGTCGGAAAACCGGGAGTCCGGTGTCGGGTGGGGACGACCAACTGCGACGGAAGGACTCGGCGGCGCAGGCGAAGGGTGACCGGCCACGCGAGCGAGGAGCCTACCCCTCCCGGTGGCGGCCCAGTCCGCTCCGCCTCGGACTTCACGCGGGCCGGCCTTCCGAGGGTGACGTCGCCATCGCCGACCGGTAAGGTCACCGAGCCCGGGCGAGCGAACGCGCCTAGATCTCGGGACGCGAGGAAGAGCGAGAGGTCCCGAGTCGCCGACTCAGCGCCTTCGGGAGTTTGGGGATAGGTCCTAAACATGCTCCTTGTCCCACATGCGCTCCCAATCGAAGTCGACCAGTACCGTCTGGGAACTCTGTACAGGGATGATCCCAGTTCCGTAGTAGTCTCCGTTTTCGATGTCTACGAACCCCGCCTCCTGAACCCGGTCGATGAGCTCACCTCGGTGTCGAGCGTTGCACGCGACCTGGTAGCGCCCCCCTGAGAGCGGGAGCTTAGGGACGGTGCACTGGAGCGTCCCCCGTCCTGGGTCGACGGTGAACGTCCGGCCGACGGCGTCGCTCCGGAGAGCGCACAGCAACGTGCCTGTTTGCGTCTTGAAGTTGAACGAGGCCACGACATCGCCGATGGGGCTGTCGCCGTAGTACTCGTAGTCGAGCTCAATGCGGACCGGCCGGCCCGTCATGAGGATCTCGGTGGGGACCTCTGAGTCCCCGTCGAAAAACCGGATTTGCTGGAAGCGGAAGCTCTCGCCCCCTTTGCGGTCGGTCCGCTCGCCGAGGGACGTCCCCTCGGCCTGGTCCTCGGCCTGCCGGACATAGAGTTCGACGGCGTCGTCGACGTCCCCGTCGTGGACCACCCGCCCCTCTTCCAAGAGGATGCCCCGCTTGCACAGCGACTGGATCATCGACATCTGGTGGCTCACGAAGATGACCGTCCGGCCCTCCCCGGCCACGTCGTCCATCTTCCCGAGGCACTTCCTCTGGAACGAGATGTCTCCGACGGCCAGCACCTCGTCCACCAGCAGGATGTCGGGCTCGAGGTGGGCCGCGACGGCGAACCCCAGCCGGACCTTCATCCCCGACGAGTACCGCTTGACCGGCGTATCGATAAACTTCTCGATGCCCGAGAAGTCGACGATCTCGTCGAACTTCCGGTCGACCTCCGCCTTCGACATCCCCAAGATGGCCCCGTTGAGGTAGGTGTTCTCGCGACCCGTGAGCTCGACATTGAAGCCGGTGCCCACTTCGAGCAGGCTCGCGATCCGGCCGTACACCTCGATCCGGCCCTCGGACGGCTCGGTGATCCGCGAGAGCACTTTGAGCAGCGTCGACTTGCCGGCCCCGTTGCGGCCGATGAGCCCGACGACGTCGCCGTGGGCCACGTCGAACGAGACGTCGCGCAAGGCCCAGAAGATGGTCTCGTCGTCCTCGTCCTCGAAGTTGCTCAGCGAGCGGAGGAACTTGAGGTTCTGGAACGGGGCCTTCAGCGTGTTGACGACGCTCTGGGAGAACGTCTCGGCGCGGACGACCTCGGATCCGATCCGGTACTGCTTCCCGATGCCGTCGAGGCGGAGTGCGAGGTGGCTCATGGCTTAGGCGACGTCGGCGATCTGGCGCTCGGTCCGGCGGAAGTAGAGGGCTCCGCTGGCGAGCAAGAGGAGTGCCGTGATGGCCCCGCACCCGATGAGGTCCCACGGCATGGGCACGTTGCCTGTCAGGGCCGACCGGAAGCCCTCGACAACGCCAGCCATCGGGTAGAACCCGTAGGCAAGGCGGATGGTCTCGCCCCACACGGGAAACCGCTCGGTCAAGAGCGAGACCGGCCACACGACCGGAGCGGAGTACATCAGGAACTGGGTCATGAAGCTCATCGCCTGGCCCACGTCGCGGAACTGGAGCGCCAGCGTCGCGAGCCACATCCCGAACCCGGCCGCCGTGGCCACCAGGATGAGGATCAAGAGCGGCAGGACCACGACCCCCCACGTCGGGACGACGCCGTAGATCGTCATCACCAGCGCGAGCAGGAGGAACGAGACGGCAAAGTCGGCCGCGTTCGTCAGGATCGACGAGAGCGGGAGGATGAGGCGGGGGAAGTAGACCTTCGTGAACAGGTCCTTGTTGCCCGTCAGGCTGTTCGTCGCGCTCCCGATGGAGCTGGCGAAGAACGTCCACGGGATGAGCCCGGCGAGGTAGAACACGGGCTGCGGCACGCCGTCGGTCGGGACGCCGGCCAGGCGCCCGAAGATGACCGAGAAGACGACCATCGTCGCGAACGGCTTGATGAACGCCCACCCAAACCCGAGGATCGACTGGCGGTACCGGGCCGAGATCGACCGCTTCGACAGGAGCCACAGGAGGTCCCGATACTGGTAGAGCTCTTTGAAGTCGATGACCTGCCAGCCCGACGTCGGCTGGATCACGATGTGCGGATCGGCCGTGGGCGAGGCCAGCACGACCGGCGCCCGCCCGTTGGGGTGCGGCTCGGTGTGGGCGTCTGCGACAGGAAGGGCCATCGGGGATCGGAAGGGGGACTCCACTAGCGTACGGCGTGGAGGGGCGTCGACCGTACGAAGAGTTCGTCTAGGGCGCCGTGCCACCACTCGACGAACTGGGTGTGCGAGAAGGGGTCCAACCCGCTGGGAACGCCTTCTTGTCGGCTGATAGCGCTCGTGGCCGCGTCAACGGCGGCGTCTGAATCGCGGGGGCCGCCCAGCGGGCCGGTCTTGGTCGGCGCCGACGGACACGAGCCCCCCCCTCGCCAGCGCGGCGGGCGGGCTCTCACCGACGCCCCCAGAGTCCCGTGTCGTCGTTCGTCCGACGGCAGGCAGCCGCGAACACCGGCACGGCTACGTTGGGGGATGTCGGCTCAAGCTGGCGCCCTCAGACCTGGCCGAACTCCCCAGCGGCTCCCTCCCCAAACCATTTCACCGATAGACCCGCGTGAACGCTCCGTGCCCCGTCTGCTCCACGGCCTCCCGCCCCGTCGAGACGTACACGCCCCAGGAGGCGGCGTCCCACTTTTGCCCCCCGCACCGGGACGCGGACCGCTACCGTCGGCTGGTCGACGCGGTCTCGGCGCTCTGGCCCGAGGGGACGTGCTCGGTCCACCGCTGCCCCGAGTGCGGGTTCGGGTTCGGCGTGCCCTACGTCGGCGGCGACGACGCGTTCTACGGCGTCCTCCACGAGCAGATGGGGTACCCCGACTGGCGCTGGGACTACGACGTCGCGGCGGCGGAGCTCGCGAAGGGACCCGTCGGGAGGGTCCTCGACATCGGGGCGGGGTCGGGCGCGTTCCTGTCGTCTCTGGGGAGCGACGTCGAGCGGTTCGCGGTCGAGTCGAGCCCGCTGACGTTGCAGGCCCTCGCGGACCGGGGGATCGCCGCCCGCCCGGAGCTCTGCGCCTTCGGGCCCGAGGACGACGGGTCGTTCGACGCGGTCACCCTGTTCCAGGTACTCGAGCACATCGCGCCGCCCTTCGAGGTGCTCAGGGAGTGCGCCCGGCTCCTCCGACCCGGCGGCGTGCTCGTGGTCACGGTCCCTGAGGCGGAGGCCATGGCGGCGCAGAGGCGAATCCTGGGCGCGCCCGACATGCCGCCCAACCACATCAACCGGTGGACCCGGCGCAGCCTGTCCCTCGCGATGGAGGCGGCCGGGCTGCGCCCCGGGGCCTATCTCGAAGAGCCCCGGTCGCTCCGTCTGATCCGGGGCAAGTTGCACCTCCGCCTCCTGCGAGACGCGCAGGACCCCCGATCCCTCGCGGGGCTCGCGTACCGCGTCAGGAGCCAGCGGGTGCGCGCGGCGCTGCTGGCCGGCCTCGCCCCGGTGACGTTGGCCAAGCTGGCTCTCCACCTCCCCTACCTGCTGTCGGGCGGCGCGTTCGCGCTGACGGCCCACCGGCCCTCCGACCCAGGTCCGTAGCCGATCGCCCCGGCACTCAGTGCCCTGTCAAGCGGCTACTGGTGGATGGAACGAGCACCGGGGTCGGTCAGGGAGTCCCCCTTCCCCGCCTGCGCGGGGACAGGCCTGGACAGGAGGGGACAGGGGGGGTCGACCGACCCGAGCGCCGACCCACCAACAAGAGCTTGACGCAGCACTCAGAAACTGTTTGGTACAAATCGCTAGGCCCGCCCCCTTGAGGGGGCTCCCGCGCAGCGGGTGGGGGTGGTCGTCCGACCAATCCCCACCCGCCCGGACACCCTCCGCCCGCTCCGCGGGCACCTCCCTCAAGGGAGGGGTCCCCTACCCAACAGCAACTGTGTTGGAAGTCAAGCCGTGAGCGCGTTGCTCGGCTCCCACGCAGCTCCGTCTCGAATGACGGCATTGCAGGTCACCAAGAGCTTCCGCATGCACGCCACCAGCGCCACCTTCTTGGGCTTCCCGGCGGCCACCAGCCGCTCGTAGAGCGCACGCACCGGCGGGTTCGACCGCACCGCCGCCAGCGCCCCCATGTAGAGTGCCGTCCGCACCGTCGCGCGACCTCCCCACACCGAACGCTGTCCTCGGTGCATCCCGCTGTCCCGGTTCAACGGAGCCACGCCGACCAGGGCGGCGATCTCCCGGCGGTCCAGCCGGCCGAGCTCCGGCAGGTCCGCCAGCAGCGTCGTCGCCAGCACGCGGCCGACGCCGGGGACTGCTCGGAGCAGGTCGTCCTTGGCCCGCCACGCCGCGCTCTCCCGGATCGCATCGGTCAGGTCGCTGTCCACGCCCGCGAGCTCGCGCTCCAGCCACCGGACGTGCTGCCCCCGCCCCAGGGGCAGGGGGCGCGATGCTCTTGGCGACCGACGGCGCCGCGACGTGCGCCCGGTTCTTCTCCGCCACCATCATCGTGATGAGCTGGCGACGGCGTGCCAGGACCGCGGCCAGAGCCTGGGATTCGGCGTCCGGGAGCGGCCTCGGCTCCGGCCGCACCCGCTCAGCGAAGAGCGCGAGCATGGCCGCGTCGAGCGTGTCGGTCTTGGCGAGCTGGCCGGTCGACTTCCCGAAGTCCCGGGCCTGCCGCGGGTTCACGACGGCCACAGCTACCCCGGCCGCCGCGAGGGCCGCAGCACACGGGGCCTCGTACTTCCCCGACGCCTCCAGCACGACCAGCGCCGGGCCGAGCGCGGTCACCCGCGCCACGAGTGCGTCGATGCCGTCGGGGTCGTTCGCCGACTGCCACGCCTCGCCACTCGGGAGCGCGTGGACATCGAGGTGGCCCTTGGCGACGTCGATTCCGATGTAGGTCTGTGCGTCCATGTCGTCCTCTCCGCTCCTCGCTACACACCCGGTCTTGCGTGAATCGAACTCCATCGGCCCGACGGCCACCGATTGGTTCTGGCAACTGTTCGGACTCCGAGCGAGATGGGCGAGCCGGCGGCCCCTGCTGTTGTCCGGTCTTGGCGCCGAGGCGCAGGACCAGGTTGACATCGGGCTTACCGGCTCGGGAGGTCGAAATGACCACCGATCTCAACTTACAAGTTTCTCAATGGCCTCGGGGACCCGTGAACAAGTCGTCCACGACCGCGTGCCAGCGCTCGACGAACCGGGGTTCCGAAAAGTGGTCGAGCCCGTCGGGGATACCCTTTGGCCGGCCGAGAGCGGCCACGATCGCGTCGACGACGGCGTCCGGGTCGCCGGGGTCGACCGTCGGGCCGAGCTGCCCGTCGCGGACGGCCTCGCGCGAGCCGTCGGCCGTGGACGCCACCACGGGGACGCCGACGGCCATCGCCTCGAGCAAGACGATGCCGAAGCCCTCGCCGCGGCTCGGCATCGCGAACGCGTCGGCCAGCCGGTACAGGTCGGGCTTCTCGGCCTCGTCGACGTAGCCCGTGAACACGACGCGGTCGGCCACGCCCAGCGCGTCGGCCTTGGCTTCGAGGCGGGGGCGGTCCGCCCCGTCGCCCGCGATGACGTACGTGACGTCGGGGACCCGGGCCGCGAGCGCCGGCAGCGCCTCCAGCATCACGTCGAACCCCTTGCGCCGCTCGATCCCCGCCAGCCGCCCCAGCGTGAGCACGACGCTGCGGTCCTCCAGGCCCAGCCGTCGGGCGAGCGCCTCGGGGTAGGGCCCCGGGACGAAGGGGCCGGGCTCGAACGTGTTCGGGATGACGCGCCCGCGCGCCGGGTCGACGGGCGCCCACGCCTCGAACCGCCGCCGCGTGTGGTCGCTCACGGCCACGTAGCCGTCGACCCGCCGGAGCGACGTGCGGAGCGCCAGGCCCCGCGCCCCGGGGTGCGGCAGCTCCCACGCCTCGATCCCGTGGAGCGTGAGCAGCAGCGGCACCCGCCGGGCGACGGCGACGGCCGCCGCGAGCGGGACCAGGTGGAGGTGGCCGCACACGACCCCGTCGACGGGCCCGCTGCGCACCGCACGAGTGACGAACGACCGCGCGCCGGCCGCCGCCGCCGTCACCACCCGGACCTCAGACGGGAGCGGCCCCAGGTCGTCGACGATCAGCCGGGGGACGACGGCCACGTCCGACACGGCCGGGTGCGACGCGAGCGCGTCCAAGAGCGCACGGTTGAACGTGGCGATCCCCCCCCGCCCGCCGTACGCGTCGGTGACGAGGGCGAGGAGACGGAGGGGGCGAGTGCGCAACAGTCCGGGTCGGGGGAGAGGCCGAAGCTAGGGCTGGCGCGGAGTCCTCACCCGGCCGCCCCGAGCCGAGCCGGAGGAGCCTCCGCGCGAGTCCCCGAGCCCGTCGGCACCGCGCCCCCCGTCCGGGCGCCCACCGCGGAGCCCCGCCGAAGGGCTCACCCGTCCCTCGCGAGGCCCTCGCGCCCTCCGACCCTCCGACCTTCCACCCAACGTCATCCCGAGTGGAGGCCGTCGGCGGCCGGAGCCGAGGGACCTCGACGCGCGGCGGATGGCCGCGAGGTCGCCGGCGACGTGTCGAGGTCCCCCCACCCCCGCCAAGCCCAGGGCGTGATACGCTTGGATGTGAGACAGGCGGAGCGTCCTCGGCCAGCGCGTCCTCCACCCCGCCGTCATCGGCCGGCGCCCCGCGTGGGGGGCGTATCCCGGGGAGAATCCGTCAGCCCTGGAGGCGCTCGCACGGTCTCGCAGACGGGTGACCGGGGCGCCAGGGCTCGCACGGAAACCCCGTGTTGTCATCCTGAGCGCCAGCGAAGGATCTCGACGCCGGACCCTCAGGCCCTCGGCGCCGGCGTGGACGGGCTCGGAGGACCAAACTGAGGTCCTCCGCCTTCGCGGGGGCAGGCTCTTCGCTGGGCTCAGGATGACAGGTCTGGAGGGTTTCCGTGCAGAGCACAAGCCACCTTCACCGTCTACAGAGAGAAGGCGAGTCCTTGCCGCGCACACGCTGGCTGAGGGGATGGCTCTCGCGCAACACGCCGTCCTCACCCCTCCCCGCCGTCGTTCCCGCGCAGGCGGGAATCCAGAGTGGCGAGCGCCGAGGAGCCCCGACGCCCCAGACCCCCGCCTTCGCGGGGATGACGCTCTTTGGAGGGGGAAGAGGCCAGCACGTGGCGGCCCTGCTCTCCCTGAGGGACGTCGTAGGGTGACGCACGACCCTCTTCGCGATCCCGTACCAGGACGAAACGGGGAAGTCGAACGCAGACGGTGTGATCGCCTCGGGGCAGGATCCACAGGGCGGGCGGTCGAATCCCCTCGCGGGCGACCGGGACGACGAGGCGACGTCGTTGCGAGAGGGATCAGGCGGCGCGACCGGCAGCCCGCTCCGCGCCCGCCGGGCCGTCGCCGAGCTCGCCGGCCCGATCCGCGCACCTCGTGCGCACGCCCGGGAACGAGGTGCGCACGGCGGGCCGGCGCGCGTCGTGCGTCGCCCGACCACCGGGGGGTTCGTCTCGTCTTCACCCGGCACGGGAGGCCGGACGGGACTCCGCGACCGGTGCCGCGTGGCCGCTTGCGGTCCGCGCCGGGCGGAGTAGGTTGGAGGCGTCGCGCTCGCGGGCCCCCGCGTGGGCTTAACGATGGCGCGCGCCCGTCCGATCTCGAGTAGACGACGCCACCCGCATGCACCCCAGTCCCCCCCTCCGGCCCCGGCGGACCTCCGGCCGCCGCCCGGCCGCCGACCTGTCGTCGACCCACTGGTCCGTGACCCGCAGGGCCCGGCTCAAGCGGCGTCGGCGGAAGGCGACGTGGCGGCGGTGGGGCCGGGCGGCCCTGTACGGGTCGGGCGTGGTGACGGCGCTGACCGGGGGGATCGGCCTGCTCGCCCGGTGGTCGTCGCCGACCGCGGAGTGGGTGCCCCAGGCGGTGGCCCCGGCCCTGCCGGTCGTGGGCCCGCTGTCGCTCCCGCTCGCCGCCGCCGTCGGCGCGGTGGCCGTGCGGAAGCGGAGCACGGTGGGCGGCGTCGCCACGCTCCTGCTGGCCGCGTTCTTCGCCGCCTGGGCCACGCGCACGAGCGCGCCCCCGCACGCCGACCGCGGGCCGCTCCGCGTGATGACGCTCAACCTGGGCGAGTCCAGCCGCCGCGAGGCCGCCATCGAGGACTACGTGGTGCGGACGCGCCCGGACCTGGTGCTCCTCCAGGAGGGCGCCGTCAACTACGGCCCCTACGCCCCGGCCATCGGGCGCCTGCTCGCGCTCGGCGGCTACACCGTCCACACGGACACGAGCGGGGGGATCCGGGGCGTCCCCGGGCCGAGGCGGCAGGTCATGCTGAGCCGGCTCCCCGTGCTCCAGTTCGAGGCCGGCTTCCTGGGCGCCGCGGAGGTCCACGGCGGCGTCTACAGCCGCGCGCTCGTCGCGTGGGAGGGAACCGAGGTCGCCGTGTACAACGTCCACCTCCGGCCCTTCAACCCGCGCGCCGGCTGGAGCGCCGAGCGGATGGCGGACCCCGCGGTGTGGGCCGAGACGCCCGCGAACCTGGGGGCGTTCTTCGTCGAGCACGCCGTCGAGGGCGAGGCGCTGGCGCGGAGGGTGGCCGCCGAGACGGTCCCGGTGATCGTCGGCGGCGACTTCAACGCGTCGCCGGACCAGTGGGGCCGGGCCCTGCTGACGCGCGAGCTCCGCGAGGTCACGGGCCGGTGGCTCCCCGGCGCGACGCGCCCCGACGGCGTGCCCCTGGTCAACGTGGACGGGATCCAGGTGAGCGGCGCCTGGGCCGTGGCCGACGCCGAGGTCGGCCCGAGCGGGCTCTCGGACCACCGGCCGGTGTCGGCCTCGCTCGCCCTCGTCGACGGGCCCCGGGCCCCGCGTGCGCGCGGGGGTCGCTAGGTTCCGACGCCCCCCCGACCGCCATGGCCCTCGCCCCCGCCCTCCCCGCAGACCCGACGCCGGACGAGAGCCCGTCGGGCATCGTCGCGTCCGCGCTCCAGCGCGTGTCCCGGTTCTTGGTGTCGAGCGCCGGGACGGACATGGGCGAGGTCCTCCGCCTTATCGGCGAGGCGTTCGACGCCGAGTCGGTCTCGCTGGTGGCCGCGCCCGACGCGGCCGGCTCGCCGGCGGTGCCCTCGGCGCCGGCCGACCTCCTCGACCAGGTCGTCACCTGGACGCGAGAGGCCGGCACGACGCGCCAGACCATCCGCCCGGTGCCGCCCGAGGACGCCAGCGGGCGCGCGCCCTGGCTCCCGGGCGGCGACGACGGGGAGCGGCACGCGCTGGCGGTCCCGCTGCTCACCGAGGACGAGCGGCTGGTGGGCTACCTCGGCGTCGAGTGGGCGGCCGACGGCGGGCAGCCGCACGCGGCCTACGAGCGGGCGCTCTCGGTGATCGGCGACGTGCTCGGGACCCACCTCAGCCGGCTCGCGACCGAGGAGGCCCGCGCCCAGACCGAGGAGCGGTGGCGCCAGCTCGTCGACCGCCACCCCGACCCGACGCTCGTCCTGGTCCGGGGGACCGTGTCCTACGCCAACGCCGCCGCCGCCGTCCTCCTCCACGCCCACGCGGCCGACGCGCTCATCGGCCGCCTGTTCGAGGACTTCGTCTCGGCCGAGGACGTCGACCGGATCGCGGGGGCCCGCGACGCCCAGCTCCAGACGGCCACCCCGACCCCCTTCGAGCACGTCGTGATCCGGGCCGACGGCGACGAGCGCGTCGTCGAGTCGGTCTCGGTCCCGTTCCCGGGGACGGTCGGCGGGGTTCAGACCGTGCTCCGCGACGTCACCGAGCGGAAGACGAGCGAGGACCGCTACCGGACGTTCATCCAGGCCATCTCGGAGGGCGTCTGGCGGGTCCGCCTCGACGAGCCCGTCTCGCGCCAGGCCAGCGCCCGCGCCCAGGCCGACCACGTCCTGGAGCGCGGCCGGATCGTCGAGCTCAACCCGACCATGTACGAGATGCTCGGCGGGACCCGCCGCCAGGCGATCGGGCCCGCGCTCCGCCACGTGGTGGGGCCGTACAGCCGGGGGATGGTCCGGGCCCTGGTCGCGTCGGACTACGACCTGCGGGCCTACGAGATCACGACGCACGAGGACGAGGGCGTCCGCCACTTCTCGATGAACGCCGTCGGCCGGTTCGAGCGGGACCTGCTCGTCGAGGTCTGGGGGAGCTGCACCGAGATCACGGAGCGGGTCGAGATGGAGCGGCGGCTGGTCAACGTGCTCGAGGACCAGCAGGAGCGGATCGGCCGGGACCTCCACGACAGCGTGGGCCAGCTCCTGACCGGCGTCCGGATGCTGAGCGAGGGGCTGGCGCGGCGGGCCGAGGGCGGGGCCGAGGAGGAGACGGCGGCCCGGATCGCGGCGTACTCCGCCGAGGCGCTCGACCGGGTCCGCGCGATCTGCCACGGGCTCGTCCCGCCCCACCTGTACTCCGAGGGCGCCGCTGGGGCCCTGGCCGAGCTCGTCGAGCACGTCGACGCGCTGGGGAGCGTCCGGTGCGTGTTCCGCCAGGACCCGTCGGCGGACCTCTCCGACCCGGCGGCGGCGCTCCAGGCCTACCGCGTCGTCCAGGAGGCGGTCTCGAACGCGCTCCGCCACTCCGGGGCCCGCGTGATCTGGGTCTACCTCGGCCAGGACGAGGGCGACGTCGTCGTCGAGGTCGAGGACGACGGGGTCGGGTTCGAGCTCAGCGCCGACCGCGCCCGGTCGATCGGGCTCTACGGGATGTCGCGCCGGGCGAGCAGCGTCGGCGCCTCGCTCGCGATCGAGACGACGCCGGGCGCCGGGACCACCGTCCGCCTCACGTTCCCCGACGCCGCGCCCGCCGGAGCCGCCCGAGCCGAGGCGTAACACGGGTGGAGAACGGAGCGGCGGCCTCGTTGGCATACTCTTGGATAGACCCCACGCAACCTCCTCCCCCGACCCCGCATGTCCATTGATCGCCAGGCCCACGCCCAGACCACCGTCATGATCGTGGACGACCACCCGGCGGTCCGGGACGCGGTGGCCCGGGCCGTCGAGGCCGAGCCCGACATGGCCCTCGTCGGCGTGGCCGGGTCGGCCGCCGAGGCCTTCGACGTCCTCCGCTCGGGCCGGCCCGACGTGGCCGTCGTCGACATCTCGCTCGGCGACGCCCACGGGCTCGACCTCGTCCAGAACCTCCGGGCCGAGGCCGGCTCGCTCGCCGTCGTCGTGTTCTCGATGTACGACGAGGCCGTCTACGCCGAGCGGGCGCTCCGGGCCGGGGCCCTCGGGTACGTCCGGAAGAGCGAGCCGACGTCGACGGTGGCCGAGGCGATCCGGGCCGCGGCCGACGGCGAGATCTACCTCGCGCGGCGGGCGGCGAGCCGGCTCCTGGCCCGGGTCGCGTTCGGGGCCGACGGCCGGGCCGGCGGGGACGGGGAGCCGGCCCGGGCCGGGCTCGACGAGCTGACCGACCGGGAGATGTCGGTGTTCCAGCTGCTGGGCCAGGGCCGGCCGACCGACGACATCGCCGACCACCTCAACCTGTCCCGGAAGACGGTCGAGACGTACCGGCGCCGGGCGAAGGAGAAGCTCGGGCTCGGGTCGGTCACCGAGCTCCTCCAGTTCGCCATCCGATGGACCTACGCACAGGAGGAGCAGCCGATGGAGCGCTTCTAGCACGCCGTCTCAACAAACGAGCTCTTTCCCCACAAAGAAGAGTTCGGAGGGCCAGACCACTCGGCCACGACGCAGCGCCCCGGGCCCTCTCCCCACGACACTCCCGTGCGGGGCCACCTCTTCCGCTGGAGATCGGCCAGCCGATTCGCGCACCTGGGGCCGCGCGCGAGCCTGACCCGGGTGTCGCCGACTTTCCACGTCGGAGTCCGGCGCGGCGACCGCGTGGGCTCCCCCCGCCTGGCATGCAGGGCTACCGCGTGTTCCAGCCCTTCCCCAGATGTCATCCTGAGCGGAGGCCGTCGGCGGCCGGAGTCGGAGGACCTCGACGCGCGGAAGGCAGCATCGATCTCACCGGCGACGCGTCGAGATCCCTTCGGCTCCGCTCAGGGCACGCCTTCGACAGGCTCAGGACGACTCGTTCTGGAGAGGCTGCGATAGCCTTGGCCTGGCATGCCCCCCGAGGACGGGTCGGGGGAGGATTTCGTAGAGGACACCGGTTCCCGCCCTACGACCCCGTCATCCCCGCGTAGGCGGGGATTCGGAGTACCGAGCGCCGATGTGCCCTGGCGCTCTGGGTTCCCGCCTTCGCGGGAAGGACGGCATGAAGGAGAGGAGTCGAACTGTGATATGCGGTCTCGGAAAGGGCTGTGCGTTCTCCCGCCGACGTCCCCTCTCCCTTTGGGAGAGGGACAGAGCCTGCCCCGGACTCGATCCGGGGGTGAGGGCAAGCCGGACGCGGCGGCGTGCACAGAGAACCTTCGGAGCCCGTATGAGAGGCTGACTATGAATGGAGGTCGCAGGCGAGAACGAGTGCCGGGCGACCGAGCCGAGGCGCGCGAAGCCGCCGATGCCCAGCATCGGCCATGGAGCGCAACACGGGGCCGGGTGTCCGGAGCCGTTCGCAGCCTTTCACGATGCATTCGTAAGTCCGTCTCCGAAAGCCTCCCCTTGTCGGCCACGGACCGGGGGAGGCGACCCGTTCGCCAAGCAGACTCTGATCGGGGATCTCGTCCGCCTGCGAGCAGGCCCAAACCCCACCTTGTCGGCGCGGACGGCGACGGGGTGAACCAGAGCCCGGCCGCCGATCGTTGGCCGACCTCGTGAACGGCCGCGAGGCCCCGGTCCTCCCCACGACTAGCTTGGTTGGGTCCTGCGCTCGGCAGCGTCGCCAGCCTAGACCTGTCATCCTGGGCCAGAAGGCTTCGTCTCAGACAGGAGGTACGCAATCGACTTCTTCTCTTGCGACGTCGTTCCTGCGAACGCGGGACCCGAGTCTTCGAGGACGGCGCAGCCAATCGAGGCGTCCAGGGGACGCCGCTGCTCGCCAGTCTGGATCCCCGCCTCCGCGGGGATGACGGTTCGGAGGGTGTGGAGGGCGGTCTGCATTCAACGCCGTCGTTTCGGAGTCGACTGCGCCCTTCATTCCCCGGCGGAGCCGAGAGCCCCCGCTGGCGCCCGAGCGGGGCGACCGTCTCGCGCAGACCTCCACCCTATTGGTGAGAGGATGCATGACCGATCTGCCCGCAGAGTTAGGACGGAGAGCGTCCTCCCAGGCGGACGTCGGCCAGCGGCGCCGCGGTCCGGCGGGCTCGCGGGGTAGGGCGTTACCGGAGAGGCGCACCGGGACATGCGCCGAGTCTCGCGGGGACCGATGGCCAGAAGCGCTTCCTGTCCAGACCGAGTCGGAGTAGGTTAGGCGTGAGTCGGTCCCCCGCACGGGGGGGCCCGAGCGATCTACCACCGACGTCGTCCCCGCGGAGTCGCGCTCCCCCCACCCATGCTGACCCCGTCCCTCGAAACGACGAGCTACCGCTCTCCGCCGGCCCACCCCTTCCTCTCCCCCCCCCTCTTGTCGCTCGTCGCCCGCTCCCACATGCCCATCCGCGTCGCGGTCGTGGACGACCACCCGGCGGTCCGGGACGCGGTGGCCCGGGCCGTCGAGGCCGAGCCCGACATGGCCCTCGTCGGCGTGGCCGGGTCGGCCGCCGAGGCCTTCGACGTCCTCCGCTCGGGCCGGCCCGACGTGGCCGTCGTCGACATCTCGCTCGGCGACGCCCACGGGCTCGACCTCGTCCAGAACCTCCGGGCCGAGGCCGGCTCGCTCGCCGTCGTCGTGTTCTCGATGTACGACGAGGCCGTCTACGCCGAGCGGGCGCTCCGGGCCGGGGCCCTCGGGTACGTCCGGAAGAGCGAGCCGACGTCGACGGTGGCCGAGGCGATCCGGGCCGCGGCCGACGGCGAGATCTACCTCGCGCGGCGGGCGGCGAGCCGGCTCCTGGCCCGGGTCGCGTTCGGGGCCGACGGCCGGGCCGGCGGGGACGGGGAGCCGGCCCGGGCCGGGCTCGACGAGCTGACCGACCGGGAGATGTCGGTGTTCCAGCTGCTGGGCCAGGGCCGGCCGACCGACGACATCGCCGACCACCTCAACCTGTCCCGGAAGACGGTCGAGACGTACCGGCGCCGGGCGAAGGAGAAGCTCGGGCTCGGGTCGGTCACCGAGCTCCTCCAGTTCGCCATCCGATGGACCTACGCACAGGAGAACGACGGCTGAGCCCGTATCGGCGCGGCGTGCCCGGCCCCTCTCAGGCCGGCGTGGCGACCAGGCGCTCCGTCATCCTGCGGACGGCCGCGTACCCGGCGTAGCGGAGCTGGCCCAGGACCGTGTCCTGCACCAGCATGTTCAGCTTGAACCGGTCGTACCCCGGGCGCACCTTCTCCACGTCGCTCGACGCGAGGAACCGGATGGCCTCCTCGGCTAGCGTCGTGGCCTTCCGGTCGGCCCGGGCCCGACGAGCCAAGGCCTCGGGGAACTGACAGCCGACCGTGCCGGACACGACCAGGACCGCGAGGTGAATCGCGCGGAGCACTCCGCCGTTCTCCGCCCGCTCGACGAGCGCGTCCCAGTCCTCGATCGTCGACGCGACCTCGGCAAGGTCCGTCGCCAGCCGGAGGCGGTCCCACTGGTCCTTGAGCGCGTTCACCGCCAGCGCCAGGAAGATGTCTTCCCACGACAAGACGGGGACGTGCGAACGCCCCGCCGGGATCGTCCGCGACCGCTCGACGAGGTCCTGGAACGGGGGGGCGTAGGAAAGACCGAACGGGACGAGGCGGGTGTGGACGTCGACCGTCGAAACGAACCCCTTCTCCTGACGGCCGAACGTGTACTCCCCGTGGACCGACAGGTACGCCGCCTGCTGGGCGTCGCTCCGCTTCCGCTGCTCGAACCCTAGGCCGAGCAGAACGCGCTCGACCTCGCCGAAGTCCTCCCGGCGGATCAGGAGGTCGTTGTCGATAAAGGGCCGTTTGGCAAGGCCGCCGTACGCCTCGGCCAGCGATGGCCCCTTGAGGACGAGGAACGGGACGTCGGCGTCGCTGAGCTGGCTGGCGATCCGGGACGCCTCCGACAGGAGGAAGAGGATGTGGGCGGACCCCCTCAGGGTGTGAGAACGGAGGGCCGAGAGCACGTCCGGCGGCACGACGTCTTGGGCCCGTCCGTGCAGGTGGAAGTGGAGCAGCGGGAGCATCCGGTGGTAGGCCCCGAGGGTGATCGCCCGCGGCCAGTCGAGGTCCGAGGACGCCACCGAGCGGAGCTCGGCCATGCGGGCCGAGTCGAGGGTCGACCGGGCCGCCAGCCGGACGAGCTCGAACTCTGGGGAGGAAAGAGACGTGTGCGTAGACAGAGCAGTCAAGGGAGCCAAGGGGAGGATAGTATCAATGCAGCGGCGGCGGCCAAGAGCTTCTTTCCAGCTTCGACCCGTTGGGGGCCGGCCGATCCCTCGAAGAGGGGTACCGAGGTCTGCGCTTCCTTCTGGCAAGATGCTTGCCATCGCCCACGCCAACTCCCCACACGCCCCCGCCCGCGCCGGCCTCAGCGCCCTTCGATCCGAGGAGCCTAGTGGCAGAGTCCCAGACCGCACCCGACGCGTCGCCTCGGCAATTCGGAGCGCGTCCACAGACCCCGCTCCGGGCCGCTCCGTACTCTAGCGTTCGCAGGCCGCGCCCGTATCCGGAGCAGGACACGCGAACGGGCGTCTTCTCCGTCGTCGGCCGCACTTCGCCGACGGCTCGCCGGCCTCAGGGCCAGCACTCTCCACCCTATAGATGAGCGCGATCGCCGGATACTGTTTCTTCGACGGCCGCCCCCCCGACGCCGAGCCGGCCCACGCCATGGGCCGCGTGCTCGCGCACCGCGGCCCGGGAGCCCTCTCGGTCCTCCGCGAAGGAAGCGCATGCCTGGCCTACAGGCCCCACGCGACGACGCCGACCACCGCGGAGCAGGTCGACCAGGACGGAGACGGACGCTACACGATCGTCGCGGACGCCCGGCTGGACAACCGCTCGGAGCTGGGCGCCCGGCTCGGCCTCCCTCCGGCCGACGTCGCACGGCTCTCCGACCAAGCCCTGATCCTACGGGCGTTCCTCCAGTGGGGCCGCGACGGGTTCTCCCATCTGATCGGGGACTTCGCCGCCGCCATCTGGGACCGCGACCGGTCCACCCTGACCTGCGCTCGCGACCCGTTCGGCGTCCGCCCGCTCTACGTCCACCGGACGGCGTCCCTCTTCGCGTTCGCCAGCGAGCCGAAGGCGCTGTTCGCGTCGGGGTTGGTCCCGAAAGTGCTCGACGAGGTCCGCCTCGCGGAGTACCTCGCCCTGATCCGGGCCGACGCGCGGCGGACGATCTACGAGGGCGTCTCGCTGCTCGGCGCCGCCGAGGCGCTCACCGTCTCCCCCGGCGGGACCGAGACCGCCTCGTTCTACCGACTCGCGCCGGAGGCGGGCCTCCACGGGCGCACCCACGACGACCTTGTCGAGGGGTTCCGGTCACGGTTCTGGGACGCCGTCACGGCCTGCTCTCGGGGCGAAGGTCCCGCCGGGTCGTACCTGAGCGGCGGGCTCGACTCGTCGTCGGTCGCGTGCGTGGCCCGGGACGTCTTGCGCGAGCGCTCGCTCCCGCTCCACACGTTCTCGGCCGTCTACGACGGGGTCCCGGACTCGAACGAGCGCCCCTACATCGAGTCCGTCACCGACGAGGGCGGGATCGTCCCCCACTTCCTCGACGGCGACCAGGTCAGCCCGCTGGAGAACCTGGACGACATGTACACCCGGGTCGACGACGACCCGGCCGGGGGGAACCACCACATCGTGCTGGCGATGCTCGAACAGGCCCGGTCGAGCGGGGTCCAGGTGCTCCTCGATGGCCACGATGGCGACAACGTGGTGGGCCACGGCCTCGAGCACCTCGACGCCCTCGCAACGCGCGGCGACTGGAAGCTCTTTGCGGATCACGCCGTGGCCGTCTCCGACCGGTTCCGGCGCGAGGACCAGCTCCAGCCGTTCCAGCGGCTCCTGACGTCGCCGGGTCGTGTGTTCGCCAAGTCGGGGTTCGGGGCCCTCCAAGAGCTCGCGCTGAGGCGGGACGTCCGAGGCCTGGCTCGAGGCGTTCTCGGGGCGAGGCGACACCTCGGCGTGTCCCGCTCGCAGCTGGCGAGGGCGCTGGCACGCCCCCTCTTGGGCATCGCCGCGCCGGCTCGCTCCATGTCCGACGTCGCAGCGCTCAGCCTCGACGTGGTCTCTCCGGACTTTGCCCGGCGGACGGGCCTGCGCGAGTTGGCCACAGCTGCGGGCGCGACCCCCATCGACCAAGCCGACGCGGGGTCCGTCGTCGACGGCCGGCTCCAGATCCTCCAGAGCCCCGTCTTTACCCGGGGGATCACCCAGGTCAACGTCGTGACGGGCACGTTCGGCATCGAGTCCCGCCACCCCTTCCTCAACCGGACGCTGGTCGAGTACAGCCTCGGGCTCCCGCCCGAGATGCTTCTCCGCGATGGGTGGACCCGGTACGTCCTCCGAACGGCTCTCCGAGACGTCCTGCCCAGGGCCATCTCCGAGCGGGCCGGGAAGTCCGACCACACCGCCGCCTACGTCCACACCTTCACGACGTTCGAGGACGAGCGCCTGGCGACCTGGGCCGCGGATCCGGGGCCGTTCGCCGAGTACGTCCGGCCGGAACGCCTTCGAGACCTGCACCGCCAGGTGATGTCGCCCGCCTCTTCGGACGTTGGGGCCGAGAGGACGCTGCTGTCCCAGCTCTACACGACGTATAAACTCCTCGAAAAGAACGGACTCCTCTAGGGAGCGCCCTCCTGTTTGTGTAGGAGCGAAGAGGGCGAACTCTCCCGGACGAACCGCGTTAAACGGACTGCACGTAACGATTTTGCACCCTTGACCTAGAGAACCGGACTCGAGAGACGGATCGCTCGCGTGGCGTGCGCCAGAAGAGACAGCCTCACCAGAGAAAAGCGGTATTGGAGGTTGCAGCGACCGCTGTATACTCCCTGTGCCCCTCTTGGACTGCGGAAGCAGAACCCACCGGTGGCGACTCCGCCGCGGCGTCTAGCTCGGCTCACTTTCACACTCCCCACTCGATCACATGAAGACCTACACCTCGCCCAGCCTCAAGGCGCTCGGTGACGTCGCGTCGCTCACCGGATTCTCCGGCAGCGACACCCAGCAGGACGTCATCATCACGAACACCGGCTCCGTTCTCAACCTGCCCGGTCCGTCCTCGGAGTTTGCTTGCCAGATTCCGAACCCGACCGCTGAGGAGTGCTCGGCTCCGTAGCCTGAGCACCGCGTTCGAACCGTGAGGGGTGAGGGGACTATGCTCCCCTTGCCCCTCCTGTCGGAGAAAGAAGCGTGCGACAGTCCCATTCGAGGCTCCATCGCAGCGCACATCCCACCCAGAGGGCCATCGGTGAGAGAAGCCCTCGACTTTGTATTCCCCCCAGCCCGTTTCCCCGGGCTACACCATGCAATCATACAGTTCCCCTTCGCTCACGTGCCTCGGCGACGTGACCGTCCTGACCGGGTTCTCCGGCAGCGACACCCAGACCGACGTCATTTTCATTCCGAACGGCCAGGTCGTTCTCCCGGGCCCGTCGTCCGAGTTCGCCTGCCAGATCCGGAACCCGACTTCCAATCAGTGCCAGGCTCCGTAGCCTAAGGCCTGTGTAGAGCAGGGAGGGACAGGAGACGACCTGCCCCTCTCCTTTGCGAAAGCGAAAGTCGTACGGCAATCCGACACGCCGTAGATGCGAGGACCACTCTGGTGAGAGAACGCCTCGCTCTGTCCCTCCCCCCTTACTTATAGGCCACGCCATGAAGACGTACACCGCCCCCTCCCTCACGCCGCTCGGCGACGTCGCCTCGCTCACCGGGTTCTCCGGTAGCGACTCTCAGAGCGACGTCATCTTCGTTCCGAACGGACAGGTCATCCTGCCCGGCCCGTCGTCCGAGTTCGCTTGTCAGATTCCGAACCCGACTACCAACCAGTGCGAGGACTTCGGGGGGAGGGTTCAGTAGTATCGCAGGCCCCGGCAGTGACGGAGTGGTAAGCGGCGGGGAGAGACACCATGCTCTCCTCGCCGTTGTCATGTAGGTCCTCCCTGCCAACTGCTATCCTCGAAGTCTCAGAACCCCATAGGCCTCGGAGCCAGACCCTGTGTATTCGTATCAGTTGTTCGGTTTCTGCATCGGGTCCGACGTCCAGCTCCCCGGCCTCCATCCCCACCAGGGGACGCCCGACATTGAGATCCACGAGGTGACGGAGGAAGAGTGGAACGCGAAGCACTCCGAGGTGGCTCAGGAGCTCGGAGGCCCCGTCGTCGCGGCTCACTTCTACAACAACCTCTTCTACCTCGCGGAGAGAGGCGAGCGCGTCACGTTCTACAGGAAGGACAAGATGCCGGAGGACTTGGTGGAGCAGTGCCTGATCGGTCAGCCGTTGGCCGTAGCCCTCCGGCAACGGGGCCACCTCGTCCTCCACGGTTGCTCCGTCTCCATACGGGGCGACGCCGTCGGCTTCGTCGGGGCGGGCGGGAGTGGGAAGTCGACCCTCGCGGAGGCCTACCGCCAGCGGGGCCACTCCGTGCTCGGCGACGACGTCATGGCGATCCGGATGGACCCGAGCGGTCCTGTGGCGCTGCCGGCGGCCCCCTTCATCCGGATCCGAGAGGAGACGGGACGGGCGATGGTGTCCGAGTACGACTCGCTGCTTCCGACGTGGTCCGCGGGAGACCAACGCATGCGAACGTTGACACACGAGCGCGACGAGGCGCCGGTTAAGAGGATCTACCTAATCGACGATGTAGACCACCCGGCGACTGACATCCTCCCCGTCCCCGGGCAAGAGGCCCTCCTCAGCCTGTTCCGGCAAACCTGGGCGTTCAACGCGTTCACCGATCCGACCTATGCATCGGCCCACCTCGACCAACTCGCTGAGCTCGTCCGCCCAGGACTCGTCCGCCGGTTCGTCCGCCGCCGAGGGTTCGACCAGATCGACCAGCACCTCGACGCGGTCGACCGCGACCTGGCGCAGTGACTGCGTGTGTGCCCGGCCTGAGCACTTCCTAGAGCCCGCTCCGTGATCCAGACGATCCGAGGTCTCCTGCGCGACGCCACCCCACGGGTGGGGTACGCCGTCGAGGCATCCCGACTTATCTGGCAGGCCGCGAAGGGCTGGACCGTGGCGTGGGCCATCCTGCTCTTGATCGCGGGGCTCCTGCCGACGGCGACCGTTTACCTGACCAAGCTCGTGGTCGACGCCTTTGCCGAGAGCATCGGCCAGGGCCTCGGGTGGTCGGTCGTCGAGACGGTGGCGGTGCCAACGCTGCTGATGGTGGCCGTGCTGATCCTCCAGCGTGTGGCCAGCAGCATCCAGGAGTGGGTGAGCGTGGGGCAGGCCGAGCACGTCTCGGACTACCTCAAGAACCTCCTCCACACCCGAGCCGCCGCCGCCGACTTCGCGTTCTACGAGTCCTCGTCGTACCACGACCTCCTGGAGCAGGCGAACTCCCAGGCCGGTACGCGTGTGCTCCAGCTGACCCGGGACGCGGGATCGTTGGTGCAGGCCGCCGTAGGGTTCTTGTCGCTGGGGTTCCTCCTGTTTCAGTACGGGTGGGTGATCCCGGCCGTCCTCGTCGTTGGGGCGTTGCCGGCGTTCGTCGTGCTCCTCAAGTTCAGCCGGATCTCCCACGCGTGGTGGCACCGCTCGACCGCGCTCCGCCGTCGGGCCCAGTACTACGACATGATGGTGGCCTCGGACGCCGGTGCGGCGGAGGTCCGCATGAACCAGCTGGGGTCCATCTTCAGGCGGAAGTACCAGGAGGTCCGGAAGACCCTGCGGTCCGAGCAGCTCGACATCTTGCGGCGCCAGCTTTCCGCCCGAGTCCTCGCGGCGCTGCTGGCCCTGGGCGGGACGGGCATCGCCATGTGGTGGGTCGGAAGCGCGGCCCTGCGTGGGGAGGCGACGATCGGCGACCTCGCCCTGTTCTACTCCGCGTTCAACCAGGGTCAGAACATGGTCGGGGCCGTCCTGAGGAGCGCCGGCCAGCTCTACACCAACACCCTGTTCCTGGAGCAGGTGTTCACGTTCCTGAACTTCGAGAACGAGGTCGTCGACCCCGAGACGCCGACCCCATTTCCGGGCCACATCCGGGACGGCGTGGTCTTCGAGAACATCACGTTCCGCTACCCGGGCTCCGAGCGGCCGGCCCTCGAAGAGTTCTCGCTCTCGTTGCCCGCGGGCAAGATGGTCGCCATCGTCGGCGAGAACGGGGCGGGCAAGAGCACGCTGATCAAGCTGCTGTGCCGGTTCTACGACCCCGAGGTGGGGCGCGTGCTGGTCGATGGGGTCGACATCCGGGACTTCGAGATCGACTCGCTGCGCAAGCACGTGTCCGTCATGTTCCAGTTTCCCATGAGGTACCAGATGACGGCTCATGAGAACATCTCCCTGGGGAACCTGAAGCCCGGTGCCGAGGAGATCGCGTCCGGCGGATCGCGGGCCGACATCGACCGGGCGGCTCGCGAGGCGGGCGCCACGGACTTTATCGAGCACCTCCCCTCCGGCTACGACACCCTGCTGGGCCGGTGGTTCTCGGGCGGCACTGAACTGAGCGGCGGGGAGTGGCAGCGGGTCGCGCTCGCGCGCGCGTTCCTGAGGAAGGCCCCCATCATCGTCCTCGACGAGCCGACAAGCTTCATGGACTCCTGGGCCGAGAACGAGTGGGTCCTCCGGTTCAAAGCGATGGTCCAGGGCCGGACGTCGCTCATCATCACGCACCGGTTCACCACGGCGATGCAAGCCGACATCATCCACGTGATCGAGGACGGAGAGATCATCGAGACCGGGAGCCACTCGGAGCTCGTCCGGCGGGACGGCAAATACGCCCGTTCGTGGACGACTCAGATGGAGCGGGCCGCCGCTCCGGACCCCGCCGACGACGACGCCTCCCTCGACGTCTCCCCCGTCGGGCCGGCCCTCGGGTAGCGCGCGTCGATGGGGACTCCGCGGACGTCCGGGACGGCTACGAGGTCTTGGCGCCCGTCCTGAACCGGACGTACTTCTGAGGGGAGACGTCGCCGCCGATGACCACGACGCCGTCCCGCTCTAGCCACGCGTGCGCCTCAACGGCGCCCCCCTCGGAGCGCATCGCCCCAAGGTGGAGGCTGGTCTCCACTCCATAGGGGCGGAGTAGGTGACGGGCCACGAGGGCCTGCGTCAGGCACGGCTTCTCTCCGAGGAGCCACTTCGCGGCGGTGTGGACCGCCCACACCGTCTGCTTCGCTCGGAGCCGATTGGTGGGACCCAGCTCTCTCCTTTTGGTCTCGAACGTGCTTGAGACCCGTCGCCAGGGCAGGACGTAGAGCGCCGCCCGAGTCCCCACGATCCACATGGAGGCGCGAGCGAGATCGAGCCATTGCCCCGCAGAGACGCGAGTGGCCGCGCGCCCAATCCGAGCGAGCGGACGACGAGCTTGGGTCTCAGGAGTCACCGGGTCCATAGCTCACCCGACACGGAGGAGACCGTTCTGCTTGAGCTCCCGCACGAACGCGATCACGTCGCTCTCGAGCTGGGGCCTCTCGACCTCGAACTCGCCCATCATCTGGTCGACGATCCTAGCGACGGTCGTCCTCTCACCCGCGAGCTCCAAGATCCTCGTGGCCACGTCGTTCAACCCAAAGTAGTTGCCCGACTGGGGGTCGAGGAGGACGGCCTCGTCGCCGAGGTCGGCGACGGCGACGCCTTGTTCGATCATCACAGGGGTTTCCAGCGAGAGGTCCATGGCTACGGGAGAGGGGTCGGTCGTGTGCCGGCCAACATAGGCCCCGGCACCCTTGGGAGGGGTCAGCGCCTCCCCGACTCGTCGTGCGTTCTCATCGTGGGAGAGGACGGAGACGCGCCAGTGGACACGGTGGGATCGTCGGGCCCGCAACGCCCCGAAGCAGCAGGCGGGAGACAGGGAATGCGAGGAAGGCGATACGTCGCACGACCCTCTTCGCCTTGCACGTGACTACTACCTGCTGTTCCCTGTGGACAAGAAGTAGATGGAGATCGCGAACGTCAGCAGAGATGTGATCCGGCTCGCGATCTGGAGCCCCTCCGCGAACGTAAACGGCTCGCTCAACTCCTCGGTGTCGACCCTGGACTCGATGACGTCGCCGGTGACCAGTTCCGGATGCTGGCTCACGTTGGCGAGGAGGTCGTACGTCGGGGACTCGTAGACCGGGCGGAGGCCGGCTCCGGAGTCGCGGAGCACCCGGACGGTGGCCGTCACGACGGCCCGGTCCGTCGAGTCCGACCGGGCCGTCCCTCCCATGAGGGCCAGCGTCTCGATCAGGCTCGTCCCCTGCTGGATCCGGTAGATCCCGTTTCGGATCCCATCCCCTAGCACGACGAGCTCGACGGTCGGGGCGCCCGGCTCGGCGAAGACGAAGTAAGACGTCCCTTGGGAGACCGGGACCCCGATCGAGCCCGAGTCCACCTGGGCCGCCGGCGCGTGCGCCAGGGCGAGGACGAGGAGCAGGACCCCTGCGTAAGCGACGAGAGGGGCGCGAGACAACGAGACCATCAGTGGGTAGAGGGCTTGGCGAAGAACTTGCTTTTGGCCTTCTTCTTCGGAGCGGCGTCCTGAGTGTACGGTCCGTACTTCGAGTACGCTCCGTACTTCGAGTAGTGGCCGTACGTGTACGCGTAGCCGAACGCGCTCTCCAGGGAGAACCGGTTGAGCACGGCGCCGATCACCTTCGCCCCGACATCGTCGAGGTGCGAGATCGCCTGCTGGATGTCGCCGGACTTGGACAGGCCCGCGCTCGTCACGAAGAGGGTCGCGTCGGCCTGCGTCGAGAGGAGGACGGCGTCGGTCGCGGCCAGGACCGGCGGCGTGTCGAGGATGATGACGTCGACGATCTCTCGGAGGCCCGCCAGGAGGGCCCGGATCTCGGGAGAGCCCAGGACCTCGGCCGGGTTCGGAACCGACCACTGGCCCGTGCCCGGCGTCCCCGACGGGGTGCCGACCGCGACGGCACCGGCCGGCACCACGAAGAGGTTGTCCACCCCCACGCGGAAGGGGTCGAGGGCCTCGCGGAGCGTCTCGGGTTCGAAGGTGCCGAGCTGGACGAGCTGGAAGAGGCCGGCGTCCGACGGGACCCCGAACTCCTCGTGGAGGCGAGGACGCCGGAGGTCCGCGTCGATGATGACCGTCGTCCGGCCCGCCTGCGCGAACGCCGCCGCGAGGTTCGAGGCCGTCGTGGACTTGCCCTCTCCCGCTCCCGCGCTGGTCACGAGCAGGGTCTGGACGACCGTGTCGGGGCGGCTAAACTGGATGGCCGTCCGGAGGTGACGGTACACCTCCGACGCCGGCGAGAGCGGGGCGTGGATCGTGACGAGCTGGGAGGCCATGTCGTGGTCCCCCACCCGAATCCGCTCGACCCCACCCAGGATGTCCTTGACCACCGCGTCCATGTTGGGGACGACTTCGAGGACGGGGAGGCCGAGGGCCGCCACGTGCTCCGGCTTGTAGATCTTGTTGTCGAGCTTGTCCTTCGCGAAGGCGAGCGCGACGCCGAGGCCGAGGCCCATGCCCAGGCCCAGGAAGAGGGTCCGGAGCCAGCCCGGCCCGTCCGGGAGCCACGGGACGGGGGCCTCGCGCAAGATCCGGGCGTACCCCGGCTCGGAGGCCTCCAGGACCCGCATCTGCTGGAGCTGCTCGGCCACCGACGCGTAAGCGCTCGACGCCGTCTGGCGATCTTGCGAGGCCCGTTCGAGCGAGATCGTCTCCGAGGGCGCCCGCCCGAGCTCCGACGAGACCTGTCCGATCCGGCTCCTCAGCTGGCCGATCCGGCCGTCGAGGCCGGAGAGCTCGATCCGCTCCTGGGACGCCTGTCCCTGGAGGTTGTTGACGTAGGACAGGGCCTCGCCCGGAGCCGCGATGCCACCCGCCTCCATCACCTCGTTGACGTAGCGCTGGCTGAGTTCGGCCTTCTGGCGCTCCAGGCTGGTCAGGCGCGACCGGATCGCCCGAGCGGCCGCCTCGTTGATCGCCGCGCCGCGGGCCTCGCGCTCCTGGATCGGCCGGAGCAGGGTCTCCTGCTGCGTGATCTCGCTCTCGATCGTCGCGATCCGCCGGTCGGTGTCCGACCCCATCCGGTCGGCGATGTGAGGCGTGATGTCGTTGAGCTGGTCCTCGATCGCCTGGAGCCGGTTGACCCGCATCTGCCGGTTGATCTGGGCCTCGCTCAGCGCCGCCTCGAGCGACGACAGCTGGGACAGCAGGGCGTTGTTGCCGAGCGACGCGCCGCCCGCCGACGACATCTGCCCGGCGACCTTCGAGTCGGCCGAGGTGACCTCGCCCCGGAGCCGGTCGGCCTGCTCCTGGAGGAACTCCCGGGTCGACGTGAGGTAGCTCCGGCTCGAGATCTGCGTCTGGGCGACGTACTCGATCGCGTGGGCGTTGGCGAGCGCCGCGGCGGCCTCCGGGCTCGTGCTGGACGCGCTGATCTTGATCCCGCTCGACACGTTCCGGTCCGCGAGCGAGAACGAGACGTTCCCCGGGGGGACCCGGCCGTACTCGCTCTCGAGCCGCTCGCGCACCCGCTCGCGGATGCCCCGCGAGGCGTTGAGGACGAAGAGCTCCGTCTGGACCGTCCGGCTGTCCCGGACGAAGAGGTCAGGAGCCGAGGGGCTTCCGCCCGCGCCCGCGCCGCCCCCCTTCCGGTCCAGGTCCACCAGGACCAGGGCGGAGGTCCGGTACATCGGCGTTTGCGTCAGCGCGTACGCGGCGGCGAGGCCCCCGCACACGAGGAACGTGATGGCGATGAGCCACCGCCGGCGGTAGAGGAGGTCGAGGATTTCCTCGACCTGCTGGACTCCCCGGGCGTTCCGGCGGGGTTGGGGTTCGGAGGGGAGCATACGCGAGCGCGGGCGGACCGCGGGGATGGATGGACCAGGGTACACAGTACGGCTTCTCGACGCGGTCAACGGGGGAGTTGAGGTCAATGACACGTGCGGTTCTGGCGCACGCATCCGGCCACGGGCGCCGCTCTCGGGGATCGGCGATCTCGACGTAACGGACGGCCGACGAAGCGGGAGCCCATTCGCACTCCGAGACGAAGGCGGTGATACGGGTGGGGTCTCCCCCCCCACCCCGAATGGCCCTCCTCCTCACGCTCCTCGTCGCCCTCGCGGCGCCCTCCCCTCCCGCCCCGTTCGTGGGCTGCCACGCGGCGACCGGCACCAGCGCCGTCATGATCGTGCCGGCGTCGCCCTCGATCGAGACCCCCAGCGGCTCCCTCGCGCCCGGCGACGCCATCGCGGTGTTCGGGCCCGACGGGACCTGCGTCGGGTGGGGCCAGTGGGACGGGGCGGCCTTCGCCCTGTCGATCTGGGCCGACGACCCCGTCACGCCTGTCACCGACGGGTTCACCGACGGGGACGTCCCCGAGTTCAGGGTCTACGACGCGTCGACGTCGACGGTCTACGCGGGGGGCGACGTGACCGTCGAGTTCGACCCGTCCTCGTCGTTCGTGAGCGGCCTCGCCGCCGAGGGCGTCTACGTGGTGGCCAAGGCGGCCCCCGAGCCCAAGCTCGGGACGAGCATGGTGGTCGCCGGCAACACGGGCGTCCGCTACTTCGGGCCGCCCGCCGAGGGCGTCACCGTCGACGACCTGGCGAGCCAGATGCTCGTCCGCGGCGTCCCGGGCTACTACCCGTCCGCGTCGTTCGCCAACCTCTGGACCGACTACGACGCCTCGGCCGGGGACTGGACCGTGTCGTCCGGCACCGGCGAGGTGCTCCAGCTGGGCCGGGCGTTCCGCTGGCTCGTCTACGACCGGGAGGTCGGCAACCCCGACATCAGCGCGAGCCCGGGCCTCCCGTTCACGCTCTTCACCGAGCTCCCCGCCAACACCGACGACGTCGAGGTGGAGCTCGACACGGACGGCTCCCGGTTCAACTTCCTCGCGAACCCGTTCGGGGAGCCGCTCGACGTCACGAACGTCCAGGCGTGGCCCGGCGGCGACAACCTCCCGGCGTTCTCGCCGGTCTGGGTGTACGACGCGACGACGCGGTCGTGGGAGGCGTCGCCCGAGACCGTCGAGCCCTGGGGCGCGTTCCGGGTCCGGGCGAAGGGCCCGCGCCGCAACGACCGCCCGCGGACGCTGACGATCCCCGCCTCGGCGTCGGCCACGAGCGACCGGGTGCAGGCCGGCGACGAGGCGCTCCTGTCGTTCTGGCTCGAGGGGATGGGCGTCGACGGCGACCCCGTCCGCGACGGCGCCATGACGTTCGCCTTCTTCGACACCGCCCGGCCCGCGTTCGACATCGAGGAGGACGCCGAGAAGTTCCAGCCGCTGTCCGAGACGTACGCGCTGGTCGGGGCCCGGAACGGGTGGGCGTTCTTGGGCCACGACGCCCGGCCCCTCGCCGTCGGCGAGGTCTCGCTCGCGATGGAGACCCGGGGGACGCTCTCGGACTTTACGCTCCACTGGTCCTCGTCGAACCTCCCGGCCGGCACGCCGATGGAGCTCGTGGACCTCACCACCGGCCACGTCGTCGACCTCCACGCGGCGTCGGAGTACAGCTTCACGGTGACGCCGCGGCCGTCGCTCCCGGAGGCGCTGGAGTCGGACCTCGCGAACGGGTCGGCGGCCCAGGACCGGTTCGTCCTGCGCATCGGGGCCTCGCTGGCGGCCGGCGACGGCGGGCCGGCCGGGATCGACCTCTCGGCGCCGAGCCCGAACCCGTTCGCGGGCAGCACGCGCCTGACGTACGAGACGCCGGAGGCCGGCCCGGTCCGGGTGTCGGTGTACGACGTCCGGGGCCGCGAGGTCGCCGTCTTGGAAGACCGGCCGGTCCCGGCCGGGCGCCACGACGTCCGTCTCGACGCCCACGCCCTCTCGGCCGGCGTCTACGTGGTCCGCCTCGAAGCGACCGGCCACGTCCTGACGCGCCAGGCCGTCGTGGTCCGGTAGGGCCCGTCCCCCGCCGTCGGGTGCCAGGCACCGGGCGGCGGGGGGCGACATCCTCCCCAGAACGAGTCATCGTGAGCTTGTCGAAGGCGTGCCCTGAGCGGAGTCGAGGGGATCCCGACGCGTCGCCGGTGAGCGCTAGAGCTTGTCATGGACCTGAGCGACGCCGGGGAGCAAGAACGCGGGTCTCTCGAATCCTCCAACGCCGTCATCCCCGGCCCCGACCGGGGATCCAGTGAGCGGACCCCGCTGTGCTCTCGACCGCTGGATTCCCGCGTGCGCGGGAATGACGGCGAATGGGAGGGCGAGGCAGCGAGGGCGCTGGATCCCCGCGTGCGCGGGACCGCAAAGCGAGCCTGCCCCTGCGGAGGCGGGAGGCGCCAGCCAACGACGGCCGTTGGGGTGCTGAGGACGGTCGACGGATCGAGTCCATGACAAGCGCTAGGCCGCCTCTCGCGCGTCGAGGTCCCTTCGGCAGGCTCAGGGCAGGCTCTTCGACTCCGGCCGCCGACGGCCTCCGCTCAGGACGACGTCCGGGGGAGGGCTGGGATCTGCGACAGCCCTGCGGTAGAGTGGGTGGCTCCGCCGCAGCCCGGACCTTTACGTTGCACGCACATGGTCTCACTTTTCCTCTCGTGACGTTCCACCGCTTCTTGCCCGCGCTGATCGCCTTGCCGCTCGTCCTCGCGGCGTGCGACTCCGGGAGCACCGGGGATTACGCCGTCGAGGTCGCCTCGATCGAGGAGGTCATCTTGGACGAGCGTGGTCTGCCCGGGCTCGCTTTCGACGTGCGGAACACGGGCGCCCTCCCCCTCCACTTCCTCACCGTGACGGTCTCGCTCGAACCTCAGTTCTCCGAGGAATTCGATGTCGAGCACGAAGTCCAACGCACGGTTCCGCTGGCACCGGGGGGCTCGGACTTGTTCGAAGTGCCTCTGCCGAGCCGAGCGTCGCACGACGCTTACGACTGCTACCGCTACGCGATCACGGGCTCGGATGGCGCAGAGGCCCCGGCCGGTGAGTCCCGACCGCTCGCACTGAGCGAGCGGTTTGGCGGGACGTGCGGCTAAGAGGGCGTTGAGGGTGTCCCACCTTCTCCCCCGCCTTCGCGAGGGCAGGCTCTTGAGGGAGGGGCCGGCGCCAGCCGGCGGGGGGCGTCGGCGGTGTCCAGCACGAACGGACACCCCCACCGGCTCCGCCGGAGCCCCCTCAAGGGGGCGGCTCGGCCGCTATCGCCCGATCCTCACATGACGACAACGGGACCCGGTGCGCCGGGTCTGAGCCGGGAGCGAACCCAGGCTGGCTTGGCGTGTCCCACCGTTGATCGCCGCGCACCACGCGGCCATGGCCCGTGGCGTCCGACGCTTTCACGTCGCGTCCTGTGCCCGGGCCGAACCGTCCGGACGGCGGACCGCTCCGCCCTTTCGGCGGAGCACCGGGACCCGGCGGTCCGTCGCCGCGAGGCGGCACGACCGACAGCGGCGCCGTCCGAGACACGGGGCCGGAACCGTGCCGACCGCTAGCGGACGACGGTCAGCGTCTGCGTCCGCATCTCCGCCCCCGCCTGCAGGCGGAGCACGTAGAGGCCGGCCGCCAGCCCGTGCGCGTCGAGCTCGGCGACGTGGGCCCCGGCGCCGTGCGGGCCCGAGGCCACCGTCGCGACCTGGCGGCCCGACGTGTCGTACAGGGCGAGGTCGGCGTCGGCCGGGGCGGCCAGGCGGTAGCGGACGGTGGTGAACGTGCGGACCGGGTTCGGCGCCGGGACGGCCAGGTCGAGCGTGTCGGCAGGGACGTCCGTCGTCGTCGTCGCCGCGGGGGCCGGCGTGGCGAGGAGGTCGAGCGGGGCGTAGGCGTCGCCCAGGATGGAGCCCGTGACGGCCGCGTCCAGCCCCAGCCACGACCCCAAGACGGTCGAGTACACGTTCCGGAAGTCGGTCGAGTGGGCCAGGTTGCCCTCCGCGTCCAAGCCGGCGAGGTCCGGGCCGGTGCCCGAGAACCCGCCCTCGACACCGGGGCCGAACAGGAAGAGCGGCGCCGCCGTGCCGTGGTCGGTCCCCGCCGAGCCGTTCTCGGCCACGCGGCGGCCGAACTCCGAGAACGTCATCGTCAGCGTCCGCTCGGCGTCGCCGCTCGCGGCCAGGTCCTGGTAGAACGCGGCGACCGACGCGCCCAACGTGCGGAGCAGCGACTCGTGCCGGCCGGCCTGGCCCGCGTGCGTGTCGAAGCTCCCCAGGCGGACGAGGAAGACGCGCGTCCCCAGCCGCCCCTTGATGAGCCGCGCGACGGCCGCCAGCGAGTGGCCCAGCTGCCCGCCCTGGGTCGTGGTCGGGTACTCGGCCGCGTTCGCGACACCGCGGGCGGCCTGCTGCATCTGGCCCAGGTACTGGTTGGCGCTGTTGGCCACCGTGCGGACGAACGAGGCGCGGCGGCCGTAGTCGGTGTCGGGGAGCCGGGTGGTGTCGTAGAGCTCGCCCGAGGCGACGATCCGGTCGAACAGCTGGGGGTTCGGCAACGTGACGCCGTCCTGGCCGTCGGGCCCCGTCATCATGAGCGGGTAGGACGTCCCGATCTGGACCGACGGCGGGACCGCGCTGTGGCCACCGCTCACCGCGGCGGCGGCGTGGGCCGACCACCCCGTCTCCCACCCCGGCTCGTCGGGCGAGTCGCGCGCCGAGGCCCAGGCGTCGGCCCCCTCGAAGTGGGACAGGCTCCGGTTCCGGTAGCCCACGCTGTGGACGACCCCGACCTGGCCGTCGCGCCACAGGTCGTGGACCGGGGCGAGCGCCGGGTGGAGGCCGTAGTCGTCGTCGAGCCGGAGCGTGTCGGCTGGGGCGATCGCGAGCCCCGGCCGGGCCCTGTAGTAGAGGTCGTTGCGGACCGGGACGACCGTGTTGAGCCCGTCGTTGCCGCCCTGGAGCTGGAGGAGCACCAGCACGCGGTCGGTCTCGAGCGCCTGGAGGCTGCCCACCAGGCCCGGGCTGCCGAGCGCGCGGGCCGCCGCGGCCTGGGCCGGCGCCCCGTACAGGACCGACGCGCCGGCCGCGGCCAGCCCCGAGCGGACCAAGAAGTCGCGCCGCGTCCAGGCCTGGTGGTCGGCGTCGTGGGCGTGGCCGTGCTCCAGGCCGACGGCCCGGTGGGAGTGCGTGCACATGGGCTAGCGGAGCTGGTAGTCGGGCAGGGCCACGAGGTGTTGAGCGAAGGCGAGGACGCGCTGGAGCCCCCCGGCCTCGGTCGGGTCCCAGGCCCCGGCCGGCGTGCCCGCGAGCAGGACCTCCGTGAGCTCGTCGAGCTCGTCGGCGTCGGGCGGGCGCACGAACGTCTCGGTGTAGAGGTCGTGGACGAGGTCGCGGGCGACGAAGGCCGTCGGCCGGTCGGCGACGACGTCGAGGAGCGTGTGGCGGTTGAGGGCCACCTCCCACTGCGCGTAGCGGACGCGCTCGAGGATCGTGCTCGTGTTGATCCAGGCCTCGCCGTCGCGCCAGCCCTTCACGTCGGGCGGCTCCAGCAAGTCCTGGCCGAGCTGCCGGATGTTGTTCCGGTAGCGGCCCGTCCGCCGGGGGTCCGCCGACGGGTCGTGGTCGAACGGGATCGGCAAGCCGAGCACGAGCTCGGCCGGCGACTTGACGAGCGCGCCGACGGCCGCGTCGTCGTAGAAGTGGGCGCTCTTGAGCAGGTCCCGGACGACGGGCTCGACCCGAAACTCGGACTCGACGAGCCGCGCGGCCATAGCGGTCACCACGTCGGCGTCGGGGTCGAGCGACACGAACTCGCGGTAGAGCTTGGCCGCGAGGAAGTGGGCGATCTGGGCGCCCCGCGCCTCGAACAGCAGCGGGACCACGTCGTCGTAGCCGAAGGCCCCGGTGCGCCCGAAGACGGTCTTCTCGCCGCCGTCGAACCGGCGCGGGTCGAACCAGACGGACGGGGCCTCATCGGTCTGCGTTCGCCACCCGGTCAGCGCGCGCGCGAGCTCGGTGATGTCCGACTGGGCGTAGTTGGGGGCCCCGTCCGGGCCCTCGATCCCCATCGTGAACAGCTCGAGGAGCTCGCGGGCGTAGTTCTCGTTCGGCGCGCCCTTCCGGTTCTGGTTGCCGTTGAGGTACCGCAGCATCAGCGGCTCCGTGCCGACGGCGTGGACGGCCTCGCGGACGTCGCCGAAGGCGTGGTCCCGGAGCAGGCTCCGGTAGCGGAAGACCCACGGGGGCAGGGTCTTTCCGGCCACGTAGTGGTTGGACCAGAACACGGTCATCCGCTCCCGGAGCGACTCGCCCAAGCGCTCGGCGGGGTCGGCCAGGCCGGCTCCCACCAGGCGGTTCATGGTCCCGTGGTACAGCTCGTAGTAGGCCCGGTCCTGGACCTCCCGGAACGCCGTGTCGTCCTCGCCGCGCGCCGGGCGCAGGAGGCCGATCCAGTCCGGCTCGGGGAGCGGCGGCCGGCGGACGGCCGCGTCGACGATCTGGTCGACGGCGGCCTCGGGCGTCATCGCCTGGACCCAGCGGACGTCGTCGGCGGTCGCCCGGATGGACACGCGCCGGAGCAGGTGCCGCGCCTTGGCCTCGTCCCACGGGTCGGCCGCCGAGGCGGCGAACGGGGCGAGATCGGCCCCGCGAACGGCGCGCGGAGCGGCCGGCCGACGAAGGCGGAGGAAGGAGCGGCGGTCGCGCACGGCGGGGGGAGGAACGTCCCCCCGGTATCGATCAAACTCGCCCCCCCCATGGTCAGTCGGCGGGTTGGGAACGCTGGCGCGGCGCGCGGCGGGGTCCAATCGCCGACCTCGGCGCGAGGCCAGTCGTCCCCGACCCCCGTTCCCCTCCTCGCTTCGTCTCGTTGCCGAGACACGGCCGCTGCGCGAGACCTGTGGTGAGACGGGGCGGCGTGGGCCGACCCGCCCGGTCCGACCGCCCGACTCTCGCCGTCCGCCCCCCCACCGAGTGGCCTACCGGATGACCGTCAGCGGCAACACGACCGCCTCCGGGCCGCCGACGACCGTCAGGACGTAGACGCCCGACGCGAGCGCGCCGCCGTCGATCACGACCTCCTCGGTCCGCCCGCTGACCAGCACGGTCCGGCCGAAGTCGACGACGCGGCGGCCCAGGACGTCGACCAAGGCCACGCGGACCGACACCGGGTCTTGGCTCGTCAGCGTCACCGTGGTCCGGCCGGCCGTCGGGTTGGCGCCCTGGCGGGTGACGACGACGCGGGGGGCGAGCGCCGGGAGCTCGCCGACCTGCTCGGCGCACCGTCCGGCCAGCGTCCACCCCAGGTCGGCGACCATGGCGCAGACCACCTTGCCGGGCTCGGCGACGAGCTCGCCCCGTGCGACGAACGGGGTCATCAGCCCGTCCGGCGTGCCGGCCGCGAACGTGTCCTCGTCGAGGTGCGAGTAGGACCCGCCCTGGACCCAGCGTTGAGGCGAGTACAGCGGGACCGACCGCCCCACCACCTGCTCGACGGCGCGGCCGACGAACCGGACCTGCTCCTGGAGCGCCGCCGCCAGCGCCGCCGAGCCGTCGGGGAACACGTCGGAGTCGAGCAGCGAGACGCCGGCCGGCGTCTGGGCGTGGAGGTCGTAGGCGAAGGCGCCCTCGGGGTCCTGGCCCACGAACCCCTCCCCGCCCTCGACCTCGAGCGCCCCGATCAGCCCGAGCCCGTGGCCGAGCTCGTGCAAGACGACGGTGTACAGGTCGTAGAGGCCGGGCGGCGGCGGGCCGGGCCCGAAGTGCCAGTCGTCGAAGTCCCGGTTGAACAGAGCCTCGACGTCGGCCTGGTCGTCGTCGCCCAGGTCGCGGCCGGAGAGGGCGTCGGCCAGGGCGGCGGGGTACCAGACGTCGCGCGTCGGGGCGGCGTCGAAGTTGCGGTACAGGAAGGGGCCGGCCGAGCCCAGCGTCGTCGGGGTGAGGGACTCCCAGGTGGCCGAGACCCGGATGATCTGGCCGGACCGGACGCGGCAGGCCCAGGTGTCGACGGCGGCCTGGAAGGCGCCCTCGGCCTCCGGGGGGAACCCGGTGTAGGTCACCTCGAACCGGGCGCCCTCCGTGGCCGGGTCGCACTCGGGCGCGGACGGGCGGGCGACGCGGGCGGCCGCCGCCGGCGACGCCGCCCACCCGGCCACGGGCAGCCGGCACAGCGCGGGCCCGTCCGACCGCTCGGCCTGGGCCGACGCCGGCCAGGCCACCACCGCGAGCAGGAGCGCCAGCGCCCGACGGGTCATCGGACGTGCGTCAGGGCCACCGACTGGACGCCCGCCTCCGACTCGACGACGACGCGGTACACGCCCGACGCCCAGCCCTCGGGCCGGACGGCGAGCGAGCGCTCGGTGCCGGCGGCGCCGTCCCACAGCCGGGCCACCTCGCGCCCGAGCCCGTCGACGACGGTCACTCGGACGGGCCCGGCCTGCGCCTGCGTCACGCGGACGGTCGTCGCCTGGCGGAACGGGTTCGGCCCGGTCACCGCGACCGCGAGCGCCGACGCCTCGGGTCCGTCCTCGCCGTCGACGGTCAGCGACTCGCAGCCGGGCCCCAGCGTCCACCCGATGTCGCGGAAGTAGGCGCAGGTGATGTCGCCGGGGTCCTGGTACGCCTCGCCGCGTCGGACCTCCGGCGTCATCAGCGCCGCCGACGTTCCTGGACGACGATCTCGTCCCAGTGCGAGAACGACGAGCCCTCTTTGAACGAGACCGGCGCCCACACCGGCGCGGGCTCGCCGTAGAGGCGGACGACCTCCGGCGAGTCGATAAACAAGGCCTGGCTCCGAAGCAGTCCCCCAGTGCTCGCGACGGGTTCGGGTAGCGGAGGGCGCTGAGCATCGGGATGCCGGCCTCGTCGTCGACGAGGCGGTCGAACACGAGGGGGAAGTCCTGGCTGCCCAAGCCCCCAGCACCCCAGCCCCGCGGTCCCGGTGCACTCGCGCTCTCCGGTCCCGTCGTCGACCGTCCCAGAGCCGACGAAGCCCAGGCCGTGGCCGAGCTCGTGGAGCACGATGGTCACGAAGTCGAACTGGTTCGCTCCGGGGTTGCCGTCGAGGCCGAAGTACCAGTCGGTGCGGCTGCTGCTGAACTGGGCGACGATGTCGTAGAAGAACTCGTCGTCCTCCGGATTGAGATCCCGTCCGGCGAGCGCGTCGGCGAGGGCGAACGGGTACCACGTCGAGTTCCGAGGGAGGCCCGTCGTGTTGGCCGTCACGTTCGGCCCGGCGCTGCCGAGCGTGGTCCCGCCGAGCGCGGCGAAGGACGCCTGGACGCGGATCGGGACGGACGAGACCAGGTGCTCGGCCCAGATGTCGACGGCCCGCTGGAAGGCGGTCTGGGCCTGGGGCGTGAAGCCCGCGTAGTCGACCTCGAACGTGGCGCTCCCCCGGGAGACCACGCGCGTGGCCGGCCCGAGGTCGGCGACGAGCGCCGCGTCGAACACGTCGAGCGTCTCGCCGCTCGCGGCCACGCCGCCGTGGTCGTGCAGCGTGCACGTCGTGGCGTGGAGGGCCGGCTGGGCGACCAGCGCGGGAGCCAGCAGGGCGGCGGCGAGGGCGAGGAGCGGTCTCATCGGTGGTGGGAAGAGAGGCGAGCCAGGGTCAGCGGCCGATCCGCTCGAGCGCGGCGCGCGTCCGCTGCTCGAGCGACTTGTGGTAGTCGAACTCGGTCTCGTCGTCGAGGACCGCGCGGTACTGGCGGGCGGCGGCGTCGAGGTCGCCGGTCGCCTCGTGGACCTCGCCGATGTGGTAGACCGCCCACGGCCCCCACTTGGCGAGCGGGTCGCCGGGGCGGTCGGCGGCGAGCTGGAAGTGGCGGACGGCGTCGTCCCAGCGCTCCTGGGCCTGGCGGGCGCGGCCGGTGCGGTAGGCGGCCTCGGCGCGGGCCTCCGCCGGCAGCGCCCCGTCGGTGACGACGGGCTGGAGCGCGCGGACCGCCTCGTCGTAGTCGCCCGCGTCGTAGGCCGCCCCGCCGATCAGGAGCGCCCGGTCGGCGTCGCTCAGCGGGGCGTCCAAGCGGCGCTCGGCCTCGCGCTCGGCCGACAGGTCCGAGTCGTAGTCGCGGTTGGCGCGGACGCGCCGGTAGAGCGAGACGGCCCGGCGGCGGTCGCCGGTGAGCTCGTAGGCCAGCCCGGCGTGCAGCGTCGTCTGGGCGACCAGGGCGCGGCCGCGGAACGTCCGCGCGTAGCGCTCCAGCAGCGGCGCGGCCTCGGCGAACTGGCGCTGTCGGAACAGGGCGAGCCCGAGGTGGGCGTCGAGGAAGGGGACCGGCTCGACGCCGTCGGCGGCCTGGGCCGCCTGGGCGCGGCGGAGCGCGGCGACGGCCGGGGCCGCCCGGCGGTCGAGCAGCAGGTGGTAGCCGGCGAGGTAGCCCAGCACCGGCGAGTCGGGCCGGGTCTCGGCGAGGGCCACCAACCGGTCGACCGACCCGCCCCGGCGCTCGTTGAGCGTCGCGTCCGAGATGGCGAACCCGACCACGGCGTCGACCGCGAGCGCGCCGCCGGCCTGGGACGCCCGGTCGAGCTTGTCGAGCCCGCCGGCCACGGTCCCCCGGAACCCGAAAAGGCGGGCGAGCCAGCGGTACTGCCGGGGGACCGACCCCGCGGCGACCTCGCAGACGCCCTGCCCGAACGCGGCGTCGGGCCCGTCGAGGTCCGAGAACAGGCCGCACGCCTCGCGAAACGAGTTGCCGGCGCGGGCATACCGCTCCTGCCGCCCGAACGACAGCGCCCGGTGGAGCTTGGCCGTGGCCGCCGCCAACCGGGCGCCGGGCGCGTCGCCCATCTCTTCGGCGAGCGTCGTCAGCGAGTCGTTGAGCGTGTAGAAGCGGTCGAACGCCGGGTCGTCCTCGGTGACGAGCGCGTGCCACAGGGCGACGCCCTCCAGGCCGACCGCGCTGGCCGGCGACCCGGGCTCCAGCGCGCCGAGCTGGCGGAACCCGGCGCGCGCGGCGTCGAGCCGGAACGCCAGCGCGTCGTCGTACGCCTGGGCGTAGAGGGCCGCGCCGGCGTCGGTCGCCAGGCCGAGCGCGTCTCGGGCCGCCGGGCTCAGCGGCTCCGGCCGCTCCCCGCCGCCCGGAGCGGGCTGGGCGGACGCGGCGGCGCAGAGCAGGGAAACGGCGACCAGGCGGATCATGGCGAGCGGGTGGTTCAGGAGACGTCGACCGGGTCGAGGCCCACCGGGGGCGTCGTCGACGCGGACGTTGGGGCAACCGCCAGGGCGGGCGCCGAGGCGGCCACGCGCACCCGGTCCCCGTCCTCGGACAGGTTGACGGGCCCGAGCTGCCCCTCGCTCGCGGCGACGATGGTGGCGACGGTCGCGTCGCCCGTCACGTTCGTCACCGTCCGCAGCATGTCCAGGATCCGGTCGACGCCCAGGATCAGCGCGATGCCGGCCGTCGGCACCTGGACCGACTCCAGGATGATGACCAGCATGATGATGCCGGCGCCCGGCACGGCCGCCGTCCCGATCGACGCCAGCACGGCCGTCAGCACGATGGTGACCTGGGCGCCCAGGCCCAGGTCGAGCCCGAACGCCTGGGCGATGAACAGCGTCGCGACGGCCTGGTAGAGCGCCGTCCCGTCCATGTTGATCGTGGCCCCCAACGGGAGCACGAAGCTCGACACCTCCTCGCTCACGCCCAGCTTCTCCTCGCACCGCTCCATCGTGACCGGCAGCGTGGCCCCGGACGACGACGTCGAGAAGGCGACGAGCTGGGCCGGGGCGATCCCCTGGAAAAAGTCCCTCAGCCCCATCGGCGAGAACAGCTTGAGCATCGTCGGATAAACGACGGTCGTCTGGATGGCGAGCGCGGCGGTGACGACGGCCATGTACCAGCTCAGCCCTTCGAGCAGCCCGATGATGCGCGTCGGGTCGTCGCCGGCCGTGGCCACGATGGTGTCGGCCAGGAGCGCGAACACGCCGATCGGCGCCAGCATCATCACGACGTCGACGAGCTTGATCACGACGTCGTTGAGCCCGTCGAAGAACGCGAGCACCGGCGCCCCCTTCTCGGGCGGCACCTGGACCAGCCCGATCCCGAACAGGATCGCGATGACGACGACTTGCAGCATGCTCCCGTTGTTCGAGAACGACGCGAACGCGTTGTCCGAGACGGCGTCGACCAGGAACTGGAGCGGGCCGCGGTCGGCGACCGACGCCGCGGTCTCGGTGCGCGACGAGGCGTCGTCGCCGAAGGCGGCCACCAGCCCGTCGCGGAGCTCGGCCGAGAACGCGTCGCCGGGGCGGACGAGGTCGGCCAAGAGGACGCCGATGGTGACGGCGATGGCCGTCGTGACGAGGTAGATCCCGATCGTCTTGCCGCCGATCCGGGACAGCTTGCGCAGGTCGGCCAGGCTGGCGACGCCGGTGATCAGGCTCGCGAGCACGAGCGGGACCGCAATCAGCTTGAGCGCCGTGATAAAAATGGTCCCGAACGGCTTGACCCAGTCGGTGACGAACCCGCCCCAGCCCTGGATGGCGGCGACGACGCCGAAGGCGAGCCCGAGCAGCAGCCCGAGGATGATCTGCCAGTGGAGCTTCCGGTACCAGGCCATGCGTGTTCGGGGGAGGAGCGGCCAAGCTACGGCCGGGGTCCGCCGCTCCTCACAACGGCGCCCGTCCGCCGTCCGTGCCTCGCGCGGGCGGGGCGCGCGGTTCTACCCGGCGGCCACCCCGAGGGCGAGCGCGCCGAGGGCGGCGGCGACGGTGCACGCCGCGTTGACGCCGTCGTTGTCGAGCCAGGCGACGCCGGCCACCTGGGCGAGCCGCGTCCCGTCTGCCTCGGCCCGTTCGGTGAGCCCGCCGTCCGGCGCCCGGTACCGCACCTGGAGCGTCGCGCCGAGCACCGAGTCGAGCGCCGCCGCGCCGACCGCGACGGCCACCAGCGCCAGGCCCGCGCCGACGCCCACAGGCGACAGCGCGACGGCCGGGCCGACCACCGACACGGCGCCCGCGACGCCGCCCAGCGTCCCCGCCGCCGACATGCCGCCCGACGTCCCCGGCGGCACCGCGCGCCCGATCCCGAGCCGACGCGTCGGGCCGCCGACGAGCGTCCCGATCTCGGTCCCCCACGTGTCGGCCGCCGCCGCGGCGAAGCTGGCGACGAACGCTCCGTAGACGACGTCCGCCCCCACGAACACGGACGCCGCCAGCAGCGCCAGGCCGACGCCCCCGTTCGCCATCACCTGGGCCGCGTCGCGCCGGCTCCCCTTTTGGGCGCGGCCCTCGGCCACGCGCTTCCGGCGTCGCCCGGCGCGCGAGAGCGCGCTCGACAGGACGAAGAACGCGAACGCCGGCACGGCCCACGCCCACCCGCCGACCGCCACCAACCCCCACGCCAGCAGGCTCCCCGCCAGCGCGCCCGACGCGTCGAGCGCCCGCAGCCGCCACGCCGCCACCGCGAACCCGGCGGCGGCCACGACGGCCGCGGCCCCGAGCAGGACCGACCCGCCGGGCCCGTCCAGCCACGCGAGCGGGACGACGACGGCGACCACGATCCACAGGTTGTCCCACCCCTTCGTGCCCAGCGCCTCGGCCACCGTCGCCAGCGCGGCGACGGCGAGCGCGGCCCCGAGCGCCGCGACCGCGGGCGTCTCTGGGCGCAAGACGACCAGGAGCGTTGCCGTTACCGTGAATGCAATAGCGGCAAACGTGGCCGAGCCGGCCGCCGACTTTGTCGACCCGCCGATCCCGATCCGCGCCGACCGCTGGACGCGCGTCCCGACGAGCGACGCCGCCGGGTCGGCCAGCGCCAGCACGACGAACGCGATCTGCAACGCCCACACCCGCTCGCCGACCGGCCCCCAGCACAGCGCCAGCGCCACCCCGAGCGCCAGCGGGAACGTCACCGTCCCCCACGACGCCCGCCCGATGGCGTGGACGCCCGGCAGCCACGCCCGCGACCGCGCCACCGCGTTCGTCACCAGGAACACGGCGGCCAGCGCGACGACCCCCCGCGGCCGGTCGAACCACAGCGGGCTCGCGGCCGTCGCCAGCCCCACCAGCGCGTGGACGACGCGGCGCGACGACTCACCGGGCCAGCCCCACCGGCGGAGCCCCTCCCCCACCGCGACCGCCGCCAGCAGCAGCCCGCCGAACAGACCGACTGCGGCGACCTCGGTCATGGGCGAGAGGGCACTCCGTCCCGTGCACGGAGCCGCACCCTTGTCATCCTGAACACCCTCGTCATCCTGAACACCGTGAAGGATTCCAACGCCAACCCATCAGGCCGATAGAGCCGGTGCGGAATGCCTGGAAGTCCGAGTTGAGCCCCCCCCCTTCGCGGGGGCAGGCTCTTCGCAAGCTCAGGACGACGTTTCTGGCGGGATGCGATCTCTGAAGGGACCGTCTGAGCGGCACGTCCTCGGTCATGGCGGGGACCGAAAGAGGGCAGAGCCTCTCGTAAGGCTCTGCCCGTTCCTCGTCCCTCCACGCTACCGCGGGATGTTCAGCAGGAGCGAGAACCGGAGCTGGTCGGCCAGCGGCGAGTTCTCCTGGATCGCGTAGATGTACGAGATGTCGACGCCGACCAGGCTGTAGCGGATGCCCGTCCCGAAGGTCAGGAACTGGCGGTTGCCGTTGGCGGGGTCCTCGTAGAAGTAGCCCGTGCGGATCGCGAACAAGTCGTTGTACCAGTATTCCAAGCCGGCGCCCAGCGTCAGCGAACGGAAGCCGCTGACCTCGCGGCAGTCGTTGCTCGGGTTGTCGTCGGCACCGAGCGAGGTGCAGGTCTCGCCGGGAGCCACCGTCGTCTTGATGAGCCGGGACTGCCACGACGTGAAGAGCGCCTCGTAGAACGGGTCGTAGTCGCCCGTCGAGTCCTTGTTGACGATGATCTTGTTGAGGTCGAGCGCGACCAGGACCCGGTTGAAGTCGTCGAGCTGGGTGTCGAGCGCGAGCCCGAACCGCAGCGTCGTCGGGATGGCGTCCGGTTGGCCGGCGAAGGAGCTGTCGCCGGGGATCGCCTCGACGTAGGAGATGCCCGGGCCCATGTTGGCCAGGTTGACCGCGAACGTCGGCCGCGACGACTGGCCCAGGCCCAGCTCCGGCCCCTTGTACTTGACGCCCAGGTCGACGCCGAAGGACTTGCCCGCCGCCGTCGGGTTGTTGCCGACCTTGGTGCCGCCGGTCAGGTTCGAGAAGATGAACCGGGCGCCGGTCCCGACCGACAGGTTCTCGGTGACGGGGTAGCCGTAGCTCAGGCCGAGCGCGAACTCGTACGACGAGAACGTGCCCAACTCGAAGCCGGTCTCGTCAGTCGCCGTCTGGGTACCCAGGTCGAAGTAGGTGAGGTGGCCCCCGAGGGTGCCGGCCTTGCCGAGCCCGTACCGGGCCGACAGGTGCTCGTAGCTCAGGTTGGCGCCGAGCGCCGGCAGCCACGGGGCGTGCGTGAACGAGACCTCGGTCCCGTCCTGGCCGGCCAGCCCGGCCGGGTTCCAGAACGGGGCGTAGGCATTGTCGGCCACGGCGACGCCGGCCATGCCCATGCCGGAGGCCCGGCTGTCGGGCTCGATCTGCAAAAAGGGGACGGCCGTCGTCAGGACGATCTCCTCGGGGTTCTGTTGAGCGCCGGCGGGGAGCGCGGCCAGCGCGAGCGCGGCGAGGATCAGGGGGCGGGTCATCGGTCGGGGGGAAGGGAAAGTCGGGGGAGGCCCGGGGGGCCGAAGCTAGCGGGGTGGGGTGCCGCGTCAACCGCCCGTGTGGCGGGTGGCTCGGACGGCTCGCGAGGGGGCGGGTACGGAGAGGGTGCGAGGGACGGGGAGGGTCCCCCTCACGCCTCCCGCCCTCTCCACCCCCTTGGGTCTCGATGCACGGGGGAAATCTGGGGCCTGCACTAGCGGATCACGGCCAGCCGCTCGACGCGCTCGGCGACGCGAGCGACGCCGGTCGGGTCGGCCACCTCCATCCGCAGGCGGACGAGGTAGACGCCCGAGCCGAGCCGGTCGCCGTCGTCGTCCAGGCCGTCCCACGCGATCTGGACCGTCCGGTCGGAGAGGAAGCGACCGGGCAACGCCTCGTCGCCGTCGATGGTGCGGACCGGCCGGCCGGCCAACGTGTAGATGCGGAGCTGGAGGTCGGCCGACGTGCCGACGGGCTGGTTGTGCTCGACGAAGAACCGGGCGGGGCCGGCCGTCGGGTTCGGGTACGGCAGGACGCTCCGCACCACCAGCCCGTCGTCGACCACGACGAACGAGACCGTCGCCGTCGACGCGTTGTTGAGCGCGTCCCACGCCGTGATCGTCGCCGTGTGGGCGCCCGGCGCCAGCGGCTCGCCGCCGCCGAGCGCGCTCAGCGGCACGCGGACGGTCCCGGCGCGGTAGGTGTCGAGGTCGCCCTGGTAGTACCGGCCCACGTCGACGGCCCGGGCCGCGTCGCCGTCGACGGTCACCAGCAGCTCGTGGCCGACGCCGGCGCCGACCGTGTTGATCCCGCTCGCGTCGAGCAGCCGGGCCACCAGCACGCCCTGCGGCGACGTCGGCCCGCCCTCGACGAACGTCGAGTCGTTGAGGAACAGCCGGATCTCGGGGCCCTGGCCGTCGTCGGGCCGGGCGGCGGCCGTCGTGGCCACGGTCGCCTCGGTCGACTGGCCGGCCCCGTCGGACCCGTCCTCGCCCAGCGCGTACGCCACGACGCGCGCCGGGAGCCCCGAGTACGAGACGTCCTGCGGGACGCGGAACGTGGTCGAGAACCGGCCGCCCTCGACCGACGCCCGGCCCGAGTACAGCTGGCCGATGCGGGACGTGTACTCGCCCCTCCCGTCGCGGTCGTCGTCGGTGTAGCAGCAGGCGTCCGGGGGCAGCTCCACCAGCCGCTCGGCGTCGAAGATGGAGACGCTGACCTCGCCCCGGTACGTCGGGTCGGGCTGGCCGTCCAGGCCCAGGACCTGGC
The DNA here is from genome assembly GCA_963848075.1 of uncultured Bacteroidota bacterium. Lineage (GTDB taxonomy): Bacteria > Bacteroidota > Rhodothermia > Rhodothermales > Rubricoccaceae > Rubrivirga. The sequence continues at coordinate 797,071 of CAWKCB010000004.1, forward strand.
CCGAGACCGTCGTCTCGGCGAACGCCTCGAACTGGTCGGGCACGTCGATCGCGATCGGCCGCTGGGGCAGGCCCAGCCGCATGGCCGGGTCGCCGAGCAGGTTGAACTTCCGGTTGTTGCGCCCGGCCCCGACCACCGTGTTCTTGGTCCGGTAGAGCGCGTCGCCCAAGCGCGCCGGCCGGCCGTCGGGCTCGCGGCGGAGCATCTGCTCGGTGAGCTCGAGGTTGAGGCCGAAGTTGAGCGCGCTCCCCGGGTCGCTCGACGTGTAGACGAGGCGGACCGTCGTCAACATGGCCACGCCGCCGCCGCCGGAGCGGAGCAGGATCTGCTCGGCCAGGCTCTGCTCGTCGGCGATGTCGAACTTGCCGAACGAGCACGTGGCCGTCACGAACACCGGGAGCCGGTCGGCGTTGTCGAGCCGGGCCACGATGTCCTCGGTCATGTAGTCCTCGTCGCCCAGGCCGTCGGGCCCGCCGTGGCCGCTGTAGTTCCAAACGAGGGTGCCCTCGTTGATCGACCGCTGGATGTCCTCGGTCACCTGGGGCCGGACGCGCCCGCGCGCCGTGATCACGCTCGGGTAGGCCGGCCCGTAGATCTTGCCTAGGGTGACCGTCGGGTCGACGGCCTGGGCCAGCTCGGCCGTGTCGTCGGCGTTGAGCACGTGGAGGTCGCGGTCCCAGTCGCGCGGGTACTGGTCGTCGGCGACGAACGTGAACCGGGTCCGCCACTCGCCCCTCGTGGCCGGGCTCTCGTAGCGGATGATCTTGTTGACGACGACCTGGGCGTCGGACGTCGTCCGCGCCGGGATCCGCCCGATGCCGAGGTCGACGCGGGCGGCCTCGCTCGAGAAGTACTCCCACTCGCCCTCGTCGTCGCCCAGCAGGCCGAAGTAGTCGTCGGAGGTGTAGGAGGCCGTCCGGCTGATCATGTTCTCCGTCTCGAACGGGGGGACGTAGCTCGGGCCCGGTCGCACGCCCGAGGCCCCCTGGTTGCGGAGCCGGCGGTAGTTGTAGTGGCCGTCGCCGAAGAGCAGGAGGTACCGGGGGATCTCGTCGGCCGGGGCCCGGTCGTAGAGGAACTTCATGAAGTCGCGGACGGCCCGCATGTCGCCGGTCCCGCCCGCGAACTCGTTGAACACCTGCTCCGTCGTCACGACCAGGGTCGAGAGCCCGTCGGCCTGGCGGTGAGCCGCCAGCCGGTCCGCCGACGCCTGAAAGTCGGGGTGGGTCACGACGACGTAGTCGGGCCGCGTCGCGAGCCCGTGCACGTTCTGGTTGGCCACGGCGACGGCCGCCGGGGCGACGCGGTCGGCCCGCTCGGCGACGCCGAGCGGCGTCTTGAGGGCCGGGCCCGTCGGGTCGAACGCGATGATCTCGCGCGGCCGGTCGCCGCCGGCGGCGACCTGGACGCGGAAGGCGCCGCCCTCGGAGCGGACGCCCAGCCGGCGGATGGCGTCGGGCTCGGTCACGTCCCACACCTCGGGCTCGGCCGTGAACCCACCGAGGGGGATCTCGAACCGGCCGCTCTGCCCGCCCGGCGTCGGGAACGTCACGGACCGGTCCTCGCCGGCCACGGCGGGGCGGCGGACGACGGCCTCGACCCAGTCGAGCCACGCCTGGGCGCCCTCGTACCCGTCGGTGACGCGGAACGAGACGCCGAGCCCGGACCCCAGCGTCGTCTCGGCGCTCATCTGGCCGACGTTGGCCAGGTTGCCCGTCCCGCCCGACGTCTGGGGCGTGGCCGTGGGCCGGTCGGTGTCGAGCGTCTGCCCGTCCTTGACCATCGCGACCGTGACGGACGGGCTCGCGCTCGTGGCGATCCGAGCGCGGTACGAGACCGGCGTCCCCGCTCCGGCACCGGCGACGGGTTGCCGGAGCACCTCGAGCGCGCTTCCCCGCGCGTCGAGCTCCGGCCCGAACCAGTCGAGGCCGGACCCGCTGTCGTCCCGCTCGATGTTGGTTTGGTCGACCTCGTAGAACCGCCGGTCCTCGATCGTGCTCAGCACGGTCGCGTCGGTCCACCCCGGGTACGCGGCCCCGCCAATCCGCTGGGGCGACGGCGCGTCGAGCCGCAAAAAGTAGTAGCTGGCGACCGAGAACGGGCTGATGTCGTGGACCCACTCGCCCACCGTGACGTCCGTCGAGACGTCCGGGACCCAGTCCCACCACTGCGGGCCCTCGGCGTAGAACAGCAGGCCGTCGCCGACGACGAGCGACGGGACCTCGAGCAGGTCCGCCGGGCGCGGCGCCGAGTTGACGGCCGGCAGGATCCGCCCGCCCGTCCCGTAGACGGCGACCGACGAGAGCGGGACCGACTCCCGGACGCCGAGCGAGTCGCGCAGGAACGCCGCGTCGATCCGGTAGACGCCGCTCTCGGGGATCGGGACCTTGAACCACCGCCCCTCGGCGAGCACGCTCCGGTCGACGGCCAGGTGCGGGTTGTCGTCGCCCCGGGCGGCGAGCCGGGCGGCGACCGGCGGGCGCGGGACCCGGACGACCACGCGGCGGGCCCGGACCAGCCGGCCGTTCTCGACGCGCAGCAACCGGATCGCCAGGCTCCCCACCAGCTCGCGCCGCCGCTCGCCGACGGCGACCACCTCGGCCAGCGCGCCCTGGAGCGCGACCACGTCGGCGGCGGCCGGCAGCGACAGCTCATCGCCCTCGAACGACACGACCGTGACCGCCGGCGGGACGGCCGAGCCCAACCGGACCTCGTGCGACACGACCGGGCGCCCCCCGGCGGCCAAGGCCACCAGCGTCTCCAGGTCCCCCCCGCTCTTGTCGACGGCCTCGGCCAGCGGCGTCCGCCAGGACACGGCGACCTCGACCGTGACCGCGCTCGGCGTCTCCTCGATCACCCGGACGACCGGGCGCTGAGGCACCGTCGCTTCGTAGCGGACGGGCTGCTGGGCCTGGGCTGGACCCGCCGCGAAAAGGGCGGCAACGACGTAGACGACTGCGAGACGCGACATAGAGGCGTGCGGGTGGCCAAGGCCGGGGGATCCGGGGGCACGCAGGCAGGCCTGCGCGGGCGTAGCACGAACTCTAGATAGGCGTCGGGGCGAGCGGTGGAGGGCGAAGATACCGGCGAGGCCGGAGCGTGGGCAAGGTGCCCCGGCGTGCCCCGGCCCCTCCCACACGCTCCTCTGCGGTCGTCCGACGGCGGAACGGGGACGCATGTGCAACGCATGGCTGGCCTGCGTCCGGGAATGGCCGATTCGGAGCCGTAGGTCGAGGGTGCGGGCGCGCGCCGGCTCTGCTCGGCGGTCTTGGCGACTTCGCGTGAAAAGGGTGCGCCCACCCCGGCACTCGGCCAGGGCAGGCGCGGGCGGGGTCCAACCGCCGGAAATCTGGGGGAGGCGTGAGCGGTGAGGCGCGAGCGCTCGGAGCGCGTCTCACCGCCCACCGCTCAACTGTTGATGTTGCGGTGGATGGCCTGGCGCGTCAGCCCGATCCGCTCGCCGAGCTGGCTCCGGTTGTCGATGCCGGGGATGCCCACGAACCCGTTGACGAGACTCGTGAGGTACTCCTGCCGGAGCCGGTTGATGGGGATGGGCCCCAGGATCTTGGCGATGTCGAGGTCGCCGAGCTCCCGCTGCGCCGCCGCAGAGTCCTCGTCGACCCGCTCGAGGAGCGACGGCCAGACGGGGACCTGGCCCAACGTGGCCCGGGCCTGCTGGTAGTACTCGAGCGCGAGCCCGTAGAACTTGAAGTCGTAGTGGTAGATCTGGGCGAGCTGGTGGAGCGCGAGCCCCTGCTCAGCGACCAGGTCGTTCCGCGTCGCCAGCTCGTGCGCCTTCTGGAGCGCCTCCTCGCCGGCGTGGTGCTTGCCCAGCTTGACGAGCGCGAACCCCTTGACCGTGAGCGCCTTCGGGATGTACTCGACGAAGCCGTTGCGGCGGCTCAGGTTGTACACCCGCATGCAGACCTCGATGCCCTGCTCGTACGAGCCCTGGGCCATCAGCGCCGTCGCCTTCTCCAGGAGCGCCGCGATCTCCCACGACCGGCTCCCCAGGCGGCGGGCCTCCTCGCGGACGCGGTCGAAGTACTGGAGCGCCGCGGCCACGCTCATCAGCCGGTGCCGCATGAGCCAGCCCAGCCGGTAGTCCAGCACGACCGTCTGGTACGCGTCCTGGGGGTCGATCAGCGCCAGCTCGGTCTTGGTCCGCTCGACGGGCGCGTCGCGGAGGCAGCGGACGGCCTGGAGCTGGACGTGCGTCTGGAGGGTCGCCCCGAGGGGGAGCTTGAGGAGCTCGTTGAACTCGAGGTAGGCGTCGTAGACGCGGGCCTGCTCGAGGTGGTCGAGCGCCCGGCCCCACCGCTCGCGGACGGAGGCGGGCTGGCTCTCGAGAGCGTCGGCGACACGGTCGGCGTGCTCGCGCTCGTGGGCCGGGATCATCGGGGCAGACGGCATGGTGGGGTGGCTTGGGGGGAGGCGTGGGCGCCGTGACGCTCCAGGTATCGGTCCGCCCGGAGGCTCCTTAAGGCCGCCATCCGGCACCCCCGCGTTCCGCCGGCGGCCCCCAATGGGCCGCGCCTCGTCGCCGCGCCTCGTCGGCCCCTCAGCCCGCTTGAGGCTCGATTCCCACCTCCCCCGGCAGGCACCTCCACGTTCGGGAGCGCCGGCCCTCCCGCGAGGGAGCGCCCTCGGACAAACCGGCCTCTCCCCCGCTACCGGCCGAGCGCCTGGCCGACGCGGGCCCGGAGCGCGGCGACGTCGGCGAACAATCGTTCGAGCCGGGCCGCGGCGTCGGCGATGGTCGAGAGCGCCTCCGAGACGGTCTCGTCGGCGCCGGTCGCGGCGGCCATCTCCAGGCCGAGCTGGGCGTTCCCCGAGATGACCGCGAGCGGGTTGTTGAGCGCGTGGGCAACCCGGCCCAGCTCGCCGCGGATCCCCTCCAGGGTCTCCCGCAGGTCGTCGTCCGACGCCGGCGGATCGGCGAGGAGCGCGCCGACGTCGTCGAGCCGCTCGACCGTCTCGATGCGCGTGGCCAGTCCCAGGACGTCGCGCAGGGCCGCGATGGCCTCGGCCCCCTCCACGTCCGGCCCGACGACGACCAGGTCGAACGCGGTCCCCGCGAGGAACGCCCGGGCCTCCTTCGCCGACGTCGCCGTCGTGAGGTCTCGGTTGAGGTCGGGCTGGGCGCTCAGCCAACGGTCGGCCTCGGGATGGACGAGCAGGGCGATCGGCACAGGCATCGGCGGGAGTGTCGACGCCCTACGCCGCACGCTTCCTCCAGAGTTCCCCCGAGAGGCCCACCACACGATCTGATCTAGGCGAGGACGGTCGCCTCGGTGGCCCCGTCGCCGGAGAGCCCCCCCACGTGGACGTAGGCGGGGACCTCGACCCCCACCAGCGTCCGCAGGTCCGACCGCCCGCCCATGTCGGCGTCGACGCGCTGCCAGATGAGTTGGCGCGTCCGCGTCTCGCCGTCGCGGCCGACGACGCCGTGGCGGCCGATGAACGGCTCCTGCGACAGGCTCCAGAACCACTGCGTGAACGCCGTCCGCTCGGTCGGGCTGAGGCCGAGCACCTGGGTCGCGGCGGCAAAGTGGGGGACGCTCGCCACCGGCTGCCCCGTCAGGGCCGCGGCCGCCCCGTTCCACCGGCTCGTGGCCCCGCCGGCGTCGAACGACGCGACGACGACGCCGGCCGCGTCCAGGACCCGCCGGAGCGCCTGTTGGCCGGCCGAGAGCTGGTGCACCCGCTGGTCGACCATGAGGTCGAGCGTGTCGGTGAACGCGGCGACGCGCCGCTCGAGTTGCTTCTGGTGGGCTTGGTCGGTCGCCTGGAACAGGACCATCTCGCGGCCCCCGAGCTCGAACCCGCGCAGGGCCACCTCGACCGGGCGCGTCTCGTCGTCGCGGCCGATGAGCGCGTACTCGATGCCGCTGATGGCGCTGCCCTCGCGGAGCGACCGCCGGGCCAGGTCCATCAGCGGCTCGACCGGGAACGTCTGGCGGAGGGCCTCGGCGCGCCCGCCGCGGACGGCCTCGATCGGCAGGCCGGTGGCCGCGTAGAACGCGGGGTTGGCCTCGACGATCTCGCCGTCCAGGCTGCACAGCAGGACGTAGTGCGGGTTGATCTGGTACAGCGCGGCCACGTGCTGCCGGGTGTCCTGGGCCTGGCGACCGAGGGCCCGGAACCGGGCCGCGACGGGCTGGAACGCCTCGGCGAACGGGCCGAGCCTCGTCCCGGCGTGGCGGATCAGGGCGTCGCCGTCGGCGTCGCCCTGGGCGATCCGCTCCCCCAGGAGCGCGAGCCGGTGCGCCGCCCGAGGGCCGGCGTACCACGCCATCGCCACGAGCACGCCAGCCAGCACGCCCCACAGCGACGCCGCCGCCAGGACGGCCCGGAGCAGGGCGCCGTCGGGGAGGGACGTCGGGACGGGCGCCCCAGCCACGAGCCGATCGCCCGAGGGCAAGGCCGCCGACGCCACGGCGTAGCGAACGCCTCCGGCCTCGACCACCACGCCGGGGCCGTCCGCCGGCTCGGCACCGCGGAACCCGTCGAGGTCCCCGGCGCGCTCGGCGTCGGTCGTCTCGACGAGCCTGCCGCCGGCCGAGTAGCGGGACAGCACCTCGGGCCGGGCCGGGTCCGCGAACGACGCCAGGCCGACGCCCGTGCCGAGCCCGTGCGCGATCGTGTGGACGCGGGCGTCGAGGGTCGCCGCGAGCGCCCGCTCGGCCTGGGCCGAGACGGTGCCGAGGTGCAGCGCCGCCCCGGCGACGGCGATCGCCGTCACGACGACGAGCCCGAACAGGGCGGCGCGGACGGCGGGCGTCGGTGAGAGCATGCGGCGGGGCGCGCGAGACGTCGCCCGGAGCGGAGGGTCGGGCCCGGGGTATCGGCCGCACGGGGCCGGACTAAACTCCTCCCGCGCGCGGGCTACGACGTCCCGCCGGCGACGAGCGTCGCGCTGGGGTCGACGGCCCGGAACCCCCGGTCGGTCTCCTCCACCCCCGCCGACGCGACCTCGGGGTCGTGCTCGAACGCGATCCGCCAGCCCTCCCGGGCGGCCTGGCCCAGCACCGCCTCCTTCTCGGCGATCGTCTTGAGCGGCTCCACGTCGTACGCCATCACCCACAGGAGCGGGACGTGGGCCGCCGTCGGCACCAGGTCGGCGGCGTGCAAAAGCGACCGCGAGCCGTCCGTGACGCGGACGAGCTGCTGGCCCCGCGTGTGGCCGTCGACGACGTGGAGGGCCACGTTGGGGAACGGCGCGTCGTCGCCGTCGAGCAGGACGAGGCGGCCGGAGGCGTCGAGCGGGTCGAGGTTCTCGGCCAGGAACGAGGCCCCCTCGCGTGGGCTCTCGTGCGCCCACTCCCACTGTGACCGCTGGACGTAGTGGGCCGCCTGGGGGAACGCCAGCTCCAGCTCGCCGGCCTCCGTCCGCACGGTCGCCCCGCCAGCGTGGTCGAAGTGCAGGTGCGTCAGGACGACGTCGGTCACGTCGTCGGAGCGGACGCCGAGCGCGTCGAGCGAGCCGACGAGCGTCGAGTGCGCGTGGTCGACGCCGTAGATGTCCCGGAACTTGGCGTCGGCCTTGTCCCCGAGCCCGGTGTCGACGAGGACCGTGCGGTCGTGGCCGCGGAGCAGCAGGCACCGCATCGCCAGCGGGATCCGGTTCCGGTCGTCGGGCGCGATTCGGCGCTCCCACAGCGGCCGTGGCACGATCCCGAACATGGCGCCGCCGTCGAGCCGGAGCCGCCCGGCCTCCACGGTGTCGATCTGGTAGCCGGCAAGGGTCATGGGTCTGGGGTGGACGGGTGGACGGGTGGACGGGTGGAATCTCCGGCCGCCGGCACCGGACCGCCAGCGCCGGCAGGGACCGGGCCTTCGTAGGGACACGATTCATCGTGTCCGCGAGCGACACCCCACTCGGTAGGGACACCATGCATGGTGTCCCTACGGGGACCTCCCCCTCTGCCCTTTCCCATTTCCCCTCTCCGCAAGCAAAGCGAGCTCATCCCTCGCCGATCTCCGGGAAGCCCGCCGCGTGGCCGTCGCCACGGGCGCGGTCGCGGAACTCGCGCGCCTTCTTCAGGCGGATCAGGAGCCCGCCGAGGTGGTCGGCCAGGAACCGGATCCGGTCGGCCTCCCGGTCCATCTCGAGGAGCCGCTGCTTGTCGGCGAGGTCGAGCCCGGCGTTGCGGCCGATGACGTACGAGACCGGGAGCGACTGGTCGTAGCGGCCCGGCTGCGGGGCCTCGCCGGCCATCTCGAGCAGCTTGAGGTGCCGGGCGATGGCCGACTCCCGCGCGCCGGGGTCGTCGGACGAGTCGCCGTCCTCGACGGGCTCGACCTGGGCCGAGAGGTAGACCAAGTCGCGGTGGATCTCGTCGACCCGGAACCGCTCCTCGCCGACGGCGACGATGTCCAGGCGGCCGTCGTCGTAGCGGGCGGCGACGCGCTCGATCCGGGCCGAGCACCCGACGTCGGCCACGCGCTCCTCCGACGCGTAGACGATCCCGAACGGCCGGTCGCCGTCGATGCAGACGCGGACCATCTCCTTGTAGCGGGGCTCGAAGATGTGGAGCGGCACCGGCTCTCCGGGCAAGAGCACGATGCCGAGCGGGAACAGGGGGAGGCGGTCGTCGGACATGGTCGGCGGGGGCGTTGCCTACCCGGCCGGTCGTGACAGGTTCTGCCGGCGGCCGGCGCTAGCTTGGAGGCCCGACCCCGACCCGTGCGCGCGCTCCTCCCCCTTCTCGCCCTCGTTGCCGTGGCCGCCGCGGGCCAGCCGGTCGCGTTCGGCTCGTCCGACGACCCGTTCGAGCTCGGCAGCGCGTTCCGCCCCCAGGACCAGGTCGCGGCGTCGGTGGCCGTCGGCCCGGCCTACCTCCCGGACGACTGGCGCGCCGCCGCCCGCGTCGACGTCGAGGCGCTCGCGGGCCGGTTCAGCGTCGGGCTCGGGCAGACCGTTCACTCGGGCGACGGCGGGCTCTACGGACCCGAAGACGACGAGCTGTACGACCTCGCCCGGACGGTCCGCTACGTCCGGTGGAACGCGACGGTCGGGAGCCCGACGTACGCCCGGGTCGGCCCGACGCAGCGGGTCTCGCTCGGCGTCGGCGCGCTCGTCAGCCGGTACCGCACCACGACGGCGTGGGACGAGCGGACGGTCGGGGCCGAGGGGGCCGTCGAGGGCCGGCGGCTCCGCGCGGCGGCCTTCCTCGACGACGTCCTCCGGGCCGACGGCGTCGTCGGCGGCGAGGTCGGCGTGCGGACGGGGCTCAGGATCGGGCCCGTCACGGACCTCGGCCTGACGATCGGCGGCGTCCACGACCTGGGCCGGGCCGGGCTCACCGGCGACTCGTCGCTGACCGGCGTCGAGGCCACGCTCAAGGGGTCGTACGCCGGGCTCGGGCCGGTCGTCGTGCGCCCGTTCGTGACCCACGCCCGGGTCCTCAGCCGCGGCTCGACGGTCGGCGGCGGTGTCGAGGTCGGCGCGAGCAACGTCGGCGACGCGGCGCGGGCCCGGGCGCGGCTGGCCGTGTTCGCGTCGTCGGCCCGGTTCGTGCCCGGCCACGTCGGCCCGTTCTACGCCGTCTCGAACGGCGCCGAGCGGATCGTCGACGACGGGACGTTCTTCGAGCCCGGCACTGCCGACGAGTTGGCCGGGACGCCGCTCGACAGCCTGTCGGCCGGGGTCGACGTGGTGCTCGACCTCCGTCTGATCGCGTTCGGCCGCTTGGAGGTGTCCCAGCACGTCCGCCGGCACATCGGCGACGAGGTCGCGAGCGCCTACGGTCTCCGGCTGGCAGGGCGGCTCCCCGGTGACGGCCGCGTCGAGTTCGGGCTGGAGCGCCAGGACTTCCGCGGCTTTTTCGACCTGATCCAGGACCTCGGCGCCGTCAACGCCTTGGTGCTCAACGTCCACGTCCCGGTCGGGCGGAGGGGCATGGTCTTCGTCCGCTCGCGCTACGGCTACCGCCGCCTCACCGCGGCCGACGGCCCCGACTACGCCGACGGGCCCGGCCGCTTCCTGGTGGAGCGCCGGTTCGAGCCGCTGGTCGGCTTCCGCGTGGGGGGGTAGAGGACACGGCACGCCGTGTCCCTACGGCGGGCCTGGCGACTGCGGCGGCGCGACGGGTGCGCCACCCCGGGTGCCTCTCACGTGCGCTCGGCGCGGACGCCGGCCGACACGTCGCGGGGCGCCGGCACGACGCAGACTCGGCCGCCCCGGAACGGGTCGACGACGACCGGCACCCACTGGTACTGCTCGAGGTCGGCGCGCTCGCGTCCAAACCGCTCGGCCACGGCCGTCTTCAGGCTCTCGTAGGCCTCCGGCCCGACCAGGATCGCGAAGGGCTCGCCGCCGGCCTCCTGCAGATCGCGGACGTGCTGGTCCACTGTCGTCAGGAGATCGGCGGAAGAGGGCTCGGTGTCGAGGACCGTCATGGGGTCGGCGGGCGGGGGCGGGGTCTACCTTCCGTCCCGCCTCCGCGATCCATGACCCACACCATCGGCTCCCTCATCGCCGCCGACGACCTCACGCTGTTCACGCGCCGATGGACTCCGGACGGGACGGTGAGAGGCCACGTCGTCTTGGTCCACGGGGTCCACGAGCACAGCGGGCGGTACGCGTACCTCGCGAGCGCGCTGATGCGGCGCGGGCTGGCCGTGCACGCGCTCGACCTGCGGGGCCACGGCCGGTCGCACGGGCCGCGCGGCCAGGTCGACGGGTTCGACCAGTACGTCGACGACGTGAGCACCTTCCTGGCCGAGGTCCGGGCCGGAGCCGGCGACGCGCCGGTGGTCCTGATGGGCCACTCGATGGGCGGGCTCGTGGTGGCCTCGACGGTAGTGCGCCGGGGGACCGACGGGCTGGCGGGCGTCGTCCTGTCGTCGCCCGCGCTCGCCATCGACGGGACGCCGGCCGTCCTGGAGGCGCTGGCGCCGTTCGTCGCCCGGTGGCTCCCGGACGTGCCCGTGACGCGGCTCGACCTGAGTCAGCTCTCGCGCGACCCGACCGTCGTGAGGGCCTACCGAGAGGACCGGCTGACCATCAAGCGGGGCGTCCGCGCGAGGCTCGGGTACGGGATCGTCCGCGACATCGCGGCCGTGCGCGAACGCCCCGAGGCGTTCGACGTCCCGCTCTACCTGTTCCACGGCGACGCCGACACGGTCACCGACCCGGCCGGCACGCGTTGGCTCGCTGAGCACGCGGCGTCCGACGACGTGACGCTGCGGATCTGGCCCGGCCTCTACCACGAGACGCTCAACGAGCCCGAGCGCGACGCGGTGATCGCCGAGCTCGCCGACTGGCTCGACGCGCACGTCGGGTGAGGTGCCCTCGACAGGAATCGAACCTGTGGCCTACTCTTTAGGAGAGAGTCGCTCTATCCGACTGAGCTACGAGGGCGGTCCAGGCAGGAAAAGATAGTCCGATCCGACCACGGGGGCCTAGAGAGGCGCCGCTAGCTTCGGGCTTTCCTCCCCACGTTCATGGCTCACACCGCCCAACGCGGCGACCGCAAGGCGATCTGGGCGTGGTCGCTTTACGACTTCGCCAACTCGTCGTTCACGACGCTCGTCGTCACGTTCATCTACGGGACGTACTTCACGGGCTACATGGTGCTGTCGCCCGACGCGGCCGGCGCGCTGGCGCCCGACGGAGAGCTGGGGACGGTGCTCTGGTCGCGCGGCGTGACGGTCACGGCCATCCTGGTCGCCTTGCTCTCGCCCATCCTGGGCGCGCTGGCCGACCGCGGCGGCGCCCGCAAGCGGTTCCTGCTGGCCACGACGGTCGTGTGCGTGATCGCGACGGCCGGCCTGTACCTCGCCGAGCCCGGCCAGGCGATCCTGGCGCTGGCGTGGTTCGTGGTCGCCAACGTGGCCTTCGAGATGGGCGCCGTGTTCTACAACGCCTACCTCCCCGACGTGGCGCGGCCGGAGCAGATCGGACGGGTGTCGGGCTACGGGTGGGCGCTCGGCTACGTCGGCGGGCTGCTGTGCCTGGCGGTGGCGCTGGTCGTGTTCGTCCAGCCGGAGGTCGCCCCGTTCGGGCTCGACAAGGCGGCCGGCGAGCACGTCCGCGCGACGAACCTGCTGGTGGCCGGCTGGTTCGCCCTGTTCAGCATCCCGACGTTCCTGGTGCTCCGCGAGGTCCACGTGGAGAACCGGCCCCGGCTGGGGGCGCTCGTCCGGACCAGCTTCGCCGAGCTGCGAGAGACGGCGAAGGAGCTCAAGCGGTACCGCCAGATCGTCCGCCTGCTGGTGGCCCGGCTGTTCTACAACGACGGGCTGGTGACGCTGATCGCGTTCGGCGGGATCTACGCGAGCGGGACGCTGGGCTTCACGATCTCCCAGGTGCTGGTGTTCGGGATCGTGCTCAACGTGGCCGCCGGGCTGGGCGCGTTCGGGTTCGGGTTCCTGGACGACAAGATCGGCGGGCGGCCCGTCCTGTTCATCTCGCTCGGCCTGCTGACCGTCGCCGCCGTCCTGGCCGTGTCGACGACGAGCGCGTCGGTGTTTTGGGCGTCGGGCATCCTGGTCGGGCTCGCCATCGGGCCGAACCAGTCGGCGAGCCGGTCGCTGCTCGGGCGGTTCGTGCCGGACGACAAGGAGACCGAGTTCTACGGCTTCTTCGCGTTCTCGGGCAAGGCCACGGCGTTCATGGGCCCGCTCCTGCTGGGCATCCTGACCGACGTCACGGGCTCGCAGCGGGTCGGCATCTCGGTCGTCATCGTCCTGTTCGCCATCGGCGCGGTGCTGCTGACGCGCGTCGACGAGGCCGAGGGCATCGCGCTCTCGGGCCGGCCGGCGGTGTAGACGCAGGACCTGCAGGCCGGGCGCCGCGCCGCCCCCTCCCCTCCCATCCGATGTCTCGTCTGCTCTTGCTGGTCGTCCTCGTAGCCGGGTGCCAGTCGGCCCGGGTGGCGCCGGCGGACGTCCCCACGGCGCTCCGCGTGATGAGCGCCAACGTGCGCCTCGACGTCGCCTCCGACGGGGACGACGCGTGGCCGAACCGCCGCGACGCCGTCGCCCGCGTCCTGGCCCAGGCCGACCTGGTCGGTGTCCAGGAGGCCACGCCGACGATCCTGATCGACCTCGACGACCGGCTTCCTGGCTTCGCCCGGATCGGCGTCGGCCGCGATGCCGACGGCGGTGGCGAGGCGAGCGCGATCTACTACCGGACCGGCCGGCTCGCGCTCGTCGACAACGGGACGTTCTGGCTGTCCGAGACGCCCGACGTGCCGGGGAGCCGGTCGTGGGACGCCGCCTTGCCCCGGATCGCGACGTGGGGGCGGTTCCGCGACCGGTCGACCGGCGCCGAGCTCGTCCACCTCAACACCCACTTCGACCACGTCGGCGAGCAAGCGCGCCGGGAGGCCGCCCGGCTCATCGCGCGCCGGCTGCCCGGACTGGCGGGCCGAGCCGCAGCCATCGTGACCGGCGACCTCAACGTGACGCCCGACGCGGCGCCCGTCACGACACTCGTCGACGGCCTCGGCCTGGCCGACGCCCGGCTCGCCTCCGAGACGACGGCGACGGGCCCCGACCGAACCTGGAACGCGTTCGGCCAGGCCACCGACGCCCGGCGCATCGACTACGTCCTCGCCCTCCCTCCGGTCCGCGTCCTGGCCTTCCGCACCGTCGACGAGACCATCGGCGACGTCCTCGGGACGGACAGCGACCGCGAGCTCTCCGACCACTACTTCGTCGTGGCGACGCTGGCCTTGGAGTAGACCGGCCCCACGGCGATGGCCTACGAGCGACGCGGTCCGCCAGACGTGGCACCCATCGGGCGGCCCAGCCCTACGCCAGCCGGAGGTTCGTCGGGAGCTGGCTCAGACCGAGAAAGCCGAGCGCGGCGTCGAGCGTCTTGAACACCTTCGCTGGGCGGCCCCACGCCCTCGTGCGCATGGCGTAGAGTTCGAGGATGAGATCGCGCGACGGCCGGCCCGACACCACGATGTCGTTCCCGACCTGCCCGCTTGTCTGGGCGTCGACCATGTCGTCGAGGCCGCTCGGCGTGATGTTGAGGACGGCGATGTCTCGCTCGTCCCAGATCACGTCGAACGTGTCGTCCCAGTCGGGGTCGGCGCGGAGCGCGCGGACGCACGACGCGATGAACGCCCCCTCGACGTCGCCGTAGAGCTTGACGTAGGCGAGGCCGCGCTCGGTGTCGACGAGGTGGGTACACGAAGAGCCGTCCTTGCTAGACACAGAGATTTGCGTTGACCGGTGAGGCGCTCGGCAGGGGGGTGTCCTACAGGGAGCCGCGGAGCTTCTCGGCCGTCACCACGCGGCCGATCGAGAGCGCGAAGGCGGCCTCGCGCATCGTCGAGCCCAGCGCCTCCTGCTTTTCGGCCACGTCGTGGTAGGCCTTGAGGAGGATCCGCTCGAGCCGCTCGTTGACGTCGGCCTCGCTCCAGCGGTACTGCTGGAAGTTCTGGCTCCACTCGAAGTAGCTCACGATGACGCCGCCGGCGTTGGCCAGGATGTCGGGAACGACGAGCACGTCGCGGTCCGCCAGGATCGCGTCGGCCTTGGGCGTCACGGGCAGGTTGGCGCCCTCGACCACGAGCGCCGCCTGGACCGAGGCCGCGTTGTCTTGGTGGAGCACGCCCTCGATGGCCGCCGGGATGAGCACGTCGCAGTCGACGCCCATGAACTCGTCGGGGTCGAGGGCGTCGGCGCCGGCGTAGCCGCGGAGCGTCCGGTCGCCGCCCTCGCGGCGGACGTGGGCCACGGCGTCGTCGAGGTCGATCCCGCCGGCCCGGTGGTAGGCGCTGGTGTGGTCGCTGATGGCGACGACCGTCGCGCCGCGCTCGGCGAGCAGCAGCGCCGCGTTCATGCCCACGTTGCCGAAGCCCTGGACGGCGACGCGCAGGTCGGCCGGGGCCTTGTCGAGGTGGTCCTTCGCCGCGGCCAGCGCCACCAGCATCACGCCGCGGCCGGTCGCCTGCTCGCGGCCGGGGCTGCCGCCGAGCTCGAGCGGCTTGCCGGTCACGACGGCCGGGTTGTAGCCGTGCTGGCGGCCGTACTGGTCCACGATCCAGGCCATCGTCTGGGCGTTCGTGCCCATGTCGGGCGCCGGGACGTCGCGGTTGGGGCCCAGGATAAGGTGGATCCGGCTGACGTAGCGCCGCGTGACGTGCTCGAGCTCGCGGTCGGTCAGCGTCGGCGGGTCCACGTTGACGCCGCCCTTGCCGCCGCCGAACGGGATGTCGACGAGCGCCGTCTTGTAGGTCATCGTCTCGGCCAGCGCCTTGACGTCCTGCTCGTCGACGTGGGACGAGAACCGGATGCCGCCCTTGAACGGGCCTCGCGCGCCGTTGTGCTGGATGCGGTAGCCGACAAACGTCGTGAACGAGCCGTCGTCGCGGTAGAGCGGGACCTCGACCTTCATCTCGCGGAACGGCGTCCGGATCAGCGTCCGCCACTCGGGGCTCAGGTCGATGAGGTCGGCGGCGCGCTCGAAGTTGCGGGAGGCGATCTCGTAGGCCGAGACCTTGGGGGTGTGGGACATGGGGGCGGGATGGGAGAGGGTGAAGATCGGAAGGGCTTCCAGGACAGGCCACCGGCGCGGGGAGTTTCTTTGGTGGACGCGCGTCGCCGGCCTCGCTTGGCACGTCTGGCGAGTTGGACGGGCTCGACGCGTGATTCGTGATGCGCAATCCTTCCCGATGAGAGTCACGCATCACGCATCGCAAATCTGAACCTGTCAGAACTGCTGCGCCGCTCCACTGCCTGTAGGGCTCGTGCCGAGGCGCTACCGCCGGACCCAGATGCGGACGCCCTTGGACGGGACCGGCTTGGTCGTGGCCTCCGGACGGAGCGCGTCGACGGCATCGCCGCCCGCGTCCACCCGACCGCCCTCGGCGTCCGCACTAGCTACGAGCCGCCAGTCGCTCACCTCGCCCGACTGGAAGGACGCCGGCACGTCGCCCGTGTTGAGGAGCACCATCACCCGGCCGCCCACGACGTAGCCGAGCGCGTGGGGACTGTCGCTCGGGACCTCGCGGACCCAGCCCTCCGGGACCTCCTCCCCCACCCGGAACACGTCGCCCGCGGGGCTGGCGCGGAGCGCGATCAGCCCCCGCCACCAGTCCAACATCGCGGCGTGGTCGACTGCGCCGTCTGTGTTGCCGATCGTCTCCCAGCGGAAGGCGTTGGCCGCGCGCAGGTTGTAGGTGTCGCCGCGGCCCTTGATGTAGATCGGCGCCAGCGGCATCGCGTCCAACCGGAGCTCGCCGCCGATGGCGTCGGGCAACGGCGCCAACCCCTTCGACCGGGCGATCTCGGTTCCGCCGTGGATCACGACCGGCCCGAGCGAGGTGAGCAGCAGCGTCGCCGCGATCCGCATCTCGGCCGCGCGGATGCCCTCGCGGCCGTCCCAGGCGCACGGCCCTTCTTGGCACTCGAAAACCGGTCGGCCAGCGCCCAGTTGTCGTGGATGTCGAGGTAGTTGATGCCGCCGGTCGGCGTCGGCTCCTCGGGGTACGCGTTGGCGACGCCCTGAAGCGCGGCGTCGCGCATGGCCGGGTCGCCGCCGGCGAAGCCTCGCGACGCCGGCGCGGGCGTCGGGTCGTCGAGCGGCGAGCCCTTGAACGCGTTGCGCGCTTGGTCCTGGAAAAAGGTGATCGGGCTGTCCGCCTTGTACCAGTCCCACGACGGGTTGGCCTCGTAGTCCGGGTCGTTCGACGCGATCCAGGGCTCGCCGTAGATCAGCACGTCCGGCCCGAGCTCGGCCTGGAGCCAGCGCAGCGTCTGCTCGTCGGTCTGGCCCGCCAGGTCGATCCGGAAGCCGTCGATGCCGAACACGTCGACGAGTTGGCGGAGCTGGTCGAGCAGCCACCGCTGCATCATCGGCCGGTTCTCCGACTTGACCTCGTTGCCGAACGCGCCGATGTGGTTCCCGTCGTCGTCGAGCCGGTAGGCGTACCATTTGTCGATCCCGTTGAACGTCAGGAGCTGCTCTTCGCCCTCCATGTTCTCGCCGGTGTGGTTGAACACGACATCGACGACGACGGCCATTCCGCGGGTGTGGAGCGCGGTGACCAAGTCGGCGAGGCGCTGGCGCTCCTGGCCCGGCTCGTCGCCGGCCGAGCGGAACCGGGACTCGATGGCGAGCGCGTGCGTCGTCCGGTAGCCCCACTGGTAGTTCTCGTCGGCGACGCCCTGCGCCTGCATGAACGGGTCGTCGGCGAAGGCGGCCTGCCACTCGGCGTCGGGGTAGTGCAGGTACTCCTGGACCGGCAGCAGGTGGACCGTGTTGATGCCGAGCTGTTCGAGGTAGTCCAGCCCGATGGGCTCGCCCCGGTCGTTCCGCAAGCCCGGCGTCGCGAACGCTTCGAGCGGGCCGACGCCCTCCGCCAGCGGCAACTCGTCGGTAAAGTCCTGGAGGTGAACCTCGTAGGCAACGACGTCCTCCATCGCCGGCCGGCCGCCGGCCACCTCGCGCTCGATCAGGAGCCGGTCGCGCCAGACGCGGGCGCGGCCCCACGAGTCGTCGGAGACGAGCGCGTACGGGTCGGAGACGGTCTCGCCGGTCTGGTTGAAGAACGCCGAGCCGGGCCCGTCGGGCCCGAAGACCTCGTGGTCGTACCACGTCCGGTCGAGGTCGGCAGGCTCGACGTGCTCCCAGATGCCGTCGGCGTCGCGCACGAGCGAGCGGCGGGCGGTGGCCGGCCCCGTCCGGTCGGCGTAGAGCACCAGGCGGACCGAGTCGGCGCGGGGGGCGAACAGGCGGAACGTGGTCTCGCCGGCGCGGACCGTGGCCCCGAGCGGCTTGTCGCTGGCGAGGTCGCGCCACAGCCCGTCGAAGCGAGCGCGGGCCCGGAGCGTGCCTGCCGTCGCGTCGACCTCGACGAAGTGGACCTGGGCCGGGTCGAGCGGCAGCGTCGTCACGAGCGCCGTCTCGGCCTCGTGCGGTGTGACGAGCGTGACCGTCGCGGGCTCGCCGTCCCACCGGACCACGCGGTACGCGTCGGCCCGGAGCGGGCGGGCCGCGCCCTCGACGCGGACCCAGACGGCGCGGTCGCTCCTCAACTCGGCCACCAGCCGCGCGGCGACCTCGCCGAAGCGGTAGACCAGGTTGCCACCGGCGTTGTTCGGCGCGTCGACGGGCGGGTCGAGCCAGCGGCCGTCGGCGCGGAACTTGAAGGGGACGGCCGGGCCGAGCCCGATGCCCGCGGGGTCGGCCAAGGTCAGCGTCCACACGCCATCAGCCTCAAAGAGCGCCCAGTCGCGGTCGGCGTCGTCGGTGCTCCAGCCGCGGAAGGGGCCGGTGACGGAGACCTGGGCGGGCGTGTCCAGGCCGTAGAGCGCGGGGTCGAACACGAACGTCGCGGCGCCGTCGTCGGCGAGCGCATAGCCCGCGAGCCGGTCGGCGTCGGACGGCTGGGCGGTGGCGGCCACGGAGGCGATCAGGACGAGGCAGGCAAGGCGGAGCACGGCGGAGCGAGCGGTGAGCCCGAAAGGTAGAGCCCGCTACTCCCCGCCCGCGGCGATCTCGACGGCCCGCTCCAGCACCTCGTCGCGACCGGCTCGGACGCCCTCAAGCGTCCGCGAGACCGGTACGTCGGGCGCGATGCCGACCCCGTGCAGCGTCGAGCCGTCGTGCTTGCGAACCCGCATCCCGGTCCACCAGACGCGGTGGCCGCCGGGGAGCCAGAACGGGTTGACGTTGCCGTTCGCCCCGGCCGTCGGCCCGCCGACGGTCGTGCCCAAGTCGTAGTGGTCGACGATGCCGAGCATCGACTCGGCGTAGCTGATGGCGCGGGCGTCGGTCAGGAAGACGACGCGGCCCCCAGCGCGCGGGGTGGCCGGCGGCATCGGCGCCCACCGCGACGTGTCGACGCCGACGCCGCCCGGGTCGTCGGGGCGGATCGTCCGCAAGACCTCCCACAGCGCCGACACCACCGGACGGTCCGCGAAGACGGACAGGAACCACGGGCCGATCTCGCGCGGGTAGCCCCGGACGTCGACCACGACGCCGTCGGCCCCGACGATGTCAGCCATCCGCGTCGTGAGCAGGCTGTCGGACGCGCGCGAGACGTCGACGTAGAGGACGCCGGGGCGGAGCTCGGCGATGGGCTCGGGACGATTCTCTTGGGGCGGCGCACCCTGCACGCGCGGCGCCTCGACCTCGACCCGACGGCCGCCGCGGTCGACGGCGACGCGGGCCGTCGACCCCTCGGGGCCCGCCCCGAACTCCCGGGTCGCCTTGCGGAGGCGCCACTGGGGGGAGCCCGACGCCAACGCGGCCAGGCTGTCGAGGTGCACCTCGGCGTCGACCCCGTCGACCGCGAGGACCACGTCGCCGAGACGGACCTCCGCTGCGTCGTCGGCCGCCACGACGGTCGCCCGGCCCTCGACCCGCTCCACGACGAAGGGCAACCTCGCCATCGCGGGGGCTCCGGCACACGCGACGTGCCCGTGCCCGTCGCGGAGACGGGCGACCAGGACTTGGAGGCCGCGGCAGTGCGCCGTCGGGGTCTCGGCCGCCAGGGCAGCGGCAAGCGCCTCGGTCCGCACCTCGTCCCAGTCGAGGTCGACGAGGTCGGCGTAGGGGTAGAAGTGCTCGAACACGGACGCCGCGACGACCCCGTCGGCCGCGCGCGTCGCGGGCGCGTTGCCCTCGACGACGAGGCCAGCCAGGTCGGCGCGGAGGGCCGCGAGGGCCGACACGTCGGCCGCGGGGAGCGTCTGCCCGTCGCGGCTGGGGAGCGCGAGCGGAACGCGGACGGCCACGCCCCGCCCGATCTCGCGGATGGTCACGTCGCCGAGCTCGGGTCGGGCCTCGAACAACGCCGCCGCCGGCCCGGTCTCCGCCTGGCGGCGGGCGACGCGGAACGCCCGCTCGCCGTCGGCCGCGTGGCCGACGGTCTCCGAGGTGTAGCCGGGGCTCTGTGAGAACCACGCCCCCGCCCCGTCCTCGAACGAGCCGTTCTCGATCGGGACCTCGGTCCACCCGCCGTCGCCCTCGACCTCGAGCTGGAACGCGTCGAACGTCGCGCCGGCGTCCCCGGACACGAGCCCGCCAAACGCGAGCCCGACCGCGTCGTCGGCGACGGGCCCCTCGATCACGTACTGGGCCCACAGCGGACTCGTCACCGGCCGGTCCTCCATGTTGTCGAAGAACGCCATCTCCTGGTCGGGCCGGTCGACGCGGAGCCAGAGCTGGCCCGCCCCGCGCTCGGCGCGGACCGCGGCCGAGAGCCGGACCCGCCGGCCGCGCAGATCGGTGGCGTCCACGTTCCTCACCAACACCCCGAAGGGCGCCGCCACCTCCGGCTCGGGCGGCGCTTGGCGGCCGAGGCGGACGCTCCGGTACACGTTCGGGTCGTCGCTCAGCCGCACGCCGAGGTGCTGCCACGCGACGACGACGTCCCCCTCCGGCAACGGGACTGCGGCGGGCGCCTCCCCCACCGCGATCGTCACCGACGGTGCGATGGGCCCGAACACCGAGCGGAGCGAGTCGGCCAGCGCCTCCGGCGTCTCGGCGTCGATCACGCGCGCGGCGCCGAGCACGGCGAACCGATTCCACTCCACGTCCGCGGCCTCGTCGCTCGGGTGGAAAAAGCGGACGAGCCCGTAGAGCTGGGCGAACGCGTCGAGGTTCTCGACCGCCGGGTCCCCGTCGGACGGCGCCTCTGGGGACTGAGCACGGGCCGGGCCGACAACCAGCAGGACGAGCAGGAGCGCAGAGCGGAACATGAGCACGGGGGTGGGTGCGGACCCAACCTAAACCCCGGCTGCCGACGGCCTAGTACAGCACGCGCGTGCGGATGGTGGCCTCGACCTGGCGGAGCGCCGACAGCGCCTCGTCCGACGCCTCGCAGTCGACGTCGGTGACGACGTAGCCGAGCTCGCCGCGCGTCTGCAGAAACTGGGCGTCGACGTTGACCCCGAGGTCGGAGAAGACGCGGTTGACGGCGGCCATCACGCCGGGCACGTTCCGGTGGACGTGCAGGATCCGGTGGCACGTCGGGTGCGGCGGCAGCGCCACCTCGGGGAAGTTGACCGACGTCATCGTGCTCCCGTTGTCGCTGTAGCGGACGAGCTTGCCGGCCACCTCGGCCCCGATGTTCTCCTGGGCCTCGACCGTCGACCCGCCCACGTGGGGCGTCAGGAGCGCCCGGTCGACGCCCTGGAGCGGCGTCTCGAACGGGTCGTCGTTCGACCGCGGCTCGGTCGGGTACACGTCGACGGCGGCGCCGGCCAGCATCCCCCCGTCGAGCGCCGCTGCGAGCGCGACGAGGTCCACGACCGACCCGCGCGAGGCGTTGATGAGCACGGCGTCCTCCTTCATCAGCGCGATCTGGGCCTCGCCGACCATGCCCTGGGTGTGGAGCGTGTCCGGCACGTGGAGCGTGACGACGTCGGACCGCTTGAGGACGTCGCCGAGCTCGGGGACCGGCTGGGCGTTGCCGAGCGGGAGCACGTCGGCCGTGTCGTGGAACAGGACGCGCATCCCCAACCCCTCGGCCAGAACCGACAGCTGCTTCCCGATGTTGCCGTAGCCGACGATCCCCAGCGTCTTGCCGCGGATCTCCCGACTCGTGCCGACGCTCTTGGCCCACTCGCCGCGGTGGGCCTTCGCGTTCTTCTCGGGGACGCCGCGGAGCAGCAGGATCGCCTCGGCCAGGACCAGCTCGGCGACCGACCGCGTGTTCGAGAACGGCGCGTTGAACACGGCCACGCCCTGCTGGCTGGCGGCCTCCAGGTCGATCTGGTTCGTCCCGATGCAGAACGCGCCGACGGCGACCAGCCGCTCGGCCGCCTCGATGACCTCGGCCGTCAGCTGGGTCCGCGAGCGGATCCCGAGAAAGTGGACATCGCGGACGAGGCCCGGCAGCTCGGCCGCCTCGACGGCGCCGGCGCGGCGCTCGATGGTCTGGTAGCCGTGGGCCTCGAACGCCTCGACGGCGTTCTCGTGGATGCCCTCCAGCAGGAGGACCTTGATCTTGTCTTTGTCGAGCGAGGTGGCGGACATGAAGCGGGAATCGAGGAGCGGGGTTGGAGATCACGGGCCGAGACGTCCCGGCCGGTGCGGCCGGTCGGCGCGAGCCAGGCGGCCGTAGACACGGCGCGGCGCGTCTGGGTTCGCTCTTCGGGATCGCCGCGGTCGAGCCGCCGACGGAGGGCGACGCGGGCGCAGCTACCCGACCACTTGCAACCGCGCGAAGGCCAGCTTCAGCTTCTTCATCCCGACCGACTTGAAGTTGACCGTCGCCGAGGCCCGCTCGCCTTGCCCCTCGACCGCGATCACCTTGCCGTTGCCGAACGACTTGTGGTGGACCTGGACGCCGGGGACGATCTGGGCCTCGCCCTCGTCGAAGATCACCAGCCGCTCGGGCCGCGGCGCCGACGACGACCGCTTCGCCTTTTTCTGGGCCTCGGCCTCGGGGCGGAGCGTCGACTTCCAGTAGTTCGGGTCCATCTCGCCGTAGCGGCCCGTCCCGCCCTCGGTCGGCTGGAACCGGCCGGAGCGCGACTCGAACCGGCCGCCCGACTCGGTCCGCAAGAGGTCGTCGCCGTCGAGCTCGTCGAGGAACCGGCTGCGGACGCTCGACTGCTGGTCGCCGTAGCGGTAGCGGCTCCGGGCGTAGGTCAGGTACAGCATCTCCTCGGCGCGCGTCACGCCGACGTACAGGAGCCGCCGCTCCTCCTCCAGCTCGGTCGGGTCCTGGGCCGCCTTCGCGAGCGGAAACAGTCCCTCTTCGAGCCCGGTCACGAACACGACCTTGAACTCGAGCCCCTTCGAGGCGTGGAGCGTCATCAGCGTCACGCGGTTCTCGTCGTCGGAGAGCCGGTCGACGTCGGCGACGAGCGAGACCTCTTGCAGGAACTCGGCGAGCGTGCGCGGCTCGCCGGACGGGTCGCCGCCGGCGAACTCGGCGACGGCGTTGAGCAGCTCGTGGACGTTCTCCAGCCGCACCAAGGCCTCGGGCGTGTTCTGGTCGCGGAGGCTCTGCAACAGGCCCGTCTCCTGGATCAGCTCGCGCGCCAGCTCGTCGGCCGGGGCCGTCGTGGCCTTCGAGGCGAAGCGGGAGATCAAGAAGCCGAAGCCCTCGACGGCCTTGGCGGCGCGCGCCGACAAGCCGGCGCCCTGGGGATCCTGGACGGCCTGCCACAGCGCGACGCGGTGCTCGGTCGCGTACTCGCGCAGCTGCTCGATGGTCTTGCCCCCGACCCCCCGCGTCGGCACGTTGACCACGCGCAGGATGGACGCGTCGTCGCTCGGGTTGACGACCAGCCGGAGGTAGGCCAGCGCGTCCTTGATCTCCTTGCGCTGGTAGAAGCTCGTCCCGCCGACCATCCGGTACGGGATGCCGCCGCGCCGCAACGCCTCCTCGATGGAGCGCGACTGGGCGTTCGTCCGGTACAGCACGGCCACGTCGCTCCAGCTCAGCCCGACGCGGGAGCGGACGTCGCGGATCGTCCGCTCGACCTTCTGGGCCTCGTCGCGCTCCGACAGCGCCTCCATCAGGACGACCGGGTCGCCCTCGTCGTTGTCGGTCCACAGCGTCTTGTCGAGCTGCTTCGCGTTCCCCTTGATGACGGCGTCGGCCAGCCGGACGATCTTCTGGGTCGAGCGGTAGTTCTGCTCGAGCCGGAGCTCCTTGGCCCCGGCGTAGTCCTTCTGGAACGACAGGATGTTCTGGATGTCGGCCCCGCGGAAGGCGTAGATCGACTGCGCGTCGTCGCCGACGACGCACAGGTTGTGGTGCTCGGCCGCCAACAGCTTCGCCAGGACGTACTGGGTCCGGTTGGTGTCCTGGTACTCGTCGATGTGGAGGTACCGCCAGCGGCGCTGGTAGGCCTTGAGCGTGTCGGGGTGCTGCTCGAACAGGCGGATCGGCATCCCGAGCAGGTCGTCGAAGTCCATCGCGTTCGCCTGGCGGAGCGCGCGCTGGTACGGCGTGTACAGCCGGGCGGCGGCCTCGGTGAACGGGTCGCCCGCGAGCCGGGCGTACTCGTCGGGCCCGACCATCGCGTTCTTGGCGCCGGAGATCGCGTTGCGGACCGACCGCGGCGTGACCCGCTTCGGGTCGACGTTGTAGCGCGACATCATCTCCTTGATGAGGCGCTCGGAGTCGTCGGAGTCGTAGATCGTGAAGTCGCGCGAGAACCCGATGTGCTCGGCCTCGCGGCGCAGGACGCGCGCGAACACGCTGTGGAACGTCCCGATCCACATCCCCTTGGCCTCGTCGCCGACGAGCTCCATCACCCGGTTCCGCATCTCGCGGGCGGCCTTGTTGGTGAACGTGAGCGCCAAGATCTGGCTCGGCCACGCCTTCTTGGCTGCCAGCAGGTAGGCGATCCGGTGCGTCAGCGTCCGCGTCTTGCCCGAGCCGGGCCCGGCGATGATCATGACGGGCCCCTCGGTCGTCCGCGCCGCTTCAGCCTGGACCGGGTTGAGCCCGCCGAGCAGCTCTTCGGCCTCGGCCGTGTCGGCAGCGGACGGGTCTCCGGGCGTGCCGTCGGTCGAGGCGGCGTCGAGCGGGGGGCGGAGGGCGAACGTCTTCATCGATGCGTCGGAGTCGGATGGCGGAACCTAGCGCCGGGGCTCGGAGGGCCGGGGTGAAAAGCCTGGCGGCTCCGCGGGACGGAGGGGACGGAGGGGACGGAGGGGACGGAGGATCGCAGGGTTTGGCGCCCAACGGAACTTTGCACGCCGCCGCCCACGCTCTCCACGCTCTCCACGCTCTCCACGCTCTCCACGCTCTCCACGCTCTCCACGCTCTCCACGCTCTCCGGCATCGCCTGAGCGCGTTGAGAATCGGCGCAGGTTGGATCAGGGGTCGAGGACCGCCGGTTTACAGGGCTCCCCTCTTCCCCCCTCCCATGGCAACCTCCAAGACCCCGAAGAAATCGGACGGGACCTCGAAGGCCGCGCAGATCCCGTACAGCACTCGCCTCGGCATCGCCGACGACAAGCGGCACCCGCTGGTCGAGCTCCTCAACCGGACGCTGGCGGCCACCTCCGACCTGTACTCCCAGACGAAGCAGGCCCACTGGAACGTCAAGGGCAAGGACTTCTACCAACTCCACCTCTTGTACGACGAGCTGGCCGAGAAGCTCGAGGAGCCCCTCGACCTGGTCGCCGAGCGGATCGTGCTCCTGGGCGGCTACGCCTACGGGACCGTCCGCATGGCGGCCCAGAACAGCTTGATCGACCCGTTCCCCGGGACCGACGCCGAGGGCGACGAGGACCCGATGAACGACCCGTCGTTCCTGACCACGCTCGCCGACCGCTGGGCCCAGTACGCCGACCACATCCGCGAGTCGAACACCGCGAGCGACGAGATCGGCGACCCGGGCACGACGGACCTCTACGACCAGATCACGCACATCGCCGAGCGCGGGACGTGGTTTATCGAGGGCCACCTCCAGCGCTACCACGGCGGGCTCCGCGAGCAGGGCCAGGACCCGAGCTAACGCGCGGACGGGGCTCCCGAGCCGACCGCCGGCACGACGCACGCTCGGAAGCCCCGTCTCAGACCTCGGCGCTGAGGTCTCTGGAAGTCATCAGCCGGACGCGCGAGGGCGTACGCGGACGAGCTGCTTGCCTCGGTTCGCCCCTTCGTAGAGCCGGACGAGCGCCTCCGGCACCCGCTCGATTCCGTCCAGCACGTCCTCCAGCAGAGGGAGCGAGCCGTCGGCGATCCACTCGGCCATGGCCTCCTGCGCCTGGGGCAGCCGGTCGGCATGGTCGTAGACGAAGAAGCCCTCCATGCGTCCTCGCGTCTGCCCGATGCGGGGCCAGTTGAGGAGGCGGTAGGCGTCCTCCGGGGCGACGAGGTACTGCGAGATGCGGCCGCAGACGACGACGCGCCCGTACGTCCGGAGGTGGGGCAGCGCCGCGTCGAGCACGGCGCCGCCGACGTTGTCGAACACGACGTCCACCCCGTCGGGGGCGTGCCGAGCGAGCGCGCGCTCCACGTCCTCGTCCCGGTAGAGGATGGCGGCGTCGGCGCCCAGGGTGTCGGTCAGCAGCGCGGCCTTCTCGGGCGTCGAGCACGTGCCGACGACGCGGCACCCGCGCCGCTTGGCCAGCGGCACCACGAGCGACCCGACGCCGCCCGTCGCGGCGCTCACGAAGACGGTCTCCCCCTGGCGCAACGCGCCGACGTCGTAGAGGCCGACCCACGCGGTGAGGCCGGTCATCCCGAGGGCGCCGAGGGCCGCGGAGAGCGGGACGCCGGGAAACTCGCGGACCGGCGTGGCCCTCTCGCCGCGGGCACCCGAGAGGACCGCGTGCGTCTGCCATCCCAGCGCGCCCTGCACGACGGCCCCCTCCGCGACGTCGTCGTTCCGGCTTGCGACGACGCGTCCCACGCCGCGCCCCCGCATCGTGTCGCCCAGCGCCAGCGGCGCCTCGATGCCCGCGCCGTCCAGCATGTAGTTGCGCATGACGGGCGCGACGGACAGGTACGCCGTCTCGACCAGGAACTCGCCGGGGCCGAGGGCGGGGACCAGCTGCTCGACGAGGGCGAAGTCGGACGGGCGGACGGCGCGCCCGGTGGGTCGGGCGGCGAGGGTCCAGGCGAGGCGGGTCGGGGCCACAGGCGTGTCGTAACGTGCGGTCCAATGGTAGGACCCCTCCCGCGTCCGGGCGTGCCTCCGGCTCGGGAGGCTTGCTCCGCGTTGCCCCGCTTATGACCTCGGACCTCTCGGACACGCGAACGGTGGGGGCCGCCGCGTGGCTGGCGGCGACGCTCGGGCTCGTGGCGCTCGTCGTCACGAACGGGCTGAGCGGGCCGGGGCTCTCGGCGTTCGACAACGCGCTGCTGGACGAGTTCGGCTGGGACCGGGCGACGCTCAAGCTGCGCGACACGGTGACCTACGCGACGGCGGCGGTCTTCCTGCCGGGCGCCGGGTGGGCCATCGACCGGTTCGGGGTCCGGGCGACGACGGTGGCCGGGGCGGCCCTGCTCGCGGCCGGGCTGCTCCTGTACGGCTCGATCGGAGCGGCGTGGCACATGTACGGCATCCACGTGCTGTTCTCGATGGCGCTCGCGCTGGCGGGCGTCGGGACGGTCGTGATCTTCGTGTCGAGCTGGTTCCCCCCGGCCCAGCGCGGCGCGGCACTGGGACTGGCGATCGCGGGCACGAGCGTGGGCGGCATCCTGTTCTCCCAGCTCAACGCGGCCCTTCTGGAGAGCATCGGCTGGCGGAGCGCGTTTCAGATCGAGGCCGGCATCGCGGCGGCGTTCGCGGTCCTCGCGCTCGTGGCCGTCCGCCGCGGCCCGTTCCAGCGCGCCGCCGGCGGGACCGCGGGGGCCACGCCCGTGGCCGACGACGGGAGCCTGACGTTCGGCCAAGCCGTCCGGACCGTCCCGTTCTGGGCCATCGCCGGCAGCGGCGGGCTGACGTACTTCTCGATCGTGGGCGTCTTGACCAACCTGGTGCTCCTGGCGGGCGACCTGGGGCTCGAGGTGTCCGACGGCGTCAACGCGATCAGCACGCTGCTGCTGGTGGCGCTGTTCAGCAAGCTGGGCTCGGGGCTCCTCGCGGACCGGATCGGGCCGTACCGGCTGTTCCGGACGTGCTTCGGCGTGATGGCGCTCGGGCTCGCGGGGCTCGCCCTGTTGCAGCCCGGCGGGCTGCTGGGCGCGACGGTCGTGGTCGGGCTCGGCTGGGGCGCGCTGTTCACGCTCTACAACTACGTCCAGATCGAGACCTTCGGGCTGGCAGCGGCCGGCAAGATCACGAACACCATCTCGGTCGCCAAGACCGTGGGCGCGGGCCTCGGCCCGCTCGTCTGCGCGTGGCTCTCGGACGTGACCGGCAGCTACGCCGCGCCGTTCTGGATGATGACGGGCTTCCTGCTGACGAGCCTCGCGCTCTCGTTCCTTATCCGGCCCCTGCCGAACCCCGCAGCGGGCCCCCTCGCGTCGGAGCCGTGACGGAGGGGATGCCGCGATCGGTCTAGCGTGTCGGGACGGACGCGCCGCACGCCCGCCCCGACGCCGCCCTCCCGGTGGCCGGCGTGCGTGGCCACGTCGGGGGCGTGTGGCCACGTCGGGGGCGTGTGGCCACGTCGGGGGCGTGTGGCCACGTCGGGGGCGTGTGGCCACGTCGGGGGCGTGTGGCCACGTCGGGGGCGTGTGGCCACGTCGGGGGCGTGTGGCCACGTCGGGGGCGTGTGGCCACGTCGGGGGCGTGTGGCCACACGCCCCCGGGCCGCAACACGCCCCCAGGCCGCCACACGCCCCCAGGCCGCAACACATCCCCACGGTCGGGCGGAGACCCCGGGACGTCAGGACCCGCCGGCACGATCCAGAACAGCAAGTGCACGTGGTCCGGCATCACCACGAACGCGTCCTGAGACACGGACGGGCGGACCTCCGGCGTGCGGAGCCACTCCGCATGCGCGAGGTCGCCGAAGGCCGAGCGCGCCATCTCGCCCGAGGCGACGTCGCCGAAGAGCCTCTGGCGACGGTGCGTGCACAGAGTGACGAAGTAGAGGCCGCCAGCGTAGTCGTGGTCACGGAGGCGGACGGATCGGCGGTGGTGGCGGGGCATGGCGCAGCGGACGGGCCACCCATAGACCCCCGCCGTGGCCGGATCCACCCCTCGCACCCAAACCCCGCCCGTAGGGGCGTGTGGCCACACGCCCCCGACGTGGCCGCAACACACCCGTGACTACACGACCCCCAGCCGCCTCCCGAGGATCCGCCCGAAGGACAGCGCCGGCGTCAGCAGCATCCCCGAGCAGAACGCGTTCCCGCTGGTCGCGCCCGCCCCGATGGCCTCGCCGATGGCGTACAGCCCCGGGAGGGGCGTCGCCGCGTCGTCGAGAACACGGAGCTCCGCGTCGACGTGGAGCCCGCCGAACGAGATCAGGCTCGTCGCGTGCGCGGCGACGGCGTAGAACGGGGGCGTCGAGACGGGATAGTCCGGGGCCTCGCGGCCGAAGTCCGGATCCTCGCCGGCGACCACCGCCTCGTTGTAGCGCGCGACGGTCCGGGCCAGAGCGTCGGGCGGCAAGCCGGCCCGGATCGCCAGCGCCTCGACGGAGTCGGCCTGCCACGCGAAGACGCCCCGAGCGAGGTGCCCGCGCAGGTCGGCGTGGCTCCACTGCTTGACGAGCGGCGCGCCGTCGTCCAGCGCGGCCTCGTCGAAGACGAGCCACAGGCGGTGGCCCGGCTGCTCCATCAGCGCCCGCTCGCGCGTGTCGGAGGAGGCCTCGTCCTCGCGGAGGAACCGTCGGCCCCGGGCGTTGACGATGACCTCGCGCGGCGCGCGGTAGACCGACGTGAAGATCGTGGCCCAGGCGTCGTGGTAGGACGCGCGGCCCGAGCCGGGCTCGAGCTCGATGCCGCCCCACGAGGGCAGGTAGTGGTCCCCGTTTCGAAAGGCGCCGCCCGACCGCATCGCGGCGCGGACCCCGTCGCCCTGGGCGTTGGGGTGGGCCGTGCTCACCAGGCGCGGCCGGCCCGGCGTCACCTCGGCGAAGAAGTCGGCGTTGGACGCGTAGCCGCCCGTCGCGATCACGACGTGCCCGGCGCGGACCTCCACCTCTCCCCCGCCGGCTCGGGCGCGGACGCCCGAGGCGCGGCCGTCGTCCATCAGGAGCTCGGTCATCTCGTGGCCGAGCAGCGGCACGATGCGCCCGGCCTCGACCTCGGCGCCCCACAGCGGGCGCATGGCCTCGAGCAGCTCCGCCCCGCCGCCGACGGCCCAGGTCGTGCGCGGCGCGGAGTAGGCCTCGTGGCCGTAGATCACGCGCGGCGTGTCGGGGTCGAACGCCACGCCGAGGTCCTCCAGCCAGTCCAGCGTGTGCGGCGCCTCCCACGCGGCCAGTTCCGCCAGGGGGCCGTCGGCGGTGCCGCGGCTGATGCGCTTGATGTCGGCGAGGTGCGCGAGGGGCGTGTCGTCGATGCCCCTCTGGGCCTGGCGCCGCGAACCGGCGCCGCTGAGGTGGCCGCCCGTCCAGTGGAGCGTCCCGCCGATCGCGCCGTCTTTCTCCACCACGACGACGCGTCGACCGCGCTGAGCGGCCTCGATCGCACACGGGATCCCCGCCGTGCCCGCCCCGACGATGACGATGTCCGCCTGCATTGGTTCAATGGTAGGACCACGGGTAAAATACGGGCACCTCTCTTGGCGACGCTACGTCGCCGGTGGCCACGTCGCCACGTCCCTCTGCCCCGACCCCCATGCCGAACCGTGCCGTCGTCCTCGCTCGAACGCCGCAGGGCGCTCCGACCCCCGACGACTTCGCGATCCGCGAGGCGCCGCTGGTGGAGCCCGACCCGGGCGAGGTCCTGGTTCGGAACGAGTGGCTCTCGCTCGACCCCTACATGCGGGCCCAGATGGCGGGTCGCCACATGTCGGGGACGGCCGACGCGGGCGAGGTGCTGAGCGGCGAGACCGTCGGCGTGGTGGTCGCGGGCGACGGCCACGCCGCCGGCACGCGCGTGCGGGGCATGGGGGGCTGGCAGACGAACGCCGTCCTCGGCGCCGACGACGTGACGCCGGTCTCGGACGCCATCTCGGAGCCGCGATGGGCACTCTCGGCGCTCGGCATGCCGGGCCTGACCGCGTGGGCCGCCATCACCCAGCACGCCGACGTGCAACCGGGCGAGACCGTCCTCATCCCGGCGGCGTCCGGCGCTGTGGGCGCCGTCGCGGCCGGGCTGGCGCGCGCCCGGGGCGCCCGCGTCGTCGGCATCGTGGGGACGGACGCGAAGGTGGCCTACGTGACCCAGACGCTGGGCCTGGACGCGGCCGTCAACCGGCGCACCGAGGACGTCGGCGAGCGGCTGGACGCGCTGTGCCCCGACGGCATCGACGTGTACCTCGACCTCGTCGGCGGCGCGATCTCCGAGGCCGCGTTCGCGCGCCTGGCTCTCGGCGCGCGCGCCGTGCTCATCGGCCTGATGGCGGACTACAACCGGCCCGACGGCACGCCGCCGACCGCGATCAACCCCGCCTGCCTCATCCGCGCCCGTGCGACCGCCCGCGGGCTGGTCGTCTACGACCACTTCCCGCAGCGCGAGGCGTTCCTCGCCGAGGTCGCCCCGCTCGTGGCGTCAGGAGACCTTCGGTTCCAGGAGGAGGTCGTCGTCGGGCTCGACGCGGCGCCGGACGCCTTCTGTCGCCTGATGGCGGGCGAGACGTTCGGCAAAGTGGTCGTCGACCTCAGGGCCTCCGGCACGAGCGCGCCGTGACGAACCGCCGCCTCGTCCTCCACCGCGTGGCCGACCACGTCCGCGACGCGGCCCGCGTGGTCGAGGAGCCGGTCCGCCCTCCCGGTCCCGGCGAGGTCCTGGTGCGCCACCTATGGGCGGGCGTCAACCCGTTGTTCGACCGCGAGGTCTGCCGCGACCGGGTGCCGTACCGCCGCGTCGAGCCCGGGCAGGGCCTGGGCGTCGAGGCGGTCGGCGTCGTCGAGGCCGTCGGCTCCGGCGTCGCGACGCTGGGCCCTGGCGACGCCGTCGCGACGACGGGCTTTGGGACCGGGTACCAGCAGTTCCAGACGCTTTCCGCTTCGGACGCCATCCCGGTGCCCGCGCCCACGCCGGAGGCCCTGACGCTCGTGCTCAGTGGCGCCTCGGCGCTGGTCGCGCTGGAAGACGTGGCCCACGTCCGGCCGGGCGAGACGGTCGCCCTCTCGGCGGCGGCCGGCGGGCTCGGCCACCTGGCCGTCCAGTTGGCCGCGCGGCTCGGCGCGCGCGTCGTCGCCGTCTGCGGCGGACCCGACAAGGGCGCCCTGGTTCGCCGGCTCGGCGCCGACGTCGCCATCGACTACCGAGCCGAGCCGCTGGCGGACGCCCTCGCGCGGGAGGCGCCCCGTGGGCTCGACGTGGCGCTCGACTCGGTCGGGCGGACGGTGTACGACGCGTTCCTGGACGCGCTCGCGCCTCGTGGGCGCCTGGTGGTGATCGGCCGCGCGGCCGAGTTCGCGGCGGGCGAGAGCGAGATCGTGAGCCGCCCGCGTCTGCCCGAGGCGCTCTACTGAAAGGGCGCCTCGGTCCACGCCTTTATGAACGCGCTCCACCCGGACGCTCAGGACTCGGCGCGGACTCGGCTCCTGGCGTGGCACGCTGCGGGAGAGATCGAGGTGCAGATCGACCCCGAGACGTTCGTGGGACTGGAGGCCATCGCCGCAGCGGCCGACCACGTGTTCGCACGGCGCAACGTGGGGAAGACCGTCGTCCGGGTCGGCTAGGGGGCCGCGAGCGCCGAGCCTGAGGCCGGCCGCTTGCGCGGCTCGGGCCGGTCGGAGCCGCTGCCGGAGGCGACGGCCGGCTCGGCTCGCGGCCGGCGACCCCTCCTCTTTCCCTTGACACGTCTAGGGCGTCCCTCTACTTTCTCATTGGTCTGACCATTGGACCACTCCGTTCTTCCTCCTAGCCGTGCTCTCCATGTCCCATGCTCTGCGCGCCGCTGTCGGCCCCTTCCTCCTGCTGCTGGCGCTCGTCGCTGCGCCACCCGCGGACGCCCAGGGCCGGGAGGTGACCGGCACGGTCGTCGAAGCCGAGACCGGCCTCCCCGTGCCCAGCGTCAACATTCGCGTCGAGGGCACCCTGTCGGGGACCGCGAGCGGCGTGGACGGCACCTACCGCATCGACGTCCGGAACGCCGACGCCGTGCTGGTCTTCAGCGCCATCGGCTACGTCACCCAGGAGGTCGCGGTCGGCGGCCAGCGCCGGGTCGACGTGGCGCTCGCGACCGACGACGGGGCGCTGGACGACGTCGTGGTGACGGCGACGCGCCAGCCCGTGCGGCGGCTCGAAGCCACCCAGGCGATCGACGTCGTGGGGCCGAAGCAGTTCGAGGTCACGCGGCCCGAGGGGATCGCGGAGGCGGTGACGGGCACGCCGGGCGTGTTCACGTCGTCGAACCAGGGCCGGATGCGGGGCTCGGTGTTTATCCGGGGGTTCCCGGACGGCGAGGGCAATGGGTTGGTCTACACGGGCATCCTGCTCGACGGGCTGCCCACGGGCGGCACGACGGCGCGCCCGCCGGACTTCGCCTTCGGCTACGACCTGGGCGTCGAGCGGGTCGAGGTGGTCCGCGGCGGCTCGGCGACGCTGTTCGGCCGGTCGTCGGCCGCCGGCGCGCTCAACGTCATCACCAAGACCGGCGGGGCCACGCACGACGGCACGGCGCGCGTGACGTACTACAACCCGAACTTCGACGGGTCCGACGCGCTCAACCTCCGCCTGGACGCCAACGTCAACGGGCCGCTCTCGCCGACGCTCCGCTACAACGCCTCGGGCTTCCTGCTCCAGGACGACGGCTACCGCGACTTCGGCTACGGCGACCGGGGCTTCCAGGGCCGCGCCAACGTCGACTGGCTCTCGCCCACCGACGGCTCGTCGGTCCGCCTCTACGGGCTCGCGACGAACGTGACGATCCAGAACATGATCGACATCCCGTACCGGCTCGACACGATGACGCCGGCCGACGGCTGGGACGTGACCGACTCGTTCTACACGCCGATCCTGGACGAGATCGACATCACCGCGGTCACGCCCAACTACGACGACCCGAGCGCGGCCGGGCCCGAGGAGGTCCGGAGCCTCCGCGACGCCAACGAGGACGGCAACTACGCGCGCGGCGGCCAGATCGGCCTGC
Organism: uncultured Bacteroidota bacterium; assembly: GCA_963848075.1. Taxonomy (GTDB): domain Bacteria; phylum Bacteroidota; class Rhodothermia; order Rhodothermales; family Rubricoccaceae; genus Rubrivirga. Next base: position 830,626 of record CAWKCB010000004.1, read on the forward strand.
GGGCGGTCGCCGACCTGGGCGGCGGGCTCGAGCTCTCGAACAACGCCCGCTTCCAGAGCTACGACCACGGGACCAAGTTCAACCTCGGGATCTCGACGTTCTACGGCGCCGGCGCCCGCAACACGGGCCTGGCGCCGACCGACCCGTTCACCGGCGTCCCGCTCAACGCCCGCATCCTGGTCGACGGCGACGGCAACGACTCGGACTTCCAGGACGAGGCCCGGCTCACCTACACGCTCGAGTCGGGCGCGACGACGCACCGCCTGACGGTCGGCGGGTTCGGGTCGTTCGCGTGGTTCCAGCCGGTGACGTACTCCTACTTCTACCTCTCGAACACCGACCCCGAGGCCCTCGACATCGGGTTCTTCGGGGGCCCGCCGTCGTTCCTCGCGGCCACGCCGCCGACCGGCGCGGGGCAGTCGCGCGTCGACCGCTACACCGAGGACGTGTACGCGGTGTTCGTGGGCGACGAGATCGAGATCGGCGACGACCTCTCGGTCAACGTCGGCGCGCGCTACGACTGGATCCGGATCAAGCTCAACGGCTTCTACCGCGACCGCCCGCCGACGCGAACCGGCCCCGTCCCGGACGCCGACCAGGTGCCGGTCGTCGACCGCCGCGAGAGCTTCCAGGACTTTAGCCTGTCGCTCGGGGCCAACTACCGGTTCACGCCGCGCGCGGCCGTCTTCGGGAACGTGACGCGGGCGTTCCGCGCGCCGGACTACTCGGCGTTCTCGGCCGCCGACCGCGGGACCAACAACCCGGAGTCGCAGGAGTACATCCCGACCATCGACGACAACGAGGTCATCTACAACGGCGAGATCGGCGTCCGGACGACGCAGCGCCAGTACGGCGTCGACGCGACGGCGTTCTACACGTTCATCGACAACCGGCTCGCGACCGTGTACGAAGGCGCCATCGCAGTCCAGAAGCCGTTCGGGAGCAACCAGATCATGGGCTTCGAGGTCGGCGCGAGCGCGACGCCGCGGGCGATCCCGGGCCTGTTCGCGCGGGCCTCGTTCACGCTCCAGGACGCCCGGTTCTCCTCGTTCGAGGTGCCGATCGGCGCGGCCGACCCGGCGGGCGACCTGTACGGCAACGAGGTCCGCCAGGCCGTCGACACGAACGGCGCGCCGGTCGTGGACGGCGACGGCAACCAAGTCCTCGTGATCGACCTGGAGGGGAACCGGGTGCCGCGCGTGCCGCCGGTGATCGCCAACCTCATCGTCAACTACGACGCCGAGTACTTCGGCTTCAACGGGCTCGTCAACGGCCTCTTCGGCGGGTTCTTCGACGCGACGAACATCTACGAGAACCCGACCTTCTTCAACACCAACCTCGGCGCCTACGCCCGCGTGCCGTTCGGGGCGAGCGCGGTTCGCCTGGGCGTGCTCGTCAAGAACGCGCTCAACCAGAACGACGCCTACCGCTTCCTCTACGTCTCCAACAACGCCGACGCGCTCGCCCAGGCGCAGCGGACGCCGGCCGGGGTCGCCGACGACGGGTCGCCGGTCCTGTTCACGGGCATCCCCCAGCTCCCGCGGCGGTTCCTGTTCACGCTCCAGTACGAGTTCTAGCGGGGTCGTTCGAGGCCGACGGTTCGGACGTTCGGGGTTCAGGGTTCGCAAGGGCCCACATCCCGCGAACCCTGAACCTCGAACCCCGGGCTCCGCTGACCGGACCTCAACGCAACGCACTCTGAGTTAGGCCCCGTCGTCCGCTCTGGGCGACCGCCGGACGCGCGCGGTGGCCGCCCCTCCTGAGGCCGGCTACTCGCCGTCGCTCGCGCGCTGGGCGTCGATCTGCTGCTTGAAGACGGTCCACGACGTCGCGTTGGGGCGGTCGTCGTCGAGCGGCGGCGCGGAGGTGTAGGTGGGGTAGTTGGCGGCGACCTCGGCGCGGACCGTCTCGGGCAGGTCGGCGTAGCCGCCCTCCAAGCGCTTGCCGGCGCCGGAGAACACCATGTAGCCGACGCGCCCGCCCATCTTCATCCACGGCAAAAACTGGCTCACACGGCTCCAGGCGACCGTGGTGCCCTCGGCGACCGGGTCGTCGGCGCTCGTGACGTCGGCCTTGTCGAAGAAGAAGGTGAACATCTCGATGGCCTGGTACGTGCCGCCGACGTACTCCTGGTAGTCGCCGCCGAGCGGGTTGGTGTAGAACAGCGGGACCTCGAAGCGGAGCCAGCCGGTGTCGTCGGCGAAGGTGGCGCCGAGCGAGAACGGCCCGCGGCGGCCGTCGGGCGCGAAGCCGTTGTTGACCGGGTCGTTGGCGACGTGCATCACCTCGACCTCCTCGTCGGTCCACGGGTTGGTCCAGGTCCGCGCGATCTCGCCGGTGCGCGGGTCCTCGTAGAACAGGGCCTCGCGCGAGACGATGCGGAAGCCGCCGTCGGGCGTGCCCACGCACGTGCGGATGTTGAACGCCTCGTAGCTGAACAGCAGCCGGTCGCGCTCGCCGGGGATGCGGCTGAAGGCGTTGCCCTCGAAAAAGTAAACCGTCGGCTCGCCGTCCACGAGCGAGCACTGGATCTTGCGCATCGCCAGGAGCGCGTCGGCCGGGTCGTCGAGGTCGAGCGGTTGGGCGGCGGGGGCCGTGGCGGCGCAGCCGGCGAGGACGGCTGAGACGGCGAGGGTGAGGAGGCGCATGGGGGCGGCGTAGATTGGTATGACCATTCTACCGCTCGGCCCGAGACCTACGCAAGCGACCACGCGGACGGGTCCGTTCCGGGCCCTCCGTCGGTGCCGACCCACGTCCTTTGCCATGCTGCGACCGGCCTCGCTCTTTCTCGCGCTGGCCGTCGCTGCGCCCCTGGCGGCGCAGGACGCCGACCTTGACCTGATGATGCGCTACGTCGAGGGCCGCTTCGACAACCACCTCCAGGTGTGGCAGCAAGGCGAGGACGGCGTCGCCGACTCGCTCCGGCACGCGCACGTCCACGCCGTGTTTGCGCGCGTGGAGGCCCCCACCCTCGGCGACCACGTGGTCCACGTGCAGCAGTCCCTCGGCAGCGATCCCGACCGAGTCCGCCGCCAGAGGCTCTACGCCTTCGCACGCGGCGAGGGCCCCGACGCCGGCCACGTCGTGCTGACGATCTACGCGTTCCCGGACGACGCCGTCCGCGACGGGCCCCTCGACTCCGCGCTCCTGGCGCGTCTCACGCCGGAGACGCTGCGGCCCCGTCCCGGCTGCGACATGGTGTGGACCCGCGAGGGCGACGCGTTCCGGGGCGAGACGCGCGACGGAGCCTGCCCGCCGTCCCACCCCGGGCCGCTCCGAGTGGCCGAGGACGTGGTCTACCTGGACGCCGACGAGGTCTGGACCGGGGGCCACCCGACGACCGCCCCCTACCGCCTGCGCCGCGCCGACGTCTTCACCGGCTGGGCCGTCCTCCGCGCCGACGGGTCGGAGAGCGTCGAGCCCGCGCCCGACAGCGCGTTCATCATGGTCGGCGACCTCTCGCTCCACGACGAGGGCCAGCGCCAGAGGCTCGTCACGGCCGACGGGCGCGACCTCGGAGTCACCGTCGAGCTGGCGCAGCTCGTGTACCAGGCGTCGCGGACGGCCATCCTCAAGCTGGCGCTCTACCGGGACGGCGAGGACCGCGCCTTCGCCTACACCTGGGCCGACCCGGACGCGGGCCGCATCGGGCTCAACCTGCGCTGGGTGCAGGTCGGCCTCACGCGCGACGGCGGGCGCCCCTGAGGAGGCTCACGCGTCGTTCGGGTCGAGGGCCTCCAGCCGGTCCCCCACACGGTCGAGGTGGGCCTGCATCGCTCGGCGCGTCGCCTCGGCGTCTCCGGCGCGGACCGCCTCAAGCAGCTCGCGGTGGCTCTCGACGGCGGCGCGGAGCTCCTGCTCGTGGAAGTGCAGCATGAACGTCCGCTCCTTTTGGATCAGCGCGGTCAGCGCCTGGGTGAGGAGGACGAGCGCCGAGTTGCCGGTCGCCCGCGCGAGCTCGACGTGGAAGGCGGTGTCGGCCTCGACGAAGCGCTCCACGTCGTCGAGCGAGCCCTCCATGTCGGTGAGGCGGGCCTCGAGCGTGGCCAGGTGCTCGTCCGTGCGGTGGGTGGCCGCGAGCCCGGCGACGGGCACCTCGACGAGGGTCCGGGCCGCCTGCAGGTCCTCGATGGGGCTGGCCTCGACACGCAGGAGCAGCGTCAGCGACTCCACGACGTGGTCGTGCGAGGGCGACGTGACGAACGTGCCGCGGCCGACCAGGATGTCCACGAGCCCGCGCTCGGCCAGCGACTTGATCGCCTCGCGGACGGCCGTCCGGCTCACCTCGAACTGCTCCGCCAGCTGGCGCTCAGCCGGGAGCTGGTCGCCGGGCCGGAGCTCGCCGGAGACGATCATCTCCTGCACCTGATCGACGATGTCGAGGTAGAGACGACCGCGGGGCTGGATGGGCTTGTACGACTGGGCCATGAGACGAGAAGTGGAGGCCCCAACCGCGCACGCGCCGCGGGCGTTCCAGGACGGACGTTCAAACGCTTGGTGCGAGTTGTCGGGCGTGGCCCCCGGCGCCCAGGACCAACGCCCCCTCCGTCCGACCCCATCGTTCCCGCGCACGCGGGGACGACGGCTGGGTCGAGGGACGCGCTGGCGGAAGGCGCTTTACCCATCTCACGCCAAGCGTTCGAGGCCCAGGCGGACGGTCGCAGGCCCATCGCCCACTACGCGTCGCGGTTGACTTGGTCTCGCGGACCGCGTACAATGGTCATACCATTGTACCAATCTGAACCACCGCCCATGCCGATGACCATCACGGAGAAGATTATGGCTCGCACGAGCGGGCGCGACCGCGTCTCGCCGGGCGAGTTGGTCTGGACCGACGTCAACTCCGTCATGACGATGGACTACCTCGGCACGTCCACCTTCGAGCTGTTCGACTCGCTCGGCGTGCCCGAGGTGTGGGACAAGGACCGCGTGATCTGCGTGAGCGACCACCTGGTGCCGCCGCCCACGCCGCGCTTCGCGACGATGCTCAACGAGTGGCGCGAGGTCGTCCGCGCGCACGACATCACGCACTTCTACGACCTGGGCCGGCAGGGCATCGCCCACCAGATCATGGTCGAGCAGGGCCACGTGCTGCCCGGCACGGTGAGCGTCGGGACGGACAGCCACGCCAACACCTACGGCGCCGTCGGCGCGCTGGGCAACGCCGTCAGCGTGACCGACGCCGCCGTGGCGATGGCGACGGGCAAGTGCTGGTTCCGCGTCCCGGACTCGGTCCGCTTCCACGTCACGGGCACGTGGCAGCCCTGGATCGGGGCGAAGGACCTCGCGATCCACGTGCTGGGCATGATGCACTGGAACGGGCACCTCATCTACAAGGCGCTCGAGTACGAGGGCGCCGCCATCGACGCGCTCAGCATCCCGGGCCGGATGACGCTGTGCAACATGACCGTCGACCTGGGCGCCAAGAACGGCATCGTCGCGCCGGACGCCACGACGGCGGCCTACCTCGACGGCCGCGCCTTGGGCGACTGGCAGCCGCTGGCGAGCGACCCCGACGCCGTCTACGAGCAGGAGTACGAGATCGACGTGACCGACCTCGCGCCGATGGTCTCTCGGCCCGACAAGCTCGACGACACGGTCCGCGTGGACGAGGTGGCCGGCGTCGAGATCAACAAGGTGTTCGTCGGCACGTGCACGAACGGGCGGCTGGAAGACTTGCAGGTGCTGGCCGACATCCTGCGCGGCAAGCAGGTCCACCCCCACGTCAACATGATCGTGGTGCCGGCGAGCCAGACGGTCTACCTCGACGCCGTCGAGTCGGGCGTCGTGGCCGACCTAGTCCGCGCCGGCGTGGCCGTCGACACACCGAGCTGCGCCGCGTGCGCCGGCATCCACACCGGCGTGGCCGGCGACGGCGACGTGGTGCTCTCGGCCGGCAACCGCAACATGAAGGGCCGGATGGGCTCTCGGGACGCCCAGATCTACCTCTCCTCCCCCGCCGTCGCCGCCGCGAGCGCGCTCGCCGGCTGCATCGCCGACCCCCGCGAGATCGCCGAGCCCGTCGCCGCCTGACCCCCACCGACCCCGATGCACGACGCCTCGCTCCCGTCCCAACCGCTCCGCGGCACCGCCTGGGTGGCCCGGGAATACGTGTTCGCCTACGACATCATCACGCAGCCCCACTGGACCGAGCCGGTCGACAAGGCCGACAACGCGCGGTGGGTGATGCAGGGCGTCTCGGACGAGTTCGCCGAGGACGGCGCGTTCGCCTCGAAGGGCTACGCGTTCGTCGTCGCGGGCCACAACTTCGCCGGCGGCGGCAAGAGCATCGAGCACGTCGTGGCCGGGCTGATGGGCGCCGGCATCCAGGCCGTGCTCGCCGACAGCCACTCGCGCTTGCAGTTCCGCAACGCCATCAACTACGGGCTCCCGTTCGTGGTCTGCCGCGGCATCAACGCGATCGTCGAGACGGGCGACGAGATCGAGGTCGACCTGGTGGGCGGCCGCGTCACGAACCTCCGTACGGGCGAGAGCCTGGAGTCCGCGCCGGTCCCGCCCTTCGTGCAAGAGATCTCCGACGCCGGCGGCCTGGTGCCTTACGTCCAGCAGAAGATCGCCACCGGCCGCCTCGCCGACCTCCGCTAGCCGGAGCTCCCCTTCCGACTTCGTCCTCCCGACCTCCGACGTGTTCACCGTCCCTCTCCGCCACAAGATCGACGCCGGCGAGCCCGTGGTGGGCGTCCTCGCCACCCAGGCCGACGCGGGGCTGGCCGAGACCCTCGGCCTGCTCGGCTTCGACTTTTTCATGCTCGACTGCGAGCACGGGACCGCGAGCCCGCGCGACGCCGAGGCGGTCGTGCTGGCGTGCGAGCGCCGCGGCATCACGCCGCTGGCACGCGTCGGCACGGCGGACCCGAAGGTCGCCTTGCAGTTCATGGACGCGGGGCTCGCCGGCGTGATGGCGCCCGGCGTCACCTCGGCTCGCGGCGTCCGGGCCCTCGTGGACGCCGTCAAGTACCCGCCGCTCGGCGCGCGCGGCCTGGGCCCGGTGCGCGCGGCGTCGTTCATGCTGGGCGAGCAGTCCCAGGCCGACTACGTGGCCGAGGCCAACCGCCAGACCGTCGTGTTCCCCCAGATCGAGGACGTCGCCTGCCTGGACGTGCTCGACGAGATGCTCGCGGTCGACGGCGTGGACGGGTTCGTGATCGGCCCGCGCGACTTCGCCCTGTCGATGGGATTTTCTGACGGGCCGAACCACCCCGAGGTCACGGAGGCGCTGGACGAGGTCGAGCGCCGCGTGATCGAGGCGGGCAAGCTCGTCGGGACCGTCGCCGGCACTGGCGCCCAGGCGCGGGCGTTGGTCGAGCGCGGCGTCGGGCTCGTGCTCACGTCGCTGACGGCGCTCTTGAAACCGTCGTCGGCCGCCTTTCTCGACGGGATGCGCGGCGACGGCGCCTGACCGACACCTAAGCCTGGGCGCATTGCGATGCGCCCCTACGGGTTCGGTGCCGTGACTGAGACATCATCTCATCTTCTACCCTCTCACTTCCTCCCCCTACGCCATGCCGTCCCTCGTCGTCCTGTTCAACCTCCGCGATGGGATCGACGCCGACACGTACGAGGCGTGGGCGCGCGAGACCGACATCCCCGGCGTCGGCGGCCTCGGCTCCGTCGACCGCTTCGACGTGCTGAAGGCCCAGGGCCTGCTGATGTCCGACGACGCGCCGCCGTACGCCTACGTCGAGATTATCGAGGTCAACGACATGGACGCCTTCGGCCAGGACATGCAGGGCGAGACGGTCAAGAAGACCGCCGCCGAGTTCCAACAGTTCGCCGACGGCCCGGTGTTCCTCCTCACCGAAGCGATCTGATCGCCGAGTGTCGAATGCGGAGTGCGGGATAGAAACCGCATCCCCATTCCGCATTCCACACGCCGCATCCCGCATTCGACATGTACGACCTCACCGACCACGTCGCCGTCGTGACCGGCTCCGGGCGCCGCACGGGCATCGGCGAGGCCATCGCCCGGCGGCTGGCGGCCGAGGGCTGCGCCGTCGTGCTGTCGGACTTGGGCGAGGCCTCGGGCGCGCGGTTCAGCGAGACCCACATCGGCACGACGGACGAGCTCGAGGCCATCGCCGCCGAGATCCGCGACGCGGGCGGCCGGTGCCTCGCGGTCCCGTGCGACGTCCGCGACGAGGCCAGCGTCGAGGCCCTGATGCAACGGGCCCACGACGAGCTCGGGCGCCTCGACATCCTGGTCAACAACGCGGGCGTCGGCTACCTCATGGGGCCCGTGACCGAGACCTCGCTCGACGACTGGAACGCGGTCCAGGAGGTCAACCTGCGCGGCCCGTTCTTGGGGACGAAGCACGCCGCGCGCCGGATGATCGCCGGCGGCCGGGGCGGGCGGATCGTCAACATCGCGTCGCAGGCGGCGAAGTCGGGCTTCGCGTTCGCGGCGGCCTACACGTCGTCCAAGCACGGGCTCATCGGCCTGACGCGGTCGACCGCCATCGAGCTGGCGCCGCACGGGATCACCGTCAACGCCGTCTGCCCCAACCACATCACGACCGGCCTGGGCGACTGGCAGAACGCGTTCTTCTCCGACGCCGGCGGCCAGTCCTACGACGACTACCTCCAGGGCATCCGCGACCGGATCCCGCTCGGCCGCGTCGGCCGCGTGGACGACATCGCCCAGGCCGTCGCCTGGCTCGCCAGCCCCCAGGCCGACTACGTCACCGGCGAGGCGATGAACGTGTCCGGCGGCGAGGAAATGCACTGATGGAAAGTCGGAATTCGGAAGTCGGAAGTGTTTGATCCAATGAACCAAGACGCTCCACAAGATCTGAGAGACCGGACCAAGGCGTTTGCGCTTCGGGTGATTCGTCTTGTGGAGTCGTTGCCGAGAGGGCGCACGGCGGACGTGATTGGGAGGCAGCTGCTGCGGTCCGCCACGTCGGTCGCCGCCAACTACCGGGCCGCCCGACGCGGGCGCTCGACGGCCGAGTTCATCGCCAAGCTGGGCGTCGTCGAGGAAGAGGCCGACGAGTCCCTGTTCTGGCTCGAGTTGCTCGGCGACTCGGGCACGGTCCCGCCCGACCGGTTGGCGGAGCTCATGGGCGAGGCTGACCAGATCCTCCGCATCGTCGTCGCCAGTCTAAAAACGGCCAAAGCCAAGCGACGAGCCAAAGCCAACCAGAACTAGCCCATCCCGCACTCCACTTCCGCGTTCCAACTTCCCACTTCGAAAGACTTCCCACTTCTGAAATCCCCCTTCCGACTTTGCGTTTAGGAATCGACATCGGCGGCACGTTTACGGACCTCGTCCTTCTGGACGAGGCGACGGGCGCGGTGCGATTCGGCAAGACGCTGACGACGCACGGCGACCCGACCGACGGCATCGTCGAGGGGATGCGAGAGGTGCTGGCCGAGGCGGGCGTCGAGGCCTCGGACGTGACGAACGTGGTGCACGGGACGACGCTGGTGACGAACGCCGTCATCGAGCGGAAGGGCGCGCGGACCGGCCTGATCACGACGGCGGGCTTCCGCGACGTGCTGGAGCTGGGCCGCGAGCTGCGCTACGACATCTACGACCTCGACATCGTGATGCCCGCGCCGCTCGTCCCGCGCGACCTCCGCGCCGGCGTGACCGAGCGCGTCGACGCCGGCGGCGCGGTCCGCACGCCGCTCGACGAGGCCGAGCTCGCGCGCGTCGCCGACGACCTGGTCGCGCGGGGCGTCGAGAGCCTGGCGGTCGTCTTCCTGCACAGCTATGCGAACCCGGCGCACGAGCGGCGCGCCGCCGAGGTCCTGCGCGCGCGCCACCCCGACCTCTACGTGTCGCTCTCGTGCGACGTGATGCCCGAGATCCGCGAGTTCGAGCGGACGAGCGCGACGGCCATGAACGCGACCGTGCAGCCGGTCGCCGACCGCTACCTCGCGCGCCTGGACGACCGGCTCCGCGCCGAGGGCTTCGGCGGCGTGCTCCACATCGTCGTGTCGTCGGGACGCCTGACGACCGTCGAGGGCGCGCGCCGACGGCCCGTGCAGTTGCTGGAGTCCGGCCCGGCCGGCGGCACGATGGCGGCGGCCTTCTTCGGACGTGACCTGGCGTCGGGCGGCACGCCCGGCGGCGACGGCGCGGCGGGCCGGGACGCCGCGGGCGACCTGCTCGCCTTCGACATGGGTGGCACGACGGCCAAGGCGTCCCTCGTGGTCGGCGGCGCGCCCGAGATCACGACCGAGTTCGAGGCGGCGCACGTCAAGCGTTTCAAGAAGGGCTCGGGCCTGCCGGTGCGGATCCCCGTGATCGACATGATCGAGATCGGCGCCGGCGGCGGGAGCGTCGCGAGCGTGAACGCCCTGGGGCTGCTGCAGGTCGGGCCCGAGAGCGCCGGCAGCGAGCCCGGCCCGGCGTGCTACGGCCGCGGCGGTGGGCGCCCGACGGTCACCGACGCCGACCTGGTGTTGGGCTACCTCGACCCGGGCTACTTCCTCGGTGGCGCGATGACGCTCGACGTCGAGGCGGCGCGCGAGGCGCTGCGCGAGCACGTCGCCGAGCCGCTCGGCCTGAGCGTCGAGGACGCCGCGCTCGGCGTGCACCGCGTCGTCAACGAGTCGATGGCGAGCGCGGCGCGGACCCACACGCTGGCGCGCGGCCACGACCCGCGCCGGTTCACGATGGTCGCCTTCGGCGGCGCCGGGCCGGTCCACGCCTTCCAGGTGGCGCGCCGCCTGGGCGTGACGCGCCTGCTGGTGCCCGTCGGCGCCGGCTGCGCGAGCGCGCTCGGCTTCCTGGTGTCGCCGGTCGCGACCGAGCGCACGCGGTCGTTCGTGTCCGAGATCGCCGGCGCCGACTGGACCCACATCAACGGCTTCCTGGCCTCGATGGAGGCCGAGGGCCGCGGCTTCCTGGACGCCTCGGGCGTCGCCGACGGGACGGCCTTGCGGACCGCCGAGATGCGCTACCGCGGCCAGGGCCACGAGGTCGCCGTGGCGCTCCCCGACGGCGTGCTCGGGGCGGACACGCTGCCCGACATCGGCGCGCGCTTCCGCGCTACCTACGAGCGCCGCTTCGGCCGCGGCATCGACGACGTGCCGCTCGAGAGCGTGACGTGGCGCGTCGTGGTGAGCGGGCCCACGCCCGAGGTCCAGGCCCGCCAGCGCGCCGACGCCACAGCCCCGCCGGCCGCCTCCGGGACCACCCGGCCGGTCCGCTTCCCGGAGCACGACGGCCCGGTCGACTGCCTCATCGTGAGCCGCTACGCGCTCCGCCCCGGCGACACGCTCGAAGGCCCGGCCATCATCGAGGAGCGCGAGTCCACGTTCGTCGTCGGCCCCGACGCCCACGTCACCGTGACGCCCCAGGGCCACCTGCTCGTCACCCTCGACGTCGCCACGCAGCACGACACCGGAGGGACCCCATGAGCACGAACCCATCTCGGCTCGCAGACGCGGACTCCCCCGACGCGACTCCCCATTCCGCATCCCGCAATCCACAGTCCGACACTTCCGCGCTCGGAGCCGTCGACCTCGGGATCGTCTGGGCGCGCCTGCTCGCGCTCGTCGACGAGGCCGGCGACGCCCTCAAGCGGACCGCCTTCTCGACCGTCACGCGCGAGTCGAACGATTTTGCGGTCGTGCTGATGGACCGCGAGGGCCGCGCGGTCGCCCAGTCCAGCATCTCGGTCCCCAGCTTCCTGGGCGTGCTGCCGATGCTGACCAAGGCGCTCTTGGCCGGCGACTTCCCCGCCGAGCGCTGGACCGAGGGTGACGTGGTGATGACGAACGACCCCTGGCTGTGCGCCGGCCACAAGCCCGACGTCGGCGTCGTGTCGCCGGTCTTTTTCGACGACCGCTTGGTCGGCTTCGTCGGCACCATCGCGCACTCGCCCGACATGGGCGGCGCGCTGTGGGGCGCCGGCGCGCGCGACTTGTACGAGGAGGGCCTGATGGTGCCGCCGACGTGGCTCTACCGCGCCGGCGAGCCCAACCAAACGCTGCTCGACATCGTGGCGGCGAACGTGCGCGCGCCGCGCCAAACACTGGGCGACATCCGCGCCCAGGTGGCGGCCAACGCCCAGGCCGCGCGCGGGCTGGCGCCCATCCTGGGCGAGGCCGGGCTGGAAGACCTGGACGGCGTGAGCCGCCAGATCCGCGGCGCCAGCGAGGCCGCCATGCGCGACGCCCTCCGCCAAGCGCCCGACGGCACCTTCCGCTACACGTACCACGCCGACGGCGACGGGCTCGACGAGCCGGTCCGCATCGAGATCGCCGTCACCGTCGCCGGCGACACGATCGCGGTCGACTACGCCGGCACGAGCGGCCCGCACTCGCTCGGCATCAACGCGGTGATGAACTACGTCTATGCCTACACGGCCTACCCCATTAAGTGCGCGTTCTCGCCCGACGTGCCCAACAACGACGGCGCCTTCGAGCCGATCACCGTCACGGCGCCCGTCGGCTCGCTGCTGAACGCCCAGCCGTCGGTCCCGCTCGGGGCCCGCAACATCACGGGCAACATGCTGCACGCGGCCGTCTTCGGGGCACTCGTCCAGGCCGTGCCGGACCGCGTGCAGGCCGACTGCGGCGCGCCGTGCTGGTCGGTCGTGCTCAACGGCCAGGACGCCCGGGGCGAGACCTACGTCGAGTACTTCTTCCTCAACGGCGGCTACGGCGCCCGCCCGACGCGCGACGGCGAGGGCGTGCTGAGCTTCCCGACGAACGTCGCCAACGTGCCCATCGAGGTGCTGGAGCGCTCGATGCCGCTCCTGTTCCTCGAAAAGAGCCTGCGCCCGGACTCGGGCGGCGACGGCCAGTTCCGCGGCGGCCTGGGCCAGACGACCGCCTTCCGCTGGGAAGGCGACGCGCCCGTCAACCTCTCACTCTTGACCGAGAAGACCCGGCACCGAGCCGCAGGCCTGGCCGGCGGCCACGACGGCGCGATGGGCGCGGCCTCCATCGACCCCGAGCGGCCCCTGGCGCCCAAGGGCCTCACCAAGCTCCATCCCGGCGACACGCTCACGCTCGCCCTCCCCGGCGGCGGCGGCTTCGGCCCGCCGGAGTCCCGCGACCCCGACGCCCGCGCCAGAGACCACCAGTTGGGCTACGTCACGGTCTCTAAGTCGGAAGTGCGAAGTCGGAAGTCGGAAGTTCCTGACCTCGTTCCGACTTCCGTCTCGCAGTAGACCCTGTCTTTCACTTCCCACTTCCGCGATCCCACTTCCCGCTCTAAAACCATGGCCCACCCTCCCGACTGGAACACGATCGAGAAGCACGCGATGCTGCCCGAGGCGACGCACGACGAGGTGGCGCGCTTCAACTTTATCGCCAACATGAACCGGCACCTCGCGGCCTACGTCTCGCCGGGCAACCGGAAGGCGTTCGACCAGCGGGTGCAGCCGCGCTTCGAGCAGGAGAACGGGCGCGACTTCCGAGACCGCACCGAGGTCCGCGACGCCATGCGCCGGGACCCGTTCTACCAGCTGTGGAGCGCGCTCCGCCGCGACACCATGGAGATGCGCCAGCAGGCCGGCCGCTCGCTCGTGCTGCGCCAGGCCGAGGACCTCGCCGACAGGGCCCGCCGCGTCGGCGGCGACGGCTCCAACCTCCAGCTCGACCCGAACCTCGAGATCCCGCACTACCTCACGGTGATGGACAACCACTTGATGCCGGGCTCCTACCACACCGAGCTGGGCGAGGGCGACGTGACGGCGGCGGCCAACTACGACGCCGGCATCTACGTCACGACGGGCGGCGCGTTGGGCGGCCTCAACGACGGCGGCGGGCGCGCCGTCGGCGTCTGGATGAAGACGCGGCACCCGGAGTTCGACCCCGAGCGGATCCTGGACATCGGCTGCGGCATGGGCCACAACACGATCCCGCTCGCGCAGGCCTACCCCGACGCCGAGGTGGTGGCCGTCGACGTCGGCGCGCCGATGCTGCGCTACGCCCAGGCGCGCGCCGCGGCGCTCGGCGTCGAGAACATCCAGTGGGTGCAGGCCAACGGCGAGGACCTCGGCTTCGACGACGCGTCGTTCGACTACATCCAGACCATCATGTTCTGGCACGAGACGTCGAACACGGCGCTGCACCGCATGATCGCGGAGGTGTACCGGATGCTCGCGCCGGGCGGCCTGACGCTGCACGTCGAGCAGCCGCAGTACACCGACGACATGGACCTCTACGAGCAGTTTATCCGCGACTGGGACGCGTTCTACAACAACGAGCCCTTCTGGTCCGAGATGCACGACCTCGACGTGGACCAGATCATGGTCGACGCCGGCTTCCAGCGCGACGACTTGCTCCAGATCGGCGTCCGCGCCGTGGCCGACGACGAGGACCCCACCTCCGCCCGCCCCGAGGACGAGCCCGAGGACCACGGCCGCTCCGCCGTCTGGAACGTCTTCGGAGCTTGGAAAAGTGGGAAGTCGGAACGCGGAAGCGGGAAGTGACCCCTGGTCCACCGCTGCCTTCTGATCACCGCTCCACTTCGCACTTCCGACTTTCCAGATCCCACTTCAACCATGTCCTTCGACATCGACGTCACCCGTGAGGCCAACCGCAAGCCGCGCGGCCGGCGGCCCTACTTTTTCGACGACCCGGCGGTCGAGCGCGTGCTCGCGATCACGATGGCCGTGGCCGGCGAGCTGGCGGTCGCGCGCGAGCGCGTCGACACGATCGAACGGCTGCTGGAGAGCAAAGGCGTCTTGGACCAGAGCGAGATCGAGGCGTTCGTGCCGACCGAGGCCCAGGCCGGCGAGCGCCAGGCGTGGCACGCCGAGTACATCGCGCGCGTGCTCCGCATCGTCCATCAAGAGCTCGACGCGCTCGAAGACCCCGAGGGCGACCGCCCGCTGGAGGAGATCGCCGCCGAGCTAGGGAAGACGTGAAGTCGGAGGTCCGAACGCGGAAGTCGGAAGTGGTCCTGACCCAAATCATGAGCTCTGAAACACCCCCTGTCATTCCCCCCTCGTCTGGCGCTCCGCCGGCGGAGGCCGCCAGCGGAGGGCACGGGAATACGTCCGACTTCCCACCTCCCACTTCCCACTTGGAGGCCGTCGCGGCCGTCGAGTCGCACTTCCGCGCGGTCGTGGCGAAGGACGCGGCCGAGATCGTCGGGCGCTACGTGCCGCGCCAAGACCTGTACGTGTTCGTCGAGGGGCCGCGCTGGAGCACCGTCGGGCACGATGCCGTCGCGACCGGCTGGCGGGCGTTCTGCGCCGCCGCGATGTCGGTCCGCGCCATCGACTGGGTCGAGGGGCCGCGCGCTGGCGTCACAGGCGAGATGGCCTGGGTGGCCGGCGTGGTCGACTTGTCGGTGGCCTTCGCCGACGGCGGCCAGCGGACGGTCCGCTTGCGCGGCACGCACGTGCTGGAGCGCACCGCCAGCGGCTGGCAGGTCGCCCACGAGCACTTTTCCCAACCCGCCCCCGACCCCTACGGCATCGGCGACTGGCTGCCGGCGAAGTCGGAAGGGGGAAGGGCGAAGGCGGACGTGAAAGACAGTCCTGAATCATGAGCACACGCCCACCCATCTCGCAGGCTGAGACGCCACCGAATAAGACCGGGGCGCCGGAGCACGCCTCCACTTCGCACTTCCGCGATCCCACTCCGCACGTCGCATGACCCGCCGCGGCTTCGTCTCGCGCACGTTGGCTGGTGCCGTTGTCGGTGTGCCGGCTGCGATGAGCGCGCCGAGCGCCGCCGCCCGCGCGCCGAGCGCTGGGCCTGCCCCGAGACCGTCCCCCTCCCCCACCGACCCGCCCGTGTCCAGCCTCACCTACCGTGCCCTTGCCCTCCAGGTCGTCTGCCAGGCGGTCAACGGCGCCGAGACGCGCGCCGAGGCCCAGCGCCAGATGCTGGCGAGCGTCGAGCGGATCGGCGCCCAGGTGGGCGCGAGCAAGGCGTTTATCGGACCCGACTGTCGGCTGGTGGTCCTGCCCGAGTACTTCCTGACCTCGTTCCCCCTGGGCGAGCCCATCCAGGCGTGGGGCCAGAAGGCGGCCGTCGAGATGGACGGGCCGGTCTACGACGCGCTGGGGCGCCTAGCCCAGGCCCACGACGTGTTCCTGTCGGGCAACGCCTACGAGCTCGACGACCACTTCCCGGGCCTGTACTTCCAGACCTCGTTCTGCCTCGACCCCTCGGGCGACGTCGTGCTCCGCTACCGACGGCTGAACTCGATGTTTACGCCGACGCCCCACGACGTGCTCGACCGCTACCTCGACGTCTACGGCGCCGACGGCCTGTTTCCGGTGACCGACACTGAGATCGGGCGGCTGGCGGCGGTCGCCAGCGAGGAGATCCTGTACCCCGAGGTGGCGCGGGCGTTGGCGCTGCGGGGCGCCGAGGTGCTGCTGCACTCGACCTCGGAGCCGTTCGGCTACGACTCGGCGCCCAAGGACATCGCCAAGAAAGCCCGGGCGATCGAGAACCTGGCCTACGTCGTCTCGGCCAACTCGGCCGGCATCACGGGCACGCCCATCCCCGCCTCGTCCACCGACGGCGGCTCCAAGGTGGTCGACTACGAGGGCCGCGTGCTCGCCGAGGCCGGCCCGGGCGAGTCGATGGCGGCTTACGCCGCGCTCGACCTCGACGCGCTCCGCCGCTTCCGCCGCCGGCCCGGCATGTCCAACCTGCTGGCCCGCCAGCGGGTCGAGCTCTACGCCGCGACCTACGCCGGGCCGTCGGTCTACCCGCCCAACACCATGGCCGACGGGCCGCCGCCGCGCGCCCACTTCCGCCAGACGCTCCAGTCGTCCATCGACCGCCTCGCCGAGCGGGGCGTCATCTAATGTTGCGACGCACGCTCCACGGCAGATTCCTCTCATCCGGTACAGATACGTGATGGGCGATCCTTCCCGATGAGAGTCACCACGCATCCAGCACGCTCAATCCGACAGGATCGCTGCAATCCAGCGCTAGCCCCCGACCCCATGCCGACCGCCACCCAGACCGCCGACACCATCCGCGACGGCATGCCCGTGCTCGCCCGCCACGAGGGCGAGTGGGTCGGCACCTACGTCGACCTCGACGCCGACGGCACGGAGATCCGCCGCGGCGAGAGCCACCTCTCGTGCATCTTCCCCGAGGGCGGCGACTGGGCCTACCACCAGATCAACCGCTACCACTGGGACGACGGGACCTACGAGGAGAACCACTTCCCGGCGGCCTACCGTGACGGTCGCATCTGGTGGGACACCGACCGCATCGTCGGCTCGGCGTGGGAGCTCGCGCAGGACGACAAGCGCCGCACGGTCTGCCTCACGTGGGACCGCAAGGACCTGCCCGGGGTCTACTTCTACGAGATGATCCAGATCTCGGACGACGGCACGGCGCGCAACCGGACGTGGCACTGGTTCGAGGACGACCGCCTGGCCAAGCGCACGCTCATCTCCGAGCGCCGCGTCGTCGGGCCCGACGAGATGGCGGGCCGCCCCGTCTCCGACTTCGACCACTCACGGGTCAAGTCGGAGGTCGGAAGTGCGAAGTCGGAAGTGGACCTCCCACCGGCATAGTCTGACTTCCCACTTCCGCGATCCCACTTCCCACTTCCGACATGCCAGAGCGCCAACGCTTCTTTTACGGCTGGGTCATCGTGTTCGCCGCGTTCGTGGCGCTGCTGATCTCGAACGGGCTGGTCCTGGGCGGCATCTCCGTCTTCGACGAGGCGCTGCTGGGCGAGTTCGGGTGGGACGTAGGCCCGCTCAAGTTCCGCGACCTTATCACGTTCATCGTCGCCGGCTTCGGCGCCGCCGGCGCCGGCGCGCTGGCCGACCGGATCGGCGTGCGGCCGCTGATCGTGGCGGGCGCGCTGTTCCTGAGCGCGGGGTTCTTCCTCTACACCCGCGTCGACTCGCTGGGCGTGATGTACGCCGCCCACGTCCTGTTCGGGCTCGCGCTGGCGTGCGCCGGCCTCGTCATCAACGTGATGTTGGTCGGCCGCTGGTTCCGGGCCAAGCGCGGGACCGCCATCGGGCTGGCGCTGGTGGGGACGAGCCTGGGCAACGTGATCTTCCCGCTCCTCAACACGTCACTGCTGGCGAACCTGGGCTGGCGCGCTGCGATGGGCTGGCTGGCGCTGCTGCCGCTGGCGCTGATCCCGCTCGCGCTCGTCCTCGTCAAGGAGTGGCCGGCCGACGTGGGCACCGGGCTCGACGGCGTCACGGCGCCGCCCGCCGGGCCCGACGGCGCCGCGCCCGCCGGGCCGGGCGGGATGACGTACGGCGAGGCGATCCGCAGCCGCAACTTCTGGGCGCTGTCGACGGTCGCCTTCGCCACGTTCTACGCCATCCTGGCCATCGCGAGCCACCTGTTCCTCCACTTCCGCGGGCAGGGCCTGGACCCGGCGACGGCGGCCTCGGGGCTCTCGACGCTGTTCGGGCTCGGCCTGGTCGGCAAGTTCGCGTTCGGCTACCTCGCCGACCGGCTGCCCCACAAGGCCGTCTTCCTGGGCAACCTCGTCGTGATGCTGGTCGGCGCGGTCCTGCTCGCGATCGTGAACCCGGCGACGATGTGGGCCGCGGTGGTCCTGGTCGGGCTGGGCTGGGGCGGGCTGTACACGCTGCTCCAGCTGCTGTGCGTCGAGAGCTTCGGCCTGAAAGCGGTCGGCGCCGTGCTGGGCACCATCTCGATCGTGGACGCCGTCGGCGGCGGGCTGGGCATCTGGCTGACGGGCGTCCTCTTCGACCGGACGGGCTCCTACGACCTCGGCTTCGGCATCATCGCCGGGCTCGTCGGCCTCGCCCTGCTCGCCGCGTTCACCGTCGACACGCGCCGCGAGGTGGACCTGGACGACGCCCTGCCCCTCGCCGAGAGCGCGGCGCCGACCCCCTGATCCAGAACGGGCGTGCCGCGACACGCCCCTACGGCCACCATGCCTGACCCCGTCCTCATCACCATCTTGGGCCGCCACCACGCGGGCACCGAGGAGGCGTACGGCCACTACATGGCGGGCTCGGTCCCGCTTATGCAGCGCTACCACGTCGGCATCGAGGCCGTGGGGCCGGGGCTGGCGTCGCCGGCGTCGACCGAGACGTGGCCCATCAACATCGTCCTCTCGTTCCCCGACGCCGACCACGCCGACGGCTTTTTCCGCGACCCCGAGTACGTCCACATCAAGGAGGTCTACCGGGACCGGGCCTACGCCGAGATCTCGCTCGCGCTGTTCACGCCCGACGGCACCATCGGCGAGCGGAGCCTCGGCGCGCTCTCCATCACCCAGGCCGAGGTCGCCGACCGCGGCGCCTACGACGAGCTGCAGGCCGCGGTCGGGTCCCTCGTGCGCGAGGCAGGGGTGAGCGTGCTCGCGAGCGGACCGGGCTACGGACGCGAGTACACGAGCGACGCGTGGCCGGTGAACACGGTCCTCGCCTTCCGCGACGCCGACGCCCAGGTGGCCTTCGTCGCCGAGCCTCGCGTCGAGGCGCTGGCCGGCCTCCGCGCGCGCGCCTACGGTCGCCACCGCATCACGACGTCGGCGCCGCGTGCGCCGCGCGTCGACGTCAACGCCGACCGATCCGCGCGATGACGACATCTCTCCCCCTCCCCCGACGCCGGTCCTCCCGTAGGAGTTTGCGGCCACACGCCCCCGCTCCGAAGCGGCGCGGCTTCCCGTGGACGCGCGTTCGCGACAGGGGCCTCGGCATCCTGGCGCGCGGGCGTGCCGGTGGCACGCCCCTACGGGAGGTCACCTTCCTGGTTCTCCTCCTCGTGGCCATGCCCGACTCCCTCGCTCAGACCCCCCTCGCGACGTCCGACGACGCCCCGCTCGTGGTCGGCGGCGTGTTCGAGGCCGTGATCGGCACCGACGACTTGGTGGGCCAGATCCGGTACTGGACCCAGTTCGGCTACCGCATCGGGGCGAGCGGGCGGCTCACGGCGGAGGCCGCGCTCGCGCTCTACGGCGTCGCGAGCGGGGCCGAGGTGGTGCGGCTCCAGCACCAGGAGGCCGACCACGGGCTCGTCCGCCTCATGGCGTGGGACGCGCCGACCGGGCCCGGCCTGGGCACGGCGCCGCTGCGCGTCCAGGGCTCGCGCTGGACGGCGATGCTCACCGCCGACGTGACGCGGATCGCCAACCACGCCCAGGTGGCCGAGGAGGACGGCGCCGACCAGCACTACGTCGCGCCGCAGTGGGCCCAGATCTACGCGCCCCCGGCCGGCAACGAGCCGTTCCTGGCGCCGCTCGTGGGCGTCCGCGAGATGCTGCTCGTCCGGCCCCAGAGCCGGCAGGTGTTCTTCCAGCGCTTCGGCTACGACGTCCCGCTCTACGGGTCCGTCCACGAGGCCGCGTTTTTCCCGACGAGCCAGATCACGCACGTTGGGCTCCTCTACCACGGCGACCACCCCGAGTGGCTGGCGGTCTACGACGCGCTGGGGTTGGTCCGCGCCCGCCACGCCGAGGCGTTCGCGCCCGCCGGCCCCGGAGCGCGCGTGGTCTGGGACCTCCGCGAGGGCGAGGGCGACGCCACGACCGACTTCGACGACCCGCGCTCCGTCCCCGGCGACGTCCTGAGCTACCGCTCGGGCCGCCTCAAGATCATCCGCTTCCCCGACACGCTCGACACCGCCGACCTCCGCGCCGCCGCCCGGCCTGGCGCGCTTGGCCTGACGATGTACACGCTGCGCGTCCGCGACCTCGACGCTGCTCGCGAGGTCGTGCTCTCCAACGGGGCTGGCGACGTGACCGCGATCGGCACGAACGCCTTGGGCGAGCGCTCGTTCTCCTTCACCGCGCCCGACGGCTACGCCTGGGCGCTCATCGAGGCCACACCATGACCCAGACCGCAGACATGGTCGCGCGCGTCGCCCGCGAGGCGTTCGACGCTTTCGCGCACGGCCTCGCCACCGGCGAGTGGGACGACTGGCTCTCGCGCCTCTCCGACGACTTCGTGTTCTACTTCCCCCAGGGCCAGTTTGCTGGCCGGAACGAGGGGCGCGAGCGCGCCGCCGCGTTCTTCGGCTACGTCCGCACCGTCTACCCCGAGGGCCTCTTCGCCACGCTCGACGGCGTGACGACGAACGAGACGACGGCCGTCTTCGAGTTCCGCGACGAGGGGTTGATGCGCGTGCCCTCGGGCGACCGCGACTACAAGAACCGCGTGGCCGTCGCGCTGGACATCCGCGGCGACGAGGTCACCGGCTACCGCGAGTACTTCGGCGGCGACGGCAGTTGGAGTTGACGACTGCGGACTGACTTCCAATGCAACGATGAGCGATGACACGCCGGCCCGGCTCCCTAGACCCCCAGACGCTCTTGGCGTGAGCGGGGACAAGGCGGACGCGCGTTCCGCGTTCCGCACTTCGCGTCCCGAGATGCCGACGTCGGCGACCCTCATCGAGGTCGGGCTGCGGGACGGGCTGCAGGCCGAGAGCGCCGTGGTTCCGACCGAGGCCAAGGTCGAGGCCGTCGAGGCGCTGATCGCGGCCGGGGTCCGGCACCTCCAGGTTGCGTCGTTCGTGCACCCCACGCGCGTGCCGCAGATGGCCGACGCGGAGGCGCTCCTGGCGGCGGTCCCTCGCGACCCGGGCGCGACGTACTCCGGCCTAGCGCTCAACGCCCGGGGCGTCGAGCGGGCGGCCGCGGCGGGCGTGGACGTCGTCGACCTCTCCATGTCCACCAACGACGCCCACAGCCAGCGCAACGCCGGGATGAGCGTCGCCGAGTCCCGGGACGCCCTGCGCGAGATGGTCCGCCTGGCGCGCCAGGCCGGGCTCGGCATCCGCGCCGGGCTCCAGTGCGTGTGGGGCTGCGGCGCCGACGGCCCGACGCCCGCCGCCCGCGTCCGCGAGCTCGCCGAAACCGTGCTCGGCCTGGGCGTCGACCAACTCTCGCTCGCGGACTCGACGGGCGAGGCCAACCCGGCGACGGTCGCGCGCATGCTGGACGCGCTCCGGCCCCTCGCCGACGAGGCCGGGGCCGACTTGGTGCTCCACCTCCACGACACGCGCGGCGCGGGGCTCGCGAACGTCGTCGAGGCCCTGCGCTGGGGCGTCACCCGCTTCGACACGGCCATCGGCGGCATGGGCGGCTGCCCGTTCATCCCGGGCGCGACCGGCAACATCCCGACCGAGGACACGGCGCTGCTGCTGCACGGCATGGGCGTCCGGACCGGCCTCGACGTCGCACGCGTGGCGGCGGTGACGCGGTCGCTGGAGGCGCGCCTCGGCCACGCGTTCTCCGGCCGCACGTACTCCCTGCTGGCCGACCCCGCCACCGAGGTCGACCGAGTGGGTCGCCCCATGACGGCCTCGCCATCCTGAGACACGGGCACGCCAGCGGCGTGCCCCTGGTGCCATTGGCACTGACTCCATGCCGCAAACGCTCTCCGAGAAGATCCTCTCCGCTCACGCCGGACGCACGCTGCGCGCGGGCGACCTCGCCATCTGCCGCGTGGACCGCGTGATGGCGACCGACACCACGGCGCCCCTCGCGCTCCAGGCGTTCGAGGCCATGGGCGGCGACGTGCCCTGGGACCCCGAGCGCGTGGTGCTGGTCATCGACCACGCGAGCCCGGCGCCCAACGAGCGCATCGCCAACCTCCACGCGATGATGCGCCGCTTCGCCGCGCGCACCGGCTGCCGCTTCTACGACGTCGGCTCGGGGATCGGCCACCACGTGATGCTCGACGAGGGCTTGGTCGGCCCCGGCGACCTCGTGCTCGGCGCCGACTCCCACACGACGACCTACGGCGCTCTGGGCGCGTTCTCGACGGGCGTCGGCTCGACGGACCTCGCGGCGGTGATGCTGACGGGCAAGACGTGGCTCCGCGTGCCGGAGACGACCAAGGTGACGCTGACCGGCCGCCTCCAGCCGGGCGTCTCGCCCAAGGACGTGGTGCTGCACCTGGCCGGACGCTTGGGCATCGCGGGCGCGACCTATCGAGCGATCGAGTGGCACGGCGAGCCCGTCGAGCGCCTGGCGCTCTGGGGCCGCATCCCGCTCGCCAACATGGCCGTCGAGATGGGCGCCAAGGCCGGCCTCGTGCCGCCGGCCGGGCTGGCGGACGCGCCCCCCGGCCTCGCCCCCGACCCCGACGCGCGCTACGCCGAGGAGGTCGAGATCGACCTCAGCGCCCTCGCGCCGCAGATCGCCCTCCCCCACTCGCCCGACGCCGTGCGCGACGTCGAGGCCGCCCGCGGCACGCCGGTCCAGTACGCGTTCCTCGGCTCGTGCACGAACGCCCGGACCGAGGACTTGCGGCAAGCCGCCGCGGTCGTCCGCGGCCGGCACGTCGCGCCGGGCGTGCGGTTCGTGATCGCGCCCGCCAGCCGCCGCGTGCTCGAGGAGATCGCGGCCGACGGCACGCTGGCGACGCTCTCCCAGGCCGGGGCCACCTTCATCACGCCCGGCTGCGGCCCGTGCGTCGGCACCCACCAGGGCGTCCCGGCCGACGCCGAGACGGTCATCTCGGCCACCAACCGCAACTTCCAGGGCCGCATGGGCAACCCCCGCGCCGAGATCTACCTCGCCAGCCCCGAGACCGTCGCCGCCAGCGCCGTCGCCGGAGTCGTCACGAGTGCGACGTCGGAAGTGGGAAGTGGGAAATAAACAGACCCTCAGTGCCGCGTCACAGCAATTCTGGCAGGTTCCAGATCGAGGATGCGTGGTTCGTGATGCGTGATCCTTCCCGGCGAGACTCACGCATCACGGATCACGCACCCAAGCCGCTACGAGCCAACCCGCCATACTCTCCGTGACAGACCGTTAGCCATGACAAACACTTCCGACTTCCCACTTCCGACTTCCGACTTGGCGAACGCCCACGTCTACGGCGACGACGTCGACACGGACCGGATCATCCCGGGCAAGTACACCAAGACGCTCGACCTGAGCCAACTGGCGGCGCACGTCCTGGAAGACCTCGACCCGGAGTTTAGGATGCGCGTCCGGCCGGGCGACGTGATCGTGGCGGGCGAGAACTTCGGCTGCGGGTCCAGCCGCGAGCAGGCGCCGCTGGCGATCCAGGCTGCGGGCGTGAGCGCGGTCGTAGCGCGCAGCTTCGCGCGCATCTTCTACCGCAACGCGATCAACGTCGGCCTCCCCATCCTGGAGGTGCCGGACCACGCCATCGCGCCCGGCGACGCCGTCCGGCTCGACCTCGCCGGCGGCACTGTCGAGGCCGCCGGCGCCACCTACGCGGCGGCGCCCCTCCCGCCCATCATGCTGGCCATCCTGGACGCCGGCGGCCTGGTCCCCTACCTCCGCGAGCACGGCGACTTTGTCGAAGCGGGAAGGGGGAACGCGGAACGCGGAAGTGGAAAGGCCGCGGGTGCAAAGCCCGAAGACACTCTGGCCGCCGAGCGGGCCCTGGCGGAGCACGTGCCACCCGATGCTGAAGCGACAGACGCGGACGACGCCCCCACAACCGACCGCCAGGGCGGCCCCGATGTCTGACTTCCGCGTTCCCACTTCCGCACTCCCACTTCAAAAGCTTCGGGTCCTCGAGTTCACGCACGCCGTGATGGGGCCGACGGCGGGGCTCCTGCTCGGCGACCTGGGCGCGGAGGTGATCCACGTCGAGCCGCCCGGGGGCGACAGCACGCGGCGCCTCCAGGGCTTCGGGACGGGCTACTTCCCGTTCTACAGCCGCAACAAGAGGTCGCTGGCCGTGGACCTCAAGGACCCCGACGCGCACGCGGCCGTCGTGGCGCTCGCCCGGACCTGCGACGTGGTCGTCGAGAACTTCGGGCCGGGCACGATGGACCGCTTGGGCCTGGGCTACGAGGCCCTTTCGCGAGACCGCGAGGACCTCATCTACGGCTCGCTCAAGGGCTTCCTGCCGGGGCCGTACCAAGCGCGCCACGCGATGGACGAGGTCGTGCAGATGATGGGCGGCCTCGCCTACATGACCGGCCCGCCGGGGCAGCCGCTCCGCGCCGGGACGAGCGTGGTCGACATCACGGGGGGGATGTTCGGCGTGATCGGGATCCTGGCGGCGCTCCACGAGCGTGAGGCGACGGGCCGGGGCCAGCTCGTCAAGGCCGCGCTCTTCGAGACGACGGCGTTCCTGATGGGCCAGCATATGGCGTACGCGTCCTTGGTGAGCCACCCGGTCCCCCCGATGCCGGCGCGCGTGAGCGCGTGGAGCATCTACCAGACCTTCCCCACGGCCGACGACGACCTCGTCTTTATCGGCATCATCAGCGACAAGCACTGGCGCGCCTTCGCCCGAGCGTTCGACCGGCCCGACTGGCTGGACGACGCCCGCCTGGCGACCAACAACGACCGGATCGACGCCCGCGACTGGTTCCTCCCGGACGTCGAGGCCACCGTCGTGCGCTTCGACAAGGCCGAGGTCATCCGCCGCGCCGAGGCCGCGGGCGTTCCGTTCGCACCCATCGCGCGGCCGGAGGACCTCTTCACCGACCCCCAGCTCGTCGACGGCGGCGCGCTCGTCAGCCAGGGCCTGCCGACGGGCGACCGCGCCGACCTCCCGCGCACGCCGCTCGACTTGGGGGGGCGACGCCTCGACCTCCGCCTCGACCCGCCCACCATTGGCGCCGACACGGCGGCTCTCTTGCGCGAGGCCGGCCTCGACGACGACGCGATCGCGGCGCTCGCCGCCCGCGGTGCTGCGACGGTGGCCCCTGGCGACGGGACCGACACCGCGCCTTCCTAAATAACCGGCGTAGGCATGTGGCCTGCGCCGCGGCCAGAAGGGCGTGTTGCGACACGCCCCTACGGGTCCGGTGCTGCGGCCCACCGCCATCGCGCCCGACGACCGCCCGTTCGCCCCTCCGCGTTCCACCTTCCGACTTCGCCATGTACGACCTGCTCATCCAGAACGTCCGCCTCGCGCGGCCCGACGCCGACGACGTCGTCCAGACGGACGTCGCCATCACCGACGGTCGGTTCGCCCGGATCGCGTCCGGTATCGACCCGGCCGAGGCCCGGGAGGTCCACGACGGCGGGGGCCTGATGGCGTTCCCCGGCTTGGTGGACGCCCACATGCACGTCGGCATCTACCAGCCGCTCGCGGACGACGCGCCGACCGAGAGCCGCGCCGCCGCGATGGGCGGCGTCACGACGAGCCTCAACTACATGCGGACGGGCCAGTACTACCTCAACAAGACCGGCCCCCACGCCGAGTTCTTCCCCGAGGTGCTGGAGATCTCCGACGGCCGCTTCTGGGTGGACTACGCCTACCACCTCGCCCCGATGGACACGGGCCACATCGCCGAGATCCCCCACACGATCGACGCGCTGGGCGTGACCTCGTTCAAGATCTTCATGTTCTACGGCGGCCACGGGCTCCACGGCAAGGCCGTCGACCAGAAGGCGTTCCTGATGATCGACGAGGGCGAGGAGTACGACATCGCCCACTTCGAGTTCGTGATGCGGGGCATCGAGAGGGCCGCGGCCGAGCGGCCGGAGATCGCCGACGCCATCTCGCTCTCGCTCCACTGTGAGACGGCCGAGATCATGCGGGCCTACACCGAGCGGGTCTACCGCGAGGGCACGCTGAGCGGCCTCGAGGCCTACTCCGCGAGCCGTCCGCCCCACTCCGAGGGCCTGGCCATCTTTATCGCGGGCTACCTCGCGCACGAGACGGCCTGCAAGAACATCAACCTGCTGCACCTCACCTCGAAAAAGGCCGTCGACGCCGCGCTGATGATGCAGGACGTGTTCCCGCACATCTCGTTCAAACGTGAGGTCACCATCGGCCACCTGCTGATGGACATCCACGCGTCGGCGGGCGTGCTGGCGAAGGTGAACCCGCCGATCCGCCCGCACGAGGACGTGGAGTACCTGTGGGAGCACGTGCTCGCCGGCAACGTCGACTGGGTGGTGAGCGACCACGCCTGCTGCCGCCACGAGATCAAGGTGAGCGACGCCAACCCCGACGACGTGTACGTGGCCAAGTCCGGGTTCGGGGGGACCGAGTATCTGCTCTCCGGCCTCTTCTCGGAGGGGACGAAACGGGGGCTGAGCCCCGGCCGCATCGCAGCGCTGACGAGCCTCAACCCCGCGCGGCGTTACGGCCTCGACGGCAAGGGCGACGTGGCCCCGGGCCTCGACGCCGACCTCGTCCTGTTCGACCCCGACGAGACGTTCACCGTCCGCGCCGCCGAGTCGCCGTCGCAGCAGGGCTACACGCCGTTCGAGGGGCAGGAGCTCACCGGCCGCGTCAAGACCACGTTCCTGCGGGGGCAGGTCGTGTACGCCGACGGCGAGGTCGTCGGCGAGCCGACGGGGCAGTACCTCTCGCGTCCGTACCGCCGCACCGCCTGAACCCGCCGCCATGTCGCGTCCGCCCTCCGCGCGCCTCGACCTTGAGACTCCGACGCCGGAGGCCGACGCGCGCGGCGCGCGGCCCTGGACCGGCGGGTTCACGCACGCCACCGCCTTCGTCTCCGACCTGGCCGACTGGACCGGCGCGCTGCCCGCCGCGCTCGGCTGGACCGTCCGTCGGCGCGACGCCGTCGCGCGCGAGCAGGCCGACCTCTGGGGCTTCCCGCCGACGGCCTCGGGCGAGCGGGTCGTGCCGGGTCCTCCCGACGCCGACCGGGGGCGCCTGCCCCTGGTCCACGTCCGCGGCGCGCCCCTCCGCCGCCTCCGGCCCGACGTGGCCCCGTGGCACACGGGCGGCCTGCTCGACGCCAACGCCCGCGTGCGCGACGTCGAGGCCGTCTACCGAGACCTGACGGCGCTCGGCTGGCGCGGCCTGACCCGGCCGACGCGCCTCGTGTTCGGCCCGTTCACCGTGCAGGAGGTGCTGATGGAGGGCCCCGACGGCGTCGTCCTGGCGTTCGTCGAGCGCGAGGCGTCGCCGCTGACCGGGTGGCCGAACCTGCGGGTCGCGAGCCGCCTCTTCAACTCGACCCAGACGGTCCGCAGCCTCGACCGAGCGCTGGCGTTCTACGCGAACGCGCTCGGCTTCGAGACCTACCTGACACACGACGGCGCGAGCCCGCGCCCGGCGCGAACGTCCTCGGCCTCGACGCCGATCGCCGCGCGCGGGGCCACACGTCGGTCGCCGGGCCGGTGCCGCTGGCCGATCCCGAGCTCGCGGCGGCACCTCGCCGTCTGCGCGCCCGATGGCGCCCGCCTCGAATTTGTGGGATCCCCCCTGCCGGAGACCGGGGCATTCTGAATGACGGGCGTGTGGCCACACGCCCCTACGGCTGGCCTTTCCTCCTCGCCCTTCGCACGTTCCACTTCACGATGGCCGACTCCCTCGCACCGCTCACCGACGGGGCCGACCGGCTCGTCGGGCCTCTCCGCGCCGCCACGATCTGCACGGCCGACCTCGACCTGCACCGCCTCTTCTTCTGCGACGGGATGGGCATGACGCTGGACGGTCCGCTGCCGCTGTCCGACGCCGCGCGCGAGGCCTGCCGCCAGCGCTGGGGCCTCGACGCCGAAACGGGCTGGGAGACGTACCACCTGCGCCGTCCCGACGTGCCCGAGGCGGCCACGATCCGCCTCCTGGTGCTCGACCGCGTCACGGCCAGCGTCCACGCCTCGTGGAGCCCGCACGCCGTCGGCCCGCTCTCGCTCGGCTTCCCGACGGACGACCTGGAGACGCTCGACGCGGCCCTGCGCGGGCTGTCCTTCGGCGCGCTCAACCCGCTCTCGCGGTACGAGGTCCCGCGCCCGGACGGGTCCACGTACGGCATCCACGAGAGCATCTTCGGCGCCCCCGACTTCGTCCACGCCGTCGGCATCTCGCGGCGCGACGGGATGACGCAGCTCGGCCCGACCGACTCCCACGGGCGCGGTGGCCCCGCCTACACGGCCTACGTCACCGAAGACTCGGACGCGCTCGTCGCCTTTTTCGTGGACGTCTTGGGCTGGGAGATCCGCAGCGATCGCGAGTGGGAGAGCACCGGCGAGACGGGTGCGATGCAGAACCCCGAGGGCACCGTCTTCCGCTTCGCGATCGTCTACGCGAAGGGCGCGCGGACGGGCCACGTGCTCGTCGTCCACTTCCGCACGCTCGACGCGACGCTGCCGGGCGTCGCTCCGCGGCCGCCCCACCGCGGCCTGACGATGTGGACGTTCCCCGTGACCCGCCTCGACGCCGTCGCCGAGCGCGCACGCGCTGTGGGCGCGACGGTCGTGTGGGGACCGGGCGACAGCGCCGACCCGCTCTGGGGGACGACTCGCGCGATGACGCTCCTCACGCCCGACGGCTTCACGGTCGAGCTCTACGAGACCGATGACGCGTAGCCCGCTCGCCCTCCTGCTCCTCCTGGCAGCCTGCGTCCCGGCACGCGCGATGACTTGCGTGTCCTCGCAGGTCGGCTTCGACACGCCCGAGCGCTGGCACGAGCGGATCTACTCCGGCTTCACTTGGGTCGACGCCCCCATCGACCCGGCGCTGTTCTCCACCTACTGACCCTGGCGGAGACGCACGCGACGTGTACCCCGTGCCCGATCCCCATCCGTACCGACCCATGCAGGCCCGCGACCCCCGCACCGGCGAGACCGACTACACGTTCGACGCCGCGACGCCCGACGCTGTCCACGCGCACGCCGCGCGCCTGCGCCACGCGCAACCTGCCTGGGCCGCTCGGTCCATCGAGGAACGTGCCCAAGCCTTGCGCCGCTGGCGCGACGAGATCGCCGCGCGCGAGACGGCGCTGACCGACGCGCTCTCGGTCGACACCGGGCGCCGCTGGATCACCCACCTCGTGGTCCAGGGCGCGATGCGCGCGCTCGACCGCTGGGCCGACCTCGCCCCCGACCTCGGCGCGACGCCGGCGCCTCGCCCGAGCGCGACGGTGCCGACGGTGACGATTGAGCAGCAGCGCGTGCCGTACCCACTCGTGGGCGTCATCAGCCCGTGGAACTTCCCGCTCACGCTCGCCCTGATCGACACGATCCCGGCGCTGCTGGCGGGGTGCGCCGTCGTCCTCAAGCCGAGCGAGGTCACGCCGCGCTTCGTCGAGCCCCTCGCCGACGCCGCGCGCGCGGCTGGGCTGGACGACGTGCTCGCCATCGTGCGCGGCGGGCCGGAGACGGGGCGGGCCATGACCGAGACTGTCGACGCCGTCTGCTTCACGGGCTCCGTCGCCACGGGCCGGACGGTGGCCGCCGCCGCCGCCTCGCGCCTGATCACGGCCTTCCTGGAGCTCGGCGGCAACGACCCCGCGCTCGTCCTCAACGACGCCGACGTCGAGACAGCGACCGACGCCGTGCTGCGCTCCACGTGCGGCGTCGCCGGGCAGGCGTGCCAGTCGCTGGAGCGCGTCTACGTGCAGCGCGGGATCTACGAGACGTTCCTGACGCGCCTGGTCGAGAAGGCGGAGGCGGCCACGCTCTCGTACCCCGACCCTCACAAAGGCCAGATCGGGCCACTCATCTTCGAGGGCCAGGCCACCACGATCCAGGCCCAGATCGACGACGCGCGAGCCGGGGGCGCGACGGTCTGGACCGGCGGCGCCGTCGAGACGCTCGGCGGCGGCCTGTGGTGCCGCCCGACGGTCCTGACCGACGTCACGTCCGACATGAAGGTGATGGCCGAGGAGACGTTCGGCCCGCTCGTGCCCGTCGTCCCGTTCGACACGGTGGAGGAGGGCATCGCGCTCGCCAACGACACCGAGTTCGGGCTCTCCGCCAGCGTGTTCACCCGAGACCTCGACCTCGCCCGGCACGTGGCCTCGCGGATCGACGCCGGCGCCGTCGGGATCAACGACGGGAGCCTGACGAGCGTGGTCTACGACGCCGAGAAGAACTCCTTCAAGCAGAGCGGGCTCGGCGGCTCGCGGATGGGCCGAGCGGGCTTCTCGCGGTTCTTCCGCACCAAGGCGCTCCTGTTCCAGACTGCGGCGCCGGCGCCCCTGGCGTCCCAAGACGAGGCCCTCCTCGCCAGGTGACCCCAGGCGACGGATTCGAACTCGGGAGGAGTGAGGGTGAGGGGGTCCCCCCTTCCATAACCCTCATCTTCCCACATTGAGTGCCGTGACCACCTCCTACCGACGAGCCCGTGCTCGGCTCGGCAACCCCCCCTGTCCCCTCCTGTCCAGGCCTGTCCCCGCGCAGGCGGGGAAGGGGGACTCCCCGACAAACGCCCGCGCCTCCCGCCCGGCAGTAGCCGTTGGGCAGGGCACTGAGCCGGCACCAGGCGGCCGGACTCGACCTCGGGCAGCTCGTCCGGTCGCTCCGTCGCCGTTCGGAGAAGCAGAACGTAGGGCATGAGCAAAGAAGCGACGGGGAGTCGCCTCGTGCCCCTTGCCCCGTCCCCCATGCCTACTCGGAGAGTGGGGCTCAGTCGTCGTCCTTGCCCTCGACGTCGGCGCCCGGGCGGAGGCCGAAGAACGAGAACCCGATCCCCTCCTGCGGCTTGAGGAGGTCGGCCAGCGCGGCGCGGCGGATCCAGTCGGACTCGTTGGCGACCACCTCGAGGCTGTCGAGCGGGAGCGCCGCCCGGCCGGCGCGGAAGATCTCGAGCCCGGCGTACGCCCCGCGCGGGTTCCGGTAGCGGCGGCCGAGCCGCGAGGCCTCTCCCCGGACGCCCGGGAGCACCACGTCGAGCAGCGTCGTCTGGCGGAATCGGACCTGCGGGACCCGGTTGCCAGGCAGGTTGACGACCACCGTCCCCTCGCGGTCGAACCGGCGCGGGAGCCAGACCGAGTCGGCGAGGGCGCGGCCGGCCCAGACCGGGGCGAAGGCCCACCGGTAGGACGCGTCGAACAGGTCGACGGCGCCGCCGGGCGAGAAGTCGGACCGGAGGTCGGCCTCGGCGATGACGAACAGGGAGTCGACGACGCGGATGCGGCCGGCGACGAGCCCGCCGCGGCGCGGGATCACCGCCAGGTCGAGGTAGCGGAGGCCGTCGGCCTCGACGGTCTCGCCCAGGCGGAAGGCGTAGTGGTCGAGCGCGTCGTAGCGCGTGGGCGACGGGAGCGAGCGGCCGTCGAGCCACAGCTGGTCCTCGAAGTAGAGGTCGGGCAGCGGCTCGAGCCCGGCCCAGCGGAACGGGCCGCCGTCGGGCAGCCGCCGGCGGGCGACGACCTCCTCGCGGAGCCCGGCGCCGCGCGTCCACGACAGGTTCGAGACGGCCTCGGTGAGCGAGATCGCCGTCGGGCGGACGTCGGTGACGCCGTCGCGCGTGAGCAGGAGCCGCGCGTAGCCCTCGGCGGCGTAGGCCCCGAGCGCCGCCGCGAGCCGCTGCCGCCGGGCCAGCACGCGCCGCCAGATGGTCTCGCCGGGCGGCTCGTCCGTGACCACGACCTCGCCCAGCGTCGTCGGCGCCGTCGACAGCCGGACCGTCCGCCGGACCACGCCGCCCTGTCCGTCGGACGGGTCGAGCGGCACCAAGCCCGGCGCGTAGCCGACGAACCGGACGACGACGGTCGCCGGCAGCTCGGGCAGGTCGAGCGTCAGCCGCCCGTCGGCGTCGGCCGACGCGCCGCCGGCCCACCCCTGGACCTGGGCCGTCGCGCCGGGCAACGGCCGCCCGGTCTCGGCGTCGACGACGGTCCCCTCGAACACGGCCACGGCCGCGGTCGGTCGGGGCGCCGACTGGTCCGGTACCGTCACGCCCCGACGGACCGGCTGGGCCTGCGCGACGACGGAGAGCACGAGCGCCAGCAGCGCGAGTCGAGAAAGGACGGAGAGCCGCAACGGACGCGAGGACGGGAGGGCGCCTCAACGGTCGACTCAGATCCGTGGTGCCTTGCGCCGCGCGCCCCTTCGCCGGGACGCGTCGGCCCCAGGCTGCCAGGCTCTAAAACAGCCGCGCGACCCCGACGCCGACCACGGCGCCCGGGCCGTCCGTCAGCCGGTACGTCACGTCGAGCCGGAGGGGGACCTCGAACCCGAAGCCGACCGACGCGCCGACCTCGTGGTGGACCAGGCTCGGCTCGGTCCGCAGGGCGCCGTCGGCGCCCGTCCCCCAGGCGTGGGCGCCGTGGACCTGGAGCGACACACCGAGTGGGGCCGCGCTGCGCCAGCCGACGAGCTCGAACGGGACGCTCCGGAAGTCGTGCTCCCAGGCCACGAGCGCGTACTCCCGCACGAGC
Organism: uncultured Bacteroidota bacterium; assembly: GCA_963848075.1. Lineage (GTDB taxonomy): Bacteria > Bacteroidota > Rhodothermia > Rhodothermales > Rubricoccaceae > Rubrivirga. Next base: position 863,566 of record CAWKCB010000004.1, read on the forward strand.
GCGAGCCCCGACCGCGCCCGGAGCGCGCCGAACGTCGACACGCCCGCCAGCCGGCCGTCGATCCCGAACGACCGCGTGACGGGCAGCGGGCCGGTCGCCCCTCCGGCGGCGAGCCGGAGGTGGAGCGTCGGCGGGAGGAGGCGGCGGCGCAGGACGGTCGGCTGGGACCAGCGGACCTCGGCCTCGACGCGGCCGTACTCGGCGGTCTCGACGGGCGAGAGCCCGTCCCACCGGCGCCCGCCCTCGACCCAGAGGGCCGCGGCACGCTGGTCCGTGAGCCCGAACGGGAGCCCCTCGGCCCACGTGCCGATCCGCAGCTGCACGCCCGCCCGCGCCACGCCGTTCGGCACCGTCGCGACCGTCACGGGCGACAGGTCGCCGGTGAGCGAGAACTCGGTCGTGACCGGGAGCGCGTCGTAGTCGTCGAGGGCCGCCCAGATCTGGCCGTGGGCGAACGGCGCGTCCTGGCTCCACCAGCCGAGCCACGCCCATCCGCCCAACCGGCCGACGTAGTCGAAGTAGTCCTCCCCGAACGCCAGCGCCGACAGCGAGTTGGTCTGCCGGTCGACCCAGACCGTCCGACCGAGCGCGGACACGTCGCGGTGGACCTCGGCGCCGACGAACGCCTCGGTTGACAGCCGCGAGACGACGCCGAGCGACGCGATCACGTCCTCGAGCCCGGTCTCGTACCCGACCCCGAGCGTGGCGCTGTGGCCGCCGAGCCGGGCCGTCCCGAAGGCGTTGACCACAGCGCCCTCGACGCGGTTGTACCGGGCTCCGAACGACCGGTCGAACCGGAGCCCGCGCGGCGGCTCACCACTCGACGCGCCCGCGACCGTGATCGTGACGGGGAAGAACCGCGCCAGCGGGCCGGTCGGGCGGAACGCCTCGGTCAGCGACAGGGTCGAGTCGACGTCGACGAGCGCCCGCTCCTCCTCGGCCGAGAGCGGGACGACGCCGGCCACGGGGAGCGCCCGGGCCACGCTCGCCGAGTCGACGAGGGCCCCCTCGCGCTCGAACAGCGAGTCCGGCACGGCCACGTTGACGGCGTAGTCGGTGAACCGGCTCGACACCGCGAACCCGATGTCGGGGATCTGGATCAGCGCCGTCCCCGCCTTCCCCCGCGTGTCCATCCGGAAGTCGACCGGGAGCCACACCGCCTCGCCCCCGACGTCGAGGCCGAACGGCGAGAACTGCTGGTCGAACTGGACGTCGAACTGGCGGACGATGGGGAACTGGACGGCTTGGCTGGGGGCGGCCGAGACGGCGATCATCGCGTCGGCGTCCGCGAGCACGGCCAGGGTGCCGGTGAGACCGGGCTGGAGCGAGTTCCGCGGCTCGAACGACAGGTCGAACACGAGCTGCGTCCCGAGCGCCCGCGTCCCGACGATCTGGAACCGGTAGAACGAGAGCGCGCGCGGGCTCGTCGGCCCCATGAGGTCGAACCCCGCGAAGGCGATCTCGTCGTCGTACAGGTTGAGCGTCTGGTCGGCGGCGGTGAACAGGTCGAGCGGGACGGACTCGAAGTTGCCGGTCCGGTTGACGGCCTGGACGATCTCGCGGACGCCCCGGCCGCGGTCCCAGTACGCCAGCGTCTGCGCCTCGATCACGCCGACGACGTCGCCGCCGGCGCGGATCGTCTGGCGCGAGTAGGCCTCGGCCCGCCACGACCCGAGCCCCGCCCGCCACCGCGCCTTCCGCTCGATCACGCGGCGCATCACGTTCTCGGCCGGCGTGCCCGCCCGCACGACGGCCTCCTCGAGCGTCGCCACGACCGGCGCCAGGGCCACGTCGAGGCGCCCGTCCTCCGGCACCGCCCGCCGCGCCGTCTCGTAGCCGACGAACCGGACGACGACGGAGTCGGCGCCGGCCGGGACCGTCAGCTCGAAGTCGCCCTCGCGGTTGGTGATCGTCCCCCGGCTCGTGGTCGGGACCTGGAGGGTCGCCGCGTACAGGCCGGCACCCGTCGTGGCGTCGGTGACGCGGCCGCGGACCGTCGTCTGGGCATGGGCGCCGAGGGCCAGCAGGGCGAGGACGAACGGGGCAAGGCGCATGGGCGGCAGAGCAGGAGGCGTCAGTCGGACGCCGCTTGGGAACGCACGGTTACAGCCAACGAAGGGAATCCGGTGACGGTGGCCACCAACGTCTCGCCGGCGCGGACCGGGCCGACGCCTTCGGGGGTCCCGGTGTAGATCAGGTCGCCGGGTTCGAGCGTGAACGCGGACGATAGGAACGAGACGATCCGCGCGACCGAGAAGGCCATGTGCGATGTCGACCCGTGCTGGCGGACCTCGCCGTCGATGGCGAGCGAGACCTCGAGCGCCTGCGGGTCGGCCACGTCGGAGGCGTCAACGAGCGGGCCGAGCGGGGCGAACGTGTCGAACCCCTTGGCGACGCTCCACGGCTTGCCGCCGGCCTTGGCCTCGGCCTGGAGGTCGCGGGCCGTCATGTCGAGCCCGACGGCGTAGGCGGCCACGTGGCCGAGCGCGTCGGCTTGGGCGATGTCCTTGCCGGCCGTCCCGACGACGGCGACCAACTCGACCTCGTGGTGGACGTCGGTCGACTGGCGCGGGATCACGACCTCGCCGCCGTCGGCCACGAGCGCGGTCGACGGCTTGAGGAACACGACGGGCTCGTCGCCCTCGCGCCCGCCCATCTCGATCACGTGGGCGACGTAGTTGCGGCCGATGCAGAGGATCTTGCCGGGCCGGACCTCGCGGCCGTCGGGGAGGGAAAGGGCAGAAGGCATGGGTGAAGAGGCATGGGCGAAGAGGTCCCAGGCTACCACCGACACCCGCCGACCGGCGCCCCCTGCCTCATGCCCCGTGCCCTCTGCCCACCGCCGTCAGGCGGCAAAGAGGAACGGCTTCCACGACTCCTCACCCGTCCCGATGAGGTCGCGCATGTACATCACGTGGCTCGGCCGGAACGGGCGCGAGCGCATCGCCATGCCCGCCTCCTCGGGCGTCCGGTTGCCCTTGCGGTTGTTGCACGGCGTGCAGGCCGCGGCCAGGTTCTCCCACGAGTCCGCCCCCCCGCGCGACTTCGGCAGGACGTGGTCGATGGTGAGCCGCTCGGCGGCCCCGCAGTAGACGCAGCGGTTGCCGTCGCGGCGGATCACGTTGCGGCGCGTGAGCAGCACCTTCCGGTACGGCACGCGGACGTAGCGCTTGAGGCGGACCACGCTCGGCCACGGGTACGACGCCCGCGTCGACCGGAGCACCCGATCCGACCGGGCGGCCACCATCTCGGCCTTGTGCAGGAACACGAGCCCGACGGCGCGCTCGACGCTGCACACCGAGAGCGCCTGGTAGTCCTGGTTGAGCACCAGGACGTGGCCGCCGAGGGCGTTCACGACGGGCCCGCCCGGTGGGCGGTCGGCGGCAGGAGGCCGTGGGGGGACGACGTTGGGAAGGCAGCGGGGAGGCTCGCGGCCGGCTCCGGCGCCGGCGGCCCCGTGATGATACGACGAGGCCCCCCGGCCGCCTGCGCAACCGGGGGGCCTTACGAGATCCCTACCGCTGGGCTACGAGGCGCAGTTGGAGGCCGCCGCGCGGCGCCACGTCTGCGAGCGCCCGAGCGCCCGGATGCCGACGTAGCCGCGGAGGTAGAGCCGGTCGCTGTTGCCGTCGACCAGGTTCATGATGCCGTTGTACGTCCGGCCGCTCTTGGGGTCGATGATCCGGCCGTCCTCGTAGCGGTCGCCGTCGGCGCGGAAGCCGCTCATGATCCGCTCGTTGCGCAGGACGCGCCCGTTGTAGCGGTCGGCGCAGTCGACGCAGCGCCCGCCGCCCTGGGTCAGCCGGACGATGTCGCCGACCTTGGTGCCGTTCTCGCTGTAGATCTTGACGTAGGACTTGACCGAGTTGTCTTCGTCGTCGATCGTCGCCCAGCAGCCGTCGACGGACTGCGCGAAGGCGGGGGCGGCCAGGAGGACGAGGGCGAGCGCGCCGAGCGTACGAAGGAGGAAGCGGGGCATGGTGCGGGAGGTGGTGAGAGCCAGTAGGAGCCAGGATGAATCAAGCGGCGTGCCAAGGGCGCGGCGCCGGCCGGAGAACGCGGTGCGAGAGCGTCTCCGTGTCCCTAGTGTACACCGTTAAGGAGGCCACGTCACGCGTAGCCGGTGACCACAGCGACGACGAGCGCCGCCAGCCCCACCCCGACCAGGACGACCTGGAGCGGGAGCACCCACCGCGCCCACGTCGGCCAGGGGACGCGGGCGAGCGACAGGACGCCCATTAGGACCGCGCTGGTGGGGATGATCATGTTGGTGAACCCGTCGCCGAGCTGGAACGCGAGCACGGCCGTCTGCCGGCTCACCCCGACGAGGTCGGCGAGCGGCGCCATCAGCGGCATCGTCAGCGCGGCCTGGCCACTGCCGGAGGGGACGAAAAAGTTGATCGCCGTCTGGACGCCGAACATCGCGCACGCCGCCAGCGCCGCGCCCGCGCCGCCGAGCCCCGACGCCAGACCGTCGAGGATCGTGTCCACCACCTGACCGTCTTCCAGGACGACCAGGATCCCCCGCGCCAGCCCGATGATGACGGCCGTCGGCGCCAGGTCGCGGACGCCGGCCATGAACGCCCGCGCCGTCCCGTTCCCCCCCAGCCCGCCGATGGCGCCCATCACGACGCCGATGGCCACGAACAGCGCGGCGATCTCGACGATGTACCACCCGGCCGTCAGCACGCCGACCACCAGGACCCCGATGCCGACGGCGAACGCCAACAGCACCGCCCCGTGTCGGCGCGTGAACGCGTCGCCGGCGTCGGTCAATGCGTCGCCCTCGCGCGCCGCGTCGAGCGCCCGGACCGGGCTCCGTGACGGGTCGCGACGGACGCGCCGCGCGTGCCACAGCACGAACCCGGTCACGACGGCCGTCACGATCACCCACAACACGATTCGGAACCCGGCCCCGCTGAACAGCGCCACGCCCGCGATCCCCTGCGCCACGCCGACGGTGAACGGGTTGAAGAACGCCGCCGCGAACCCGGCCGCCGACCCGAGGAACGGGATGGCCGCGCCCGTCAGCGAGTCGTAGCCGAGGGCGATGGCCAGCGGGACGAAGATGAGCACGAACGGGATCGTCTCCTCCGACATCCCGAACACGGCCCCGCCGAGCGAGAACAGGGCGATAAAGAGCGGGATGAGCAGGACGTCCAGGACGGGCGACCCCTCGGCCGCCGCGACCACCCGCCGCAGGCCGGCGTCGACGGCGCCGGTCTCGGTCAGCACCGCGAACGCGCCGCCCACCAGGAGCACGAACGCGATGATCGGCGCGGCATCGGGGTCGGTGAACCCCAGGATCGGGGCCTGGAGCACGATGGCGACCGAGTGCAGCAGGCGGTCGCCGACGCCCTGGTCGCCGCGCTCGACGCGTTCGTAGGAGCCCGGCACGACCACCTCGCGCGTCCCGACGCCCTCGACCTCGATCTCGCTCCGGGCGTACTCCCCCGGCGGGACGACCCAGGTCAGGACCGCCGCCAGCACGATGATCCCCACCAGGATGAGCGTCGTGTCGGGCGCGCGGAACCGGGAGGCGGAGGGTCGGTCGGTCATGGGGCGGGGTACGAACCGGCCCGAAGCTAGCGTTCGGCGGCCGGTCTCTCGTGCGATCTTCCGCCATGTCCCTGATCCCGCTCGCGGGGCGCCGCGCCGCCCTGCTGCTCCTGCTGTCTGCCGCCGGCGCATCCGCCCAGGACGGCGCGAGCGCCGCCAAGAGCGAGGGCCGGTTCGTCCGGGCGCTGACGTCGCTCGCGCTAGAGGACTACGAGCGGGCGGCCCGGTCGCTCGACGAGGTGCTGGCCCACGCCCCCGACGACCCGACCGTCCTGGCCGTCCGCGCCGAGGTGGCCGAGCGAATGGAGGCCCCGGCCGACGCGGTCTACTTCGCCCGCCGCGCGGCCGACGTCGCGCCCGACGACGCGCGGGCCTGGCTCACGCTCGCCTCCGCCTTGCGCGCCGCCCGCCAGCCGGCCGAGGCCGCCGACGCGCTCGACCGCGCGCTCGCGCTCGCGCCCACCGACCCCGACGCGCTCACGGCCGCCGCCGACCTCGCCGCCGAGCGGGGCGACGCCGACGCCGAGACGGAGGCGCTGACCGCGCTCGTCCGCGTCGGCGACACGGTGGCGGCGCGGCTCCGGCTGTCGGCCCTGGCCGAGCAGGCCGGCGACGCGGACCAGGCGCTGGCGCAGGCCCGCGCGGCGGCCCGGCTCGCGCCCGCCGAGCCCGCCGTCGCCCGCCGGCTCGGCGCCCTCCAGCGGGCTCCGGCGACCGACGCCCCCACGGCTCCGGCGGCCGGCGGCACCGACGGGCCCGCCCTCTTCGCGGCCGGCCGGTTCGCCGAGGCCGCCGACGCGCTCCTGGCCGAGCTCGACGCCGACCCGCGCCAGGTCGACCGCTGGGCGCTCGCGCTCCAAGCCCTCGCCCAGACCGCCGACGCCCGGGCCGGCGCCACCGCCGACGACGCCCTCTTGCTGTTCCCCTCCGTCCCCGCCGTCCTCGCCGGCGCCGCCGAGGCCTACGGCGCCGCCGGCCGCGCGGACGACGCGCGCGCCGTGGCCCGACGTGGCCTGGACGCGCTTGACCTGCTCGGCGACCGCCTGCCCGACGCCGACGCGCTCCGGCTCCGACTCGACGCCGTCCTCTCCCGCTGATGCTCCGCTCCCCCCTCGTCGCCCTCGTCGCCCTCGCCGTGGTCGGTTGCGGCCCGACCGGCCCGCTCGTCCGCGACGCGCCCGGTGGCGCTGCCGCCGGCTACCCCGACCACTCGGTCGAGGCCATCGTCGCCCAGGTGGCCGCCTCCGTGGCTCCGGTCCTGAGCGTGGCCGCCGACGGCGACGTCCAGATCGAGCGGGACGGGAGCCGTCAGAGCGCCACGTTCAGCCTGCGGACGCGGCTCGGCGACAGCACGACGGTCGTCGTCCGCGGCCCGCTCGGCATCACTGCCGGGCGCGGGCTGGTCACGGCCGACTCGGTGTTCGTGGCCAACGCGCTCCAGGACGAGCTGGTGATCGGCCCGCTCTCGGCCGCCGACGCCCTCGTGCCGGGCGCGAGCCGGGACGGCCGCGTGGTCCGGGCCGCGCTCGGCCTGCTCGTCCCCGAGGCCGACGTCGCGTGGTCCCTCGTGGCCCAGGACGGGGCGTACCAGCTCACGGGCCGCCTGCCCGGCGGAGGCGGGAGCCGGTCGTACACCGTCGACCCGTCGGTCTGGCGCGTCGTCCGCGTCGTCGAGTTCGGGGCGGACGGGCGGCAGGTTGGGGTCCAGACGGCCCAAGCGTTCGACACCGTCGACGGCGCCGTGCTGCCGCGCCGCGTCCGGCTCCAGGGCGCCGGGACCGTCGTCGAGCTCGAGCACCGGCGGCTCTCCGTCAACCCGCCCGACCTCCGGCTCCGGTTCGAGCGCCCGCAAGGCTACGAGGTGATCGAGATCCGGTAGAACCGGTGGGCCCGTGTTCAGCGCGTCAGCGGATCCGCGCTTCGTGAAGCGAGTGGCCTCCCTCCGCCCTACCCTCCGACTCACTGACGTACTGATTCGTTGGGCAACGCACGGTACGGCACGGCGCCCGGCGCGCCCTCTTTACCTTTGCCCCTCCCGGCCGACACCCCCGCCATGCTCCGCGTCCTCCTGCTCTCGTGCCTCGTCGCCGGATCGGCCCTCGCGCAAGACCGGCAGGAGACGGAGCAGCGGCTGACGAACCTCCGCAACCAGATCGAGGGCGTCGAGCGGCAGGTCCGCCAGACGCGCGGGCAGGAGGCGTCGGAGCTGCGCGCGCTCGAAGGGCTCGACGCCGAGGTCCAGCTGCGCGAGGAGCTCGTGTCCGGCTACCGGGGGCAGATCGGCACGCGGCGGGCCGAGACCGAGACGCTGCGCCGGTCGATCGAGCGGCTCGAGACCGAGATCCAGGACGCCAAGCAGTCGTACCGGCAGCGGGCGCGGCACGCCTACATGCACGGCCGGCGGAACGCGCTCGCGCTGATCCTGGCGGCCGGGTCGGTCAACCAGATGATCGTCCGCGCGCGCTACCTCCAGCAGTTCGCGGGCCGGCGCCGGGCCCAGGTCGAGCGGATCGCGCAGAAGACGGGCGAGATGCGGACGCGCGAGCAGGACGTCCGGTCGTCGCTCGAAGAGACGCAGCGGCTGCTCCAGCAGAGCCAGGCCGAGCAAACGCGGATCGCCCAGAGCCGCCGCGAGCGGGCCGCCCTCATCACCGATCTCCGCTCGCAGCGGGGCCGCCTCGAACGCGAGTTGGGCCAGCGGCGGACCGACGCCCAACAGCTCGCGGGGCTCGTCCAGGACTTGGTGGCCCAGGAGCGCGCCCGAGCCGCCGAGGAGCGCCGCCAACGTGAGGCCGCCGAAGCCGAGCGCCAGCGCCAGGCCGCCGCCCAAGCCGAGGCCGCCCGGATCGCCGAGGTCCAGCGCCAGGCCCGCGAGGCCGAGCGCCGCGCCCGCGAGGCCGACGTCCGCCGCGTCCCCGAGCCCCGAACAACCCCGCCGACGCCGGCCCCCTCCCCACCCGTCGCCGTCGCCGAGCCCACGCCGCGCCCGGCGCCGCCGGAGGCCCGACCCGAGCCCCGCCCGGCCCCGACGCCCGCCCCGCGCCCCGCGCCCACGCCCGCACCCCGGGCGGCGCCGACGCCGCGCGCCGCACCGGCCGAGGACCGCGCCGTCGACCTGACCGGGTCCTTCCGCCAGAATCGAGGCCGCCTCCCCCGCCCCGCCGACGGGACCGTCACCGGCCGATTCGGCTCACGCCGCGACCCGGTCACCAACACGACGACGAGCTCGCCCGGCATCGACATCTCGACGGCGCCCGGCGCGCCGGCCCGGGCCGTGTTCGAGGGCGTCGTCCAGCGCGTCGGCACGATCCCGACGTACGGGACCTACGTGATGGTGTCGCACGGCGAGTACGTCACGCTCTACGGCAACCTCTCGCAGGTGGGCGTCCGCCAGGGCCAGCGGGTCCGGGCCGGCGAGACCATCGGCCGAGCGGGGACGGCGTCCCAGCGCCGGGGCTCGCAGTTGTTCTTCGCGCTCTACCAGGGCGGCACCGCCGTCGACCCGACCGGGTGGATCCGGTGATCAGGGGGGTCCTACCGCCCTTTGCTCGATTGAGACGAATTGTCCTCCTGCTCGCATTGACGGTTCCTCTGGCAGGCTGCGCCAGTTCGCGGGTGTCGGAGTTGCAGCGCTGTGGGAGTGAGCAGCTTGGTCACTCGGTGGATGGCTTTAAACGGCCGGTCGCGCCAAACGACCTGGACGCAGCAGTAGCCGAGGTGTCGCGCAAAGCGACAGTCGAACTGTACGCAGAGCCGGTCTCCGGCCCCTCGATTCGCGACAATGTTGCGGCGCTGGAAGCAGCAGCGCAGGAGGGCGCGATGCTTTGGGTCTTTGACGGGCCGTGGCCGACTTGGGAGGGGATCGCCGCAGTCCGAGACTGCGAGGTTGTCGCCACTGCTACTCTGTGGCACCACTGATGGCGTAGAGACCAGGCAGTTCGTTGGCCGAACAGGCTGGTCGCTCGCGACTACTCGTCTTCCCGTTCCAAGTCCAGCGCGGCCGAGTTGATGCAGTAGCGGAGCCCGCCGCGGTCGCGTGGCCCGTCGTCGAAGAGGTGGCCGAGGTGACCGCCGCACGACGCGCACACGGCCTCGATGCGGACCATCCCGTGTGACCGGTCGTCCCGCAAGCGGACCGCGTCGCCGACGGCGTCGACGAAGCTGGGCCACCCGCTCCGGCTGTCGAACTTGTCGTCGCTCTGGAAGAGCGCGGCGCCGCAGCCGGCGCAGCGGTAGACGCCGTCGGCCTTCTCGTCGTGGTACGCGCCGGTGAACGCGCGCTCAGTCCCGCCCTCGCGCAAGATGCGGTACTGCTCGGGGGTGAGGCGCTCGCGCCAGTCGGTGGGGACCTCGGGGTCGGTCGTCTCGTCGTCGGCCACTAGCTTGGGGGGCGGGTCGTTGGGAAGATCGGACGTCGGTCAGGAGCTGATGGCGAAGAGGACGGCGACCACGATGAGGAGCAGCACGAGAAGCACCCACGTGACGGCCTTCCGGGTGGCCCCACGGGACGCGTCTGACGTTTCTGCCGCGACGGGCGGGGCGGAGACAGGGAGATCAGACGCAGGCTCTTCGTTCGCGACGAACCGCGGCCCCGCGATCGGCTCGGGCTCCGCGACCGGCTCCGGCACGAGCTCGGCCCCCGGCACCGGAGCGGCGGGGGCCTCAGCGACGGGCTCGGGCTCGGCCTCCGGCGCCGGAGCGGCGGGACCCTCGGTGACGGGCTCGGCGACGACCGGAGTCCCAGGGGAGGGCGCCTCGGTCTCGTGGGGTTCGCGTTGGGCCCGCTCCTGCTCGGCTCGCGCGCGGCGCTCGCGCTCCTCCCGTTCCGCGTCGTTCTCAGCCAGCGAGTACCGGAGAAGCGCTGCCACACCGCCGACCTCGGTGAGCGCGTCGAACGGGTCCGCGAAGTCGACGTCGGCGCCGGTGCGGGCGGCCTGTTCGGTGAACGCCTCGACCAGGTCGACGCGGAAAACGTCGGACGAGCCGCAGGCGCCGCACGTGACGGGCGTCCCGTGGGCGACGTGCTCGCACGCCCGGCACTTGGTGCCCGCGATCTCGGCCTCACGGTCGACCAGGACGGCGTCGGCGCGGGCCTCCGTGAGCGCCTTCAAGACCGACGTCGCGCCAAAAGCCGCCAGGCCGGGGCCCATCCCCTGCTCACGGATCGCGGTCCACAGCGCCTGCTCAGCCTCGCGCTCGCCCTCCTCCGCGATCTCGGCCGCCACCTCCAGCGCCTCAGCGTCCGTCGCGTTGCCGTCGACCGACGTCGACCCGACCAGGAGCTCGCGGAGGTCGGTCCGCAGCGCGGCGCGGACGGCCTGGACCGGCTCGTCGGAGCCGATCAGGACGAGCCGGGCGAACGGGCGCTCGTCAGACAGTGCGGCCAGGCCGGCGGCGACCTCGGTGGCGTAGCCCTCGATCTGCTTGTCGCGGCGGCGGGCGTAGCGCTTCTGGCTCCAGCCGCCCTTTTTGACCCGATTCTTGACGTCGCCCCGGACGCGGCCCTCCTCGTCGACCTCGTCGGCCGAGACGAGGTAGATCCGGGCCTTCTCGTTGTCGAGGACGACCGCGGCGTAGGTCTCGTGCTCGTCCAGGAGCTCGGCCGCCGGGCGGAGGTAGGGCGCGTCGCCCATCCACACCTTGGTGCCGACCGGCTCGGGCAGCGCGTACGCCTTGCGCAAGTCGGCGGCCCACGACGTGAAGACGGCCAGGGCGCCGTCGGGCGTCGACTCGTGAGAGTCGACGAGCTCGCGGGCCATCGTCAGGCTCTCCTCGAAGTGCTCGAGCTCGGCCGGCTGGTCGGCCAGGAGCGCGCGGATCCGCTCGAACCGGGACTCGAGCACCGACGGCGGGTCGGTCGCGTCGAGGTAGACGGTGAGGAAGGCGCGCTCGGGGCCCGAGAGGTCGGCGAGGGCGCGGAGGGTGGCGGCGTCGAGCATGTGCGGAGGGGGGGCCGCCTCGAACGGGAGCGCGCGTCCGGGGCTCCCGCCGCACGGCCGCAAAAAAGGCGGCGGCCCCCGGAGAGGCCGCCGCCCGATCTACAGACGCGGAGAGAAGGCTAGGCCGTCTCGTCCGTGTCGAGGTCCTCGTCCACGTCGGCTGCGGCCTTGCCGAGCTCCGTGTCCGCCGAGGGGCCGTCGTCCTCCGACCCGTAGGCCTCGTCGACGACCTCACCGGCCGGCTTCGAGAGCACGTCCGGCGTCTTGACGTCGGCGATCGAGTCGACGTCGGCGCCCTCGTAGTTGGGCGTGACGACGTGGCCGGTCGCTTCGGTCTCGTCGCCCACGGCGGTCTCGACGGCGCTCGCCAGCGAGCCCTCCTCGGCGGGCGTGCCCGACTTGAGGGTGGCCTGGGCGTTCTCCGACGACGGCACGCGGCCGGTGTCCTCGACGCGCTGGCGCGTCTCCTCGCCCGACCCACGCGGGACCTCCTCGGTCTCGACGCGGTTGCCCTCGCCGACCTGGCCGGCCAGGTCCGTCGCGGCCTGCGACGTCACGACGGGCGGGTCGTTGGCGTCGTCGGTGGACACGGCCTTGGCCTCGGCCGCCGCCATCTGCTGGCGGAGCGCCGCGAGCCCGGAGAGCTCACCGAGGGTCGCGGGGCCGGACTGGGTCGAGCCGTAGGACTCGACCTGCTTCCGCTCCTCGCGCTGCTGGTTCCGCTGCTCGCGGTACTCGGCGTCGCGCTCGGCGCGCTCCTCGGCGCGGGCCTTGGCCGTCTCCGACATGACCAGCTCGCGGTCCTCGCGGTCCATCCGGATGACCTGGAGCTCGAGCTCGTCGCCGATCTGGTACGCGTCGGCCGGGCGGCCGGAGCGGAGCAGGTGGCTGGCCGGGACGAACGCCTCGACGTCCATCGCCAAGTCGACCACCAGGCCGCCGTCGTTGATCTCGGCGACGGTGCCCTCGGCCTCGGAGCCCTCGGTGTACACCTCGGCCACCTTCTGCCACGGGTCGGTCGAGACCTGCTTGTGGCCGAGCGAGATCCGCCGCTGCGCGATGTCGATGTCGAGCACGATCACGTCGAGCTCCATCCCCTTCTTGACCACCTCGGACGGGTGCTTCACGCGCCGCGTCCAGCTGAGGTCGGAGACGTGGACGAGCCCGTCGATCCCCTGCTCGATCTCGACGAAGGCGCCGAACGTCGTGATGTTGCGGACCTTGCCCCGAGTGACCGTGCCGACCGGGAACCGGTCGAGCAGGCCCTCCCACGGGTCGGGCTCGAGCTGCTTCATGCCGAGCGAGATCTTCTTCGTGTCCTCGTCGACCTTGAGCACCTTGACCTGGACGGTCTGGCCGAGCTGCACCTTCTGGGTGGGGTGCTTCACGTGCTCGGTCCAGCTCATCTCCGAGATGTGGACCAGGCCCTCGATGCCGGGCTCGATCTCGACGAACGCGCCGTAATCCGTGATCGAGACCACGCGGCCCTCGATCGGCATCCCCTCGACGATCCGCTCGGCGAGGTTCTCCCACGGGTGCTCCTGGAGCTGCTTGTAGCCCAGCGAGATCCGCTGGCGCTCCTTGTCGTAGTCCAGGACGACGACGTTGAGCTTCATGTCGAGCTCCAGCACCTCGCTCGGGTGGCCGACCCGGCCCCACGAGATGTCGGTGATGTGGAGCAGGCCGTCGACGCCGCCCAAGTCGACGAAGGCGCCGAAGTTGACGATGTTCTTCACCTGGCCCTCCAGCACCTGGCCCACCTCGAGCGAGTCCAGGATGTGCTTCCGCTGCTCCTGGAGGTCCTTCTCGATGAGCGCCTTGTGGGAGATCACGACGTTCCCGTTGCCCGGGTTCGTCTTGACCACCTTGAACTCCATCGTCTTCCCGATGTAGACGTCGAAGTCGCGCACGGGGCGGACGTCGACCTGGCTGCCGGGCAAGAAGGCCTCCGAGCCCAACAGGTTGACGATCATGCCGCCCTTGATCCGCTTGACGATCTCGCCCTCGATGACGGCGCCCGAGTCGAGCGCGCCCTCGAAGATGTTCCACCGCAGCTTGTGGGTGGCCATCGTGTAGCTCAGCGTCAACTGGCCGCGCCGGTCCTCGAGCCGCTCGACGTAGACGTCGACCTGCTCGCCGATCTCGGGCACCTCGCCGAACTCGTTCTTGGCCACGACGCCGTCGGACTTGAACCCGATGTCGACGACGACCTCCTTGTCGGTGAGCCCGACGACGGTGCCGGTCACGATCTGGTCGGCCTCGACGGCCGAGAGCGACCCGCTGTAGAGGTCGGTCATCTCGTCCGGGGCCTGGCCCCGGTCCATCACCTGCGACGACGCGCCGATGCCCGAGACGCCGGCGTTGCGGGCGTCGACCTCGTTGAGCTCGTCGATCGAGATGGTCCGGCCGAGGTCCTTGCCGGTGTAGCCGAGCGTGGCCGCCGTGCTGGCGCCGTCGCCCGACGGGGTGGGATCGACGGCGTCGACCCGGTCCGCGATCGCGTCGACCGCGTCGGCGGCGGCGTGCGAGACCGTGTCGGCGACCTTCTTGGCCACGTCGCTCGCGGCGTGGGCGGCGTCGGAGGCCACGTGCTCGACGGCCTCGAGGGCGTCGGAGGCCACGTGCTGGACGGCCTCGGCGGCGTCGGAGACGGCGTGCGAGATCGAGCCGAGGAGACCGCGGTCGCCGTCGGCGCCGTCGGGCGCGGGGGTCTCGTCCTTGTCGTCCTGTGAGGTCTCGCTGGAGACGTCGGGACCAGCGGCCGGGTCGGACGTGGGAGCGGAGCCCGCCGTGAGCGGAGCGGAGCCGTCGCCAGAGGGCGTGTCCGGCGTCGTTGTGCCGGGAGCGTCCGTCGCGGCCGGGGCCGTGTCGGCCTCGGAGGTCGTCGTGGGGGCGCCCTCGTCGGGCGTCTCGGGAGTAAGCTGGGGATCAGCCATAAGATGGAGTCGGCAGCCGGCCGGCCGGGAGGGCCAGAAGCGTGGCAGGCGCCGCGGGGGTCAAACGGGAGAAAAGCGCTCGGCGCGGTGCCTCTGTCCGGCCGAGGCCGGGGCGCGCAGAGCGAGGGGTGCGTCCGAAGACGCGGCTAGACCGAGGACGTCCGGGCGCGGCGGACCGCGGCCAGGACGTGCTCGACCTGCTGATCGATGGTCAAAGCCGTCGTGTCGAGCGTGACGGCGTCGGGGGCCGCCCTCAGCGGGGCGATCGCCCGGCTCTCGTCGCGCAGGTCGCGCGCGGCGAGGTCGGCCCGGACCGTCTCCAACGCCGCCGGGGCAGCGTCGGGTCCGTCGGCGAGCCGACGGAGGGCCCGGGCGTCGAGGTCGGCCACGAGAAAGAACTTGACGTCGGCGTCGGGGAACACGACGGTGCCGATGTCGCGCCCCTCGACGACCACGCCGCCGTCGGCGTGGGCCGCCTGGTAGCCGCGGGCGGCGCGGCGCTGCAAGGCGACCATCGCGGCGCGGACGGGCGCCAGCGCGCTCACGCGCGAGGCGTCGGCCGCGGCCTCGGCCGTCCGGATCCGGTCGGTCACGTCGGCGCCGTCCAAGGCGACGCGCGTGCCGGCGGGGCCGGGGTCGAGACGGACGTCGAGGTCCGGGACGAGGGCGGCGGCGGCCTGGTCGGTCACCGGGAGGCTCCGCTCGCGGAAGGCGAGCCCGACGGCCCGGTACATGGCACCGGTGTCGAGGTAGAGCCACCCGAGCCGGTCGGCCACGCGCCGGGCCGTCGTGCTTTTCCCGGACCCGGCGGGCCCGTCAATCGCGACGATCACAGTGCATGCTCAGGGGAGCCCATGAGTATAGGTCCCCAGAGCGCCGGTTTCGATGCGGCCGGTGTGAGGATGCGGTGAGGCGTGAGGGGCCTCGTGGGTCTGGTGGGCCGAGCGGGTCCGCATCGGCCCGGACCTGCTGAACCCCCTCGGCCCCGTCACCGCGTCGCCATCAACTCCATCCCGGCCAGGTTCTCCGCGACGTACTCCGTCAGCATCGTGAACAGGTGCTGGCGCGTCGCGCCGCCGTAGATGCCGTGGTTGCGGCCGGGGTAGATCATGAGGTCGAACTGCTTGTTCTCGGCCTGGAGCGCGTCGACCATCGACAGCGTGTTCTGGACGTGGACGTTGTCGTCGGCGTCGCCGTGGACGATCAGGAGGTCCTGGTCGTCGGCCAGGTTGGCGGCGTAGGTCGTGGGGCTGCCGAGGTCGTAGCCCTCGGGGTTCTTCTGGGGCGTCGAGAGGTAGCGCTCGGTGTAGATCGTGTCGTACTGGCGCCAGCTCGTGACCGGGGCGACGGCCATGCCGAGGTGGAAGGTCTCGGGCCCCTCGCCATACGTCATCGCCAACAGCGAGAGGTAGCCGCCGTAGCTCCACCCCCAGATGCCCATCCGCTCGGCGTCGACGTAGCCCTGGCGGCCGAACCACTGGGCCGCCGCGATCTGGTCTTGGGCCTCCAAGAGGCCCAGCCGGTTCTGGGTCAGCGTCTTGAAGGCCTTGCCGCGCCCGCCCGTCCCGCGGTTGTCGACGCCGGCCACCAGCACGCCATACGTTTCGGCGAGGTAGTGGTGCCACAGCCGCTCCGTCCCGCCCCACCGGTCGGTCACCTCCTGGCTGCCCGGCCCGCCGTAGGTGTGGATGAGCAGCGGGTACTCCTTGCTCGGGTCGAAATCGCGGGGCTTGATGAGGTAGGCGTTGAGCGGCGTCCCGTCGGCGCCGGGGACCTCCATGAACTCGATGGGTGGCAGGTCGTAGGCCGCGACCCGCTCGACGAGCGCCGCGTTGTCGACGAGCACCGCCAACTGCTCGCCGGTCGTCCGGTAGAGCGTCGTCGTGGCCGGCGTCGTGCTCGTCGAGTAGGTGTCGACCATGTAGTCGAAGTCGCGGCTGAGGTCGACGCTGTGCCAGCCGGCGCCGGTCGTCAGCTGGACCGGGGCGCCGCCGTCGAGGGGGACCCGGTAGAGGTGGCGCTCGCGTGGGCCCGCGGCCGTCGTCGTGACGTAGGCCGTGCCCTCGGCCTCGTCGACGCCGTGGAAGTCGGTGACGTCGTACGGCCCGGAGGTGACCTGGCGGACAAAGTCGCCGTCGGTCTCGTAGAGGTAGAGGTGGCCGTAGCCGTCGCGGTCGCTCCGCCAGACGAAGTGGTCGCCGTCGGCGAGGTAGGTGATCGTGCCGGTGGCGACGTCCGAAAACCCGGTCTCGACCTCGATGTAGGAGTCGTTCTCCTCCTCCAGGACCTGGGCGACGTCGCCCGTCGCGGGGTCGCCGTAGAGGAGGTCGACGTGGTTCTGGTCGCGGTTGAGGCGGAGCATCCAGACGTCGGCCGTGCCGTCGGCGAGCGCGGGCGTCCAGCCCATCCCGGCGATGTACTCGGTCTCGTCGCCGCCCTCGAACCAGGTGTCGGTGTCGAAGAACGTCGTCTCGCCGGTCGCCACCTCGACCACGCCGACGCGGATCTCGGCGTTCGTCTCGCCGGCCTTGGGGTAGCGGAACTGGGTCGTCTCCGGGTAGAGCGTCCGGAAGTCGGTCATCATAAAGTCCCGGGTGCCCGTCTCGTCGAGCTGGAAAAAGGCGATGTGGCGGCCGTCGGGGCTCCACCGGAACCCGTCGCGCAGGCCGAACTCCTCCTCGTAGACCCAGTCGAACGTCCCGTTGATGACGCCGCCCGCGGCCCCGTTCGTCGTCAGCGGCCGCTCGACGCCCGTCGCCAAGTCGACCACGAACAGGTTCCGGTCGCGGACGAACGCGACGTGCTCGGCGGCCGGGTCGAACTTGGCGAACATCTGGAAGCCCGCGGCCCGGCTCGCGACCGGCGCCAGCGTGCCGTCGCCGAAGTCGTAGACGTAGTAGTAGCCCTTGGTGTTGAGGCGCCAGACCTGCTCCGAGTCGGTGTAGAGGAGCGCGCGCGAGCCGTCGGCGGAGTACTCGTAGTCCTCGATCTCGATGAGCCCGTCGCCGTCGGGCAGGCGGAGCGTGGCCCCGTCGATCAACGTCCGCCGGCCGTCGGTCGTCAGGTCGAGCTCGACCAGGCTCGACGCGCCCGACTCGCGGTCGCTGTCGACGTAGAGCAGGCGGGCGCCGGCCTCGGCCCACCGGCCGCCCTGGAAGCCCTCGCCGGAGAACTCGGGGCTGGCGAACAGGGTCTCCAGCGTGAGCCGCTTGGGCCCGTCGGCCGGCTGGGCGGCGGCGACGAGCGGCGCCAGCAGGAGGGCGAGGACGGCGAGCGGCGAGAAGCGATGGCGCATGGGTGGCGGTGCGGTGGGGCGTCGAAACGGGACCGGAAGGCGCTAAAGTACGCGGCCCGCCGGCCGGTCCTCCCGGGGCAAGGAGAGTCGGAAGGTGGCCCCCTCCCCCACCGTGCTCTCGGCCGCGAGCGTCCCGCCGTGCGCCTGGGCGACAGCACGGGCGATGGCGAGACCCAGGCCCGTGTCCGGTCCCCCGCGTGCGCGGCCCGTCGCCGCGGTAGTAGCGCTCGAAGACGTGGGCGAGCACGTCGGGCGCCATCCCCTCGCCCGTGTCGGCCACCTCGATGACGGCCTCCGACGCCGTCGCCGACGCCGTTAGGCGGACCGCCCCGCCGGCCGGCGTGTGGCGCCGCGCGTTGTCGAGCAGGTTGGCCAGCGCGCGAACGAGCCGGGACCCGTCGGCCTCGACGACGGGCAAGCCAGACGGCACGTCGACCTCGAACGCGATCCCGGCCGTGGCGAACGCCCGGGCGTGCTGACGACCGACGTCGGCCACGAGCTCGCCGATGGGGACGGGGCCGAGCCGGAGCGCCTGGTCGGGCCGGTCCAGCACCGACAGCTCGAACAGGTCGGCGACGAGCGCGGCGGCGCCCTGGGCCTGGCGGCGGGCCGCGGCGACGGCCTCGGCCACGTCGTCGGTCCGGCCCTCGCCGGCGAACCGCTCGGCCTCGTCGAGCGTGACGCGGAGCGCGGCCAGCGGCGTCCGCAGGTCGTGGCCGACGTTGGCGACCAGCTCGCGGCGCAGGCGGTCGGTGTCGCGGAGCGCCTGGATCGAGCCCTCGACGCGGGCCGCCATCTCGTTGACGGCGCGCGCCAGCCGGCCCAGCTCGTCGGCCCCGGCGTCGGGCAGGCGGTCGGCGTAGTCGCCCTCGCCCAGGCGCTCGACACGGCGCGTGACCTCGCGGACCGGCCGGAGCAGGCGGGCCGAGAACAGGGCGCCCAGCAGCAACGCCAGCGCGACCGCCACGGCGACCGTGACGGCCGTCGCCTGCCAGAACGCGCGGGCGGTCCCGCTCCGCTCTTGAACCACCGTCTCGCGCAGGGGCAGGACCAGCAGCGCACCGGCGGGCAACCCGTCGGGCGCCAGGATCGGGGCGAGCCCCCAGCCCCCGCCGGGCGCGTCGAGGTCGACGGCGACGCGGCCGGCGTCGAGCGCGTCGAGCGCGGCCCGGGGCACGTCGGGCCGCGGCGCGTCGCCGAACGTCTCGACGGGAGTGCCGGCCTCGTCGACGAGCGCGAGCGGGTCCGGGAACCGCGTCCCAAGATCGGCCCGGAGCCGGTCGCCGATCTCGACGTCGCCGAACGGCCCGATCTCGGCCCGGGCCTCGACCTCCTCGGCGACGGCGTCGAGGCGGAGCCGCAGCGTGCCCGCGAGCAGCTCGGCGCTCCGGTCCTGGGCGAACACGCCGCTCAGCACGACCGCCAGCAGCGCCGTCGCCACCTGGGCGCCGACCAACACGCCGGCGACTTTCCAAAAGGCGGACCGCTTCATGGCCAGTGGCGAGTGGGGGATGGCCAGTGGCGGACCGACGGGGGATGACGCGAGCGGAACGGGCCTGCCGTCTCGTGGACGGTTCTCACCGCTGGCCCCTTACTGGCCACGGCCCCCGTCCTCCCCCGCGAACTTGTAGCCCACGCCCCACACCGTGCGGACGAACGCGGGGTTGCCGGGGTCGGCCTCGATCTTGGCGCGCAGGCGCTGGACGTGGCTGTCGATGGTCCGGTCGTAGCCCTCGTAGGTGATGTCCCAGATCTGGTGGAGCATCTGGCTCCGCGTGAACGGGCGGTCGGGGTGCTGGGCCAGGAACAGCAGCAGGTCGAACTCGCGGACGGTCAGGTGGACCGGCTCCCCGCCGACCGTCACCTCGCGGCGGACGGCGTCGACGGTGAGCGCGCCGACCGTGATCGGCGCTTGGTCGCCGTCGGCCGGGCCGGAGGCGAGCTGCTCGCGGACCGCCCGCACGCGGCGCAAGGCCGACCGGATCCGGGCCACGACCTCTTGCAGGCTGAACGGCTTCGTGACGTAGTCGTCGGCGCCGACCTCGAGCCCGACGACGCGGTCGAGCTCGTCGGCCCGGGCGGTCAGCATCAGGATGTAGATCAGCGGGTGGTCGGCGCGGAGCCGGCGGCAGACCTCGACGCCGTCCAAGCCGGGCAGCATCACGTCGAGCACGACCAGGTCCGGCGTGCGCTCGGCGACGGCCGCGAGCGCGTCGGGCCCCGTCGCCGCCGTTGCGACGTCGTAGCCGGACTCGGAGAGGCGGCGGGCCAGCGTCTGGCGGAGGTCGTCGTCGTCCTCGACGACGAGCAAGGAGGCGGGGGCCATGGCGGAGCGGGGGGGCGGGCCAAGCTAGACGCGTCGGCGCGGTGCCCGGCCCGGGGCGCACAAGCGGGACGGAGTCGCCACGGTTCCGTGACATGGACCGCGGGGCCGGTGCGTTCTTGGGCCTCCTCCTCTCCCCTCGCGTGCGGATCCCCGCCCTCCTGCTCGTCCTCGCGTCGGCGTCCGCTGTGGCCCAGCCCGCGCCCGGCGCCGTGCTGGACGCGTGGCGCGACGGCTGGGACCGCGCGTCGGCCGGCGTCGACGGGGTCGAGGTGCGGGAGGAGGCCGAGTGGGCCGTCGACGGGCCCCGAAGGCGGACCGTCGTCGAGGTCTCGGCCCGGGTCCGCTACGACGGCGGCGCGCCCGACCGCGAGGTCGGGCGCGCCCGCGTCGACGGCCGCGACGTGGACCCGGAGCGTGGCCGCGGGCAAGGCGGCCGGTGGCAACGCGCGTTCGGGCCGGCAGGCCGAGAGGTGCTCGCCCCGCCCCGCCTCCCCGACGCCGTGCTCGGCACGGCCCGCGGGCTCCGCATCACCGCCGACCGCGTCGACGGCGTCCCGGCGTGGCGCCTCGACCTCGACACCCGCGCCGACCGGGCCGAGGCGTGGTTCACGCGCTCCGAAGCGCCCCGGCTGCTCGCGCTCCGCCTGGTCGGTCGGCGGCCGCGCGGCGGCGAGATCGAGCGCGAGGTCCGCTACGTCCGCGTCGCCGGCCTCGACCTGCCGGCCCGGGCGCGGACGACGTTCACCGCCCGGCAGCGCCGCCGGCTGCGCCAGTACTTCGTGACCCTGACGGCCGTTGGGGACTACTCCCGCCACACGCTCCGCTGACGATGCCCCCTCCCCTCCCCTACGCCGAGGCCGGGCTCTCCGACGAGGCCGCCGCCGCGCACGCGCTGAACCGGCTGGGCTACGGCCCCCGCCCGGGCGAGGCCGCCGCGGTCGCCGCGCGCGGCGTCGAGGCCTGGGTCGCCGAGCAGCTCGGGCCGGCCGCGCCAGACCCCGACCTCGACCGCCGCCTGGACGGGTACGACTTTCTCGGCCGCACGGCAGAGGACGTCCTGGCGACCTACCTCCCGCCCGCCTTCGCGCTCCGGCTGGCCGTCGCTCGGGGAGCGCTGCCCAGCGGAGGCACCCCGCGCGACCCCGAGACCCGGGAGCGCCTCGAGGCCTGGATGGAGCAGCACGGCTACCGCCCGCTCCGCCAGCTCCGGCTCGACGTCGTCGAGGCCAAGCTGACCCGGGCCGTCCACGGCCGCGCCCAGCTCCGCGAGGTCCTGGCCGACCTGTGGTTCAACCGCTTCAACGTGGACGGGCGCGGCCAGGCGATCGCGGTGGTGGCCTCGTACGAGCGCGACGCCATCCGCCCCCACGTGCTCGGCCGGTTCCGCGACCTGCTCGGGGCGACGGCCCGGCACCCGGCCATGCTCGAGTACCTCGACAACGTCACGTCGCGGGCGCCGGCCGGGACGCCCGTCGCGCACGGGAACGCGCCGAGGAGCGGCGGGCTCAACGAGAACTACGGCCGCGAGCTCCTGGAGCTCCACACGCTCGGTGTCGACGGCGGCTACACCCAGGCCGACGTCGTCGCGGTCGCCCGGGCCTTTACCGGCTGGACCGACTACCCGACGCGCGGCCAGCCCGAGGCCATCGCGCGCCAGCGCCGGAGGATCGAGCAGCTCGACCGGCGCGGCGTCGGGCTCGTCCGCGACGGGCTGTTCCTGTTCCGGCCCAACTGGCACGACGCGGCGCCCAAGACGGTCCTGGGCCGGACGCTCCCCGGCGGGCGCGGGATCGAGGACGGAGAAGACGTGCTCGACCTCCTCGCGGCCCACGACGCGACCGCCCGCCACCTTGCCCACACCGTCGCCGTCCGGTTCGTCGACGACGACCCCGACCCGGCCTTGGTCGGCCGCCTCGCCGACGCCTACCGCCGGGCCGACGGCGACCTCGCGGCCGTGATGACGGCGTTGGTGGCCGACCGCGCGTTCTGGGACGCCGCGCGCTCGGGCCCGGACGGGACCCCGTCGAAGGTCAAGACGCCGTTCGAGTTCGTCGCGAGCGCGTTCCGGGCGACGGCGACGCCGGCCGGCGGCGTCCGCCAGGTCGGCCGGGCGCTCCGCGACATGGGCGAGCCGGTGTTCCACGCCGAGCCGCCGACGGGTTTTCCGGACCACGCCGCGGCCTGGGTCAACGCCGGCCTCCTCCTGACTCGGATGAACGTGGGCCTGCGGATCGCCGCGGGCCAGGTCCCCGGGGTCGAGCCCGACCTCGACGCGCTCACCGGGGGCCACCAGCCCGAGTCCGTCGACGCGGCGCTCGAGACCTACGTCGCGGCGATGCTGCCCGGCCGGCCGGCCGGGCCGACGGTCGAGCTCCTCCGGCCGGTCGTCCGCGAGCCGGCGTTCGCGCGGCGCGTGGCCGAGGCCGCTCGGGAGTCCGAAGCCGAGACCGTCCCGACGCTCGACGACGACGGCGCCTTCGCCGACGCCGACGTCGCCCCGCTCGACCCTGACGACACCGCCGCGTTCGTGGTCGGCGTCGTGTTGGGGTCGCCCTCCTTCCAGCGCCAATAGCCATGATGACCCGCCGCGCGTTCGTCACCTCCAGTGGGCTCGCCCTCGTCGCCACCGGCGTCGGCGGCGTCCCGTCGTTTCTGGCCCGGGCGGCCCAGGCCGCGCCCGCCGGGCTCCGGCGCAAGAAGGTGCTCGTCACCATCTTCCAGCGCGGGGCCATGGACGGGCTCGCCGCCGTCCAGCCGCTCTCGGACCCGATGCTGGCCCGGCTCCGGCCGACGCTGGCGCTCCCCGCCCGCCAACTCGTCGACCTCAACGGAGAGGTAGGTCTCCACCCGTCGCTCGGCCCGTTGGCGCGCTACTTCACCGAGGGCCGGTTGGGCATCGTCCACGGGGCCGGGTCGCCCGTCCCGACGCGGTCGCACTTCGACGCCCAGGACTTTATGGAGACCGGCCAGCCCGGCGACAAGCGCGCCGACACCGGCTGGCTCAACCGGGCCACGGGCCTGCTCGGCCACGAGCCGACCCCGTTCCAGGCCGTCGCCTTGACGCCGGCCCTGCCGCTCTCGCTCCGCGGCGACGCGGCGACGCTGGCGATCGCCCGGCTCGAAGACTTCGGCGTCGCTGGGCCGGGCCTGACCGGGCGGAGCGCGGCCGGCGAGACCCTGGAGGCGCTCTACGCCCAGACCGCCGGCGACCTGCTGAGCGACGCCGGCCGCGAGGGGCTCGACGCGGCGCGGCTGCTGAAGGACGCCCGCCTCGACCAGTACGTCCCCGAGAACGGGGCCGAGTACCCGCGCTCCGAGCTTGGCGAGAGCCTGCGACAGATCGCCCAGCTTATCAAGGCCGACGTCGGGATCGAGGTGGCCTTCGCCGAGGCCGGCGGCTGGGACACGCACGCCCGCCAGGGCGGCGACCGCGGCTCGTTCGCGCGCCGCGCCGACGACCTCGCCCAGAGCGTCGCCGCCTTCTGGACCGACGTCGAGCGCCACCACGACGACGTCGTCGTCCTGACGATGACGGAGTTCGGGCGGACCGTCGCCGAGAACGGGAGCGCCGGGACCGACCACGGCCGCGGCTCGGCCATGTTCGTGCTCGGCAACGACGTCCGCGGCGGCCAAGTCCACGGGGCGCCGCTCGTCTTGGACCCCGACGCGCTCGAGGACGGCCGCGACCTGCCGGTCACGACCGACTTCCGGTCCCTCTTCGCGGGCGTCGCCGGCGGCCACCTCGGCATCCCGACGGGCGCGGCCCTGTTCCCCGGCTGGTCCGGCCAGCCGCTCGACCTCATCCGGGGCTGACCTCGCACGCCTCACTCCGCTGGGGCCTCGGTAGGGACACCATGCATGGTGTCCCTACTTGTACACCGCGTCCGCGTCGAAGACGGGCGTGCCGACGGTCTCGAGCGCGCCGTCCTCGACGCGGCGGTAGAAGCAGCTCCGGTGGCCCGTGTGGCAGGCCGCGTCGCCGACCTGCTCGATCCGGAACAGCAGCGCGTCGCCGTCGCAGTCGACGAAGGCCGACGTGACGCGCTGGACGTTCCCGCTCGTCTCGCCCTTGACCCAGACCTTCTGGCGCGACCGGCTCCAGTACGTCATCACGCCGGTCTCCAGCGTCTGCTGGAGCGTCTCGCGGTTCATGTAGGCCAGCATGAGCACGTCGCCGGTGGCGTCGTCCTGGGCGATGGCGGCGACCAGGCCGTCGGCGTTGAAGGTGGCGGCGTCGAGGAGAGGCTGGAGGTCCATGGCGATCGGGGGATGTATTAGGCGTGGAAGGTGACGCCCGACCCGGGTCGGAGGGAGGAAAACGGTGCAAAGTCACGGCCCGCCGACGCGGAGCCGTACGCTTCGGTCTCGTTGCCGCCCCCGCCCGTGCGTCTCGCCCTGCTCGCCCTGCTCGCCCTGCTCGCCCTCGGCGCCTGCCAGCCCGGCACGCGCGAGGCGCCCGGCGACGTCCCGACGTTCGTCGGCGACCTTCCCGCGATGGACGACGGTGCCGCGGTGGCCGGCTTCGGCGCGTTCCGCGACTCCCTCCACGCCGTCGTCGCCCGGCGCGACACGGTGGCGCTGCTCGCGGTCGTCGCGCCCGACGCTCGGCTGTCGTTCGGCGACGCGCTTGGCGGACCCGAGGGACTGCGTGCGCTCTGGTTCGACGTCGATCCGGCCGAGCCCGTGTGGGCCGTCCTCGCTCGGGTCCTCGACGGGGGCTCGGTCGAGCAGGACGGGGCCGTCGTCGCCCCGTCGGTCGCCGCCCTGTGGCCCGACGCGCTCGACCCGTCCTCGCACGTCGCCGTGGGCCGAGACGTGGCTGCGCTCGACGCGCCCGGCGGCGCCGTGGTCGCCCGGCTGACCGAGATCGCCCTGCTCGCGCCCGCGCCAGCCGTCGACGGCTGGCAACCCGTGACACTCCCCGATGGCCGGAGCGCGGTCGTCGCCGTGGCGGACGTGGACCGTCCCACCGGCTACCGGGCCACGTTCTGGGACGACGGCGACGGCTGGCGCCTGCGCGCGTTCGTGGCCGGCGACTGAGCCCGTGGTTCCAATAGGAGTGCCGCCGTCGGGAGTGGCCTGCCCCCTTAGGGGGCTCCCGCGAAGCGGGTGGGGGTGTGCGAGCGAAGGGGAACGTCGAGGACACCCTCCGTCGGCTCCCTCAAGAGAGGAGGCAACACAGGGCTATCGCGATCTCCCCAGAACGAGTCATCCTGAGCCTGTCGAAGGCATGCCCTGAGCGGAGCCGAAGGGATCTCGACGCGTCGCCGGTGAGCTCGAGGCCGCCTCCCACGCGTCGAGGTCCTCCGACTCCAGCCGCCGACGGCCTCCGCTCAGGATGACTCTGAGGAGACGTCGGGAGGATGCGACACCTGGGAGGCAATGGCGCCGCTCTCAACCACATCCAGTTGCTCAGTATCCGTTCGGGCGTCGCGTGGGGCGTGTGGTGAGGCAACACCCCGTCCTCCCACACCCCCACACTCCTCCTGGACGTGGTCTGGGGAACCGGAGCCGCTCGCGGTCGATCCAGGCCGACGTGCGCATGCTCTCCGCCCTCCTCCTGCTCGCCCTCGGCGCCTGCGCCACGCCCGTCGCCCCGACCGGCGGGCCCGCCGACACGACGCCGCCCGTCCTGGTCGAGACCTCGCCCGCCGACGGCGCCACGAACGTGTCCGAGCCGACGCTCCGGCTGACGTTCTCGGAGCGGGTGGCGACCGCGGCCGCCACGGCCGTCACCGTGACGCCGGCCGGCGACGTGGCGCCCGAGGTCCGCGTGCGGGGCCGCGAGATCGAGGTGACGCTGCCCGCGCTCCGCGACTCGACGACCTACGTGGTCACCGTCGGGACGGCGCTGGCGGACCAGCGGGGCGTGGCGCTCCGGGCCCCGATCACGGTCGCCTTCGCGACGGGCGACGTGATCGACCAGGGGCGGGTCGCGGGCGTCGTCCGGGAGCCCGAGCGCGGGGCGGGCGTCGGCGGGCTCGCGGTCTGGGCCTACGCCCTGCCCGACACGACCGCGCGGCCCGACGCCCGCGCCGTCGCCCCGGACTACCGGACCGAGACCGGCGCCGACGGCGCGTTCCGGCTCGAGTACCTCCGCCCGGGCCCGTACGCCGTCGCCGTGGTCCAGGACCGGAACCGGAACGGACGGGCCGACCCGGGCGAGCGGTTCGCGGCCTCGCCGCGCCCCGTCCTCCGCGCGACCGCCGACTCGGCCGCGGCGGCACCGGCGACGTTCTGGACGACGGCGCTCGACACGATCCCGCCGGTCGCCCAGCGGCTCCGCCCGATCTCGGACCGCCGCCTGGCCGTCCGGTTTTCCGAGCCGGTCGCGCTCCGCGACGCCGCCCGGTGGGCCGAGACGGTGGCCGTGACCGACTCGGCGTCGGGCGCGCCGGTGGCCGCCGCGTGGTACCAGCCGGCGGGGTCGGCGTTCGAGGTGCTGGCCGAGGCCGCCCGTCCGCTGCCGCCGGTGACGCTCGTCACGGCCGCGCCTGGCGACCCGCCGGCCGTTGCCGACTCGGCGGGGCTCGGGCCCGCCGCGTTCCGCCTGTCGACGGCGACGCCGGCCCGAGCGGACACGGTCGCCGCCCGGGTCGACGCGTTCGTCCCCGCCGTCCCGGACTCGGTCGCGACGCTCCGGCCCGGCCAGCGCCCGGGCGTCCGGTTCACGTCGCCGCCGGGCGCCTTGCTCGTCGCCGTCCGCCTCCGGGCCGACGGCGCCGAGCGGCCCGTCGCCCTCGTCGCCACCGACGGCGTCACGTTCGTCGCCGACTCGACGGTGGCGTTGCCGGCGGCGTTCGCCCTTACCGTCCCGGTCGGCGACACGGCGCGCGCCCAGCGGTTCGCCGTCGCCGGCGACCGCGAGGTGGGCGCCATCCTCGGACGGGTCGACGGGGGCGAGGGGACTGTGCTCGTCGAGGTCCGCCCCACGGCCGGCAACCCGGTCGTGGTTCGGGCCGACGCCGACGGCGCGTTCGTCGTCGACGGTTTGCTGCCGGGCCCGTACGCCCTCCGCGTCTGGGCCGACCGCGACGGCGACGGCCGGTGGAGCGGCGGTCGGCTCGCGCCGTACGTCGCCCCCGAGCCGCTCGTGCTCGTGCCCGAGCCCGTCCAGGTCCGCGCCCGCTGGGAGACCGAGGTCGACCCCATCGACCTATGACCGACCCCGTCCTCAGCGCCGACGCCATGCGCGCGGCCGACCACGCGGCGATCACCACCTGGGGCGTCCCCGGGCGCGTCCTGATGGAGACCGCCGGGCGCGCGGCGGCGCGTGCGGCCGAGGCCCGCTACGCCGTCCGCGACCGCGACGTGACGGTGTTGGTCGGGACCGGCAACAACGGCGGCGACGGGCTCGTGGTCGCCCGTGTGCTGGCCGGCCGGGGCGCCCGCGTCCGCGCCCTCGTCCTCCCCGGCGACGGGACGCCCGACCAGACCGCGAACCTTGCGCTGCTGCGACGGCTCGCCGAGACCGACGACGGCCTCGACATCGTCGCGTTCGAGGACGTCCGTCAGGTTGCGAACGCGCCGGCCGACCTCGTCGTCGACGCGCTCGTGGGCATCGGCATCCGGGGCGAGCTGCGCGAGCCGGCCCGGTCGCTGAGCGCGTGGGCGAACCGAGTGGGCGCGCCCGTCGTCGCGCTCGACGTGCCCTCCGGCCTCGACGCCACCACGGGCCGGACCGCCGCCGACACGGTCCGCGCGGACCTGACGGTCGCGTTCGGCGCCGTCAAGTCGGGCCTGCTCGTGGGCGACGGCCCGGCGGTGGCGGGCGAGGTGGCCGTGGTCGAGATCGGGATCCCGGACGCCGAGCTGCACCGGCACGCGACGGCGTGGCGGGCCGCCCCGGGCGACGTCGGGCGGACGCTGCCGACGCGCGCCACGGACGCCCACAAGTACTCGGCTGGGCGCGTCCTCGCCGTCGTCGGCAGCCGGGCGTTCACCGGCGCCGCCGTGCTGTCGGCGACGGCCGCGTACCGGGTCGGGGCGGGGGCGGTCGTCGCGGCCGTCCCCGAGTCCGCTGCCGGCGTCGTGGACGGCCGGGCCCTCGAGGTGATGGTCGACGCCCAGCCCGAGACCGACGCCGGCACGCTGGCGGGCGCGGCGACCGCCGCGGTCTTGGACCGGGCCGCCGCCGCCGACGCCGTGCTGGTGGGGTGCGGGCTCGGCCGCGAGCCCGAGACGTCGGCGCTCGTCCGCGACCTCGTCGCGCTGGTCGACGCCCCGCTCGTCCTCGACGCCGACGGCCTGTCCGCCTTCGCCGACGCCTCCCGGGCAAGCACGGCGCAGGTCGCCGACGCGATGGCCCGACGGTCCGCACCGCTCGTCCTCACGCCGCACCTGGGCGAGCTCCGGCGCCTGCTCGGCGACGACGCGTTCGACCCGGACGACCGGATCGAGGCCGCCCGCGACCTCGCGGTCCGGTGGGGCGCCGTGCTCGTGCTCAAGGGGATGCCGAGCGTCGTCGGGCTGCCGGACCGCCGCGTGCTCGTCGGCCCCCCCGGCGAACCGGCGCTGGCGACGGCCGGGACCGGCGACACGCTGGCGGGCAGCATCGCCGGGCTGCTCGCCCAGGGCCTCTCGCCCGCCGACGCCGCCCTGTGCGCGCTCCACCTCGGGTCGACCGCGGCCCGGCTGTGGACCGCCGAGCACGGCGCCGCCGGGATGGTCGCGTCCGACGTGGTCGCCCGCCTCCCTGCCGCCGCTCGCGCCCTCCGCTCGTGACCCCGACCCGTTGGGCCGTCGCCTGGACCGTCGCCATCTTCGTCGCCTGCTCCATCCCCGGGGCCCAGGTCCAGCCGCCCGAGCTCCTGCCGTTCGCCGTCGACAAGTGGGTCCACGTGGGGATGTTCGTCGGCTTCGGGGCGCTGTGGACGTGGGCCCGGCCCGACCGCGTCTGGGAGGTGTTGGTGGCGGGGATCGCGTTCGGCATCGGGATCGAGATCTGGCAAGGGCTCCTGCCCATCGACCGCTTCCCGGAAGCGCTCGACGCCGTCGCCGACGTCGTCGGGCTGGGGCTCGGGATCGGGCTGGCGGTGGTCCTCCGACGACGGAGCGCGGGCAACGAGTAGCGGGCTCGCGTGTCTGGATGGGACACGCCCCCCACCGCCATGCCCGTCCGCAAAACGCCCGAGGCCGACCTCCGCCGCCGCCAGCCGCTCTACGCCGAGATCGGGATGATCGTCGCGCTCGTCGCCGTCATCACCGCTTTCACCGTCCCAACGCCGCCGCCCGCGCCCGTCGTGGTCGCCGCCGAGACGGACGTGCCGTTCGAGATGATCGACGTGCCGCCGACCGCTGAGCCGCCGCCCCCTCCGCCGCCGGCCGCGCCCCCGCCGCCCGTCGCCGTGCCCGACGAGGTCCGAGTCGAGGACTTGGTCCGAGACCTCGAGCTCGACCTGGGCGACGAGACCCCACCCCCGGCCACGCCTCCGGCCCCGCCGTCGCCACCCGTGGTCGACCCCAGCTCGGTCCCCCCGCCTCCGCCTCCGCCCGTGGTGGAGGACATCCCGGACACGGACGCGGTCTTCGAGGTGGCCGAGGTGCAGCCGGAGCTGATCGGGGGCCTCCCCGGGCTCCAGGGCCGCGTCGAGTACCCCGAGTTCGCGCGCCGGGCCGGGATCGAGGGCCAGGTCGTCGTCCAGTTCGTCGTCGACGAGCGCGGGAACGTCGTCGACCCCGTCGTGCTCCGGAGCCCGAACGACCTCCTGTCGGAGGCGGCCCTGAAGGCGGTCCGCGAGAGCCGGTTCACGCCGGGCCAGCAGCGGGGCCGCCCGGTCAAGGTCCGGTTCGCCGTCCCCGTCACCTTCCGGCTCCGCTAGGCCCGCGCCGGCTCGTCCTCGCGAGCAACTTCCGGGCGCCTGCCGTGTCTGTCCTCTGCGGCGCTCCGGCGGAGCCCGGCGTTTTCCACCCCGGACTCGCGTTGCCGCCCCCAACGGGCCTACCTTCCCGCAAGGCCCGACACGGCCGTCCCCTCTCCCTTCCGACATGGCCCTCTACAAGACGCCCAAAGCCGACCTGAAGCGGAAGTACCCGATCTATCTCCAGATCGGCCTCCTGCTCTCGCTCGCCCTGATGGTCGCCGCCTTCACCGTGCCGTTCTCCGGCGGCAACGACGTGGTGATGGTCGACGACGCCCAGGAGATCATCGAGCTCGAGGACATCGAGCAGACGCAGCAGATCCAGCCGCCGCCGCCGCCGCCGCCGGCCCCGCCGCCGCCGCAGGAGGTGCCGGACGACATCGAGATCGAGGAGGAGGTGATCGAGGAGATCGACCTCGACCTCTCCGACACGCCGCCGCCGCCGCCCGCGCCCCCGGCCCCGCCGGCCCCGCCGCCGCCGACGCCGAACGCTCCTCCGCCCCCGCCCCCGCCCCCGCCGGAGCCCGAGCCGACGGAGCCCGAGATCTTCGAGGTGGCCGAGGTGCAGCCGGAGCTGATCGGGGGCCTCCCCGGGCTCCAGGGCCGCGTCGAGTACCCCGAGTTCGCGCGCCGGGCCGGGATCGAGGGCCAGGTCGTCGTCCAGTTCGTCGTCGACGAGCGCGGGAACGTCGTCGACCCCGTCGTGCTCCGGAGCCCGAACGACCTCCTGTCGGAGGCGGCCCTGAAGGCGGTCCGCGAGAGCCGGTTCACGCCGGGCCAGCAGCGGGGCCGCCCGGTCAAGGTCCGGTTCGCCGTCCCCGTCACCTTCCGGCTCCGCTAGGCCGGACGGATTGAGACTCGACCGCCCCGCGGGCTTCGGCCGGCGGGGCGGTTTTCGTTGGGCCCGAGCGGGCGCAGGTGCCGCGCAGGTCCCAGGTCGGGATGGCGTCGGACACGCCCCCGCGCCTCGCGACTCCGACCCTCACACCACGCGGTGGCGGACGTGGCCGTCGTCCTCGCCCACCATCACGTCGCTAGCGAGGCCGACGAACAGCCCGTGGCCGAGCACGCCGGGGACGCCGTCGAGCGCCGTCGCCAGCGCGGCGGGGTCGTCGATGCCGGGGAAGCGGGCGTCCAGGATCCACAGCCCCTGGTCGGTCACGACGGGCCCGTCCTTCCGCTCGCCCATCCGGAGCTCGGGCTCGGCGCCCAGGCCGCGGAGCGTCCGCGCGACCGCCGGCTCGGCAAACGGCAGCACCTCGACCGGGACCGCCGCCGTCGTCCCCAGCCGGTCGACCTCCTTCGACGCGTCCACCAAGACGACGAACCGGGCGGCCAGCGCGGCCACCACCTTCTCGCGCACGTGCGCGGCCCCGCGCCCCTTGACGAGGACGCCGCCCGGGCCGACCTCGTCGGCGCCGTCGAGGGCGAGGTCGAGCGGGGCCTGCGACGTCGGGAGCGTGTCCAGCCCGAGGTCGGCGATCGAGGCGACCGGGACCCCGTGCTGACGCGCGAGCCGCTCGGCCGCGAACGACGTCGGCACGCCGACGACGCGGAGCCCGTCGGTCTGGACGCGCCGGCCGATGGCCTCGATGGCGAACGCCGTCGTGGAGCCGGTGCCGAGCCCCAGCGTCATCCCGTCCTCGACGAGGGCAGCGGCGGCGTCGCCGACGGCGCGTTTGGCCTCAGCCTTGGACATAGGGATCTCGGGCGGATGCGGAGCCGCAAGCTAGCCGCCGGCGGCGGGGCGGGTCCCACCTCCGCACGCCGGTACGCCCACACCCCACTCAGAGACTGACTGTGAATGGAGGACGCAGGCGAGAACGAGCGCCCGGCGACCGAGCCGAGGCGCGCGAGGCAGCCGATGCCCGGCATCGGCGATGGAGCGGAACGCGGGATCGGATGCCTGGAGCCGTTCGCAGCCCTTCACATTGCATTCGTAGTCAGTCTCTCAGTGCTGCGTCAAGCGGCTACTGGTGGGTAGAGCGAGCACCGGGGTCGGTCAGGGAGTCCCCCTTCCCCGCCTGCGCGGGGACAGGCCTGGACAGGAGGGGACAGGGGGGGGCGACCGACCCGAGCGCCGACCCGCCAATAAGAGGTTGACGCAGCACTCAGAACCACGCCTCGAACGTCGCCAGCGCCTCCGGGTGCGTGATCGTCGCGAAGCGGACGACGTGGAAGAACAGCGGGGCCGCGAAGCACACCGAGTCGATCCGGTCGAGGACGCCGCCGTGGCCGGGGATCGTCGCCCCGAAGTCCTTGACGTCGCGGTCGCGCTTGACGGCCGACATGACGAGCCCGCCGGCCACGCCGGCCAGCGCGATCAGCAGCGACGCGAGCGCCGCCGAGACCGGCCCGAACGGCGTCATCCACCACAGCGCCGTGCCCACGGCCGTCGCCCCGGCCACGCCGCCCAGGAACCCCTCCCACGTCTTGTTCGGGCTCACGCGCGGCGCCAGCGGTCGCCGCCCCAGCGTCTTCCCCACGACGTACTGGAGCACGTCGCTAAGCTGGACCACCAGGATCAGGAACACCAGCAGCTTCACGTTCTCGCCCGCGTAGCCCGGGATCTCGAGCATCAGCAGCGCCGGCGCGTAGCTGACGCAGTAGACGCACACCATCAGGCCCCAGTGGATGGCCGAGGTCCGCGCGAGGAAGTCGTGCGTGTCGCCGGTCGCCGCGGCGCGGACGGGCGCGAACAGGAACGCGTACACGGGGATGAACAGGACGATCATCCCGTACACGTCGAGGGCCACGAACAGGTACTGCACCGGGATCACGACGAAGAACGCCCACGCGAGGGCGCTGTGGTCGCTCGCCCGGGCCGGCGACAGCGTCGCGAACTCGCGGAAGGCGAGGAACGAGGTCGCCCCGAACAGCAACACCGATCCCAGGCCGCCGGTCGCCAACGTGAGGCACAGGATGGCCACCATCGCCCACCACGCCTTGACTCGGAGCGCGAGGTTGTCGACGACCACCCGCCCGGCCTCGCCGGTCACGCGCCGCCTGAGCCCGGCCGCCACCGCGCTCGCGAGCACGAGCAAGCCCAGGACGCCACCCAAGACGCCCACCAGTTCGGGGTCGGAAAAGGACCGGCTCATCGGTGCGGGTGGCGTGGGGCGATGGACGGGGCCGCCCCTCCACTCGGGCCAGCGACGGATGGGAGACAGACTGCCGGGCGCGACGTCATCCGTCGCCCAGGTGCTCGACGGCCGCCCGGACCCGGTCGAGGAAGTCGTCGCGCGACTCGCCGTCCGCGAGCGTCAGCGGCGCGCCGAAGGTGGCCCGGCCCAGGAGCGGGACGGGGACCGTCTTGCCCTTGGGGAGCGACCGCGACAGGTTCTCGAGCCGGACCGGCACGACCTCGGCGTCGGGCCGATGGTCGACCAGGTGGAACAGGCCGGAGCGGAACGGGCGGACCGCCTCGCCGTCGCCCCGGGTGCCCTCGGGGAACAGGATGAGTGCGCCGCCGCCGTCGAGCACGCCGAGCAGCCGGGGCAGCGTCTCACGGCCGGCCCCGCCGCGGTCGACGAAGACGGCGCCGAACACGTCGCGCGCGAGCCAGCGTCTGAGCCGGCCGCTCCAGTAGTCGCCCGCCGCGACCGGCCGGGTGCGGGCCCGCTCGGCCGGCGGGAGCGCGGCCCACACCACCAGCCCGTCGAGGTGGCTCGTGTGGTTGGCGACGTAGACGCGCGGGCCGCTCGGCGCCAGCTCGGCCTCCCACCGGACGCGGACGCCGGTGACGAGCCGCATCAGCGCGACCAGAACGCGGGCGGCGAGCCGGTCCATCAGCCCGTCGCCCCGAGCTCCCTCACGACGCCGGCCGTCCGCCGGGCGACCGTCGCGAGGGTGCCGACGGCGATCACGCCCAACGTCGCCGCCAGCACCGCGTCGCTCGCGCCGACGGTGACCGTGGCGGCGGCGAGCAGCAAGCCGGCCGTGAGCGCGGCCATCCGGTGCGGCTTGGCCATCGGGCCCGAAAACCGCTGGGCGAGTCCGCACGCGCCGCCGAGCACGCGGACGTAGGCGGCCAGGACCGCCGCGACGCCGGCGGCCCACCCCAGCTCGGGCCCGAACGGGACGTCGCGGAGCGCGTAGCCGACCGGGACGAGTGCGAGCAGGTCCGAGAGCCGGTCGGGCAGGTCGTTGAACACCTCGCCGGCCGGCGTCCCCTTCCCGCCCTCGACGGCCACCATCCCGTCGATCAGGTTGCACAGGAGCCGGAGCTGGACCGTCGCGGCGGCCAGCACGAGCCACCCAGCCCGCTCGCCGCCGGTGGCCGGGCCCGCCGCCAGCACCGCGCCCGCCGTGACGGCGGCGAACCCGACGCCGAGCAGCGAGACGGCGTTCGGCGTCATCCCCCTCCGGGCGACGCCCCGGGCCACGGCCGACGCCCATCCGGCCTGGCGGGTCTTGAGCGGTCGGCGGGCGGAGGTCGAGGGCATGGCGGCGCGGAGAGCGGCCAGGATACACCGTCGGCGGGGTCCCTCTCTCGCACGTCCGCCCCACGTGGCCTGGTGCAGACGCCCTACGCAGGGCGGGCCTCGGCCACCCGGCTCGACGACCAGGACGATCGCGACCCGGCTTGTGACGTCCCCTCTCGCCGTGGGAGGGGATGGGGTGAGGGGTCGCCCCCACGCCGAGGTCGGACCGCCCCCGGCCCTCGCCTCCCAGAGAGAAACTCGCATCGGCGTATGCGACGGCCCTGTCGACAACCTGGCAGCAGGTCCGGCGTAGACTGCCCTTCTTTTCCCAGCCCGCCCGTCATGCGCACGCTGCTGCTCCTCCTGCTCGTCGTCATCATCTTCGGCGTCCTCCTCGCGACGCAGGACGCGAACCTGACCAACGAGGTCCGCCTCGCCCTGCCGTTCGTCAATGCCGACTGGACCGGGCCCGTCCTGTGGATGATCGCGGGGTGGTTCGGGGCCGGCCTCTTGCTGGGCTACCTCGCCGCGCTCCCCGGCCGGCTGGGCGCGTCGATGCGCGCGCGGAAGGTCGAGAAGGAGCTGACCCAGACGTCGGCCGAGCGGTCGAAGGCCATCGACCACCTCAACGACCCGACCCCGTCGGCGCCGGTCCGCCGCCCCGCCACGACCGAGGCCGACGAGATGCAGCGGCTCGCCGACGAGGTCGCCCGGCGGACCGAGACCGTCCAGCGGACCAACCCGCCCCCGCCGCCGGCCGTCTGATGGCCCGCGTGCCCGCCGCCCGCCGCCTGGTCGAGCGCCGCTCCCACCTCGTCGGCCGGGCGCCGGGCGTGCTCGCGCCGGCCCCGCCCGACACGCCGCCGGCCCGGCTGACCGCGTTCCACTACGACGCCGACCGCATCGAGGAGCTGGCCGACCTCTCGCCCGCCGACGCCCGAGCCCTGGCCGACCGCCCCGGCGTGACGTGGCTCAACGTCGACGGCATCGCGGACGTGGCGACGGTCGGCGCGGTCGGCGAGGCGTTCGGGCTTCACCCGCTCGTCGTCGAGGACGTGGTCCACCTCGGGCAGCGTCCCAAGCTCAAGGTCTACGACGACCGGGACGACCCGGACCGGACCCACGTGTTCGTGGTCGCCCGGATGGTGCGCGCGACGGACCTCGACGCCGTCGCGGCCTACTGCGACGGCGACCCGGCCACGCTCGGGCACGTCACCGAGCAGGTCGGGCTGGTGCTCGGGCCGGGCTGGGTCCTGACGTTCCAGGAGCGCCCCGGCGACGTGTTCGACCCGCTCCGCGAGCGGCTCCGCCAGAGCGCCGGCCGCGTCCGCACCGCCGGGGCCGACTACCTCCTGTACGCGCTCCTCGACCTGATCGTGGACCACGTGTTCGTGACGCTGGAGCGGATCGGCGACGCCACGGAGGCCCTCGAAGACCAGGCCGTCGGCGACCCCGCGCCGTCGGTCCAGGCCGCGATCTCCGGGCTCCGGCGCGAGGTGACGGTCCTGCGGAAGAGCGTGTGGCCGCTCCGCGAAGTGCTGGCGGGCCTCCAGCGCGAGGGCACGCCCTACGTCGAGGACGCGACCCGGCCCTACCTCCGCGACGCGACCGACCACCTGGTCCAGATCGTCGAGATCGTCGAGGCGCTCCGCGAGGTGCTCGGGTCGGTGTCGGACCTCTACCTGTCGTCGCTCGGGATGCGCCAGAACGAGGTGATGAAGGTGCTGACGGTCGTCGGCACGCTGTTCCTGCCGCTCGGCTTCCTGACCGGGCTGTACGGGATGAACTTCGACGTGATGCCCGAGCTCCACGTCCGCTGGGGCTACGTCGCGCTGCTCGGCGTGATGGCGGCCCTGGCCACCGGGACGCTGGTCTACTTCCGCCGCAAGGGCTGGATCTGACGCCAGGACGCTAGGCGCCACAGGCTGGCAGAGACGGACGATGGGGTGCGGGACCTCTACTTCTTCGACCAGCTACTCGTGCGGCTCGACGTGCGAACGTGGAAGCTGACGACGTGACGACGGGCCGTCAGGAGAGAAAACAACGAGCCCCGCCTATTCCGTTGTAAAGACCGGAGACATCGTTTCCGCTTCCCCACTGACATCAGCGTCTCGGCCCGTCAGCGGGACACCGTGACGGTCCGGGTGATGACCACACCTCCGGTCCGCAAGCGGGCCACATAGGTCCCCGGCGCCACGCTCGTCGCGTCCCACCGCACCGTCGCCTCGCCCCGCTGGGGGCCGTCGAGCAGCGTCGCGACGTGGAGCCCGGTCGCCGAGACCACGTCGACCTGGACGTGGGCGGGCGCGGCCAGGCGGAGCCGGAACGCCGCCGTGTCACGTACGGGGTCGGGGCCGAGCCGGTCGAACCGGGGCGTGTCTGAGCCGGCCGGGTCGGCCGTCGCACGGGCGGGGAACGGGTCGGCCCACCGCGGATCGGTCGCGAGCGAGGAGTCGGTGAGCGTGTGGAGGAACGCGACCAGCGCGGCCCGCTCGGCGGCGTTGAAGCCCATCCGGAGCGGCTGCCCGTCGCGGCCACGCAGGCGGAGGTCCAGACCGGGGCTCGACTCGATGCCGGCGTCGTAGTGCCGGACCACGTCGTCCAGCGTCTCGAACCGACCGTCGTGCATGTAGGGCGCCGTGAGCGCGATGTTGCGCAGCGACACGATCTTGAAGCGCCCGTTGCCGGCGCCGGGGTCGGTGACCGTCGGGTCCAGCCCGTTGCTGGTGGGGTGCTTCCCCATGAAGAGGTCGCCGGTGTGGCACTGCTCGCAGCGCCCCGGCCCGAAGAACAGCTCGAGCCCCTGGTTCTCCTGGTCCGTCAGCCCCTCCAGCGGCCGTCCGGGCGACCCTCCCTGGGCTTGGCGCGCGGCGTCGTAGCGGGAGCGGGACGCCCCGATGGAGCGGACGAACTGGGACAGCGCCCGCGCGACCCGGTCGCTCGTGACCTCGGGCGTGCCGAAGGCGTCGGCGAACAGGTCGGGGTAGAAGGCGGTGGCCTCCAGACGGGACGTGAGCTCGTCGAGCGTCAGCCCCATCTCGACGAGGTCCTGGATGGGCTCTAAGGCCAGCTGCTCCAGCGTCTGGGCCCGCTCGTCCCAGAAAAACTGGCGGTTGCGGTCGTAGCGTGGGAAGGACAGGGCCATCGCGTTGCGGGCCGTCGGCTCGCCCTCGAACCCGGCGCTCAGGCGGTCGGGGTCGGCGAACCCGTGGTCCTGGCGGTGGCACGACGCGCACGACACGGCCCCGTTCTGGGACAACCGGACGTCGTAGAACAGCACGCGGCCGAGCGTCGCACCGGCGTCGGTGATCGGGTTGCCGGCGGGCGTGGTGTCCCACTTCAGGGTCGTGCTGACGTCGAGATAGCCCGGCAGCTCGACGCCGTCGTAGTCGTAGGGCGTCGCGGGCAAGACCGGCGTCTCGCCCAGGCGGGCAGCGAAGGCGCCTCCGATGGCGACCAGGGAGAGGACGGCGAGCGACGCGAGCCGGAGCATGTCAGACGGCGGAAGGGCGGAGGTCTCAACCTAAGACCCCAATTAACAGAGGACCGACTCACCGTCCCCGGACGGGCGTGCGAGCCGTTGGCGCGCGAGCTTGGGGTACCACGTCTGATGGCGGAGCTCGCGCGGTCCCTCCTCCCCCACGTCCCCGTGCACGACCGCGGCGGTCACGTCCGCAGCGCGACGGCCACAAGGCGAGTCGCCTGGGAGCCGTAGGACGCCCCCTCGAAGTCCCCGAACAGGCGGACGTCCGAGAACCCGGCTCGCGTCAGCATCTGCGCGAGCTCGCGGCCGGAGTAGACCCAGTGCACGTGCTCGAAGGTCTGGACGGAGCCCTCGCGCACGAACGTCCACTGGTTCTCCATACGGCTCCAGTCGTCGACCGCGCGGCGGCGCTGGACGACCATCCCCCTGGCCGTGTCCAAGACGGTGCTCGGGGAGAAGATGCGCGCCAGGACTTCCTTCCCCATGACGTCCACGACGAGCGACCCGCCGGGGCGGAGGCTCCGATAGGCGTTCTCCACCACGCGCTGGTTGTCGGCGTCGTCGTCGAAGTAGCCGAACGACGTGAACAGGTTGAGGACGAGGTCGACCGGCGGGTCTTGGACGTGGTCCCGCATGTCGGCGTGGACCCACTCGACCGCCGCGTCCTCCGGCTCGGCGAGGGCCCTCGCCTTGCCGAGCAGGAACGCGCTCCGGTCCACGCCGACGACGGTCATCCCACGCCGCGCGGCCTCGACGGCGTGGCGCCCCGGCCCGCACGCGACGTCGAGCACGCGCTCCGGCGTCCGGCCGACCAAGGCGAGGACGGCGTCGAGCTCGGCGGCGGCGTTGTCGAACCGATCGTCCGGGAACATGACCCCGTACGAGGTTTCCCAGAAGGTGTCGTCGGAGAACCACTCGTCGTCTCGCGTGGAGGTGTGGCTCGGGTCGTTCATGTCGGACGCAGGGGATGTCGGAGGGTGGGGTCGCGGTGTAAGGGACCCCGCGTGGGCGAAGGCAGAGCCGTGGACGTAACGTCGAGCCCGCCCTCGCGACGCTGGTGCGCGGTGGATGCGGAAGACGCTCGGTCTTTCACGCCTCGCCAGCCTTCCCTGTAGCATACCGCGCCCCGTGTCGCCCCTCCCCACCATGACCGTCGCCGACGTCCTCGCCACGATTCACGCCTGGGCCCCGTCGGGCCAGAAGGCCGACTTCGACCGGGTGGGCCTGCAGGTGGGCGACCCCGCCGCGGTCGTCGACCGGGTGCTCGTCGCGCTCGACCTGACGCCGGCCGTCGTGGACGAGGCCGCCGAGACCGGCGCCGGGCTCATCGTGACGCACCACCCGCTGCTGTTCAAGCCCGTCGGGCGGGCGACGGCCGACGACCCGGTCGGCGCGCTCGTGTGGCGGCTCGGGCGGGCCGGCGTGAGCTACGCCGCCGTCCACACGAACCTCGACGCGGCGCACGGCGGCGTGTCGTTCGCGCTCGCGGAGCAGCTTGGAGTCCGCGAGACCGAGATCCTGGCGCCGCTCGACGGGGTGATGCGGAAGGTGGCCGTGTTCGTGCCCCACGACGCCGCCGACGCCGTCCGCACCGCGATGGCGTCGGCGGGCGCGGGCGAGATCGGCGACTACGCCGCGTGCTCGTTCTCGGCCCCGGGCACCGGCCGGTTTCGTCCTGGAGACGGCGCGGCCCCGGCGGTCGGCGAAGTGGGCCGGGACGAAACGGTGGACGAGGTGCGGATCGAGGCCGTCGTACCAGCGTGGGCCGTCGCCGCGGTCCGGCGGGCGGTCGCCGCGGTCCACCCGTACCGAGAGCCGGCGGTCGACGTGGTCGCCCTCGAGGGGCGGGCGACGCGCCAGGGGTACGGCGTCGTCGGGCGCCTGGACGCGCCGGAGCCGTTGCCCGCGTTCCTGGCACGCGTCCGCGACGCGCTCGGGGCCGGCGCCCTCCGCTACGTCGGCGACGACGGGCAGACGGTGGAGCGCGTGGCCGTCTGCGGCGGGGCGGGGCTGTCGTTCCTGCGCGACGCGGTCCGCACCGGGGCCGACGCCTACGTCACGTCCGACGTCACCTACCACCGCTTTTTCGAGGCGCTCGACACGGCCGGCCACCCCCGCATCGCGCTCGTCGACGCGGGCCACTACGAGACCGAGGCCGTCACCGAGCGGCTCATCGCCGACCACCTCCGCCGCGCCCACCCCGGCCTCACGGTCGACGTGACGCGCCACCGGACCTCGCCGATGCGGACGTTCGCGTAGGGGTTCGGGGTTCGGGGTTCGGGGTTCGGGGTTCGGGGTTCGGGGTTCGGGGTTCGGGGTTCGGGGTTCGGGGTTCGGCCAGGAGAACGCCTCACCGGTCCCGACGACCGCGGGCCACGGGGCCACAAGGTCACTCCGCACCCGGCGCACCTCGCGCCCGCTCGGAGCCGAACCCTGAACCGAGAACCTTGAACCGCGGCCCCTCAAATTCGCCCCGGACTCAAAACTGACGGCCGCCCTCGGGGGTACCCTGCCCGACTCCCCACGCGCGTACTCCCCATGCCGACCGACACGACCACGATCGAGGACCAGCTCCGGGCCTTGGTCCGCCTCCAGATCATCGACACCAAGATCGACCAGCTCACCAAGCTCCGCGGCGACCTGCCGGACGAGATCCGCGACCTCGAGGACGAGCGGGCCGGGCTCAACACCCGGCTGGGCAAGATCGACCAGGACAAGAAGGAGGCCGAGGTCCAGAAGAAGAAGCTCAAGCTCGACATCGCCGAGAGCGAGGGGCTCATCCGGAAGTACGAGGAGCAGCAGCTCCAGGTCCGCAACAACCGCGAGTACGACGCGCTCACGAAGGAGATCGAGGCCCACCGCCAGCGGATCCAGAGCGCCTACGAGGAGATCGAGCGCTACGACAACCTCGACGGCGACACGGCGGAGACCGTCGACGGCGCCGACGACACGCTCAAGGAGCTCGAGACGCGGATCGCCGAGAAGCGCGTCGAGCTCGACCGCGTCGTCGAGGAGACGAAGGCGGAGCAGGACACGTACGAGGACCAGCGGGCCTCGGCGGCCGAGCACATCGACGGCCGCTACCTCCGGGCCTACGAGCGGCTGCGGACGCGCGTCCGCGACGGCCGCGCGGTGGTCCCGGTCGAGCGCGGCGCGGCGGCCGGCTTCATGGTCCCGCCCCAGCGCCAGGTCGAGATCCGCCAGCGGGACCGGATCATCGTCTCGGAGCACGACGGCCGGATCGTCGTCGACGACGCGCTCTTCCAGGAGGTCGGCGCGGAGGGCTAGCGCCGAACTCACGCGACCTTGGGCGGGCGTCGGCGCAGCAGCCGGCGCCCGCTCGTTTCTTAGGGGCGCGTCGGCCGGGCCGCCGCCTCGGGGGGAGCCGCTCGCGGCTCGGTCCCGGGGAGGAACGTCCGGACACCGCAGGGCACCGTGCTTCCTAACAGGAAGGCGTCGGGCGCTGGCGACAGCGCCCGGCGACGGCACGTGCAACAGAAAGCAGACCAGCCGATGGCGGGCCCTAGGCCCGCACAGGTGATGGGTGAAACGGTGGGGTAAGAGCCCACCGGCGCGGTCGGCGACGGCCGCGGCCAGGCAAACCCCACGGGGTGCAAGGCCACACAGTCCCGCGCGCTCGGCCCCGGCCGGGCGCCGCTCGCGGCCCGCGGGCGTCGCGGGACGGGTAGGCCGCTCGAGGCCGCCGGCGACGGCGGTCCTAGATAGATGGCGGCACAGGGCGACGGCCTCGGCGACCGTCGCCCGGACAGAATCCGGCGTACAGGCCGGCGCACGCCGACGCGGGGCCGCTCCTCCGGGGGCGGCCCCGCACGTGTGTCTAGCGTGGTCGTCCGAGACGTCCGATACGGCGAGGTCGATGGTTCAGAGTTCGGGGTTCGGGGTTCGCAAGGATCCACACCGTGCGAACCACGTCGCCGCCCAACAAAAAAGGGCCGCCCGGCGTCTGCCGAGTGGCCCCGAAACCGGGAGTGCCGATCCCTGCCTACTGCGTCGGCGGGACGTCGGGGGCCGTCGGCGTGGACGGGTTGGCGCTCGGGAGCGAGCCGGCCTCGGCCGGGCCCTGCGACGGGACCTCGATGGGCGCCGGGGCCGCCGACGGCAGCTCGCCCGCGCGCTCCTGCAGGATGCTCCCGCCGCCGCCGCCCGCGCGCGGGATGAAGAACGTCGTGATGAGGCACAGGATGAGGAACGCCCAGCCGAGCGTCCAGGTGGCCTTCTCCAGGAAGTCCGGCGCCTGGCGGGCGCCCAGGATCTGGGTCGTCTGGCCGCCCGAGGCGATGCCGGCCAGGCCACCGCCCTTGCCGCTCTGGAGCAGGACCGTGATGCCCATCAGGATGCCGATGATGAGGATCAGGACGATCAGGAAGTAGAACACAGCGGGTGCGGGAGGAGACGGCGAAAGCTAGTGCCGCCTCCGGACGGCACCACCCCCCCGGCGCTCAGGTCCTGTGAAAACGGACCGCGACGCGTCGGTGGCGGACGTGAGGGCCCGCCTACGCCCCGCCCTCTCGCTCGCGCCGGTCGATCTCGGCGGCGGCCAGCAGCAGCGCGACGCACGACTTGGCGTCCTCGATCTCGCCGCGACGCGCCAGCGCGACGGCCTCGGCGAAGGGGAGCCGGAACGGCTCCACGAACTCGTCGTCGTCGGCGTGGTCGTCGGTGGCCGACAGGCCCTCGGCGAGGAACAGCCAGATGGTCTCGTCGGAGTAGCCGATGGCCGGGAACGTCTGCCCCAGCGGCGTCCACCGCTCGGCGGCGACGCCCGTCTCCTCGGCCAGCTCCCGCTGGGCGACGGCGAGCGCGTCCTCGCCGTCGTGGTCGAACTTGCCCGCGGGCACCTCCCAGAACTCGCGCCCGGGGCCGAACCGGAACTGGCGGAGCAGGATCACGCGCCCCTGGTCGTCGACGGGGACGACCGCCGACGCGCCGGGGTGCTTGATCCACTCGCGCCCCGACGTCTCGCCGTTCGGCAGCCGGACCTCGTCGCGCCGGACGTCGAGCAACACGCCGTCGTAGACCTGTTCGGTGCGGATCGAGCGTTCGGAGAGGTCCATGGGAAACGGGAAACGGGAAACGGGAAACGGGAAACGGGAAGATGCCCCTTCGGCCACCCGGAGCGGCGAGGAACTTTGCGCGGATCGCCCCTCATCCCTCATCCCTCATCCCTCATCCCTCATCCCTCATCCCTCATCCCTCATCCCTCATCGCCCGGCTGGCGGCCACCTTGAGCGGGTCGACGGCGGGCGCGAGCGGCGGGTTGTAGAGCAGGTCCAGGTCCTCGGCCAACTCGCGGACCGAGGCCCCGGCGGCTACGAGGGGGACGAGCACGTTGGCGCGCAGCGCGGCCCCCTCGCGGCCCACCAGCTGGCCGCCCAGCAGCCGGCCCGTCCCCCGCTCCGTGACCAGGCGGACGTCGATCGGCGACGCTTGGGGGAACGCGCCGGTCCGGCTCAGGTGGCGGAAGTCGGTCGCGAACGCGTCGATCCCCGCGTCCTCGGCCTGCGCCAGCGACAGGCCGACCGCCCCGACCTCGACCCCGAACGCGCGGACGCCGACGGCCCCGGCGAACGGGCGGAAGCGATCGCTCGTCGCCGGGCCGGCGGCGTTCCGGGCGGCGACGCGGGCCGTCCGCCGGGCCGTCGTGGCCAGGGGCCACAGGACGCGCCGGCCGTCGGGCGCGCGCGGGATCTGGACGACGTCGCCGCACGCCCACACCGACCGCGCCGACGTCCGCATGTGGTCGTCGACGGCGACCCCGCCCCGGTCGCCGAGCCGGATGCCGGCGGCCTGGGCCAGCTCCGCCCGCGGCTCGACGCCGATCGAGACGACGACCATCTGGCAGCCGACGACCTCGCCCCGGTCCGTCCGGACGGCCCGGACGCGGCCGTCGTCGTCGGCCAGGATCTCGGTCGCCCTCTCGGGGCGGACGGCGACGCCCGCCGCCGCGACGGCCTCGTTCATCAGGTCGCTGGCCTCGCAGGCGACCGTGGTGCCCAGCACGCGGCCGTTGGGGTCGAGGATCGTCGCTCGCAGCCCGCGCTGGCGCATCGCGTCGGCCATCTCGAGGCCGATGTAGCCGCCGCCGACCACGACGACGTGGCGGACCGGCTCGGTGTCGAGCCAGCGCTCGATGGCATGCGTGTCGACCAAGTTGCGGACGGTGAACACGCCGGCCGCGTCCTCCCCCTCGACGCCGAGCCGGCGGGGCCGAGCGCCGGTGGCCAGGACGAACCGGTCGAATGGTTCCTCCGCCGTCGAGCCGAAGTCGAGGGCGTCGACCGTCAGCCGCCCTCGGCGCGGGTCGAGCGACGTGACCCGGTGGCGGACGCGGGCCTCGACGCCGCGCGTCCGGCGGATCGCCTCCGGGGTGAGCACGACCAGGTCCGTGCCCGGCTCGAGCTCGCCGCCCAGCAGGTATGGGATCTCGCACGTCCCGATCGAGATGTGCGGCCCCTCCTCGAACAGGACGACGTCGGCGTCGGGCGCCCGGCGCTTGGCCTCGGCGGCGGCGGCGGGGCCGGCCGCGAGGCCTCCAATGACAGCGATGCGCATCTAGGCGAAGGTGTCGGCGACGGCCGCGTCGTGCGCGTCGTCGGGGTGGTCGTGGGACCGCGGTTCGAGGTGGCTCGTGACCTGGACGTGGCTGTCCGGGAAGAGCGCCCGCTGGCGGATCTCGACCGCGGTCGCCCGCTGGTGGGCTTGGTCCAGCCGGAGCGCGTCGGG
The DNA here is from genome assembly GCA_963848075.1 of uncultured Bacteroidota bacterium. Classification (GTDB taxonomy): domain Bacteria; phylum Bacteroidota; class Rhodothermia; order Rhodothermales; family Rubricoccaceae; genus Rubrivirga. The sequence goes on from CAWKCB010000004.1 coordinate 908,133, forward strand.
CATCAAAAGGTGCTGCTCGATCCAGACCTGGTCGTTGACGCGGCGGTGTCGGACGTGGTGGTGCCCCTCGATGAGCCCGTCGGCGACGGCCCGGTCGAGCGTGCCCAGGACGCGGGCGGTGGCCTCGGGGTCGGCCGTCTCCATGAGGCCGCGGTAGGCCTCGCTCATCAGGCCCCAGCTGGTCCACGCGATGTTGATCCCGAGCAGGATCGCGACCACGGGGTCCAGCCACACGGCCCCCGTCCACCACACGAGCCCGACGCCGACGAGCACGCCCAGGCTCGTCCACATGTCGGTCAGGACGTGGTGGCCGTTGGCGACGAGCACGAGCGCGTTCGTCCGCCGGCCGACGCGGACCAGGCTGAGCCCGAGCGCGAGGTTGACGAGGGCGAGGGCCCCCGTGATCAGCAGGCCCAGCCCGATCTGCTGGATCTCCGGCCCGCGGAGGAGGTCGGCCACGCCCGTCCACACGATCCCAACGGCGGCGACCAGGATCAAGGCGCCCTCGAGGCCTGACGAGAAGTAGGCGATCTTGCCGTGGCCGTAGGGGTGGGCCGGGTCCGGCGGCAGGGCCGCGTACCACAGGCTGAACCCGGCCATCGCCGTCGCCGCGAGGTGGACCACCGACTCGAGCGCGTCGGACAAGATGGCGGCCGAGCCGGTCAGCACGAACGCCCACGCCTTGCCGACCAGCATCACGACGGCCACCGCCAGGCTCGCCGTCATCGCCCACCGCTGCTGGCGCTGCGCGTCGGCCCCACCGACGGGCGCTGCGGGGGCGTGAGTGTGGAGCCGCATGGGCGGTGGGACGAGGCGGCGGGAGGCGGGTTTCCGACCGGACCGCGAGACGTCGACCCTGGCGAGCTTGGCTGCCGCGACGTCGCGCGGCGCGCCGGCGGCGGCCCCGGGATCAGCGGACGGCCGCCGGCGGTCCTCCCTCACCCGCAACCGGACGCGCGCCCGTCCCCACCCCATGACCCTGGAGCACGTCGGCATCGCCATCGAGAGCGCCGAGCAGGCGGCCGTCTTCGAGCGCCTGTTCGAGGCCGGCCCGTACAAGGCCGAGGTCGTCGAGCGCGAGGGCGTCCGGACGCTGTTCTTCGGCGACGGCGGCCGGGCGGGCGCGGCGCCCAAGATGGAGTTGGTCGAGGCCACCCGCGCCGACTCCCCCATCGCGACCTACCTCGGCAAGCGGGGCCCCGGCCTCCACCACCTCGCCTTCGAGGTGGCCGACCTCGACGCCGAGATCGAGCGCGTCCGGGCCCTCGGCGTGCGCCCCCTCGCCGACGAAGGCAAGCCCGGCGCCGATGGCAAGCGGATCGTGTTCCTGCACCCGAAGGACACGGCCGGCGTCCTGGTCGAGCTGGTCGAGAGCGTCCGCGCCCGGCCCGAGTGGGTCCGGATCGAGACGCCGACGGGCGACGTCGCCGTCCAGCTGTCGGGGCCCGAGGGCGCCCCGCCGCTCCTCGTCCTCCACGGCGCGCTCGGCTCGACCGAGCTCGAGACCGACCGGCTGATCCGGGTCTGGGAGCGCGACTTCCGGGTCGTCGGGCTCGACCTCCCCGGCCACGGGCGGAGCGGGACGCTGTCGGAGCCGGCGCCGACGTGGGAGCCATACGTCGCCAGTTCACTAACGGCCCTTGAGCGACTGGGGCTCGGGCCGCTCCCCGTCTTCGGCTTCTCGATGGGCGGCGGCGTCGCCTTGGCGCTCGCCCGCCAGCGGCCCGACGTGGTCACGCGGCTCGCCGTCCACGGCGTCAACGTGCAGTGGGACCGCGCCGAGGTCGAGGCGATGGTCGGCCCGATGGACCCCGGGGCGATGGAGGCCGAGCACCCGTTCTGGGCCCGCCGCCTGGCCGAGGTCCACGGCGCCGATCGCTGGCGACCGCTCGTGGCCCAGATGATCGCCTTCACGCGTCGGCTCCCCGAGACGCCGATGCCCGACGACGACCTCGCCCAGATCGCCGTCCCGACGCTGGTGTCGGCCGGCGACCGCGACCGCTTTTTCGACGTCCGCCACGCGGTCGGTCTGTGGCGCGCGCTGCCCGACGCCCGCCTCCAGGTCCTGCCCGGCCTCGACCACCCCATCCAGGGCGTCGACGTGCCGACGTTCGCCGCTGGCGTCCGAGATTTCCTGCTGGGATGACCCTCCGCACGCTCCGCTCCGACGAGGTCGCCGCCGCGGCGGCGCTGGCGGCCCGGGCCTTTTTCGACGACCCGCTGTTCGAGTTCGTCTACCCGGACCCGGCCCGCCGGCTCGCCGGGTTCGCGCGCGAGCACGCCGCCTACGTCCGCCACTATTACGCGCCGTACGGGGTCGTCGAGGTGGCCGAGGTGGACGAGGCGCCGGCCGGGCTGGCGCTGTGGCAGCCGCCGGGCGCCGGTCCGCCGTGGTGGCGCGACGGGGCGGTGCTGCTGGCGCTCGCGCGTGCGGTCGGCCCCCGCCGGCTGCCGACGGTGCGGCGGGCGTACCGGGCGTTCGACGACGCGATGCCGGACGGGCGATTCTGGTACCTCGGCCTGCTCGCGGTCGGCCCGGAGATGCAGGGCCGCGGCGTCGGGAGCGGGCTCCTCCGCGCCGGCCTGGCGCGGGCGGACCGCGACGCCGTCCCGACGTTCCTGGAGACGGGGACGGCCACGAACGTCGCGTTCTACCACCGCCTCGGGTTCGAGGTCACCGGCGAGATCGTGCTGCCCGGCGGCCCGACGCACTGGGCGATGACCCGGCCTCCCGCTTAAAACCGAATCCGCATTCCGCCCGTGATCGGGACCTGCGAGACGTCGAGCAGCCCCAGCCGGCCGGCGTCGTCGTTGCCGACGAGCCGGATCGGGGCGACGACGGGGAACGACACGCCGGCCCCGAACAGGCGGAAGCGGACGTCGACGCCCGCCAGCGCGCCCGCCTCGGCGCACCCCAGCCCCGCGCCCGTCACCTCGTAGCCGACGACCCGGCACGCCGTCGCGTAGGCCCCGACGGTCGGCGCCAGCTTCAGGCTCCCGACGACGCGGAGCGGCCGGCTGAACGAGACCTGCCCGGTTCCCTGGAGCCTCCGGAGGCCGAACCCGTCGTCGCCGACCCCGGGCCCGAGGTCGGCGAAGGTCGCCGTCCCCAGCAGCCGGGCGTCGAGCTCGACGCCGGCCCCGAGCCGCCGCGACGTCCCGAGCGTGGGCCCGACGGTGAGGAACGCTCCCCCCTCGTCGTAGCCGAGGTCCCCGGCGAGCGCGCGGACGCCGATGTCGAAGGCCGGCGTCACGCGGTAGCCGGCGTCCGCCCCCACCGAGAACGAGGTCCCCACCTCAGATCCTCCGTACCCAAACCCGAGCAAGGGGCTGACGTAGACGTCTGCCGAGTCGACGAGGACGGGCTGGGCCGCGAGGGCGGGCGCGAGGAGGACGGCGAGGGCCAGGGCGAGCGTGCGCATGGGAAGCGGGGGGCGTGCGGAAGGGAACGACATCAACGACGAGTCCCACCGGCTCGCGCGCGCGCGCCGACCCGGACGCAAAAAAAGCCGCCGGTTCCCTGACGCCCCGTCGTCACCAGCGGGCACGACGTTGCCGGGCTGGCGTACCCACCGGCGTGGACGCCCCCTCCCGCGTTCCGCCTTCCCCGTCCTGCGTTCCCGATGACCGACGCCCTCGCCGACAAGCTCAAGCACCTCCCGACCTCGCCGGGCGTCTACCAGCACAAGGACGCCGACGGCAAGGTGATCTACGTCGGCAAGGCCAAGAACCTGCGGAACCGGGTCCGGAGCTACTTCCAGGAGGGCCGGCCGCGCGAGGCCAAGACCGAGGCGCTCGTCAAGAAGATCGCCGACGTCGAGGTGATCGTGACCGACACCGAGGTCGAGTCGCTGCTCTTGGAGGACAACCTCATCAAGCGGCTCAAGCCCCGCTACAACGTCCTCCTGAAGGACGACAAAAGTTACCCGTACATCTGCATCAAGAAGGAGCGGTTCCCGCGCGTCTTCCCCACCCGAACCGTCCGCCGCGACGGCTCGCTCTACTTCGGGCCCTACACCGACGCCCGGGCGATGAAGCTGGTTTTGAAGACGATCAAGGACCTGTTCAAGCTGAGGTCGTGCGCGCTCCACCTCAACGAGGCGGCCATCGAGGCGGGCAAGTACCAGCCGTGCCTGGACTACCACATCCAGAAGTGCGCCGCGCCGTGCGTCGGGTACGAGACTGAAGAGCACTACAACGGGACGATCCGCCAGATCACGGCGCTCCTGAACGGCCAGACGCGCGAGCTGGTCGAGCTGCTCCAGGGCGAGATGACGCGGTTGGCCGGCGAGAAGCAGTTCGAGGAGGCCGCCGAGGTGCGCGACCGGCTGAGGGCGCTCAAGACGTACGCCCAGAAGCAGAAGGTGGTCACCGACCCCGAGGTCGACCGCGACCTGTTCGCGCTCGCGCTCGACCGCGAGGCCGACGTCGGCGTGGGCGTCCTGTTCAAGGTCCGCGAGGGCAAGATCATCGGGCGGACGCACAAGATCGTCCGCGGCGTCGAGGGCGCCGAGGACGGCGAGATCCAGCAGCGCATCGTCGAGGGCTACTACGCCGACGCCGCGTTCTTCCCCAACGAGGTCTACCTCGCGGGCGACCTCGCCGACCCGTCCGTCGTCGAGGCGCTGCTGCGCGAGAAGAAGGGCCGCAAGGTCGAGGTCCGGACGCCCCAGCGCGGCGAGAAGGTGGACCTGATGAACATGGTCGAGGCGAACGCTCGGCTCCTGTTGGGCGAGTGGAAGCTCCAGCAGGAGCAGCGCGAGGAGGACCGGATCCCGCGGTCCGTGCTCAGCCTGGAGCGCGACCTCCACCTCAAGAAGCCGCCGCGGCGGATCGAGTGCTTCGACATCTCGCACCTGGGCGGGACCGGGACGGTCGCCAGCTGCGTCGTCTTCCAGGACGGCAAGCCGCGCAAGTCGGACTACCGGACGTACAAGATCCGGACGGTCGAGTCCGGCAAGCCCGACGACTTCCAGTCGATGCGCGAGGTCGTCGAGCGGCGCTACGCGCGGCTGCTGGAGGAGAACGGGCCGTGGCCGGACCTGGTCATCATCGACGGCGGCAAGGGCCAGTTGTCGTCGGCCGTCGAGTCGCTGCGGCGCGTCGACGTCTACGGCAAGTTCCCGGTCGTCGGGCTGGCGAAGCGGCTCGAGGAGGTGTTCGTGCCGGGCTCGGGCCAGTCGATCTTGATCCCGCGCACGTCGTCATCGTTGCGGCTGATCCAGCGGGTCCGCGACGAGGCCCACCGGTTCGCGGTGACGGCCCAGCGCAAGCAGCGGCGGATCAAGGACCTCAGGAGCGAGTTGCTCGACATCCCGGGCGTCGGCGCCAAGACGGCCAAAAAGCTGCTGACCGTGTTGGGCAGCACGAAGGCGGTCAAGGCGGCGACCGAGGCCGAGATCGCGGCCGTCACGGGCCCGTCGGTGGCCGCCAAGATCCGGGCCCACTACGACGCGCCGGCTGGCGACGCCCCCGCCGAGTAGAGCGCACGCGGGGGGCCTTTGCCCTAAGCCCGGCGGCCACCCCAACACATCGGCCCTCCACCTCATGGCCTATCTCCTCGGCATCGACACCTCGACGACGGCCACCAAGGCGCTGCTGATAAACGACGTCGGTCGCGTCGTCGCGGTCGGATCGACGCCCCACGCCCACTCGTCACCTCGGCCGCTGTGGAGCGAGCAGGACCCGGACGAGTGGTGGCGCGCCACGGCCGCCAGCATCCGCCAGGCCCTCGGCGAGGCTGGCGTGGCCGGGGCCGACGTCCGCGGCGTCGGGCTGACCGGCCAGATGCACGGGTTGGTGCTCCTCGACGCGGCCGGCGCCGTCGTGCGTCCGGCGATGCTGTGGAACGACGGACGCGCCCAAGCCCAGTGCGACGCGATCCGCGAGCGGGTGGGCGGGCTCGACGCCTTGGTGGCCGAGACGGGCAACGACGCCTTCGCCGGCTTTACCGCGCCCAAGCTGCTCTGGGTCCGCGAGCACGAGCCCGCCGCGTACGCCCGCGTCGCCCAGGTGCTGCTGCCCAAGGACTACGTCCGCTACCGGCTGACGGGCGCGTACGCGACCGACCGGGCCGGGGCCGGCGGGACACTGCTGCTCGGCCTCGCCTCGCGCGACTGGTCGACCACCGTCCTCGACGCGCTCAACGTGCCCGCCGACTGGCTCCCGCCGACGCACGAGGGGCCGGAGGTCACGGGCACGGTCTCGGGTCGGGCGGCCGAGGCCACGGGGCTTCGCGCCGGGACGCCCGTCGTGGCCGGCGGCGGCGACCAGGCGGCGACGGCCGTCGGCGTCGGGGCGGTGACGCCGGGCGTGTGGGCGATGTCGCTCGGCACCTCCGGCGTCGTGTTCGCGCCGACCGACGCGCCGCACACGGCGCCGCAGGGCCGGGCCCACGCCTTCCCCCACGCGGTCCCCGGGCTGTGGCACCTGATGGGCGTGATGCTGTCGGCGGCCGGCTCGCTCCGGTGGTACCGCGACACGTTCGCTCCAGACGTCGGCTACGACGCGCTGCTCGCCGAAGCGGCCGGCGTGGCTGCGGGGGCGGACGGTCTCACGTTCCTCCCCTACCTCGCCGGCGAGCGGACGCCCCACGCCAACCCGCTCGCCCAAGGCGCCTTCGTCGGGCTCACGCTGCGGCACGGGCGCGGCCACGCGACGCGCGCGGTGCTGGAGGGCGTGGCGTTCGGGCTGCGCGACAACCTCGAGCTGCTCCGCCAGGCCGGCGTCGAGGCGCCCGGCACGATCCGGATCGCGGGCGGCGGCGCGGTCAGCCCGCTGTGGCGCCGGGTCCTGGCCGACGCGCTGGGCGTCGCGCTCGCGCCCGTTCAGACGCCCGAGGCGGCGGCGTTCGGGGCCGCGCTGCTGGCCGGCGTCGGCGCAGGCGTGTGGCCGGATGTGGCCGCGGCCACCGACGCGACGGTCGACGTGGAGGCGGCGACGGAACCGTCCGGCTCCGACCTGAGCCCGGCGTACGCGCGGTTCCGGAGTCTCTACGCGATGCTCGAACCGTCCTTCCCCCGGGTCTGACGCCACAGGAGGGGTTCCCGCTCCGGTGCGGAGGGGGCCGGCGCCGACGCCCGGCGGCGGTACCACGCCCCGAACAGCGCGACGGCGAGTGCGACCTCGGCGAGGTCGCCGCCGTAATACATCACCTGGGCCGCGGCCACGATCTCGTCCGGCCCAAACGGGGTCCCGCGTGGCCACCCGCCGACGGCCATCGTCTTGGCGAGGACGGCGTGGGCCCCGGCCGCTACGACCAGCACGCCGACGCGGACGGAGAACGGGGCGGGGTGCGGCGCCGGGTCCGGTCCGGCCAGCACGGCCCACGTGAACAGGCACCCCGCCGCGACCACGTGAACGTGGACGAGCACGTGCAAGGCCGGCGACGCCATCGTGGCGGCGTAGAGGGGCGTCAGGTAGAGGACGGCCATGCCGCCCACGTTCAGCACGGCGGCCGTCGCCACGTGCGTCAGGGCCCGCACCGGTCCCGACTGGAGGGCGCACGCGACGCGGCGAGCGGCCCGGACCGACAGCGTGCGGAGCACCAGCGAGATCGGCGCCCCGAGCACCAACCCGAGGGGCGCGAGCATCCCCACGAGCACGTGCTGGACCATGTGGCCCCGGAGTCCGGCGACGCCCACCGAGGGAAGGACCGCGGCCACGGCCAGCGCTCCGACGCCGGCCACGAACGCCGCCGACCGATGAGGGCTCCACCGGCGACCTGCGCGGTGCTGGGCGACGACGGCCACCGCGTACGCGCCGAGCACGGCCGCCAGCACACCGAGGGCCAGACCGGGACCGTGCGCGTGGCCCGTCACCGTGTGGCCCCGCCCCGCGCGCGCAGCCACAGCGCCACGCCGACGGTCAGGACCGCGAGCCCGGCCGCGTTCCACACGAGGTCGTACGGGAGGAGGTCGACGCCGTAGCGGACCTGGTGGACCCGCAGCAGCTTGTGGTCGACGATCCCGTCGAACAGCTGGAAGCCGCCGGCCCCGATCAGGCCGCCCGCCCACCCGTAGGCGCTGGAGAACGCCCCCCGACGGCGCAAGTCGGCCACGCCGAACAGCCCGGCCACCACGGCGACCAAGCCGGCCGCGTGGAGCAGGCCGTCCGAGACGACGCCGACGGCCGGCGTCGCGAGGTCGTAGAACCGGTGCCACTGCAGCAGCTGGTGGAACACGATCTCGTCGACCTGGGCGGCGAGCCCGGCGCCGGCGAGGGCCGCGACCTGGAGCGACCGGGATTCGTCGAGCAGGGCGGCGGCGGGCATGGCGAGAGGCTAGCGACGGCCTCGGCGCCGGGCCCCACGGGAAGCCCCTAGCTCGGCCTGCGGAGCGCCCCGACCCGGCGGACCGCAGCGAGGGCCCTCGACCCGGTTGCGCCCGCGAGACGCTGCGGCGACCTTGCGGCCCCCTCCCCGCCCCCATGCTCAACTACATCTGGGCCGGCCTCATCATCGTCAGCCTGGTGTTCGCGCTCGCCAGCGACGTCGGCGACGTCGTCGGCGACACGTACCGGAACGCGGACCCGCTCCCGGTCCGGCTCGAGTTCGAGCGCCCGTTCGACGCCGACGCGCCCCGCCAGACGGCCCGGCTCGTCCTCGACCCGCTCGCGTTCCGCCAGTTCTACGGCGTCGCCGAGGGAGCGCCCGCGCCGGCCTACGACGCCACGCTCCGCGCCACGGCCGACGGCACGCCCGAGCTGATCCTCGACGCCGAGGCCGAGCTGCCCGCCCCGCTCGACGTCATCCGCGACGCGACCAACCCGCGCGACCAGATCTTGCAGGGCACGCTCTCGGGCGTCACCGTCAGCGCCGACGGGACCGCGGCCACGGCCGGCCTGCAGTTCGCGCCGGTCCGCTTCGTCAAGATCGGCGCCATCACGACGGCCGCCATCGACTTTGCCGAGGTCGCGGTCACCATCGCCATCGGGCTGATCGGCGTGCTGGTGCTGTTCCTCGGGTTGAGCAAGATCGCCGAGGACGCCGGCATCATCCACGCGCTCGTCAAGCTGGTCCGCCCCGTGCTCCGGCCGCTCTTCCCCGACATCCCGCCCGACCACCCGGCCATGGGCATGATCGCGCTCAACCTGGCCGCCAACGTGTTCGGCCTCGGCAACGCGGCCACCCCGTTCGGCATCAAGGCGATGGAGGAGCTCCAGACGCTCAACCCCGAGCCCGACACGGCCACCGACTCGATGGCGATGCTGTTGGCGCTCAACACGGCGAGCGTCCAACTCATCCCGCCGATCACGTTGATCGCCATCCTGGGCATCGAGACCAACAACGTCTACTTCCCGATCCTCTTCACGACGATGGGGTCGCTGACCGTGGCCATCCTGGCGGCGAAGGGGCTGTCGCGACTGCGCCGCTACCGGGCGACCGACCCGAACCGCGACGGGCGGACGGTGGCCGCCGTCACCGAGCAAGCCTGAGTCATGGACCTCTTCCGCGAGATCATCAGCGTCGTCTCGGTCTTCGTCCTGCCGGCGATGATCGTAGGGATCCCCCTGTACGGGCTCGTCAAGCGCGTGCCGGTCTACGAGTCGTTCGTCGAGGGCGGCAAGGAGGGGTTCGGGCTGGCCGTCCGGATCCTGCCGTACCTCGTGGCCATCCTGTTCGCGATCGGGATGTTCCGGGCGTCGGGCGCGATGGAGTGGCTGAGCGGCGCGCTCGCGCCCGTGCTCGCGCTCGTGGGGATGCCGGCCGAAGTGCTGCCGATGGCCATCGTCCGGCCGCTGACGGGGTCCGGCTCGGTCGCCATCGTGGCCGACCTCGCCGCCCAGTACGGTGAGTCGTCGCTCATCACCCGGATGGCGTCGACGATGTTCGGCTCGACCGAGACCACGTTCTACGTGATCGCGGTCTACTTCGGGGCCGTCGGCGTGAGCAAGACGCGGCACGCGCTCCCGGCGGGGCTCATCGCTGACGTGGCCGCCATGCTGTTCGCCGTCTGGATGTGCCTGCTGTTTTTCGGGTAGCGGCCGGCCGCGTGGGGGACCTGCGGGGCCGGGCGTAGGGGCCGCTCCGATCCCTCCGCCGGAGTCCGCCGGAGGGCGGGGTCGGGAAGGATCGGAAGCCCATCGAGGGCGGATCGGACGGGGGAGGCCAGGGGTGCACGTCGCTCACCACCGTTTCCCCCATGTTTTACCACGACGGCGGCAAGCTCCAGTACGAAGTCCGCGTCGACACGCCGAACCCGGTCTTCGCCAAGGCCCTCCAGCAGGCCATCGGCGGGGTCCAGGGCGAGATCCGCGTGTGCCTCCAGTACCTGTTCCAGGCGTGGGGGGCCCGCGGCCCGGCCAAGTACCGCGACATGCTCCTGGAGACCGGGACCGAGGAGATGGCCCACATCGAGATGCTGGCGACGGCCGTCGCGCTCAACCTCGAAGGCGCTCCGCTGGAGCAGGACGAGGCGGCCAAGGACCCGATGGTCGCCGCCGCGCTCGGCGGGATGAACATCCAGCACGTCATCACGACGTGCATGGCGGCGATGCCGGTCGACGCGAGCGGCGTCCCGTTCAACGCCTCCCACGTCTACGCGAGCGGCAACACGGCCGCCGACATGCTGGCGAACGCGCTCGCCGAGTCGACCGGGCGGATGCTCGCCTGCCAGCTCTGGAAGATGACCGACGACGCGGGCATGAAGGACATGCTGGCCTACCTCGTCGCTCGGGACACGATGCACCAGAACCAGTGGCTCGCGGCGTGGGAGGAGCTCGGCGGGCGCGAGAACCACCCGATCCCCAACAACTTCGACCCGAGCGTCGAGCCGGACGAGTTCAACTACACCTTCCTCACGTTCGGCAAGGACGAGTCGGTCCCGCAGCCCGAGGGCAACTGGTCCGGCGGCGAGAGCTTCGACGGCCGGAGCACGTTCTCGATCGAGCGGATGACGCCGCGCGGCGAGAAGCCGGACTTGGGGATGGCGAGCCCGAAGGCGTCCGTTCAGAAGTCTCAGCAGAAGGACGGCGGCCTGCTCGACACGATCATGCCCGGCTGACGCCGGGGCCGGCGCTGGCGGCAGCGGTCGCCAGCGCCGCGTCGAGCATCCGGAGGTGGACGCGCACCTGGGTCTCCAGGTCGAGGCACCGGACGCCGAAGCGCTCGACGGCGTCGCCGAGGTCGTCGCCGTCGGCGGCCCGCTCGACCAGCTCGGGCATCGCGTCGCGGAACGCGAGCAGCGTCGCCGGCACGCCCGGCGCGCAGTCGTGCGCGGCCGTGAGCACGAACAGCGGGAGCTCCGGGACGACACACAGCGGCGACTCGTCGGGCGCCGTCGTGACCGCCTGCTCCATCGACGAGCGGCGGAAGAGAGCCGCGGTGCCGGGGTCGCCCGCGTCGAGAAAGTGGCGCTGCATCGCCGCGCCCTCGGGCGTGCTCCAAAAGCCGGGGCCGCCGTAGCGGAAGCCCTTGTCGCCGCCGCGGTCGTGGTCGTGGAGGGCGAGCCCGGCGTCGGCTGCGGCCCGGGCGAAGCCGTCTCGCAAGCCCGCGTCGCGGTCCGTCCCGAGCCAGCGTTTTTCGATCAGCAGCAGCGCGCCCTCGGAAAAGCCCATCCCGTGCAAGCTGGCGTGGAGCGCGACCGGCCCGGCGTCGAACAGGAACGCCGTCGCCGCCCGGTTCTCGGGGCGGAGGTCCGGGTAGCCGAACTCGAGGTCGCGGCCCGGCGGCTCGCGGCGCCGGCCGCGCAAGTAGTGGCCCAGCGTCTCGGCCGGGCGGCCGGCGTCCCACCGCTCGATCCACGGCCGGTTGTGGGCCTCGCCGTCGGGGTTGACGTGGGGGACGATGCGCATCGTGACCCGCTCCCACAGGTCTTCGAGGCCGCCGTCTTCGGCACCCCACCCGCGCGCCGCCAGCCCTTCCAGGACGAGCGTCCGCAAGGTCTCCGGCCCGACCGGCTCGTCGGCGTGGGCTCCGGCCACGAGGGTCACGAGCCGGGGCCCGTACCCCAGCGTCACGCCGGCGATGGGCCGCCCCTGCTCGCTCTCACCGATCGTCTCGAACGTGGCCAGGTCTGGGTTCGCCTCGCACGCACGCCGGAGGTCGCCGACTACCTCGTCGGAAGTGCGGAACCGGAGGTCGGACAGGTCGAGGGCGGAGAGGGTCATCGGGGTTCGGGGTTCGGGGTTCGGGGTTCGGGGTTCGGGGTTCGGGGTTCGGGGTTCGGGGTTCGGGGTTCGGGGTTCGGCCGGGACGACTCCGCACTGGCCTCGACGATTAGAGGCCACGGGGCGGCAAGACCGCTCCGCACTCGACGTCCCCCGGACTCGCTCGCAGCCGAACCTTGAACCGAGAACCCCGACCCTATCTGGCGAACGCCTCCGCGCACCGGACCGCCCAGGCCACCGCGCCGGCCACGTCGTCCGCCGTCGGGCCGCCGTCGATGTCGTGGAGCGGCTGGGCCTCGGTCGCACCCGACGCTCGCAAGAGATCGACCAGACGGATCGCGGCCGTCTGGTAGTACGGGTCGTAGTCGCGGTCGCCCAGGCCGCAGACGCCGAACCGGACGCCCGAGAGGTCGGGGCGGACGGCGTCGAGCGCTTCCACGAAGTCGACGGCGTTGTCGGGGAACGTGCCGTCGGACCACGTGCAGGTGACGGCCACGAGCTGGCGGTAGTCGGCCAGGAGCTCGGGGTAGGCCTCGGCCATGTCGAGGAGGTGAGCGGCGAAGCCGAGGTCGCCGAGCGCGTCGGCGACGGCGTCGGCCACGACCTCCGAGTTGCCGGTCTGGGTCCCGACCAGGACCAGGACGTCGGGCTGAGCGGCGCGGAGGTCGAGCATGGCGAGGAGGGGTTCGGGGTTCAGGGTTCGCGAAGACGTGCATCCTGCGAACCCTGAACCCCGACCCCTGAACCAGATCGGTCAGTCCTCCGGGTCGAGGATGGTCTCGATGCGGGCCTCGAGGTCGAGGAGGTGGTACCGCTCCGACCGCTCGCCCGAGCCCCGGTAGCGCGGGAGCGCCGCGGCGATCGACGACTGGAGCGTCAGCAGCGCGCCGCGCGCGAGGGGCCGGACCTCCGACCGCTCGATGGCGTCGGGCCGGTAGCCGTAGGCCACGTTGACGAACTGGCTCGGCACGGCCGACGGCGACTCGTTCAAGAGCTCGCCCAGCCGGTCGACGTAGGCCCGCTGCAACACGCGCCGCGAGGCGTCGATGGACGCGCCGCCGCGGACCTCCGCGAACAGGCCGGCCTGGAGGTCGTCCATCATCTCGGCCGCCGGGTAGGCGTCGCCGTCGAGCCACTCGGCCTCGGCCAGGCGCGCGATGCGGACCGGGTCGAGCAGGCGGTCCAGTGCCGACTCCTGCAACCGCTGGACGGTCCCGAGCACGCCGGCCGGCTGGGTCCGAGACAAGACGTCGGTGTCCAAGAGCCAGCCCGGCGTCGTGAACCCGTCGTCGACCAGGAACGCCAGGGCCGCCCGCTGGCGGTCGGCGCCGACGGGCTGGTAGACCGGGCCGGCCTCGTCGGCCGTCTTCGGGTCGATGGTGACGCCGCCGATCTGGCGGGCGACGTGGCCGAGGTAGCGGCCCCACTGCCCGACGACCTGGCCGTAGAGCTCGCCCAAGTCGTCGTAGGGCTCGCCGGCCTCCGTCGTCCAGGTGATGAGGTTGGGGACGATCCGGCGGAGGTTGGCCAGGCCGAGCTGGGAGGCGTAGACGGCGTCGTCGCCCAGGTCCTCGGACTGCGAGCGCGGGTCGACCGGGTCGAACGTCTGGGCGCCGTAGCGGAGCGCGGGGTCGTCGCGGACCTCAGCGAGCATGGCCTGGAGGCGGGCCCGCTCCTCGGCCTCCGTCGCGGCGTCCGGGAAGTAGGTGTAGCCCCACTTGACGGACCAGATGTCGTACTCACCGACCCTCGGCATCAGCTGGGTGACGCCGTCGCCGGGCTGGGCGATGTAGTTGAACCGGGCGTAGTCCATGATCGACGGGGCCGTCCCGTGCGTCGCCGTGAACGTCGGGCTCCGCAGGCTGTCGACCGGGTAGGCCGTCGACGAGATCCAGTTGTGGGGCAGGCCCAGCGTGTGGCCGACCTCGTGGGCCGACACGAACCGGACGAGCTCGCCCATCACGTCCTGGCGGAACTCGGTCCCCCGCGCGGCCGGGTCGACGGCGGCGGTCTGGACGAAGTACCAGTTGCGGAGCAGGTTCATCACGTTGTGGAACCAGCGGATGTCGGACTCCAGGATCTGGCCCGTCCGCGGGTCGTGGACGTGGGGCCCTTGGGCGTTCTGGACGTCGGACGCGAGGTAGCGGATCACGGAGTACCGGGCGTCCTCGGGGCTCCACTCCGGGTCGTCGGCCGGCGCGTCCTCGGCGCGGATCGCGTTCTTGAAACCGGCGGCCTCGAAGGCGGGGTTCCAGTCGCGGACGCCCTGCTTCAGCGGCTCGCGCCACTCGGCCGGCGTGGCCGGGTCGATGTAGTAGACGATGGGCTCGACCGGCTCGACGAGCTCGCCGCGGGCGTAGGCCTCCGGGTCGCTCGGGACCAGCTTCCAGCGCGTGATGTAGCGGCGCTCCTCGGCCCGCTGCGCCGCCAGCCCGTAGTCGGTCTGCTCGATCGAGAAGTAGCCGACGCGCTCGTCGTAGCGCCGGGGCCGCATCGGGTCGTCGGGCAGCAAGACCATCGAGTGGGCCATCTCGACCGACAGCGTGCCCGTCGACGCGTTCTCGGGCGGCTCCGCCGCGTCGTAGGTCAGGACCGACCGGACCTCGACGTTGCGGGGGAACGCCATCGCCCGCTCCAGGAACGAGCGGTCCGTGTCGAGCTTCCGCACCTTGAACTGCTCGCGCGCGCCCCGCGGCAGCCCGAACACGGGCGTGTCGCCGGTGAACGTGCTCGTGAGGTCCACCACGACCGACGCCGAGTCGGGGCCCAGGGCCTCGATCGCGAGCCGGGCCACGATGGGCTCGAACTGGGAGTCCTGGACGGCCCGGTAGACCGGCAGCGACGGGTCGGCGACGTTGGCGTAGCGGACCGTCCGCAGCAGCACGTGGTCGCCCTTCCGCTCCCACCGGACGGCCTGGGTGTTCACCTTCGTCCCGCCGTACTCGTAGCCCTCGGTCGTCTTGGCGAGCCGGCTCACGATCAGCATCTCGCGCCCGAACAGCGAGTCGGGGATCTGGACGAGCAGCTTGGCGCCGCCGTCTTCGAGGTGGACGTCGAACAGCCCTGGGTCCGTGACGGCGTCGGCCGTGACGACCTCGTCGAACGGCTTGAAGTCGTCGTCCGCCTCCGTGGAATCGGTGGAGGCCGATGGACCCGACGGCGTGGCGACGGGCTGGACCGTAGAGCACCCGCCGACGAGCAGGACGGCGGAGGTGAGCGTGAACCAACGGAGCATGGGTCGGAGCGGGAAGTACGGGCGTATGGCCATACGCCCGTATGTGAGGTGGAGAGTTGGCATGGCCATGCGCCCGTACGGTACGGCGGAGCTCTAGCGTGCGACGCCGCTGCGGACGGCGATCAGGCGGTCGGTAAAGCGGCGGGGGTCGGCGAGGTAGACGTAGGCGGTGAACAGCGAGGGCCCGCTCAGGCCGGGCGTCTGGGCGTCGGCGCCGACGTAGCCGTAGACGTAGCGGCCCTGCTTGAGCAGGAGCGTCCGCTCGTAGCGGCCGTTCGCGTCGACCCACTCCATCTCGCTCTCGGGCGACCGCGCCCACCCGTTGAACGGGCCGACGACGTAGACGCGCCGCGGCGACTGGCGGCTCTGGGGCGGGACGTAGCGGAACGTCGTGGCCACGTACTCGGCGTCGACGTCGGCCCGGCCGACGTCGCGGTAGGTCGTCTCGATGAGCGGGATCGACGCCAGTACGGCCTGGCGGACGTCGCCGCCGAACTCGGAGAAGTCGAGGTCCAGGAGCGCCGTCGGCGGCGCCGCGGCCCGGTCCACCTCGACCACCTCGGTGTTGACCCCGAGGAACCCGAGGTCGACCTCGAACAGGGCCTGCTGCTCGGCGAACGCCTGGTCGCGGGGGAGGTAGAACTGGTACAGCGCCAGGTCGACGAGCGACGGCTGGGGCGCGCACCGCAGGTTGTCCGTCCGCCCGTTCCGGCCGAAGCAGACCGTGTACTGGGAGCCGTCGAACTCCTGGAGCCGGGCGTCCGGCCGTAGACGCGCCGCGGGCTGGACGGCGAACCCGACCGACCCGTCCTGGACCGCCGACCCGAACACCAGGTCGACCTGGGCGAGCTGCTCGCTGACGAAGAACGGGACGTCGAACAGCAGCGTCCCGTCGGTGTCGCGGACGACCGCGCGGTAGTTGCCGCTCACCCGGAAGTCGACGTTGGCGTTGGGGAAGTCGTAGCGGTAGTGGACGTAGGGCACGTCGACGGCCGCGCCGGACCGCTCGTAGTCCAGGATCCGGTCGGTCTCGAACCCGTCGAGGTACTCGCCCGGCAGCAGGTCCACGCGCCCCCGCCGGTTGGTGTGGACGAACGAGATGTCGAGGGGCAACCCGACCTCCTGGCCGACGATGTCGAACTCGAGCCGGAGCGGCTGGTTGGCGCCCAGCGTGGTGACGGGCAGCGTGGCCTCGTCGCCCAGGACGTGGAGCTGGAGCGCGCCGACCCGGTCGTCGGCCACGATCGTCTCGCCGACGCGGGCGGGCGGGGCGACGTCCGGGGCGGCCTCGAACCCCTCCTCAGGGACCGCGCAGCCCGCCGCGAGCAAGAGGGCGACGAGCGGCAAAGCACGGAGTGAGGGCATCGGGGGGAGATGGCGGGAGGGCCAAGATAGGCGGAGGGGCGGCCAGACCTCGGCGCCACGCGGTCCGCCGGGCGCGGTCGGCGGCCACGGCCGAGAGGCTCCGGGGGCCGCTCTCGGCGAACGCCGCGTCGAGGCCGTCGAGCAAACGCGCGCTCGCCGCGAGGGCTCCGGCCCGGTACGCCGTTGTGCCCTGGAGCAGCCGGAGCACGCGCGCGCCCTCGGCGTCGAGGCCCAGGTCTCCGGGGCACCACGTCCGCGCCAGGGCCCACGCCTCGGCCGGCCGGTCGTCGGCCGCGAGGGCGAGCGCGGCCAGGACTGGGGCCTCGGACCGGAGCGACGGCGCCACGTCGCCGGGCGTCGTCGCGAGCCACCGGCGCAACGCGCCAGGCGAGAGCGCGGCACGTCGGCGGACGAGCAGCCGGCCGACGGCGTCGACGGGCGCGAGCGAGTCGGCGGCGGCGCGGTAGAACGAGCCGGCGTCGCGGCCGAGCAGGCGGCGGACGTCGGCGAGGTGGACGAGGGCGGCGGCGACGGGCAGGCTGTCGGCCAGGGCAACGGCCCGGTCGAGGTCGACCGCGCGGACGGGCTGCCCGCTCGCGAGCCGGGCACGGAGGTCGCCGCTGAGGGCGGGCAGCCAGAGCGGGTTGTCGGCCCGAGCCGCCCGGAACGCCCGGGCCGCGCCAGCGACGTCGCCCCGGTCCCAGGCGTCGGCGCCGTCGCGCGACTGCCGGGCGTAGGCCGGGACGTGGTGCGGGCACCGCGCCTCGAAGAGCGACGGCCGCGAAAAGAGCCACCGGGCCACGGCAACGGCCTCGGGGTCGACGGGGACCTGGGCGAGGTCGGCGGCCCAGGCGTCGGCGAGGGACGCGAGCGAGCGGCCGTAGGCGGGCTCGAACCGGCCCGTCCGGTAGGCCTGGTGGAGCGGCCCGGGCCCGAAGCGGTCCAGGAGCCAGGCCACGAACGCGCCGTTGGCCGTGTAGGCCACGCCCGCGCGGGCCGTCCAGAACCCGCCCGGCGACATCGTCCGGCGGACCGCGTCGGCCGGGTCGGCCAGCCCGCCCGCGTCGCCCAGCGCGCGGCCGGCCACGACGAGCGCGGTCGCGTCCGGCAGCCCGTCGGGCGGTTCGAGCGCGACGGCCAGCCCCTCCACCAGCCCGACCGCCGGCGACGCCTTCACGACCGGCATCCCGACCTCGCGCGCCAGCACGTGGACCAGCTCGTGGCCCAGCGACCGCTCGACCTCGTCGGCCAGCATGTGGACCTGGGGCGTCGGGAGCCACACCGGGACGACGCTCGTCTGGCGCGACCCGATCAGCGCCGCCTTCGTGTCGGCGTCGGGGTAGAGGTAGACCGCGACGGGGACCTCGGGGCGGACGCCCAGCCGCGCCGCCAGCGTCTCGAACCGATACAGCGCCTCGCTCGCCAGCCGCGATCGCTCGGCGACGGGCGTCTCCGGCGCGAGGTGCAGCACGACCGGGCCCAGGTCGACGCGCGCCGAGAGCACGCGCTGGATCCCCCGCTCGGTCTGGACGATCCCGAGCGGCTGGGCGGCCACGATCGAGACGCCGACGCCGACGAGGGCCACGACGCCGATCTGCACGGCCCTCTGCCCTCCCCCCCGCCCGGCCCACCCGACCGATACCAGGGCGACGGCCCACAGCAGCGTCTGCGCCTTCGCCGCGAACAGGCCCGGCCGGATCGCCAGCTCCTCGTCGTAGATCGGCCCGAGCACGCCGCCGAACACGGAGCTGTAGGTGAACAGCTGGGGGTGGACTCCGAGGTCGACCGCGACGCCGACGAGCGCGACGACGAGCACGGCGATCGCGGCCGTCGCCCGGGGCGCGCGGACGCCCAGGCCGGTGAGCGCGTGCGCCAGCCCGAGCCCGAACAGCACGCTCGGCGGGACGAGGACGAGGAAGAGCCCGAGCCCCTGGAGATAGCCGCAGTTCGGCCGCCACGCCAGCGACACCGTCAGCAGCGCGGCCGGCACCGCGAGCAGGCCGAGGTGGACGCGGGCGACGTCCCGCAGCGACGCGCCGTCTCGGAACGGGCCGACGCTGGCGACCGCGGCCGTCAGGCACCCGACCGCCGCCAGCACCGCGCTCGCCTCGGCGTGCAGCACGCCGAACACGGGGACCGGCCACAGCGCGACGGTCGCCAGCACGTACACCGCCGCGACGCGTCGGGCATGGCGGCGGACGTCGAACGAGGAAGGCGGGGTCGGAGTCAGAGCAGGCAGACGGTCTGTAGGGGGTGGCCCCCGTCTCGATCGGAGCGGCTTCGTCCCTGGCCGACGACTCGGCCAACGTCCGTCAGCGACCACGAAGCGACAGCGCTAGCCAACGCGGGAGTCCATCCGGTGCTCCATCTGGGCGAGCGGCCCCCTTGTGGATCCCCGCAGGGCTATCGCAACCTCTCTCCACCTTGTCATCCTGACCGCGCAGCGACGGCGCAGCCAACGCGGTGAAGGATCTCAACTCGGACGGTGGAGGCCGTCGGAGCCGGCGCGGCAGGTCTCGGAGTCCGAGGTGAGATCCCTTCGGCTCCGCTCAGGAAAGGTCGGTTGCAGAGCCCCCCCTCGCCAGCGCTCCGGTGGAGTCGGCTCAGAGCAGCCCCAGCGACAGCCCGACGCTCAGGACCTCGCGGAGCTGGACGTCCGCCGAGACGTCGGCGTCGTACAAAGCCGCGGCTTCGAGGCGGACGTTGAGCAGGTCGTTGACCTTGAGCACGAGCCCGTTCTCGAACAGGACGTCCGGCGCCTCCGACCCGATCTGGCCGAACCCCTGGAACGCCGCCAGCCGCGACCGCAGCCGGACGTTCTCGACCAGCGGGCGCTCGAGCGTCAGCTCGGCGTCGAGCCCGGCCTCGACGCGGACCGACTCGTCGAGGGCGTTGCCGTAGACCGGCCGGAGCCGCTCGATGGCGACGACCGTCTCCTTCAGCCCCAACCCCACGCGGCCGACGAACCCGTTGCCGGGCCGGTACGCCACGCCGGCGGTCTGGGACAGCACGAGCGGCGCGAACGCGTCCGACACCTTGAGCTCCTGGCCCGGGACGACCACGAGGGACGGGTAGTCGGCGGCCGTCGGGGCGTAGTCGTAGCCCGGCGCGAACTGGGTGCGGGCCGTCGCCGAGACGGCCGGGCGGAACGGGCGGTCGGACGCGAGCTCGGCCGTGACGGCGTAGCGGGCCACGTCGAGCGCCTTGCGGAGCGCGAGCGTGTCCTGGCGCAGGACCCCCAGCGCCAGCCGGAGCTCCTGCGTCGTCAGGACGGAGCCGACAACGCGGTCGAACGCGCCGTCGACCTCGCCCGTGGCCGCGAGCGCGCTGACGCCGCCCTCCTGCCAGTTCGAGAACGACGCCTGGTTGCCCGTGAGCGACGCCACGAGCGACGACCGCCAGCCGTCGGCGGCCCGCAGCGTGTCGGCGTCTTGGGCCCCGGCCGAGCCGGAGACCAGGAGGAGGCAGAGGAGGGCGAGGCGCATGGGGCTGGGGCCGCACGAAACGAGACGAGGCCACGTCACTCGGTGACGCGGCCTCGCACGATCGGAGCGGACAGGCTAGTCGTTCTTCTTGTCCTGGACGTCGACGCGGATGTCCTGGGCGAGCTGCTTGAGCTCCTGCATGCCCTTCCGGACGCGGGTGCCGGCGGCCTTGTTGTTCTTGTCGTAGAACTTGCTGAAGTCGTCCTCCAGCGAGGCGACGTGCTCCTGGAGCTTGCTATACATGCTGGCCATAGTGAGGGGAGGGTTGGGGGGAAATGGACGGCGGGCCCTCGGCAGATCGCCGATTTGGGCCCGCCAGGGGCTTCAACATACCGTCTCCCCGCCCGGCGATCAAGCGCAGGCCCCCCAAACGAGCCTGTATGGGCCGATCGGAAGTCCTGGCAAGGATCTCATCCGACTGTCAAAACAGGGGTTGGGCTGCCCGGCTGCCGGAGCGTCGCGCGGAGCCCGATCCGCACCGACCCGCCCTCCGAGCCCGCTCGGCGGACAGCCGCGGCGTCCGGCACGTCCTCTTCGTGGTCGTCGAGCGCTCCGTCGCCGTCGAGCGAGACCGTCGAGAGCGCGGCGACGGGGATCGCGAGGGCGGCGGCCAGCACGCCCGCCGAGCGGGCCGGGTCGACCTCGACGAGCGCGTCCCCGTCGGCGGCCAGCGACGCCACCACCGCGACGACGCCTTGTCGCAGGAGGTCGCCGAGCCAGCCGGTCCGCCCGGCCACGACGCGCCCGTCGTCCCGTTTGAGGAGGCCCCGGTCGGCGCCCATCACGCGGATCGCCGAGACGCCGGCCTCGTTGAGCTCGTGGGCGACCTCGCGGTTGAGGTCGCGCGTGGCCCGCTCGACGGCCTCCCGCCCTTGGGCGTCGTCGGCCTGCCAGACGCCGTCGCTCGCGGTCGGCAGACGGCCGAGCGACTCGAGCGCCCGCTCGCCCCGCTCGCCGCTCCCGTGGACCAGGACCATCCCGGTCCCTCGGGCGGCGACGTCGCGGGCCAGGCCGGGCACGAACAGGGGGTCGCCGAGAAAGTAGGGGTCGAGGTAAACGACGAGCATGGGCCGCGAGGAGAGAGGACCGCCCCACGGACGTGGGGCGGGGCACGAACGAGCGCTCCGCCCCCAAGGTCCGTGGCTCAGGCTCGGCGCCTTCGCCCCCCGCGGTCTCTACTCGGACGGCTCGTTACGAGGAGGCGCGAGCAAGCGAGAACGGCGCTCGGGACCGAGGCCAGCACCCCGTCCGCTGCGGCCCCGAGTTGCGGCCGACCTCGTCGTCCTCGCAGACCCCGCCCGGCGGCCGGTCCTCCCGGCCTGTGACGAAGTAGAGGGCCCCGGCCCCCAGGGCGAGCCACCAGGGGATCGCCGACCGCGACGCGCTCGCAACGGGGGCGGCGGGGGGGGTGAACGCGACCCCGCCGGGCGACCGGCCGGCCTGGGTCAACGGCGGGTTCGGGGACGTCGGCGAGAGGACGCTGCCGACGCGGACCGTGTCCCGGCGGACGTCCGCCGGGGGCGCCGACTCGCGCCGGGGCGGGCCGTCGGTCGGCCGCGCCCGCCCCTCGCGGAGCGTCCCGAAGTCCGCCCCGTCGCCCAGGCAGCAGCAGCAGTCCCGCTTGCGGACCACGACGTGGATGCGGGAGATGCCGTTGAGCGTGTCGGGGATCACCTCGACGTCCTCGTCGAACGGCTCGTCGCACGGGATGTCGACGACGTCGACGACGATCCCCATCGGCTCGGCGGGGTCCATCGGGGCGATGCCCACGCGGGACGCGGCGAGGAGCGTGAAGAGGAGGACGACCCCGCCGACGCCGGCCGCGAAGTGCCGGAGGCGGGTGCTCTTGTGGTAGGGGCGGCTGTAAGGCTTCATGGGACGTGTGAGAGGACGGAACGCCGGGAGCGAGGACCTCCCCGCAAGAGGCCTCTCACCGTATGAGTTGCCGCTATGTAAATCAGTTACTCCCCATTTCCAGTCCATTTTTCTGTCGCCCCGCCTGCCGTCTCCCTAACGAGCCCTCGTCCACTGAAAATGAACAGGCCCCGTCCGAATCCGTCCTACGCTCCCCACGGCCGTCGCGCCTGCGTGGCCACCCCCGGGCTGCGGTCTCGGCACGGTCCGCCGACTCCCCTCCCGTGTCCGGCCGGCGTGCCGAGTTCTCCACACGGGTTGCCCCCGCGCGTCGGCGGCCGTGATCTTGCGGGCGGTCCCCCCGCCCCCCGATGCCCGAGTTCTGCCACCTCCACTGCCACACGCAGTATTCGCTGCTCGACGGAGCGGCCCGGATCGACAAGCTCATCGGGCGGGCCGCGGAGCTCGGCCACCCGGCCGTGGCCATCACGGACCACGGGAATCTGTACGGCGTCCCCGAGTTCTACACCAAGGCCCAGCGGGCCGGCGTCCAGCCGATCATCGGGTGCGAGTTCTACGTCACCCCGTCTGGCATGGGCGACAAGGGCGACCGGACGCGCTACCACCAGGTGCTGCTGGCGAAGAACCTCGAGGGCTACCGGAACCTCATCAAGCTCTCGTCGCTGAGCTACACCGACGGCTACTACTACAAGCCCCGGATCGACCGCGACACGCTCCGCCAGCACAGCGCCGGCTTGGTCGCCACGACGTGCTGCTTGCAGGGCGAGGTGCTCCAGAGCATCCTCAAGAAGGGCGAGGCCGAGGCGCGCGCCGTGTTCGAGGACTACCTCGACATCTTCGGCGAGGACTACTACATCGAGGTCCAGGACCACGCGATCCCCGAGCAGCGCACCTGCAACGCGGTCCTGATGCGATGGGCGGAGGAGTACGGCGTCCAAGTGATCGCGACGAACGACGTCCACTACGTCCACCAGGCCGACGCCGAGGCCCAGGACGTGCTGCTGTGCCTGCAGACGGGCAAGGACCTCCACGACCCGAACCGGATGCGGTTCGAGAACGACCAGTTCTACCT
Source organism: uncultured Bacteroidota bacterium (assembly GCA_963848075.1). Lineage (GTDB taxonomy): Bacteria > Bacteroidota > Rhodothermia > Rhodothermales > Rubricoccaceae > Rubrivirga. The sequence goes on from CAWKCB010000004.1 coordinate 931,273, forward strand.
CAAGTCGGCCGGCGAGATGCGGCTCGCGTTCGGGTCGAGCGTCCGCGACGGCGTGTTCTCGTCGGCCGCCGCAGTCGACGCCGCGCTCGACGCGACGCGCGAGATCGCCGACAAGTGCAACCTGGAGCTCCCGATGGGCCAGCTCCTGATGCCCCACTTCCCCATTCCCAAAGCGTTCAACGAGGACGCGGGCGCCTACCTCCGCCACCTGACCTACGAGGGGGCGCGCAAGCGGTGGCCCGAGATCTCCGAGGTGATCCGCGAGCGACTCGACCTGGAGTTGAACGTGATCGGGTCGATGGGCTTCGACGGCTACTTCTTGATTGTCCAAGACTTTACCACGGCCGCACGGGATTTGGGAGTGAGTGTGGGTCCCGGGCGCGGCTCGGCGGCGGGCTCGGCCGTCGCCTACTGCCTCGGGATCACCAACATCGACCCGTTGCAGTACGACCTGCTGTTCGAGCGCTTCCTCAACCCGGAGCGCGTGTCGATGCCCGACATCGACATCGACTTCGACGACCGCGGGCGAGGCAAAGTCATCGACTACGTGGTCGAGAAGTACGGGCGCGAATCGGTGTGCCAGATCGTGACGTTCGGGACGATGGGCTCGAAGTCGGTCATCCGCGACGTGTCCCGCGTGTTGGGCGTCCCCCTCCCCGAGGCCGACCGGATCGCCAAGCTGATCCCGGACGGCGTCAAGGTGTCGCTGGAGGCGGCCAAGGGCGAGGTCAAGGAGTTCGCCGACCTGTACCAGCACCAGGACCCCCAGATCCGCAAGCTGATGCACTACGCGACGGTCCTGGAAGGATCGGCGCGGCACACGGGCGTCCACGCGGCCGGCGTCATCATCGCGCCCGGCGACGTGAGCCAGTACGTCCCGGTCTCGATCCAGCGCGGCAAGGGCGGCGCCAGCGACGCCGTCGTGACCCAGTACGACGGGAAGTACATCGAGGACTTCGGTCTCTTGAAGATGGACTTCCTCGGCCTCAAGACGCTGACGATCCTCGACGACGCGCTCGCGCTGATCGAGGAGAACCACGGCGTCACGATCGACCTCGACACGGTCCCGCTCGACGACCCGGACACGTACAACCTGTTCCAGAAAGGCAACACGATCTCGATCTTCCAGTTCGAGTCGTCCGGCATGCGCGAGTGGATGCGCAAGCTCAAGCCGACGTCGCTCGACGACCTCATCGCGATGAACGCGCTCTACCGGCCGGGCCCGATGGACCTCATCCCGAGCTACATCGACCGGAAGCACGGCAAGGAGCCGGTCGAGTACCCGCACGAGATGCTGCGCGGCATCCTCGAGCCGACCTATGGCATCCCGGTCTACCAGGAGCAGGTCATGCAGATGGCCCAGGTCATGGGCGGCTACACGCTCGGCGGCGCCGACCTGCTGCGCCGGGCGATGGGCAAGAAAAAGCAGTCCGAGATGGACAAGCAGCGTGTCACGTTCGTGGACGGCGCGGCCGAGAACGGGGTCGGCGAGAAGAAAGCGAACGAGGTCTTCGACATGATGGCGAAGTTTGCTGGCTACGGGTTCAACAAGTGCGTCCACGCCCAGACAAAGGTCCGCCTCGCCGACGGGACTCGCATGACGCTCGCCCGTGCCTACCGCGAGCAGCCGGACGAGCTGCTGGCGATGTGGCCCGACGGCGAGATCCGTCCGCATCGGGTGTCGCGGATTGTCAAAACGGGAAAGAAGCCACTTCTGAAAGTCACCACGGCGTCTGGGCGAGCCATCAAGGTCACGGCCGAGCACCGCCTCCTGACGACGGAGGGTTATCTCCCGGTGTCTGAGATGGCGGAGGGCACCGAGCTGATCACGGAGCCTCGCCCCGTGACGGACGCTCAGCGCGAAGCCCGGCGGGCCACCAGGACCCGCCTCAACAAACGCCCGGTTCAGCGGGCGCGCGTGTCGAAGAGAGTCGCGGCCTACCAGGCGGCTCGGCCTCTCGAAGACAAGGTCGAGCCCACGCGGCGGATGCACGCGGAGCACCCTGGCCTCACCCGGAACGGGGTTGCCGCGATGCACGACAAGATCCGGTGGCTCCACGCGAACGATCCCGAGTGGCGCGAGGCCCAAATCGCGCGGACGCTCGCCAGCGTCCGTGCGACGTACGACACCGGTCCGGGCTTCGGCACGTGTTCCATCGCGCCCAACGGGATGTGGTGCGCCAGCCAGCCCGAGCGCGACATGTGCGAGTGGTTGGCCGACCAAGGCGTCGAGTTCGAGATGCACAAGGTGCTCGGCAACGGCCGCGTGTGCGACTTTTACTTCGACGGGGTCTACTGGGAAATGGACGGCATGGACCGCGAGTGCGCCTACTTCGCCGACAAGTACGGCGACCTCCCATTCGTCGTCGTGACGCCGGAGGACTTCAAGGCCATCGTGTCGCGCCACCTCGGCATCGAGCACGCTGAGAACGGCGACCCGATCCGCTCTATCGAGCCGTGCGGTGAGGCCGTGACGTACGACGTCGAGATGGCGCCGGGCGGTCCTCTCAACTTCCTCGCCAACGGGATCGTCTCCCACAACTCCCACTCGGCGGCCTACTCCGTTGTGGCCTACCACACGGCCTACCTAAAAGCCCACTACCCGGCCGAGTTCATGGCGGCCGTGTTGACGACCGAGATGGCGGCCAGCGACAAGCTGGCGATCGCGCTCGACGCGACGCGGAGCACGGGCATCGAGATCCTGCCGCCGTGCGTGAACCGGAGCCAGGCCCACTTCACGGTCGAGCACGGGCGGATCCGGTTCGGGCTCGGCGCCATCAAGGGGGTCGGGCTGGGCGCCATCGAGGCGCTCGTCGAGGCGCGGGAGGCGGCCGGCGGCGCGTTCGACGACCTGTTCGCGCTGTGCAAAGACCTCGACCTGCGGACGGTCGGCAAGAAGACGCTGGAGGGGCTCGCGGCGTCGGGCGCGCTCGACGCCTTCGAGGGCCACCGCCGCCAGTTCGCCGACAGCGTGGACCTGGCGTGGAGCTACGCCCAGAAGCACCAGGCCGACAAGGCGGCCGGCCAGTTCTCGATGTTCGGCGCCGGCGAGGCCACGGGCTCGTCGTTCGTCCCGGCCCTCCCCCACTGCGAGCCGTGGACCAAGGGCGAGACGCTGCGCTACGAGCGCGACCTGATGGGGTTCTACGTCTCGGGCCACCCGCTCGACGACTTCGCCGCCGAGGTGGCCACGTTCGGGTCGGTCCAGCTCGGCCACGCCGATGGCGTCATGCACGAGTCGGACCAGACGGCCATCGGCATCGTCACCGAGATCACGCGGCGGACGACCAAGTCCGGCCGGCCCATCGCGTTCGTGACGTTGGAGGACACGACCGGCCAGGCCGAGGTGGTCCTGTTCGCCCAGACGCTGGAGCGCTGCGGCCACATGCTGTTGGTCGACGAGGTGATGATGGTCAAGGGCAAGGCCGAGACGTCCAGCGGCAACATCAAGCTGGTGGCCAAGGACGTGTTGCCGATGTGGCGCGTCCGGGAGCAGCTCGTCAAGGCGCTCACGCTCAGGATCGACGTCGACACGACGACCGAGGCGGACGTGACGGCCATCAAGGCGCTGTGCGACGCGCACCCCGGCGCGTGCAAGGTCTACTTCGAGCTGGCGTCGGCCGCGATGCCGCGGCCGGTCCGCTTGCACGCGCGGACGGCGGTCGTGGACCTGACGCCGGCCCTGATGAAGGGGCTGGGCCGGCTCATCGGGGACCGCGCGGTCGTGCTCCAGGCCGAGGCGTGACGCGAGACCGGGGCGCATAGGGAGATTCCGCGTCGGCCCGACGGCGGCGAACCGTGAGGCCGGACCCGGGTGGAAGCGTCGCCTTCCCCCAGCGCCATGTCTCCCCTCTCCCGCCTCGGCCTCGTCGTCGCCCTTCTGGCCCTCGCCGGCTGCGGCGACACCGCCCGCCTGGCCGTCGCCGACGGCACCGGGCCCGACCCGACGCTCCCGCCGCCCAACCCGTCGCTCATCCCGACCGTCAACATCGCCGACGCGGAGGCGTGGCCGAGCGGCCGAATGCCGACGCCCGCCGCCGGGCTCGCCGTCCAGCCGTTCGCGTCTGGCCTCGACCACCCCCGCTGGCTCCACGTCCTCCCCAACGGCGACGTGCTGGTGGCCGAGTCGGCCGCGCCGGCGGAGGCGGGCACCAAGGGCCTGATCGGCTGGATCCGGGCCTACTTCTTTAAGAAGGCCGGCGCCGCCGTGCCCAGCGCCGACCGGATCACGCTGCTCCGCGACACCGACGGCGACGGCGACGCGGACGTCCGCTTCCCCCTGCTCCAAAACCTGGCGTCCCCGTTCGGGATGGCGCTCGTGGGCGACCGGCTGCTCGTGGCCAACAGCGGGTCGTTGGTGGCCTTCCCGTACCGGACCGGCGACACCCGGATCACGGCCACGCCCGACACGCTGGCGCACCTGCCGGCCGGGACCTACAACCAGCACTGGACGCGGAGCCTGCTCGCGGCCCCGGACGGGCGGACGGTCTGGGTCGGCGTCGGCTCGGCGAGCAACGTCGGCGAGCACGGGCTGGACGAGGAGGTCGGCCGGGCGGCGATCTGGGCCGTCGACACGGAGACGGGCGACGTCGAGATGTACGCGACCGGCCTGCGCAACCCGGTCGGCCTCGCGGTCGAGCCCACGACGGGCGCGCTGTGGACGGCCGTCAACGAGCGCGACGAGCTGGGCAGCGACCTGGTCCCGGACTACATGACGGCGGTTCAGGAGGGCGGCTTCTACGGGTGGCCGTACAGCTACTACGGCGACCGCGTCGACACGCGCGTCGAGCCCCAACGGCCGGACTTGGTCGCCCAGGCCATCGTGCCCGACTACGCGCTCGGCCCGCACACGGCGTCGCTCGGCCTGGCGTGGTCCGACGGCGGCGCGCTCGCGGCCTACGGGCCGGGCATGGTCGTCGGCCAGCACGGGTCGTGGAATCGCAAGCCCAAGAGCGGCTACAAGGTCGTCTTCGTCCCCTTCGCCAACGGACAGCCGGCCGGCGCCCCCCGCGACGTGTTGACCGGCTTCCTCTCCCCAGACGAGGAGGAGGCGTACGGCCGCCCGGTCGGCGTGGTGATCGCGAGCGACGGCGCGCTGTTGGTGGCCGACGACGTGGGAAACCGGGTGTGGCGCGTGGCGCCGACGCGCTAGCCCGAGACCCGGCCGAACGGCTCCCCCGCCCCGCGTCGGCTCCGTAGGTTTCGGGCGACACCGCCACCGACCCATGCGCCTCGCCGTCCTGTCCCTCGCCGTCCTCGGCCTCGCGTCCACCGCGACGGCCCAGCAACTCACGACGCCCCGCGTCAGCCCGCACTCTCGGGTGACGCAGACGGTCGGCCTGACGGAGGTGTCGGTCGACTACCACCGGCCGGCCGTCAACGGGCGCCGCGTGTGGGGCGACCTGGTGCCGTACGGCGAGGTCTGGCGGGCCGGCGCGAACGAGAACACCGTGTTCGAGACGTCGACCGACCTGACGGTCGGGGGACAGCCGCTCCCCGCGGGGCGCTACGGGCTCCACACGATCCCCGGCGAGGACACGTGGACCGTTGTCTTCTCGACCGTCTCCGTTGCCTGGGGCTCGTACACCTACGACCCGGCCGAGGACGCCGCGCGCGTGACCGTGGCGCCGCGCCCGGGCCCGATGACGGAGCGCCTGAGCTACCGGTTCGACGACCCCGACGAGGACTCGGCCACGCTGGTCCTGGCGTGGGACGAGCTCGAGGTCCCGGTCCCGCTCGTCGCCGACACGCCCGCGGCCGTGCTCGCCAGCATGGAGGCCGAGCTCCGCGGCGTCGCCGGGTTCTACTGGGAGGGCTGGAACCAGATCGCCCAGTACGCCCTCGACCACGACCGCCGGCTCGACGACGCGGTCGGGTGGGCCGAGCGGTCGATCGGCGTCCGCCCGACGTTCGCGAACACGATGACGAAGGCGGCACTGCTCGAGGCGACCGGCCAGGCCACCGAGGCCACGGCGGCCCGGACCGACGCCTTCGGGCTGGCGACCGAAGATGACGTCCGGGCCTACGCGCGCGAGCGCCGACGCGCCGGCCGGCCCGACCAGGCGGACGCCGCCCTCGCCCGCCTCGGCGAGATCCCGTAGGCGCCGGCGTCCCCTCCACGCCGACGTGCGCCGAGGAGGGCCCGGGGCGACGGCCGGCTCGGCCTCACGGGCATACACCCGTACGCGGATTGGTGTGACACGCGGCTGACACCGGGGCGGTCCATCTTGCCGCTGCACTTCCGCAGCCGGCCATGACCCGCTCGCAGATCCCCGCTCTTCAGCGCGCCCTGAGCGCTTACGAGGCCGCCCCCACGACCCGGTCCGGCGCCCACCTCGCGGACTACTCGTTCCGCTTCGACGCCGACGCCCTGCCGACGCCGTCCCCACGCCCGACCGGGCCTGGGTCCGCGTGGACGCTGGCCGAGACGCTGGCCGAGCTCCGCCTCCGCGACACCGGCGTCGTCGACACCACGCGGGGGCTCCGCGTCCGCCACGCGCACCGGGTGCCCGAGGTGGCCGCCGCCGTCCACGCCCACGCCGACGCGGTCCGCTTGTGGCTCGACCTCGGCCGGCCGGCCCCGACCGGCGGCTGGGACGACGAGGTCGCGCTCCAGGCCGCCTGGCTCGACGCCCGCCTGGGCACGCCCCCGACGCCGGTCGCGCTCCGCCCCGGCGTCTCGGTCACCGACTGGGCCCGGTTCCGCCACTCGGTCGACGGCGCGCTGGCGCAGGGGCCCGACGCCCCGTCGGCCGCGGTCGTCCGGCGCGACCTCGCGGACCTGTACGCGGGCCACGCCCGCCTGGGCGTCCGGCCGGTCCAGCGACGGCGGACCGCACGCGCGGCGTAGTCGTGGCGCGTCCCGAGCCCGTCGGGGTTCCCCGTCCCTCCACGCCGTAGGCCGGTCGCAGCCGACGCGGCGGCGCTAGCTTGGGGTCCTCTCTTCCCGGATCCCGCCATGTCTGCCCTCCCGACACTCGACCTCCACCCACTCCCCGAGGAGAAGCGCCTCTCGTTCTTCGGCGCCCTCTTCGCCATGTCCGCCGCCGACCGCGACATGGACGAGAGCGAGGACGACCGGATCTTCGAGTCGCTCGACCTGGGCGACCTCTCGGGCGACGCCCGCCGGCGCATCTTCCAGCTCGCGATCCAGCCGCCGCCGCTCGAGCGGTGCCTCCTGGCGTTCCGCGACACGGACCTCGAACTCCGCCGCGCGTTGATGCTCAACCTCATCGACGTCGTCCTGGCCGACGGGCTGATCGAGCCGGCCGAGCACGTCGGGCTCCACGAGGCGCGCGAGGTGCTCGGGCTCGACCGCGACGACATGGCCCGCCTCCACGACGCGGCCTTCTCGGTCCAGGACGCCGACGTCCAGCGCCCGATCCGCCCGATCCCGCTGTCCGAGGTGAGCGAGGGGTAGGTCGACGTGCTGAGGAGTCTCCAGAACTGATGGTTCTACAGCCCTACGTGTGAAGTCGGTCCCCACCCTCATCGCCGGATATGCCGTGCTCTTAGCACTCTGCGGAGCTGCGTTCCTCTTCGCACCGGGCGAAGTCGGCGCGCTCGTGGGGGATGGTGACGTCACCGTGCCCCAACTTGCGCAGCTCTTTGGCGCTGCTCTCCTCGGCTTCGGTGCTGCAAACTGGATCGCTCGGCGCTCGATGCTTGGCGGTATCTACGGCCGATCTGTCGTGGCCGGGAATCTGGCCTTCGCCTTCGTAGGTGCGCTCTCGCTCCTAGGGAATTTTCCAGACGCCCCAGGGCCTACCCTCTGGGTGCTGCTGGTGATCCTCGGGATAGGGTCGGTCTTGTTCGGATGGTTGATGTTCCGTGGTCCTCGCTCGGATAGTTCCGCCCCCGGGCGGTAGAATCTGTTGTACACCCGCCTCATGGCCCAACGTCTGCGGCAAGAGGTCGAGCGGCTCGAAGCTTGGGCGGCTGAGAATGACCCGAGCGAGTACCCCCACTCGGACGGCCTTTACGCGGCCGTGACCGAATCGCTCGGCTTGCAAGGAATCGCTCCCCCGACACTCGAACTCCTGCTCCGCGAGTTCGCTCTGAACGACGATGCTGAGGTGACACAGGACCTCTTTCGTGAGCAGCCGAAAAAGGCCGAGCACGTAGCGGCGGCCTTGATCGACCGCGCTATAGACCGAAGCGCACGGTAGCAGGTTGCCGTATTAGCGGGCGAGTTCGCGCACGAGGTTATCGTTTGGAAGTACCTCTCGGACGAAGACGAGTACGTCCGGTAGCGGTCTCATCTCGCCAGCCGTGAGCTGTTCCCCGAGTTGACCGAGTCGGTCGCGCTCTCGTGGCTGGATTCGCCGGCGCCGTACTCGCGGATGGTCACGCTCGACACGCTTTATGCGCTCGACTCTCCGCACTACGTGGAGGCGTCCGCTCGGCTGGCGAGCGATGAGACCGAGGTGGTACGGTCGTACGTCCAAGAACTGGCCAGCGCTCCAGCCGACCAGATGTATGGGCCGGGCAGTTCCTCTACGCCGTAACCCCACCACATCGTTTACACTTCTGACGGTCACCGCTCATGCCGTCAGCTTCCACGTTCAGTCGTCGGGCCCGGAGTTCGCCCCCGATCAGTACGGCGCGGGGTCCCGGGGGAGCGCGGTCGGGTGGACGTCCGAGTCTGCCCCGCCGACGGTCGGCGTGTCGTCGCCGGGCTCCTCGGGCTCGATGCCCTCGCCGGCCTGCTCGGCCCACGCCTGTGTGAACTCGGCCCCGACGAGCACGATGAGCGCCGAGTAGTAGATCCAGACCAGGAGCAGCGCGAGCGAGCCGGCGGCCCCGAACGCCGAGCCCGGGTCGGCCGTGCCGAGGTAGAGCCCGATGGCGGCCTTCCCGATCGTGAACAGGACGGCCGTGACGAGGGCCCCGACCCACACGTCGCGCCAAGCGACCTCGGCGTCCGGGAGCACCCGGAACAGCACGGCGAACAGGGCCGCCGTGACGCCGAAGCTGACGACCAGGTTGAGAACCTGGACCAAGGCCCCCGCGGCCCCGTCGCCGGCGACCGACGAGGCCGCGTCGCCCAGGGCCGTCAGGACGGCGCTGAGCGCGAGCGAGACCAGGAGCAAGAACGCGATCGTGAGCACCATCCCGAACGACAGGACGCGCTTGAGGAGGACGGACAGGAGCCCGCCCCCCTCGCTGGCCTCCTCGACCTCCCAGGCCCGGTTCAGCGCCTTCTGGAGCTGGCTGAACGCGCCCGTCGCCCCGAACAGCAGCGCCGCGATCCCGGCCAGCTTCGCGCCGATGCCCGAGCCGAGCGAGCTCGCGTTGTCGATCATCGAGCGGACCGCGTCGGACGCCCCGCCGCCGACGGCGGACCCGGCCTGCTTGGTGAGGGCCCGGGCCACCTCGTCCGGCCCGAGCACGGCGCCGGCGATGGCCACGAGCAGCACCAGCAGCGGCGGCAGCGAGAACACGGTGTAGTACGCGATGGCCGCCGCCAGCGTCGGCACGTCGTCGTCGGTGACCTCCTGGACGGTGGTGGTGGCGAGGGACTTGAGGAGAGGCCAGGACAGCGTCATCGGACGGGAGGGGAGCGAGCGGAGGGACCCCAGGAACGCCCGGCCCGCGGTCCCGTTCGCCCCTCGTCTCTCTTGCCTCCGCCCCGTGCCCTACCCTCGACTCGACGACGACGGCCAGTCGGTCACGCTCGACCTCCACGGCGCGCGCGTCGCCGACGCCCTCGCCCTGGCCCGGTCGGCGGTGGCCCAGGCCGCCGACCACGGCCGGCGGACGATCCGCCTGGTCCACGGGACCTCGACCGCGGACCGCGGCGCCGAGCGGACCATCAAGGGCGCGCTCCACCGAGCGCTCGACGACGGCGAGTTCGACGGCGTCGTCGCGTCCAGCTTTCGGGGCGAGAGCACGCTGACGCTGGGCCTGGACCCCGCCCCCTCCCCTCTCCCCGGCCGCCTCCGGCTGGCCGACCTGTGATGGACCGCCCCCGGATCGGAATCACGACGTCGCTCAACACGACCGAGTCGGGCGCCCGCGAACAGCGCCTCGACCTCGCCTACGTCCGCGCCGTCGAGCGGGCGGGCGGGTTGCCGCTCGTCGTCCCGATGCTGGCGACCGACGCCGCCGCCGACGCGTTCGTCGCCTTGCTCGACGGGCTGGTCGTGACGGGCGGCCCGGCCGTCGCCGACGGGCTGGTGGGCGAGCTGCCCGACGACATCGACGAGACCGACCCCGACCGCGTCGCCTCGGACGTCCGCTTGCTCCGGGCCTTCCTCGACGCCCGCCGCCCGACGTTGGGCATCTGCTACGGGATGCAGCTCGCGAGCGCCTTGCGCGGCGGCACGATCTGGGCCGACGTCGAGCGCCAGGTCGAGGGCACGGCCGTCCACAGCCGCGGACGCGGGGGGACCGAGCACCCCGTCGCCGTCGTCGAGGGCAGCCGGTTCCGCGACGTCGTCGGGCGGGACTCGCTCGTCGTCAACACGCGGCACGTCCAGGCCATCGCCGAGCCGGGCGACGGGATGGCGGTCGCAGCGCGCGCGCCGGACGGGACCGTCGAGGCCATCGAGAGCGCGGACGGGTCGTTCGTCGGCGTCCAGTTTCACCCCGAGGCGATGGAGCCGGCGCTGGACGCGCTGTTCCAAGATCTGGTCGAGCGCGCTCGTCTTTCGGGCCGTCAGGAACGATCGATGCCTCGGCCCGGTTTTTGAAGGAACGACGGTCAACGCCTCCTCTGTTTACACGCCTCTGATGTCCATTCCCAACGACCCCTCTCCGTTCCGCCCGCTCGACGCCACCGACGACCCGCTCCCGCGCGACGCGGAGGGCGCCCCGGTCGACGAGCACGACGACCTCTCGGCCCAGGGCGCGGCCGGGCGGCGGGCGTTCCGCGAGGCCGTCCGGATCCCGCTGCTGTCGCTCGCCGGGCTGATCGCGATCGGGGCGCTCGTGGCGGCCATGTACGGCGACGAGATCCGCGCGGCGGCCCCGGCCTCGTCGCCGGAGTCGGGCGCCAAGGCCGAGGCCGTCGTCCCGTTCAGCCCGGACGACCCCTACACGTTCCGCGGGCTCGACATCCACCCGGACCGGCTCTACGGCCAGTACTTCGCCGGCGCCTTCGCCGGGCTCGCCACCGACGCCGACGCGAGCGACAGCCACCTCGCCGACTTCCGCTGGCGCCTCGACATGTACCGGAAGGCCTACGGCGTCGACGACAACTTCACCATCCGCGTCATCGACGAGCGGACGGGCGAGACCCTCGAGGTCCACCAGCTCCGCGACGTCAAGGACCGGTTCGACGGGGCCGGCCAGGTCTCGTGGGACACCGTCAACCGGGAGCGCCGGACGGCCACGCGCATGCTCCGCGACAAGTGGAGGGACTACGGGATCCCCAAGGACGACATCGTGATCCGCTGGGGCTACGCCGACCAGACGCTGGAGGCGCGCGGCCGCGACAGCCGGTACCTCACCTACGAGGTCAACCTGGCGCGGCGGCTCGGGCTGAGCGTGCTCGCGACCGAGATCGGGACCGTCGAGACGTTCAACCAGGACCGGCTGGTGTCGTCGGCCGGCGCGCGGAGCCGGTACCAGATGATGCCCGACATCCTGCGGATGTTCGACGTGGAGCAGTACGCGCTGCCGGTGGCCTCGGGAGGCACGGTCCAGGTGCGTGAGGAGCAGCACCCGCTGCTGGCGATGGAGCCCTACATGATGTTGGTCCGCGCCTACGCGAACTCGGTCGGCCACGAGCTGCCGGGGATCTCGGCGTACCACACGGGGCCGGGCAACATCTTCAAGCTGTACCGCGAGTACCTCCGGGCCAACCCGGGCACGGCGCGCGGCCAGCACGTCTCGGACGCCTACATGTGGGGCGTGACCGACGGGTTCGAGCGCGTCGACGAGGTGTCGAGCTTCGGACCGCAGTCGCGCGTCTACGTGCTCAAGGCCTACGGCTCGCTCCGGGCAACGGAGGACCAGCTGATCGACCCGTCCCAGACGATCCACGCCGAGCGCGTCCGCGTCCGCCCCGGCTCGACGGCCCGGCTCTCGCAGATCCTGACGGCGCTCGAGCCGCACGGGCAGCGCCTGACGTGGGGCCCGGTCGAGGGCGAGACGCTGTACGAGAAGTTCCGCGACCTTAACCCCCACATCGCCCTGCCGGCGGCGCCGGGCGGCGGCGTCCCGGCCTCCGGCGACCTCCGGCTGGCGGCGTCGGCGGGCAGCACGCCCGTCCGGTTCTTCCTCCCCGCCGGGGCCACGTCCGTCCTGCGCCGCGTCGGGCTCGACGTGATCGGCGAGTCGGAGCCGTTCAACGAGCGGACGTTCCTGCTGGAGGACGGCGAGCGGACCGAGACCGACGTCGCCTACGACCGCCTGGTGACCGACACGGGCCGGTTCGGGTTTACGCGCTCGGCCCAGGCCCGGCTCGACCGGATCCACGACGACCTCCAACGGCTCGCCTCCGAGGCCCCCGACTCGCGCTACCGGCAGACCCAGGCCAAGGTGGCCCGGATCCACCGCTCGATCTGGCGGACGTCGTCGTTCCGCGAGCTCGTCGCCACGACCGAGACGCTGCTGTCGGTCGACCCCCGCGTCAACCTCGGCCGCCAGCCGGTCGCCGACGGGTCGCCGGCCTCGGCGCCGACCCGCCGCCGCGAGTCGATCGACCGGCTGCCCGCCAAGCCGCCGCAGGTCGAGGACACGATCAATTACTAGAGCGCCCTTCGGGTGGGGACGGGGTGCGCTTCTGAGTCGGTCCGTTCCTCACGCCAGGTGCTCTGTACCTGGGGCCTGCCCCTCTCCCTCGGGGAGAGGGACAGAGCCGGCCCCGAACTCGATCCGGGGGTGAAGGGAGGGCCGGCGAGACGACCGTGCGCAGCGAATCCAGAGAGCCCCTACGACGCGACCAGAACCACCCCCTCGCGCGGCGCGAGAGTAGGGACGGCCGCCGAGACCTCGTCCCGACGGTGCGTGGACGCACCCATGCGCCAGCGACCGGGAGGAAGGGGAACGGACGCGGCGTGGTCACTCAGGTTTAGAAGGACGACCGCACGGCTGTCCCCATGCTCCCGCACGTACCCGAACACCGCCGCCGGCATCCCGTTGCACGGGGCGTACGACCCGCTGTGGAGCGCCGGCGTCGCGCGGCGGAGTGTTAGGAGTCGCCGGTACAAGCGGAGGAGCGACCCGGGGTCGGCCGACTGCGTCTCGACGTTGACGCGCGCGTGCGTCGGGTGGAGCGGCAGCCAGTGACGGTCGGGCGCGGCCGTCGAGAAGCCCGCGCTCGGCGAGGCGTCCCACGCCATCGGCGTCCGCCCGCCGTCGCGTCCCAGGCCGGCGACGCCGGTGCGCACGGCGGCCGGGTCGCGGGCTCGGTGCGCGGGAACGTCGACCTGGGGGATGCCGATCTCGTCGCCGGCGTAGAGCGTCGGCGTGCCGCGGAGGGTGAGCAGCAGGACGGCGGCGAGGCGCGCGCCGGCCGGGCCGAGCCGCGAGACCAAGCGGCGCTCGTCGTGGCTGCCCAACACCCAGCTCGGCCACGCGCCGGGCGGCAGCACGGCCTCGACCGCCTCGACGTGGGCGCCGAGCCCGTCGGCCGTCCACGGCGTCGCCAGCAGTCCGAAGTGGAGCGGCAGGTGGAGCTCGTCGTCGTCGCCGAAGTAGCTCGCCCACTGCGCGAGGTCGTAGCCGAGGTGGATCTCGCCGAACAGCGCCCGCTCGCGCCCGTCGGGCCACGTGTCGACCACGCGGCGGAGCTGGCGGAACAGCCGGTGGACGTCGGGGTGCGCGCGGTCGTGGAGGTGGCGCTGGCGGTCGTAGTCCGAGACCGGCTTGTGGCCGGCGTCGGGGTGCGGCTCGGGCGGGTTGTCGCGGAACAGCGGGTCCTTGGCGATGTGGTGGGCCACGTCGACGCGGAAGCCGTCGACGCCGCGGGCGAGCCAGAACCGAAGCGTGTCGAGCATGGCGTCGCGGAGCGCGCCGTGCCGCCAGTTGAGGTCGGGCTGCTCCGGCAGAAACGAGTGGAGGTAGAACTGCTCGGTCGCGTCGTCCCAGGTCCAGGCCGGGCCTCCGAAGGCCGAGAGCCAGTTCGACGGCGGCGCGGGCGGACGTTCGGTTCCGGGCCCCGTGCCCGGCCGGGCGTCGCGCCAGACGTACCACTCGCGGTGCGGGCTCTCGCGGCTCCGGCGGCTGCTCGCGAACCACGGGTGCCGGTCCGACGAGTGGTTCGGCACCCAGTCCACGACGACGCGCAGGCCGAGCCGGTGCGCCTCGGCAACGAGCCGGTCGAACGCCGCGAGGTCGCCCAGGTCGGGGTCGACGCCGCAGTAGTCGGCCACGTCGTAGCCGCCGTCGGCCATCGGGGACGGGTAGAACGGGCTGATCCAGACGGCGTCGACGCCCAAGCCGGCCACGACCCCGAGGCGCCTCGTGATCCCGTCGAGGTCACCGACGCCGTCGCCGTCGGTGTCTTGAAACGAGCGGGGGTAGATCTGGTAGAGGACCCCGGTCTGCCACCACGGCCGCGGGCGCTCGTCCACCGGGCTAGCGGGCGACCAGGACCCGGCGGCTCGCGGTCCCGGCCGCGTCCTCCAGCCGGACGACGTAGACGCCGGCGGCGACGGCGCCCACGTCCCAGACGACCGTGTGTGAGCCCGCCGCGAGCGGCCCGTCCCAGAGCACGGCCACCGTCCGCCCGAGCGCGTCGACGACCGTCATCAGGGCGGCGTCGGCGCGGTCCCGGTCGAGCCGGAGGGTCACGCGGTCCCGTGCCGGGTTGGGGAACGGGAGGCCGAGCCCTCCCCTACCGTCCGGCCTCTCCTGCCCGGCCGTCTCGCCGCCGAACAGCGCCAGCACCTCGTCGGCCGTCAGCGCTTTGTTGTAGACGCGGACGTCGTCGACCGTGCCGGGGAAGTTGAAGTCGGCCTGGCCGGGGAGCATCTGGCCGACGAGCAGCGGGAGGTCGGTCGAGCGGATTGGGCCGTCCTGGGCCACGTCCGCCGCCGGGGCGCCGTTGACGTAGAGCCGCATCCGGGCGCCGTCGTAGGTCCCGACCAAGTGCGTGAACGCGCCCTCGGCGACCGGCGTCGGCGCGTCGAGGTCGACGATCCGCGCCGTCGTGTTGACGGTCCAGCGCGGGCGGGCCTCGGGCGTGAGCGAGAGCTTCCAGCGGTTCTGCCACGACCCGTGCGAGACGACGAACATCTCGCGCTCGGGAAGGTCGCTCGGCCGGAGCCAGACGCTCACCGAGACCTCGCCGGTCGGCGTCAGCGTCGGGGCCGACGGGATCGTCACCACGTCGTCGACGCCGTCGAAAGCGAGCGCCCCGCCCTCCGCGCCGTCGCGGCCCGCCGCCGGGGCCGCGCCCGAGACCGTCCCGTCGTGGTCGAAGACCGTCGCGTCGTCGGCGACGCCATCGAGCCCGAGGTCCAGGATCAGGCGGCCGACGACGATCAGCCGGCTCGCGGTCGCCGTCGCCCCCGACGGGTCGGTCGCTGTGCAGGTCGCCGTGACGGCCTGCGGCGCGTCGGGCGCCGAAAACGTCGTTGTCTCGCCCGTCTCGCCGACCGCCCCAGCCGTGACGGTCCAGGTGTAGCTCAGCGTGTCGCCGTCGGGGTCGGTCGCCGCGCACGCCAGGTCGACGGTCCCGCCGACGTCGACCGCGTCCGGCGACGTGATCGCGGCGCCCGTGGGAGGCTGGTTCTGGACGACGCGCAACGTGAGGGCCGACGCGCCCGTCCGCTCGCCGTCGCTCGCGGTGCAGGTGACGACCGCGTCGCCGACGTCGGGCGAGGACCACGTGGCCGTCCGCCCGTCGGCCACGAGGGTGCCGCGCGAGGCGGTCCACGAGACCGTCGGCTCGGCGGTCTCGGCGTCGTCGGGCGTGCACCAGAGGGTGGCCGTCTGGACGCGCGCCAGCGTCGTGTCGCTCGCGACGAGGGCGCGGACGCGCGGCGGCGCGTTGCCGCCCGTCCCGTCGTCGTAGTCGATGACGACGCCGTTGATGCTGCGGCGCCCGTCGACCGAGGTCTCGGCGCCGCCGGCGGTCGGGAAGACGAGCACGCGGGCGGCGTCGGCCGGGATCGAGACCGACGCCTGGCCCGAGACGCCGCGCGCCAAAAAGGCGTTGGCCGCCGCGTCGTAGACGTCGTAGGTCCCGAACGAGAGCGGGACCGTCACGGTCTGCTCGGTGGGATACGGGTTGTAGACGAGGACCGACGGGAAGGACGGCGTCCGGTAGACGTCGGTCGTGCGCAGGTCGAGGCGCAGGATGCCCGGCACCTCGGTCGAGTCGACGACGGCGGCGAGGTAGCCGACCGACGCCGAGCTGTAGAGCGAGAGGTTCGTCGGCGCCCACCCGTTGCGGAGGGCGTCGCCGGTCGCGAAGGGGCTCACGCCGCCGAGCGTCCCGCGCAGCGCCTCGTAGGCGAGCAGTCCGCGCGGGTCGTTCGCGAACGCCCAGTCCTCGCCGTCCTGGTTCTGGGCCGGCAGCGCGGTGCTGTAGAACAGGCGCGAGGCGCTCGCCAGGTTGACCATCCACCGGCCGATGGCACGCGCGAACCGGTCGTCGTAGCGGGCGACGGGGACGAGCGCCGCCGCCTGCTGGAAGCCGTTGAGCGCGAACGCGTAGCCGTCGCCGTCGACCTCGCCCACCAATCCGTCGAGCGTGTATCCGCCGCGCGTCTTGCCTGCGATCGTCCCCCATCCGCGGAGCGGGCCGCGCTCGAACGACCACGTCAGCAGCGTCTCGATGTCGAAGTGGGTGCCGACCTCGGCGTTCATCCGCGCCGCCGCGAGTGTGCCGTACGGAAGTTGGAGCTCGTAGGACGGGTTCTGGCTCTGGCGCTCCAGGGCCGCGAGCGCCTGCTCGGCCCCGATCCGGTAGCGCTCGTCGCCCGTCTCTCGGTAGGCCGAGTAGAGCAGCCAGCCGATGGCGCCGGCCGCCTCGGGCTCGGGCACGCCGTCGAGCCGCGGCGTCATCGTCGAGAGCGCGAACCCTCGATACGAGATGGCCGGCAGGCTCCACGGCATCGCACTCCCCCCCAGCGCGTCGACGGCACTCAGCCACTGATCGGCCACCCATCGGAACTGGCGGTCGAACTCGCCGACGCCGGGGTACTGCGCGCGGAGCTGGTAGAAGAAGACGTTGGGCATCGTGTCGTACCACCAGTCGTCGCCCGACGTCGCGCGCGGCGCGTTGAGGTAGACGTTCTCCTCGGGCCGGCGGTTGAAGAACTGCTCGGCCCGGAGCACCCAGTCGACGCCGAACTGGCCCCGCTTGCTGGCTCCGGCCCACGTCGCGCCGACGAGCGCGGGCAGCGCCGTGATGGCCTCGCCCGGCACCTCGTTGCCCTGCCCCACGTACGTCTCGATCCCGAACGACCCGTGCTCGGGGTAGTTGACGGTCCCGCCGTAGGTGGCCGCTAGCGGGAGGTACGTGCCGGTCCGCTGTGTGTCGAAGATCAGCGAGTCGGCGCCTCGGGTGACGGCGTCCCAGTCGCGGAGCCGGTAGTCGGCGGGCAGCGCCGGCATCTGGTCGACGCGCGGGATGGCCACCTGCTGGGCGTCGGCCGGCGCGAGTGCGGCGAGGGCGAGAGAGACGAGGAGCGCGCGGCGGATCGAGGTCATGGTTTCGAGGGGCCAAGTGGCTGTCAGCAAATGGCAGGGGTGAGGAGACTGGGCCGGTCCCTACCCCCTTAGCCAAGGCGCTTTGTTTCCGGAGCCTCGACGTGTCGCCAATCAGACCAGCCGTCGTCCCCGCGGACGCGGGGATCCATAGGGAGCCGCTCGCCGGGCACAGGCATCGCATGGAGTCCCGCGTGCGCGGGAATGACGGCTATGTCGAGGAGGCGAATCACGGAGATCCTTAGGCGGTGTGCGCAGAGCGTTCGAGGTGGGCCACCAGGTCGGCCAGGACCAGGCGGGCGCCGAAGATCCGGCTGTCGGCCCCGGCGTACGGGATCACCAAGTGCTCGCCGTCGAGGTAGTTGGCGCACGAGAACACGACGTTGTCGACGCCGAGCTCGGGGTCGCCGACGCGCTCGGCGTCGCCCTCGGGCCGCAGGATCGGCTCGACGCGGGCGAGCACCGGCCGCTCGGCCGCCGGCTCGACCCACATCGCGGACAGGTTGTAGAGGCGGCGCCCGTCGAACGACAGGTGGCCCTGGTGGTAGAGCGCGAGGAACCGGCCGTCGCCCAAGGCCACCGGCGGGCCGGCCGCGCCGAGCCACGAGCGGGCGTGGCCGTGGAACCGGTGCGACGCGAGCGCGAGGCCGTGCGACGTCCACGGCCCGTCCGGCGAGTCGGCCGACGCCAGGTGCATCGCCATCGGATGCGGGCCGCCCATCGGCCGGTGCCACAGCCACCAGCGGCCGGCGGCGGGCTCGGGGAAGAGCGCCCCGTTCTTGTCGCCGTGCGCGTTGACATCTCCGGGGATGGGCCCGTGCGACGTCCACCGGACGAAGTCGCGCGTGGTCGCCAGGCAGAGCTGGACCCGGCCGGCGGCCAAGGCCAGCGGCTCCCCGCCGGCGCCGCTCGTGTAGCCGGTGTAGTGGAGGTAGTACGTGTCGCCGACGAGAGTGCAGCGCGGGTCCTCGACGCCCAGGTCGTGGAACGGCTGGTCGGGCGCGAGAGCGGGCTCGGCGGCGCGGTAGACCAGGTCGAGGTCTGGCGTGAAGACGGCCAGGCCGAGCGACGACGCCGCGTGCGAGCCCGCGGGCGTCTCACGGGCATAGGCCGTGCCCTGAGCGCGGTACAGCATCACACACGCGCCCTCCGCCAGCCGCCGGCGTTGGTCGCCGTCGAGGCCCCAAGCGTCCATCATCCCGTCGAGGTCCGGGCCGGGCTCCACCCGGACGGCCGCCGGGTTGAGCACGACGGCCGACTCCCACGGGTGCTCCGGGACCGGCTCCAGGATGGGGCGCCCGCCGTGCATCCGTTCGACGTCGACGGGGCTCGCACCGAGCGTCCGCCGGCGGTCGCGGTGGCCGGCAAAGTCGAACGTGACGGTGGGGACGACCGACGGCGTGCGCGCCTCGTCGGTGAGCAGGTCGAGCACGTCGGCGAGCGGCGCCCAGGCGTGGCCGATGGCGCGGTCGCCGGCGCCGTAGTACAGGTGGAGGTCGCCGCCCTCGACCACGGCGCCCTGGGGGAACACGACGTTGGGCACGTCGCCGTCGACCTCGAACGAGCGCTCGGGCACCAGGACGGGCCGGCGCGTCCGCGCGATCACGCGACGGGGGTCGTCGAGGTCCAAGAGCGCCAGGCCGGCCCGGTAGACGTGGGCCGCGTCGGCGGCGTGGTAGACGACGAGCCACCCCTCGGGCGTCCAGATCGGCGGCGGACCCATGCCGACCTTTTTCTCCTCCCACGGCCGCTCGGGGCGGAGCACGACGGACTCGTCCAGGCGGGCGAAGGCGCGCTCCCAGAACCGGGCGCCGGGGGCCACCATCTGCTCTTGGTCCTCGAAAAAGACGATCTGGACGTCGGGCGCGATCCGGTGGAACATCGCGATCTGGCCGCCGACCCAGTCGGGGAACAGCGCGGCGTCCTTGTCGCGGACGTCGGGCCCGATCCGACCGTACCGCTCGACGGTCTCCCAGTCCGTCGTCGACGCGAGCGCGATGCCGACGCCGCGGTTCGCGGTCGCGGCGGGCTCGGCGAGGGCCGTGTAGGTGATCCACCAGCGGTCGCCCAGCCACGTCACGCGGGCGTCCTCGCAGCCGTAGCGATCGACGGTGCCGATCGGAGCGATGAGCGGCTCGGGCGCCAGCCGGAAGCTCCCGTCGGGCTGGCGCGTGGCCAGGCCCAGCGTCGAGACGTAATTGTCGTAGCCGAACGCCGCCTCGTAGGCGTCTTCGTGGTCGATCTCGACGCGGCGGTGGCCGGCCGGGACGCCGCGCGCGAGCAGCCGCAGCGTGCCGTCGGTGTCGAGCGCGGCGCCGGGGTTGAACACGGCGCCCGAGGCCCACGGCACACCGCCCGTCGGCTCCAGGACCGGGGCGGGCGCGCGCGAGAACAGCGGGAGGGCCTCCACGGCGGAGGCCTCCGGCCGGTCGGCGACGAGGGGATCAGAGGTCATGGAGCGAGTCGGGCGAGAACGGCGTCGGCCGCGGGGCCGACGTGGACAGAGGACGTGTGGGCCGGGCGGTCGAGCACGACGACGGCGCGGCGCCCGTCGGCCTCCCACACACGGTAGCGGACGGGCCGGCCGTCGAGCGCGCCCGTCTGGGGCGGGCCCGACCGGGCGTGCATCCACGGCGCGGCGACCGGGTCGAGGCCCACGTCGAGCAGCGTCATCTGGGCCTCGATGGTGCTCTCGGCGCCGGCGTTGCCGTTGATCCGGTCGGGCGACAAGATGCCGTCGTAGCCGCGCCCGGTCTCGGGGTCGGCCATGACCGCGCCGGCGGGGTTGTCGCCGGCGAACCAGGCGGCGGCGAGGCCCGCCATCACGCCGTAGTCCGGGTCGCCGGTCGCTCGGTGGAGACGCGCCAGCCCGACGGCGGCCGGGCGGACGTCGTAGGCGATCTGCTCGAACGCCCGCTCGGCGCCGGTCGCGTAGGTGATCTCGTGGAGCCAGCCCTCGACCAGCAGGTGCGCGTAGAGCGAGCGCGCCTCGGCTCGGGCGCTCGCGAGCGCGGCGTCGGGGAGCACGTCGGCGGCCACGCCACTCGCGAGCGCCTGGGTCTGGCTGTTGCCCCACCCGTGCCACCCGCCGACCCACGAGGCGTGGCCACCCCACGGCGAGGCCTCCAGCGACCCGAACCGGAGCGCGCCGATCCCCTCAGCAAACTGGCGGGCGCGGCGCTGTCCCTCGGGCGTCGGCGCGGTCCGCTCGACCTCGACCAGGCCCAGCAGCAGCTCGCTTGTGGCGTCGGCGCCGGTCTCGGCGATGAGCCACTGGGGGAACGGGCGGCCGTCTTCCAGCGCGGTCTCGCCGTAGCGCGCCAGCAGCCGGTCGAGGTGCGGCTCGACGCGGCGGACAGACGCCAGCGCCGCCGCGGCCTCGGCCGGGTCGCTCTGGGCCAGCACGCGCGCGCCCGTCCCGAGCGCCCAGACCGCGCGGGCCGTCCACCACGAGACGTCCGAGGCCACGCTCGTCACGAACGTCGTGTTCGGCGTCAGGTCGCGGTCCCAGACGAAGTTGTAGAACAGGCCCGACGTGGCCTGGAGGTGGCGGACGAACCGGAGCAGCTTGACCGCCGTCCGCCGCGAGGCGTCGTCGCCGGTGACTTCGTAGTGGCGGAGGTAGACGACGGCCGCGCGCGCCACGTCGTCGACGCACGCGATCCCCTCGTCGTCGTCGCCGACGAACACCCAGCCGCCGTTCTCGTCCGGCTCGGCATAGATGTGGACGAGCCGGATCGTGTCGCCGTCGACCACGACATCCTCGCCCAAGAAGTCGAGGTGGTCGAGGGTAAACCCGGAGGCCCTCAGCGCCGCCGACGGCTCGGCCGGCAGGTCGGGTCCCACGGCCACGCGGGCCGGCAAGCTCGGAGCGCAGGCGCCGAGGAAGACGAGCGCGACGACCAGCGCGCCCGTCAGCCCCCGTCGGCGCCCAGACCTCCGCCCGACGGCTTCCAAACGCCCACGCGTCCTTCCCGCGCAGGCGGGAATCCAGAGTGACGGCTGTGGGCTCTCCGGCAGACGGGGAGACACAAGGAGACGACTCTCCCGGCCCGGGAAGTCGCTCTTCCCATCGTGCCGCTCGATCCCTGGATCCCCGCCTGCGCGGGGATGACGGGTGGATGGGAGAGGGACACGGGCGGAGCCTGAGACCGCCGCAGCCCCGCACGTCCGGACCGGCACCGAAGCAGGTGGGGACTCCTCGACGGGCCGCGAGTGGGCTCGATCCGAAAGACGGTGAGAGATCCGTGTCATCCTTTGAGGCCGCTGGTGGCGAGGCTTTCGACGAACCGCCGCTGGAACACGAGGTAGGCCGCGATGATGGGGACGGCGAGCAGGAGGGCCGCCGCGAGTTGGGGTCCGAGCCGGCCCTCGGCCCCGCCGCCGACGGCGAACAGGGCGACGGTCTGGGGCATCGTCATCATCTCCTGCTCGCGGACGACCATCAGCGGCCACAGCACCTCGTTCCAGCTCCCGATAAAGACCAGGATGCCGGCCGTGACGAGCGCCGGGACCGACGCCGGCCAGACGATCTGGAACAGGATCCGCAGCTCGCCCGCCCCGTCGATCCGCGCCGCGTCGACCAGGCTCTGGGGCAGCGTCACGAAGTGCTGGCGCAAGACGAGCACGGCCGTCGCGTTCATCATGAACGGGACCACGAGCCCGGCGTAGCTGTCGGTCCACCCGAACCCGACGACCAAGGTGTAGAGCGGGATGAGCAGGACCAGGAACGGGACCATCATCGTGAACAGGATCACGGAGAACGCGGCGTCGCGCCCGCGCCACGTCAGCCGCGACAGGCCGTAGGCGGTGAGCGACCCGAACACGAGCGCCAGCGTGGTCACGCAGCCCGTCACGACGACCGAGTTGAGGAACGACCGCCCCAGCGGGACCGACCCGAAGACGAGCCGGTAGCTGTCGACGGTCCACTCGGACGGGAACGGGTTGAGGGCCGCGATGTCGGCCTCGGGCTTGAACGTCGCCAGCGCCATCCAGACGAACGGGTACGCGAACACGACGGCGCCCACGACGAGCGTCGAATACGCGAGCAACGTTCTGAGCGCCGAAGATTTCATGGGAGCACCCGTAGGGGCACGGCGTGCCGTGCCCTCGTCTCGTCAAAAAAGGTCAGGCCACGTCCGACTCGACGACGCGGCGCTGCACGAGCACGACGGCGAAGATCAGCAACGCGAAGGCCAGCCCGAGGGTGGCCGCGTAGCCCATGTGGTTGAAGTAGAACGCCTGGTTGTAGATGTAGAGGAGCCCCGACAGCGTGCTGTTGAGCGGCCCGCCGCCCGTCAGCACGTAGGGCTCGATAAAGAGCGAGAACCCGCCGATGGTCGAGAGCACGACGACGGTCACCATCATCGGGTTGAGCATCGGCAACGTGATAAGTCGCCAGCGCTGCCACCGCGTCGCGCCCTCGACGTCGGCCGCCTCGTACAGCGTCGGCGGGACGTTCTGCAAGCCGGCCAGGAACAGCAGCACGTACAAGCCGACGTTCTTCCACGTCGCCACGAGGGCGATCGACGGCATCGCCCAGGCCGGCGACACGAGCCACGGGACGGCCTCGCCGCCGAGGGCCCCGAGCACGCCGTTCACGTAGCCGCCGTCGAAGGCGAAGAGCTGCTGGAACAGGATCGTCACGACGACGCCGGACACGACGACGGGCAGGAAGTAGACGGTCCGGAAGAACGCCCGGCCCCGGAGCTTGCCGTTGAGCAGCTCGGCAAACAGCAGCGCGACAGCGATCTGCAGCGGGATGTGGAGTGCCAGGAAGACGCCCGTGTTGAGCATCGCGCGCGCGAACAGGTCGTCCTGGGCCAGCCGCGCGATGTTGCCGCCGCCGACCCACTCCATCGGCGTCACGACGTCCCAGCGGTGGAAGATGAGGACGGCCGCGAACGCCAGCGGATACCCAAAAAACAGACCGAGGTGGGCAAGGTAGGGCGCCGCGAACGCCACGCCGCGCCAGTCGGACCGCTCGCGCCGCGGCGGCGGCGGGTCGACGGCGTGCGCCGGGACGGCCGGGACGTCGGTCGCCGGCTGCATCGCGGGGACCGTGGCCTCGGCGACCGTGTGGGGCGTCTCGGTCACTGCGCCCACGCCTGCAGGACGCCGATCCGGTCCTTCGTGCTGCGGACCGCCTGGGCCGGCGTCTCGACCTCATAGATCGTCCGCTCGTAGCCCTGGGCCACGGCGTCGAGCGTTTCGGGCAGGTTGGGCACGGCGTCGACGCCGCGCGTGGCCGCGGCCTGCTCGGCGAAGCGCCGCATCGACGGGTGCTCGGCGAAGAACGGCGCGAGCTGGGGGTCGTCCAGCAGGCCGGAGCGGATCGGGATCTGGCGCGTCGTCTCGATCAGCAGCCGGTCGGCTTGGGGCGAGACGAGGAACCGGGCGAAGGCCCACGCCGCCTCCGGGTGCCGGGTCGTGGCGAAGAGCGCGATGTTCTTGTAGTCGCCGTAGGTGACCGGCGGCCCGTCGCCGAGCGGGGTGCTGTCGGGGACGGGGACGGGCGCGAAGTCGACGGCCAGGTCAGGCGCGTTCTCGGCCAGCCAGCCAATCGTCCACGGGCCCGTAAAGTCGGTGGCCACGCGGCGCTGGGCGAAGGCGTTGCCCTGCAACGTCGAGCGCGGGTAGTAGCCCCGGGCGTAGAGCGTCTGGAAAAAGCCGAGCACACTCGTCATCGCCCGGTCGTCGATCGCGAGGTCGCCCTGGGCGTCGAACAGGGTCTGGCCGCCGCTCGCGGCGACGTAGAGCGGGTAGACGTCGAAGGTTCGCTGCCACCAGATCGGGCGGATGTCCCGAGTGCCCATCCAGCGGTCGGTCCGCCCGTCGCCGTCGGTGTCCTGGGTGACGAGCGCGGCGGCGGCGAGGTACTCCGAGTAAGTCCGGGGGATGCGCGTTACGCCCGCGTCGCGCAGCATCTCCGGGTTGACCATCATCAGGATCGGGTTCGTCTTCCAGGGGAGCTGGTAGAACCGGCCGTCGGCGCTGCGGAACCGCTCGACCAGCTCGGGCGGGACGCGGGCCGCCATCAGGCTGTCGAAGCCCGGCAACCCGTCGAGCGGCACGAGGCCGCCCGCGCGGACCATGTCGTGGAGCGCGCTGGGCGCGATGTTCGAGCAGATGTCCGGCGTCGTCCCGGCGACGATGGACGCGAGGAGGACCTCCTCCGACGACTGGCCCGCCGGGATCGGCTGGACGGCGACCTGGACGTCGGGGTGCGTCCGGTTCCACCGGGCCACGAGCGTGTCGGCGACGGTCCGCTCCTGGGGGTTCTGGCTCGTCCAGTACACCAGCCGGACCGGCCCGTCGGCCTCGACCGCGCGCTCGCCGCCGCCGCACCCCGCGAGGGCGACCACGACGGCGAGCAGAACGGCGGGCGTGCGCATGGTCGACAAGGGACGGGCTACCGCGAAACGATTGTCATCCTGAGCACAGCGAAGGATCTCGACGCCGACGTTCCGAGCCGTCGGTACCGGCCTCGCGAGCGGGGAGTCCGAGTTGAGATCCTTCGCATTCGCTCAGGATGACACGTGTGCGGGTCGGCATCTCAGGAGAGGCATCAGAAGGACAGGCTCAAGCCGATCATCTGGACCTGCCCCAGCCGACCCGCGTCGCGGTAGGCGAGGTCGATCGACGCCATCCCGTCCGGGTACGGCAGCGGCTGGCGGACGCCCACGCCGAGCGAGAGCCCGCCCTCGGCCTCGTCCAGAAACAGGCCCTGGTAGCCGCCGCGGAGGTAGAACCGCTCGCGGAAGCCGTACTCGACGCCCACGTTGAGGCTCTCGTAGTTCGACGACGGGTGGAGCGCGTCGACGGCGACGGTAAGCTGGTTGAGCCGCGTGTTGAGCGGCCGTGTCACGACGCCCAACCGGAAGTCGAGCGGCAGGCTCCACCGGTCGAGCGCGAAGTCGGCCGGGATGCGGCCGTTGTTGCCCTCCTGGCTCGGCGCCGGGTCCACGAACGTGCGCAGGTCGCGGCCGTCGAGCTGGAGGTCCGAGCCGAAGTTGGAGAGCTGGGCGCCGATCGTGAGCCCGCCGAAAAAATCGGTCCGGAACTGGGTCCCGACGTCGACGGCGACGCTGGAGGCCGACGAGTTCCAGATCCGCTGCTGGACGTACTTGACCGTCCCGCCGAGCGAGAACCGGTCGGTGATGGCCCGGCCGTAGCTCAGCCCGACGGCCAAGTCGGCGGCGTCGAACGTCTCGCCGGTCCCCTGCTGGTTCAGCTCCGTCCGGACGACCATCTCGGGCACGCCCAGCAGCGTCACGCTCGCGCCGACGACGCCGCCGCCGAGCGGGACCGCGACGCCCGCGAAGTCGTGGTTGACGTCGGCGAGCCACTCGGAGTGGGCCGTGACGGCTTGGGACGAGGTCATCTGGCTCAGCCCGGCCGGGTTCCAGTAGAGCGCCGTCGCGTCGTCGACCGTCGCCGTGAAGGCGCCGCCGAGCGCCATCCCCCGCGCGCCGACGCCGATGGTGAGGAACGGCGCGGCCGTCGTCCCCCGCCGCGAGACGTTCTGCGCCGAAGCGGGGACGACGGTGGCCACCGCCAGCACGAGCGCCAGGACCCAGCCACAGAGGGAGCGATGACCACGTCTACCCCGACGGGGTGGGACGTTCGCAGGGAGTGCCATTCCCCTCCTACCCTCCCGAGTCATCCCCGCGGAGGCGGGGATCCAGGGCTCGCGCGCTGAGGGCGCCCCACGGGCGGATCGGGTCGCCCCCTGAACGGCCGGCGGTCGAAGGGCCGTTCCGCGGTCGCCACTCTGGGTCCCCGCCTGCGCGGGAACGACGGGATGAGGGGGAGGGGCGGATGGAGAGAGCCCCTGCCCGCGGACACTCCGAGAGGGACGCAAGGGGGAAGTCAGGTCGACATCGGCCACCCCCACACGCCCACGCACGTCGGCCATCATGGGGCGACCAGAGTTGGAACCAGTCATGGGGCTACTTGATGAGGGCGAACCGCCCGACGGACTCGCCGACGCCCGGCGCGTCGACGTGGAAGAGGTAGACGCCGAAGGCCACGTTCATCCCATCGCTCGACACCAGGTCCCACGGCTCCTGCCCGTCGTCGACCGTCGAGTCGTGGGTCAACGTCTGGACCAGCTCGCCCGTGATCGTGTAGATCCGGATGGTGCACTGGGGCGGCAGGTTCATGAAGAAGATCTTCCGCTCGCCCCGGCCGACGAGGTACGGGTTGGCCGGCTCGAACGTGCTCGTGGCCACGTACGGGTTGGGCACCACGTAGACGTCGTCCAGGGTCTCGCGCGCGAGCTCGGCGTCGAACTCGGGCGCCGTGAACTGGAAGTCGACGCGGTCGCCGGTCGCGAACGGCTTGGTCGGCCCGAACGACAGGACGGCGCCGGCCGACGGAGCGCGCGGCTCGATCCCGGCGTCGGGCGGCAGCAGGCGGAACGCCCAGCCGGCCGTCCACGCCCCGCCGGCCTGCGCCGGCGTCGCTCCGGGCGTCACGCCGTCGACCAGGACGACCAGGTCGCCGGGGTCCCACACTCCGTTGCGCAGGTCCGGGTTGTCCTCGACGAGGATCACGTCCTGCCGCCGCCCCAACGTCGTGTTGACGACCTCGAACGGGAGCCCCACCGCCGCCTGCCCGAACGCGAGCACCAGGCTCGTTTGGGCCACCGTCCCCGGCTCGGCGAAGCGGACCTCGACGTCGTACGGGAACGGGACGTAGCGCGTCGGGGAGACGGCGGCCGTGACGGTCCCCGGCGTGACGATGGGGACGAGGGTGCCGCCGTCGCCCGCGGCGAACGCGACGCGCGAGTCCGGAATGGCGATCTCGGACGGCGCTTGGACGGCAATCGAGAACCCGGCGGTCAGCGGCAACTCGTTGAGGCCGGGCCGGAGGGTGCCCGTCTCGAGCACCGTCCCGCTAGACGTCTCGACCAGGTCGTAGGTCGGCGCGAGGCCGGTGTCCCAGACGGCGTCCGCGTTGGTGAACCGGAGCTGGTAGCGGCCGGCCGCGTCGAGCGACGGGGGCGACACGATGGCGAGGTCGATGGCGCCGGTACCGCGCACCTCGCGCTCGAACGCGGCCACGCCCGGGGCGACGTAGCCGGCCGCCGGCGCGCGCGGCGTCGCCTGGGCCGTGTTGACGTCGGTCGTGATGTTGCCCGAGAGGTCGTTGTTGATGACGGCCGTCGTGATCGACGGCGAGAGGCCGTCGACCTGGCCGTCGGGCGTGGTCGGGATCGAGCCGTCGGCGTTGCGGGTGACGAGCCCGCGGTCGTAGGCCACCAACGCGTAGTAGTACGTCTGGCCGTTGACCACGTCGCGGTCGATGTAGCTGTGGCGGAGGCCCGAGTCGTTCCCCAGGTTGAACTGGACGCCGTTGACGGGGACCGGGTGGAGGCCCCGCGTCCCGTTCACCAGGTCGAACTGCGCGAGCGGCCGCTGATACACCGGGTTGCCGTAGGCGTCGGTGACCAACAGGTTCTCCCTAAAGTTGGGCTCGGTCGAGCGGTAGATCATGTACCCCTCGAAGTCGAACTCGCGCAGGAACGGGTCATACGACAGCTCGGCGCGCGTGTCCCAGGTCAGCGTGACCTCGCCGTCGCCGGGCGTCGCCACGAGGGTCGGCTTGTCGGGCGGGCGGGCGAACTGGTAGTTCGCGTTGTAGATCTGCTGGACCGTCTGCTTCTTGCGCGCCAGCGACGAGTTGTCGATCTGGCGGGGGTCGGAGAAGTCCTTATCGGCGAAGATGAGCGCCATCGAGAACCGCTCGGTCTGGCCCGACGCGAGGGGGAACGGGCCGCTGGCGAAGAACATCCCCAGGTTCCGGCCGCCCTCCAGCACGACGTCCTGGGGCGGCAACGCGCGGCGGAAGACGTCGTAGTCCTCGGCGTCGTCCTCCAGCTCGTAGGTGTGGACGTCGAAGACCGAGAAGCCCGTGAGCCCGATCTGGTCCGACTCGTCCTTGTCGAGCGCGTCGAAGTTCGGCTCGCCCGCCGTCGGCCGCCCGTCGCCCTCGCCGACGTCGCGGCCCGGGTAGTTGCTCGCGTTCGGGCCGAGCCCGTCGGCGCCGACGTCGTCGTTCAGCGGCTCGCCGACCGAGTATTGGCCGTCCTCGTCGACGTCCGAGAAGGTCTGCCAGTTGAGGTTCTCGTCGCCCGTCCACCAGCGCCCGTCGCGGACCGCCGCGGTGTTCGCGAGCGGCCCGTAGAACTGCTCGAAGTTGGCCAGGTCGTAGCGCGCGGCGACGGCGGCGCGGATCGCCTCGGCGCCCTCGACCAGCTCGCCGGGCCCGCTGTCACGCGTCTCGTCCGTGATCCCGTCCTCGTCGTTGTCGACCCCGTCGGTCGAGTTGCCGGGCGACTCCAAGAACGCGTAGCCGGCCGTCCCGACCGGGCTCCACTGGCCGGGCGACCCGATCCCGTCGGCGTCGAAGGCGAAGGCGAGATCCAAGCGCGTGTTGTAGGCGCCCTCGTCGTCGCCCGAGTCGTCGGTCCCGCCGATGCCCCAGTCGAGGTACTGCGCGAACACGACGTCGTCGTAGTCCTGCTCGCACTCGTTGGTGATCTCGTAGACCCAGAAGATGACGTCCTGGGCGAGCGGGTGATTCCACTGGAGCCCGCGGACGGCCACCTCGAGGCCGAGCCCGCCGCGGTCGGTGTCGCCGGGGCACGGGTAGAACCGGTGCGGCGGCTGGCTCCACTCCGGGTCAAAGGCGTCGTCCATGACGAAGTACGTCTCGACATCGGCGTTCGTGACCCCGCGCCCGAAGAGCCCGTTCCACTGGCCGGCCCAGTCGATGGGCCGGTCGGGCCACGTCGAGGGCCACGTGCGGGGGTCGTCGGACCGGGCGGGGCTGGCCTGGCGCGGGTTCGAGTACCCCGGGACCGGGTGCCACCCCCACGGGACCTGGGTCACCGGGTCGCGGTCGATGTCCTCGCGGTAGTTCGTCGACATCGGGTAGATGACGGTGCCGTTCGCGTCGCGGGCGGCGACCGAGACGACGAACGCGATCCCGTCGATGTAGCTGTGGCCCGACCCCTTGGGCCACTCGGCCGACGGCTGGTCGGGGTAGCGCGCGATCTCGCCGTGGTTGGCGTAGAGCGTCCGGACGCGGTTGCCGTCCAGAACGCCCCACTGGGTCAGCTGGGGGTTGCCGTCGTTCGGGTCGGCCTGGCGCTGGGCGAGCGCCGGGGCCGCCAGCCCGAGGGCGAGGGCGAGGAGGAGGACGCGGGGCATGAGGGGTCGGTCAGGGCGAGGAGCGCCGGGACCCCCCGCCACGCGGCAGGTCGCTCCGCTCCCGGCTCGCGTGGCTGTCCCCCTTCGAGGGGGACAGTCCGAGTGCGCGGTGCGAGCGCCAGCGAGTGCGCTCTCGGACGGGGGGTTCTGGAGGGCGGGTTCAGTCATTAGAGATCGACCGAGACGCCGACCTGGATCTGGCGGGGCGCCGAGTAGAAGTCGGGCCGGAGCAGGAACTCCTCGCGCGTGTTGAGCCCGAGCGGCTGGCCCGAGTAGAAGCGGAGGTTGGGCTCGGCCCGGCCGGTGTCGGTGTAGACGTTCGTCAGGTTGGCCGCGTCGAACAGGTTGTAGACGCGCAGGAACAGGCCCGGGCGCAGGCCGCCGATCCGGACCTGGCGCGTGGCGAACAGGTCGACCGAGACCACTCCGGGCCGACGCGCCGAGTTCTCGACGCCCGTCCGCTCGTCCGCGCGCGTCGGCGTGTAGGGCAGGCCGGAGCCCAGACGGCCGACCAGGCTGACCAAGCCGTAGCTCCGGTCGGCCTCGCCGACAGCCACGCGGACGTTGAGCTGGTGGCGACGGTCCCAGTCGAGCGGCGACAGCTGGGTCGGCTGCACGCGCCCGTCATTCGCCCCTTCGAGCAGGAGCACGTCGCGGGGGTTCGAGGCGTTGCCCTCGGCGATCTGGTACGTGTAGTCGACGTTGAGGCCCAGCCCGGCGCGGCCGGCTCCGCCCCGTCCGGACCGGCGCTCGAACGCCAGCGTCACGCCGCGGACGTTGCCGTAGTCGCGGTTCGTGTAACGGCCGTAGTACGAGAGCTGGAAGTTCTCGCCGACGCCCGGCGCGATCCGTTCGATCCGCGTCCCCAGCAGGTTCCGGATGTCCTTGTAGTAGACCGTCAGGTTGAGGCCCGTGTTCGACGTGATCCCCTGCTGGAGCCCGATCTCGTAGGCGACCGTCTTCTGCGGCTCCAGGTCGGCGTAGCCGAACGCCCGGCCGAGCCCGGCCTCGGGGCTGTAGACGTAGTCCGGGTTCGTGAACAGGAAGTCGAAGGGGGGCATCTGGAAAAAGTGCCCGTAGGCCACGTGGACCACGCCCGCCTCCGAGATCGGGTACGCGAACCCCAACCGAGGCGAGAGCTGGACCTTGACGTCGGTGGCCACGCGCTCGCCGGTCGTCGGCCGCGTAAAGTCCGAGGGGACCGTCGTCCGGGCGTCGAAGTAGTCGAGCCGCAGGCCCAAGTTCACCACGAAGTAGTCGAGCTCGATCTTGTCCTGGAGGTACGCCGAGGCCTCGATGGGCCGCTCCTCATACGACACATGCGCCGGCGTGCCGGCCTGGGGGATCTGGGGCTGGAACCCGGTCGACGCGTTGTTCCGGATGTCGAACCGGTCGAGGCCCAGCGTGTGGGCCTTGACCTCGACGCCGCCCTTGACCAGATGCGCGCGTGTGATCTGGCTCGTCACGTCGACCCGGCCGACGGCCGTCCGCGTGTCGCGCGTGAAGTACGAGTTGCGGACGCCGCCGAGGTAGAAGCTGAAGTTCGGCGCCAGTTCGCGCAGCGCCGCGTCGTTGGGGTAGCGCGGGTCGAGCGGGTCCTCGTACACGTACTCGTCGACGGCATTCGCGAACCCGGCCGCCTTGACGTCGACGAACGTGGTGGCCGACAACAACGCGGTGTAGGTCGCGATCACCGACTCGGACGCCCCGCGGACGGTCGTCTGGCCGGCCGGGTTGTAGCGGAACAGCGGGTCGTAATTCCGGCCCCGGTCGCGCTGGACCAGCCCGTTGATGGCGAACCGCCCGCCGGGGACCTGGGCCGTCAGCTTGAGGTTGGCCGTCGCCTGCTCGGACCCGTTGAGGCTCGCCAGCGTGCTGTCGCCCAGGCCCGGGACGAACACGGTCCGGCCGTTGGCCTGGACCGGGATGCGCTCGCCGGTCGAGGCATACGTTGGCGTCACGACCTGGCGGCCGTAGAGGTAGCCGTCGTTGCGGACGGCCCGGCCCGACGCGAAGAACGTCAGGCGGCTGCCGAGTCCGGGGACGGGACCGCCGAGCGACCCGTTGGCCTCGACGTTACCCAGCGGCGAGAAGGCCTGGGGCCGCTCGAACAGGTCGGTCCGGGACGTCCCGTAGTCGCCGGCGTAGGCCGCCAGCGAGGCCCGGTACTCGGCCCCCCCGTCCTTCGTCACGATGTTGACGACGCCCGACTGGGCCTGGCCGTACTCGGCGTTGAACGTGCCCGAGATGACCTGGACCTCCTGGATCGCCTGGTTCTCGACCTGGAACGCGAACGACTGGTCGTAGACGTCGTTGACCGGCACGCCGTCGACGAGGTAGGCGACCTCGCCCGTCCGCCCGCCCCGGAAGTGGCCCTCGACCACCCCGGCCTGCAGGTTGACGACGTCCTGGAACGACTGGACCGGCAGGGCCTCCAGGTCCTCGGCCGAGACCGAGCTCTCGCTCGACGTCCGGTCGCGCTGGACGATGGGCCGCGTGGCCTGGACGACCACCTCCTCGCCCTGGACGCTCTCCTCCGCCAGCGACAGGTCGATCGTCGTCGTCTGGTCGATCCGCACGCGGACGCCCTCGACCGTCTGGGGCGCGTACCCGACGTAGGACGCCCGCAGGTCGTACGTGCCCGGCCGCACGCCGACGATGTCGTAGTACCCGTCGAGGTTGGTGGCCGCGCCCCGGCCCGTCTCGCCGACCACCACGGCGACGCCGATCAGCGGCTCCTGGGTGGCCGCGTCGACCACCCGGCCCGAGACCTTCCCGGTCTGGGCGAGCGCGGCGGGCCCGAGCAGGACCACGGCGAGAGCGATGAGGCCGACCGCGCGGCCGAGTGCGTGAGGCACCGTCATCGGGAGTGGAGCGGGTGTGACATATCGATCAGGCCCCGGCTTCCGGAGGTAGACGATGGCCAAGAAGTTGGCCTCCAACAAGGCCGAAGGGGCGGACGAGACGGCGCGTCCAACCGTCCCGTCCGCCCGACCCCGTCCCCCCGGCTCCGCTCTGGACGGAGGGTCCGGGGCGGGGCTCGGTCCAGGGCGGCCGAGCCTGGGCGTCCTGTCCCCGCGCGGGGCCGGAGGACAGAGCCTCCGGCCCCGGTGCCGTCCCTAGCGAACGACGGTGATCCGGCGGGCCTCCGTGTGGGTCGGCGTCCGCAGGACCACGAGGTAGGTCCCGCTCGCGACCGCGCCCGTCTCGAACGTGACGGCGTGGTCGTCGGCCGTCATCGGGACGCCGTCGGCGAGCAAGGCGACGCGGCGGCCGAGCAGGTCGTAGACCTCGAGCGTCACGTCCTCCGGCTGGGGCAGCGTGAACCGGACCTCGGTCCGCGCCGAGAACGGGTTGGGCACGTTCGCGCGCAGCCACGCCCGGCGGACGCCGTCGGGGCCACCGCCGCCGGGACCGTCCTCACCGGCCGTGGCGAACAGCCGACCGCCGCCGATGTTGGTGATCGAGACGTCGTCGAAGTAGGCCGAGCCCGTGACCTGCTGCCAGTACCGCAGGCGGACCTCCATGCCGGCCGCGTCCGGGAGCGGGTTGAGCACGAAGGCGTAGTTCGTCCACCCGTTGTCGGCCTGGCGCGGGAGGAGCGGGATGACCTGGGGGTTGTACTCCCCGTTGAGCCGGATGTCGGCCCCCCCGATCTCGTTGTAGCCCGCCGCGCCCGACTCGAGCGACGAGTACCACAGGGCCGTGATCCCGACGTTGTTGTCGCCGGTCCCGATCTCACTCGGCGTCGCGTTGCCCTCGGTCTTGAGCCAGTACGAGACCAGCATGGGCTCGCCCGGCGTGGCCGGGACGCGCTCCGAGATCACGACGGCCTCGCCGTCGGCGTCGGTCGGCGTCCCGAGCCGCTCGATCACGACCGAGGCGTCGCCGGTGTGGGCTTCTTCGGTCGTCTTGGCGACGAGCCACATCGGGTCCTCCAGGCCGGCGTCGAAGCCGGGCCAGAACGTGTACCACGCCGCGGGCAGGTCGACGTTCGACCCGTGCCAGCTCGTCGCCGGGTTGCCCTCGCCGTTGAGGACGTAGAAGTCGTCGACGTAGACGGTGCCCGTGGCCCCAGCGCCCTTGCGGACCTCGGCCGTCACGCTCGTCGCCAGGACCGGCAGCGTGATCTCGCCGAGGTCGGCCGTGTCCACGTCCACCCAGCCGCCGGTCGACGCCGCGTCCTGGGGGAGGTCGACGGTGACGTCCTGGCCCAGGATGTCGTTGCCGGCCGCGTCGCGGAACGAGTAGACGATCTGGAACTTGGCGTCGTCGGAGCCCGGCGCCGTGTTGACGCCCTCGGCGTAGACCCAGGCCCCGAGCGTCAGCGCCGTGTTGGCGGGGAACCCGTCGACCCAGTTGAGCACGACCTCGTCCTGCGTCCACGACGCGGCGCCGGCGCCCGAGAGCGCGAGCGAGTGCGTGCCCGAGTGAGCCTGCGCGGTCGACCACGTGGCCCCGGCGCCGGACGGCTCCCAGTAGCTCGGCCGGTCGCCCTCGAAGCCCTCGGCCGACTCCGACAGGAGGTTCGGGAGCTCCATCGTCACGTCGTCGACGTCGGCGATGACCACGTCGTCCCAGTAGGTCGTGCCCGTGAACTGCTGCCAGTAGCGGAGCCGGAGCTCCATCCCGACGGCGTTCGGGAGCGGGTTGAGCACGAACGAGTACTGCGTCCAGCCGTTGTCGGCCTGGCGCGGCAAGAGCGGGATGACCTGGGGGTTGTACTCCCCGTTGAGCCGGATGTCGGCCCCCCCGATCTCGTTGTAGCCCGCCGCCCCGCTCTCGAGCGACGAGTACCACAAGGCGGTCAGACCCACGTTGTTGTCGCCGGTCCCGATCTCACTCGGCGTCGCGTTGCCCTCGGTCTTGAGCCAGTAGCTCACCAGGACCGGCTGGCCGACCGTCACCGGCACGCGCTCGGTGATGGCGACCGCCTCGCCGTCGGCGTCGTCCGGCGTTCCCAGCCGCTCGATCCGCAAGCTCGCGGTGCCGGAATGAGACTCGTCGGTGGTCTTGGCGACGACCCACTCGGGGTCCTCGACGCCACCGTCAAATCCGGGCCAGAACGTGTACCACCCGCCCGGGAGGTCGACGTTGCCGCCGTGCCAGCTCACTGCCGCATTCCCCTCGCCGTTCCGCACGAAGAGGTCGTCGACGTAGGCGGTGCCGGTGGCGCCAGCGCCCTTGCGGACCTCGGCCGTCACGCTCGTCGCCAGGACCGGCAGCGTGATCTCGCCCAAGCCCTCCGTCGTCACCTCGACCCAGCCGCCGGTCGACGCCGCGCTCTGCGGGAGGTCGAGGACGACGGGCTGGCCCAGGATGTCGTTGCCGGCCGCGTCGCGGAACGAGTAGACGATCTGGAACTTGGCGTCGTCCGTCGCCGGCGCCGTGTTGACCCCTTGCAGGTTCACCCACGCGCCGAGCGTGAGCGCCGTCGTCGCGGGGAACCCGTTGACCCAGTTGAGCACGACCTCGTCCTGGACCCAGGCCGCGGCGCCGGCGCCCGAGAGCGCGAGCGAGTGCGTGCCCGAGTGGGCCTCGGCCGTCGACCACGTGGCCCCGGCGCCCTCGGCGCGGAAGTAGCTCGGGCGGTCGGTCTCGAAGCCGCCGTCCTCCAGCTTGTTGGCGACGGCGAGGGCGGAGGCGTCCTGCGCCTGAGCCGGGAGAGCGCTCCACAGCAACGCGGCCGCGGGCAAGACTCGGAGTAGCGATCGGATCATGGGGGTGGGAGGTTGGGATGGGACGCGCTTCCGAGCGCGCGGACGAGAGTCGTAAAGGCCTAGCTCGACGCCCGGACGACGAGGTCGGTGGCGATGCGGGTGACGGACGCCGCGCGGTCGAAGCGGGCTGAGGCGACGTCCTCGGGGGCGGTCCGCTCGGCGAGCACGCCCAGGGCGACCTCGCCCAGCTGCTCCTTGCAGACGCGGACGGTCGTCAGGGGCGGGGAGGCGAGCGCGGCTCCCTCCACGTCGTCGAACCCGACGACGGCGAGATCTCGGGGAACGTCGAGGCCACGGTCGCGGGCCGCGTCGAGCAGGCCGAGCGCGAGCGCGTCGTTGCCGCAGAACACCGCGGTCGGGCGGTCGGGCACGTCGAGGAGGGCCGCCCCGAGCCGAGCGCCCGTCGTGCGGTCGGCGGCGCCCAGGTCGGTGACGACTCGGGACTCGGGGACCGGGTGGCCCGCCTCGGCCATCGCCGACCGGAAGCCCCGGCACCGCGCCGACATGCTGGGGTGGTCGCGGTCTCCGCTGAGGAAGGCCGCCCGGGTGTGCCCCCGCTCGACGAGGTGGGCCGCCACGAGGGCCGCGCCGCCCTCGTTGTCCACCTGGACCGAGGGCGCCCCGTCGTGCTCGTAGTCCGCGAGGACGTAGGGGATGCCGGACCGGTCGAGCGCGCCGAGGAAGCCGCCGGCGACGCGGCCGGCGACCACGATCCCGTCGACGCTGTGCTCGTGCAGGAAGCGCGGGGCGTGGCTGGCGTCGTAGGGCTCGGGGACGGTCGAGAGCAGGACGTAGAGGCCGCGGCGGCGCGCCTCGAACTCGGCGCCCAAGAAGACGCGCGTGTAGAACGGCTCGCTCCGGCGGAAGTGGTCCTCGCGCAGGACGAACCCGAGGTTGCCCGTCCGCCCGGCGGCGAGCCCGCGCGCGGTCCGCGAGGGCGTGTAGCCGAGCCGGCTCGCGGCCGTCTGCACGCGAGAGCGCGTCGCGGCGGCGACGGCCCCCTTCCCGTTCATCACGAGCGAGACCGTCGAGATCGAGACGCCGGCCTGGGCGGCCACGTCGGTGATGGTCACGCGTGAGGACATCGGGTCGGGGCTGGGAGCGCTTCCAGTCGAAGCGCTTCGATAGATACTCCCTTTGTTTTCGGCTGTCAACCCCCAGGACGACTTCTCCCGGGCTCTGCCTGGCCGTCCGCGTGGTCGCTTCACTAGAGCGCTTCGACGGGACCGGGCGCTGCTCCGTCGCTCGCCCCGTTGCCATCCGGGGTCGGCACGACACTCCCGACGAAGCCTCCGACGTCGCCGTCCAGCGCTCTAGATCCGCTCTGCCCAGGCCGCAGCGTGTGGGCCGAGGGCCGGGGGCCGGCCCGCGTTCTAGAGCTTGTCGTGGGCTCGATCCGTCAACCGCCCTCGGCACCCAAACGGCCGTCATCGGCTGGCGCCCCCCGTCTCCGCGGGGGCAGGCTCGCTTCGTGGTCCTGCGCACGGGGGGATCCAGCGCCATCGCCGCCCTCCTCGCCCTCCCATTCACCGTCGTTCCCGCGCACGCGGGAATCCAGCGGTCGAGGGCACGGCGGCAGTCCGCTCACTGGATCCCCGGTCGTGGCCGGGGATGACGGCGTCGGAGGGTTTGAGAGACGGGTCCGCGTTTTGGCTCCCCCGGGATCGCTCAGGCTCGTGACAAGCTCTAGCCTCTAGCTCGGCGTCGAGACCAGCGTGCCCTGCATAAACCGGAAGTGGCCGGGGTAGGTGCACAGGAACGGGTACGTGCCCGGCGGCGGCATCGTGAACACGACGGCCGTCCGCTCGCCCGGGCCCGCCAGCGGCGTCGCCGTCAGGATGGCGTCGTCGTCCGGGAGGCGGGCGCCCGACGACGCCCGACCCACACGTTCGACGGCCGCCTCAGTGGCCACGACGACCACGTTGTGGACCATCGCCGGGCTCGTCGTGGCCGAGTTGTCCATCACCAGCCGGACCGTCGCGCCCGCGGGGGCCTCGACGCGGACCGTCGCGTAGCGCATCGCGTTGCGCGCGGCCGACACGACCACTTCGGCGTCGACCTCCTGGGCGAACACGGCCTGCTGCTCGGGCGACGGCCCCGGCGCCTCCGCGCACCCGCCGACGGCCACCAGCCCGACCACGAGCGCCGTGATCCAGCCTCTTGCTCGGCAAGGGACGGGCGCGCTCTGGCGGCCTGGCTCCCCGTTGCCCGTTGCCCGTTGCCAGCGTTCGACGCACATTCGATCCGGATGTCTCAATCGACCGCGCGCTCCTAGAACGACCACGCCGCGTCGTCCTCTTCGGTCCGGCGGCGGGCGCGGTGCATCAGCGTGTCGTGGAAGGCCTGGACGGGGTCGTCGCCGGGCCAGCGGAGCGTGTAGCGGCCGTCGGGGCCGAGGTCCCACGCCTGGCGGTTGTCTTCGAGGCAGAACTTGAGCGTCCGCAGCAGGCGCCCCTGGGCGACCGGGTCGGTCACCGGGACGACCACCTCGACGCGGTCGTCGAGGTTGCGCCGCATCCAGTCGGCCGAGCCGATGAGCACGTCCGGGACGCCGTCGTTGTGGAAGTAGTAGATCCGGCTGTGCTCGAGGAACCGGCCGACGATGGACACGATCCGGACGTTCTCCGACACGCCGGGCAGGCCCGGCCGCATCCGCGTGTGGCCGCGGACGATCAGGTCGACCTCGACGCCGGCCTGGCTCGCCTTGTACAGCTCCTGGATGATGTTGACGTCGTCGAGCGCGTTCATCTTGGCGATGATCCGCGCCTTCCGGCCGGCCTCGGCGTGGGCCACCTCGCGGCGGATCAGCTCGACGAACCGGGACCGGAGGTCGCGTGGGGCCACCACCAGCGTCTGGTACTCCTGCTCCGGGGCGTAGCCGGTCAGGAAGTGGAAGAGCCCGACCAGGTCCTCCCCGATCACCTCGCTGCACGTGAACAGGCCGAAGTCGGTGTAGAACCGGGCCGTGGTCGGGTTGTAGTTGCCCGTCCCGAGGTGGGCGTAGGTCCTCAGCCCGCCCGGCTCCTCGCGGACGACGAGCGTCGTCTTGGCGTGGGTCTTGAGCCCCACCAACCCGTAGGCCACGTGCGCCCCGGTCCGCTCGAGCTTCTGGGCCCACTCGATGTTGTTCTCCTCGTCGAACCGGGCCTTGAGCTCGACGAGCGCGGCGACCTGCTTGCCGGCCTCGGCCGCCCGGATCAGGGCGCGGACGATGGGGCTGTCCTGGCTCGTCCGGTAGACCGTCAGCTTGATCGCGAGGACGGCCGGGTCCTGGGCCGCCTCCTCGATAAACCGCTGGGTCGAGGCGGCGAAGCTCTCGTACGGGTGGTGGACCAGGAGGTCGCCCTTGCGGATGACCGAGAACATGTCCTCGTCGTCCTCCATCACCATGTGCCGCATGCGGATGGGCACGACGGGCTCCCACGGGAGGTCCTTCAGGTCCGGCCGGTCCACGTCGGCCAGGGAGAACAGGCCGGACAGGTCGAGCAGCCCGTCCACCTCGACGACGTCCTCGACCTCGGTCAGGTTGAGCTCGCGGCAGATCAGGCCCCGGACCCGCTCGGGCATGTCGTGCTCGACTTCGAGCCGGACGACCTCGGAGAACTTCCGCTCGCGCAGCTCCTCGGAGATCATCGCCAGCAGGTCGTCGGCCTCCTCCTCGCTCCGGTCGACGCTCGCGTTGCGGGTCACGCGGAAGGCGTAGACGCCCTCGACGTCCATCCCGCGGAACAGCTCCTCGGCGTTGTTCGCGATCACGTCCTCGACGGCGACCACGTGGTCCGGCGTCCCGTCGACGGGCAAGAACCGGCCCCGGCCGGTCGGCACCTTGAGGCGGGCGAAGTGCTCGGTCCCCCGCGTCGGGTGGCGCAGCGTGACGGCCAGCGACAGCGACAGGTTGGAGATGAACGGGAACGGGTGGCCCGAGTCGACCGCGAGCGGGGTCAGGATGGGGAAGATGGTGTCGCGGAAGACCGTGTCGAGCGCCGCCTGCTCGTCGTCCTCCAAGTCGTCGTACTCCCTCACGACGACGCCGGCGTCGGCGAGCTCGGGGCGGAGGTCCTCCTCCCAGATCCGCGACATCTCGTGCTGCATGGTGAGCGCGGCGTCGGTCGACAGGTCGAGCTGCTGGCGCGGCGTCCGGCCGTCGGGCGAGAGGGCGCGGACGCCGGCGCCGAGCTGGCGCTTGAGCCCGCCGACCCGCTTGCGGTAGAACTCGTCGAGGTTGTTGGCCGTGATGGCCACGAACCGGACGCGCTCCAGGAGCGGCGTCCGCTCGTCGATGGCCTGGAAGAGCACGCGCCAGTTGAAGTCGATCCAGCTCAGCTCCCGGTTGAAGTAGAGCGCGGGGTCGTCCAGGGCGGCGTCCTCGGGCACCTCCGTCGGGACGACCGCGAGCGGGAGCTCCTGGTCCGGGCGGTCCTCGTCGACCGTTCCGCCCATGTCGAAGGCCGCCGGCTCGGGGAGCGACATCGGCAGGCCGTCGCCCTGGGGCTCGGTGGCGGTGGGCTCGGGGGCGGGGTCGGTCGGGTCGTCGGCCATGGGGGACGTCGGGGGGGGCAGGCAAGGTAGAACGGCCGAGCGCGCGCCGCGCTCCCGCGAGCCGGCCGATGCGCGCGCGCGCGGACGGCGCGAGAGGTCCGGCAGGCCCCCTCACCGAGAGGCCCGAGTCCCCACGTAGAACCGATAGGTCGTCTCCGACCCGGGAGGAGGGAGTCTCCCCTCCTCCCACACTCGCGCCCACGCCGGAGCGACACGAAGCGGCCGGACGGCGGCGGAGGGCGCCCGCGATACACTGGCCCACGCGCACCCGTCGCGGTTGCGCCTCCTCTCGTCCCGTTCGCCATGAGTGAGTTGACCTACCACGTCGCCGCCACCCTCGACGGCTTTATCGCCCACGACGACGGCTCGTTCGAGGGGTTCTCGTGGGACGAGGCCGTCGTCGGCGACTTCCTCGCCGACTTCGACGCCTACGGGACCGTCCTGATGGGGCGGAAGACGTACGACGTCGGGCGGAGGGAGGGGAAGACGAGCCCGTACCCGTCGATGCGCCAGGTCGTCGTCTCGCGGACGATGGCCGAGAGCCCGGACCCCGCCGTCGAGGTCGTCCGCGAGGACCCCGTCGGATTCGTCCGCGACCTGAAGGCGGACGCCGCCGCCCCGGTGTGGCTGTGCGGCGGCGGCGACCTCGCCGGCCAGCTCGCGGGCGCAGGCCTGATCGACCGCGTGGCGGTGAAGCTGAACCCGGTCGCGTTCGGGTCGGGCATCCCGTTGTTCGGACCCGGCGCGGGTCCGGTGACGCTGGCCCTGGAGTCGACGAAGGCGTACGACTGCGGGGTCGTCCTCGTCCACTACGCTGTGCGTCGGGGGACGTAGCCCGGCCCGACCGTACCTCGGGACACGGACGGTGCGGACCAGGCACGGCAGCAGGGCTCTACCGCCCCTCGATCGCCACCAGCTTGGCGCGGAGGTCTTGGA
Organism: uncultured Bacteroidota bacterium; assembly: GCA_963848075.1. GTDB lineage: Bacteria > Bacteroidota > Rhodothermia > Rhodothermales > Rubricoccaceae > Rubrivirga. Next base: position 972,293 of record CAWKCB010000004.1, read on the forward strand.
TCATCGACACGTCCGGTCCGAAGACGGCGGCGTACTCGTCGATCGCGGCGCGGTACGCCTCGGCCGCCGCCGCCGGTCGCCCGCCGGCCGCCGCGAGGTCGCCGAGCCGCCCGTAGGTGCGGGCGGTGGTCGGGTAGCCCCCCGGGTGGATCCGCCGGCGGACGGCGAGCGCCTCGCGGTAGAGGGCCTCGGCGCGGGCGGGCCCGCCGAGCGAGAGCGTGGCCTCGGCCTCGACGTCGAGGCACGCCGCGAGCCCCTCGTGGCCCCCGGGGTAGAGCGCGCGGTGGAGCGCGACCGCCCGGCGGGCCGTGGCCGCGGCGTCGGCCGGCCGGCCCGCGCGGGCCTCGATCCCGGCCAGCTCCAGGAGCGCCTCGGCGACGACCGCCGACGTGTCGCCGTCGGCGAGGGCACCGACGCGGAGCGCGCGGCGGACGGTCGGCTCGGCCTCGTCGAACCGGCCGTCGAGGGCGAGGTACGAGCCCATCGCCGTCAGGCTCCGCGCGAGGACCGCCCCGCCCTCGTCTCCGAGCCCGTCGAGCGTGGCCCGCCAGCGCCGGGCGAGCGGGGCCTCCTCGTCGGTCCGGTCCTGGACGGCGAGGAGCGGCACCAGGCGGGCGAGGGCGGCCGCGGCCTCGACGCTCTGGGCTCCGTACGCCCGCTCCGCCACCGCGAGGTGCTCGCGGTAGAGGGCCTCGGCGCGGGCGACCTGGTGGGCCTCGGCGAGCGCGTCGGCGAGGCGGAGGAGGCTGACGGCCGTGTCCGGGTGGTCGTCGCCCAGGGCGCCGCGGCGCAAGGCGACGGCCCGCTCCAAGAGGGGGAGGGCGTCGGCGGGCCGGCCGAAGTTCTGGTACGCCCGGGCGACGGCGGCGAGCACGGAGGCCTGAACCGCGGGCTGGCCGCCGAGGTCGGCCTCGACGCGGGCCGCCCCGTCGTCGAGCAACTCGCCGACGGTGACCGAGTCGCCCGGGGTCGCCGTGGGGTCGGCCCGCTCGAACAGGCCGACCAGGAAGCCGGCCACCTCGTCGGCTTGGGCCCGGGCCGTCTCCGCCCGGTCCCGCTCGGCTTCGAGGCGCCCGGCCTGCCACTGGGAGTGGCCCGCGAACCCGACGACGGCCGCCAGCGCGATGGCCGCGGCGGCCGTCGCGGCGCGGTGCCGGCGGACCAGCGTGGCGAGCCGGTACCGCCGCGAGTCGCCCCGGGCGGCGACGGGGAGCCCGCGGCGGTGCCGGTCGAGGTCCTGGGCCAGCGCCTCGGCCGAGGCGTAGCGGCGCCCGGGCTCCTTGCGGAGCGCCTGGAGCGCGATCGTGTCGAGGTCGCCGCGGAGCGCGCGACGCAGCCGGTCCGGCGTCGTGTCGCGTGCCCGGGCCACCTCGGCGACCGACCTCTCGTCGCCCTCCCCACGCGCGACGCGCACGCTCGGCGGCTCCGGCGTGGCGTCGGTCACGGCCCGGGCCACCTCGTCCGGCGACCTCCGCGGGACCCGGTACGGCCGGCGGCCCGCCAGCAGCTCGTAGAGCACGACGCCCAGGCCGTAGACGTCGGACGCCGTGGTGAGCGCGTCGCCCCGGACCTGCTCGGGGCTCGCGTACTCGGGCGTGAGCGGGCGGAGCGCCGTCTGGGTGACCGGCGCCGACGCGGGGCCGAGGCCGGGGTTGAGGAGCTTGGCGATCCCGAAGTCGAGGAGCTTGACGGTCCCGTCGCTCGTGACCAGGATGTTCGACGGCTTGAGGTCGCGGTGGAGGACGAGGTTCTGGTGGGCCGTGTGGACGGCCTCGCACACTTGCTGGACCAGGGCGAGCCGGTCGCCGAGCCCGAGCCGGTGCGCGTCGCAGTGGTCCGTGATCGGGCGGCCCTCGACGTACTCCATGGCGAAGTACGGCAGGCCGCCGGCCGCCCCGGGCACCGGGTCCGTCACGCCGCCGTCCAGGAGCCGGGCGATGCCGGGGTGGTCGAGCCCGGCCAGGATCTGGCGCTCCTGCTCAAACCGGGCGAGCGCGTCGGCCGAGGCCAGCCCGCGGACGAGCTTGAGCGCGACGTAGCGGACGAACGGGACCTCGCGGACGGCGAGGTACACGGCGCCCATCCCGCCCTCGCCCAAAAGCCGGAGCACGCGGTACGGCCCGACGGTCTCGCCCGTCAGGGGGTCGGCGGGCGGCGCCTCAGCCTGCCCGCCGACCAGGCCCGTCGCCGGGCGGCCGAGAAAGTCCTCGTCGTCGGCTTGGGCGTCGAGGGCGAGCAAGGCCTCGACTTCGGCTCGGAGCGCGGCGTCGTCGGGGCAGGCGGCGTCGAGGAACGCGGCCCGCTCCCCGGCCGGGTGGAGCCGGGCGGCTCGGAACAGCCGCTCCAGCCGGTCGGGGGCGTCGGTCGTCACGGGCCCCCAGGCCCCGCCCCGGCCTCGGGCGCCCCGTCCTCGTCGGCCAGCTCGCGCTTGAGCCAGGCCCGCGCGAGCCGCCAGTCGTTCGAGACCGTCGCGTGCGAGACGCCGAGCGCGTGGGCCGTCTCCTCCAGTGTGAGGCCGGCGAAGTACCGGCACTCGACGACCCTCACCCACCGGGGCCGCTCCTGGGCCAGCCGCCCGAGCGCGTCGTCGACGGCCAGGACCTCGTCGAGCGGGACGGCGTCGCGGTCGCCCAGCTCGCCGGCCTCGGTCAGGCTGACGGTCTCGCCCCGACGCTTGTCGGCCGCCTTTTTCCGGGCGTGGTCCACGAGCACGCGGCGCATGGTCTGGGCGGCGGCGCCGAAAAAGTGCGCCCGCCCCTCGAACCCGACGTCCGGGTAGCGGACCAGCCGGAGGTACGCCTCGTGGACGAGGCCGGTGGGCGAGAGCGTGTGGCCGGCCCGCTGGTCGAACAGTTTGCCCCGGGCCATCGCGCGGAGCTCGGGGTAGACGCTCGCGAGCAACCGGTCGAACGCGCCGTCCTGGCCCGCCTCGACCTCGCGGAGAAGGATGGTGACGGGGGACTCGGACACGGCGCGTGGAGGCTGCTCGCGCAGGCGAGAGGGGCCGAGCGGCGCGGGCCTCCGGGGGCCCCGGACCAGGCCGGCCGCGGGTGCCTGCCGAGGCAAAGTAGGGCGGCCGCGTGAAGACTCGACCGACGGCCCCGACGCCTTGGGACTCCGGGCCGAGCCCGCGTCACGATGGGTGACCCCGCTCCTCGACCATGCGCCCCCTCGCCCACCACCTCGTCCCCCCCACCGACGACGTCGGCGCCTACCACCAGGGCACGCTGCTCGTCGCCGCCTGCGTCGTGACCGGCCTGTTCGCGGCGTTCTACGCCGTCGTCGACGCGACCTTTGGGCTGTGGGTCGGGGCGGGCGTGATGGCGGCGGCGGCGGTCCTCTTCCTCGGCCTCGCGCCCGTGTTCGGGCGGACCGGGTCGGTCCCGCTCGTGGCCCACTCGTTCCTCGCCGTCGGCACGGTCGCCGTCGTCGTGAACGCGCACGTCGCGGGCGGGGCCGAGGTGCTGGCCTGGCTCGCGATCGTCCCGCTCGCGGCTGTCTTGCTGACCGACGGGCATCGCGGGGTGGTCTGGGGCGGGGTGGCCGTCGGGCTGGCGGTGCTGTTCGCCGTGCTCGAAGGCGCGGGTTACGCCTACCCCGTCTCCTGGACGCCCCGAGACCGTCCGGTGTGGACGGCGCTGGTCCGCGGCGGGCTCCCACTCCTCGTCTACCTGCTCGCCCTCGTGTTTTGCCGCGAGCGGACCCAGGCGCTGGCGACGATCGGCGCGCAGAAGGCCGAGATCCAGGACGCCCTCGACCGCCTGGAGGAGGCCCAGGCCCGGCTCGTCCAGCGCGAGACGCTGGCGGCGCTGGGGCAGGTCACGGCCGGGATCGCCCACGAGGTCATGAACCCGCTCAACTTCGTCACCAACTTTTCCACCCTCAACCAGGAGCTCGCCGCGGACCTCCGGGCCGCGCTCGACGCCGGCGACCGGGCCGAGGCGACCGCGCTCGCGGCCGAGCTCGAGGCCAACGCCGAGCGCGTCCACCACCACGGCGAGCGGGCCGACGCCATCGTCCGCTCGATGTCGGCGGTCGGGCCCAGGACGGCGGGGCCGCGCCGGCGCGTCGGGGTCAACGGGCTCGTGGCCGCGGCCGTCGCCCGGGCCGCGGCCGACGCCGGGGCGGGCGCGCCGGTGCCGGTCGAGGAGGCCTACGACGGCTACGCCGGGACGGCCGACCTCGCGCCCGACGAGGTCGGCCAGGCCGTCCGCCACGTGGTCGCCAACGCCATCGACGCCGCGCGTGCGGCGGCGCCCCGGCGCGACGGCCCGCCCCGCGTCCGCGTCGAGACCGCTCGCGAGGGTGACCGCGTCCTCGTCCGCGTCCGCGACAACGGGCCGGGCATCGCGGCCGACCTCCGCGACCGGGTCTTCGAGCCCTTCTACACCACCAAGCCGCCCGGCGAGGGGACTGGGCTGGGGCTGACCCTCGCCTACGACGTCGTCGTGGGCCGCCACGGCGGCGCCCTCGAGCTCGACAGCGCGGCCGGCGAGGGCACGATGGTCACGGTCTCGCTTCCCGCCTCGGCCGCCCCACGCCCCGCCCCGCCAGCCGACGACCCTCCCGACACGCCAGAGCGCGTGCCCACCCGACCTCCCACGACCCGACTCCCGTCATGATCCGAACGCCGCTCCTCCTCGCCCTCGCGGCCCTCGCCCTCGCCGGCGCCCGCGCGCTCCGCCCGGTCCCCCTCGACCTCGACGGGCTCGGCGCCGACGCCCCCGCCTGGCTCGACCAACTCGTCGAGCGCAACGCCTAACCCCTCCACCCCGCCCCCATGCGCGTTCTCCTTTTGCTCGCCCTGGCGTCGACGGCCGCCCTCGCCCAGCCGCGGACGGCCGTCGTCGACCCCGCCGCGAGCACGCTCGCCTACACCGGCCACCACCCCACGCACGACTGGACCGGCACGAGCCGCCAGGTCTCGGGCACGGTCACCGTCGACCCCGCCGCCCCCGAGCGGAGCCGGGTGGCTCTCGCCGTCCCCGTCGCCAGCTTCGACAGCGGCAGCGGCGGCCGCGACGCCAAGATGCGCCGGATCGTCGAGGCCCAAGCCTACCCCGAGGTTCGGTTCACGTCGACGGCGGTCGCCGTCGAGCGGTGGGACCGGACGGCGTCGGGCTACGACGGCGCGTGGCGCGTGAGCGGGCGGCTCACGTTCCACGGCCGCACGCACCCCGTCGAGATCCCCGTGCGCGTCCGCGTGGTGGGCCGGCGGGTCGAGGCGACCGGGTCCTTCGCCGTCTCGCTCGACCGGTTCGACGTCGAGCGCCCCCGGCTGGTGGTCCGGATCGGCCGGGAGATCGACCTCGCGGCCACCCTCCACGCCGCCTTCCCGGCGGAGACCCCATAACCCCCCGACCCTCATGTTCACGCCCTCACTCCCTCAGCCCCGCACGGTCGCCCACCGCTGGCGCCGGTTCTCGAATCCCCCCACCTCCATCGTTCTCCACACCCCCACCCCCATGACCCACACCTTACCCACGACCCGCCCCTCCCCTCGACGTCTACGGCGCGCCCTGCTCGCGACTGCGTTCGCGGCGTTCTTCGTCCTCACCGGCTGCGACTCGTACGGCGACGACCCGTACGACGAACCAGAGCGGACGGTGGTCGTGGCCTCGGGCGACATCACAGCCGAGCTCGCGGCCTTCCGCGCGATCCTGGGCGACTCGCTCAACCGCGCGCCCGGCGCCACGACGGGCCGCCGCGAGATCGACTGGGACGGCGTGCCCGCCGCGTTCTCCGACAACGACACGTTCGCCGGCGACTTTTTCAACCTGACCGACCCCGACGGGCCCAACGGCCGCAAGCGCGGGGCCGTCTTCGCCACGCCCGGCACTGGCTTCCGCGTGAGCGGGACCGACTTGGCCGACGTCGACCCCTCGTACGGCGCCCAGTTCGACGCCTTCAGTCCGACCAAGACGTTCGTCGCGGTCGGCAGCGCCGTCACCGACGTGACGTTCAAGCGGCCCGGCGAGGACGTCGACGCCGTCGTCCACGGGTTCGGCGTCGTGTTCTCGGACGTGGACACGGAGGGCTCGGCGACCGTCGAGTTCTTCTCGGCGACGCGGAGCCTGGGCCGGTATGCGGCGCCGGCCGCCGCGCAAGGGGTCTCGCTCGTCGGCGTCCACTTCCCCAACGACGACGTGGTCCGCGCGCGGATCGTCTCGGGAGGCGCGGCGCTCGGCGTGGGCGTCCTCGACGTGTCGGACGGCGGGGCGGCCGACCTCGTCGTGATGGACGACTTCCTCTACGACGAGCCCCGCGCTCGCTGAGCGCCCGATGCCCAAGGCAGCATCGTCGGGACGGCACTGGGCCGGGCGCGAGCGGTCGCGTCCGGCCCGCTTCGTTCCGGGCCCGGCCCCACGTCAGGTGTTCCGGTTGAAGAAACGGTGACGGTCCTGGGAGTCGGGCGACGTCTCGCGTCACGGACTCCGACGGGCCACGGCCCACTCTCCCGACCCTCCCCTACCCCATGCGCGCTCTCCTCCTCACTCTGCTGGTGTCGGCCCTGCCGTCGGCCGCCGTCGCCCAGACCGGCGGGCCGGTCGCCCCGCTCCTCGACGGGATGGGCTCTCACACCCGCCCCGTCGACACGGACGACCCGCGGGCCCAGCGCTACGCGGACCAGGGCCTGGTCCTGTCGTTCGCGTTCAACCACGCCGAGGCCGTCCGCGCCTTCCGCGAGGCCCAGCGGCTCGACCCGTCGTGCGCGATGTGTGCCTGGGGCGAGGCGCTCGCCCTCGGCCCCCACGTCAACGCGCCGATGAACGACGAGGACGTGGCGCCGGCCTGGGCCGCGCTCCAGCGCGCTCGCGCCGGGATCGACCGCCTGGGCGACGTCGACCGCGCGCTCGTCGAGGCGCTGTCGGCCCGCTACGCGCCCGACGCGTCCACCGACCGCGCGCCGCTCGACCGGACCTACGCTGCCGTCATGCGGACCGTCGCCGACGAGTTCCCCGCCGACGCCGACGTCCAGGCCTTGTTTGCCGAGGCCCTGATGGACACCATGCCGTGGGACTACTGGCGCCCCGACGGCTCGCCCAAGCCTCAGACCGACGAGGTGCTGGCGGCGCTCGACCTCGCGCTCGACGCCGAGCCCGACCACCCGCTGGCGCTCCACTTGCTGATCCACGCCGTCGAGAAGGAGCGGCCCGAGCTGGGCGTCGACGCCGCCGAGCGCCTGGGCCCGCTCGTGCCCGCAGCCGGCCACCTCGTCCACATGCCGGGCCACATCTGGATGCGCGTCGGGCGCTACCACGACGCCGTCGTCGCCAACCAGCGGGCCGTCCTGGCCGACGACGACTACCTCGCGCAGTGCCACGCCCAGGGCCTCTACCCGCTCGGCTACGTGCCGCACAACCACCACTTCCTGTGGGTCGCCGCCATGATGGGCGGCGAACGGGCGACGGCGCTGGCCTCGGCCGACCACATGGGCCGCCACACCGAGCACATGGGGACGCCGGGCATGGCGTTCGTCCAGCACTTCGCGATGAGCCCGCTCTACGCCCGCGCCGCGTTCGGGATGTGGGATGAGGTGTTGGCGTCGCCCGCCCCTCCTGACCTGGTCTACCCGACCGCCGTCTGGCACGCGATGCGCGGCCTGGCCTTGGCCCGGACGGACCGCCCCGTCCAGGCCCAGCGCGAGCTCGACGCGCTCCGCCCGCTCGCGGCCGACACGTCGCTCGGCGAGCAGTTCGGCGGGCTCAACAGCTACGCCGACATCCTGGGCGTGGCCGTTCCGTACCTCGCCGGCGAGCTAGCCGCCGCTCGCGGCGAGACGGACCAAGCGGTCCGCCAGCTCGAAGTGGCCGTCCGCCTGGAGGACGCGCTGACGTACGACGAGCCGCCGCCGTGGACGCTCCCGTCGCGGTGGGCGCTCGGCCGCGTGCTCCTCGACGCCGGCCGGGCTCGAGAGGCCGAGGCCGTCTACCGCGCCGACCTCGTGGTTTACCCCAAGAACGGCCGTGGGCTGGCGGGGCTGGAGCGCGCGCTGTTGGAGCAGAGCAAGGACGACCTCGCCGAGCCGCTGGCCGCCCAGATCCACGCCGCGTGGCGCTGGGCCGACGTCCCGCTCGCCGCCGCGCCGGCACCGGAGCCGGACGGGCTCCAGGTCGCCGACCTCGGGACGTGCTCGACCGAGGGGGGCGAGCCGATCCTCGACTGCCGCCTGGCCTACCGCACGCACGGCCGCCTCAACGCCGCGCGCGACAACGCCGTCTTGGTTCCGATGTGGTACGGCGGCGTGTCCGCGTCGATGACGGACCTGCTCGCCCCGCTCGGCATCGACACGACGCGGAGCTTCGTCGTCGTCGTGGAGCCCCTCGCGATGGGGGCCTCGTCGGCGCCGTCGACGAGCCGCCGCCAGCCGGGCGACCGGTTCCCCGCCGTCACCATCGGCGACATGGTCGACGCCCAGCACCGGCTCGTGACCGACGTGCTCGGGGTCGAGCGGTTGCACGCCATCCTGGGCTACTCGATGGGCGGCATCCAGACCATCGAGTGGGCCGTCCGCTACCCGGACGCCGTCGGGCGCGCTGCGTCGCTGCTGGGCACGCCCTGGCTCGACACCCCCGGGCGCGTGGCCGTCGGGATGCTCCACGCGCTCGCGGACTACGGGGACCACGACCCGGAGGCCGCCGCGCTCGCGCTCGCGCGCGCCTGGCACCTCGTCGGGCGGACGCCCCAGGCCGAGACCGCGATCCCGCCCGACTCGCTCGACGCCCTGCTCGCTCGGGAGGCGGCGGACGAGTGGGCGACGTTCGACCTCGACGACAACCGGCGCCAGCTCGGCGCCGTGCTCGCCTACGACGCCCGCGACGCCTTCGGCGGCGACCTCGACCGGACGGCCGCGGCGGTCCGCGCTCGCCTGCTGCTGGCCTTCTCGCCGGGCGACCACCTCACGCCGCCCGGTCCGCCCCGCGCCCTCGCCCGGGCGACCGGCGCCGACACGCTCTCGCTGGACGTCGGGTGCGGGCACGCGGCCTTCGGCTGCGACCTCGGCCGGATCGGCGAGCGACTCGGCCCCTTCCTCTACGGGCCGGCATCCTCCGACGGGGGCGACCGGCCTCGCGGTACACATCCCCATCTCGGCGAGAGCCGCGCGTCCCTCGACGTGGACGACCTGACGCTCGTCCACGTCGCGGCCGACGAGGTCACCTACCGAGGCCGAACAGCCCTCCGCTTGACCGACGCCGCGCCCGAGGGAGCGGGCGACGAGCGACGACTCGCCGTCCTCCCCGACGTCCGGATGACCGACGGGGCGGTCGACCTGTGGCTGGCCGGCGCTCCGGGCCCCGACGCGCCGCAAGGCGCGCGCGGCTTCGTCGGGCTGGCGTTCCGCGTGGACGACGCGGCCGAGCGGTTCGAGGCGATCTACCTCCGCCCGACGAACGGCCGCGCCCGAAGCCAGGCGCTCCGCAACCACGCGACCCAGTACATCGCCTCGCCCGAGTGGGGCTGGCGGCGGTTGCGCGAGGAAGAGCCGTTCCGGTACGAGGCCTACGTGGACCTCGAAGCCGGCGCGTGGACCCAGGTCCGCGTCGAGCTCGACGGCCGACGGGCGCGGCTCTTCGTCCACGGTGCGCCGGAGCCCACGCTCGTGGTCGACCTCAAGCACGCGCCTACAGAACGCGGACTCGCTCTGTGGGTCGGCCCCGGGACGGTCGCCCACGTCGCCGAGGTGACGGTCACGCCAGCTCGCTGACCCGCCCATCTCCTCACCCCCGCCACTCCGTCTCATGGGCACTGAACTCGAGCTCGGCGTCCTCCTCGCCCTCCACCTGGTCGGCACCTCGGTGCTGGCCCCGTTCGAGGCCGAGACGCCGCCGTGGAGGAAGATCCTAAAGTGGACGGTCATCACCGCCCTCACGCTCGGGCTCGTTCCGTTTGTGGGGCACGGGGCCCTCTGGGTGCCCACGCTATTCGTCTCAGCCGGCCTCGTGTTCCACCTCGCGTGGTGCCGACGCAACGGCATCGACGCGCTGCGGGCGACGCCACGCAAGCGCTACTACGCGCTCCGCGGGTGGACCTGGCCCGACGCGTGACGAGGGCCACAGCCTCGGCCCCTTGGCCTGTATCTCCGCCCACGACGCACCTCCATGACCCACGCGCCGTCGACCCTTCCCAGCGCGCGCGCTCGTAGCCTCGGCGCTCATCGTCTCCCTGTCGGCGACGATGGTGTCATGCGACAGCGCCAGCGACCCTGAGCCTCCGCCGCCTCCCCGCGACGGCGTGTACCGGCTCGCGGTCGTGGTCCACATCGTCCACCACGGCGAACCGGTCGGCGTCGGTCACAACCTCTCCCTCGCGCGCATCGAGGGGCAGATCGAAAGCCTCAACGACGACTATCGCCGTCGCGAGGGCACGCGAGGCTTCAACACGCATCCGGACGGCGCCGACGCGCGCGTCGAGTTCGTGTTGGCCCGGACGGCCCCGGATGGGACGGCGACGACCGGGATCGTGCGCGTCAACGCGACCGAGGTCGACAACCCAGTGGAGGGGAACGGCTTGTTCGAGCGCTTCGCCTTCTACGGGTACTGGCCCCCGGAGCACTACCTCAACGTCTGGACCATGCCGCTCCCGCCGTCCACCGTCGACGTCGTCCTGGGGCTGAACTGGACCGCCGACCGATGCGTGAACACGCTCACCGCCGACCAGGTCTCGCGGATGCACCACGTGCTGGAGCACAGCCCGCGTCGGCGGACGCTCGCGGGCTCGCCGGACTTGGCCGTCCCCAACTTCCCCCTCCCATCGATCCTCGCTACCCTCCTCAACTCCCATGCCCGCACCCCCTGACATCTACCCGATGCCCTCGTTCCCCGTCCTCGAGGTCGCCGACCCGGCTCGGTCTGCGTCGTGGTACCAGGACGCGCTGGGCTTCCAGGACGTCTTCACGATGGCCGACCCGGCCGGCCTCGTCTCGCTGTCGCACCTCCGCTGGGCGCGCTACGCCGACCTGTTGCTCCGTCCCGGCTCCGCATCCGATACCGCAGAGAAGGGGCGAGGCGTCACACTCACGTTCGCCGTCACGGACGGGACCGTCGACGCGGTCGCCGAGCGCGCCCGTCAGCACGGCGCCCGGGTCCTCTCCGAGCCCGAGGACAAGCCGTGGAACGCACGCGAGTGCACCGTCGCCGACCCCGACGGCTTCCGGCTCACGTTCACGCAGGGCCCGCTGAAACCGCTCGGCTTCGAGGAGGTCATCCGAGGCACCCAAACCCGATGACCTCCACCCTCCACCGTGTCGCCGCGTTCACGACCGACCCCGCAGGCGGCAACCCCGCCGGCGTCTGGATCGGCGACGCGCTCCCCGACGCCGCGACCATGCAGCGGATCGCGGCCGAGGTCGGGTACTCCGAGACCGCCTTCGTCGCGCCGGCCAGCGGGACGGACCGGACGGTCCGCTACTACAGCCCCGAGGCCGAGGTCCCGTTCTGCGGCCACGCCACGATCGCGGCGGGCGTCGTGCTGGGCTCCGCCGAGGGCGCCGGCACCTACCGCCTGGCCACGGCCGTCGGCGAGGTGACCGTCGAGGTCCGCGGGCGGGACGAACACTGGGAGGCGTCGCTGACGTCGGTCGAGCCCCGGCACGAGCCGGCGCCGGACGCTCTCGTCGCCGCCGCGCTGGCGGCGCTCGGGTGGACGCGGGACGACCTCGACCCGTCGATCCCGCCTGCCCGCGCCTATGTCGGGGCGTGGCACCTCGTGCTGGCGATCACACGTGCCGAGCGGCTGGCGGCGCTGGACTACGACGTCGAGGCGCTCAAGGCGCTCATGCTCCGCGACGGGCTGACGACGCTCCAGCTCGTCTGGCGCGAGGCCCCGGGTCTGTTCCACGCGCGCAACCCGTTCCCCGTGGGCGGGGTGGTGGAGGATCCGGCGACGGGTGCGGCGGCAGCGGCGCTCGGCGGCTACCTCCGCGACGCCGGGCTCGTGGCCGCGCCCTTCGACCTGGAGGTCCGCCAGGGCGACGCGATGGGGCGCCCGAGCCGGATCGGCGTCACCGTGCCGGCGTCCGGGGGCGTCGGGGTGACGGGCACCGCCGTTTCCATTTCTGCGTTCTAGACCCCATGCGCGTCGTCGTCCTCGGCAACTCCGGCTCGGGAAAGACCTCGATGGCCCGGGCGCTCCGGGCCGATCACGGGCTGGTGCACCTCGACCTCGACGCCGTCGCGTGGGCCACGCCCGGCGCGCGCCGCCCACTGGCGGACAGCGTCGCGGCGATCGAGGCGTTCGGCCGCCAGCACGACGCGTGGGTGGTGGAGGGGAGCTACGCCAGCCTCGCCGCTGCCGCCCTCCCGCTCTGCACCGAGTTCCGGTTCCTCAACCCTGGCGCCGAGGTGTGCCTCGCGAACGCGCAGCGTCGCCCGTGGGAGCCGGAGAAGTACGCGAGCCCCGAGGAGCAGGACGCGCGCCTGCCGTTCCTCCTCGACTGGATCCGCAGCTACGACACGCGCGACGACGAGTACGGGCTCACGGCGCACCGGGCGCTCTTCGACGAGTTCGAGGGCCCCAAGCGGGAGGTCGGCGCCCCGCCTCTTCGGTAGCGCACACCCCCAGCGACCTGATGGCGCTCGTGACCGACCCCCACCCCGTCCCGTGCCCCGGCTGCGGAGGCCTTTTCCCGGACTGCACCGGCCCGGTCCACCGCTACATGGAGTCGTCTCCGGGCTGCTGGGCCGCCTACGGCCGCGTGATGGCTCGCGAGTACAGCGAGCCCGCGCTGGCCGACGTCCACCGGCTCTCCGTCGATGCGTACGCGGCGCAGCACCCCGGCCAGCCGTCGCCGCAGAGCATGAGGTCGGTCGGGGTCCACCTTGTCCGGCTCTGCCTCACGGTCGAGCGGGGGTTCGACGTGCGGGAGTCGAACCGGGTCATGGTCGCCGTCTCGACGGTGAAAGGCCGGTTCGGCTGGCTGGAGCCGCCGGCGTCGCTCGGGCGCGTGACCGTGGGCCACGTGGCGACGGCGGCGAGCCTCGACGACCACCGGACGGCGGTCCGCGCGTGGTCGCAGTCCGAGTGGGAGGCGTGGGCCGTTCACCACGGGACGGTCCGGGCGTGGGCGCAGTCGCTCTCCATTCCGTGAACGAGCCGGGGAAGAGACGGCCATCGAGGGCGACCCTCGGACTTGGGTGGAGGTGGCGCTTGGGAGTCTGGTCGGTTTCTGCGTCACGGGGGATGTCCGCTCTCATCTCCCCGGAACCCATGAACCGACTCTCTCTCGTCGCCCTGTGTGCCCTCGCGCTCGCCGCCTGCGACTCCGTCGACTCCCCGCTCGCCGTCTACCAGGTCGAGATCGCCACCGGCGACGGCCCTGAGCAGTTCCGCCTCGGTCTCGCGACGGAGGCCCAGGTCGCGCAGGCCGAGGCGGCGCTGACGGCCGGCCGCGTCGGCGTCGTCCACGGGACGGTCGTGCGCGGCGACGGCGGCGTCAACGACGGCTACTCGTGGCACCTCGACCCCGCCAGCGTGACGTTCCCCGACCTCGCCATCGAGGTCTGCGACGGGCGCCCGCGCTCCGACGTCGAGGCCGACCTCGACTACTGGGCCGAGACCGTCGGCGTGTACTGCCCGTGGGGCGCCCGGCTCGTCGCGCGCGTCGACTGAACGCTCGGGCGCCCGCCTCCCCACCTCGCCGAGAACTCGGCCGACGCCGACCCGCCGGCGACCCCCGAGGGCGACCGGCCGCAACCCGACCCCGACCCACTCCGTCGAGGTCCGATGCCGCCCACGCTCTCCCTCGCCACCCACGTGGCCGGCCTCGCCGTCACGGACGCCGTGTATCCGGCCGGCCACCGGTACCCGTTCCACTGCGACGCCCACTCGCGCGTCAGCATCGTTCTCGGCGGGTCTCTCCGTGAGGAGTCGTGCGGCGAGGACGTCTACGCCAGCGCCGCCAGCGTCGTCGTCAAGCCGGCCGACGCCGAGCACCGCGACACGTTCGGGCCGGAGGGCGCGCGCCTGTTGTCGATCGTCGCGCCGGACGGATGGGTGACGGATGAGGCCAGCGCGGCCCGTGTTCTCGGCCGCTGGCGGTGGCACCACGCCGGGCCGGTCGGGGCCGCCGCGCTCCGGTTCGTCCGGTCGGTGCGCGAGGGGGAGACGGTGGAGGACGACCTGTGGGACCTGATCGGCGCCGTCTCCGAGACCGCCCGTGGCGCGAGTCTCGTGCCGTCGTGGCTTCTCCGGGTGCGCGAGCGGATGGACGACGAGCCCCCCCAAGCGCTCTCCGTCGCCACGCTGGCGCAGGGCGCCGGCGTCCACCCGGTCTCGCTCGCGCGGGCGTTCCGGCGGGCGTTCGGATGCTCGCCCTCGGCGTACCGCCGCCGCCAGCGCGTCCGGGCGGCGGCGGACCGCCTGGCGTCGTCGGACACGCCCGCGGCGCTCGTCGCCCTCGACGCCGGCTTCGCGGACCAGAGCCACATGTGCCGCGACCTCCGGGCGGAGCTGGGGCTGAGCCCGGGCCGCGTCCGCGCGCTGTTGCGGACGGGCTGACGACGTCGCGCCCGGGTTGGCCTCGGCCTGTGGCCGAGGGTTCGATCCGTTCAAGACCGACCGCGGGCGGCCTCGGTAGCGTGGCCGACTCTCCTTCTCCCGCTGATGCGCTCGCTCCTCCTTCTCGTCGTGCTCGCCGTCCCCGCCCAGTCCCAGGACCGCGACGCCGCCTTCGCCGAGGCCGCCGACGCCTTCGTCGCCGAGTCGCTCGACCAGTTCGGGACGGTCCCCGGCCTGGCCGTCGCCGTCGTCCGCGACGGGCGGACCGTCTACGCTCGTGGGTTCGGGGCCGCCGACGTCGAGGCCGGCGTCGCCGTGACGCCCGATACGCCGTTCTACATCGCGTCTGCGACCAAGCCGTTCACGTCCCTGTTGGCGGCGCTCCTCGACCGAGACGGGACGCTTCCGCTCGGCGCCTCGCTCGCGTCGCTCTTCCCCGACGTCGCCTTCGACCCCGCGATCGAGGCCGACTCCGTCACGGTCCGCCACCTGCTGTCGCACACGGCCGGCATCGACAACGGACCCGTCGGGTTCCGCGCCGCCTACACTGGCGAGCACACGCCGGCCACGATGCGCCGTCTCCTGGCCGGGACCGGGGTCGAGGACGACTCGCCGCGGGGGGCGTTCGAGTACACGAACGTCGGCTACAACATCCTGAGCCTGCGCCTCGACGAGCTGCCCGGCGGCCCGTGGCAACGCCTGCTCGCCGACCGCGTCTTCCGGCCGCTCGGGATGGTGCACACGACGGCGGTCGCGTCGCAAGCCGAGGCGTGGTCCCCGGCGCGGCCCTACACCGTCCACCCCGACCACGGTGCCGTACGGGTGACCCTGGTCAAGCACGACGACACGATGCAGGCGGCGGGCGGGATGTACGCGAGCGCGAACGACCTGGCGCGGTGGCTCGCGGCCCACCTGGACGAGGGCCGGCTCGACGGCCGCCAGGTGGTTCCGGCGGACGTCACCGCCGAGGTTCACCGGCCGCTGGCGACCGAGCGGGAGGAGAGCTACGGCGCGCTCAAGCGCGACGGCTACGCGCTCGGCTGGCACACCGGGACCTACGACGGCGACCCGATGCTCCACCACCTGGGTGGGTTCGCCGGCTTCCACGCCCACACGTCGTTCATGCCCGGCCGCGACCTCGGCGTGGTCGTCCTCGCCAACGAGTCGAACACGGGCGGGCGGCTGGCGACGCTGCTCGCCGGGTTCGTCTACGACTGGTGGACCGCCGCGCCGGACGAGACCGACGCGGTCGTCGAGCGCGCACGGCAGGCGCGGGACGAGGTCCACGACGCCTTCGGGACCGCGCTCGCCCGGTACGCCCAGGCCCTCCGCCAGCAAGCCGAGCGGTCGTGGCAACTCTCGCTCGCGCCCGCCGCCTACCCCGGCACCTACGTGCATCCGGACTACGGGACGCTCGCGATCGAACTCGCCGACGGCGTGCTGGCGGCCCGGTTCGGGCGGCTCTACGCCGTCGCCACGCCGTTCACGGAACCGGAGACGGCGCGCGTGGAGCTGATCCCGGGGCGCGGCCAGGTGCTCACGTTCCTCCTCGATGGCGGCCAGGCGAGGGCCGTCGTGTGGGACGGGAAGACGTTCGAGCGGGTCGAGCCGCCGTCCGTCCGGTGAGGGCCGGAGCGGCCGCGGCGAGCCGCTTGGGACTCGGCGACCGTTCCGCGTCACGAGGGGTGCCCCACCGTCCACGACCATGTCTCGCGTCCTCCCCCAGCTTTCTGCCCCCCGCCCGTTCCTCGCCGACGGCGGGATGGAGACCGACCTCATCTTCCACCACGGGCTCGACCTGCCCGCGTTCGCCTCCTTCGTCTTGCTCGACACCGACGAGGGCCTCGACGCGCTCCGGGCCTACGTCCGGCCGTACCTCGGCCTCGCGCGCCGGCACGGGACCGGCCTCGTGCTCGAGACGCCGACGTGGCGGGCCAACGCCGACTGGGGGCGCATGCTCGGCTACGGCCCGCGCGCGCTCGCCCGCGTCAACCGCGACGCCGTCGCCCTCTTCCGCACCCTGGCCGACGAGGCGCCCGGGGTGGAGGTCGTCGTGAGCGGGTGCGTGGGGCCGCGCGGCGACGGGTACGTCGTGGGCGAGCAGATGACGGCGCCCCAGGCGGCGGCGTACCACCTCCCGCAGGCGACCGCCTTCGCCGAGGCCGGCGCCGACGTGGTCACCGCGATGACGCTGACGGTCGCCGAGGAGGCCGTCGGCGTCGCCCGAGCGGCCGAGGCCGTGGGCGTGCCGAGCGTGATCGCGTTTACGGTCGAGACCGACGGCCGCCTCCCGTCGGGGCAGGCGCTCGCCGACGCGGTCCGTCAGACCGACGACGCCACGGGCGGCGCCCCGGCCTACTACATGGTCAACTGCGCCCACCCGACCCACTTCGCCCACGTCTTCGACGGGGGCGACTGGACCGAGCGCGTCCGCGGTGTCCGCGCCAACGCCTCGACGTGCAGCCACGCCGAGCTCGACCGGGCCGAGACGCTCGACGTGGGCGACCCGGCTGCGCTCGCGGCCGACCACCTCGCCCTGGCCGAGAGGCTGCCGCGTCTGGCCGTCGTCGGTGGATGCTGCGGGACCGACGTCCGCCACGTCGCTGCGATCGCCGAGCGCCTGTTCGGCGCGCACGCGACGGCATAGGTGGAATCCCTCTCTCTCGACCCCACCCTCCCATGACTGCCGAGAACACGACCCTCATCGACGCCCCGCCGTCCGACGTCTGGCGCGAAACCGTGGACATCGACCGCTGGCCGGAGTGGGCGCCGACCGTCACGGCCGCGCACCGCCTCGACGACGGCCCCTTCCGGCTCGGCAGCCGAGCGTCCGTCAAGCAGCCCGCCCAGCCTGAGGCGACGTGGACGGTCACCGACGTCGTTCCGGGCGAGCGGTTCTCGTGGGAGACGGCCCGCCTCGGGCTCCGGATGCGGGCCACGCACGCGCTCGCGCCAGAGGGCAGCGGCACCCGAAACACACTCCGCCTGGAGGCGACCGGCGCGCTCGCAACCGTCTTCGGACCCGTGCTCCGGCCGCTCGTCCGCCGCGCACTGGCGGATGAGAACCGCGGGCTTCGGGCCTGGTGCGAACGGCGCGCCTCGTCGGGCGACCACGGCTGACCCCGCCGCCGCGCGAGGTCGGGACGACGCGTGTGCCGACGCGCGGCTCCCCGTCGCTACGGGCCGCCCTCGCCCCACGCCATGAACGCGCCGGTCTCGATCTGGCGACGGAGCTCGTTGAGCGTCCCGACCTCGCGCTGGAGCTCGGAGAGGTCGCCGCCGGCCCGCTCGGCCGTCTGGATCTCGCGCGAGAGCGCGTCGACGGCCTCGCGGACACGGTCGAGCTTGAGCTCTTTCATCGCGCTCGCCGCCGCCGCGAACGGCTGGTCGTCGCGGCCCTTCGGGGTGACCCCCACCTTCGACGCCCAGTTGCCGGAGAGCCCGTGCTGCTCGGCCAGCGCGTCGGTCACGAGCACCTTAGCGGCGTCGCCGAAGTCGCCACGGATGAACGGGGCGGCCTCGACCGCGCCGGCCTCGAACTGGGCGATCAGCGCCTCGACGACCTCCTGCGACGGGCCCGGCGTGAACTCGTCGACGCCCATCCGGGTCAGGACGTGCTCGACCATCGGCGACCCGTGCTCGACCATCAGCCGGATCAGCATCGACTCCTCGGGGCGGACGTCGGGGACCTCGACCGGCGGCGCCTCGGGCTCGCGCTCGCGCTCGAACCGGCGCGGCGGCGGGGCCGGCTTCTGGCCCCCGAACAGCCGCCGCAAGTCGGCGTCGACCACGTCGAGCTCCTGGGACGCGCGCCGGAGGTAGCCCTCGATCAGGATCGGGTCCTTCATCCGGCGGATCGTCGCGAGCACGTCGCGGACGACCTCGGCCTTGCCCTCGGGCGTCGCCAGCCGGCCGGCCTGCCGCGCCCGCCGCGCCAGGAAGGCCACGAAGTCGAGCCGCTCCTCGCGCAGCACCGTCCGGAACGCGTCGGCCCCGAACTGGCGGACGAACGAGTCGGGGTCGGCGCCGTCGGGCAGGGCCACGGCGTAGGGCGCGAGCTCGGCGTCGAGCGCTCGGTCGATCCCCTTCTGGGCCGCGCTCTGGCCGGCGTCGTCGGCGTCGAACAGGAGCACGAGCCGCTGGACGTCGAGCCGCTTGAGCGCGTCGAGCTGCTGGGACGTCAGCGCGGTCCCGCTCGCGGCGACCACGTTGCGGACGCCGGCGTCCCACAGCGACACCACGTCGGCGTAGCCCTCCACGACGATGGCCTCGCGCTCGGTCCGGATGGCCCGCTTGGCCTGCTTCATCCCGTACAGCACCGTGCTCTTCTGGTAGACCTCGGTCTCGGGCGAGTTGACGTACTTGGCCGGCGTGTAGTCGGCGCTGCCGGTCTCGGTGTCGGGCAGGATCCGCCCGCCGAAGCCGAGCACCTTGCCGATGGGCGACAGGATGGGGAACATCAGCCGGTCGCGGAACACGTCGTAGTGGCCTCCCCCCTGGCGTTCCTTCGCCAGCCCGACGGCCTCCAGCACCTCGGGCTTGTAGCCGGCCTCGGTCGCCGCCGTCACCAGCCCGTCCCAGGCCGGCGTGGCCACGCCGATCCCGAACTCGCGGACGGCCTCCTTCGAGAACCCGCGGCCCCTGAGGTACTCGACGGCGCGGGTGCCCTCGGGCGTCGCCAGTGCCGTGTAGAAGTAGCCCGCGGCGAACCGGAGCGCGGCGTGGAGCGACGCCTTCCGGTCGCCCTCGGTGCTGGCGCCCTCCTCCCGGATCTCGATACCCGCGCGGTCGGCCAAGAGCCGAACCGCGTCCAAGAATCCAGCCCCTTCTATCTTCTGCACGAACGAGAACACATCACCTGATTCCCTGCACCCGAAACAGTGAAAAAATCCCTTGTCCGGGACGACGTTGAACGACGGTGTCTTCTCGTTGTGGAACGGGCACAGTCCGACGTAGCTGCTCCCCTGCTTCTTGAGGCGCACCCGGTCGCTCACCACGTCGACCAGGTCGGACGCGGCGCGGACTTCTTCGATGACGGAGTCGGGAATGCCAGCCATGGGGTCGGGGGGACGCCGGAGTTTACCCCGGCAACGAGCGGCGCCGGGCCAGGTCGGCGGGGTCCCAGGTCACGGCGTCGCCGGCTCGGACGAGGCCGCTTCCAACAACGGCTGACCGGAGCCCGCCCCGACGGACGAGCGCGTCGAAGATCCGGTCCTGGCCCGTCACGCGGACGAGGTACTTGCACGGCGCGCACAGGCGGACGCCCTCGAACGCGACCTCGCCGATCCGGAACGGGACGCCCCGCAGGTCGCCGAGCGGGACGCCCTCGACGACCAGGTTCCGCCGGTGCTCGCCGTCGGCCACCGCGACGCCGAACTCGCCCTCGGCGTCGGCCAGCGCCTCGGCGGCGATCAACGTCACGTCGCGGGCCGGGCCGGGCCACCGGCTGAACGAGCCCTCGCCCGCCGCGTAGCGGTCGCCGTCCAGGCCGCGCCCCGCGAGCGCGTTCGCCTCAGCCACGCGGCGCATCGGGGCACCAGCGGTGGGCGCGAGGTAGATGGCGACGAGGCGACCGGGCATGGCGACGGAACGGAGGCGCGCGCTCCGGGGTCCACGCGGCCCTCCTCCCTCTCCGATCCCATGCCCGACACGCCCCGCCCCCAGGACGCCTCCGCCACCAAGCCCGTCACCCAGACCGGCCAGGAGATCCCGCCCACGCCCCAGGGCCGCGCCGACGACGACTCGGACGTCCGCGACGACGACGGCGACACGGACATCGACGCGTAGAGCGCCTACGGCGCGGAGGGCGAGCCGTCGGGCGCGGAGGCGCCGCTGCGGTCGCGGATGGCCCGCTCGATAGTGGCCGCCAGCATCTGGGGCGCGACCGGCTTCGAGAGGTAGTCGTCGCAGCCGGCTTCGAGGCACCGCTCGCGGTCGCCCTTCATGGCGTTCGCCGTGAGCGCGACGATGGCCGGCGCCGGGTGGCGGCCGGGGTCGTCCCGGATCTTCCGCGCGGCCTCGAACCCGTCCATCACCGGCATCATGATGTCCATGAGCACCAGGTCGAACGGCTCGTGGCGGACGGCCAGGACCGCCTTCGCGCCGTCCACGACGATGGTGGGCTGGTAGCCGAGCCGCCGCAGCGTCGTCCCGGTCACCTTCCGCATGACCGGGTCGTCCTCCGCCAGGAGCACGCGGGCCGCGGGCAGGATGGA
This sequence comes from uncultured Bacteroidota bacterium, assembly GCA_963848075.1. Classification (GTDB taxonomy): domain Bacteria; phylum Bacteroidota; class Rhodothermia; order Rhodothermales; family Rubricoccaceae; genus Rubrivirga. The sequence goes on from CAWKCB010000004.1 coordinate 993,004, forward strand.
GTCCATCTGCATCACCTCGGCCCGCTCCGGTCGGGGCTGATCCACCTCGGGAGCAGGCGCTGCGGCAAGCGCCGGGGCGGGCGCTGCGGCAAGCGCCGGGGCGGGCGCGACGGCCGCCCCGACCGCCTCGGGACTCGCGGACGGCGACCGGGGGGCCACGCCGACGGCGACCGTGAACCGGAAGACCGACCCGCCCGACGGGGCCGACTCCGCCCGCATCTCGCCGCCCATCATCCCGACGAGCCGGCGGCAGATCGCGAGCCCGAGGCCGGTCCCGCCGTGCGTCCGGGCCGTCGAGTCGTCGGCCTGGACGAACTCGTCGAACACGGCTTCGAGCCGGTCCGCCGCGATCCCGACGCCCGTGTCCTCGACGGCGAACGCGAGCGTCAGCGTCTCGCCCGGCGTCGCCGGGAGGGCCTCGACGCGGACCCGCACGGACCCTTCCTCGGTAAACTTGACGGCGTTGGTGAGGAGGTTGGCGAGCACCTGGCGGACGCGGAGGGGGTCGCCGAAGACCGTCTCCGGGACGCCGTCGGCGGCCTCGCCGGTCAGCACGAGCCCCTTGGCAGCCCCCTGCTGGGCGACCATGGCCAGCGCCTCCTCGACGGCGCTTCGCGGGCGGAACGGCTGCTCGTCGATCTCGAGCATCCCGGCCTCGATCTTGGACAGGTCCAAGACGTCGTTGACGACCGCGAGCAGTGCGTCGCTCGACGTCTGGATGGTGCCGACGAAATCGCGCTGCTCGGGGTCGAGGGCCGTGTCGAGGAGCAGCGTCGTCATGCCGGTCACGCCGCTCATGAGCGTCCGGATCTCGTGGCTGGTGGTGGCCAGGAGCTCGCCGCTGGCGCGGGCGGCGGCCTCGGCCTCCCGCTTGCCGTCCAAGAGCCGGGCCTCGGCGGCCTGCTGGGCCGTCGCGTCGCGAGAGAGGACCACGACGCCGACGACGGCGCCCGACCGGCTCCGGACCGGGACCCGGGTGGTCAGCCGGAGGTGGCCGGCCCGGTCCCGTTCCTCCTGGTCGAACGACGGCGCCCCGCTCTGCATCACCGCGTCGGCTTCCTGCCAGCGCCGGGCGGCGAGGGCGCGTTCGGCCGGGGCGCCCTGGGCGTGGACCTGGACGCTGGCCCGGTTCTGGAACAGGACGCGGCCGGTCCGGTCCATCGCGACCACGGAGGCCGGGATCGCGTCGAGGATGGCGTGGAGCGTCCGCTGCCGCCGGTCGGCGCTGCGCGCGGCCTCGTCCGGCTCGTCCTCGCGCGCGACGGCAATGGAGAGGCCGAACAGCGGGGGGCGCGTCCCTGGAACCGGCCGGAGCGACGTCTCGACGACGGCCGTGGTCCCGTCGGGGCGGACGACCGGGACGGTCGTCTCCTCTCCCTTTCCGGTGGCCGAGGGCGGGGCCGCGAGCCGGGCCCGGTGGGCGCTGTGGTGGGCCGGCGGCAACAGCGTCTCGGCGAACGGCTTCCCCACGAGCTCTTCCGGCCCGTACCCCAGCACCTCCAGGGCGGCGCTGTTGACGGCCCGGACCCGGTCGTCCGCGCCGAGGACGACGAAGGGGCCCGGGACCGCGTCGAGGATCGCCGTCGGGAGCGTGTCCTCCGGGGCCTGCGCGGGGCGGTCCTCGGGGGGCGCCGAGCGGAACCGCCGGGCGACGCGGTCGAGCCACGTTCCAGCCGGAGCGACCGCGCTGGGAGCCCGCGCGATCCACGAGGGCTCGGCATCGGGCCCCCGTCCCGCGTTCGGGCGCGGGGCGCCCGCGGAGGGGTCGGACGAGGAAGCCTCGCCGGAGGGGGACTGCACGTCGAGCGGCATGTCGCGGGGATGTCGTAGGGATCTCGGGTATCGGCCGCCCGCCTCGCGCCTAAAGGCGGCAGCCCCCCGAGGGCCCGGCGCCGCCGCCGCCGCCGACGTACCGTGGGGGACCTCTTCTCGACACCATGCCCCGCTCCGAATCCCTCCGCCTTCCCAACGCGACCGGCCAGACGCTGGCGGCCCGCCTCGACCTCCCCGACGCGGCCGGCCCGTCCCACGCGGAGCCCGTCGCTTACGCCTTGTTCGCGCACTGCTTCACGTGCTCGAAGGACCTCCACGCCGTCCGCCGGATCGCGCGGGGCCTGACGGAGCGGGGGCTCGCCGTGCTCTCGGTCGACTTTACCGGGCTCGGCGACTCCGAGGGCGCGTTCGAGGACACGTCGTTCTCGACGACGGTCGGCGACCTGGTGTCGGCCGCGCGCTACCTGGAGGAGACGCGCTCGGCGCCTCAGTTGCTGGTGGGCCACTCGCTCGGCGGCGCGGCCGTGCTCGCGGCGGCCGGCCAGTTGCCCGACGTCCGGGCCGTCGCGACGATCGGGGCGCCGTGCGACCCGGGCCACGTCCGCCACCACTTCGTCGACCACGAGGCCGACATCGTCGCCGACGGCCAGGCCGAGGTCACGCTCGGCGGCCGGCCGTTCACCGTCCGCAAGCAGTTCCTCGACGACCTCGACACCCACGACCGGATGCGCGAGCGGATCGGCGCGCTCGACCGGGCGCTCTTGGTGTTCCACTCGCCCCAAGACAAGACGGTCGGCATCGAGCAGGCGCGCCACCTGTTCGAGGCCGCCCGGCACCCCAAGAGCTTCGTCTCGCTCGACGGCGCCGACCACTTGCTCACCGACCCCGCCGACGCCCGCTACGTCGCCGACGTGCTGGCGGCCTGGGCGACGCGCTACCTCTGCCCCGCCGAGCCTGGGCCGGCTCGCTACGACGACCCGACGGCGACGGCCGAGATCGGCCGCTCCGGGTTCCGGACGACGCTCGGCGCGCGCGGCTTCACCGTCGTCGCCGACGAGCCGGCGTCGGTCGGGGGCACGGAGACCGGGCCGACGCCCTACGACCTGTTGGGGATGGCGCTCGGGGCGTGCACTGCCATGACCGTCCGGATGTACGCGGACCGGAAGGGGGTCGCGCTCGACGGCGTCGGGGTGGCCGTCACGCACGCACGCGTCCACGCCGACGACTGCGAGCGCTGCGCGACCGAGGGCGGCCACGTCAGCCGGTTGACGAGGACGGTCCGCTTGGACGGCGACCTCGACGCGGCCACGCGCGCCCGGCTGCTCGAGATCGCCGACCGGTGCCCGGTCCACAAAACGCTGGAGGGCGAGATCGACGTCGTGACGGAGGAGGGATCGCAACGGACGAGCGAATCCGCGCCGTAGCCTCGCGTCCATGACCGCCCCGACACCACCCCCCGACGGGATCCTCGACCCGATCCGCGCGCAACACCTCCTCGACGTCGTGATGGGGACGACGCCGCTCGCGCTGTTCGAGCTCGACCGCGACGGGACCGTCGTGCTCTCGACCGGGGCCGGGCTCGCGTCCGTCGCCGGCCGGCCCCCGACGACCGTCGGGAGGTCCGTGTTCGACGTCTACCGCGACGCCCCCTCCGTGACCGCCGCCGTCCGCCGTGCGCTGGCGGGAGAGGCGTTTGTCGAGACCGTGCGGGTCCCGGCGACCGACGGCTCCGAGGTCGTCTTCAAAGCGACGTACATCCCCGTTCTCTCGGCGACGGGCGAGGTCGAGCGCGTCGTCGGGATCGCCCTCGACGTGACCGCGCAGGAGCGGGCGGCCCGGGGGCTCGCCGAGACCGAGGGCCGGCTCCGCCGACTCGCGCTCCGGGCCCAGGCCGACCACGAGGCCGACCGCGCCCGGCTCGCGCGAGGTCCACGACGCGCTGGGCCAGGAGCTCACGGCGCTCCGGTTCGACGCCCGGGCCGCCGCCCGGCGCGTGGCGTCGGGCGACGCCGAGGCCGCGCTCGCCCGTCTCCGGGAGATCGACGAGGCGGTCGACCGGGTGCTCGCGGCCGTCCAGCGGATCGCGGCCGACCTCCGCCCGCTCGCGCTCGACGAGCTCGGGCTCCGCGCGGCGCTCGCCGAGGCGGCCCGCCAGTTCAGCGAACGGACGGGGACCCCCTGCGCGTTCGTCTGCACGGCGACGGACGCGGCCCTGGGGGGGCTCCCGGCCGCGCTAGAGACGGCCGCGTTCCGGGTCGTCCAGGAGGCGCTCACGAACGTGGCCCGCCACGCGGGCGCCCAGTCGGTCCGGGTCGAGCTCGGCTACAAGCACGGCGTGCCGCTGGGCTCGGGGGGCACGCTCCGGGCCGAGGTCGTCGACGACGGGCGAGGCGTCACGGTCGCCCCAGACAGCGACTCGCTCGGGCTTCTCGGGATGCGCGAGCGGACGGCCGAGTGGGGCGGGTCGCTCTCGGTCGGCCCCGTGCCCGGCGGGGGCACCCGGATCCGGGCTACGTTCGTCGTCTTTGCCACCGGGCCCGCGAGCGGTCCCGACGCTACCCCAGACCGATGATCCGCGTGCTCCTCGCCGACGACCACCCCTTCGTCCGCCGCGGCGTCCGCGAGACGATCGACGAGTCCGGCGTCGGGCGCGTCGTCGCCGAGGCGGGCGACGGCGACGAGGCGCTCCGGCTCGTCCGCGAGCTCGCCGACGGGCTCGACATCGCCGTCGTCGACCTCTCGATGCCGGGCGTGGGCGGGCTCGAAGTGGTCTCGCGGCTGAAGGCCGAGCGGCCGGGCTTCCCGGTCTTGGTCCTCTCGATGCATCCGGCGGCGGCGGCCGGGGTCCAGGCGCTCGAGGCTGGGGCGATGGGGTACCTCGCCAAGCGCGACGCGCCGGACCACGTCGTGGCCGCCATCGAGCGGGTGGCCGCCGGTCGCCGGTACCTCACGGCCGAGGTCGCCGAGGCGCTGGCCAGGCGCGCGCTCGGGGACCCGACCGGGGCCGCGCTCTCGGTCCGCGAGCTCCAGGTGGTCCGGGCGGTCGCCGAGGGGCTCACGCGGGCGGAGACGGCGGCTCGGCTCGGGATCGCGCCGACGACGGTCTCGGCGTACAAGGCGAGGGCGAAGGAGAAGGTCGGCGCGGCGAGCGACGCCGACCTCGTCCGGTACGCCGTCGAGCACGGGCTCGCCGAGTAGAGCCGGAGCGCGTCGGGGCGTGTAGTCGTGCGACTACGTGCGGACTCGACCGACGACGACGACCCGACGCCAGCGACGACGGCGGCAAGGCATACCGTGGGGACCGAGCTTGATGGGGCAAGTGAAGCTCCGTCCGTCCAGACCCTGCCCCCGTGACCCGTCCCCTCCTCATGATCGTCGCCGCAGTGGCCCTTTCGGCCTGCGACGCAAGCGACCCCGCTGCTCCGGCGTCGCCTATTCCTCTAGAGGTGGGGAACACCTGGACGTACGTGACCCAGATCGGCGCCTCCCCGTCCGCCGACACCTTCCAGATCGCCATCGTCGACCGCGTCGACCTCGACGCGCTCGGCCCCCGTGTGAGCCCCGAGGAGCCTGATTCCGCCTTCGTCTGGACGACCCGGTTCAACGGGGTCCCGTCCGACTTCCGGTGGCTCTGGGCCGAGGGGCCGGGCGGTCTCCACGCGGCCGGCGGGATCGCGCCGAACGACACGCTCCGGACGTGGGGGATCGAGCTCGCCTACCCGGCCGAGCCTGGGACCTCGGCCCCGCTTCGCCGGACGACCTACAGCCTCGACCGGGGCGAGCTCTACGTCCCCACCGACCTGATCCAGGAGCTCGTCGCCGTCGACGAACCGTTCGAGACTCCAGCCGGGACGTTCCGGACGCACGTGTATCGATACGTCGTTGAGGCGGCCGACGACGTCTTCATCCAGGACCGCGTGTACCAGTACGTCGCGCCCGGGGTCGGGCTCGTCGGCGAGGTGGTCCGGGGTTACGACCCGGTCCGTCGGGAGGACACGGACGACGCCCCCTACCAAACGACGCTCCTCGTCGACTGGACACCGCGTGGCACCGTCGTGGACTTCGCCCCGGCGCGCACCGCCGACCGGCGCGCACGTTCCGGTCGGGTCGCCGGACGGACGTCCCACCCCTTCCTCCTGTCCAACTAACTCCACTCCCTTGCCACCATGAGGAAGATGCTCCTCTCTCACCACATCATCTCGGGAGTAGCTCTCATAGCTACGGCGCTAATGGGACCGACTTCGTCCGTCCAAGCGCAGGTGATTCAAGCCTCAGCAGGACCGGCCTGGGCTGACGGGGTCGGTTCTCTTTTCGGCGCGACGGGCGTAGGCACCGACGTGTCCGTGCGAGTAGGATACCCCATCGGTCCCGTCGTCATCATGGCGTCCGGGCGCCGAGCTCAGTTTCCCTCGGAGACCTCTACAGATCTGATCCTCCAGGGGGCTACCGCTGGTGTCGAAACGCAGGTGTTCCCGTCGTGGCCTGTCGTTCCGTCCGTCCGGTTCGGGATGGGCTTGGGTAGCAGACGGAGCGACAGCGACCGCACCGCGACGGCACTTTTTATCGAGACTGGAGCGGCCGCATCGGTAGCCATAACGCCTCGGCTCCGTGCACACACCGAAGCCGGGTACGTCTTCGGTGTGGAGCCATTAGCATCCGACGGATATAGGGCGATCACGATTGGTCTGTCCTATGATCTCTCCAACGACTGAATACCCACCAACCCAGCCATACCCGATCATGGCATCAACTGACAAAATGGATTTTTTGACCCTACCATTCCTTCATACCTCATCTTCCCAACCCGTCTGTCGTCAGCTCCGCGCCGCCTTCTTCACCATGTTGGCTGTAGCATCTATCCTGGGAACCTCGAACGTTCGTGCTCAAGGGTTCGAGTACACAGCGGCGAATGCCGCAGCAAGCGACCATAGGCGTCCAGATCCGTGCCTTCCTCTATCAGAGTGTAGTGACGGTACCCAAGACGGCAGAGAGCGGTCAACTTTGGGTCTCAACTCAACCGCCCTGTCGTCATCGTAGAGGGAATCGATGTGAGCGACCGGGCCGAGCCTGATCAATACTTCGGTCAACTTGGGCCGCTCGCTGATGTACTCCGGGATGGCGGGGCAGACGTCGCCGTGGTCTCTTTTGGATCCCCCTTGCTCTCAGTCACGAATCACGAAGTCGGCTTACGGCGAGCGATCCACCTCGTGCATTCTCTGAAGGCGAATCAGAACATCCCGACCGCAGTTATTGGTCTGAGTCGTGGCGGAGTGGTGGCCAGATATACCCTCGCTCGAATGGAAGAACTTGGGGTCGATCCACATACGGATCTGTTTGTTTCATACGACTCTCCTCAACGCGGGGCCAACATCAACACGAACCTTCAATTTCGAATCTACAGACTCCTCGGGGATACTCCTGACGGTCAGGAGATTCAGGAGATCATGGAGTCGACAGCCGTGCGTGAACTATTAATTGATCATATCGAGAATAGATCCTCTGGAGACTACTCGACGGGAATGAATGTACATCAGACGTTCTTCGCTGATCTCGACGGGCTCAACGGTGGGGTGGGATACCCCACAGGAATGAGAAAGGTGGCCTGGGCGAATGGGTCCTGGGACTCCCCCAACTTCAACGGTGATGACTTCGTGCTCGTCAATCACCAGACGACGATCATTAACGACCTTCTCGACTCCGAACTGACCTCTCTGGACCGGCAGCCGGGCTCGTTTCTCCCGGAATCGTTTAGTGGGCTCGTCGACGGCCGCGTCAGTAGTTCGTCCGGCGACTATCCGACCGCAGGCAGAATTCTACTGAGAAACATCGGCAATATCTTCAACATGTTTACTTACGTCGTTAGCTTGGGCACATCGTCTGTCGGCGACTTCTACACCACGGAAGTCGTGAACACGCCAACGTTTATCCCGACGACGAGCGCACTCGACCGCGGCAGTCAAACATCGCCTACGGCGTTTGATGAGACTCAGAACTCGGCCATCCGCCGTTCGCACGATGCCGTCCCAGATGGGGCCGTCACTTTCCTCCTCGAAGAGCTCGGGTTCCCCGTCAATGGCCTTCCGCCAGCGGCTCCCTCCAATTTCCGAATCACGAACTACTACGCGAACGGTCAGAGCCCAAACCTCGCCTGGGATCCTCCGGCTGGCGGGGCGTCCGCGTCCTCATACCGCGTGTATCGACGGTGCGTCACATCGAATACCTCGGCCTGCGTCCCGTCCACATCGTGGCAACCGATAGGGACAACGACCGGAACGTCATACACCGACGGCGGCGCTGTTGTGGCTAGCACCGGCGACCGGCTCTACGAATATCGCGCGACAGGTCTAAACATGAACGGCGAGTCGCCCCCCTCTAACGCTGCTAGCGTCCGAGGGGACCACAACGGGTATCCCGGCGGCGGGTACCTCACGGCCAACCCTGGCGGCGGTCGGACGCCCACCGAGGTCGAACTCGCCCCGAGCGCGCCGAACCCGACCTCGGGTCCGGCCGAGATCGTCTTCGGGCTCCCCGAGCCCGGCCCGGTCACGCTCGCCGTCTACGACGTGACGGGCCGGGAGGTCGCCCGGCTCGCCGACGGCGAGCACGGGGCGGGGTACCACCGGGTTCGGCTCGACGCGACCGACCTGGCCCCGGGCACCTACGTGTACCGGCTGACGACCCCGGCGGGCCACCTCGCCCGGACTCTCGCCGTCGTGCGGTGACCGAGCCTGGAGGCGACGCCCGAGGAGCGGGGACGACCCTTCCCGTCCCCGCCCCTTTGTTGTGCGGCGCAGTCGCGGGAGTCCCCGACGAGTCGAGGTCGCGCCTCCGAGGCCACTCCCCACCGCGGGGATCTGGTCGGCATCGGTACGACGGCGCGCGCTCGGGGCGTCCCTGGGCCGGCCGTGGTTCGGAACCCGTTCCGAGCCGGCCCGGTCCGCCTCTCCCCCGCCCCGCCCGCCATGCCGACCGCCGTCTCGCCGTCTCCTCCCGCCACCGAGGCGTCCCTCGCATCCCGCTTCGCGGAGGTCCGCCAGTTCACCGAGTCGCTGTGCGAGGGGCTGGCGACCGAGGACTACGTCGTCCAGTCGATGGAGGACGTGTCGCCGACGAAGTGGCACCTGGCCCACACGACGTGGTTCTGGGAGACCTTCGTGCTCGTCCCCTTCGCCGACGGTCACGCGCTCTACGACGACCGCTACCCGTACCTCTTCAACAGCTACTACGTCCAGGCCGGCGAGCGGCACTGCCGGGACCAGCGGGGCTACCTCTCGCGCCCGACCGTCGCCGACGTGTTCGCCTACCGCCGCCATGTGACCGACGCGATGACCGCGTTCCTGGCAGACCTCGATGAGGCCGAGCGGCCCGAGGTGGCCGACGTGGTCGAGGTCGGGCTCCACCACGAGCAGCAGCACCAGGAGCTGATGGTGACCGACCTCAAGCACGTGTTCGCGGTGAACCCGCTGCGGCCGGCGTTCCGCGAGCGGGTCGACGTGCCGTCGGTCGATCCCGGGCCCGTCCGGTGGCGGTCGTTTGAGGCCGGCCTGCACGAGCTCGGGTTCGAGTCGCGCGACGAGTCCACCAGCGCCGGCCGGTTCCACTTCGACAACGAGGGGCCCCGGCACCGGGCGTTCGTCGAGGGCTTCGAGATCGCCGACCGCCTGGTGACGTGCGGCGACTACCTCGCGTTCATGGCCGACGGCGGCTACGACGCCACGCCGCTGTGGCTCTCGCTCGGCTGGGCGACGCGCGTCGAGCGCGAGTGGACCGAGCCGTTCTACTGGGAGGAGCGCGACGGCGAGTGGTGGCACTACACGCTGGCCGGGATGCGCTTGGTCGACCCGAACGAGCCCGTCACCCACCTCAGCTACTTCGAGGCCGACGCCTATGCCCGCTGGGCCGGCGCCCGGCTTCCCAGCGAGGCCGAGTGGGAGGTGGCCGCCCGGACGGTCTGGGACGGGACCGGCGACGCCCCCGGCGCCTTCGCCGATGCGGGCCGCTTGCACCCCGCCCCGGCCGAGCCCGTCGGCGGCGACGGGGCGCCGGCCGCCGAGCCCGCGCTCCGCCAGATGTTCGGCGAGGTGTGGCAGTGGACGCACAGCCAGTACTCGCCGTACCCCGGCTACCGGCCCGTCGAAGGGGCGCTGGGCGAGTACAACGGCAAGTTCATGGCCAACCAGTTCGTCCTGCGCGGCGGCAGCGTGGCCACCTCGCGGAGCCACATCCGCCCGACCTACCGCAACTTCTTCCCGCCCGAGGCCACGTGGCAGTTCACGGGCCTCCGCCTCGCCCGCTCGTGACCGGACCTCGCCCGCTCGTGACCGAAGACGCCGTCGACACCGACACCTCCCCGTTCGCGCGCGACGTGCTGGCGGGGCTGGCCGGCCGCCCCCGCGCGGTCCCCGCCAAGTACTTCTACGACGAGCGCGGCTCGCACCTCTTCGACGAGATCACGCGGCTCGACGCCTACTACCCGACGCGGACCGAGCGCCAGATCCTGACCGACCACGGCGACGAGATGGTCGACGCCATCGGCAAGCACGCCGCGCTCGTCGAGTACGGCTCGGGGTCGAGCGACAAGACGCGGATCCTGCTCGACGCGCTCCACGCCCGGCGGACGCTGGCGGCCTACGTCCCCATCGACATCTCGCAAGCGTTCCTGCTCGAGACCGCCGACGGGCTCCGCGACGCCTACCCCGGCCTGCCCATCCTGCCCGTCGCGGCCGACTACACGCGGCCGTACGCGCTCCCCGACCTCCCGCCGGAGACGTCCCGGGTCGTCGTCTTCTTCCCGGGCTCGACCATCGGCAACTTCACGCACGACGAGACGCGGCGCTTCCTCGCCCACGTGGCGACGGTCGTGGGCGACGACGGCGCGCTGCTCGTCGGCGTGGACCAGTGGAAGGACGCCGACGTGCTCCGCCGGGCCTACGACGATCCTGGGGGCGTCACGGCCGCGTTCAACCTCAACGTGCTCCGCCGGATCAACCGCGAGCTCGACGGCGACGCCGATCTCGACGCCTGGGCCCACCACGTCCGCTTGGACGACGACGCCCAGCGCGTCGAGATGCACCTGCGGAGCCTGCGCGACCAGACGCTGACGGTGCTCGGCCGGCCGTTCGCGTTCCGCCAAGGCGAGACGATCCACACCGAGGACTCCCACAAGTTCGGGCCGGACGGGCTGGCAGGCCTGGCGCACGACGCCGGGCTGGTCCGCCACCAGCGGTGGGCGGATCCGAACGGATGGTTCGCGGTCGAGCTCTACGCGGCGGCGCCCGAGCCGCGCTAGCTTTCGGGATGGGAAAGAAGAAAAAAGCCCCCCGCAAGATCCTGGGCGTCGACATCGGCGGGTCCGGGATCAAGGGCGCGCCCGTCCAGACCCGGACGGGCGAGCTGATCTCGGAGCGCTACCGGATCCCGACGCCTCAGCCGGCGACCCCGAAGGCCGTCGCCGAGACGGTCCACGAGATCATGAAGGCGACCGGCTGGAAAAAGCCCATCGGCTGCACCGTCCCGGGCCGCGTCGTCCGAGGCGTGGTCGAGACGGCGGCCAACATCGACGACGCCTGGGTCGGGGTCGACGCCCAGAAGCTGTTCTCGAAGGTCTGCGGCGTCCCCGTCGCCGTCCTCAACGACGCCGACGCGGCGGGCATGGCCGAGATCAAGTACGGCGCGGGCAAGGGCGAGGACGGCGAGGTCCTCGTGCTCACGTTCGGGACCGGCATCGGCAGCGCCCTCTTCATCGACGGCCACCTCGTGCCGAACACGGAGTTCGGCCACATGCACTACGACAAGCGGATCGCCGAGCACGTCGCGGCGGACTCGGTCCGGACCAAGGAGCATCTGTCGTGGGAAAAGTGGGCCACGCGCCGCGTCCAGCCGGTGCTCGAGATGTACGAGTTCATCCTGGCGCCCGACCTCATCATCGTCGGCGGCGGCGTCAGCAAGCCGGAGCGATGGGAGCTGTTCTCGCCCTTCCTGACGACGAAGGCCCGGCTCGTCCCGGCCGCGCTCGGCAACGAGGCCGGCATCGTGGGGGCCGCGCTGGCGTGCCGCGAGACGCTGAAGGAGATGTAGGGGTCCGAGGTTCAGGGCTCGCCGACGAGAGCCCCCTCGCCCGACGTCCGGGAGGGGGCCGTCAGGGCCTGGCCTCGGTCCGGGCGGCGCGACACCTCGGCCCCGTTCAGCCACCCCTCGCCCACGAGTCCACCCGACGTGATCACACTCGACCGCGACGCCCCCCTGCCCATCGGCGAACAGCTCGTCCAGGCGATGCGGTACGAGATCGCGTCGGGCCGGTACCGGCCGGGCTCGCGGCTGCCGTCGACGCGCGTGCTGGGCGACCAGCTGGGCATCTCGTTCCACACGGCGCGGAAGGCGTACCAGAAGCTGGCCGCGGAGGGCATCGTCGACGTCCGGCGGGGCGGCGGCTACGTCGTCGTCGAGCGGCAGCCGCTGTCGCGCGCCGAGCGGCTGGAGCGCGGCGCGGGCGTGGTCGAGGAGGCATTGCACAAGCTCGTCGGGCTGGGGCTGGGCGACGACGAGGTCGAGTACGTGGTCCAGGAGGGCCTCCAGTTTTTCGAGCGGCCCGGGACGCGGCGGGCGCTCGTGTTCGCGGCCGGCTACCGCGAGCTGGCCGAGAGCGGCGCCGAGCAGGCCGGGGCGGCTCTTCAGGAGCGCGTCACGGCGTCGCTGCTGACCGAGCTCGCGGCGCTCGAAACGGTCGACGGGCTCGTCGTCGCGCTGCCGGACTTGCGGGCGGCGCGGCGGGCGCTCCCCCAGGCCGAGATCGTGGGGGCCGCCGTCGAGTACCCGCTCGACGTGCTCGAACGGATCGCCCGGTTGGGCCCCGGCGAGTCGCTCGGGCTCGTCACCCGACACGCCGACGCCGTGGTCCCGCTGTCCGACGAGGTCCGCCGGCGGACCGGGTTCGCGGGCCCGCTGCTGGGCCTGCCGGTCGAGTCCGACCGGCGCCAGCTCGAGACGGTCGTCCGCCAGTCCGACGTCGTCGTGTTCTCGCCCCAGGCGCGGCGGCGCGTCCGCCCGGTGCTCCAGCGGCTCGCGACGCCCCACGCCGAGCTCGCCCCGACGCTGGCGCCGGCCTCGCTCGCCCGCATCCGCGACGCGCTGGCGGGGTGAGCGTTCGCGGTTCGACGTTCAGGGTTCGGGCGGCTCGTGCTCGCACAGGGGGGTGGACAGACGGCGGGAGGGCTGTCGATCGGGGGCTCCCGGGCGACGCGGTGGCCACCCGATGCCCGCGGACTCCGCCGTGACGAACCCTGAACCCCAACCCTGAACTCGCTACCCCAGCGTCGACCGCTCCTCCGAGGTCGGGACCGACTCGTCCGGGGTGGAGTCGGTGACCGGGTCGGGCGCGGCCTCGAGGTGCTCGGAGGCCCCGTCGGCGGGCTCGTCGGCCTGGTCCGGGTAGCGGACGCGGAAGTGGTAGATCCCGCACAACAGCGCGTGGAACGTCTCCTTGATCCGGGCGAGGTCGGCGAACGTCAGCGTCGACTCGTCGAGCTGGCCGTCGGCGACGCGGGCGGCGACGATGCCGTCGATGAGCGACTCCAGGCGGCGGGGCGTCGGCTTGCCCAGGCTCCGCGAGGCGGCCTCGACCGAGTCGGCCAGCATCACGATGGCCTGCTCGTTGGTCTGGGGCCGCGGGCCGGGGTAGCGGTAGTCCGACTCGTCGACGACCGACGGGTCCTCCTCGGCCTCCTGGGCCTTCCGGTAGAAGAACTCGATGAGCCCCGTCCCGTGGTGGCTCGCGATAAAGTCGACGACGACCTCAGGCAGGTTCTGCTCCTTGCCCAGCTGGACGCCCTCCTTGACATGCGCCGCGATGACGAGCGCGCTCATCGACGGCTTGAGCTTCTCGTGGGGGTTCTCGCCCGGCTGCTGGTTCTCGATAAAGTACTCGGGCTTGAGCATCTTCCCGATGTCGTGGTAGAGCGCGCCGACCCGGGCCCGGAGCGCGTTGGCCCCGATGGCGTCGGCGGCGGCCTCGGCCAGGTTGGCCACCTGGAGCGAGTGGTTGAACGTGCCCGGCGCCTGCATCGAGAGCTTCTTGAGCAGCGTCCGGTTGGTGTCCGAGAGCTCGAGCAGCGTCATGTCGGTGGTCACGCCGAACACCCGCTCCATCCCCCACAGGACCGGCGCCGCGAGCAGGATCAGCGCCGCGTTGATGGCCACCGCGACGAGGTCGGCCCAGAACGTCGACGAGAACGGGTCGGCCCGGAGCAGCTCGTGGCCGACCAAGACGAGGGCGTACGCCAGGAGCACGAGCCCGGCCGAGGCCAGGATCTGGCTCCGGTTCTTGACGTCGCGGACCGAGAACACGGCCAGGACGCCCACGATCAGCGTCGCGAACGTGTACGGGAAGTCGTAGCCGAAGGCGAGCCCGCCGATGGCCGCCAGCGTCATCGCGGCGAAGCTCCCGACGCGGCTGTCGAACACGATCGTCAGCAGGATCGACGCGAGCGCCACCGGGACGGCGTACGGGGCCGCGCCCCCCAGCGCGCCGGCCACCAGGAACCCCGCGATCACGGCGCCGAGCACGATGCAGGCCAGCGTGAACTGGCGCAAGTCGGCGAAGATGGCCGGCCGCAGGAGGTAGGTGTAGAGGAAGAACAGGGCGATGGCCGAGAACACCAGGATCGACCGGCCCAGGACGGTCGTGAGCCACGAGTTGTCGCCGCTCCGCTCGCGCTGGGCGTAGTCGAGCGACTCGAGCATCTCGTACCGCTCCTCGGTGACCTCGTCGTAGCGCCGGATGATGATCTGGCTCTCCCGCACGCGGCCGCGCGTCGGGAGCACGGACCGGAGCGTCTGGTCGCGCTTGCGCTGGGTCGCGCCGGCGTCGTAGACCAGCGAGGGGTCGAGGGCCGAGGCGAACAGCGCCGTCCCGATGGCGACGGTGTCGGGGCGGCCCGGGAACGCGGCGAACAGGCTCCGCCGCGCCAGCACCGTCGCCTGGTCCAGGCCGACGACGTCGGACCGGCGGCGCTCGACCTCGCTCCGCTGCTCGAGGTCCTGGACCAAGAGCGACGACGAGCGGACGGAGTCCAGCGGGACGTCCAGGACGCCGCGGGCGAGCAGCTCGCGCGAGATCCGGCTGGCCTCGCCCAGCAGCCGGTCGTCGAGCGCGGGCCCGCCGCGCTGGCCCGTCGCGACGTCGGAGGCCGAGGCCAGCAGGAGCTGCCACTGGCGCGGGCTCAGGCTGAGCGAGATCGACTCGCGCTGGGTGAGGTAGCGGGCCGAGTCCCGGCGGAGGGCCGCGCGCAAGCCGCCGAGGTCGGCGGGCTCGCCGGCGGTGGGGTTGGCGGTGAGGGCTCGGTCGAGCCGGTCCAGCGTCTGCCGCCAGTCGACGTAGGCGACGAAGGCCGAGTCGAGGCGGGCGTCGACGGAGTCGAGCCGGGCCAGCGTCTGGGCGAGCGCCTGCGGGCGCTGCCGGAAGATGGGCGACTCCGACGCGAGGACGGAGTCGCGCCGCGACTGGATCTCCTGGTCCGGCAGCCGGATCGAGAAGTCGAACGGGGCCACCACGTCGTCGGACTGCCACACGTCGCCGACGCGGGCCGTCCCGTCGTAGACGGCCACGTTGGGGAACGCCAGCAGCGCCAGCACCGCCAGCGCCGCGAACAGGCCCACGCGGGCGGCCACGTCGCGCGGGGGCATCTTCGGGGTCTCGCGGTCGCTGCGGCGGTCCGTGCGGAGGCCCGCTCGCCGGGAGTAGCGGCCGGACTTGGGGGACAGGCCGAGGCGGTCGAGGAAGCTCATGGTCCCGTGGGACGCGGCGCCGCCGGATCGGCTCCCGCGTGGCGGGCGGCCAGCAGCATCCCCAGGCCCACCGTGAGCGCGCTCCCGATGGCCGGGTACAGCGGCCACGCCACGGCCCGCAAGCCCAACGCCTCCCGGGCCTCGGCCGACGGCCGCCAGTCGGCGACCCAGTGCCCGAGCTCCGGGCTCCACCACAGACCGAAGATCAGCAAGACCATGGCCACGAGCGTGACGGCGAACGCGATCATGGCGTCGGCCTGGCGGGCGCGGCGCGAGACGAGCCCGAGCAGGAAGGCGCCCAGGAGCCCGCCATAGGTGAACCCGGCGATGCCGAGCCCGAGCTCGACGACCGGGTTGTCGAGCCCGGTGAACAGCATCGCGAACCCGACGAACACGCCGGCCCACACCAGCGTCAGCACGCGGCTCAGGGCCAGCGCCTGCTCGGGCGTCCGCGGCGTCTTCCCGAACCGCTCGAGCAGGTCCATCAGCGTCGAGCCCGCGAGCGCGTTGAGCGACGACGACAGCGTGCTCATGGCCGCGGCCACGATGCCGGCCAGCAACAGCCCACGCAGGCCCGGCGGCATCTCGTCCAGGATGTAGCGCGGGAACAGCTCGTCGCCGCGCGTCAGGCCGAGCTCGGCCAGCGGCGCGCCGCCGTAGTGGACCCACAGCATCAGCCCGACCAGCAGGAACAGCGCGAACTGGACGGCGACGAACACGCCGCTCCAGACCATCGCCTTGCGGCCCTCGGCCAGCGTCCGGCACGCCAGGATCCGCTGGACGATCAGCTGGTCGGTCCCGTGCGAGGCCATCGCGAACACGGCCCCGCCGAGCACGGCCACGGGCAGCGCGTACGGCGACGTGAGCAGCATCCCGAGCCCCTCGCCCAGCCCGGGGTCGATCAGCTGGAGCTTGCCCGCCGCGCCCGCCGCCGCCCACGACCCGGCCGCCGGCGACGTCGCCAGCAGCCCGACCGCCACGACCGCCCCGCCGACGTAGATCCCCATCTGGACCACGTCCATCCAGACGACCGCCTTCAGCCCGCCGACGTAGGTGTAGGCCGCCGTCACGACCCCGATGCCCAGGATCACGGCCGGGTACCCGACCTCGAACCCGGCCGCCCGGGCGACGACCTGGATCGGGATGGCCGTCGCGAACAGGCGGACGCCATCAGCCAGCAGCCGCGTGACCAGGAACGTGACCGACGCCATCCCCCGCATCCCGTCGCCGAAGCGGTCGCCCAGGAACGCGTACGCCGTCTGGAGCTCGCCGCGGAAGTAGCGCGGCAGGAAGATCGCCGCCACGATCACGCGCCCGATCAGGTAGCCGATGGCCAGTTGCAAAAACGTCAGCGCGCCGGCGTAGGCGACGGCCGGCACGCCGATCACGGTCAGCGTGCTGGTCTCGGTCGCGACGACGGAAAAGCAGACGGCCCACCACGGGAGGTCGCGCCCGCCCAGGAAGTAGTCCTGCGTCGTCGTCTGCCGGCCGCCGGCGCGCAGCCCGAAGGCCACGATCCCGACGGCGTAGAGGGCGAGGACGACGAGGTCGAGGGGCGTCAGCACGGGCTAGCGGGTCGGGAGGAGCGGGGGGTCGATCTGGCGCAAGAGACGGCCGAGCGCGTCGACCGCCGTCCCGTCGGGCCCGCCCTGGACGAGCAGGTCGAACGCGCGCTCGCGGTCCGGCGCGAGCCCGACGCGGACCGCCGCCGGCGAGGCGCCGACCAAGAGCGCCGCGACGTCGTCGTCGGGCTCGACCAGGTCGATGGCGACGTCGGGGACGGGGTCCCAGGCCCGTCGGAGCGCGGCGGCCGTCGGGAGCCGGCGCCAGTCGAGCGCGTCCTCGCCGAGCACTTGGACGGCCCCCACGAACGCGTCGGGCTCGGACTCCAGGCTCGTCCCGGCGACGACGGTGATCTGCCCGGGCGGGAGGTCGAGGCCGTCGACGAACGTCCACGCCGCCCTCTGCGCGCGGGCGTCGTGGGGCAGGACGATCAGGAGCCGGCGCCGGCGGACGTCGCCGCCGAGCGCGCCGGGCTGGCGCCGGGCGATGGCGGCGCGGACGGCCCGGCGGGCGAGCGCCCTTTGCAGGCCACCGATCACAACCCGAACAGGTCGCCCTGGTCCGTCTGGTCGCCGGGCGTCGGTTCGGGGATTGTCCGAGCGTCGGCTTCTTCCTGCCCCCTTGAGGGGGCTCCCGCGTCAGCGGGTGGGGGTGTTCCAGGCGAGGTGCCAGACAAGACACCCTCCGCCCGCTCCGCGGCCCCCTCCCTCAAGGGAGGAGTCAAAACGTCGGCCGTCAGTCCTACCGACGTGGGATCGCTCGGCTCTTCACCGGGCCCTCCCGGGGGGAGAGGGGACGCCGTCTGGGGGATCGGAGAGACCTCCGAGGCAGGCTCGGCGCCGACCTCGTCCGGCTCGGCGACCGTGATCGGGGCACCGTCCAGGACCGCGCGGAGGCCCGCCTCGTCGACGGTCGGGACGCCGAGCTCGGCGGCCGTCGCCAGCTTCGAGCCGGCGGCGTCGCCGGCGACCACCAGGCCCGTCTTTTTCGACACGCTCCCGCTGACCTTCCCGCCGGCCTCCTCGATGAGCGCCTTGGCCTGGGGCCGCGTCAGCGTCGGCAAGGTCCCCGTTAGGACCACCGTCACGCCGGCCAGCGGGGCGTCGGGGTCCGCCGTCGTGGCCACCCGCTCGCCGGGCTGTCGGTCGGTATTGACGCCCGCGTCGCGGAGCCGCTGGACCATCGCCTGGTTCGGCTCCTCGGCGAACCAGTCGACCACGCTCTCGGCCACGATCGGGCCGATCCCGTCGATGGCCTCCAGCCCTTCTTGCGTCGCCGCGGCGAGCGCCTCCAGGCTCTCGTGGTGGGCCACCAGGTCGCGGGCGACCGTCTCGCCAACGTGGCGGATGCCGAGCGCGAACAGGAGCCGCGCCAGCGGACGCCCCTTCGACGCCTCGACGCCGGCGAGCAGGTTGTCCACCTTCTTCTCGGCAAACCGATCGAGCGCCTCCAGCTCTTCGCGGCGGTCCTTGAGCGCGTAGAGGTCCGGGAGGTCGGCCACCAGCTCCTCGTCGACGAGCGTGATGGCGGCCTTCTTGCCGAGCCCGTCGACGTCCATCGCGTTGCGCGAGACGTAGTGCTCGACGGCCCGCTTGAGCTGGCCCGGGCAGCCGCCCTCGACGTGGCGGAGGTCGGCCTCGCCCTCATGGCGCACGACCCGGCGCCCGCAGACGGGGCACACCGTGGGCGACACGTAGACCGGCCGGCCCCGCTCCGGGTCGGCCGCGACGGGCCCGACGACGGCCGGGATCACGTCGCCGGCCCGCTTGACCACCACGTCGTCGCCGACGCGGATGTCGCGCGACGTGATGTAGTCGGCGTTGTGGAGCGTGGCCTTCGAGACGGTCACCCCGCCGACGTGGACCGGCTCCAGGATCGCGAGTGGCTTGATGACGCCCGTCCGCCCGACGTTGTGCTCGATGTCGAGCAGGCGCGTCGTCGCCTCGCGCGCGGGGAACTTGACGGCGATGGCCCAGCGCGGCTCGGTCGATCGGAAGCCCAGGACGTCCTGGTAGTCCAGCCGGTCCACCTTCACCACGACCCCGTCGATCTCGACGTCGAGGTCGTCGCGGCGCCCGGCCCAGTCGGCGCAGAACGCGACGAGCGCGTCGGGGTCGGTGAACGTCTGGCGGTGGCCCTCCGTCGGGAAGCCGAGCCCGTCGAGCCAGTCGAGCACGGCCGACTGGCGGTCGGGGACGGTCCCCTCGACCGGGCCCGTGCCGTAGGCGTAGAACGCGAGCCCGCGCGACGCCGTCACGCTCGGGTCGAGCTGGCGGAGGCTGCCGACGGCCCCGTTGCGGGGGTTCGCGAGCGGCTTCTCGCCGGCCTCGACCAGCCGCTCGTTGAGCGCCTCGAACGTCGACCGCGCGAGGTAGGCCTCGCCCCGGACCTCGACGGCCGCCGGTCCCCCGTCGAGGCGGAGCGGGAGCGCGCGGACCGTCCGCACGTTGGCCGTCACGTCCTCGCCGACGCGGCCGTTGCCGCGCGTGGCCGCCCGGACCAGCACGCCGTCGCGGTAGGTCAGCGCGAGCGCCAGCCCGTCGATCTTGAGCTCGGCCACGAACGCTGGCCGCTCACCCTCGGCCAGCACGCCGTCGAGCCCCTTCAGGACGCGGTCGATCCAGGCGCGGAGGTCGTCGGCGTCGAAGGCGTTGCCGAGCGACAGCAGCGCGACCGGGTGGGACACCTTCTCGAACGCGTCGAGCACCGCCCCGCCGACCCGGTGCGTGGGCGAGTCGGGCGTGACGAGGTCGGGGTGGGCCTCCTCGATCGCCCGCAGGGCGTGGAACAACCGGTCGTACTGGGTGTCGCCGACCAGGCTCTCGCCGTCGGTGTAGTACGCCCGGCCGAGCGCGCCGACGACCGGCCGGAGGTCGTCGGCCAGGGCCGCCGCCGCGTCCGGGTCGAGCTCGGCGGGCGCGAGACTGTCCAGGCGCGCGAGCAGGCCGAGCGCGGAGCCGACGAGGTCCATCTACTCGAACGAGGCCGGGTCCTCGGCCGGCGGAGCCGCGCCGACCTCGGGCGCCGGGCCCACCGACTCGGCCGCCGCGAGCGAGTCCAGCACGGCCTGGCCGGACTGGCGGTCGAGCCGCAGGGCCCGCCCGCTCTGGGGCGTAAACCGCAGGCCCTGGATCTCGACCGTCGTCTCCTCGAAGGCGAACGCCGTCCCGCCCTCGTTGCCCTCGCCCCACAGGATGAGCGTCGTGTCGGCCTGGAACGTTTGGGTCCCGCCCAGGTTGATCCAGTACGGCGTCCGGTCCTGGGAGTCCTCGGTCACGCGGAACCACTGGAGCCCGTCCCCCCCGGCCGTGACGACGGCCCGGATCGGGAACTGGAGCTGGGGCCCGCCGCCCGCCGCCCCGGCGCCGATGCCGGACGAGTCGATGGCGACCTCCTCGCCCGCCGCCCCGATGGCCACCGTGTCCGGCGCGTCGTCGTCGGGGGTGTCGTCGGCGAAGATGAGGAAGTAGAACGCGAGCGCGAGCGCCACCACGACGGCGCCGAACAGGGCCAGGATGGTCGTCCAGTTTTTGTCGAACGACCGGCGGGCCGTCGGCACGGCGGGCCGGTTGACGCGGGTGGTCGCGGCCGGCCGCTCCGCCGCTGCCGGCCGCGCGTCCGGCACGGGCGTGTTGCGCAGGGCCTGGACCGCCGGGGCCGCGCCCGCGGCGACCGGCTGGGTCTCCTTCGGAGCGGGCTCGCGGGGCGCCTCGGGGGCCGCCGCGGGGTCCGGCGACGCGGCCCGAGTGGGTGACGCGGCCGAGTCGAAGTCCGGGTGGAGCGACCCGTCGTAGCTCCCCGCCTTCTGCGCGGTGTAGGCCGCTGTGATCGCGCTCGGCGCGACGCCGACGGCCTTGGCGTACGACTGCAAGAAGGCCTTGAGATAGACCTCGTTGTACGTGGGGTCTCCGACGAGGTCGCCCTCCTCGAACCGCCGCAAGACGTCGACGGGGATGCGCGTCTGCTGCTGGATGTCGCTCAGCGACAGGTCCCGCGCCTCGCGGGTGGCACGGAGGTCGGCTTCGAACGGTCCGGAGGGCACGGGCAACGGTGGCGGGGCGAGCAAAGGTAGCGTCGCCACGACCCACGGATGGCGCCCCCCGGGAGTTCCCCCAGGCGAGCGCTCGCGCCCCTCTCCCCTCCACCAGCGGCACGACGGCCCAAACGCCGACCGCCCGGCCCTCTGGAGAGAGCCGGGCGGTCGAGGGTCGGGTAGGCCGGATTTGAACCGACGACCCCCAAGCCCCCAGCTTGGTGCGCTACCTGGCTGCGCCACTACCCGAGAACCTGCGTGCGGGCCCGAAGGGGCGCCGCGGCGGGGACGAGAAAACTAGGGGCCGCCTCAGAGGCCCCGCAACACGTCCGCCAAAAACGCACGGAGGTCGCGGAGCTGCTCGCGCGGGACGTCGGCGAGGACGGCCCGGGCCTCGTCGTCGCCCGAGGCGAGGACTTGGCGGGCGCCTTCGAGCGTGTACTTCTCGTCGTAGACGAGCTGTTGGATCCGCTGGACGACGGCGATGTCGGGCTCGGTGTAGGCGCGGTTGCCGGCCCGGTTCTTCTTGGGCCGGAGCTCGTCGAACTCGCTCTCCCAGTAGCGCAGGACGTGGGGCTTGAGGCCCGTCATCTCGCTGACCTCGCGGATGGAGTAGTAGAGCTTCCGGATCCCGGTCGACATGGTGAGGATCGCGTGCGGACCGGCGGCGCAGCAAGGGCGGCGAGAGCGGCGGGGTACGTTCGGCGGGTCTCCCCCCCGTGCTGTGCCGCGCGTCTCGCTCGCCCCCGAAGTCGGCCTGCTGGCTGTGGTCCTGGTGTGGGGAGTCAACTTCGCGATCATTAAAGTACCACTGGAGGTGGCCCCGCCCTTCACGGTCAACCTGCTCCGGTTCGTCGTGTCGGCGGCGGTCCTGGGCGGGCTCCACCTCCGGCAGGCCCGGACGCGCGGCGTGTCGCCGGCCGCGACGTTCGTGGCCGGCCCGGCGCGCGTCGTCGGTCTCGGGCTCCTGGGGATCCTGGCCTACCAAGCCGTCTTCATCCTGGGGATCGACCGGGTCTCGGCCGGGACGGGCGCCCTGCTGATCGCGTCGAGCCCGGCGTGGACGGCGGTCGCAGCGCACGCGCTCGGCCACGAGCGGCTGCTCGCGCTCGGGTGGGCCGGCATGATCGCGAGCCTGGTGGGCGTCGGCCTCGTCGTCGTCGGCAACCCCGGCGCGGCGTTCGAGGGCGACGGCTCGGGCGTGGCCCTGATGCTGGCCGCCGCGCTCGCGTGGGGGCTCTACACGGCGCTCTCCCGCCCGCTCTTGCAGCGAGGCGCGTCGGCGCTGGGGCTCACGTTCTGGGGGATCGTCGTCTCGGCGCCGGGCCTGGTGCTCCTGGCCACGCCCGAGCTGCCGACGGTCGACTGGTCGGCGTTCGGGCCGGCCGAGGTCGGCGCGATCCTGTTCTCCGGCGGGCTGTCGACGGGCCTGGCCTACGCGATCTGGAACGAGTCCGTGCTCCAGGTCGGCGCGTCGCGGACGGCGGCGTTCTCGAACCTGGTCCCGATCGTCGGCGTGATCGCGGGCGTCGTGCTGCGCGGCGAGGCGGTGACGCTGCTCCAGGTGGCCGGCGGCGCGCTCATCGTGGCCGGCGTCGTCGTGGTCCGCCGCCGCGGGATCGGGCCCGTTTCGGAGTGAGAAATCGGCCCTCCTCCCTTGAGGGAGGTGTCGGCGCCAGCCGACGGAGGGTGTCCTCGGGCCCTGGAGAAGGGGACGGCACCCCCACCCGCGGAGCTTGCCCTGAGCGGAGCCGAACGGGCGGGAGCCCCCTTGAGGGGGCCGGTCCGCCCCAACCGCGTGAGTTCAGGCCCCTATCCTCCCCCTTCCTCAACTACGCCCCGATCACCTCGAACGTCGAGCCCGTGACCGGCTCCTTGCGGACCTCGATCCGGATCGGGAACGCGTCCTTGAGCTCGTCGAGGTGGGTGATGACCAAGATGGTGTCGAAGTCGTCCTGGATCGCGCGGATGGCGCCGATCAACCGCTGGAGCCCCTCGGCGTCCTGGGTCCCGAACCCCTCGTCGATGACGAGCGTGCGGATCTGGGTGCCGGACCGCTCGGCGAGCATCTGGCTGAGCGCGATCCGTAGGGCGAAGTTGACGCGGAAGGCCTCGCCGCCCGAGTACGTCTCGTAGGACCGGGCGGCGCCCTGGTCGTCGGTGATCCGGATGTCGAGCGTCTCCTTGGTCCCGCCGCCGGTCTTCTTGTCCTTGAGCGTCTCGAGCGCGACGCGCGTCCGCCCCCGGCTGAGCCGGTCGAGCAGCGTGTTGGCGCGGGCCTCGATCTCGGGCAGCGTCTCCTCGATGATGAGCGACGGGATCCCGTTCTTGCCGAACGCGCGGCGGAGGTGGCCGTAGAGGGCCCGCTCGCGCTTGACTTCGCGGAGCTCGGCGCGGAGCTCGGTGCGCCGCTGGCGGTCGCGCGCGGCCCGGTCGAGCCGCTCGGTGAGCGCTCCCAGCCGGCCCTGCGCCTGGGCGAGTCGGCCGGCCGCGTCCTGGCGCGTGGCCTCGGCCTGGGCGCGGTCCTGATCGGCCACGGCGCGGTCGGCGAGCTTTTCTTGGAGCGCGTCGAGGGCGGCCTGTCGGGACTCGCGGTCGGCGACGAGCGCGCGGCGATCGGCGGCCAGGGCGGCGCGGCGCTCGCCCAGCTCGGCCCGCTGGCGGCGCGCGTCGAGCAGCTCGGCGAGCCGGCGGGGCGCGTCGGCGAGCGCGTCGAGCGCCTTGCCGACGCGCTCGTGCTCGGCGGGGTCGAACCCGAGCGCGGCGACCTGGGCGTCGAGCGACTCCATCCGCGAGCGGCCGTCGGCGTTGTGGTCGCCGCGGTCGAGGGCCGCCCGGCGCTCGACGAGGGCGGACGCCCGCCGGGTGCGGTCGGCACGGGCGCCGGCCAAGCGCTCCGACGCGACGGCCAGCGTGCGCAGGACGCCGGCCCAGTGGTCACGGAGCGCGGCGTCGGCGCGGGCCTGGGCGTGGGCCTCGGCGTCGTAGGCCACCTCGGCGCGGGCGTCGGTGAGCGTCGTGCGCTCGGCGCGGACCTCGGCGCTGAACGCCTCGCCGTCGATCTCGTGACGGAGGCGGCGGGCCTCGGTGCGGAGCTCCGTCAGCCGGGCCTGGGCGGCGGCGACGCGCTCGGCTTGGTCGCGCGCGGAGGCCCGCGCCCGGGCCGCCCCCTCCCCCCTCTCGACGGCTTGTCCCAGGCGGACGAACTCGGCCCGGAGCGCGTCGCGCCGGGCCACCGTCGCCGTGCGCTCGGCCGTCACCGCCTGGGCCGCCTCGGCGATCTCGGACAGCTCGGCGTCGTAGCCCGCCAGCACGTCGGCGCGGTGGGCCTCGGTCAGGTCGGTCCCGCACGTCGGGCACGTCTCGTCGTCGGACGCCGCGAGCTTCTGGCGCCGCGCCTCGACGCGGGCGCGGTCGGCCGCGAGCGACTGGAGCCGGCCGTCGAGGGCGCCGACGGCACGCGACACCTCGGTGCCCTCGGCCTGCAGCGCCTCACGCCGCTCGGCCGCCTCAGCGCCCGCTCGGACGGTCGCGTCCAGCGCGTCGGTGTCGACAGCCTCAGCGCCCTTCACCTCGGCCGCCAACCGCTTGCCCTCGTCGACAATCCGGGCCCACGTTCCTTCGAGCGCGCCCTTGTCGGCCGCGAGCTGCTTGTCGAGGGCCTCGACCCGCTGGTCGATCCGGGTCCGCTCCCTGGCCGCGGCGTCGTGACGGGCAAGGTCCACGGCGGCGGCGACCGCGCGGGCGTGCGACGCCTCGGTGCCGGGCCGACCGGCGACGGCGGCCTCGTCCGCCTCGATCTGGCGGTCGAGGGCCGTGAGCGCGCCGTCGAGCGAGACGATCTCGGCGCGCGCGTCGGCGGTCCGCTGCTGGAGGTCGAGGCGGAGCGCGTGCCGCTGGCCGTCGATGCCGCGGAACAGCGCGGCCTTCTCGTCGAGCGCCGCCCGCTGGGTGCGGAGCGCTTCGTACCGCGCGTGGTCGGCCTCGATGGCGTCGGCGCGGGCCAAGAGCGCGTCGGCCGCCTCGATCTTGGCGCCGACGGCCGCGTCGTCGCGGTCGAGGGCGGCGAGCCGGGTCGAGAGATCGGCGAGCGCGGCGGTCAGCGTCTCGGCCTCGCGGGCAGCGGCGTCGAGCGCGCTGATCCGGGCCGCGGCCTGGGCGACGGTCGTCGCGGCCCGGTCGACCTCGGCCCGGGCCTCGGCCACGGCCGCCGCGACGGCCTCGCGCTCGGCCTCCCACTCGCCGACGGGCTCGAGCGCGGCGTCTAGCCGCTCGCCCTCCGCCTCGAGCGCCGTCGCCCGCTCGCGCAGGCGCGACCACCGCTGGCCGGCCCGGCTCGCCATCGCCTCGTAGCGGCCGAGCGCCAGGATCTTGCCCAGGATCTCCTTCCGCTCGCCGGGCTTCTTCTTGGTGAACTCGTCGCTCCGGCCCTGGAGCAAGAACGTCGAGTTGATGAACGTCTCGTAGTCGATCCCGACGCGCTCGTCGATGGCCGCCTGCGTCGCCCGGACCGACTCGGCCGTCAGCGCCTGCCACGCGTCGCCGTCGCGGACCTGGAGCTCGAGCCCGGGCTTCGACGTCTTCCCACTCGCCGACTGCGTGTAGCTCCGCACGACCCGGTGGTCGACGTCGCCGACGCGGAACGTGAAGTCGACCTCCATCGCCCGCGTGCCCACGCGGAGCAGCTCCTCGTCCGGCTTGCGGGCCTCGCCGGACTTGCGGGCCTCGCCCCAGACGGCCCACGTCATGGCGTCGAGCAGCGCGCTCTTGCCCTGGCCGTTGCCGCCCGAGAGGCACGCCACGTGGATCCCCTCCAGGTCGAGCACCGGGGCGGCCTCGCCGTACGACAGGAAGTTGGTGAGCCGGAGCCGGAGGGGGATCATGGGATTGCAATAACAGCCGTCAAGCTAGCGCCGAGCGGCGTCGCCTTTGTGTCACCGGGTTCAGGGTTCAGGGTTCAGGGTTCAGGGTTCAGGGTTCAGGGTTCAGGGAAGGTGCCGGTCGAACTCTGGGGTCGCAAGCCAACCCTCGGCCATTTCCCCGTTCCCCGTTCCCATTTCCCGCTCGCGGAGCGAGCCCCTCACTCCAGCGGCTCCTCCCCCGTCACGGCCTCCGGCCGCCCCTCCTGCCACGTGTGGAACTTGTCGACGAGCGCGGCCTGCAGGCCCGGCGTGACGGCGCGGACGACGGACCAGACCTCGGGCGCCAGCGCCTTGACCGGGTCATACAGCGCGGACGCCTCCCGGTCCGCCTCGTCCACCAGCAGCGGGCCGGCGCCGGGGACGGGCGCGAACGACGTGGCCATGAGCAGGACACTCAGGCCGAACGCGGCGCGGAGCGCGCCCAGCGCGCCGCCGGCGGCCGTGTCGAGCGCGCCGAGCTGGATCGCCTGCAGCGCCTTGCGCGCGACGTGGGCCGCCGCGGTCAGCGCCGCCAGCACGCCGCCGAACACGACGATGAAGCCCAAGACCGGCGCCGTGCGCGGGCTCACGCCCAGGCTCGCCGCCGCCGCCTCGCCGACCGGCCCCATCAGCGCCGTCGCCGCGACGAACCCGAGCACCCAGCCGACCGTCCCGACGACCTGCATCAGCGCGCCCGTCCGCAGCCCGCGCCACAGCCCGAACGCCAGGACCACCCCCAGGACGACGTCGAGCCCGGTCACCCGGCGCCCAGCAGCTCCTTCACGACCGCCTGCACGCGGGACCCCTCGGCGACGCCCCGGAGCTCGCTTATGGCCTCGCCCATCACGCGGCCCATGTCCTTCATCGTCGTGGCCCCGGTCCGCTGGACGATCGCGTGGACGACGCGGTGGATGTCCTCGTCGGTCGCCTGTGCGGGGAGGTAGGCCTCGATGTAGCCCAACTCGGCCGCTTCGCGCTCGGCCAGGTCGTCGCGGCCGGCCTCCTGGAACTGGACGATCGAGTCGCGCCGCTGCTTCGCCTGCTTGGCGACGATGGCCACCAGCTCGTCGCCGGAGACCGGTCCGGTCCCGGCCTTCTCCTTCTCGGTGATGGCGGACTGGAGCATCCGGATGGCGGTCAGGCGCACCTTGTCCTTCTGCCGCATGGCGTCCTTGAGGTCACGGGCGAGCGTCTCTTTGAGCATGGGTCGGGAGGCGGGGCCCGAAGCTACCGACGCCCCGGCCCGGCGTTCCCCCCTTGCGGCCCGCAGCCACAGGGCGAGCGCATGCTAACCCGAGACCCCCCGCGTCCCAGCCGGTCGCTGCGCTCCCAGGCTCGGAAAGCGGTCCCCCCTTTGAGGGGGACCGTCGGAGCGCCCGCTGAGCGGAGCGATGGGCGCTCGGACGGGGGGTCCGGGCCGGAGGTCAGTAGCACGCGCTCGCCCTGCCCGCAGCCAGTTGGCAGCGGCAGAGGGGCGTGGTCGGTGATCGAAAGGTCCCCCTCGGTGTCTGCCATCGGCTTCCTCCCGCTGGCCCCTCCCCCCTACCGCAGCACGAACCGGAGCGCCAGCACGCCGATGCCGACCTGCATCGCTCCCAGTGCGACGGCCGAGGCTCGATCCAGCCGCAAGGCCTCCTGCCGGACGGCCTCGTTCCTGAAGTCGGGCCCGTTCTCGGCGCGGTAGCGGTCGTCGGCGTCGTCCGCCCGGAACTTGTAGTGGACCGCGACGGCCCCCGCCGCCAGCGCCGCCACCCCGATGCCGACGTCGGTGAACGTCCGCCCCGCCGTCGACCGTTGTGTGGGGAGGAGCGCCGTCTCGGGGACGGCGTCGGCGCTCAGGGGCAAGACGAGCGTCACGGCGGACGTCTGGGCGCCGACCGCCTGGCGGACCTCCTGGTAGCCGTCCCGAATCGCGATCAGGACGACCGGCCCGTCGGTCTCGACCGTGAGCGGCGCCGTCCCCAGCGTGTCGCGCGTGGCGCCCCGCTCGCGGACGACGAGGGCCCGAATCGGCAGCGTCTCGACGCGCAAGCGCGTCGGCAGCGCGAGGGCGACGGTGGCCGAGTCGCCGGCGGCGACCGTCACCGTGGCGGCGGCCCGGCGCGGGTCCCACGCCTGGGCGTCGTCGAGCAGGACGACCTCGCGGGTCCCGGCCTCGACGCCGATCCACTCGCCGGCCTCACCGGCCCGGGCGCCGTCGACCGCCACCTCGCCCGCCGGCGCGTCGACGCGGAGGTAGGCCGTCTGGGCGACCGCGGGCCCGGCGACCAGGAGCAGGAGCGCGAGCCGGATCATGGCGCCGTGTGGAACGCGACCACGTGGCGCGGCTCGACCAACACGACCAGCAGCCCGCCGCCGACGGCCAGCGCGCTCTTGACGCGGCCCCGGAGCTCGGTCGACCACTCCTCCCGGCCCGTCGCCCCGTCGACGACCACCAGGCGCTTGTCGAGCGTCCCGAACACGACGCGGTCGCCGACCCACGCCGGCTCGCCGGTCACGTTGCCGTCGCCGACCACGCGCCAACGCTCGGCGCCCGTCGCCGGGTCGAGCGCGCGCACCGAGCCGTCGCTGAACCCGACCGCCAGGTGGGGCCCCACGGCCACGGTCGTCACTCGCAAGGCCTCGCCGTCCTGGGCCTGCCAGACGACGGCGCCCGTGGCCGCGTCGAGCCGGGCGACGCCACCGCGCGTGGTCGAGACGTAGACGGCGTCGCCGTCGACGGCCGGCGCGGCGTAGACCGGGCCGCCGACCGTGGCCGCCCACCGCTCCGCCCCGGTGGCCGCGTCCAGGCGGACGACCCGGCCGGCGTCGTCGGCCACGACGGCGTCGGCGCCGAGGGCCTGGGGCGCGGCGTGGATCTGGACGCCCGTGACGGCCGGCCGCTCCCACCGGGGCTCGCCGGTCGCCACGTCGAGCCCGGCCACGCGCCCGTCGAGCGTTCCCACCACGACCGTCTCCCCGACGCGGGCCACGCCGCCCAGGACGGCGCCGCCGCGCCACCGCCACTGCCGCCGCCCCCGGCGGACGTCGTAGGCCTCGACGCCGCCCTTCCGCTCGGCCGTCGGCACGTAGAGCGTCGTGCCGTCGGGCGAGACCGCGAGCTGTCCCTCGACGCTGTCGCCGAACTCGCCGGTCCCCTCGATCCGCCCCGTCTCGCGGTCGATCACGACGACCTCCCCGTTCCGCGTCCCCACGACCACGTAGCGGTCGGTGACCCGCGCGGCCGACGGCCCGAACGCGCCGTCGGCGTCGCGCTCCCACAAGATCCCGAGCGGCAACGACGGGGGCTCCGTCGTCGGCTCCCCGAGCGGGGTGCCGAGCTGGATCGTCGAGCAACCCGCCAGCGCGAGCCCCAGGATGAGGAGGCGCCGCATCAGAAGTCGTAGCCGAAGAAGAACTGGCCGAACCGCTGCCTCTCGGACCAGTCGAGCCCGTCGCTAAAACGGTACCCCACGTCGTACCGGAGCACGATGGCCCCGAGCAGGTTGGCCCGGACGCCGACACCGAACGAGCCCTTGGTCGTCCCGACGAGCAGCGGCTCGGTCCCGTTGTTCGCGCCCCCAAACACCGGGATCCCCGAGAAGTCCGGGTCTACGAAGACGTCGTTGTACCCGTCGGTCCAGTTGTGGGCGGCGTCGGCGAAGAGGGCCCCGCGCAGGCCGGCGATGACGGGGAACAGGGGCGGCCGGCGCACCAGGGGGAACCGGAGCTCGTGGGACGTGAACCACAGCTTCGACCCGCGCACGCGCAAGAACGGGAAGCCGCGCAGCGACCACGAGCCGCCCAGCAGGTTCAGCCGCGCCCGCCGCCCGACGTTGGCGCGGACGAGCCCCCACGACGCGAACGTCACCTGGTCGCTGATCCGGACGTAGTTGCGGAGGTCGGCGGACACGGAGTAGAAGCTCTCGTTCGACAGCCACAGGTCGGTCGTGTAGCCGACGCTGAGGTTGCCGCGGAAGCCCTGGACCGGGCCCCACGGCCCGTAGAGCGCGTGGTCCTCAACGAGGGTGACCGCGTTCGCCAGCGAGGCCGTCCGCAGCGTGTCGAACGTCGCCGTGCGGTCGGCCGACCGCAGCAGGCCCGTCTTCTCGCCGACCGCGAACGACGTCTCGACGTCGATCCGGCGGAAGAACGACAGCGGGTAGCTCACCAGCCCGAGCACGCCCACGCGCTGCTCGTAGGACGGGATGCGGGACGCCTGGGCGGGGTCGGTCCGGTCGTAGCGGGGCCCCGCCAGCCGGAACGCCCCGTAGCCGACGTTGGCGCGGCGGCCGAGGTGGAGCCGGGTGACCGACACGTTGAGCCCGTCCAAGAACGACCGGCCGCCGTTGATCGAGTTGGCCGAGTAGGCCGTGACGTAGATCCGGTCGTTGCCCAGCATGTCCGAGAAGGCGACGGTCGCGCCGCCGGCCTGGGCGTTGGCGTTGGTGGTCGTGGCGAAGCCGCCCTGGGCGATGTCGAGCTGGTAGCGGGTCACGTAGGGCGCGCCGGGCTCGCCCTCGACGTCGTAGCGGGCGTAGGTCCACGGCTCGGCGACCGGCGCCGCCCCCCCGTCGACGACTTGTTCGGGCGCGGCCGCGAGCGAGTCGACGTCGAGCGCGCGGACGGTAAACCGGAAGTCCTCGAACGCGGCGAACACGAGCTGGTCCTCGCCCACCCAGTACGGGTCGAAGGCGGCGCTCGCGAACCGGGTGAGCTGGCGCAGCTCGACGCGCCTCGTCTCGTCCGCGAGGTCACCGGCGGCCGTGCCGACCGCGGGGCCCTCCACGACGGCGCCGCCCGGGACGGCGTCGGCCACCTCCCCGTCGGGGCTCGACAGGCTGTCGGCGAGCAGGCGGGGCGCGTCGAGGTCGGCGACCCAGAGGTCCTGGGCGCTGAACTTGCCGTCGGCCTCGCGGCGGGCGCTGGCGAAGGCCAGGCGGCGGCCGTCGGGCGACCACCGCGGCGAGAGGTCGACCTGGGGGCCGGCCGTGACGTGGCGGATGACGCCGGTGTCGAGCGCGAGCGTGAACAGGTTCGAGGCGCCCTCCGGCCCCCACGCCGTCCGGTCGGACGCGAACACGACCGTCCGGCCGTCCGGGCTGAGGTCGGGCGTGCTGTCCTCGTAGGCGTCGTTCGTGAGCTGGCGGAGCGCGCCCGCGTCGCGGTCGTAGAGGTACAGGTCGGACTGCCCGCCCCGGTCGATCCCCGAGAACACGACCTGGCGGCCCCCCTCGGAGACGGTCGGCGAGTAGATGGCGACCAACTCGTCGAACCCCAGCATGACGATCCGGCGGTCGGCCACCAGGTCGATCAGGTGGATCACGTCGGTCGCGCCCCGCTTCGAGACGACCGCCAGCACGCCGTCGTCGCTCACGTCGAGCCGGCTCTCGAACAGGTGGAACGCCTCGAAGTCGAGCGACCGCCCGGCCCGCAGGACCGTCCGCGGCTCGCCGACCGGCCGCAGCTCGTCGTCGACCGCCTGGGCGAGCACGGCCGAGTAGCTGCCGCGGTTCGAGTAGAACACGACCTCGCGGGCGCCGTCGGGCCGCGTCCAGGCGACCGGCTTCGCGTTGAACCCGCGGGCGCCGACGGGCCGGGTCGTCAGGGACGCGATGTCGACGTCGACCAGCTTGGGCGTGTACTGGGCCCGGACCCACGCCTCCCACCGGTCCGAGATCGTCTCGCCGTCCTGGCCCAGCACGTCCTCCATCACCCGGCCGAAGTCGGGGTCCCGCCACGCCTGCTCGATCAGGTCCAGCAGCCGCTCCTCGCCGTAGGTCTCGGCGACGAACCGGCAGAACGCCTCGCCCTCCTTGTACATCACGTAGGACCCGGCGATGCGGTCCATGTCGTGGAGCGGCACGAAAAAGTTCGAGGCGACGGCGTCGCGCAGGATCATCTCGTGCTGGAAGTCGGGCTCGCCGCTCCAGTACTCGGCGATCCCCTCGGTAAACCACAGCGGCAGGAACTGGTCGGTCGGCCGGCGGTGGTCGCGGAGCACGCGCGCCAGCTTGTTGAACGTGAACACGTGGACCAGCTCGTGCCGGATGACGCGCTGGAACCGGCCGAGGTCGCCGTCGGCCGGGATCACGACGCGGCCCTTGAGGAACTCGAAGAACCCGCCGACGCCGTCGGGGATGAAGCCCGGGGTGATGTTGGTCTGCTTAAAGTGGAGGTTCGTCGCGTAGAAGACGAGCGGGACGCGGTGCGTCAGCGACAGGTCGAAGCGCGTCTCGAGCACCGTGTACCAGTCTTCGGCCGTCTGCGCGCCGATGGCGGCGAGGTCTTGGGCCTCGGGGTAGTAGTAGACGTCGAAGTGCTCGGTCTCGAGCACGTGCCAGTCGAACCCCTCGTACTGGATCTTATTCCGCCCGAACCCCTGGGCGTGCGCGGTCGCCGCCAGCCCGACGAGGGCCAGCGCGGTGACGAGGAGCCGGAGTCCGCCCTGAAGTCGGTGCGTCATGGGTTGGGTGCCGCGATTGCGGCCCCGAACGCTAGGCACGCGGGCCGTCGTGTGCAAGGGCAGATCCGCCGGGCTTCCCTCATCCGACTCGGCGACGTCACAACTCAGGTGGAGTGTCCCCCATTAGCCCAGTCTGACCTCTCACCTCGCAGCCCGGCTCTTTCGAGGTGGCCGTCTTTCAGTCGAAGAGTCTCGCCCGAAGCAGGCGACGGTTTCCCGAAGCGTAGGCCACTCCAGACGCTGTATAAAACACGCGACCCATAGCTGCGTCGGCCTCGAACTGCTCCTGCCATGTTGCGCCTCCATCACTCGTGACGAAGATCGTTCCGTCACTCGTCACAGCGAGGGCGCGATCACGACTTAGAGCGTGAAAGCCGCGGATCGAGGTGCTACCCTCTCCCATGTCTTGTCGCTCCCACGTCTGTCCGCCGTCTGTCGTGCGAAACACGGTGCGGAAGCTGCCAGCGATCCATCCGTACGTCGAATCTACGAACTCGACGGTGTAGTAGGTGACGTCTGACACGTCGGAGTCTGCGGGCGTTGCCACCTCCTCCCATGTGGTGCCTCCGTCCCGCGTCCGGATGAGGAGAGCGGCGACCCCAAGGAAGTACCCGGTAGCGTACGCCGTGTTTGGTATCGGCGCGCTTATGCTCGTGTAGTAGTCCTGAGTGCCGCCTCGGTGGGAGCCCTCCTGTTTTTGCCACGACTGCCCGCGGTCTCGCGAGCGCATCACGACGGCGCCCTCATCGTTCGCAGCCGCCCACCCGACAGAGGACTCTGGAAACTCCATGTCTCGGATAATCGGGCCTCGCAACTTCACCACTTCAGACCATGTGTGCCCCCCGTCGCCGCTTTTGAACACGTTGAAGGAGGCTGCTACGCCCTGTTGGCGGTCGAAAAAGTGGATCCCATTGAAGTTTATCCCTTCCTCGACGAGGATACGGTCCCATGTTGTGCCACCATCCCGGGTAGTAAAAATGGCGGCGCGAGTCCCCTCACACGGATCGCTAGTCTGGCACCGCGACGTGCCTGCAGCCCACCCTTGCTCGGCGTCGAGAAAGTAGAGGCTGTTCAGAATGGCATCGGAATCAGGGGTGATGTCTGTCCAGACTCCGATCTCATCCGTGAACGGAGAGTCTGAACAAGCTACGAGAAGGAGGCAGATCACCGGTAGAGCCTTTTTCATGTGATAATATAGTTGGCATTCCGTTCAACTAATCTCGGACGTCACGTAGCCTAGTGGGACCTGGGGGCCCGTAGGAAATGCCGTTCTCGGACTACGGGTGAACCTGCTCGGCGCCTACGTCCTCCACTTCACGCGCGGCGCTAGGCGCGACGGTCGCCGAACGCAAGGGCAAATCCCCCAGGCTTAGGAGCCGACCTACGCCAGCGTCTTCTTGAGCGCCTGGATGGTCTCGACCGGCGTCGGGTCGACGCCCTTGCGGACGGCGAGCCAGAAGCTCGTCGCGTCGCC
This sequence comes from uncultured Bacteroidota bacterium, assembly GCA_963848075.1. Taxonomy (GTDB): domain Bacteria; phylum Bacteroidota; class Rhodothermia; order Rhodothermales; family Rubricoccaceae; genus Rubrivirga. Next base: position 1,026,975 of record CAWKCB010000004.1, read on the forward strand.
GAGCTGGACGAGCGAGAGCGCCCGCGCCAGTCGCGAGTCGCCCTCGGATTCGAGCTCGGTCCACCCGGCGATGCCCGGGGCGACCAGGTCGCGCGTGGCCTCGAACCGCTTGACGATCTGGGCGTGGTCGTCGGCGTCGCGCAGGGCCACGACGTGCATCCGCTCCGCCAGCGCCGGCGGCGCGGCCTCGAAGCCCATGATCTCGTTGTGGTCCAGCTCCGGCAGCACGTTGCCGACCGCCGGGTGCTTCGCGTTCTCGTGGACCTGGGTCCGCCACCGCATCCCCACCGGCTCCAGCAGCCCGACGCCCGTGTAGACGACCGGCAGCACGTCCTCGAACGACGCGGCGAGGTCGCGCGCGGGGTTGCCGTCCGCGTCTCCGTCGTGGCGCTCGGCGCGGTCACGGGCGGCGGCGAGGGCGACGTCGAACTCGGCGTCCGACAGCTCCGCCAGACCAAGCTTCCGCGCCAGCCGCAGGACGACGCCCAGCGAGTAGCCCAGCGCGGCGCGCGGCTGCAACCCGCCCGGGATGGCGACCACGTCGAGCCCCTCGTCGTCGGCAATCTCCCACAGGTCCCCGCCGGACGTGATGGCGAGCCGTCGCGCGCCGCGCGCCTCGGCGTCGGCGAACGCGCTCAGCGTCTCCTCCGTCCCGCCGGAGTAGCTCGACGCGACGACGAGCGTCCGCTCCCCCACCCACCCGGGCAGCGAGTACCCGCGGTTGACGACGAACGGCAGCGGCGACGTCGGCTCGACGACGCCCCGCACCAAGTCGCCGCCGATGGCGGAGCCGCCCATCCCGCACAGCACGACCCCGTCGAACGCGCTCGCGTCGAGGTCGAAGTCGTCGACGGCGGCGCCGCGGCGCCAGCCCTCGGCGAGGTGGTCGGGGAACGCGCGGACGGCGGCGCGCATGTCGCCGGGGTCGAGGGACGGGTCGTAAAGGTCAGGCATGAGAGGAAGACGATGGAGGGGCAACATGCCCGGTAGGGGCGTATGGCAATACGCCCGCGCAATACGCCCGCGCAATACGCCCACAAAGGCAACGGCCGCCAGGAGATCAGTCGGCCGCGTCGGCGGCCATCCGGTCGGCGATGCGGCGGGCGAGGCCGCCGTCGGGCTCGTCGAGGCCCAAGAGCTCGGCGAGGTCGCGGTTGTGGCAGGCGAGGAACGTCTCGAGCAGGCGGCGGACCGCGTCGGCGTCGGGCTGGCGGAGGGCGCGGCGGGCCAGGTCCTGGGCCTCGTCGAGCGTGAACGCGCGCAGGACGCGCTTGACGAGCGTGAGGTAGGCCGGCGACGCGCTCAGCGTGCGGACGCCCAGGCCCACCAGCAGCGGCGTCACGCGCGGGTCGGCGGCGACCTCGCCGCAGACCGACACCGGGATGCCGGCGGCTTGGGCGGCGCGGACCGTCCGGTCGATCAGCCCGAGCACGGCCGGGTGGAGCTCGCGGTAGAGCCCGGCCACCAGGTCGTTGCCGCGGTCGACGGCGAGCGTGAACTGGGTCAGGTCGTTGGTGCCGATCGAGAAAAAGTCGACGTGACGGGCGAACAGGTCGGCCTGGAGCGCGACCGACGGGACCTCGACCATGATGCCGAGCGGGACGTCGGCGCGGAAGTCGGCGCCCTCGGCCTCGAGCTCGGCGCTGACCGACCGGAGGACCCGCCGGAACTGGCGGACCTCGTCGATCCCGGACACCATCGGGAGGAGGATCTTCGACGGCTCGGCGTCGGGCGCCGCGGCGGCGGCCCGCAAGACGGCCCGGAGCTGGGGCCGGAGCAGGTCCGGCTTGTCGAGCAGAATGCGGAGCCCGCGCCAGCCCAGGAACGGGTTGGCCTCGCGGCGCGCCATCGGCAGCACCTTGTCGCCGCCCAGGTCCAAGAGCCGGAACGTGACCGCGTCCGGGGCCGCCGCCACGACCGCGTCGCGGTAGACGTCGTACTGCTGGGTCTCGTCGAGCGCGCGCCCCTGCGTCAGGAACAGCATCTCGGTCCGGAACAGCCCGACGCCCTGGGCCCCGTACTCGTGCAAGAGCGGGAATTCCTCCCGGAACTCGACGTTGGCCTGCAGCGCGACCGGGTGCCCGTCCTTCGTCTCGGACGGGGCCGCCAGGATCGCGTCGCGGTCGGCCGTCAGGCCGGCGAACCGGGCCGCCTTGGCCTCGGCCGCCGCCAGCGTCTCGGGCTCCGGGTTGACGATGACGGTCCCCGAGAACCCGTCGACCACCACCACGTCGTCGGCGTGGACGTGCTCGGCCAGGCCGTGGAGGCTGACGACGGCGGGCACGCCCAGGGCCCGGGCCATGATCGAGACGTGGCTCGTCGGGCCGCCGAAGTCGAGGACGACGCCGAGCACGCCCCGGCGGCTGAACAGGAGCACGTCGGCCGCCGTCAGGTTCTCGGCCACGACCACCCTGTGGGGGTCGATCCGCGAGACCGCCTGGCCCTGCTGGAGGTTGCGCAGGACGCGGTTCTGGACGTCGAGGAAGTCGGCCGCCCGCTCGCGCAGGGCCGCGTTGGGGCTCGCCTCGAGCCGGCGCCGGTGCTCGGCCAGCACCGACTGGACGGCCCACCCGGCCCCCATCGCCTGCTCCTTCACGCGGGCCACGACGGCGTCGTAGAACTGGCGGTCGCGCAGGATGAGGCCCTGGGCGTCGAAAATGCCCGCCGACCCGTCGCCCAGCTTCTCGCGCGCGACGATCACGATCTTGCGGAGCTCGCGCTCGCTCCGCTGGACGGCCCGCTCGAACCGACCAAGCTCGGCCTCGATGTCGGCCGCGTTGAGCTCCTCGGGCTCGGCCTGGTAGGCGCCGGCCGCGAACAGGTAGGCCGGCCCGATGGCCACGCCCGGGGCCACGCCGATCCCCTCGACCCGGCGCTCGGGGCGGTCGTGTCCAACGTCGGGGGGCGAGGGCGTCAACGGGGAGTGGGGAGGTGGAGTCGGGGTGTCCATCACATGGCCTCGCCGAACCCGCGCTCGAACAGCGCTTCGAGCGCGTCGGCGGCCTCGGCCTCGTCGGCCCCCTCGAACAGCAGGTCGAGCGTGGCGCCTTGCTCGGCCGCCAGCGTCATCACGCCGATGATGCTCTTGCCGTTGATCTCGTAGCCGTCTTTACGGATAAAGAACTCGGACTCGAACCGGGACGCCTCGCGGACGATCATCGACGCCGGGCGTGTGTGGACGCCGGCCTTGTTGCGAACCGTAACCTCGCGTGTGATCATGGTCAGAAGGTGCGGGTGGCGAGGCCGAGGGCGAGCGCGCGCAGGGCGTCGCCGGCCGACCCCGGCGGGAGCGAGGCGAGCCCGGCCCGCCCGGCCTCAGAAAAGTGGGCGACGGCCTGCGCCGCAGCGTCGAGGACGCCCAGAACCTCGAGACGGTCGCGGACGCCGGCCACGTCGGCGGGGGCCACGCCCCCGTCGAGGACCTGGGCCAGCCAGTCGCGGTCGGCGGCCTGGGCGCGCCGGCGGGCGGTGAGCACCAGGAACGTCCGCTTGCCCTCCACCAGGTCGCCGCCGATGGACTTGCCCAGCGACCGGGCGTCGGCGGTGAGGTCGAGGAGGTCGTCCTGGATCTGGAACGCGCGGCCGAGCGCGAGCCCGGCCTGGCGCAGCGACGCGACGGCGGCGCGCGGGGCGCCGCCGGCCATCGCGCCGAGCTCGAGGGCGTGCTCCAGGAGCGCGCCCGTCTTCCGGTCGATCATCGCGAGGTACTCGTCGACCGTCACGTCGTCGCGCGACTCGAAGGCCATGTCGAGCGCCTGCCCCTCGCACAGCCGCGCGACCGTCCGGTAGTGGGCCTCGGCGCGCGCGCCGGCGCCCGGCCCCTCGCCGACGACCAGGCGGGCGGCGAGCCCCATCATGAGGTCGCCGGTCAGGATGGCCGTCGGCGTGTCCCACCGCTCGTGGACCGTCGGCCGGCCGCGGCGGGTCGCCGCGTGGTCCATGATGTCGTCGTGGACGAGCGTGAAGTTGTGGAACACCTCGACGCCCAGCGCCGCCGGCCGGGCCGCCGCGCGTGCCGGCTCGCCGCCGAACGCGTCGGCCGCCAGGAGCACGAGCGCCGGGCGGACCCGCTTGCCGCCGCCGTCCAGCACGTAGCGGACGGGCGCGTACAGGCCCGCCGGCTCGGCGGGGAGGTCGAGCGCCGCCAGCTCGGCGTCGACGTCGTCGGCGAGCTCCGCGAGGGGCCAGGGGGTCGCCGTCTCCACTAGACGCCGGCCAGGCCGCGGTCCTGCGCCAGGACGTCCGAGATCCGCCCCTGGACCTCGTCCAGCGTCCCCGTCCCGTCGACCTCGAAATAGCGGGCGTGCTCGCGCAAGAACGCCTCGACCGGCGCCGTCTCCCGGTGGTACACGTCGAGCCGGTGGCGGATGGCGTCCGGCTGGTCGTCCGGCCGGTGGACGAGCCCCGCCGGGTCGACGTCGTCCGGCGGGGGGTTAAAGTCGAGGTGGTAGATGGCGCCGGTCTCGGGGTCGGTCCGCCGCCGCGACAGGCGGTGGACCACGTCCTCATCGGGGACCCGCAGGCTGACGACGGCGTCGAGCGGCGCGCCGGCCCGGGCGAGGTGGTCCAGGATCCACTCGGCCTGGGGGACCGTCCGCGGGTAGCCGTCGAGCACGAACGCGCCGTGGGCCAGCGCTTCCAGACGGTCGGCGACGATCCCGTTGGTGACGTCGTCCGAGACCAGCTCGCCGGCTTCGAGGAGATCGCTCACGCGGCGGCCGAGCGGCGTCTTCTCACGGATGGCCGCGCGGAACAGGTCGCCGGTCGAGAGGTGGGTCAGCCCGTGGGCCTGGGCGAGGCGCTTGGCCTGCGTCCCCTTGCCGGCCCCGGGAGGGCCGAAGAGAGCGATTCGCATCGGAAGGCGTTGGAAGAGGGACGAAGATACGGGGGTCCGCGCTGGGGGCGCAGGCGGCGCACGAGACGGGAGGCGTCGGCCCACGCCTCGGACGAGCGCCCGTCGGGGCCCGTCGCTGGACGCCCGCTCTGTCTCGGAGAGCGGGCCCACCGGTCCACCCCTCGGGACCCGCCGGCTCGGCGTCAGTCGTCGAGCGCGTCGAGGACGCCGTCGTGGGTCGTGTAGCGCCGGATGACGACGTCCATCACCGCCTTCACCCCGAACCCGATGGCCGTCTGGAGCGCGACGTCGAACGCCTGCCGCGACGACGACGACGGCTGCGGGAAGCCCGAGTCCCCGTAGGCGACCGGCATCGGCCGCATCGCCCGGCGGAGCGCGTCGTCGACGTCCGCTCCGGCGGCGGCGTGGTGGGCGGCGTCTTCGAGGGCCACGTCGAGCCGCGCACGGACGAACCCGACCTCGTCCTCGGGGTCGGGCCGCCGCTTGGCCCGGGCCCGGAGCCCGAACAGCATCCCGACGAGCGCGCCCGCCCCGGCGGCGGCGGCGACGAACACGTCCGGCTTTTCCCGGATCCGGTCCGTCAGCGGGCGCCCGTCGATGTTGACGTCGTCGAAGACCGTCATCGCCTCGTGCTTGAGCGCGTCGATGTGGTACTGGATGTCTCGCTCGCGCGCGATGAGCCGCTGGCGGACCTGGTCCGCCGAGAGGTGGAGCTTGTCGAGGTCCGTGTCCGGGACGATGGCGCTCGGGAGCGAGTCGGGGCCGGACTCGAGGGCCTTGGTGGGTGAGAGGGGGCCGGGAGTGGGCATCGTTTAGGCGGCGGCGTTGCGGACGGACTTCTGCTGGTCGCTCTTGATCTTCTCGCGGTCGCGCTCCTGGGTGTCGCGCTCCCTCCGCCGGGCCTCCTCCGCGCGCGCCTGCGCCTCGCGGACGCTCCGCAGCCCGAGCCAACCCAGCACCGCGGCCCCGACGAGGAGCAGGAGCGTCGTGACGAAGAAGCCCCACGCGTAGCTCCCGAGCAGGGCGCCGATCCCGAGGGCGACCGTGACGAACAGGAAGAGGACGGCGGTGAGCGCGAGGAGCGCCGCCGGCACGAAGAAGCCGGCGGCGGCGGCGTAGTGCTGGAACCGTTCGATCTGGGCCTGGATGCCCTCGATCTGGCGCTTGACCAAGTCGATCCGGAGCTCGGTCCACTCGCGGAGGTCGGCCGAGAGCGCGGCGACGTGGCCCGTGACCCGGTCCAGCTTGGTCTGGTGCGGCGGGAGCATCCGCGACTCCGGGGCCACCTGGGGCGCGCCGCCGGGCGTCGGGGCGAGGCCGGCGAGCGTCGGCGAGGGCTCCGTGATCGGGGCGGGGAGCGTGGACGGCGTCGGGACCGGGGGGACCGCTCGGCCGGCCGGCCCGACGGGCGGAGCCGCTGGGGGCGGGTCCGCGGGGAGCGGGACGGACGGCGGGGGGACGGCGGGCGGCGGGACGGCCGGCAAAGGCGGACGGGCCATCGAGGAGGGGCGGAGCACGGAGAGGGACGGGGCGTACACGGCACCCCCGCCCCAGGTTGCCACTCCCCCATGACGATCTCTTCCCGCCCGACGCCCAACCCCGACAGCCTCAAGTTCGAGGTCGAGGGCGCGTCCGTCGTCGACGACGGCCTGTTCGCCTTCCACTCGGCTCGAGAGGCCGACGACCACGACCTCGGCCGCGACCTGTTCGCCATCCGAGGCGTCGAGACGCTGCTCCTCGTGCCCCAGTTCGTGACGGTCACCAAGCACCCCGCCGCCGACTGGGACCAGCTTGTCGAGGGCATCGAGCACGTCCTGCGCCAGCACCTCGGGGAGGGCTGATACCAAGTCCGGTAGCTCCGTCGTCGCCTGTGACACCCAATCCGGGTGGAGTGTCTGGGTATGGGAGTGTGGGAGGAGAGGGCATTCCGCCCCCACCCCCTCCAGTCCCGAACGGCGACGGATCAACCGGACGTGGCACGAGTCGCCCGCAAGGGCGTGTCGCGTACTACCTCCTCGGTCCCGCTGCGGCGACGGGCGCCTCGGCCCGGATCAGGTCGGCGGCCCGCTCGGCGATCATCAGCGTCGGCGCGTTCGTGTTGCCGTTCGTGATGGTCGGCATGACGGAGGCGTCGACGACGCGGAGCCCGTCGAGGCCGCGGACGCGGAGCTCGGGGTCGACCACGGCGTCGTCGTCGGCGCCCATCCGGCACGTGCCGACAGGGTGGTAGAGCGTCTCGCACGTCTGGCGGACGTGCTCGGCCAGGTCGGCGTCGGAGAACGAGGCGGGGACCGGCGCGATCGGGTCGCCGCGGAACCGGTCGAGCGAGCCGGCTTGGGCGATCTCGCGCGCCAGCCGGAGCCCGGCCACCAGCACGTCGACGTCGGCCGGCTCGGCGAGCGCGGCCGGGTCGATGAGCGGGTGCGCCTCGGGGTCGGCGCTCCGGAGGCGGAGGCGGCCCCGGCTCTGGGGGCGAACGAGGGTCGGGCCGATCGAGAAGCCGTGGTCGGTCGGCGGCGTGAGCCCGTGGCCGGCGAACAGGACCGGGGCCACGTGGAACTGGAGGTCCGGCACGCCGCTCGCGCCCGTCGAGTCGACGAACAGGCCGGACTCGGCGATGTTCGACGCCAGCATCCCGCGCCGCGTGACGAGGTAGCGCAGGACGCTGGCGATGCCCTCGGCGTTGACGAGGGAGACGGGTTCGTTCAGCGCGTAGTGGAGGCCGGTGATCAGGTGATCGTGCAAGTTGCCGCCCACGGCCGGCCGGTCGAGGACGACGTCGATCCCCAGCGCCTGGAGCTCGTCGGCCGGGCCGATGCCGGACAGCATCAGCAGCTGGGGCGAGTTGACGGCGCCGCCGCACACGATCACCTCGCGCTCGGCGTCGATCCGCTCGACGCGACCGTCGACGGCCACCTCGACGCCGACCGCCCGCCCGCCCTCGACCCGAATCCGGCGGACGTGGGCGCCGGTGCGGACGGTCAGGTTGGACCGGCGCAGGGCCGGCTTCAGGAACGCCGTCGCGGCCGACACCCGACGGCCCCGCTTCTGGGTGAGCTGGTAGAGGCCGGCGCCGGCCTGCTCGGCCCCGTTGAAGTCGGGGGTCCGCGCGTGGCCCGCCGCCTCGGCCGCGTCGAGGAACGCCAGGCTGACCGGGCTCGGGTCCTTCGGGTCCTCGACGCGCAGCGGCCCACCGACGCCGTGGTACGCCGACGCACCCCGCGCGTTGTCCTCGCTCCGTTTGAAGTATGGGAGGACGTCCGAGAACCCCCAGCCGTCGCAGCCGGCGGCGGCCCACCCGTCGAAGTCGGCGTGGTGGCCGCGGATGTAGATCATCGCGTTGATCGACGACGACCCGCCGAGCACCTTGCCGCGCGGCCAGTACAGCTCGCGGCCGCCGGCTCCGGCCTGCGGGACCGTGTGGTAGTTCCAGTCGGCCTCGGACTGGAACAGCTTCGAGAACGTGGCCGGGATGTGGATCTCGGGGCGGACGTCGCGGTCGCCGGCCTCCAGCAGGAGGACCGAGACGTCGGGGTCCTCGCTGAGCCGGGCCGCGAGCACACACCCGGCCGATCCGCCGCCGACGATGAGGTAGTCCGTCATGGAGTTCGATGATTGACGCAGTGCGGCAACGTACCTCCGCCGCGAGCCGTGTCCAAGCCGCTGCGGAGAGCACGAGACCGCCAAGTCAAGCCACTCTCCGCGCGCTCTGCGGCGCCAGCCGCGCTCTCGCCGTGAAGCGGCGCTCTCCACGCTCTCCCCCTTACTCCGCCGCCACCGGCCACCCGTCCTCGCCGTCGAGGCGGACCGCGAGCGTCCCCCGGAGCAGCGCCTCCAGGTCGCGCCCGACGAAGTCGTAGCGCCAGCCCGGGAACGCCTCGCGGACCCCGTCGGGCCCGTCCTCGACCAAGGCCGCGAGCTGGGCCTTGGTGGCGACCAGCCCGGAGTCGACCTCCTGGCGCTCGCACCGGCCGGCCAGGAAGCCCTGGGCCACCAGCAGGCGCGCCGCGCGGCGGTGGTCGTCGGGGCCCGGGCGGCCGCGGCGCTCGGCCGGCTCCGGCTCGGCGGCGGCGCCGGCCTCGACGGCGGCGAGCAGCCCGTCGGCGTAGCGGTTGAGCTGGCGGTCGGTGAGCCGGAGCTTGCGCAGGTCGCCCTCCGACGACGGCATCCGCTCGGCGATCTGGGCGAGGGCCTCGTCCGGCAGGACCATCCGGCGCGTCCGGTCGAGGTGGCGGGCCTCGACCTCGCGCCACGCGGTGACGGCCCGCAGGACCGCACGCTGGCGGCCCGACATCCGCCCGATCCCACGCACCTTGAGGCGGTCGACGGCGTCGCGGGGGTCGGCCTCGTCGTAGAGGGCCGGGTCGTCGTAGCGCTCCATCTCGGAGTCGACCCAGGCCGTGCGGTCGCGGTCCTCGGCCTCGTCCCGGAGCTTGTGGTAGACGTCGAGCAGGTAGCGGACGTCGTCCGCGGCGTAGCGAGCCTGGGCGTCGGAGAGCGGCCGTTGGAGCCAGTTCGACCGGGTCTCCCCCTTTTCCAAGCGGACGTCGGCGGCCCACTCCACCAGGTCCTGGAGCGAGGCGGTCGCCGTCTGGCCGACGAGCCCGGCCGCGCGCTGCGTGTCGAACGCGCGGACCGGCTGCGCGTCCGCCGCTCGGGCCAGGATCTGCAGGTCCTGGGCCGCGTCGTGGAGCACCTTCACCACGCCGGGGTCTTCGAGCAGGTCGCCGAGCGTGTCCATCTGGCCGTCGAGCGCCACCGTGTCGACCAGGTGGATATCGTCGCCGCCCAAGCCGACCTGGACGAGTCCGAGGCCGGGGTAGTAGCTCCGCTCCCACACGAACTCGGTGTCGAGGGCGACGGCGGGCAGCGCCCGGGCGCGGTCGCAGAGTTGGCGGAGGGCGTCGGCCGTGTCGATCAAGGCGCTCATTCGCTGGCCCGCTTCAAGGTGCAGCCGAAGGCCTGCGTCCGCTGGATCTCGATGGGCAGGCCGGCGACGCTCTGGTCCATCGCCTGCGCCAGGTACGGCACGCGGACGCGGTCGGCCGAGGCCGGGCTGTCGTCGATCGTCCCGTCGTAGCGGAGGGCGCCGGCCCCGTCGAAGAAGAAGGCGTGGGGCGCGCTCGTGGCGCCGAACGCGGCGGCGAGGCTCCCGCTCGGGTCGGCGAGGTAGGGCATCACCAAGCCCGCCGTGGTCGAGAGCCCGCGCGAGGCGGCGACCGTCTCGCGCTCGGCGACCGCCGGGTCGTTCGCGTTGACGAGCACGAAGCCGATGCCGGCCGGCGTGTAGCGCGCGGCCAGGTCGGCCAGGCGCGGCGCGTAGCGGTCGGTCCAGGGGCACGCGTTGCTCCAGAACACGACGACCAGCCCGGCCGAGCCACTCGCGGACGCCAGCGCGGTCTGGGCGCCGTCGGCCGTCGCGAAGGACTCGGTCGCGAGCGGGACGGCGTCGCCGTAGGTCAGGCCCTGGGCGGAGGCGCCCCCGGCGAGCAGGGCGGAGAGCAGGAGGAGTCGGAGCATCTAAGAGGAGGTGGAGCCGGAACGGGCGGTGGCGACGGCGGCGACGAGCTCGTCGTAGGTCATCACGCCGACGTGCGTGTCCTGGACGATGCCGTCGCCGTCCAGGACCATCGTGATCGGGAGCGCCCCGCCGACGAACGGGTTGAGCTGGGAGGTGACGTCGCCCTGACCGGTGTAGAGGTACGACGGGTCGGAGACCTCGTGCTCGGCCAAGAACGCGCGGACGAGCGGGAGGTCGGTGGGCTGGTCGAGCGAGACGAACCGGACGTGGACGCCCTCGCCCTCCATCTCCCGGTCGAACTGGATAAACTCGGGGAACTCCTGCCGGCACGGCAGGCACCACGTCGCCCAGAAGTTGAGGACGACCAAATCGGCCTCGAGCCCGTCGAGGTCGTCGACCAGGGCCTCGGCGCTGGCGACCTCGACGAGGGGGAGGTCGGCGCCGGGACCCGCCGGGGCGTCGGCGGCGCCGGTCGCGTCTGGCGTGTCGGTCGCGCAGCCGGCGACGGCGAGCAGAGTCAGGAGGAGGAAGCGCATGGGACGGGGTGAGCTCGGCGGCCTCAACGCACCGCGAGTAGACGAAGTGCCGCAGGGTCAGTCGATCCGTACGTCAGTGAGTCGGTGCGTCGGTGGGGGGACCGGGTCCAGCGTGACGGTCCGGATCGACTCTGGACGATCACCCGCTGACGACTGACGTGCTGACCACTGACGCACGGGTTCTAGCGGGCGGGGATTCGCTCGATGGGCACGCGCCGCTCCCCAAGCGCGTCGGCGACGAGACCCCACGCGACGAGCCCGTCGTCGGACCGGGGCTCGAACAGCATCACCACGACGCGGCCGAGCGGCTGGTCGACGGGCACGATCAGCCCGGACCCCGCGCCGTCCGTCGCCGGCTCCCACGCCCCAAAGGCCTCCTGCTGGCGGACGTTCTGGAACGCCCGCTCGGCCGTCCGGACGCTGTCGACGCGGAACCGCTCGCGGCCGGACGCCGGGAAGGCCCCGCGGCGGTAGACGATGCCGTGGGCGTCGAGCAGGTCGGCCACGGCGTCGGCCGCGTCCTCCGCCACCAGGTAGAGCGACGGGGCCACGACGGTCTCCTCGGGCCCGAAGCGGACGAACGCCGGCATCGTCTCGGGCGTGCGGACGTCGCGGCGCTGGAGCCTCGGCGCGCCCGTCACCGGGTGGGCGACGGTGTCGACCTCGCCCAGCAGGATCTCGACCGGCCGCGCCAGCGCCTCCCACGTCGCGCGGACGGCGACCGTCTCCCCCATCACGCGCTCGGCGTCGGCCCGGGCCGCCTGCTGGCGGACCGACGTGGCCTCGGCCCACACGCGCTCGACGATCTCCTCGACGAACCGCCGCGAGACGGCCACGCGCTCGGCGAACGGCGCGTAGCTGTAGGCCTCCGACAAGATCCCGTAGCGCCCCCGCAGCCCGACGTAGTTGGTCGAGAACCGCGGCTGGGCGCTGAACGAGTACCACCCGCGCGGCGCCTCGGTCTCTTCCCCGAACGCCCCGGGCACGTTGCCGTAGTGGTACGTCGCGAAGTCGTCGGACGCCAGGATCGCGGCCGAGATCGACGGGAGCCAGCGGTCCCACAGGTCGGCGTCGATGCCGGCCGGCGTGTTCGGCGACAGGCCCGGCGCATACGTCAGGTGGTACCCCATCGCCGTCCCGTCGGTCGTGTGCAAGTCGACGACGACGTGGGGGTCGGCGTCGCGGATCAGGCCGACGAGCGCCCGCGCCTCGGGCGAGGCGAGCTTCATAAAGTCGCGGTTGAGGTCGAGCCCGTCGGCGTTCGGGCGCACGCCCATCCCCTCGACGGGCCCGAGCTGGAGCGGCCGGTTGCCGGTCCCGATCCGCTCGTTGCCGTCGGCGTTGTAGATCGGGGCCACCATCAAGACGACCGAGTCGGCCCAGGCGGCGTGCTCGCCGGCCGCGAGGTCGCGGAGGAGCTCGAGCAGGGCGTCCTTGCCGGCCACCTCGCCCCCGTGGATGTTGCCGAACACCAGGACCCGGGTCTTGCCAGTCGCGCGGACGGCGGCGGGCGTGGCCGCGTCGGCGCCCCAGACGGCGAGCGGCAGCGGGCGCCCCTCGACGGTCGTCCCGAACGTGCCGACGCGGAGGTCGGAGAGCGCCTCCAGGTCACGGAGCACGGCGACCACCTCGCGGTGCCGGCTCGTCCGCGTGTAGCCCGAGTCTCCGGCCGGGAGCCGGACAGAGCGGGCGGAGGGCTCGACGACCTCGGCACGCCCGATCACGCCCTCCTGGACGGGCGGGGCGCTGGCGCAGCCGGCGACGAGGACGGCCAGGAGAACCGTCACAGCGGTAGGGACACCATGCATGGTGTCCCCACGGCGAGGCAAGAGACCAGTCGGGCGACGCATCAGTCGGGGGCCGTGGCCGCCAGCCGGCGGACCATCCACTTGTTCAGGGCGAACAGCGCCGCCAGCGCGATCCCCCACTGGAGCAGGCACGTCGCGGCGCTGTAGGGCTCGAACGGGTCGAGCCAGTTCTCGGAGTAGTCGGTCGCCGCGAGCCACAGCCACCACCCCAACAAGACGACGGCCTGGAGCGGGATCGCGAACCGGATCCACCCCTCCCACAGGCGCGGCAGCCGCCAGTCGCTCTCCGTCGCCACCTCGTCCCGCAACCGCGCCGCGCCGTAGCGGATGACCGCGAGCGCGATGAACGCGCCCGACAGCATCAGGGCCACGCCCCACACGAAGTCCTGGTTGCCGAAAAACTGGTCGGACAACGCGCTCGGCACGCCGACCAAGAAGGCGACGACGCCCACGCCCACGACGGCCTTGGTCCGGGGCGTCCCCAGGTCGACCACCACGCGCGTCGAGAGCTCGATCATCGAGATCAGGCTCGACAGCGCGGCGAACGTCAAGGCCAGGAAAAAGAGGACGGCGAGCGGGGCGCCGAGGGGCATCTCGGCGAAGAGCGCGGGCATCCAGATGAACGTGAGGCCGGTGCCGCGCTCGCCGCTCGTCCGCATCACGTCCAAGACCTCGGGCTGGCTCATCTGGGGCCCGAGCACGGCGAACGCGATGCCGAAGATCATCGTCCCGGCCAGCAGCGACACCAGGTTGTTGCCGACGCCCGTCAGGACGGCGTTACGGACGACGCCGTCCTCCTTGCGCATGTAGGCGGCGTAGGTCAGGATCAGGCCCCAGCCGGCGCCGGTGTCCCAGGCGTTCTGGGTCAGCGCCTCGAGCCACACCGACGCCGAGCCCAGCGTGCTCCAGTCGGGCGTGAACAGGTAGGCCACGCCCGCCCCCGCGCCCGGCAGCGTCAGCGCGCGCACGACGGCGACCACGACGATCACCAGCAGCGTCGGCACCAGGATGGTGTTCGCCCGCTCGATCGTCTTGACGCCGCCGCGCACCGCGAGCACGCCCAGCGCCATCATCGCGCCGTGGAGCACGATCGGCCAGGGCGACGCCTGGAACGCGCGCCACGCCGCCAGCGACCCCTCGCTCGTCAGCGGCAGGCCGGTCAGCGCCGACGACGCCACGTAGTACGCGCACCACCCGGCGACGACGCTGTAGTAGCACATGATGGCCGCGGCCACGAACGCGACGAACGCGCCCAGCCACGCCACCCGGGGGCCCGCCAGCGCCGCGAACGTCCCGACGACGCCCTTCCGCCCGCGCTGCCCCAGCGCGTACTCGGCGATGATGAGCGGGATGCTCCAGGCCACCAGGAACACGAGCCAGGCGACGAGGAACGCGCCGGCCCCGTCCTCGCCCGCGTTCGACGCCGCGATCCGGGGGAACCGCCAGATGTTGCCGGTCCCGACCGCGATCCCGAGCACGCTCAGGATGAGCCCCCACCGAGACGTGAAGCGAGCGGACGAGGACGGGTCGGACGGGGCGGGGTCCATGCGGTGGGCGGTGCGGGGAGGAGACGGAGGCGTCCGGCCGTCGGTCAGGTCGCGTCTGGACGTGGCCACGCCGGCGCGCCGACGACGTCGGGGACGGACGGCGGGCCGGGCCGCGCCGCGCCGGGGGGCGCCAACGGCAGTGCCGGCGGGGACTCGGCGGGGGCCTCGGCACCGACCGGGTCCGGCGCCCCGCCCAGCGCCGAGGGGTCGGCGGCGGCAGACGGGCCGTGCGACTCGGACGGGACCGGGACGGCCGGGGCGGGCGCGGACGACGCCGGGGCGGGAGGAGCGTCCACGGCGGCCGGCTCGCCCGTCGAGGCCGGGTCGCCCAGCGCGTAGGCCGCGATCTCGTCGGCCGCCGCCGCGTAGTCGACCGCGCCGCGCGTGGTGTGGCGCGAGTCGAACACGGTCCGCCCGTCCCGGCTGGCGACCGCCAGCGACGACGACGTCCGGATGGCCGTCGCCAGGACGGCGTCGTGGTACTTGGCCCGGAGGTACTCGGCGTAGCGGGCGTGCCGGTTGAGGCGGGCGTCGACCTGGGTGAGCAGGAACCGGGGCGTCGCCAACCGCGGGTTCAGCTTGTCCTGGACGAGCCCGGCCGTCTGCCACGTCTGCTCGGCCCCGACGACGGGCTGGTACTCGGGCGTCACCGGGACCACGACGTGGTCGCTGGCGACGAGGGCGTTCATGGTGTAGACCGAGAGCGCCGCGGCGGTGTCGATCAGGATGAGGTCGTAGTCGTGGCCGGCGCGGACGGTCTCGCGGAGCCACAGCACGTCGGTCGGCCGGGTCAGCCGGCGGAGCGCCTTGGTGAGCCCCATCGACGAGCCGACCAGGTCGAACCCGCTGACCGGGCGGACCGGGAACGTGCGGAGGTCGGCCTGGGCGTCGAGCAGGCCCAGGCCCGAGTGCTCCGGCGGCGGCTCGGGCACGCCGAGCATCCGCGTCAGGAACCCCTGGGGGTCGAGGTCGACGACCAGGACGCGGCGCCCCTGCCGGCCCAAGGCCGCGGCCAGGTGGATGGAGGTCGTGGTCTTGCCGGTTCCCCCTTTGTGGTTGCAGACGGTGAGGACGGACACGCGGAGCCGGGTGCGAGCGAGGCGCCAAGATAGGCCGCCGCTCGGGGGACGGGGCACACGCCCCCGCGCGGCGTGGGGCTCTCCTCGAGGGCTCCCTGTGGAGGCGCGAGGAGGCGAGGCACCCGGTCGGCCCAGCGTCGCGGCGGCCGCCGTCGCCCCTTCCCGCAAGGCGAGGAGGCGCCGTCGGGGTGCCAGCGCCGGCCCGGGGTTAAGCCGCCCGGCGACGTGCCGATACCCGACGGGACCTCCCCACCACCCGATGGTCCCCCGCAAGCGCCCCCAGCCCCTTTTCAGCTCGTTCGGCTGGTCGCTCTCGGGCGCGCTCCTGATCGCGCTGAGCCTGCCGCCGCTCGGGATGTACCCGCTCGCCTGGGTCGGCCTGGTGCCGCTCATCGCGCGGTGGGCCCAGCGGCCGCCCAGCCTGGACTACGTCCGCGAGCTGTACGCGCTGCTGCTGACCACGAGCTGCTGCGTCGGGTTCTGGATCCTGTT
The DNA here is from genome assembly GCA_963848075.1 of uncultured Bacteroidota bacterium. Lineage (GTDB taxonomy): Bacteria > Bacteroidota > Rhodothermia > Rhodothermales > Rubricoccaceae > Rubrivirga. The sequence goes on from CAWKCB010000004.1 coordinate 1,042,813, forward strand.
CAACCCGGACCCGTCGCGCGCGGCGTTCGGCGGCGTGAGCCTGTTCGTCGTCCCGCTCCCGCTGGTCGCCGCGTTCACCGTGGCCGGCGTCGTCCGCGTCCGGCTCGGGCTGGTCGCCGGGCTGGTCTCGCTGGCGCTGACCGTGCTGGCCGCCGAGTTCGTGTCGCTCGCCGTCGGGATGTCGGTCCCGTGGCTCGTGCTGGGCTACACCCAGGCCGACGCCGTCGACTTTGTCCAGATGGCCGACCTCGGGGGCGTGCTGCTGCTGAGCCTGTGGGTCCTGCTCCTCAACGTCACGGCGTACTTCGCGCTCCCGCGAGTGGCGACGGCCGGGGAGCAGTACGGCGAGCGCGGCGCGTGGATCGCGGTGTTCACGGCGCTCGTCGCGATCCCCGTCGCCTACGGCGGCGTCCGGACGGCCCAGGCCGACGTCCCGGCCGGCTACACCACCGTCGGCATCGTCCAGCCCGGCGTCTCGCCCCGCGACTGGGACGAGGAGACGGCCGCCGTCAAGGTGGACCACCTCGCCCGGCTCTCCGACGAGCTCCTCACGGGCGGAATCCACCGCGACGCCCCCGCCGACTCGGCGGAGCCGGCCGCGCCGCGGAACGCGTCCGGCATCCGGCTGCTCGTGTGGCCCCAGACCTCGCTCCCGTTTATGGGGACCGAGCAGGGCGAGGCCCAGCTCTACGACCGGCTCCAGCGGTGGGCCGAGGCCCGCGAGGTGACGCTGCTGGCCGGCGCCCAGATCGCCGCCGAGGGCGTCGAGCGGAGCCGCCGGTCGCCGTCCGACGACGAGATCGCCAACTCGGCCGTCCTCATCCGCCCCGGCAAGCCGACCGTCCGCTACGACCAGATGCGGTCGGTCCCGTTCGCCGACCGCGAGGCGGCCACCGGGACCGACCGGGTCCTGCTCGACGCCGACGGGACCGAGGTCGCGACGACGGTCGGCTTCGAGTCCATGTTCGGCGACCACGTCCGCCGCTTTACGCGGGACGGGGCGGACATCATCGTGGTCCTGTCGCGGAACGACCTGTGGGGCCGCTCGGCGGGCCTCTACCAACACCTCCAGTTTACCCGGATGCGGGCCATCGAGTCCCGGCGCGCCGTCGTGATCTCGACCGTCAACGGGATCTCGGCGCTGATCCACCCGAACGGCGAGATCGAGGAGACGACCGGGTGGATGGCCCAGGGCACGCGCGCCCTCCAGGTGCCGACGTTCCGCGGCGAGACGTTCTACGTCCGCCACGGCGACTGGCTCGGACGGTGGGCGCTCGGGCTGGCCCTGGCCTTCAACCTCGGCGCGATCGGCCTGTCGGTGGTCGCGCCCGAGAGGGTCCGGGCGCGGCGGCGCGCACCGGCGCGTCGCCGGCCGCTAGCGGCCTAGTGCCTCGGCGAGGAGCCCGCTGCGCGTGCAGCCCTCCTCTCTCTCCACCCCCTCCGGCCCCGGACCCGCTCCAGTCTTGATCCGCAGAGGACTCCGGTCCCTGCACCGGGTCCCGCACGAACGGGGGACCGCCGGGACGAACGCGCGGGGCGACCTTGCGGCCTCCCCCACGCCCATGCTGAGCCTCCGCGTCCCCCTCGTCCTCGCGTCCGCGTCGCCGCGCCGGCGCGACCTGCTGGCCCGGCTCGGGCTGACGTTCGACGTCCGGCCGAGCGACGCCGACGAGACGTGGCCCCTCGGGCTCGCGCCGGGCCCGGCCGCGGCCGAGGTCGCCCTGCGCAAGGCCCGCGCGACGCCGGCCGACGGCGCCCTCGTCCTGGCCGCCGACACCGTCGTCGTGCTCGACGGCGAGGTGCTGGGCAAGCCGGCCGACGCCGACGACGCCGCGCAGACGCTCGCCCGGCTCAGCGGCCGGACGCACACGGTCGCGACGGGCCTCGCGCTCTGCCTCGACGGCCGCGAGACGACCGCGTTCGAGACGACGGCCGTCACGTTCGCGGCGCTGTCCCCGGCCGAGATCGCGGCCTACGTCGCCACCGGCTCGCCGCTCGACAAGGCCGGGGCGTACGGGATCCAGGACGACCTGGGGGCCGTCTTCGTCGACCGGATCGAGGGCGACTACTTCAACGTCGTCGGCTTGCCGCTCCGCCGGCTCTACGCGACGCTGCGCGCGTTCGCCCCCGACCTCGTCTCGCTCGCCTGACCCGATGCGCCTGCTCGTCTTCCTCCTCCTCGCGGCCCTGGTCGGCTGCGCCGAGGACCCGGCCCCGACTCCTGCGCCCGCCGCCCCCGACCCGGCGCCGGCCGTCGACGGCCGCCAGTCGGTCGCGACGGTCGTCAGCGCGAACCCGCGGCTGCGGACGTTGGCCCGGCTCCTGACCGCCAGCGGCTTGGACGCCACGCTCGCCGACACGGCCACGGCCTTCACCCTGTTCGCCCCGTCCGACGACGCCTTCGCCGCCCTCGGCGACGACGCGGTCGCGGCCCTCGAAGCCGACCCCGACGCCGCGCGTGCCGCCCTCCTCAAGCACGTCCTGGTCGCGCGGATGCTGAGCGTCGACGTGTTCCCCGACCTCTCGATCGAGACCGTCGGCGGGACCGACGTCACGTTCGTGGAGGCCGACGACGGGCTCGCCGTCCGCTCCAGCGGCACGACGGCCCGGATCACCGACGCCGACCTCGACGCCGACAACGGCGTCGTCCACATCATCGACACCGTTCTCCCATGACTTCCGATTCCCCCGTCTACGTTCTCGTCGGAGGCACCGGTGGCATTGGGGCCCCGCTCGCGCGGCGGCTGGCGGACAGTGGCGCCCGCGTCGTGCTCGGCGCTCGGGACGGCGACCGGCTGGCGGCGCTGGCCGGCGAGACGGGCGCCCGGGCCTTCACGCTCGACGCGACCGACGCCGACGCGGTCTCGGGCTTGATCTCCGCCGCGGTCGAGGCGCACGGCCGGATCGACGGGGCCGTCAACCTGGTCGGCTCGATCCTGCTGAAGCCGGCCCACGCGACGTCGCCCGACGAGTTCGACGAGACCCTCACGCTGAACCTCAAGACGGCGTTCTACCTCGTCCGCGCGGCGGCCAAGGCGATGCAGTCGAACAAGGAGCCCGACGGGGGCTCGATCGTGCTGCTGTCGAGCGTGGCCGGCCGCTACGGGCTGTCGAACCACGAGGCGATCGCGGCGGCCAAGGCCGGCGTCGAGGGGCTGGTCCGGGCCGCCGCGGCGACGTACGCGCCCAAGGGCGTCCGCGTCAACGCCGTCGCGCCGGGCTTGGTCCGGACGCCGCTGGCGGGGCGGCTGGTGGCGACCGAGCCGGCCGAGGCCGCGTCGGCGGCGCTCCACCCGCTCGGGCGGATCGGCGAGCCCGAGGACCTGACCGATGCCCTCGCGTTCCTGCTCGACCGCGGGCGGAGCGGGTGGGTCACGGGCCAGACGCTGTCGGTCGACGGCGGCTTCGCGACCGTCCGGCCCCGATAACCCTACACTGGGGCACGGCCGGGACCGGCCCCGTCGTTGGGTCGGAGCCCGCGGCCCCGCCGCGTATGTTGCCCCCGACGGAGCGTCCCCCCGGACCTCGAACCTCTATGTCCCTGCTCGTCAAGGCCGTCCTGGTGGCCGGTCTCGCCGCGGTCGCCCTCTGGACCCCCACGTCCGTCCCCGTCACGGCGCCGCCCGTCGCGCCGGCCCTGTGGGCGTCGGCCGAGGCGCCGGCGCGGGCCGTCGCCGACACGCTGTCCATCGAGGCCGCGATCGGACAGCTGGTCGCGGCGCCGGAGGACGCCGCCGGGCTAGACGGGCTGATCGACGCCGGCCGCGTCGGGCGCGTCGTGGTCGCGCCCCGGACGGTCGACGCCCAGCTCCGCCGGCTCCGCGCGTGGCAGGACCGCGCGCCGCTCCCGGTCGCCCTCGCGGCGACCGCCGAGCGGCCGACCGCCGACGGCCCCGAGTCCGCGAGCGCGGCCGTGTTGGCGGCGGCGGGGCGGCCGGACCTCGCCTACATGACGGGGAAGGCGCGGGCCGAGGTGGCGCGCGGGCTCGGCGTCCAGGTCCCGGGCACGGGGCTCGTGCTGGCGGCCGGGGCCTCGCCCTACGGGCCCACCCCCGGAGGCGCCGTCGAGCAAGGGTTGGTGCGCGGCCTGCGCGCCGGCGGCACGCTCCCCACCGCTCGCCTGGCCGACGTCAGCGGCGTCGACGCGCTCGACGTCTTGGCCCAGGCCGGCCTGATGGAGGTCGACGTCGACGCCTCGACGCCGGCCGGCGCCGAGCTGATCGGGACGGTCCGCGAGCGGGGCACGTTCAGCGGCCTGGTCGTCGCCGACCTGGGCCGGTCCGGGAGCGCCGTCGCCTCGGTCCTCGACGGGGCCGACGTGGTGGTCTCGCCGGCCCCGTCGGCGGCGTACGACTCGCTCGCTCGGGCGGTCCGCACCGGCCGCCTGGGGACCGCGCGCGTTCGGGAGGCGGCGCGGCGCGTGCTCGCCGCGAAGGTGTGGAGCGGCCTGGACCTCGACCGCCCTCCCGCCTCGGCCTTTGGGGACGCGGCGGGCGGCGGGATCCGCATCGACCCGTGGCGGGCGCCGTCGGCGTCGCTCGGCCGCCGCGCGGGCCTGCTCGCGACCGAGGTCGCCCGGTCGAGCGTCGCCGTCTTGCAGGACGACCGCGGCCCGCTCCCGCTCGTCGGCCCCGCCCGCCGCGTGTTCACGGTCCTGCTCGACCCTGGGCCCGACGCCGACCTCGGCCTCCCGTTCGCGAACGCGCTCACCGTCGCCCTCGGCTCGACGACCGGCTACACGCGGCTCGGCCTGGGCGACCCGTCCGGCCGCGAGTCCGTCGCTCTCGACGCGGCGGGCGACGCCGACCTCGTCGTGCTCGCCGCCTTCCCCGAGGCCGACGGCCGGCTGGCGCCCCGGCACGTCGCGTTCGTCCGCGCGCTCAACGACCGGCGTCCCGTCGTGATGGTGGCGTTCGGCGACGCCCGGCTCGCGGCGGGCTTGCGGCGCCCCGAGGCGCTCGTCGTGGGCCACGCCGCTTCGCGAGCGGCCCAGGAGGCGGCGGCCGAAGCCATCGCCGGGCAGATCGCCGTCGGCGGTCGGCTGCCCTGGGGCGTCGCCGGGCTAGCTGCGGCCGGCGACGGCGTCCGCATCCGGCAGCAGGTGGTCCGGCCGGGGGCCCCCGAGGAGGCCGGCCTCGACGCCGAAGCCGGCGCCCGCGTCGACGCGGTGATGGAGCGGGCCGTCGCGTCGGGCGCGTTCCCCGGCGGCGCCGTCGCCGTCGGCCGGGCCGGCGTGCTCGTCCGGCTCCGGGGCTACGGCCGGCTGACGTCGGGCGGAGCGGCCGTCACTCCCGACACGCCCTACGACCTCGCCTCGCTCACCAAGGTCGTCGGGACGACGGCGACGGTGATGCGGTGGGTCGAGGAGGGGCGGCTCGACCTCGACGCCAAGGTGACCGACTACCTCCCCCGCTTCCAGCCCCGCGGCGGCGCGTCGGTCACGGTCCGCCAGCTCCTGGCCCACTCGGCCGGCCAGCGCCCGTGGTACCCGTTCCACACGCGCGGGCTGACGACGCGGGCGCAGGCGCTCGACTTTATCTACGCCGACACGCTCCAGACCGCGCCCGGCCGGCGCTCGCGCTACAGCGACTTCGACATGATCGTCCTGGGCGAGGTGCTCCAGGCCATCGCCGACGAGGACCTGGACGACCTGTTCGACGAGCAAGTCTTCGGCCCGTTGGGGATGTCGGCCACCGGCTTCCGCGGGGTCGGCACCCGGGACCCGGCCGCGGCCCCGACCGAGTACGACGGCGCCTGGCGCCGACGGACGTTGCAGGGGGAGGTCCACGATGAGGCGGCGTCCGTGTTCGGCGGCGTCGCCGGCCACGCCGGGTTGTTCTCGACGGCCTCCGACATGGCCCGGTTCGCGTTCACGCTCGCGAATGGCGGCGAGGGCTACGGCACGCGCCTGTTCCGGCGGACCACCCTCGACCAGTTTACCGAGCGCGTCCGCCTCAGGAGCACCTACCCGACGGGGCTCGGGTGGATGGTCAACTACGGCGAGACGTCGGCGGGGGCCGAGTTCGGGCCGCGCTCGTTCGGCCACACCGGATTTACCGGGACGTCGATCTGGGTCGACCCCGAGCAGGAGCTGTTCGTGGTCCTGCTGACGAACCGGGTCCACCCGTCGCGGCGGAACACGCGGATCCGCACCGTCCGCCCGGCGCTGGCCGACGCCGTGGCCGGGGCCGTCCGGACGCCGCCCGGCGAGCCGGCCCAGGCCTGGGGCTTCGGCCCGGTCCCCGCCGACCTTCCCCGCGTCGCCGAGCGCTAGCGGAACCCCTCGACCCGCCGCGCGGTGCTCTCCCTCCGCCCCCCACGCCATGCCGACCTACTCCTACCGCCGCCCCGACGGCACCACCTTCGACGTGTTCCAGAAGATGTCCGACCCCGCGCTCACCGAGGACCCGGAGACGGGCGTCCCGGTCCGGCGCATGATCTCGGGCGGCGCCGGCCTCCAGTTCAAGGGCGACGGCTTCTACATCACCGACTACGTCCGGAAGGGGTCGGACAAGGGGAAGCGGTCGGAGTCCGAGTCCGGCGACTCGAAGGCCGAGTCGAAGGCGGACGCGGCGCCGACGAAGAAGGCGGACACGAAGGCCTCGACCAACGGGTCGTCGAAGGGGTCTTCCGCGGACGACTGACGGCGGACCGCCAGCCCCTATCCTGAAGAGGCAGCTACGACCTGCATGAGTCGCCTCCCCGACCGCACGAGCCCTCTCAGGACCGCGCTCCGCTTCGCCGTTGCCGCCCCCCTGGCGCTCGTCCTCGCCGGCGTCGTCATGAGCCTCCCCGTCCGCGACGCTCCGGGCATCGGCGGCGACAGCCTCGCGTGCGCGGTGATGATGGGACTCGATCCGCCGACGAACTGGTGGGTCTTCATCGCCCTCTTCGCTGCCTCTGCGGCTCTCTCTGCTTACGCTCTCGACCGGCTCTTCGCCCGGTGGATCGGAGGGCACGGGCAGCGGTCGAGCATCGGCTTGGGCATAGCGGTGATCATCGGGGTCGGAATGCTGCTGGGCGCAAACGAGGTCGGGTTCTTTTGCTGAGCGGCCAGGGAGCCGCAGCCGGCTCTGGACGCACTCCATGGAAGTCGCGAGCGCTACGGCACCACGCCGGAGCGCCACTGGCGCTGGACCTGGCGGACGACGTCGGAGTAGATCCGGCTCCGCTGCAGCGTCAGGACGGTGAACGGGGACCGGTCGCCGGCGCGTCCGGCCGTCTTCCGGAACTCGAACACGGACGGGGCCCCGCCGCTGAGGGCGTACGACCAGCGCTCGCCGTCGGGCGTCGTCTCGACGTAGCGAGGGGGGCCGAGCAGGACGTAGAGCATCCCGCGGTCCGTCTTCCACCCGTCCTTGTAGGTCGCGAACAGCCGGTTCGCCTCCTCCACGCGCTCGTAGTACGCGCGGACCGTCGCCGCCGCGAGGCGGCGGTCGTCCAAGCGGTCTCCCCAAAAGCGGTCGAACGCCCGCCGCTGCTCGCGCGGTGTCGCGGCCGCCTCAAGCGCGTCGAGCTCGCCCGGCGACGCGAGGTAGACGAGGGGCCCGACCAGGTCGCCCAGCCGCGTCACCAGCGGGTAGTCGCGGCGCCGGACGACGAACGTCCGCTCGGCGGCGTCGAGCGCCTGTCCGTCGGGGCCCACCAGTCGGACCTCCGCACGGTAGACGCCGGGGTCGAGGGCCGGCAGCGGCGCCACCACGTCGAGCGCGCGGGACGGGTTGAGCGCCGTCTGTCGAACGACCTGGACCGTGTCGACCCGGTCGGTGTCGACGCCGCGGCCGACCAGGTTGAGGTCGGTCGGCGTAAAGTCGTCGGCGCGGAGGGCCGGGGCGTCGTCGGCGTCGAGGCGGACGACGGAGGACGCTGTGACGGCCCCGTCCGGCACGCCGGTGGCCTGGACGACGGCCCGGAGCGAGTCGAGCCCCGCCGGCACCGACGTCGCGTCGACCGGGCCTACAGCTCCGGCCACGTCGTCGCCCTCGAGCCGGAGCCTCCCGAGCGCGGGTCCGGCCGCAGGGACCGGCACCACGACGACCGCCGACCGCTCGGCCGTCCGGTCGCTCGCCTCGTCCTCCAGCACGACGCGGACGACGTAGCGCCCCGGCGGGACGTCGAACCGCTCGACGCGCCACGACGGCGTCGCGTCCCGAGTGGCCGAGGCGTCGGCGGCCCGCAGGGTGTCCCGGGCCAACCGCGTGCGGGGCGCGCCCCCCTCCTGCTCGACCGTCACCACCCAGGCCGCGACCGCCACCCAGGCGTCGCCCGACGGCCGGAAGACGAGGGACGCCGCTGGGACGCCGAGCGTGACGTCGACCCCGGTCGTGTCGTCGCGGACGGTGGCCACGGCGTCGAGCACGAACGCGGGCTCGCCGGCGCGGTAGGCCGCGCTCGTGGCGTCGAGCGGGGGCGCCGGCGGGCCGGAGCCCGCGCAGCCGGCGACGGCCAGCACGACCGCGAGGCCGGGCCACAGTCTCCGCGCTCGCGCCGAACGAAGGCCCGAGCGGACGCCGGCCGCGGCGTCTTTGGGCTCGAAGCCTCCCCCCTCACCCTGTCCCTCTCCCGTGGGGGGAGGGGACGTCGTAGGCGTTCGCGAGGTCGGTACGAGCGCGGGGAGTAGACGTCTGAGTGAGTCTACCTCCCCTCCTCCCATACCCCCACACTCCCCCCGGATTGGGTTCGAGTCGTCCTCGTGTCGATCAGAGTGTGGGGGTAGCACGGGCCCTCAGCACATCGACGCCTCGGCCGCCGCCACGATGGCGGCGAACGACTCGGCGTCGAGGCTGGCGCCGCCGACGAGGGCCCCGTCGAGGTCGTCCTGGTCGAACAGCTCGGCCGCGTTGTCGGGCTTGACGCTGCCGCCGTACAGGATCTCGATGTCCTCTCCGTCCTCGAACCGCTCGGCCAAGGCGCCGCGGATGGCCGCGTGCATCGCCTGGGCCTGCTCCGGCGTCGCCGTCCGCCCCGTGCCGATGGCCCAGACCGGCTCGTAGGCGACCACCAGGTCGGCCGAGTCGACGTCGGCGAGCGAGGCCGCGAGCTGGGCCAACACGGTCGCCTGGGCGTCGCCGGACTCGCGCTCGTCGAGCGTCTCGCCGACGCACAGGATCGGGGCGAGGCCCGCGGCCTGCGCCGCCCGCACCTTCTCGGCCACGAACGCGCTCGTCTCCCCCATCTGCCGCCGCTCGGAGTGGCCGACGATGACGTACTCGACGTCGAGGTCGGTCAGCATCCCCGCCGAGACCTCGCCGGTGAACGCGCCGGCGTCGGCCGGGTGGACGTTCTGGGCGCCCAGGCGGACCTCGCTGCCGCGCACGCGCTCGGCGACGGCGTCGAGCCAGACGGCCGGCGGGCAGATCGCCACGCCGACGTCGTCGGACAGGTCGGCGGTGGCCCGCACGATCTCGGCGGCCAGGCCGACCGCGTCGGCGTGGCTCAGGTTCATCTTCCAGTTTCCGGCAACGAGCATGAGAGGGGGGAGTCGTCAGGAGGTAGGGGGCAGAGGTCGTTCGCCGTCTCGGCCCGTCGAGCCGTCAGGCTTGGAGCCGGGCGAGACGGTCCAGGATCTCTTGGGCGTGGCGGTCGGTCTTGGGCCGCTTGAACACGTGGAGCACGCGGCCGTCGGGCCCGATCAGGAAGGTCGTCCGCTTGGTCCCGACGGACGTCCGGCCGTAGAGCGTCTTCTCGCCCCAGGCGCCGTAGGCCTGCAGGATCTCGCGGTCCGGGTCGGCGAGCAGCGGGAACCCCAGGTCGTACTTCCGAGCGAACCCCTGGTGGCTCTCGACCGAGTCCGGCGAGACGCCGACGACGGCGACGCCGGCCTCCGCCAGCTCGGCGGTGTGGTCGCGCAGGTTGCACGCCTGGGCGGTGCAGCCGGGCGTGTCGTCCTTCGGGTAGACGTAGAGCGCGAGCGGCCGGCCGGCAAAGTCGGCGAGGCGGACGGTGGCGCCGGTCTGGTCGACGCCCTGGAAGGGCGGCGCGGGGTCGCCGGGGGCGGGCATGTCAGCCATCGGTCAGGAGCGAGTCGGTGAGGGCGCGGACGAGCGCCAGGTGGTCGTGGGCCGTCAGGTCGAGCTGGAGCGGGGTCACCGAGACGAACCCGTCGCGGATGGCGGCCAGGTCGGTGTCGTCGCCCCCGTCGAGGTCGACGAACCGGCCGCCGAGCCAGTAGTACGGCCGGCGGGTCGGGTCGAGCCGCTCCTCGAACTCCTCCTCCCACCGCGACCGCGCCTGGCGCGTGGCCCGCATCCCCGCCAGGTCCGCGAGCGGCACGTCGGGGACGTTGACGTTGAGCAGGACGCCCGACGGGAGCCCGTCGGCCAGGACGCGCTCGGCGAGCTGGCGGGCGACCCAGCCGGCCGCCTCGAAGTCGGTCGGCGCCCAGTTGTCGTGGGACATGGCGAACGCGGGGAGGCCCAGGATGGTCGCCTCGGTCGCCGCGCTGACCGTCCCCGAGTACATCACGTTGACGGCCGTGTTGGGCCCGTGGTTGATGCCGGACACGACCAGGTCGGGCGGGCGCGGGAGCAGCTTCTGGGCCGCGATCTTGACGCAGTCGGCCGGCGTCCCGGTGACGGCGCGGGCCCAGACCGGCCCGCTCGGCCCGTCGAACACCCAGGGGTGGACGCGCATCGGGTCGCGGACCGTGATGGCGTGGCCGACCGCGCTCTGCTCGGCGAACGGGGCCACCACGGCGAGCGTCCCGATCCCGTCGAGGGCCGCCGCCAGCGCCGCGATGCCCGCCGCGTCGATGCCGTCGTCGTTGCAGACGAGCACGAGCGGCCGGTCGGCCGGGGCGTCGAGGGGGTCGGGTCGGGTCACAGACGAGCGGGCGAGGGGACGGGCGTCAAGATGCCACCACCCGGCGCACCGATGGGCCGAGAACCGACGAGGGGCCCGGAACTTCTCGCCGGCCGCCGCCGCCGCTCAATAGCTCTCGTCGTCGCCCGGGAACGCGTGCGCGCGGACGTCCTCGACGTAGCGGCCGACGGCGTCGACGACGGTCGCCCCCAGGTCGGCGTAGTGGCGGACGAACCGGGGGTTGAAGTCCTTCGTCAGCCCCAACAGGTCGTGGGTCACGAGCACCTGGCCGCTGCACCCGACGCCGGCCCCGATCCCGATGGTCGGCACGTCGACGCTGGCCGTCAGCTCGGCCGCGAGCCCGGCGGGGATCTTCTCGAGGACGACGCCGAACACGCCGGCGTCGGCCAGCTTGCGCACGTCGGCCCGGGTCTGGTCGGCCTCGTCGGCGTCGCGGGCGCGCACCTTGTAGGTCCCGAACTTGTAGATGCTCTGGGGCGTCAGGCCGAGGTGGCCCATGACCGGGATGCCGGCGGCCAGGATCCGGCGGACCGACCCGAGCACGCGCGAGCCGCCCTCGAGCTTGACGGCGTGGGCCCCGGTCTCCTTCATCACCCGGATCGCCGACCGCAACGCCTCGCGGCTCGACCCCTGGTAGGCCCCGAAGGGCAGGTCCACCACGACGAGCGCCCGCTGGACGCCGCGGACGACGCACTGGGCGTGGTAGATCATCTGGTCGAGCGTGATCGGCAACGTCGTCTCGTGGCCGGCCATCACGTTCGACGCCGAGTCGCCGACGAGCAGGACGTCGACGCCGGCCTCGTCCAGGAGCCGGGCCGAGGTGTAGTCGTAGGCCGTCAGCATGGCGATCGGCGTGCCCTCGTCGCGCATCGACTGCAGCGTCTGGGTGGTCACGCGACGGACGTCGGCGGCGGTCGCGGAGTGGACGGTCTGGGTGCTCATGGGACTCGCGGAAGGGCCCGGAGGATACGCCCGTCCGCCTCCCGCCTCGCCGGATCGGCCGCGTCGCCAGCCCCGCCCCGTGTCGTAGGGGCACACGAAAAGGGCGCCGCCTCTGGAGAGACGGCGCCCTGAAGGCGAGGCGGCTGGGCCTACTGGCCGGGCACCGAGACCGGCGGGGCCTGGGCCTGCGGCTGCTGGCCGACCGGCGCCGAGTTCGGGTCGATCCCCAGCCGGCCCATGATGGCCGGCGTCAGGTCGTCGACGCGGTCGCTGCGGTACAAGAACACCGGGGCGTTGTTGGCGACCGTCGGCAGGACCAGGTCGTAGCCGCCGGCGCCGGCCTCGGCCTGGATGGCCTCGTCGATCCGGTTGAGGACGGGCTGGAGCAGCCGGGCCTCGGCGTAGCTGAGGTACTGCAAGCCCTGGACCTCGGCCTGCTCGATGTCGTTGCGGAGCGAGAGCAGCTCCTGCTGGCGCTCCTGGCGCGCGGCGTCGGTCGCGAGCGCGCTCTGGTCGAACGTCTGGTAGGCCTCGAGCTGGGTGTTGAACACCTGCTGGAGCGAGTCCTGGACCACGCGGACGCGCTGGCCGACGGCGGCCTGCTGCTGCTGGAGCTGGGTCTGGACGTCGGCGAAGGCCGGCATCCGGATCACGATCTGGTCCGTGTCGACGAAGCCGACCTTCATCGGCTGGGCGAGGGCCGCCGGCGCGAGGGCAACGGCGAAGGCGGCGAGGAAGAGACGTCGGAGGGTCATGGGGGGAGTCTGAGGTTAGCGGATGGCGCCGGCGGTGCCGGCGGCCCCGAGCCCGATCCCGAGCTCCTCGAGCACGAGCGGGGTCAGGTCGTAGCGGGAACGGGTGAACAGGAAGACGTAGTCGCCCGAGCGGTCGAACACGTAGTCGTACTCGCCGTCGTCGGCGACGGCCTCGATGGCGGCGAGCAGCCGCTCCTGGGCCGGGCGGAGCCTAGCCTGCTGCTCGCGGAACAGCTCGCCCTGGGGGCCGAAGTAGCGGCCCCGGAGCGCGTCGCGCTCGGACCGCTTGCCCTGGATCAGCGCCTCCTGGGCCGCCCGCTCCTCGTCGGTGAACAGGATCTCGCGGGCGGCGAACTGGTCGGCCATCCGGTCGGCCTCGGCCGTCAGCGCGGTGACCTCGCCCTGCCACTGCTGCGTCAACCGCTCGAGCTCCTGCTGGGCCGACTGGAACTCGGGCATCTGGGCCAGGAGGTTCGACGAGTCGACGTAGCCGATCTTCTGCTGAGCGAGCGCGGCCGGAGCCGCGAGGACGACGAGGAGGGCGACGAGCAGGCGCATGGCAGGGGGAGCAGGCAAGGGGTTAAACGGAACGGGACCGAGCGGCGGGCTCTCCGGCCTCGCTAGCGGCCGCCGAGCGAGAACTGGAAGCGCCAGTGCGGCAGGGCGTCCTCGCGGTCGCGGCCGGTGACGGGCCCGCCGTTGACGTTGAACGGCGTGAACTCGTCGATCTGGTAGCCCATGCTGAGGTCGACCAGGCCCAAGATCGGCAGGAAGATCCGGGCGCCGACGCCGGCCGAGCGGAACAGCCGGGCCGGGTCGTAGTCGTCGAACCCGTCGTAGGTGTTGGCCGCGTCGGCGAAGAGGTAGGGCGCGAGCGAGAGCTGGGGCGTCTGGAACAGCACCAGGCCCAGCTCGGCCTCGTACTTGTTCAGGATCCGCCCGCCGACCGGGATCCCGTTCTCGCGCGGCCCGATGGCCAGGATCGGGTACCCCCGCAGGAACACCAGGTCACGCCCGAAGCCGCGCGAGATGCTCGACGTGCCGCTCGCCTCGAGCGGCGTGCCGCCGATGAGGAACCGCTGGAACCGGACGTCGCCGCCGGTGAGCGAGCCGATGTAGCCGAACTGCGTCCGGACGCTCGCCGTGAGCCGCCCCGCGACCGGCGTGTAGAACGCCGTGTTGAGGTCCCACTTGTGGTACTGGACAAAGTCGCCGATGGGCGGGGCGACGGTCACCGTGAGCCCGAGCTGGGACCCGCTCTGGGGGAAGGTCGGGTTGTCGAGCGCGTTCCGCGACAGCGACTGGCTGACCGTGACCTCCTGGCTGAGCCCCTCCGGAATCCCGACGAGGTCCAGGCCCACGACGTCGTAGAGCCGGTAGCCGAGGTTGGTCCCGGTCGAGAAGAAGTCGTCGGGCCACTTGAGCCGCTGCCGGTAGAACACCGACGCCGAGGCCGTCGAGAACCGGCCCGGCGTCCCCGCCCGGGAGAACGACTGCTGGCGGCGGTACGCCAGCGAGAACCCGACCGGCGTGGCGCGGCCCCGGAACCACGGCTCGGTGAACGAGAGCGAGTAGATCTGGGCCCGCCGGCCGTAGGTCTGGACCTGGAGCGAGAGCTTCTGGCCGTCGCCCGTCGGCATCCCGCCGCCCAGGCCCTTGGCGAGGTTCTGGACGGAGAAGTTGGAGAACGTGACGCCGGCCGACAGGATCAGCCCGACCCGGGGCCCGCCGTAGCCGCCCGACAGCTCGAGCTGGTCCGACGACGTCTCGGCCAGGTTGTAGATCAGGTCGACCGTCTTGTCCTCCTCGTTCACGTTGACGGTCGGGCCGGCGCCGAAGCTGGCCGGGTCGAAGTAGTTGAGCGTGGCGAGCTCGCGGACGCTCCGCTCGATGGCCTGGCGGCTGAACGGCTGGCCCGGCACCGTCCGCAGCTCGCGGCGGATGACGTGCTCCTTGGTCCGCGTGTTGCCCGCGATCCGGACGTCGCCGAACTCGTAGACCTCGCCCTCGGTGACCTCGAACGACAGGTCGAGCGAGTCGCCGGGCGCCTCGACGATCTCGGGGGCGATGTAGAACTCGTAGTAGCCCCGGTCCTGGTACAGGCTCGTGATGTCGGTCTTGTCCTGGGTGTAGTACAGGTTCTGCTCCATCCGCGTCCGGTCGTAGGCGTCGCCGGGCGACAGCCCGAGCGCGAGCTGGAGCTGGGCGTCGGAGTAGACCGTGTTGCCCTCGAAGGTCACGTCGCGGATGTGGTACTTCGGCCCCTCGGCCACCTCGACCTCGACCACCAGCTCCTCCTCGCCGTCGTCGTTGGCCGCGGTAAAGACGGAGTCGCGGACGACGCGGGCGCCGTAGTAGCCCCGGTCGTTGTAGAACCGGACGAGCGCGGCCAGGTCCTCCTCGAACTTGTCGTCGTCGAACGTCTCGCGCTTCCAGAACCGCCACCACCGGCGCTCGGGCGTGTTCTTGAGGCGCCGCTGCAACGTCCCCTCCGAGAACACCTCGTTGCCGACGAACCGGACGTCGGCGACCGACTGGCGCTCGCCGCGGTCGACGGTGAACGTGACCGTGACGCGGCCGTCCTCGCCGGTCGCCTGGGCGACCTGGATGGACGGGTCGCGGTAGCCGGCGCCGCGCAGCTCGTCCTCGATGGCGATCCGGGCCCGCTCGACGTCGGCCGGGCGGACGGCGCGGCCACGCAGCAGCGGGATCCGCGGCGTCACGTCGTCGACCGTCGACGACTTCAGGCCCTCGATGGCGAACGCCGCCAGCCGGGGCTGCTCCTCAACTTTGATCGTCAGGAACACGCCGTCGCCGGCGATCTCGGTCGCCTCGATCTCGGCGTCGGAGTAGCCGCCGCGCGAGTAGAGCAGGCGGACGGCCTCGCCGAACGAGGGGTCCCACGGCAGCGTCACCCGGGTGCCCGGCCGCAAGCCGCTGATGGACCGGGCCAGGGCCTCGCTGTTCGCGTCGAGCGCGCCCTCGACCGAGAGCGACAGGATCTCGTACGTCTGGGCCGCGGGCGGCGGCGGAGGCGCCTGCCCAAGGGCGGGCACGGCGGTGACGAGGAGGACGGCGAGGGCGCGCAGGGGTGCGAGCGATCGGGTCATGCGGGAGCGCGGCGGCGAGACGGGTCGGCGGAGGCCGGACGGAGCGTCAGAGGGTACGGCGGGGCCCAGAGGGGGCGGGCGCAGAGACGGCGAAAACGGCGCGTCTGGGCGTGGCTCCCCGAACGGCACCTTGGCCGGCTTATTGCAACTCGCCCCGCAGGGCGCCGCGTCTTCCCCTACGCGTCGTCTTCCCCTACGCGTCGTCGACCCGGCCGTAGCGACGGTCACGGTCCTGGTAGCTGCGGACGGCGTCGTAGAGCGCCGCGCGGCGGAAGTCGGGCCACGTCTTCTCGGTCACGTAGAGCTCGGTGTACGCGACCTGCCACAGCAGGAAGTTGCTCAGCCGCATCTCGCCCGCCGTGCGGACCAGCAGGTCGGGGTCGGGCAGGCCCCGCGTCAAGAGCGCGCCCGAGACGGTGTCCTCGGTGATGGCGGCCGGGTCGAGCGTGCCGTCGGCCGCCGCCCGTGCGATCTGGCGGACGGCCTCGGTGATCTCCCACCGCGAGCCGTAGCTGAGCGCCAGCGTCAGCGTCATCCGCGTGTTGCCGGCCGTCAGGTCGAGCGACTCCTGGAGCTCGCGCTGGCCCCGCGCCGGCAGCCGCCCCAGGTCGCCGATGGCGTGGAGCCGGATCCCGTTGCGGTGGAGCTTCTCGGCCTCCTTGCGCAACGTCCGCACGAGCAGCTCCATCAGGGCCGTGACCTCGGCGGCCGGCCGGTGCCAGTTCTCGGTCGAGAACGTGTAGAGCGTCAGGTGCTCGACGCCGATCTGAGCGCACGCCTCGGTCACGTCGCGGACCGACACGACGCCCTCGCGGTGGCCCGTCACGCGGCTCTTGCCCTGGGCCTTGGCCCACCGGCCGTTCCCGTCCATGATGCACGCGATGTGGGCCGGGATGGGCCCGCGCGCCTTCAGCTCGGCCTGCGCCTGCTGGTCGGCCGCGCCCTGTTCGGCGCCGGACAAGCGGACGGGCGTGTCGAGGGCGTGCGGCATAGGCCGAAGGTAGCCCGGCGCGTCGGGGCGTTCCCCTGAGGTCCCGCGAATCCGCGACCCACCGGGGCGGCGTGGGGCCGGCTCAGGTGTACTCGGTCCCCCCCTTCCGCGTCAGGTAGTCGTCGCTCACAGACTTGAGCTGGACCCTCCCCAGCCCCGCGTCCTCCCGCTCCGTGGTGGGCCGGACGACGACGCCCTCCCGGAGGTGGGCCCCGCCGCCGCTGACGGTCTCCGCCCCCGACGTGTGATCGGCGAGGGCCGCCTCGGAGAACGGACCGCGGTACACCACGGGGACGCGCGCCAGCCCCATCCGCTCGCACGCCCGGTCGAGACGCTCGTCGTCGAGGTAGCTGCCGTCGCTACGACGCCCCACGTACACGTCGAACACGCGGAAGCTCACGTCGCCGCCGTAGGTCAGGTCCTGGACGCCGGCTCCGAAGACCTCGCCCAGTACGAACACGGGTTGGTCCTGGAGCTCGTCCGCAAACGCGCTCTCGATGGCCTCGACCAGGCGCTGGTCGCGGACGACCCGGGCGTAGACGTTCCGGGCGCCCTCCCGGAGGTCGAACGCGATCCCCTTGGCGCCGAGGCCCTTCGAGAACACGACGGCGCGGCCGTGCTCCGGGTGCGCCAGGGACGCGGGCATCACGCCGCAGCCCAGAAGCGTCCCGTGCACCTTCTCCGTCATCACCACCGGCTCGCCCGGCGCCAGCACGCCCGGCCAGCGCTTGATGTTCTCCACGTCGTACGCCAGCGTCCGGTCCTGACCGGCCGCCCACACGGCGCCGACCATCGCGTCGGGCACCGGCGGCACGTACTTCTCGACGCCCAGGAACGCCGCCAGGTCGTCGCCCTCTCGCACGACGGCTGGCTCGCCCGCCTCGTTCGTCAGCGTCGGACCGTCGGGGCCCGACTCCAGCGGGACCACCAGCCCCTGCGACAGGACGCCCCGCAGGCGGACCGCCTTGACGCGGTCCTTCCGGCTTCCCGCGAGACGCCCCTCGACGCCCAGCCGCTCCTGCAGATACGCGGGCACGATGGACCCCTCGGGCACATAGACCGCCAGCTCGCCCGTCTCGAACCGCCCCTTCTGGACCACGGCCCGGTACCCGCCGACCGCCGCCAGCTCGAGGGCGTCCGCGTTGTCGTGCGGCTCGATCACCAGGCGGACCGCCGGGCATTCGGTCCGAGGCGTCTCGTGGTCGAAGGGGCTGGCGGACTCTGACATCGAATCGGCGGGTGGATCGCGAGGCCGACGAACCTACCACCTCGCCCAGCCGGCCACCCCGACCGCCGGCCGAGCTTCGCGCGCCTCAGCGCGAAAGGTAGAGGTTCCGCATCTCGAACGGCTTCGAGATGTGGTCGTCCGTGATGTCGTCGACGAAGGCGATGGCCTCGCCGGTCGACTTCATCTCGGGCCCGAGCTCCTTGGTGACCTCGGGGAACTTGTCCCACGAAAAGACGGGCTCCTTGACCGCGAAGCCGGTCAGCGTGCTCTCGAGGTCCCCGGCGTCGCGGAAGGTCGCCAGCTTGGCGCCCAGCATCAGCTTGGCCCCGATCCGGGCGACGGGCACGCCGGTGGCCTTGGCCACGAACGGGACCGTCCGGCTCGCGCGCGGGTTGGCCTCGATCACGAACACGCGGTCCTGGCCGTCGACCGTCTGGACCGCCAGCTGGGTGTTCATCATCCCGACCACGCCCAGCCGCGTCGCGATCCGCTCGACCGTCTCGCGGATCGTGGCGATGGCGGAGTCGCTGAGCGAGAACGGCGGGATCACGGCCGTCGAGTCGCCCGAGTGGACGCCGGCCGGCTCGATGTGCTGCATCACGCCGGCGATCCAGACCTCGTCGCCGTCGGCCAGGCAGTCAACGTCGACCTCGATGGCGTCCTCCAAGAACAGGTCGAGCAGGATCTGGTTGTCCGGGAACAGGGTCAGGATGTTGGCGACGTACTCGGCCACCTCGTCCTTGTTGATCGCGATCCGCATGCCCTGGCCGCCCAGCACGTAGCTCGGGCGGATCAGGATCGGGTAGCCGATGCCCTCGGCCACCTCGACGGCGTCCTCGACCGTCGTGGCCATGCCGTAGGTCGGGAACGGGATGCCGAGCTCGGTCAGGATCTCGGAGAACTTGCCCCGGTCCTCGGCCAGGTCCATGTTCTCGTAGGGCGTCCCGAAGATGGGCAGGCCCCTCGCGACCACGTCGCGGGCCAGCTTGAGCGCCGTCTGCCCGCCCAGTTGCAGGACGATGCCGTCCGGCTCCTCCAGGTCCACGATGTCGGCGACGCGCTCCCAGAAGACGGGCTCGAAGTAGAGCTTGTCGGCGATGTCGAAGTCGGTCGAGACCGTCTCCGGGTTGCAGTTGATCATGATCGCTTGGTAGCCCATCTCCCGTGCCGCGAGCACGCCGTGGACGCACGAGTAGTCGAACTCGATGCCCTGCCCGATCCGGTTCGGGCCCGAGCCCAAGATGAGCACCTTCTCCTTTTCGCTCCGCGCGGACTCGGTCGCCGCCGGGTCGCCGGCGCCGTCGTACGTGGAGTAGAAGTAGGGCGTCTCGGCGGGGAACTCGCCGGCGCAGGTGTCGACCACGCGGAACGTCGGCGTGAGGCCCATCCCCTTCCGGCGCTCCCGCACCTCGGCTTCGGTGCTCTCGGTCATCCGGGCGACCTGGACGTCGGAGAACCCGTGCTGCTTGAGGCGCAACAGCGCGTCGCGGTCGAGGTCGGCCAGCGGCGTCCCGTCCGTGGCCGTCTCGAGGTCGACCAGGTCCTTGACCTGGTTCAAGAACCACGGGTCGACCTTGGTCACGTCGTGGATCTCGGCGACCGACGCGCCCAGGCGGAAGGCGTGGCGGACGTGGATCAGCCGGTCCCAGTACGGCTTGGCGAGTCGGTCGCGGACGACGGCCCGGTCGGGCAGCGCGCCGTCGAGCCCCGCGTGGCCCTGCTCCAAGCTCTGGAAGGCCTTCTGGAGCGACTCGGTGAACGTCCGCCCGATCGCCATCACCTCGCCGACCGCCTTCATCTGGGTCGTCAGCACCTCGTCGACGCCCTCGAACTTGTCGAAATTCCAGCGCGGGATCTTGGTGACGACGTAGTCCAGCGCCGGCTCGAAGCACGCCGACGTCGTCCCGGTCACCTCGTTGGGGAGCTCGTCGAGGGTATAGCCGACCGCCAGCCGCGCGGCCACCTTGGCGATGGGGTAGCCCGTCGCCTTCGACGCCAGCGCCGACGACCGCGACACGCGCGGGTTGATCTCGATCACGATCATCCGCCCGTCCGCCGGGTCGACGGCGAACTGGATGTTGCAGCCGCCCGCGAACGTCCCGATGGACCGCATCGCGCGGATCGCCGCGTCGCGCATGGCCTGGTACTGGGGGTCGGTCAGCGTCTGCTGCGGGGCGACCGTCACGCTGTCGCCGGTGTGGACGCCCATCGGGTCCAGGTTCTCGATCGAGCAGATGATGACGACGTTGTCCTTGGCGTCGCGCAACAGCTCGAGCTCGTACTCCTTCCACCCGAACAGGCACTCCTCGATCAAGACCTCGTGGACCGGCGACAGCTCGAGCCCGCGCGTCACCTTGGCGTCGAACTCGTCGGCGGTCCAGACGATGCCGCCGCCGGCCCCGCCCATCGTGAAGCTGGGCCGGATGACGATGGGCTTGAACCCGCCGATCCCGCCCGCGCCGCCGGCCAGCTCCTGGGTGATCTCCTTGGCCTCTAGCAGCGACTTGGCCACGCGCGACGCCGCCTGGTCGATGCCGACCCGTTCCATCAAATCCCGAAACGCCTGGCGGTCCTCGGTGATGTGGATCGCGTCGATGTCGACCCCGATCACCTCGATGCCTTCGCGCTCCCAGTAGCCCTGCTGGTGCAACGTGTCGGCCAGGTTGAGCGCCGTCTGTCCGCCCATGGTCGGGAGCACGGCGTCGGGCCGCTCCTTGGCCACGATCTCCTTGATGCTGGCGGCCGTCATCTCCTGGAGGTAGACCGCGTCGGCCGACATCGGGTCGGTCATGATGGTGGCCGGGTTCGAGTTCAGCAGGACCACGCGGTAGCCCTCCTGGCGGAGCGCCTTGGCGGCCTGGGTCCCGGAGTAGTCGAACTCGCAGGCCTGCCCGATCACGATGGGGCCGGAGCCGATGAGCAGGATCGTCGAGAGGTCGGTGCGCTTGGGCATCGGAAGGGTTCTGGGTTCTGGGTTCGTCGTCGGCGAGCACGGAGGCGTGTCATCGCAAGTCGCGAGCATGCGTCGGGTCCACAGGTCGGCCTCAACGGATCGTCCTTGCGAACCCTGAACCCCGAACCTCGAACCCGTCGGCGTCAGCCGCCGCTGAATCCGCCGACGGTCTTTTTCTGGTCACGCTCCAGCACGACGAGCGCGGCGAACTGGGCGGGCGCGGTGGCCCCGCCGGTTCCGCCCATCGCGGACGTCGACAGGATCCGCCACTCGTCGTTCAAGAGGTCGGTGAGCTCGTCGACGCTCTCGGGCGGGTGGCCAGGGGCGTAGTGGACAACGAGGGCCTTGCGTTCTGCGGGCATGGGAGAGAGAGGTGGGGGGAGGTGGGCGTGAGGGCGAGTGGCAGGCCCGTGGCCTACGAACTCGGCGATGGGCGGGAGAAGGCGTGGCCACCCGGAGCACCAGGCGTTGTGGCTCCCGCCGACGACCGACGTGCGTGCGGACGTGCTCGGACGAGGGCGGAGCGACCAGACCGAGACGGCGCATCCTCTGGCGCATCGCCCACACCCGGCGGAGGACGTCGTCGGCCGGCGAGACGTCAGGCATCGGCAGAGACCTCGGCGGGGACGGCCAGCGGCGCGGGCGCCTCGCCGTCCATCAGCGCGACGAACTGGTCGAAGAGGTAGCGGCTGTCGTGGGGGCCGGGGCACGCCTCGGGGTGGTACTGGACCGAGAACCCGGGGAAGCGCGAGAACCGCAGGCCCTCGACCGTCCCGTCGTTGAGGTTCCGGTGGCCCACCTCGGCCACGCCGTCGAGGCCGGCCTCGCGGACGGCGAACCCGTGGTTCTGGGTCGAGATCTCGACGCGGCCCGTCCCCAGGTTGAGGACGGGGTGGTTGGCGCCGCGGTGGCCGACCTTCATCTTGTACACCTCCAGCCCCTCGGCGAGCGCCATCAGCTGGTGGCCGAGGCAGATCCCGAACGTCGGCACGCCGCTCGTGATCACGGCCCGGGCCGCCTCGATGGCGTCGGGCATGGCGCGGGGGTCGCCGGGGCCGTTCGAGAAGAAGACGCCGTCGGGATTCCACGCCATCACCTCGTCGACCGGCGTCCCGGCGGGGAACACCCGGACGGCGCAGCCGAGCCCCGCAAACGACCGCAGGATGTTCCGCTTGACGCCGTAGTCGAACACGGCGACGCGCCGCTCGCCCTCCGTGCGGACGTCGTACGCCTCGGCCGTCGTGACGCCGCTCGCCAGCTCGAGCCCGTCCATGTCGGGCGCGGCCCGGGCCTTGGCCACGAGCGAGGCGTCGTCTAGATCGGTCGACGAGATCACGCAGTTCATCACGCCCCGCTGCCGGATGTGGCGAACGAGGCGCCGCGTGTCGACGCCCGAGATGCCGACCAGCCCGTGGCGGGCCATGTAGGCGTCCAACGTCTCTTCCATCCGGGCGTTCGACGGGTCGCGCGAGAACTCGCGGACGACGAGCCCGGCCACGTGGGGCCGGTCGGCCTCGGTCGCCTCCTCGAACGCGCCGTAGTTGCCGATGTGGGGGTACGTCATCAGCATGACCTGGCCGGCGTAGCTCGGGTCGGTCAGGATCTCCTGGTAGCCGCTCATCGACGTGTTGAAGCACAGCTCGCCGGCGGTCTCGCCAGTGGCGCCGACGGCGGTGCCGGCGACGACGGTACCGTCTTCGAGGGCGAGCTTGGCGGGGGACGGGGTCATGGGCGCGGATACAAAAAGAGCCCTCCGAAAAACGGAAGGCTCAACGGCGGCGGGGCCGGTGCGAGAAAGGCGAATCGGGAAAGGTCCGGGGGGCGGGCATGGCGTCCGACGGCTCCGACCAAGGTACCGACGGACCGGACCCGGGCGGGCGCGGGCGCTCGCGGATTCACACGGCGTTGAACCGGAGCGGTCCGCCGCCCGCTCGCACGGACCGCCCGGTAGTCCATTCGGACCATGGCGACGGCTCCCTGGCGCGGTAGCGTTCGCCCCCTCTCCGTCCTCCACTCCGGTGTCCCGACTCGCCGCCCTCGTCGTCTTGGCCCCGCTCCTCGCCGGGTGTGTGTACACACGTCCGGCTTCGCTCGCCTCGCCCACCGACCGGGCCGAGGTCAACGCCCGGGCCGAGCGGGGCCACGCCGTCGTCACGCTCGCCGGAGAGCGAGGCCGCCACGTCCGCGCGCTGCATGTCGGCCCCGACACGACGACGTGGGTCAACAAGCGGACCGGGGAGAGTCGGTCGGCCCCGACCTCGGACGTGGCCGCCGTGACGTTCCGCCGAGACGGGGCCGGCGCGCTGAAGGGGGCCGCCATCGGAACCTCGGTTGGCGTCCTGCTTGGGCTCCTCTCGGAGCCGAGCGGTAGCGGATTTATCACGTTCTCGCGGTCGCAGGCGGCCGGGCTCTTCGGAATAAACGGGGCGCTCTTTGGAGCGCTCGCGGGGGCGATCCACTCCGAGCGCCACGTGTACCGCGTCGTCCCCGAGGACGTGGCCGCCCGGGTGGAAGAGGGCGCGTCGTGCGGAGGGCTCCCGCTCGCGTGCGCGGCCTCCGCACGAGGCCCGGGACGGTAGAACCGAGCGGCCACGACGCGAGTGGCCCCGATCCGTGCGAGCTTTGAGGCGCCCCCGTTCCGAGTCGCCGGGCCGCGTTGCCGAGGATCCTCGCGCATGGCCCGGCGACTCCGGCCCGTTCCGCCCCCATGCCCGACGACGCCCGGCTCCCCTCCCGCCGTGACCGCCACGCCGCGACGCGCGCGCTGGCGTCGCTCGCCGCGAGCCTGGGCGTCGTGGTGGCCGCGTTCGTGTGGTGGCCCGACGTCGACCTCGGGCCCGGACCTCCCCCAGTCCGTGCCGGCGCGGGAGCAGGTCGTGTTCGAGATGATCGAGCCGACGCGCCAGCCCCCGCCGCCGGCCAACCCGCGCCCGGCGCCCCCTCCCCCGCCGGTCACGCCGGACCGCGCGCCGGTCGAGGTCCCGGACGAGCGGTTGGTCGAGGAGATCGTCCGCGACCTCGAGCTGCCGGCGCCGCCGGCGCCCCGGCCGTCGCCCCGGCCGGCGCCGCGAGCGTCGCCGGTCGCCCGTCCTCCCGCGCCGGGCCCGCCGGCCCCCGTCCCGTCCGCTCCGCCGCCCGCGGCCGACCGGATCGTCGAGCGGCCGGAGCGGAGCCCGAGGCTGAGCGGGCAGGCGCTCCCGGTGTACCCGCGCGACGCGTCCGTGTCCGGCTTCCGGGGCAGCGCCCGCGTCCGCGTCCTGGTCAGCGCCGGCGGGCAGGTGACCGACGCCGAGGTCGTCCAGCGCGTGACGTTCGACGGCAACCGCGAGGTCGGCGTGGCCGCGTTCCCGCCCGAGTTCGACGCCGCCATCCTGGAGGCCGCCCGTCGCCACGTGTTCCGCCCAGCGAGGGACGGCGGCGAGCGCGTCCGCGCCTACGCGTTCATCTCGGTGTCGCTGGACCCGCCGGAGTGAGGAGGGGGTCGGGGGTCGACGGCGGGCTCGGCTGCACGCTCGGAGGCCACGGGTTGCCCAGAACTCTCCCACGGCTCTGCCTCACCGCTCACCGCTTCAGAACGAGAGCTGCATCGTGTCGGGCGGGTTGAAGTAGGCCGTGCCGCCGCGGACGCTCGCCATCTGGCGGACCAGCTCGTCGAACGTGGCCGGCGCGCCGACAAAGTCGATCCGGCTCGCGTCGACGATCAGGAGCGGGCTCTTGGTGTAGTGGAAAAAGTACTGGTCGTAGGCCTCGACCAACTCGGCGAGGTAGGCCCGGTCCATGTTCGACTCGTAGCTCCGGCCGCGCAGCGCCACGTTGTGGAGCAGCCGGTCGACCGACGACCGGAGGTAGACGACCAAGTCCGGCACCGGCGCCGACGGCTCCATGATGCCGTAGAGCGTCTCGTACAGCCGGACCTCGTCGCCGGTGAGCGTGACGTGGGCGAAGATCCGGTCCTTGTCGAACGTGTAGTCCGACACGACGTGGGGCACGAACAGGTCGCGCGTCGCCAGCGCCTTCTGCTGCTTGAACCGGCTCGCGAGGAAGGCGAGCTGGGTCTGGAACGCCCACCGATCGCGGTCGGTGTAGAACCGGTCGAGGAACGGGTTCTCCTCGAACTCCTCGAGCACCACGCGGCCCCCGGCCCGGCCGGCCAACATCCGGGCCATCGTCGTCTTGCCGGCGCCGATCACGCCCTCGACGACGACGTAGCCGAGGCGGCTGGGGAGCGTGGGGGTGGGCATGACGACGGGTGGGGGAGCCGGGACGGAAGATCGAGACGGTGCCCCCTCCCGAGCCCTTGACGATTGGGTGATTCCACACGCCCGCGGGCCGGCGCCTCCTGGAACGGCCGCCCGCCCCGTCCGTACCTCGCGCATGCCTACAGTGTTCGCACACGGGGTTGAGAGATTCAACCTCCCCACCGATACCCCCGCGGTGACATCTTCGGCTCCCAACTCCGACTGGTTCGACCCCGGCTCCCGTGTCCCACGGCGGAGCCAGGTGGTCCGCGTGCTCACGGCGACCGGCGTCGACCACGTGGCCCAGTTCCTGGTCCACCACACCAACGACTGGCCGTCGGGCGCGGCGTGGTCGCTGGGGCAGAACCGGGCCTGGCTCCCCTTCGCCGACGTCGTCGCGTGGTCGCCCGACCCGGAGGCCCGCCCCCGGTCGGCCCCTCCGCCCTCAAGCCGGTCCTCCGCCGAAGCGACCGGCCCGAGCGCCGGGCCGGGCCCGGCCGCCGCCGCCGGCCCGGACGCCGAGCCGTCTCCCGCGGAGGAGCCGAAGCGGCCGGCCATCCTGGACGAGCTCAGCACCGAGATCCGGCGCACGCGGGCCGTGCTCACCCTGGTCCCGCCGGAGTGCATGGACTGGTCGCCGTACCCCGCGCTCCCGACGCTGCGCGTGCTCGCGCTGCGGCTCGTCCGGATCGTCGCCCGGATCGGGTGGATCCTGGAGTTCGACGAGGTCGAGCTCTCGTTCGAGCCGACGGCCGACGACCTGGCGGCCGTCACCGACCTGGTCGCGGCGTACCACGCCAACGAGCGCGAGGTCGAGACCCTGATGGACGGCGTCGACGCGGCCGCGCTCCGGGCGCCCTGGCGGCTGGAGCAGAACGGGGAGCCCGTGGCGCGGATGACCCGGGGCGCCGCGCTCCGCCAGCTCGGGCTCACCCCCATCGTGTACCACCGGGCCGAGACGGCGCTCCTGCTGACGGCGCTCGGCCTCCACCCGCCGCACCCCTACCCCATCTGGGCCTTCGGCGACGCGCCGGCGCCGACGCCGGCGACCTGACCCCGACGGGCCCCGTGCAGAGCCCGCTCACCCTGGCCCGCGGCTCCGACCGACCCGCCACGAGCGCCGGACGTCGCCCGGCTCACGGCCAGAGGCGCGCCGCCGTCCGCTCGACACGTCCTCTGTCGCCGGAGACCGCCAGCAGGTCGCCGACGGTCCGTCCGAGGCCGGGGACGGCGCGGTCGGCGGCAACGTCGGCGAGGGGCGCCAGGACGAACCGGCGCTCGGCCAGCGCCGGGTGCGGGACGGTCAGCTCGGGCGCGTCGACTTCGGCGTCGCCGTAGAGCAGCAGGTCGAGGTCGAGCGGGCGCGGGGCCCAGCGCGCCGCCGACGGGTCCCGGCCGGCGGCCCGCTCGACCGCGTGGAGCGCGCGGAGCAAGGCCCGAGGCGCCAGCCCGGTGTCGAGGCCCACGACGGCGTTGAGGTGGTCGGGCTGGGCGGCGGCCCCGGGCCGGACGAGCGCCTCGGTCTCGTACACCGCGCTCGCGGCCACGACGGCCGTCCCGGGCAGCCCATCGAGCGCCGAGGCCGCTCCGCGCAGGGCCGCCAGCCGGTCCCCCACGTTGGCCCCGAGCGCGACGAACGCCCGGGTCACGACCCCGGCGCGTGGCGGACCACGACCTCGGCCCGGTCACACGGCCCGCCGACGGGCGGGTTCGGCTTGCGGACCGTCACCTCGACGGACTCGACGGACGGGTACGCGCTCCCGACGGCCTCGGCGATCTGCCACGCGACCCGCTCGATGAGGTACGCCGGCGTCCCCGTCACGACGTCGCGGACGAGCGCGTAGACCCGCTCGTAGTCCACCGTCTTCGACAAGTCGTCGTGCCGGGCCGCCTCGCGCACGTCGAGCGTCATCGCGACGTCGACCTCGTAGCGACCGCCGATCCGGTGCTCCTCCTCCATCACCCCGTGGTGGGCATAGAACACGGCGTTGACGAGGCGGACGGTGGCGGTCACAGAGCGGGCAGGGCGAGCGGTCCGCTCAGGTTACGCGAGTTCACGGGGCCCCGTGAGGACACCGGCGGAACTCGCCACCGCTCGCCGCTACAGCCCCAGCGCGTTCAGCAGGGCCGCGTCGTCGGGGGCGAGGCCGCCGCGCTCGCGGTCGGCCAGGAGGCGGCCGGCGTACAACGTCGCGTAGAGGCCGAGGACGCCGTCGTCGCGGCGGGCGTGCTCGTCGAAGAGCGCCGTCGCCGGGCCGCTCCGCCACGCCGTGGGGACGTGGATGGCGCGGGGGCCGAACGGGCCGTCGGTGGCCTCGGCAGGAAAGCTCTTCTCGGGGTCGAACAGACGCCGGCCGAGGTGGCAGCCCGTGCACTGGGTCGGCACGCGGAGCGCGCGCGGCTCGGTCTGCGTCGCCGGGGCGAGGGCGCCGTCGGGCCCGTAGACGGCGAAGTCCCAGAACCCGTCGGCGCGGCGCCGCTTGACCGTCGTCTCGACGACCGTCCCGTCGAGGACGTGCTCGCCGACGATCCAGGTGCCGGCGGGGTACGCCAGCGTGCCGGCGGCCGGGAACGCGCGCATGGCCTGGCGGAGGGCCCCGGTGGGGACGTGGATCCGGCGCCGCGCGGCCGTCATCACGCCGTCCACCTCGACGGTGAACCAGCCGGGCTCGCCGGCCCGGTAGTCGGCCTGCTGGCGGAGCGCGTCGGTCGTCGGCGGCACCGCGCGGGCGTCGACGTAGCTCGCTTCGAGCATGGCCGCGAGCTCGTCCCAGTCGACGGCGCCGTCGCCGTTCGCGTCGGCGAGCGCGGCGCGGGCGGCGGCGGGCAGGCGCTGCGGGTGGAGGACGAGCTCGTCCCCGTCGCGCGAGAGCAGGCCGGCGGCCACCGGGTCCCCGCCGTCGGGCCCCACGTAGGCGCCCAGGACCGAGCCGAGCAGCGTGTCGGGGTCGTCGCGGTCGAGCCGGAGCGGGACGGCCTCGGCCGTCTGGATGTCGACGGGGCCACCGCCGCAGCCGGCGAGCGCGAGGGCGAGGACGAGCAGGCGAGTCATGCCGGGACGGAGGGGACGGAGGGGACGGAGGGGACGGAACGTGCGGGCCCGTGAGGTCGGAGTCGAGCCACTCTCCGCGCGCTCGCCGCGAAGCGGCGCCCTCCGTGCTCTCCACACGAAGCGACGCCACGGCCCAGCCTCAAGGGCCCAGTTCGGCGAGGGCGGCGCGGGCGCGGGCGTCGGCGGGGTCGAGGCGGAGGAGCTCCTCGAAGCGGGCCCGGGCGTCGGCCGTCCGACCCTGGCGGGCGAGGACCACCCCGAGGTTGCCCAACGCCGAGCGCTCGGCGGGGTTGACCCGGAGCGCCGCCTCGAACTGGGCGCGCGCGGCGTCGAGGTCGCCGGAGGCCAGGAGCGCCGCGCCCAGGTTGGCGCGGGCGACCGCCAAGCGGGGGTCGAGCGCGACGGCCCGGCGCAGCGCGTTGAGGGCGCCGCCGACCTGGTCCTGGCGCAGGCGCGCGATGCCGAGCGCGGCCCAGGCGCCGGGGTGGCGGAGCGGGTCCTGGGCCACGGCCGCTTCGAGCGCCGCAGCGGCCTCGCCGAACCGGCCGGCCTCGCTCAGCGCCGTCCCCAGGCGGACGCGGGCCTCGGTCAGCCGCGGCGCCAGCCGGACCGCTTCCGCCAGCGCCTCGGCCGCCTGGGCGTGGCGCCCCCGCGACGACTCGACCACGCCCAGCCACAGCTGGGCGTAGGGCGCGGCCGGGTCCCGCTCGACGGCCTCCTCCAACACCGCCTGCGCCGACGCCAGCGAGTCCTGCTCCGACAGCGCTCGCCCCAGCACCACGCGGAGGTCGGTCCGCTCGACGCCGGCGGCCAGCGCCCGCCGGGCCAGGCGCGTGACGCGCGGGAGGTAGGCCGGGAGCGGGTGGGCCGTCTCGTACAGCGAGAACGTCGCGATCGCGAGCGCCGCGTCGGCCTGGGCCGCGCTCGGCGGGTCGCCGCCGGCCACCAGGTTGACGAGCCGGAAGGGCGTCTCGCCGCGGACGTCCTCGCGCGTCGCCGTCGCCTCCGACGACGGGGGCGGGTCGCGGCGGATCCAGTGGTCGGTGAACGAGACGTGGGGGATGTCCGACGTGCCGGCCTCGCGCATGTGGCAGCTCACGCAGTCCCCCGCCATGGCCTGGGCCACGGTCGCCGCCGCCGGCCGCGAGCACGCGTCGAGGTGCGCCGACGGCCCGTGGCACGACGCGCACGTCTGGTTAAAGTGGTCGTCCGGGAGTTGGGCCGTGGGGAGGTGCGGGTCGTGGCACGTCGTGCAGGTCATCGGCCGGTCCGTCCCCTGGCTCTCTTGGAAGCACGCGCTCCGCATCATCCGCTCGGCGTGGCTGGCGATCCCGAAGCGGACGGGGTCCTCGACCGACGCCTCGGTCGCGAACACGGCGCGGTGGGCCGCGAGGGGCCGGCCCGGACGGTACGTCGTCGCGTCGTGGCCCGGGGCGTAGACGGTCTCGCCCGTCAGGTGGCACTGCTGGCAGACGTCGAGCTGGAGGTCGGTCGCGAGCCCGGCCGGGTTGACGATCTGGGGGTCCGACGGCTCCCCCCCGCCTCGAACGCGGCGACGTGGGCCGAGCCCGGCCCGTGGCACCGCTCGCACGAGATGCCGAGCGGGACGTCGGTGTAGAAGTTCTGGCTCGTCTCGTGGGCCGGCCGGGCGTCGTGGCAGGTGAGGCAGTCGAGCGTGATCGGCCGGTCGAACCGGAAGCCGCCGTCGCGGTAGCCCGGGCTGAGGTCCCACAGCGCCCGCTCGACGTACCACGTCAGCGGCATCTCGGTGAGGTACTCGCCGTGGGACGCGTCGCCGCCGGCCGCCGCCATCAGGTACGACCGGGTCGCGTTGCCCGAGCCGACCACGTAGTCGACGGCCTCGACGCGCTGGTAGCCCGCCAGGTCGGGCCGGGTCTCGCGCTGGAACAGCGTGTCGCCGCGGACGAACGGCTGGTAGCAATACCCGTCGTCTCCGCAGACGACGGGGCCGGCGCCGTCGGGCCCGAACCGCTCCGGCGCCGTGGCCGGGTCGAACCGGCTGAGCGAGCGGCCCATCCCGGTCTGGGCGTAGCTCGCCGCGAGGTCGGCGTGGCACTGCTGGCAGGCCCCGTCGCCGACGTAGGCCCACGACGCGTCGGCGGCCGCCTCGGGCGCGGCCGAGCGGCAGGCGGAGAGGGCGTAGGCCGAGGCCAGCGCGGCCACGGCGAGGGTCAGGACGAGGCGGGCTCGCACGCGTTGAGGGGGCGACGCCCGAAGATACCGGCGGCGCCCGCCGGATCGGTCCCGACCGGGATGCCCTACGGCGGCACGCCCGGCGCGCCGGGGCCCCGGCACAGAGGTTGCCCTCCCCTGGGGGCACCGTCTCCTCCCTCTCCGGACGGCCCCGCCCCCCCGTGCCGATTACCGATCTACTCGACCGCGTTCCGTTCTCGCTCGACGCCCCAGCGCCCGGCCCCCCCGAACCGTCCGGCCCCGCAGGCGGGGCCGTGCGGCCCCAGCCCTCGTCGGGCGACGGCGCCTCCGTGCCCGCCGACATGCTCGGCGACGGCGCTCCGCTAAGCTGGGTCGCGGGCCGACGGGCCGGCGGGCCGGAGCTCCAGATCGTGGCCCTCGACGCGCTGGACCTCGACGAGCCCCCCACGCTGTCCCTGGCGGAGCCGGCCGTGGCCGTCGCGGCGCCGAGGGCGCCGTCTCCAGCCGTGACACGGCCTCCGCTTCCGAGTTGGGGGGTCGTCGTGGTCGGTGGCCTCGCCTTGCTCAGCATCGCCCTTACGGCCGCGCTCGCGATCGCGGTCGCCGGGCCCGACCTCACAGCGACGACGGCCGGTCCCGAACGCGCGCTCGTCCCCTCCGACGCCACCCCGCCGCCGGCCCCGTCGCCCGCCTCGTTCCCTGCCGACCCCGCGCCCATCCCGATCGACCTCCTCACGCGGCTCGAAGACGCCAGCAGCGAGCCGCTCGACGTCGAGCTGACGCGGTTGCTCGACGCGATCCAACACGGGTTCGGGGGGCGGAGCGCCCAGCTTGAGCCGACCCTCCGGTCCTATGTCTACCGGATGACCAGCCGGTTCGAGTGGACCCCCGACACGTTCCGCGTCGCGGTGACGGCCCCCGACCCGGCCCTCGTCGCCACCCGCGCGGCCCTCCTGGAGCGCCTCTTCGAAGACGCCGTCGCCGCCGGACGGCTCGACATCGGCACGGGCACGGGCCCGCACGCCCTCACCCTCGTCACCGAGTAGCCCGAATCCGATGCTGTACGCCATCCTCGCCCTGGCCATCGTCGCCGGTACTGCCGTCGTCGGGGTCACCGTCGCCCGCTTCCTCCGCGCCCGCCGGGGAGAGACCGCCGGGTCGCCCCCGGCCGCTCACGCCTCGTCGGCCGCGGTCGCCGAGGCCGTCGCCGCCATCGGCGCCCAGATCGAGCGGGCCGTGGCCGACCAGTCCCTCCAGGGCGAGACCCAGCGCCAGCTCTTGGCCCAGAAGCTCGACACGGTCCGCCACACGGTCGAGACCCAGCAGAACCAGGTCCAGGGGCTCCGCGGCGAGCTCCGCCACGAGGCCCGCCGCCGCGACGACGAGCTGGCCGAGATCCGCCATCAGATCGGCGCCATCCAGCAGACCGTCGGGCTCCCAGTCGCGACCCGGCCGGCCCTCCCGCCCGCCCTCCACGACGACCCCCCGGCCCTCGCCCCCGGCGGTCCCGCTGAGGTCGACCCGCCCGCTCTGTCGTCCGGGGACGTCCCAGACGACGCCTCGTTTGAGGACGCCCTGTTTGAAGACCTCTCCTCCGAGGATCCCCCCTTCTCGATGGCCGCACCCATCGCCTC
Source organism: uncultured Bacteroidota bacterium (assembly GCA_963848075.1). Taxonomy (GTDB): domain Bacteria; phylum Bacteroidota; class Rhodothermia; order Rhodothermales; family Rubricoccaceae; genus Rubrivirga. The sequence continues at coordinate 1,074,712 of CAWKCB010000004.1, forward strand.
GACCGGAGATGGTGCCGTGACCTTCGAGGACGATGCGACCGAACCGGCGCGCGTGGACTCCCCAACGGACGACGAGCCGCCCGTCGGCGACGGTGTCCCGATCGACCCCGCCCTTTTCACGGAGACGTTCTCGGAGATCTTCGCCGCGTTCGCCTCCGACGAGCCCGCCTCGACCCCGATCGAGGACTCGTTCGGGGCGCTCCCCCCCGCGCAGGCAAGAGACGAGGCCTCCCAGGACGAGGAGGAGGCGCCAGCGGAACCGCCCTCGGCCACCCCAGCGCCGGCCGCGTCCGTCGCGGACCCGGCGGTGCCCGTCGAGGAGACCTTCACCGAGGAGGCCTTCTCTCTCGAGACGTTCTTCGAGGAAGCCCCCGCGGATCTCGACGCGTCCGAGGTCGACCTCGCGGACGAGCCGAGCGCCCCGGCCGGCATCCTGTCGGACGACGACTTCGTCCCGATGTCGACGGATGCGGGGCCCGAGCCCGAGGACCCGTTCGCCACCGCCCCGCTCTACGACGACCCGTCCCATCCTGGCGAGGCGCCCCCTCATGGCGACGGCGCCAGCCCCGACGAGACGTTCGCCGACATCTTCGAGGCGTGGACACCGTCCCAGCTGCCCTCGACCCCGCTCGCGGCGACGGCGCACGAGGCCTCGACCCTGACGTCCGAGCCCGTCCCCATGCTCGACCAGACGGCGTGGATCACCCGCCCTCCCACGGTGGCGCCCGTGAGCGACTTCGTGGGATTCGCGTCGGCTCACGAGACCGAGCCGACTCCGATCGCGGCCCCGGAGCCGACGGACGTGGAGGCCACGGCTCTCCAACACGCAGCCGGGCCCGATGAAACCGTGCGTCCGGGCGACGCTCCAGAGCACCCGGTGACGGCGGAGGCGACCTCCCCCTCCGAGCCTAGCCCGAGCGCCGAGCGCTCCGAGACGGCCGAAGACCTCACGGCCATCCGCACGATCGACGCCGAGACACAGCGGCGGCTCCGCGAGGCCGGCGTCCGGTCGCTCGAAGAGATCGCCCACTGGGGCCGCGGCGACGCGCGCCGCGTCTCGGCCCACGTCGGGGTGTCCGAGGAGACGATCATGAACCAGTGGGTGTTCGAGGCCCAGGCCGCCCTGTTCAACCGCTACGCCCAGCAGGCCGGCGCCTAGTGCGAAACCCGAAGGCCTCTTGCGGATCGAGACCGGAGACGGCCTGGGACCGGAAGGAGCTCGTGGCTGTCCCCGCCGCCGTCCGGCGCCGCGAGGGCTCCACAACGTGGCCGGACTCCTCGCCGAGGCGCTAAACGGCGACGATCGTCGGGACGGCCGAGAGGCGGCGGAAGGCGTCGATCCGGTCGTCCAGCTCGGCCGCCGTCACCGTCAGCAGGCGGTCCGGCCCGAACGCCTCGACGACGAACGACGCCAGGGCGCTGCCCACCACGACGGCCTGGCGCATCGCGTCGGCGTCGGCCGAGCCGCACCGGGCGAGGTGGCCCGCGAAGCCGCCCAGGAACGTGTCGCCGGCGCCGGTCGGGTCGACGACGTCTTCGAGCGGGTAGGCCGGGGCCGAGAACACGTCGTCGCCGCAGAACAGGAGCGCGCCGTGCTCGCCCTTCTTGACGATGACCGTGTCGGGCCCGAGCGCGCGGACGGCCCGGGCGGCGCGGACCAGGTTGGACTCGCCCGAGAGCTGGCGGGCCTCCTCGTCGTTGATCACGAGCACGTCGACGCGGGCGAGCGTGGCCCGGAGCGCGTCGGGCGCGTTGTCGATCCAGAAGTTCATCGTGTCGGCGACGACCAGCGCCTCGCCCGACGTCTGGTCGATGACCGACGCCTGGACGGCCGGGTCGAGGTTGCCGAGGCAGACGATGCCGGGCGACCGGTACGACGCCGGGAGGTCGGGCTCGAACGTCGCGAGCACGTTGAGGTGCGTCGCCAGCGTGTCGCGCGTGTTGAGGTCGTAGTGGTAGCGCCCGGCCCAAAAGAACGTCTCGCCCTCCGGGTCACGGACCAGCCCCTCGACGTCGACCCCTCGCGAGACGAGCGCGTCCACGTGGGCGTCCGGGAAGTCGCGCCCGACGACGGCGTTGAGCTGGACGGGCGCCCCGAGCACGCGGGCCGCCAGGCACGCGTAGGTCGCGGACCCGCCCAGGATCCGCTCGGCCCGGCCGAACGGCGTTTCGACGGTGTCGAAGGCGACGGTTCCGACGACGAGGATGCTCATGGGAAAACGGCGGTGGCGGGCAAAGGGTACGTGCAAAACGACGACCGGGGCGCCCCGGCGAAGGGCGCCCCGGTCCATTCACCGGACGTTGACGCGGACGCCCGCCGGCCCGCGGCTCCGGACGTCGGCGGGGGAGCCCGCCGGCGACTCGCGCGGAGCGCGCTAGCCCTTGACCTTCCCGATCCAGTCGTCGAGCTTGGCCGCGAGCACGCCCGTGACGGCCACCTTGGCCGCGTCGGCGATGGTCTCGGCCAGGTCCTTCGTCTTCTCGTAGCCCTCCTCGGCGACGTGCCCCGTGGCCGAGGCCGCCTCGCGCAGGGCCTCCGAGGCGCGGTGGAGGTTGTCCTGGAGCGAGTCGCCGGTGGTGCTGGCGAAGGCGGCCGCCTCCTTCTTGTAGACCTTCCCGCGCTTTTTGGCCTCCTTCTGGAGCTGGTGGGCCCGCTTCTCGACGCGGTCGGCGAGCGACGGCGGCTCGGGGTCCGGGAACAGGCCCGTCACCACCCGGCCGACGACCAGGCCGATGCCGGCCGCGGCCAACACCGACAGGCCGGGGTGGGCCTCGACCCACGCCTTGACGGTCGCGATGGGGTCGTCGGTCACGTAGTCGTCCGGCATCTCGTAGTCGGCGGGGAGCGGCGGCGGGACGGTGGAGGCGGTGGCCGCCGCCGCCTGAGCGGCCGGCTCGATGGAGGCGTCGGGGACCAGCGGGTTGGGGTCGGGGATGCCCGGCGTGGGCGTCGTGGACTTGGGCGTCGTGGAGTCGTTAGCGGTGGAGTCGTCGGCCATGGGAGGGGCGAGGAAAAGAGGGGACGTGTCGGCCTAGGTACGATCCGGTGCCCCCCCTTTGTTTCTCGCCGGGGTGCGGGGCCGAGCCGCTCCGTAGATTGGCCCCTTCGCCGGACGCCGTCCCCCCAATGCCCTTCCGGTCTTTCCGCACGCGCCGCGCCGCGTGCCCCTGCCGCACCGTGTTGCTGGCGCTCGCCGTGGCGGCGGTCGCCGGGCTGTCTATGCCCGTGGCCGCCCAGGCACCGGGCGCGGTCGCGGCCCGTCCCGAGCGCGCCGAGGACGCGTTCGAGGCGGCCAAGCTGCTCTACGACGGCGGCCAGTTCGGCGCGGCCGAGCGCGCGTTCGCCCGGTTCCTCGACCGCTCGCCCCGCGACCCGCGTGCGCCCGAGGCCCTGTTCTTCCGGGCCGAGTCGGCGCTGGCCGTCGACGACGACCAGGCGGCGGCGGCGCTGTTCGCCCGGTTCGAGCGGCTCTACCCCCGCCACCCGTTCGCGGCTCGGGCCCGGCTCGCGCTCGGCCGCTACTACTACGCGCAGGGCGACGACGTCCGGGCGGAGGACGCGCTCGCCGCCGCCGCCGACGCGGGCGGCCCGGCAGGGCCGCGTGCCGAGGCGGCCTACCTGCTGGGGCTCGTCCACCGCCGCCAGGACCGGCCGGACGCCGCCGTCTCCGCCTTCGAGCGGGCGGCTGCCGACGACACGCCGTCGGCACCGCGGGCGCTCTACGCGCTCGGCGAGGTCCACGCCGCCCAGGGCGACTGGCGCCGCGCCGCCGACGCGTTCGGCCGGCTCGGCGACCGCTACCCCGGCTCCCCCGAGGACATTCTCGGCGGGCTCGGGCGGGCCGAGGCGCTCGTCCGCTCGGGCCAGCTCGCCGAGGGCGCACGCGAGGCCGACCTCCGCCGGGCGACGCTCACCGGCGACGCCGCCGCCCGCGGCGCGCTCTTGGCCGGCGAGACCTGGCTCCGCCTGGGCGACGACCGCGCCGACGCCGCCCTCGCGGCCGTCCCGCCGAGCAGCCCGTACACGCGTCGGGCCGCCCTCGCCCGAGGCCGCGCGGCCTCCGCCCGAGGCGACTTCGCCGGCGCCGTCCCGTTCTACTCGACCGCCCAGGCGGGCGGCGGCTCCGCGCAGGACGACGCCGTCGCCCACGAGGCGGCTTACTACGAGGGCGTCGCCCTGAAGGCGCTCGGCCAGCTCGGCGACGCCGAGGCGCGGTGGGCCCAGACGACGGAGCGCCGGCCGGACGGGGCCTACGCCCAAGCGGCCCTGCTCGAGCTCGGCCTGCTCCACTACGAGCGGCGGCGCTACGACCAAGCCGCCCGGGCCTTCGACCAGCTTCTCACCCTGTCTCCGCGCGGGCCCTACGCCGGCGAGGCCGCCCGGATGCTGGGCGAGGCCTACGCGGCGTCCGGCCAGACCGACCGGGCGCGCGACGCCTTCCGCCGGGCCGAGGGGCTCGGCACGGCGACGGCCGAGACCCGGGCCGAGGTCTCGTTCCAGGACGCCTACGCCCTGTTCGTGGGGGGCCAGTACGCCCAGGCTGTCCCGGCGCTCGTGGCCGTAGCCGACGGCGACCCGTCCGGCCCGCGCGCGGGCGAGGCCCTGTTCTGGGCCGGCGAGAGCGCGTTCCAGGCGCGCGAGTACGCCCGCGCCGAGTCGATCCTGCGCAACCTGCTGGCCCGCTACCCCGGCCACCCCCGGTCCGACGCCGCCCGCTACGTCATCGCGTGGACGTTCTACCAGCGCGGGCAGACGGCCGCCGCCGCCGACGCCTTCGAGCGGTTCCTCTCGGCCTACACGCGCTCCGGCGAGCTCGTCCCCTACTACGCCGACGCCCTGCTCCGCCTGGGTGACCTGTACACGGTGCTCGGCCGGTACCAGGACGCGCGGCTCGTCTACGGCCGCGTCGCCGGGGCCACGCCGGACCGACAGGGCGGCGACTACGCCCTGCTCCAGACGGCCCAGGTGCTCGGCCGCGAGGGCCAGACCGACCAGGCGCTCCAGGCCTACGGCCGCTTGCTGCGCGAGTACCCCCAGTCCGAGCGCTACGCCCAGGCGCTGCTGGCCCAGGGCGCGCTCTACTCGGCGCGGGGGCAGGACAGTCTGGCCGTGGCCGCCTACGACCAGGTCCTGCGCGAGCGCCCCCAGCGCGGCGCGGCGGCACTCCTGGGGATCGGCGACGTGCGGATGAACAACGAGGAGTACGCCCAAGCCGAGGCCGTCTACCGGCGCGTGTTCGAGCGCTACCCATCGAGCGCGCTCACGGTCGACGCCTTCAGCGGGCTCGCCGACGCGCTCGACGCCCAGGGCCGCGGCGGCGAGGTCGACCGGGTGTTCGCCGAGGTCGACGCCGGCCTCGGCGGGCGCGACGAGCGCCAGCGGCTGCGCTACGCCCGCGCCCTGCTCGCGCTGACGTCGGGCCAAGACTCGCTCGCCGTCTCCCTCCTCGAAGAGGTGCTGTCGGGCACCCCGCCGCCCGACCTCGACCAGGACGCGCTCCTGGCGCTGGGCGGCGCCTACGCCTCGACCGGCCGCTCGGCCGACGCCGCGCGCGCGCTCCGCCGCCTGCTCTCGCGCTACCCCGACGGGCCGCTCGCCGACGAGGCGACGCTGCGGCTGGCCGAGGCGCTGCTCGCGTCCCGCGACTTCGAGGGCGCCCGCGACACCGCCGCCCGGCTCCGCACCCGGGGCGCGGCCGACCCCGAGCGCGTCGCCGACGCCTACGCGCTCGAAGCGCTCGCCCTCCAGGGCCTCGCCCGCGCCGACGAGGCCGACCGGCTCCTGCGCGAGCTCGTCGGCCGCTACCCCACCACGTCGGCCGCCCAGGCCGCGCTCCGCGAGCGGCCCGGGCTGGCCGCCCCGGCGCCCGACGGCGACGCGGAGGACAACCGGTAACCCGATGCGACGACTCCTGCTGGCGGCCGTCTTGGTGCCCGCCCTCGCCCAGGCCCAGCCCGACGACCGCTCCCAGCTGCCGAGCCTGACGCCGGCCGTGTTCGAGAGCCGCGGCACGGTCGCCGTCACGCTCCCCGTCGTCGAGCGGCAGCCGCTGTCCGGCTTCGGCCCGTTGCCCCGGCGCTACGTCGTCCCGGCCGAGCGCGAGCCGGTGACCCAGCCGTTCGCCCCCGACCTCGACGCCCTCCCGGCGCTCGCGCTGGCGCCGCCGCCCGACCCGCCGGCGACCGACCTCGTCGTCCGCAACCTCCGCGTCGAGGGCGGGGCCGGCGCCTACGTCTCCCGCTACGGCCGCCTCGACCTCTCGGCCCACGGCGCCGCCGGCGAGTTCTTCGTCGACGCTGGCTACGACGGGGTCGCCGAGACCGACGGGCGCGTCGCCTTCGACCGGGCCGAGGTGCGGGCGGGCGGACAGTCGTTCGGCGCGGCGCGCGTCCGGCTGGAGGGGCACGGGCTCCTCGACGCCTACACGACGCCCGGCCTCAGTTTCTCACGGCGGATCCGCCAGGCGGCCGGCGCCGAGCTCGGCGTCGAGACCGTCGGCCGGGTGCCGGCGGCGGTCTCGGTCGGGTTCGAGCAGGGCCGGCTGATGCGGGCCGACGACGACTCCGAGACGACCACCGAGGGCCGGGTCGACGCGGCCGGCCGGATCGCCCTCTTCCAACAGAGCCTGCTCGCCGACGTCGCTGGGGGGACCGCCGGGGCCGGCTCGTTCGGGACCGACGTCCAGTACGGCGCGGCCGGCCTGGCGCTGTCGCTGGCCGGCGCCAACGGGCTCCGCCTGACCCTGGGCGCCCGAGCGCTCGCCTACGACGCCTCGGCCACGGCCGGCGCCGGCGACGCCCAGGCCATCGGCCCCATCGTCGACGTCCGGCTCCCGCTGGGCCCGTCGGCGACCGCGTTCGTGACGAACGACCCGCACCTCGCCGTCCGCTCGCTCACCGACCTGACCGGCGACAACCCGTACGTCGTGGCCGACCCCATCGTGGCGCCGGACGTGGTCCCGATCGACGCCCGCGCGGGGCTCGAGCTCCGGTCGGCGGGCACCCGGGCCCGGGTCTACGGGACGGCGATGGCGGCCCCGACCCTCCTCGCCTTCGAGGAGTTCTCCGGCGGGTTCGACGCCGTCTACCTCGACGCCCGCTCGTACGGCCTGGGCGCCGACCTGGCGCTGGTCCACGCGTCTGGGGCGACGGCCTCGGCCGGCGTCGAGATCCGCTCGGGCCAGGCCGAGGGCGGCGAGATCCCGTTCTTCGCGCCGCTCGTTGGCCACGCGGGCGTCCAGGTCCCGTTCGCCACCGGCCGGGGCCGCGTCGGGCTCGCGGCCGAGGCCGAGAGCGCCCGGCCGACCGACCGCCTGGGCGACCTCGAGGCGGAGGCGTTCGGGCGCCTGTCGCTCGACGCCCGCTACGCCGTCGCCGGGCCGCTGGCCGTCGTGCTCCGGGGCGAGCGGCTGCTGGGCGAGGCCGAGCGGTGGCCGGGGTTCCCCGAGCCCCCGTTCACGGTCTTGGTCGGCGTGCGGCTCGCTCGCTGAGCGCGGTCTACCTTTGTCGTCGCCCCACTCGATCGCCCCGTGACTTCTCTCGACGCCGTCGCCGCCGCCATTCGAGAGCGCCTGCTCGCCGGCCAGCCGGCCCCGCTGCTGGGCCTGGGCACGCTCGTCCGCCAGCACGTCGCCGCGCGCGTCGAGGAGCGGGCCGACGGGACCCGCGTGATGCTCCCGCCCGGCGAGACGATCGGGCTGGACCCGACGGCCCGCGCTGAGCCCTCGCTCTCGCTCCCGTTCGCGCGGCGGATGGCCCTCTCGCCCGACGTCGGCGACCGCTTTTACGCCGAGGCGATCGACCAGATCGAGGCCCGGCTGGCAGCCACCGGCGAGGTCCGCCTGCCCGGCGTCGGCCTGCTGCGGCGGACGAGCGGGGGCGTCGTTCTGGGCGTCGAGGCCGAGCTCCTGGCCGCGGTCAACCGACGCTACGAGGGGCTCGACCCGGTCCCCGCGGCCCGCCTGCCTGTGACCGAGCCCCCGCCGGACGTGGGCGCCGAGGACGCCGGCCACGAGCGGGCCGGTTCCGAGACGGGCGATTCGGGTTCTACAGACGACTCCGCCCCCGACATCCGCTCAGAGTCGCCGACGGAGGACTCGGCAAACGAGGTGACACCGGACGCCGACGAGATGGCGGCCGAGGGGTCCGACGGGGCGGAGGCCGGGACCTCGGACGTCCCTGACGCGGTCGAGACTCCGGACCCCGAGCCCCTCCGCCCGCTGCGAGACCTCGACTCCGCCGGCGCGGCCATTCCCTTCGTGGCCCCGGTCCGCGACGAGGCCGACGACGGCGACGCGTGGGCGCCGCCGGACCCCCACTGGATGCCCCCGGCCGTCGAGGTCGTCACCCCCACCGAGGACGTCGAGGCGGACACGCCCGAGGAGGCGCTCGCCGCTCCCTTCGGCAGCCCCGACGGCCCGGCCCTGGCCGACGTCCTCCCCCCCACCCCGGACGACCGCCAGCCGCCGCCGGACCGCCCCTCGGAGCCCTCGGAGCCCGACGACGCGTGGACCGAGGAGACGTGGACGGCCCCCGGGTTCGCCCTCGACGCGCCCCCCGAGGGCCTCCCGGACACCGACGCGCTCGACGACCAGATCGAAGACGCGGACTTCGACGTCGTCGCCCCCCGCGCCGACCTGGCAGACCCCGCACCTCTCGCCGCGTCCGAGCCGGGAGTCGCGGACATGGGCTCGTTCCTGCCTCCCCCGGCCAGCGTGCCGCCCGCGTCCCCCGCTTCGACCGGGGCCACGTCCGAGCCCGGCGCCGACACGCCGCCGCCCCGTGGAGTCGAGGCCGCCGCCCGTGCCAACCGGCGCTGGGTGTGGTGGGCGATGGCGGCCTTGCTCCTGGCCCTCGTCGCCGCGGCCGTGTGGCTCTGGACCGAGGCCGGGCCTCGGAGCGAGCCCGGCCCAGGCGAGACGATCACCGTCGAGGCGCCCCCGACCACGACCGCCCCGCCGCTCGCGTCACGCGCCGACGACCCGGCTCTCATCGACTCCGGCCTCGCCAACACACGCCTGAGGACGTTCGACCTTCCCGAGGACGACGCCGGCGGCGATGGTGGCTCGACCCGAGTGCCCCGCTCGCCCGGGGGGGCCGCCCCCTCCCCTCCCCCAGGCGGAGCCGCCGCCCCGCGCCCGGGCCGGACGTCGACCGCGGGAGTCGCCGTTTTGCCACCTCGCGTCAGCGGCCTCACGCCGGCCGACGTCCGCGCCCTCGCGGGCCGCGACGAGCCGATCACGCCGCGCACCGACGCCTGGACCCTGGTGGTCCTCTCGACCTCGTCCCGCACCCGCGCCGACGCGACCTACGACCTCTACCGACGGGCCGGCTACCGGACCGCCGTCCTCACCTCTCGGAGCGGACAGCTCCGCGTCGCCGTCGGGCAGTACCCGTCGCGCGAGGACGCCGTCCGCCTCCTCGACCGGCTCCCGCCCCAGGCGCCTGCCGACACCTGGCCGCTCGATCTCCAAACGCTCTAGCCGCCCCCGCGGCCGCTCATGCTCGCCCTCCAAACCGCCCTTTCCGACACCGCGCTCACGCCCGCCGCTCCGGCCGACACCCTGGCTGCGGTCACCGACCCCACGTTCGCCGAGACGCTCCGGGGTGGCCTCGAGCTGCTCTTCCTGGGCGGCTGGTCGATGATCCCCATCCTCCTGCTCTCGGTGCTGATGGTGGCCGTGGTGTGGGAGCGGATCCACGCCCTCCGCCGGGCCAAAGGCGACCCCGACACGCTGACGCGCAACGTGGCCGACTACGTCGGCAGCGGCGACGTGACGGGGGCGATGGCGTACTGCCGCGAGCGGAACACGCCGGCCTCGCGGATCCTCCAGCGCGGGCTGGACCGGCTGGGCCGGCCGATCGGCGAGATCAAGGAGGCCGTCCAGGAAGCCGGGCGCCGCGAGACGTTCGACCTCGAGAAGCGGATGGACCTGCTGGCGTCGATCGCCGCCATCGCGCCCATGCTCGGGTTCCTGGGGACGGTGACCGGTATGATCGCCGCGTTCCGCCAGATCCAGGCCTACGAGGGGTTGGTCAACCCGTCGCTGCTGGCCGGCGGCATCTGGGAGGCGCTCGTCACGACGGCCGCCGGGCTGGCCGTCGGGCTGCTCGCGCTGTTCGCCTACAACCTGCTGGTCGGGCGGATCGCGAGGCTCGTCAACGGGCTCGAGCGCGTCTCGTCCGACTTTATCGACTTTCTTCAGACGCCGGCCGACCGCCGCCGCTAATGGCCACCTTCGACTTCTCGACCGGCCGCAAGGCGCTGACGGCGTTCAGCCTGGCGTCGCTGACGGACATCGTCCTGCTGCTGCTCATCTTCTTCCTGCTCACGTCGTCGTTCGTGACCCAGAACGGGTTGCGCGTGACGCTGCCCGACGTGGCCGCGGCGGCCCCGCTCGAGCAGCTCTACGTGGCCGTGACCATCGACGGCCGGGGCGACTTCTTCGTCGAGGACCGCGAGGTGGCCCGCGACAGCCTCACGGCCGCCATCGCCGCCGTGCGCGAGGGGAAGACGTCGCTCGCCGTCTACGCCGACCGCGAGGCGACCATCGACGGGCTCGCGGCGGTGGCCTCGGCCGCGTCGGCCCTCGACATGCGGGTGTCGATTGCGACCGAGGCGGCCGTGCCGGAGTAGCGGGCCCCGACGGCGCCCTTACGGGCGGCGGAGGAACGCCCACGCCAGGCGCGCGCCCTCGACGTCGTGGTTCTGCGGCCCGACGATCCGCTCGAGCCAGCGCGGCAGGCGGTGGTCGACCGACGGCAGCGTGTGCCCGCCGCCCTCGACGCGGCAGAACTCGACACGGGCCCCGCCCGGGTAGCGCTCGCACACGACGGTGCTCCCGTCGGACTCGTCCACGTCCGGGAGCGTGACGGTCTCTGGGCGCGACCCGTCGGCGCCGTTGGCCGCGAGCCACGCGTCGCGCGTCGCCTCGGCCGAGACGACGTCGCCGCGGTCGCCGGCCACGCCGCCGCCGAACGGCGTGATCGGGTCGGCCGTGCCGTTGACGATGAGGACGGGGACGGGCCGGGACGGCGCCGGGCACTCGCCGTCGGCGGGGAGGTTGGCCACGAAGGCGGCGATGGCCGCGACGCGGTCGGGACGCTCGGTCGCGAGCCGGTACGCCATCATCCCCCCGTTCGAGGCGCCGGCCACCACGAACCGGGCGTCGATGGGGAACCGGGCCCGGGCCCAGTCCACGAGGGCCACGACAAAGCCGACGTCGTCGGCCGTCGAGCCCGTCACGGCCCCCGCGCTCGGGCGGCGGCAATCGTTCCAGTTCTGGTCGTCGCCGTCGGGCGCGCCGGTGTCCACGTTCGTCCCGTTGGGCACGAGGAGCAGGAACCGCCCGTCCTCGGCGATGCTCGGCCACTCCTGCGTGCCGCCGGCGTTGGGCCGGAACAGCTCGTCCATCCCCTGGGTGCCCCCGTGGAGCAAGACGACCGGGCGGGCGCCTTGGTCGAGTTGGCGGGGGACGTAGAACCGGAACCGCCGCTCCTGGCCGTCGTGGGCGAGCCCCCCCTCGTGCCACCCCGGCGCGGTGCTGGTCTCGGGGAGCGGGACGATCCCGGAGGACCGGCCGGCGCACCCCGCCAGGACGACGGCCACGGTGAGGAGGAGCGCTCGGCCCGGGTCTGTCATCGCGAGGCGGGGAAGACGTGGCGGAGGATACGCCGGGACCCGGCGCCGGCCCGAGCGGCCGTCGTGGGCAGCCAGTCGGGCGACCCGACCGTAGTCACGCCAGCGGAGCGAGCACCCTGACGCCCCCCTGTCGGCCGGCGGCGGCGGTCCTGCTGCGCGGCGGTTACAGCAACCCGCAGAACTCGTCCACCGTCAATCCTGCTTCTCGGATAATCGAGCGAAGCGTGCCCTTCGCTACCTCCTTGTGATCCGGGACCACCGCGCGGCGGTGAGGCGATTTCGACTGGCGCAAGATCATGTGGCTCCCCTTCTGCCGGTCCAACTCGTAGCCGATCCTTGCGAGCGCCTTCACCCCGCTACGGCCGGAGACAACCGGAAGCTGGCCCACGTCTACACCTCGACCAACTCCTCCGTGATCGGAGGCGGCACGGGATCGCCGTGGTCTTCGAGGCTCTCGACGTACAAAGCGATCGCCTCCTTGACACTCGCCAGCGCCTCCCCACGAGTGGGTCCGTCGGCAACGCAGCCAGGAAGGCTCGGGACGGTGGCGACGAAGACGCCGTCCTCGTCGGTCTCAATTAGAACTCGGTACTTCATCGGAGCACTCGGCGTCAGGGTACGATGGACTGTAACCCCGTCCGGCCCGTGCGGTTCAAGACGAAGAAGATCTGCGTCAGCCGGAGGCTGGCCCAGGAGCACGTCGGGCCGGAGGAGACAGCCGACGAGGCGTGGGACCTCTGCTTCTTCGACCGGCCGCAAGGCGCTGACGGCGTTCAGCCTGGCGTCGCTGACGGACATCGTCCTGCTGCTGCTCATCTTTTCCTGCTCACGTCGTCGTTCGTGACCCAGAACGGGTTGCGCGTGACGCTGCCGGACGTGGCCGCGGCGGCCCCGCTCGAGCAGCTCTACGTGGCCGTGACCATCGACGACCGCGAGGCGACCATCGACGGACTGGCGGCGGTGGCCTCGGCCGCGTCGGCCCTCGACATGCGGGTGTCCATCGCGACCGAGGCGGCCACACCGACGAAGTGACCCCGCGTCCGGACTCGGCGGCGCGTGCTCGACCGCGACCGGGTGGGAGCTACCGCGCCCCTGCGATGACGTGGAGGACGAGGGTCGCCAGCGTCGCGTACACGAGGAACGCCACCACCAGCCCCAACGCAGCGAGCGCGCGGGCGGTGTTGGACGACCTGACGCCCGGCTCCGGCTCATAGAGGCGGCCCCTCGCGCGAGACGCCAGGACCGCGAAGGGGACCGCGATCACCGCGAGAGGCCACGCCTGCGAGGCGGCGAAGAAGGAGGAGACGACCCCGAACACGCCGACGTAGAACGAGAGCATCGCGCGCCAGTGGTGCTCGAGTAGCTCTCCGGCGGAGATGGTCCTCGGAGGCTCCACGTCTCCCTCAGCGCATCACCGTGACCACGTCCGGCACCAGGAACGCCTCGCCGTACTCGCGGCGGACGAGCGCCAGCGCGGCCTCGGCCTCCTGGCGCGTCGCGAACGCCCCCATCCGGACGCGGTAGTAGGGCTGGAGGTAGGCCACCGTCACCTCCATCGACCGAGGCGCGCCGGCCGACGACTGGGCCCCTCGCCACCACTGGGTGGCGTCGCCCCGGACGCGCTCGGCGGCGTCGCGGCTGGCGCTCGAGAAGATCTGGACCCGGAAGCCCTCGACCTGCTGGGCGACCGGCTCCTGGGGCGGCGGGGCCGGCGCGTTCCCCTGGTCCGGCACGCGGACGCGGCCGGCCATCACGTCCGACGGCACGTCGTGGACGACGGTCGTCGACGTGGGCGGCTCGGCGTCCAGGCCCGACGGGTCGAACGTCTCGTAGGCCGGGTAGGCCGCCTCCGGCGTCTCCGGGGTGTCCGGGCCGGGGTCGGGGGCGGCCGGGCCGAGGCCGGAGCACGCCGAGAGCGAGAGGACCGCGGCAACCGCGACGAGGGACGAGAACCGCATGGGTCAGTAGGAGGCGTCGGAGGTGAGCCCCTTCAAAATAGCGACGCCCGCGCTCGCGCCGAGCCGCGTCGCCCCGGCCTCGACCATCGCGTAGGCGTCTTGGGCCGAGCGGACCCCGCCCGACGCCTTGACGCCCATCGACTCGCCCACCACGCGCCGCATCAGGGCCACGTCCTGGGGGCTCGCGCCCGACGACGCGAAGCCCGTCGACGTCTTGACGAAGTCGGCACCGGCGTTCTGGGCCAAGACGCAGGCGATCACCTTCTCCTCGTCGGTCAGGAGCGCCGTCTCGAGGATGACCTTGACCGTCCGTCCCTGGGCCGCCTCGACGACAGCCCGGATGTCGGCCTCGACGTCGGCGTAGCGCTCGCTCTTGAGGAGCGCGATGGCCAGGACCATGTCGATCTCGTCGGCCCCGTCGGCGACGGCCTGTTGGGTCTCGAAGGCCTTGACGGCCGTCCGGTTGGCCCCGTGCGGGAAGCCGACGACGGTGCACACGAGCGACGTAGCGCCGGCCAGCTCCGTCGCCGCGGCGGGCACCCAGACGGGGCTGATGCAGACGCTCGCGAAGCAGTACTCGCGCGCCTCGGCGCACAGCTCGCGGATCTGGGCCTCGGTCGTGTCCGGCTTCAGGACGGTGTGGTCGATAAGCCGGGCGAGCGGGGGCGCGAGCGCGCAGGCGTCGGCGGGGCCCGTCGCGTCGGCGCGCAAGCCGAAGCGGGCGGCGCCAGCGCCGATCATCCGTTCGAGCGCCGTCGACAAGTCGGCCGGGCGCGACGCGCCGTCGCCGCCCGCGGGTCGGGTCGTCAGGCGCTCGGCGAGCGCGGCCTTCTGGGAATCAGTCACGGGTTCGGGGTTCGGGGTTCAGGGTTCGCAAGGGCCCACGCCGGAGCGAACCCTGAACGTCGAACCCCGAACCACCTACGCGGTCATCTCCTCGACTTCCTCGTCCAGGTTGTAGCGCTTGCGCTTTTCCCACAGCGTCTTTTTCGAGATGCCCAGGAGCTTGGCGACGTCGGCGTAGGACGAGTTGCGGTTGTTCGCGAGGGTGTGCTTGATGTACTCGTACTCGAGCTCTTCGAGCGAGGCGCTGGCGCGGAACCGGAACGTGTCGGCGTCCGACGCCGCGCCGTCGAACAGGTCGGTCTGGAGGAGCACCAGGTCGCTGGCGTCGAGCGTCGGCGTCTTGGCGAAGATCATGGCCCGCTCCAGAACGTTGCGCAGCTCGCGGACGTTGCCGGGCCACGAGTGGCCGACGAGCTTGTCGCGGGCGGCGTCGGTGAACCCTTGGAACGGCTTGCCGAACTCGTCGGCGAAGCCGGTCGCCACCTTCTCGGCGATCGCGAGCGCGTCGGTCCCCATCCGGCGGAGCGGCGGGAGCTCGAGCGAGACCACGTTGATCCGGAACAGCAGGTCCTTGCGGAACGCCTTCTCGGCCACCTTCTCCTGCAGGTTCGCGTTCGTCGCGCAGACGATCCGTGTCGTCACCTTGATCTCGTCGGTCCCGCCCAGGCGCCGGAAGTGGCGGCTCTCCAGGAACGACAGGAGCTTCGACTGGAGGCCGAGCGACATCGAGTCGATCTCGTCCAGGAACAGCGTCCCCCCGTCGGCCACTTCGAGCAGGCCGGGCTTGGCGGCGCGGGCGTCGGTGAACGCCCCCTTCTCGTAGCCGAACAGCTCGGACTCGAGCAGGTTGTCCGGCAGCGCGGCGCAGTTGATCTCCATGAACCGGCCGGCCGCCCACTTCGAGGCGTAGTGGAGCGTCTGGGCGACCAGGTTCTTGCCGGTCCCGGTCTCGCCGCGGACGAGCACGGTCGTGTTGGGGATGTCCTTGAGCGTCTCGATCGTGTCGCGGACCTCCTGGACCTCGTCGCTCGTCCCGATGATGCGCCCGACCGCGTGCTGCTTCTTGCGCGTCTGCTTGATCTCCTGGAGCTCCTTCTTGTCGCTGTACAGGTCGAGCGCCTTGGCCAGCAGCGCCCGCATCTCCTCCAGGTTGACCGGCTTCTGGAGGTAGTGGAACGCGCCCAGCCGCATGGCCTCGACGGCCGTCTGGACCGACGAGTGGGCCGTCATCACGATGACCGGGATGGTCAGGCCGCGCTCGCGCAGCGACTCGATCAGCTCCATGCCCGACATGTCGGGCATCATGAGGTCGGTCAGGACGAGGTCCGGGACGCGGCCGTCGTCGATGGCTCCTAGGAGCGGCTCGGCCGAGGTGAAGCCGGTCGAGGCGTAGCCGTCGCGGGAGAGCACCTTGGCGAACAGCTCTCCAATCTTGGGGTCATCGTCGACGACGTAAATGCGCTGCTGGCTCATGTCCGAGGGGAGGCGAGGAGGCCAGGTAGAGGGACGACAAGGGTACGAAACGTAATGGGTGCGTGCCGTCCAATCGGCTACGCACGCGGAGGTCAGGGGCAACGGGCAAGGGATGGGGCCACGACTCGGAGCGCAGCCGGCCGGACCTCGACCCGGACCTCGACCGCGTCGGCCGCCAGCACCTCGCCCTCCGCCTGGATCCCGACCCCGCCCGGGCCCGCGGTGAGCGTGACGGACGGGACGCGCGCCATCGTGGCCTCGGGCGCCGTCACGTGGCTGCCGTTGAACGTCTGGGGGAGCAGCCACAGCGCCCGGCGCGTCGGGAGGTGGCGGACGTGGCAGACGTCGAGCCAGCCGTCGTCGAGCACGGCGTCGGGCGTGAGCCGGAAGCCGCCGCCGATGGACGGGCCGTTGCCGACCTCGCACAGGAACAGCGGCCCGGCGACGTCGAGCGGCCCGCCGTCGGCGCCGGGCGCCTGCATGCGGACCGAGACCGAGGGCCGCCGCCACGCCCACAGCGCCCGGGCGACGGCCGCCAGGTAGGCCGCCCGCCCCCCGAGCCACTTCGTCTCGGCCGCGAGCGCCGACGCGTAGGCGTCGAACCCGATCCCGACGGCGTTGGCGAACAGCCGCTCGTGGGTCGCGCCGGCCGCGTCGGTCCAGCGCACGTGGCCGACGTCGACGACGCGCCGGGGGGCGGTGGCGAGCTGTCGGCAGGCGGCGCCGAGGTCGCGCGCCATGCCGAGCGCCCCGGCGTAGTCGTTGCCCGTGCCGAGGGCCAGCACGCCCAGCGTGCCGTCGGTCCCCGCCAGCCCGTTGACGGCTTCGTGGACCGTCCCGTCGCCGCCGGCCACGACCACGAGGCCGCCCACGCCGCCGATCTCCCGGGCGATCCGCTCGGCGTCGCCGGGGCCCGCCGTCTCGACGACGTCGGCGTCGACGCCCGCAGCGGCGAGGTGGTCTGCGAGCACGCCGCGGAGCCGCGCGTTGCGGCCCCCGCGGGCGGCGGGGTTGAGGAGGACGTGAGCCGGCATCGCCGGGTAACTTACCTGCCATGCTCCGCCTCCCCCTCCTCTTGCTCGTCGGCGCGCTCGCGTGGGCCGGGTGCGCGGCCGACGCCCCGTCGTCCGTCCGCGACGACCTCGGCCGGGCGGTGGCCTTGGACGGGACGGCGTCGGTGCTGGGGCTCGCCCCGAACCTGACCGAGCTGGTGGCCGCGGCCGCCGGCGTCGACCGGCTGGCGGGGGTCGGCACGAGCGACGACTTCCCGCCGGGCATCGGTGGCCTGCCGCGCGTCCAGATGCTGCCGCTCGACACCGAGGCCGTCGTCGCGCTCGACCCCGACCTCGCCTTCGGCTCCGACGACGTCAACACGGCCGACGCGGCCGACGCCCTGGGCGCGCTCGGCGTCCCGACCTACCTGTTCCGCTTCGACGAGGTGGCCGACGTGCCCCGCGCGCTCCGCACGCTCGACACCCTGCTCGCCACGCGCGGCGGCGCCCCGGCCGCGGCCGACTTCGAGCGGCGCGTGGCCACGGTCCAGTCCGCCGTCCAGCCGTTCTCCTCCCCTCGCGTGCTGCTCCTCGTCGGCGACGAGACGTTGTACGCGTTCGGCCGCGAGTCGTACGCCAGCGAGCTGGTGCGGCTGGCCGGCGGCGACAACCTGACGGACGTGTACTCGGGCGCGGCGGCCCAGCCGAGCGACGAGGTCGTGCTCGAGATGGCGCCTGAGGTCATCGTCGTCCTGGCCGGGCCGGCCTACGACCCGGCGCGGCTGCTGGAGCGGCACCCGACGTTCTTCTCGCTCCCCGCCGTCCAGAACGGCCGCGTCTACGGCCTCGACCCCGACCTGGTCAGCCGGCCCGGCCCCCGACTGGTCGACGGGCTGGAGCGGCTGGCGCGGCTCCTCCACCCCGAGGCCTTCGCCGCGGGCGCGGCCTAGTTGCCGGGCCCATCGCGAGCGGGGCCTGCGACGTCCTCTCTCCCCCCGGGAGAGGGACAGAGTGGGGGGGGCCGGCCCGCGGCGCTCGGCGTGGCGTTGGCCGTCGCCACCGCGCTCGCCGTCGCCGCCAGCCTGGCCTGGGGCAGCGCGGATCTGGGGCCGGCCCGCGTCTGGGCGGCGCTCTGGGGCTCCGGGACGGCGACCGACCAGACGATCGTGTGGGCGCTCCGGGTGCCGCGTGTCGTGCTGGCGCTGGCGGTCGGCGGGGGGCTGGCGGTCGTCGGCGTGGCGATGCAGGCGCTGGTGCGGAACCCGCTCGCCGAGCCCTACCTGCTGGGCGCGTCGTCGGGCGCGAGCGCCGGGGCGGCCCTGTTCTACCTCGGCTTCCTGCCGGCCGTGGTCTCGCGCGCCGTCTCGATGCCGGTCGCCGCGACGGCCGGCGCGTGGCTGGCCGTCGCCGCCGTGTTCGCCGCCGCGCGCCAGGGCCCGACGCTGTCGACGACGCGGCTGCTGCTGGCCGGCGTCGCGATGTCGGCGCTGCTCGGGTCGGTGACGGCGTTCGTGACCTACGCCAGCCCCGAGCCCGACAAGCTGCGGGCGGTCCTGTTCTGGCTCCTCGGGTCGCTGTCGCGGGCGCGCTGGGAGACGGCGCTGCTGCCGCTGGTCGTGTCGCTGGCGTCGCTCGGCGCGCTGTGGGCGCTGGCCCGGCCGCTCGACCTGCTGTCGACCGGCGAGGAGCCGGCGGCGGCGCTCGGCGTCCCCGTCGAGGCGCTCAAGCGGGCGCTCGTCGCGCTGGCGGCCGTGGCGACGGGCGTGCTGGTGGCGTCGGCCGGGGTGATCGGGTTCGTCGGGCTGATCGTGCCCCACGCGGTCCGCCTGGTGGCGGGGGCGAGCCACCGGCGCCTGGTCCCGCTCGCGTTCGTCGGCGGCGCGCTGTTCCTGCTCCTGGCCGACCTCGCGGCGCGGACCGTGCTGCCCAGCCAAGAGGTCCCGGTCGGCGTGCTGACGGCGATCTGCGGCGTCCCTTTTTTCCTGGCGCTGCTCCGGCGCTTCGGCTCGGGGCTGGCGTAGGGGGTTCGGGGTTCGGGGTTCGGGGTTCGGGGTTCGGGGTTCGGGGTTCGGGGTTCGGGGTTCGGCCAGGACCGCTCTGCGTCGGTCTCGACGGCCGAGGGCCACGGGGCCACGAGACCGCTCCGCACTCGACGCCACCTCGGGCCCGCTCGGAGCCGAACCCCGAACCGAGAACCCCGAACCCCACCGGAACCCTCCGTCGCCACCGGGGTCCCCGGGCCATGCCGCTGGCCACGTACTCCGCGCTCCGCTACGTCACGCCGCTCCGCGAGGGCGGGTCGCTGCCGGCGCTCGTCGAGACCGACGGCGGGCTGTTCGTCGTCAAGTTCCGGGGGGCTGGGCAGGGCGCTCGGGCGCTCGTGGCCGAGCTGATCGTCGGCGGGCTGGCCGAGCGGCTGGGGCTACCGCTCCCCGAGGTCGCCGTCGTCGAGCTCTCGCCCGAGTTTGGGCGGGCCGAGCCGGACCCCGAGATCCAGGACATCCTGCGCGGGAGCGTCGGGCCGAACGTGGGCCTGGGGTTCGTGCCGGGCGCGTTCGCCTACGAGCCCAGCGCCCACGCCGACCTGGTGGACCCGGCCCTCGCGGCCGACGTCGTCTGGCTCGACGCGCTCACGACCAACATCGACCGGACGGCCCGCAACCCGAACCTGCTCGTCGCCCGCTCCGACATCGGGCCCCAGCTGTGGCTCATCGACCACGGCGCGGCGCTCTACTTCCACCACAACTGGGCCGCCGTCGACGCCGAGCGGGCCCGGGCGCCGTTCCCGCCGATCCGCGACCACGTGCTGCTCTCGGTCGCCGGGCCCATCGAGGCCGCCGACGCCCGGCTCGCCTCCCGCCTCGACCCAGCCACCGTCGCCGGCGTGCTCGCGGACGTCCCCGACGCGCTGCTGACGGACGCGCCCCCAGGCCGCGAGCCCCCGTTCGACTCGGCGGAGGCCACCCGCGGGGCGTACGCCGCCTTCTTCCGCCAGCGCCTCGACGCGCCCCGGCGCTGGGTCGAGGAGGCCGCCCGCGCCCAGGCCGAGCGCCCCGACGCGTCGCCCCTCGCCTACCGACGGTGACGGCCGGAATCCCCCGCCTCGCCCGCCTCCTTTCCCTCACCCCCGCCGCGTGCCCGCTTTCGACTACGCCCTGGTGCGCGCCGTCTGGGTGCCGACCGGCGACGCCGTGACGGTCGGCGTGGTCCTGCAGTGCCGGCAGGCCCGGTTCCTCGACGCTCGCCTCGCCGACGGTGCCGACGCGGCCCAGGCGCTCGGGCTCGACACCGACCTGCTGGCCCGGGCCCTCCGGTCGGTCCGCCAGATCGTGGCCGGGGGGCCGGAGGCGGGGCCCGTCGGGCGGCTGCCGGCGTCGGAGCGGTTCCACTTCCTCACGGCCACCCGCTCGACGGCGCTCCAGCCGTCGCCCGTCCGCACCGGCGTCACTGACGACCCGGCCGCAGCGCTCGACCGGATCGCCCGGGGCGTGGGCGGGCCGTCTCCGCCGGGAGATCGCACGCCGGTCGGAACCCGACGGCCCGGGTCCGGTGTCTAGCGGCCTCCCCCCACCCCCCTGTCCGTGTTCGACGACGACGCCTTCGACGACCCCCCCGCCGACCTCGACCCGGAGATGGTGGCCGCCTTCGACGGCGCCGCCGCCGAGGCCTTCGCGACCCGCAAGGCTCGGCTGGCGCGCGTGCTGGCCGAGGGCGAGACGGGCGTCCAGTACGAGCCGCTGGCGCTGTTCGCCGAGCCCCTCTTCACGCTCTACGAGCTCGACGCGGCCGACGCGTTCCGCCTGCGCTCCGAGCCCGCCGCCGTCGCCGACGACACGGTCGCGCTGCTCGAAACGGCGCGCGTCCTGTGGGCCTTCTTCTCACTGGCGCCCGCCGACCGGGCCCGCCGCCGGCAGGCGCTGGCGTCCCAGCTCGTCGGCGAGGACCCGAGCGAGGAGGACTGGGGCGGGCTCGACGGGCTCCTCGACACGGTCGAGATCCACTGGCAGGCCATGCTGCCCGAGGAGATCGAGATGGCCCAGGCGACCGGCCACCCGGTCCTGGCCTTCGACGACCTCCTCCGCCACCCGGCCTTCCGCGTCGGGCCCGAGGACGAGGACGCGCATGTCGGGTTCGGGCCGGACGGCCTGTCGGAGACCGAGGCCCGTGCTCGGTTCGCCCAGCCGCTCCTGGAGTCGCCCGACGTCCTGGCGGACCCCGACGCCTTCGAGAACGCCCTCGCCCTCGCCGATGACTACTGGGACCTCGCCCGGGCCGGCGGCGACCCCGACGCCTTCGCCCGCGACCACGCCAGCGGCGACCGCCAGCGGGTGGCCGACCAAGCCCGCCAGATGGTCGACCGGTTCCGCGAGCTGTTCCCCGAGCATGCGGCCTAGCGCGGCGGCAACTGCGACTACACCCGTTGGAGGAAACCGGCAACAGACCGCGAGGCCTCCTCTCCGGCCGGATGGTGGCGACGAGCGGACGTAGAAGCTGACGGTGTGGGACGAGTTCGCCGGGACGTAGACGACGTGGCCGGACCGACGTGCCAGGGAGTGGGCTGGTCCTTACGCGACGAGGGCGCTGCTTATGGGGAGTAACGGGAACTGCGTACCGCTCGCCGATGGACCCGTAACAAAGGGCCGTAGGCGGGCCGGAACGACAACCGGCGAATCGCCCCAATAGCAGCGCGGTCAAGGTCCGGGTGGACGCCGCGTGCGGCTCCGGCGCCTGACAACGACTCGTCCGCTTCGACGACGAGTTGGACAACGACACGACCCTCCGGCTCGCCATCGGGCGCGGGGTCGGGGTACTCTGCCGACGCAAGCAAGGCCTCATACCCACCTAGGATCTCTGGTGGGAGGAGGCCTCCGCAGAAGGGGCCGACGCGGCCGTTGTGCTCGCACGCTGATCTGGGAGGGGCGGCGCGGCCGGTGCGCGCCCGTCGTCGTGACCGACGGCGAGAGCCCGTATGGGGGTGTGGCCCGCCGGCGCTCCGTCCCGCCGCTGACGGCGGGGAGTACCCAGGCGGCAGCCCAACCGATCTAGAAACGCGGCGCCGACGCTCCACAGATGACGCGCTCTTCCCACCGGGGGGTGCAGGACGAGACTGGCCCTACGACAAAGAGAACGCCCCACTTGACAAAGACCTGATTATGGGGATTATGCCGCAACGACATACGAGCGCCCTGGACGCACCGACGGCAGAAGCGCGTTCAACGCCGGTAACAGCGGCTCGAGGTCTGCAAGGTCTGAACTCGGCGCTCGGACGACGACCACCGCGAGGTCAAGTGCTGCCACGTTTTGCTGGTACTGCAAGTTGGAATCGAGCGTCACGAACACGTCGAACTCCGCCGCTGCCGCCCGAAGCAGCGTCCCGTTCTTCTTTCCGCTCCACCCCTGGTACTTCACCGTCACCACGTCGTGGGCTGGGTCGAAGCCCCGCCGGAATCGCCAGTCGATGTTCTCATCCAAGAGCACTCGCATCAGGCGGTCGCAAGAACGGCGTCCTTCGCCAATGCCAGAAACGCGATGGCCTGCTCACGGCTGACACTGGGAAACCCTTCGAGGAAGTAGTCAAGTGGTCGGCCCGCCGCGAGAGAATCGAGGAGGTTCTGAACGGGGACCCGCGTCCCTTGAAAGACGGGCGTGCCCCCCAAGATGTCGGGGTCGGAGTGGTAAACCTGATGCCGTTCCATTGAGTCGGAGTGTCTGGTTCAGAGAATCTAAACGCCCTCCGCCCACCTTCCGATCCAGCGCCGACGCAGTTGCGGCATAACAGCAACTGTGTTGGAAGTCAAGCCGTGGGCACGCTGCTGGGGTCCCACACGGCTCCGTCGCGCACCATGGCGTTACAGGTTACCAAGAGCTTGCGCATGCACGCCACCAGCGCCACTTTCTTGGGCTTCCCCTTCGCCACCAGACGCTCGTAGAGCGCCTTGACCGGAGGGTTCGACCGCACCGCCGCCAGCGCGCCCATATACAGCGCCGTCCGCACCGTCGCCCGGCCGCCCCACACCGACCGCTCGCCCCGGTGCTTCCCGCTGTCCCGGTTCAGCGGCGCCACGCCGACCCGCGCGGCGATCTCCCGACGGTCCAGCCGGCCGAGCTCGGGCAGGTCCGCCAGGAGCGTCGTCGCGAGCACGCGGCCGACGCCTGGGACCGCGCGCAGCAGGTCGTCTTTCGCTCGCCACGCCGCGCTCTCCCGGATCGCACCGGTCAGGTCGCCGTCCACGCCCGCGAGCTCGCGCTCCAGCCACCGGACGTGCTGCCCCCGCCCCAGGGGCAGGGGGCGCGATGCTCTTGGCGACCGACGGCGCCGCGACGTGCGCCCGGTTCTTTTCCGCCACCATCATCGTGATGAGTTGACGACGGCGGGCCAGGATCGCGGCCAGAGCCTGGGATTCGGCGTCCGGGAGCGGCCTCGGCTCCGGCCGCACCCGCTCGGCGAAGAGCGCGAGCATCGCCGCGTCGAGCGTGTCGGTCTTGGCGAGCTGGCCGGTCGACTTCCCGAAGTCCCGGGCCTGCCGCGGGTTCACGACGGCCACAGGTACCCCGGCCGCCGCGAGGGCCGCAGCACACGGGGCCTCGTACTTCCCCGACGCCTCCAGCACGACCAGCGCCGGGCCGAGCGTCGTCACCCGCGCCACGAGTGCGTCGATGCCGTCGGGGTCGTTCGCCGACTGCCACGCCTCGCCACTCGGGAGGGCGTGGACATCGAGGTGGCCCTTGGCAACGTCGATTCCGATGTAGGTCTGTGCGTCCATGTCGTCCTCTCCGCTCCTCGCTACACACCCGGTCTTGCGTGAGTCGAACTCCATCGGCCCGACGGCCACCGATTGGTTCTGGCAACTGTTCGGACTCCGAGCGAGATGGGCGAGCCGGCGGCCCCTGCTGTTGTCCGGTCTTGGCGCCGAGGCGCAGGACCAGGTTGACATCGGGCTTACCGGCTCGGGAGGTCGGAATGACCACCGATCTCAACTTACAAGATGGACGCTCAGTCGCGAGAGGCTGAGGTTGTGATGGTCAGTCGGAGCGGAGAATACGCCGAAGCCCGACGAGTCCGAAAGCGCTGGCGCCTATCGTCCATTAGACTCGGAGGGTACCCCGAGCCCCGGTGTCGATCAAGCCTACGCCCTTTGTCGGAGACGCTCCCCGGAGCTAATCCATAGGCCGATCCAGGCCCGGCACCGGCCCGAGCAAGACCCAATAGCGATGTGCCACGTCAGCCCCACCTCGGGGCGGAGGCGACGGCCCTAATGGACGCGGTCCCCCTCGGTCGCGGGCTCGGACAGCCCCCAATCCGATGGACGCACCTCAGTTCTACGTCGGCGTCGACGTCGCGAGCGAGACCCTCGCCGTCGCCCTCACCCGCGGCCCCGGCCGACCGGCCGCGCCGCCACTCACCGTCGCCAACGACCCCGATGGGTTCGCCGCCCTCGCCGCGTGGCTCACGGACCACGGCGCGGGCTCCGATGACGTGCTCGTCTGCCTCGAGTCGACGGGCGTCTACGGCGAGGCCCTCTGCTACTGGCTCTACGAGCGCAGCTTCCGCGTCGTCGTCGAGGACGCCGCCAAGGTCCGCCGCGCCATGCCTGTCTCCGGCGCCAAGACCGACGCCCTCGACGCGCAGCGGATCGCCGACTACGCGGCCCGTTTCCTCGACGAGCTCCGGCGGTGGGCGCCCGCCGAGGCCGTCGTGGAGCAGGTGAGGACGCTTCTGACGATGCGTGAGCAGCTCACCCGCGAGCGGACCGCCAAGCAGAACGCGCGGCGGATGCTGGCCCGGAAGGTCGTCCAGACCCCGCTCGCCAACCGGATCGCCGACGACGCGGTGAGCTACCTCAAGGATCGGATCGCCGAGATCGACCGCGAGGTCCGGCGGCTCGTGGGCGAGCACCCGACGATCGGTCCGGCCGTGGCGCTGGTGATGAGCGTGCCGGGCGTGGGGCTGCTCCTCGCCTCGCACCTCTGCGTGGCGACGGGCGGCTTCTCGCGCCCGCTCCGGCCGAAGCAGGCCTCGGCGTGGCTCGGGATCTGTCCCTTGGAGCACGAGAGTGGAAGCAGTGTCCGTCGGCGTCCGAGGAGCCGGGGCTACGGCCCGTCGGCGATCCGGAAGCTGCTCTACCTGGCCTCGATCCGGCTCGTCTCCATCGAGGGCTCGCCGTACCACACGTACTTCCACCGGAAGAAGGCGGGGGGGAAGAGCGGTCGACTCGTGCTCAACAACGTCGGCAACAAGCTCCTGCGCGTGGCGGCAGCGGTGCTTCGGGACGGGCAGCCGTACGAGGCGGACCACGTGAGCGTGCGGCCTATGATTTAGTCGCCCGAGCCCTTGACATCGTCATAGCGATCGGCCTGCAGCGGCGGGATCATTCCAATCAGGATGCCTTCCTTGCGATCCCACTCGCCGCCGCTGCCATGACGCCCGACTACTTCACCGGCCTCGACCTCCACAAGCGCTCCGTCACCGCCACCACCCTCGACGCTGCCGGTACCGTCGTCGCCACGGCCAAGATGCCCTGCCGCCCAAAGGCGCTCCTGGCATACTTCGCCCAGCAGCCTGGGCACCACGCCGCCACCGTCGAATGCACCTCCGGCTGGTACTGGGTCCGCGACGCTCTCGCCGGACGGACCGATGGCGGCCCGGAGGTCGACCTCCACCTCGCCCACGCCAAAGGTGTCAAGGCCATCGCTGCGGCCAAGGTCAAGACCGACAGCGCCGACGCGGCCATGCCGGCCCATCTTCTGAGGACCGATCTCTTGCCCGAAGCGCACATGGTCTCCGACGAGATGCGTCCCCTTCGTGACGTGCTCCGCACCCGCTTGCGACTGGTCGAGCGCCGCGTGGCCGCCCAGAACTCGATCTCGTGCTTGCTCAAGAAGCACAACGTGCGCGATGTGTCTGACCTCGACGCCTTCGGACAGCTCCAAGCCGAGACCCACATTGAGCAAGCCGAGCTCCTCCACGCGCAGGTCAAGCGGCTCGAGAGTGCGCTCGTGCCTCACCTCGTGCCCGACGCCGACGTGCAGCGTCTCTCGCGCATCCCTGGCATCGGTAAGGCGTGCGCGTTCTCGATCCGCCTCGAGGTCGACGACATCTCACGCTTCGCGTCCGAGCGCCAATTCTTCAGCTACTGCCGCGTGGTGCCGGGCGCGTCCAACTCGGGCGACCGGGTCCGCCACAAGCGAAGCCGCGACGGCAACCGCTATCTCAAGCTCGCTTTCAGTCACGCAGGCGTCCGTGCGATCCAGTACTACCCCGAGGTCAAGGCGTGGTACCACTCGAAGAAGCGCAAGAAGCCCGTGGCGGTGGCGCGTGCGCTGGTCGCCAAAGAGATCGCTCGCATCGCGTACCACGTGCTGCGCAAGCAAGAAGACTTCAACGGCCGGTTCAAGGGCAGACCCTTGAGCCGGACCGAGAAGGAGCTATGGCCGCTACTCCCGAGCCCGGCCGGTACAACTGGCGACGGTGAGCGTGAGAACGCCCAACCGCCCTCGGTGGGAATGGGAGGGGAGTAGCGGGCCACCTCGGGGACGGACCGCTCGCGGTCCGCTCTCCCCGACGGCCCAAGCCGCCGATAGAGATCTGGGACGACACGGCCGGACCGACGACGATCTGCGTGTCCGTCATCGTGACCGACGGCGAGAGCCCGAATGGGGGTGTGGCCCGCCAGCGCTTCGGCGCAGCGAGGACCCTCTCGATCTGACGACGCGGTGCCGATGCTCTGAGACACGAGCGCTCCTCTCACCGAGGAGTGCAGGGCGAGACTGGCCCTACCGCACCGAAAAACACCCTACTTGACAAAGACCTGATTATGGGGGTTCTACGTCCCTGGCGACTTGCCGGGTTTGGATCACCCCGAGCAAAACCATGAACGTCGTCCAAGTCACCCCGCAGAACAGACCCGCCATCCATGCCTCGCCTTCTATGGCGAAGGCTATGAGGAAGGCTAGCCCTACGCCGTTGTAAGCGGCCGAGATGAGCCAGAACAACCTCGGACGTTCTGGTACCATCCACCCGCTCCACTCACACCAGTACCCGACAAGCAGATAGACACCGACTGCGGCATGCCCAACCGCGACCAGTAAGTATCCGGCGGTCCGTAGGACTAGCCCGAAGCTGAGATCGGAGTGAGAGATATCGCCGACGTAAACGATTGCGAGAGTGAAGGCTCCAAACAAGAACGGGACTGCCGCAAGAGAACTCCCGACGGCTGCTACCAAGACAGCCGCGCGTTGAATCTTGAGGCGTTCAGTAGGCACAGATGTCGAAGGACGTATAACAGTTTGCGGCTCAGCCGCTCGGGGCTGACGCCGTGAGGTTGGGACGAGGCAAGGTAGACGCCGGCGCCCGCACGAGCCGAGAACGCTGGAGCCCCGCGTCGGCCTGCACCATACCATTAGCCGCAGACGAGGGGACCCCGGACGGCAGACCTTCCGGAGTCACTACACCCCCTCCAGTCTGCCGCCGAGGCCACCGCCATGAAGATCCACACCACGCCCGCTCCCGACAAGGCCCGTCCCGTGCTCCTGCTCGCTGCCGACGTCTCCAAGGCGACCCTCCACCTCTTCAGCCGTTTCGAGTCCCGACACCACCAGATCGTCGCCGAGGACGTCATCGCCAATCGCACCGAGGCCGTCGAGCGGGCACTCCGCGAGGCCGCAGCGCTCGCAGCCGACCACGGGCTCGCCGGTGTCCGCGTGCTCTGCGAGTCGACTGGCGGCTACGAGCAGACACTGCTCACCGTCGCACGACGCGCCGGGCACGAGACCACGCTCGTGAGCCCGGAGCAGGTCGGCAAGCTGACGACGCTAGAGAGCCTCGACACGGCCAAGACCGATCGCAAGGACGCCCGCGTGATCCACTTGGCCGCCGCGATGGGCAAGACTCAGCGGCACCGGGACTTGCCGGAGCGCTACGTCTTGCTTCGGCACCTGACCGCGTTCCACGACGACGAGATCCTCACCACGTCGGCGATCCGCACGAGACTCCAGTCGGTCCTCCTGAGCCTCTTTCCCGACTACGACCGGCCCCTCTCGTTCACGTTCTCCAAGACCGGCCGGGTGCTACTCCGCGAGCGGCTCTTGTGCCCGCACCGGCTGGTGAAGCTCGGTCAGACGCGGCTCTTGGCCATGCTGCGGCGCCGGTGTAGGCTTCCCCGTTTTCCGACCCACTCGTAACTAGAGACTCGGGGGGCAGGGGTGGGCGTCGACCGGCGGACGGTAGCCCAGTGATTTGTGAGGACGGTGGTGGTTGTAGTCGTGTCGCCACGCCTCGGTCTGCTGTCGCACCTCGTCCAGCGTACGGAAGACGTACGCGTCGAGAAGCTCGCGACGCAGGCTCCCGTTGAGGCGCTCGATGTACGCGTTCTGTGTTGGCGAGCCGGGCTGGATGAAGGCCAGCGTCACGCCGCGCTCCTTGCACCACGCGTCGAGCTTGTGACTGATGAACTCCGGGCCGTTGTCGACGCGGATCATGGATGGTAGGCCGCGGCTCTCTTCGAGACGCTCCAGCACCCGGATGACGCGCTGTGCCGGTAGCGACGTGTCGACTTCGATCCAGAGCACCTGCCGGTTGAAGTCGTCGATCACGTTGAGCAAGCGGAAGGCTCGGCCGTCCCACAGGCGATCATGCATGAAGTCGATGCTCCACACCTGGTTGGGCCCCTCCGGGACGAAGAGCGTCTGCTTGACGCGGGCCGGGAGCCGTTTGCGGGCTCGGCGCCGGATGTTGAGCCTCATCGCGGTGTAGATGCGGTAGACGCGCTTGTGATTCCATGCGTGGCCGGCGAGGCGGAGCCGGTGGTACGCCTGCCAGAAGCCGATCGTCGGGTGGCGCTCGACGAGTGCCGAGAGCGCCTCAATGACTGGCTCGTCGGGCTTCGGCGTGCGCTGGTAGCGGTAGGTGCTCCTCGGCAGACCGACCGCCTCGCAGCCGCGACGGATGCTCACCCCGTGCTCGGTGTGCATCTGCCGGACGAGGTCAGCCTTCTCGTCCAGGCTCAGGGCTTTTTTGCGACGGCCTCCTTCAGGGCGTCGTGGACGAGCGACAGGTC
The DNA here is from genome assembly GCA_963848075.1 of uncultured Bacteroidota bacterium. Classification (GTDB taxonomy): domain Bacteria; phylum Bacteroidota; class Rhodothermia; order Rhodothermales; family Rubricoccaceae; genus Rubrivirga. The sequence goes on from CAWKCB010000004.1 coordinate 1,103,678, forward strand.
GGCGTACATCCGTTTGAGCCGGGCATTCTCGGTCTCGAGGTCCTTGACGCGGCGGAGCTCGCTGGCGCTCATGCCGCCGTACTTGGACTTCCAGGCGTAGAACGTCGGCTCGCTGATGCCGAGGTCACGGCAGATGTCTCGGACCTTCTCACCGGTCTCCTGTCGGTGAAGGGCAGCGATCATTTGGGTCTCGCTGAATCGGGAGTTCCTCATGGCTAGAAAGTAGGCTGGAGCCTCTACTTCCGAGTGGGCGGAGAATGGGGAAGCCTACACCGGGTGCCAGGCGTCAAGACGATCGCCGGAGAGCGGCTCGTGACCGCGGCCACCGCGTCGGTCCGCTCAGCGCCACCGCCAGCCGTCGCGGCCGTGCTCTCTGACCGACTCTCGGCGCTGGTCGCCGAGCTCGAGATGCACGAGCGCCAAGCCGAGGTGCTGAAAGCGCAGATCGAGACGCTCGGCGCCACGCTCAAGGCCGACGGCGCGCTGCCACCGATCGACGAGGCGGTGTCCGGCATCACGCTCTTCAATCTGGCGCGCCTCGTTGGACAGACCGGCCCGCTCGCCGACTTCGCCACCAAGCGCCAACTGCTCCGCTACGCCGGCATGAACCTGCGCGAGCGCGAGAGCGGGCAGTACAAAGGCCAGACTCGCTTGAGCAAGAAGGGGCGGCCGATGCTGCGCAAGGTGCTCGGCCAGGCCGTCTTCCCGGTGCTCCGCGGCGACCGCCTGCTCGGGGTGCGCTACGCCGAGCGCCGGGAGCGGATGGTGGAGCAGAAGGCGCGAGTGGCGGCCATGCGCGAGCTGCTGTCGATGGTCTGGGGCGCCCACCGCAGCGACGCGCCCTTCGATCCGGATCGCGTCCACGTGTGCCAGAGCCAGTACGCCCTCGCCGCTTAGCCACTCCACGTAGCCCACTTCTACCGACCGCTGGGACATCGTCCCGCACCCCCTGCCGCCGAGAGGACCGACAACCGCCCGTCAAGCCTCGATCCCATCGAGAGCTTCGCCGTGCACCATGGAGCGCCCCGATCCGTCGGGAGCAGCTCGTCCCTCGGCGGCACCCTCCGCCTCGCAGAGCCGATACGGGATGTTCCTCGTCGCTCCACGCCCCGGCGTCGGAGACGACCGATCCCAGCCAGCATGGCTCGCGACCGACCGGGGTGACGCGCTCACGGCCCGTCCGCCGCACCCCAGCGGTGGGCTAGGGACGCCGCGTCTCGATCACCACCCCGCCCGCCCCCCACACCCGTCCCGCCTAGATCGACTGGAATCGACGCCGACCCCTTGACTTCCACCTAATACCAGCCGCGGGTTAGGCGGCGTGGCGCCAGTTTAGGTTCAGAGGGAGCGGCGCAGCTTGCCGTCCTCAATCTCCCACCCGTCTGCGGTTATCCTCTCGTCTAGCATGTCGACGAACTTGTCCGTCGCTTGGTGGACGTCGTGGAGCGCCGCCGTACCTCGCTCAAGTAAATCGGTCATTTCATACTCTGGGGTCATAGTAATGTTAGGATGACTGACCATACCGTCTGGTCGTACCATGCGGAAAATCGAGGTGGCCGCGGATTTAGTGTCGCTCGTCCACAAGGGACCTTTCGCGTGCCTGAACTCCCCACGGATCACGGGAATCCCGCGGTGGACCCACTTGTGCCGGTATTCGACTATGACCTTCCATGAGGCGCTGGCGGCTAGGTGTTCTAGGACCGCCAGCGGTGCAGGAGGAGCGTCCCTCTTCTTCCACTTCTTGACCACGGTGCTCATTGCATCGTAGCGATCTAGAGGCTCCTCGGCGGTCTCGTGAAAGTGCCACATCGCCGCAGAGAGGTGGTTTGATGCGGAGACCATCAGGTTGACGGCGTAGTCGAGGCTGTAGCGTGCCTCTCCTACTGCCATAAGCAGAGTGTTCTTCTCGTAGTGACCCAGAGCCCAATGCCAGTCCAGCTTTGACTCTCGGAGTGCGACTATAGCGTCTTGAATGAGGTAAGCAGCGTCGCTGAGGCATATCCAAGACAGACCGACGTGGTCACCGCTCAGGAGAGGCATTGTGAGAATGCCCATACGGTTGGACACCCTCTGAGAAAGGCCATTGAGATCGGGGAGGGACCGTACCACCTCCTCTCTCAGCTCAGGTGGCACTTCCTCGTCTTTACGCATTGGTGGTGGGTTCACATAGCCGCCTAACATTTGACCGCTCAGCCGCCTTTGGCTGACGGCGCGGTGGTTGGTCGAGCAACGTACGCGCCGATGCACGACCGAAGTAAGAACGCTAACGCCGAAGGTCGGCCTGCAGCGGTGAGTTACACGGCGCGGTGGGCAGTGCTGTGCGCTATCGGCGCGAAGCCATATCGAACAGGTCTTCCTTGCTCATTCCAATCAGCTCTTCTATCGAAAGTAGGAGTATTGGTATTGGCGATTCAGACGAGAAAAACCTGGCTGATGAGGTAAATGAACCAGTGGTGATAATAATGGCAGACGGAACAGATGCTATTACGGCTGCGCCCACCAGCTTCTGCACATCGCTGACTGATATTCTGCTATTTTTTCCGTACTTCTTGACTTCCACTCCAGCACCGATCTCCGGTAAAATCATGTCGAAGCCTAGTTCAGAATGACTCCTTGTCTCCTCGACTTCGATTCCCAGATCAGTAAGGAATGAGAAAACACGTCGCTCGAACTCACGGGGAGAGACAGAGTCGAGAAGTTCGGGATTGTCTAGAATGGCGACGAATAGATCCCGAGAGTTGACAAATTCCTCTGGCTGCGGCTCAACCACGGAAGCTTCTCGTATCCAGTCCGCCAACTCTGCGGCGCTCGACATCCCGAACCGGTCAAATGTCTTGACGGGAAATGCTGCTATGTCGGAGGGGATTCGTGTCCCAGAGCTTTTTAGAAGGAGAACGTTTTTTCCAGCACCCATAGCGTATCCGAGTTCTAGTAGTACGTTGGGATTTAGATCATCCATAACTGCTACAAATATGCTTGCTCCACGGATAGCAGCAAGAACTCCGGACTGCCAGTCGTCACCGCGGTCAACCGATGCGGAGTAGGCTACGCTGATATCATCTTCTAACTCAAGGCCTCGCACCAGAGTGTGATACAAATCGTAGTCATCATGAGAGTATGATATATAGACCTTTTTCATTGGGCACGCTCGATTGCTCGTGAGAGAGACCAAAACTGGAAAAGCAGTCTCTCCTTGTTAGAGGCTTCCTCCTCGGTTTCGGCTCCGTAGATGGTGAGCCCTTCAAGGGCCGATTTGGTCGCGCTCAGCTTAGCCCTGAGTAGGTCGGTGATGTGTGCCGCCGTGGATTCAATCGCACTATCGATGCGGCTATCATAATCGTCCGGTAGTTGCAGGTATGACCGGACTATCTGGGCATTCCAGCCATCGCAAGTCTTATGTGTCCATGCGCCTACCGACGGCTCGTAACTAGCAGAGCCTAGTCCCCGAACAAGACTGGTCAATATGGATTTTATTTCCGCTGAAGACCACAAAACTGCACCAAGTTCTTCCGAGGGAAGCGTCTCCATGTCATAGACGAATAGTGTTCCGCTACTGCTCAGTCTTTCCAGGCATCGAGCCAGAATCTCTGAAAGCGCAGAGGGATCTATTTCATGTATAGTGTTGGTAATTGTAATAAAGTCAAATGGGCCATTTGTTGAGTCGCGATTCCAGAACTGACCGAGTTCGCCAATCTCAAAAGAGTGATTCCCTAGACTCATCTCCTTGGCAATCCTCGAAGCGGTCCGAGAGTGGGAGCTGTCCACGTCGTAGCCCTGGAATGATATCTTCGCCCGCTCGGTCTCTGACAAATTTTTCTGTAGATGAGCGATGATTTGCCCACGACCACTTGCTAGGTCTAACCATTTGATCACGTCCCTGTCAGGGGCTGATAGCATTCCCTGCAGGAGCGTGAGAGCGGCTTGATGCTGCGCCAGCATTCTCTCAGGGTCGAGATAGGCGTCAGAGTCTGCTATCGCGCTCAATGTTCAAGTTGCCAGGTTTTCTGAATGCTGCGCGAGCAGCGCCTAGGGCTGAATCTAACCCGTAGTCTGATCGCCGTCTGGGTGGCCTACGCTTTCAGCGCCGTGTAACAGGGCTTCTGCGGAGAGCGGGTCACCGAATCTAGAGACCCGTCACCACATGCAGTGACGGTCTCTGGACTTGGTGACCGTGGAGCGTCTGCGCTCGTCCTTCGGCGCCGAGCCGGACCACGGCGTCGTACCGCAGGAGCCACCGCTTCCGACCCGGGTCCCACTCCCCGCCCTCTCGCTTGATCCGAGCGGCCACCGCCTTCTCCCCCCACGCGACGTGCACGGCCACCACGGTCTCGGGTCGGAGCGTCGGCGCCCACTCGCCGTCCTCGACCACGAGTTCGACCGTCGTAAACCGCCGGCGCTGCGACTCGTCGTAGCGGTAGCGCACGCACACGAGCCGGTCGCCGTAGCGATCGACGTAGCGACGAGTTCCCTTTTGGCCGGGGCGGAGCGTCTGGCCGACACGCATACAGCGGAGGGGGTCGGAGGCTCGAACGTACGGATTCCCTACTCCACCACCTCCGCCGGCGCCGCGACGTGGGCGAGCATCCGGTGCAGGAGGTCCGTCCGCGAGCACACCGACGGGGCGACGACCACGATCCGCGCGCCCGTCACCTCGTTCTGGAGCAACGCCGCGCACGGGTAGCGCTCGCGCCGGGGGCCCGTCACCAGCTGGTGCTCGCGCTCGGTGAACGCCAGCGGCGTGAACGTCCACGGCTTGCGGACCGACCAGTCGGTGTAGACCACCTCGACGTGCTGGTCGGGGTCGACCACGCCGCCCTCGACGTCGAACACGCCGCGGCACTCGGTCTCGAACCCGAACAGGCCCAGGCCATGCTCCCAGGCGGCGAAGAGCGGGCCGTCGCCCCAGTAGACCGTCCCTTGGTGCTCGGGGTGGTCCAAGAGCTCGCCCTCGCGCGGGTCGTAGTCCTGCCACCGGCCGTCGGCCCAGCGCTTCCACCAGAAGAGGCCGGCGTGGCCGCCCATCTGAGCGCCGCCGTGGTAGTTGTCGGTCGGGTCGATGCGCGGGAAGCGGGGCCCGAGCAGCAGCAGTGAGCCGCCGCGGTCGAGGAACCCGTCGACCATGTCGGTCACTGACTCGCCGCGCTTGGTCGTGAACGGGAGCTCGTTGCCGACGACGACCAGCAGGTCGCCGGCGCCCTCCAGGTCGCCGATCTCGCGGGCGGCCACGTGGCGCATCCGCCCGAAGTAGCTCACCGCCGAGCGGACGAAGCTCTGCAGGATGTCGGCGAACAGCCGCGGCTCGTCCATCAGCAGCGGGCGCTCGACGGGGACCGGCGGCGGCAGCGGCGGCATGGCGAGGTCGCCGCTCCAGACGCGCTGGTGGGCGAAGGCGACCTCGACCACGTGGCGGCGGCCCGGCGTGAGCGCGATGTGGAGGTACTCGCTCGCCCCGTCCTCCTGGGCCCCCGGGTCGATCTCGGCCCCGTCGAGCGTCACCATGTCGACGGCGTCGCGCGGGGGGATCCGGAGTTCGAGCGTCTCGACGGCCGTCTCGTCGAGCACCACGCGGACGCCGTCGGCGGTCTGCTCGTAGGACAGCCGGCCGGCGACCAGGTCGAGGTCGGCGGACCACGTGTCCCACGACCGGGGCACGGCCGGGGCCAGGCGGATCCCGCGCTCGCCCGGCTCCCGAATGCTCAGCCCGACCAGCCCGTACTGGACCGCGTCGAGCAGCGCGCCCGAGCCCGTGATGAAGGCGTGGCCGACGACGTCGTCCTGGGCGCCGTCCTCCGGTTCGAGGTACTCCTCGCACAGGCCGGGCAGCGTCGGCCGGGCGAACGTGTCGACGATCTTCGACAGGACGTGCAGGCCGCCGTCGGCGTCGAAGTTCTGGAACCGGGCCTTGGCCTCGTGGGCCATCCACCACGGCCAGACGCGGCCGTTGTGGTCGTTGTCGGCCGGGACGTAGCGCATGGGGAGGTCCGTGGTGACGGTCCCGAACGGGCGCCACGACCGCTCCTTGATGGTCTCCAACGTCCGGAACCGCTCGTTCCGGCTGGCGATCCGCTCGCCGACGGCGATGGCGTTGTCGGCCAGCATCAGCGCCGTGTCGGGGACGCCCCACTGGACGGCGTTGTTGAAGTAGCCGGCGTCGTTCCAGAACGCGTCGTGGATCGACTGGCGGGAGCGGGCCGCCAAGTCGTGGTAGCGGTCGGCGTCGGCGGTCCGGCCCAGGGCGGCGCACGCGAACGCCATCCGGCGCAGGGCCGCGAAGTAGAGCACGTTCGAGTAAAGCGTCCGCTGTCCCTCCACCAGGCGCAAGAAGCGGCTGTGGTCCATCCACTCGGTCACGTCGACGATGAGCCCGTCGCGGTCGGCGTCGCGGTCGATCCAGACCTCGACCCAGGGCTCGAAGGCGGCGGTCATCCGCGCCAGCCAGGCGTCGTCGCCGGTGTGCTTGTAGACGCGCCAGACGAGCTTGAGGAGCCAGCCGAGGCCCTCGGCCGAGCCGCCCTGGCTGGTGTCGTCGGACACCTTGAGGCCGGTCGGGTCGTGGGCCGCGTGCCGGTCGGCCTCGTAGTCGAGCGTCGCCAGGACGGCGTCCATCAGGCCGGCCGCGATGCCGCCCGGCCCGAAGCCCGAGCCGAAGTCGCGGCTCCAGACGTCGCGCCAGCGGAAGATGTCGCAGACCATCTTCGAGCCGTCGCCGCCGGGCCGGCCGGCCGCGTCCGGGACCCAGTCGTAGCCCAGGAGCAGGTGGGCCTTGGCGAACTCGACGGCCCGGTCGAGGTCGGCGTCCGGCGTCCGGAGCCGCAACCCGCGCTCGGCCGTCTGCGCCGCCCACGCGTCGACGGCCTCGAACGGGTCGCCGATGGCGTCGGCCGCGGCGGCGTCGCCGAGCAGGAACGCGGCGCGGTCGCCGGCCCCCAAGCGGACCCGGAGCGCGCCCGTCGCGCCGTCGTCCTGGGTCGCCGTGGTCGGCTGGGGCTCGGCGGTCCAGACGGTCGCGATGCCGCCGGCCAGCTCCACGTCCTCGCCGTCGGCCGAGACGTCGGGCCCGACCAGCTCCATCGTCCACTCGGCGTCGCCGTCCGCCTCGACCAAGGCGACCATGAGGGCCGCGTCGGGCTGGGCGGCCAGCGTCACCGCGCCCCGGTCGCCGAGCTCGTAGCGCGTCCGCCCCGGCGAGACGACCGTTCGGACGGACCCGGCGTCGGCCGGCTCGCCGTCGACCAGGAGCCGGTAGCCGGACGAGGGGCCGGCGAACACGAACTCGGCCGAGGCGGCGCGCGCGCGCGCGATCAGCCGGCCGTTGCCGACGACGGTTTCGACGTCGTGGTCGTAGACGAGGGGGGTCATGCGGTCTCGCTGTGGGGGGCCAAAAAGCTACGCGCCCCGCTCGGAGACGACCGGGCGGGGCGCGCGAAGACGGGGTCGAGCGGCTAGCCGAGCTGGGCCTTGGCCTCGCGGAAGCGGCGGTCGGCCTCGTCCCAGTTGACGACGTCCCACCACGCGCTCACGTAGTCGGGCCGCTTGTTCTGGTACTTCAGGTAGTAGGCGTGCTCCCACACGTCGAGGCCCAAGATGCCGACGTGGCCGTGGAGCGCGGGGCTGTCCTGGTTCGGCATCCCGTGGAGGTGGAGGCCCTTGTCGGCGCTGTAGCCGAGCCACGCCCAGCCCGACCCGAACTGGGTCTTGGCCGTCGTCTCGAACTGCTCCTTGAAGGCGTCGAACGAGCCGAACGCGTCGTCGATGGCGCTCGCCAGTTCGCCCGTCGGCGCGCCGCCGCCCGACGGCGACATGATCGTCCAGAAGATGCCGTGGTTGAGGTAGCCGCCGCCGTTGTTGCGGACGGCCGTCTGCTTGTCCTTGGGGAGCTGGTCGAGGTGGGCGAGCGTCTCGGTGATCGGCTGGTCGGCCCACTCGGTGCCTTCGAGGGCGGCGTTGAGCTTGTCGGTGTAGCCCTGGTAGTGCTTGCCGTGGTGGATGCGCATCGTCTCGGCGTCGATGGTCGGCTCGAGGGCGTCGTAGTCGTACGGGAGGGGAGCAGCGTCGAAGGCCATGGGGAGAGAGGGTGGGTGAGGGGTCGGGTGATACCCCGCCCCGCCCGCGCCGTTTCCCAGACGAGCGCGCGCGAGGGACGTCGGCCGTAGGGACACGATCCGTCAAGCCCCCGAGCGAGCACGGTGTGCTCGGGTCGAACTGCGACCGTCGGCAGGGACACGAGGAGGCGTGTCCGTACGGCTAGTGGGCCTCGTCCAGCGCGTCCAGCATCCGCCGGCGGTCGCCAGCGGTCAGACGGCCCAAGGCGACCAGCCGGTCGAGCGCGTCCTCGACGGCGCGGCGGTCCGTCGCGTGCGCCGTCGGGTCGGCGGCGGGCTCCGGCGCGGCGCGGACGCCGACGGCAAGCACCTGCTGCAAGAACCGCTCGACGTACTCGGCCGCGCCGGGCTGGCCCGAAAAGTCCAACGTCTCGGTGACCGTTGCCCGCCCCCGGTTCAGGTCGATCTGGACCTCGCGCCCGCCCAGCAGCTTCCGCTTGGCGCGGACCCCGACGATGTCCTCGTAGCGAACGACGCGCGCCGGCTGGAGGTCGTTGTTCTGGAACACCAGCCGGTCCGCCAGGAACACGGCGCCGTCCTTGGCCGAGCCCAGCCGCGTCGCGTCGTAGAGCGCGAGCACGTCGGCGGGGTCCACGTCCGGCGCGTAGTCGGCCAAGGCCGCGCGGAGCTTCGACGCCGGCACGTCGGGGACGACGTAGAGGCCGAGGTCGGGGGCCGTCGGGAGGTACTCGCGGAGGAGGGCGTCCATGAGAGGAAGGAGAGTGGGGGGTAGAGGATAGCCGGCGTGCGCTCCGGCGGCGGCTCGGCGGCCCGGGCGGGATGGCGAGCGCGGCCCGCGACTCTCCGCCTACCTCCATCGCCCTCCCTCCTCTTCTATGGGACGACCGGGACCACCTGGACGACGGCGTCGGGCGTGAACGCCTCCAAGGTCACGTCGATCACGCCGGCCGGCAGGATGCCGAGCACCAGCAGGGCCACCGCGCACGCGGCGACGACGATGCTCGTCGCCCGGGCGACGGGGAACGGCTGCCGCGCGTTGTCGGGCGCCTCGTCCGGGCTCTGCATCCACATCACGACGAGCACGCGGAGGTAGTAGTAGCCCGAGACGACCGACGCGAGCACGCCCACGACCGCCAGCCACACCAGCCCGGCGTCGACGGCGGCGGCGAACACGAGGTACTTCCCGATAAAGCCGGCGAGCGGCGGGAAGCCGGTCAGCGCGAACATGAACACGCCCATCGCCACGCCCAGGAACGGCTTCCGATAGCCGATGCCGGCCAGGCTCGCGAGGTCCTGGTCGGCCCCCTGCTCGCCGTCCCACTCCAGCGCCCCCATCACGCCGAAGGCGCCCAGGTTCATCAGCGTGTACGCCAGGAGGTAGAACAGCGACGCGCCGTAGCCGTCGGCCGAGCCAGCCGCGAGCCCGGCCAGGATGTAGCCCGCGTGGGCGACCGACGAGTAGGCCAACATCCGCTTGAGGTTCGTCTGGACCAGCGCGACCACGTTGCCGCCCACCATCGTCACGGCGGCCACGATGGCGAGCGTGAGCTGGACCGTCCCGTCGACCAGGACCGGCGGGAGCGCGCGCGACAGGACCACGGCGAGCGCGGCGAAGGTGGCCGCCTTGGAGGCCGTCGACATGAACGCCGTCAGCGCGGTCGGCGAGCCCTGGTAGACGTCGGGCGTCCACATGTGGAACGGGACGGCCGACACCTTGAAAAAGAACCCGACCAAGAGCAGCCCGACGCCGGCCAGGAACAGGCCGGTCCGCCCGGTCTCGGCGACGCCGGCCGCCAGCAGGTCGAGCTGCATCGTGCCCGTCGCGCCGTAGAGCAGCGCGAGCCCGTAGAGGAAGAACCCGGTCGAGAACGCGCCCAGGAGGAAGTACTTCAGCGCGCTCTCGTTGGCCGTCGACTCCTCGCGGACGAGCCCGGTCAGGACGTAGAGGCACACCGACATCGTCTCGAGCCCGACGAACAACGTGACCAGGCTGCCGGCCGAGGCCAGCGTCATCATGCCGGCCGTGGCGAACAGGATGAGCGCGTGGACCTCGCCGAAGTTGCGGCCCAGCCGCGAGAGGTACGGGACCGTCAGCGCGACGCTGGCGATGGACCCGACCAGGATGATGAGGTTGGCGACGGCCGCCGCGCCGCCGACGAACACCTGGCCCTCGAACGCCGTCCCGGCGTCGCCCACGGCCAGGGCCTGCCACATGCCGGCCACGGCCATCCCGACGCCCGCGATCCACGGGATCGAGGCGTCGTCGTTGCGGAAGGCGTCGAGCAACACGACGAGCACGCCGAGCCCGGCCACGAGCAGGATCGGGCCGGTCGCGGCGAGGTCGGCGAGGAAGAAGTCGTACATCAAAGGGGAGTAAACGAGGGGACCCGTGGGCGAGCGGCGAGCGGCGGGTCAGCCGCCTTGCGCGCTCGGCCACGCGTTCACGGCGCGGGCGAAGGCGAGGTCGGTCTCGGTGACGCGGTTGCCGGCGTCGTGCGTCGAGAGCGCCAGGCCGACCTGGTCGTAGACGTTCGTGATCTCGGGGTGGTGGTCGCGGCCCTCGGCCTCGAACGCGACGAGCGTCAAGAAGGCGAACGCCTGGCGGAAGTCGTCGAACGCGAAGTCGCGGGCGATCCAGGCGTCGCCGCCGTCGGCCTCGCGGCGCCAGCCTGGGGGGAGCGCGGCGTCGACCTCGGAGTCGGAAAGCGGGGTGCGGGAGGCCAAAGCGGTTCAGGGTTCGGGGTTCAGGGTTCGCTCAGGTGCAGGTCCTCGCGAACCTCGAACCTCTGAACCCTGAACCCATCAGAAGCGGAGCAGGACGCCGGCGGACTCGACGACGGCCTGGGCGTGGGCCGCGTCCGGCGGGTGCGGGAGGACGTAGCCCGAGAAGAAGACGAGCCAGACCACGATGTAGATCGGGACCAGGATCGGGAGCGAGTACTTCACGACGTAGCCCACGAACGACGGCGTGTCGACCCCGGACGACTCGGCGATGGCCTTGACCATGAAGTTGGGCCCGTTGCCGATGTAGGTCAGCGCGCCCCAGAACACCGAGGCGACCGAGATGGCCTGGAGGTAGAACGTCTCGGCGGGCAGCGTCGTCCCGAGCGCGAAGTCGCGGACCATCTCGGGCACGTTGACGTCGCTCCCGAACTTGCCCATCGCCGCCGACAGGAAGGACACGTAGGTCGGCGCGTTGTCGAGCACGCCCGACAGGACGCCGGTCCCGAAGTAGAACGACGTCACGCCGAGGGAGTCGGCGTTCTCGGCCGCGAACGCGCCGATCAGCGTCAGCGCCGGCTGCATCGTCAGGAAGATGCCGATAAAGAGGAAGCCGACCTCCTTGATGGGCTCGAAGTTGAAGTCGTTGCCCTGGAGGATCGCCTTGTCGGCCGTCTTGTAGGCCCCGAAGGCGACCAGGCCCATGATCACCTCGCGGATCCCGAACGGGACGCCGAAGTGGTGCAAGTCGATGACCGTGCCTTCGAGGGCCGGGATCACCTTGGGGTCGATGAAGACGGCCGCGATCACGACGGCGAGCCAGCCGAACCCGGCCTTGCCCAGGATCTCGAGCTCCGGCTTGGGCCGCGCGCCCAGGTCCACCTCGCCCGGCGTGTGGACCGGCGCCACGTCCTCGACGCCGGGCGCCTCGGGCACGACCGGCGCCCCCGGCACCTCGCCCGGCTCGACGTCGACGCCCCGGTCCTCGGCCACCTCGCGCAGGCTCTCGGCCGTGTTGCGGCGGTCGAACACGTAGAACACGGCCGCCAGTACCAGGACCGTCGGGAGCCAGATGTACCAGATGTGGACGACGGTCCAGAAGAACGGGACGCCGCGCAGGAAGCCCAGGAACAGCGGCGGGTCCCCGATCGGCGTCAGCGCCCCGCCGACGTTGGAGACGATGAAGATGAAGAAGATGATGTGGTACGCCTTCAGCCGCCCCGCGTTGAGCCGCATGTAGGGACGGATGAGCAGCATCGACGCGCCCGTCGTCCCGATAAAGTTGCTCAGCACGGCGCCGACCAGCAGCAGGATCGTGTTGGCGCGCGGCGTGCCCGCGAAGTCGGTCTTGATCAGGATGCAGCCCGAGGCGACGTAGAGCGAGCCCAGCAACGCGATGAACGCGAAGTACTCCTCGGCCGCGTGCAGGATCGGGATGCCGTCGCCCAGCACGGCGAGGTAGTAGGCCGCCACCAGCAGGCCCAGCGAGACGGCCACCTTGGGGTAGTGGTGGTGCCAGAAGTGCGGGTAGAACAGCGGGCCGGTCGCGATCATCCCGAGCAACAGGGCGAACGGGACCACGAGCCAGACCGGCGGCATCGGCCCGTGGTGGCCTCCTCCGTCGGCCCCGTGGCCCTCGCCGTCGCCGTGGGCTTGGTCGGCGATCTCGCCGGCCGCCTCGATGGCCGCCGCGTCGTCCTCGATGTCGAGCGCCTCGACCGACGGCGGCGCGTCCTGGGCCTCCAAGGCCTCCTCGACGGCGGCGGGCGGCGCCTCCGACGCCGGCGTCGGGACGTCAACGGCGTCCTGGCCGAGGGCGGGGACCGCCAGCAACAGCGCGAGGACCGCGAGCAGCGTCGACGAGGTCAGCGAAGGGAGCCGGGTCATGAGCGCAAGGGGGTGAGGGTGAGCTACTCGCTATGGATCGGGGCCGCGGGCGCGGCCGGGGCCGGGAACACGGCCACCTCGTCCGGCCACAGGACCGGGACCACGACGACCTCGTCGCCGGCGGCCTCGACCGCGTCGGCCTTGGCGATCGACGTCTCCAGCAGCGACCGGACGGCCCGCTCGGACTGGGCCAGGAACGGGGCCGGCCAGAAGCCCATCAGCAGCATCAGCGCCGCCAGCGGCAGCAGGAGCCCGATCTCGCGCCCGTTGAGGTCTTTCATCGCCGCGTTCCGCTCGTCCGTGATCTCGCCGAAGAACGTCCGGTACACCATCCACAGGAGGTAGACGGCGGCGAAGATGACGCCCGTCGTGGCCACGGCGACGAGCAGCCGGTTGCCGACCGTCGGCGAGTTCCACGAGCCGAGCAGGATCATGAACTCGCCCACGAACCCGTTCAGCCCGGGCAGGCCGGCCGAGGCGAACACGCTGAACAGCATGAAGAACGCCAGCACCGGGACGCTCTTGGCGATCCCCCCGTAGTCGGCCATCGCGCGCGTGTGGCGCCGCTCGTAGAGCATCCCGATGATCAGGAACAGCGCGCCCGTCGAGATCCCGTGGTTGACCATCTGGATCAGCGAGCCCTGCACGGCCACCACGTCGAACGCGAACACGCCCAGCACGACGAACCCCAGGTGCGAGACGGACGAGTAGGCGACGAGCTTCTTGACGTCGGTCTGGGCAAACGCCACCAGCGCCCCGTAGACGATCCCGACGACGGCCAGGATCGCGACCGGCATCGCGAACCGCTCGGACGCGTTCGGGAAGAACGGGATGACGAACCGCAAGAGCCCGTACGTCCCCATCTTGAGCAGCACGCCGGCCAGCACGACCGAGCCGCCGGTCGGCGCCTGGGTGTGGGCGTCGGGCAGCCAGGTGTGCAACGGGAACAGCGGCACCTTGATCGCGAACGCCAGCCCGAACAGCCCGAACAGCCACATCTGCGAGCCGAGCGGGACGCCGAACTGGACCAGCTTGTACCAGTCGGTCGTGAACACGCCGCCGTTGACGGCGTCGCCGGCCGCGAAGCCGAGCCACAGGATGCCGACCAGCATCAGCAGCGACCCGACGAGCGTGTAGATCACGAACTTGATCGCGGCGTAGACCCGGTCCTCCCCGCCCCAGATGCCGATGATGAACACCATCGGGATCAGCGTGAGCTCGAAGAAGATGTAGAACAGGAAGACGTCGAACGACGCGAACACGCCCGTCACGCCGGTCTGGAGCAGCAGGATGAGGGCGTAGTACCCCCGGTGCGCCTTGCCGATGTAGGTCCACGACGACAGGACGATGATCGGGCCCAGCAGCGTCGTCAGCAGGATCAGCAGCAGGTTCAGCCCGTCGACGCCGACGAAGTAGGTGATGTCGACGGCGCCGAACCACGGCAGCCGCGTCGCCAGCTGGGGCGCGGCGGCGGTCGAGACGGCCGGGTCGAACCCGAGCCACAGCCCCAGCGAGACGACGAACGTGGCCAACGTCACGCCGAGCGCGCCCCACCGGATCGCGTCCACCGACGGCAGCGCCAGCAGCAGCAGCGCGCCGAGCGCGGGCAGGAAGATGACGAGCGAGAGGAGCCCGGGGAGATCAGCCATTAGAGAGAGGTGGTTCGACGTTCGGGGTCCAGGGTTCGCCAGGAACCGCCCCGAGTGCCTACAAAAGACGTCGCGCCCGGGTTTGTCCGCTCAGTTCCATCGGCACCGACGGAGAACAGTGGGGACCCAGCTCCGCAGCCGAGAGGCAGAGAAGACCCCTCGGACCGCGAACCCTGAACCCGGAGCCCGGAACCCTTCATCAGACGAAGAGGACGAGCGCGACGACGGCCACCACGCCCACGACGATGGCCAGCGCGTACGTCTGGACGACGCCCGTCTGGGCCCCACGCAGCCAGCCGGCCAGCCCGCGGACGCCGTGCGCCAGCCCCATCACGCCGCCGTCGATCACGCGCTTGTCGAACGGGCCCAGCCCTTGGCGCGAGCCCTCGACCACCGGCTTGACGACGGCCGCGTCGTAGGCCTCGTCCCAATACCACTTGCGGCTCGCCGGGCCGTACACCCAGCCCATCGAGCGGCGGACGCTCCGGTCGGCGTCCGGCCCGCGCTTGGCGAATCGGAACCCGAGCAAAGCCGTCAGCACGCCGACCACGGCGAGCGCCGCGCCCAGCCCGAGCAGGACCCACTCGACCGTGTGCGAGGCGTGGTGCACGTCCAACGTCGCGAACATGGAGCCGGCCGGGGCCGTGGCCGCCTCGAGCGCGTCGGCGACCGGACCGAGGTGACCGTCGTGGCCGACGAGCCAGCCGTGGATCCACGAGGCGTTCTCGCCGAACACGGCGGGCAGGCCCAAAAAGCCGGCGCCAGCCGCCAACACGGCGAGCACCAACAGCGGGACCGTCATCGTCCACGGGCTCTCGTGGGCCCTCGTGTCGAGCGCGCCCGGCCACCGCGACTCGCCCTCGAACGTCAGCAGGTAGGCCCGGGTCATGTAGATCGCCGTCAGCACGGCCGTGATCAGCCCGACCACCCACAGGGCCATGTACCCGATGTGGACGTTCTGGCCGAACTCGAACGTCCGGAACAGGATCTCGTCCTTCGAGAAGAAGCCGGCGAGCGGCGGGATCCCGGCGATGGCCAGCGTCGAGACCAGGAAGGTCAGCGCCGTGACCGGCATGTCCTTGCGCAACCCGCCCATCGTCCGCATGTCCTGGGCGTCGAACGGCCCGTCGTAGGGCAGCGGGCTGTGGCGCAACGTGTCCTGGTCGGCCTCGCTGTCGAGCGGCGTCCCATGCCCGTGGCCGTGGCTCGGGATCAGCCCCTTGTGCTCCAAGTCGTGCTCGACGTGGTGCATCGAGTGGATGACGGAGCCACTCCCCAAGAACAGGCACGCTTTAAAGAACGCGTGCGTCATCACGTGGAAGATGGCCACGAAGAACGCGCCGACGCCGGCCGCCAGGAACATGTAGCCCAGCTGGCTCACCGTCGAGTACGCCAGCACCCGCTTGATGTCGTTCTGGGTGATGGCGATGGTCGCCGCCATGATCGCCGTCAGCGCGCCGATCGTGGCGATGACCGCCATCGCGCCGGGCTGGAGCAGGATCAGCGACGACAGCCGCGCCAAGAGGTACAGGCCCGACGTCACCATCGTCGCCGCGTGGATGAGCGCCGAGACGGGCGTCGGCCCGGCCATGGCGTCGGGGAGCCAGACGAAGAGCGGGATCTGGGCGCTCTTGCCCGTCGCCCCGATAAAGAGCAGGAGGCAGACCCACAGGCCCGTGCTCCCCTCGAACAGCGCCAACGTCTCGGGCGCCAGCAGCGTCGTGAAGTCGAGCCCGAACGGGCCGTCGGTGGCCGCCGTCACCGTCTGGTAGATGATGAACATGGCCAGCAGGAAGGCGAAGTCGCCGATCCGGTTGACGATGAACGCCTTGTTGGCCGCCGCCGAGTTCTTGAGGTCGGTGTACCAGAACCCGATCAGCAGGTAGCTGCACAGCCCGACGCCCTCCCAGCCCAGGAACAACACGGGCAGGCTCTCGGCCAGCACCAGGTTGAGCATCGCGAAGATGAACAGGTTGAGGTAGGCGAAAAACCGCCAGTACCCCGCGTCCCCGTGCATGTAGCCGATGCTGTACAAGTGGATGAGCGCCCCGACCCCGGTGACGACCATCGTCATCAGCAGGCTCAGCTCGTCGATCCGGTAGGCGAAGTCGACGCGCAAGTCGCCGGCCGCCATCCAGGTGAAGTACCGGACGACCTCGGGGTTCTCGTACCCCAGGAACAGCATCACCGTGACCGCGAACGGGACCGCGACGGCCGCCAGCGCCAGCCCGCCCAAGAGCCACTCTTGCTTGCGGTACCCAGGCGAGAACAGGCCCATCATCCCGTTGAACGCGGCCACGAGCAGCGGCGGGAGCAGGATGAGCCGGACGAGGAGTTCCATGGTGGAGGGCAAGGGGGATGGGGCACGTGGCAAGGGGCGGAGAGGCCTCGTGCCTCATGCCCCCTGCCCCTTTACCCTCTAAACAGGCGAAGCTCGTCGACGTTGATCGTCAGCTTGTTGCGGAACATGGCGATCACGATGGCGAGCCCGACAGCGGCCTCGGCCGCGGCGACGCTCATTACGAAGAGGACCAAGATCTGACCGTCGACGTCGCCGAAGGCCTGGCTGAACGCGACGAGCGTCAGGTTGACCGCGTTCAGCATCAGCTCGATGCTCAGGAACACGACGATCACGTTCCGCCGGAGCAGCACGCCCAACACGCCGATCGTGAAGAGCACGGCGCTCAGCGACAGGTACCAGGTGATGTCCATGATTCGGGGTTCAGGGTTCAGGGTTCGTCGAGGTGTCGGTCCTTGCGAACCCTGAACCCCGAACCCTGAACCGGCCTAGACGAAGCGTTTCTTGGCGAGGAGGACGGCGCCGATGGTGGCCGCGAGCAAGAGCGCGCCGATGATCTCGAGCGAGAAGGCGTGCCGCGTGAGCAGGGCCACGCCGATCTGCTCGACCGACGTCGGGTCGATGGGGACGACGGCGACCTCGGCCGGCACGACCAACTCGGCCTCGCCCTCGGGACCGACGAAGACCTCGGGCTCTCCCGGGTCCACCACGACCACGTCGACCGCGGCGACGCCGGTGACCAGGTCGGTCTGCTCGGCGACGGCCGTCAGCAGGAGCGCCAGCACGGCCACGCCGCCGACGAACGCGGCGGCGCGGGCCGGGGTGAACGCGCTCAGCCGCGGCGTCTGCTCCAGGTTCAGGAGCATGATCACGAACAGGAACAGGACCATGATGGCCCCGGCGTAGACCAGGATCTGGACGACCCCGACGAACGCCGCGTTCAGCGTGAGGTAGAGGCAGGCGATGGCCAGCATCGTCTGGACCATCCAGAGCGCGCTGGCGACGGGGCTCCGCGAGATCAGCATGCCGAGCGCGCCGGCGACGGCGAGCACGGCGAACACGAAGAAGAGGAACGTCTCCACGGCGGTAGATGGGGGGAGCCGGGTCCGGGCGCAGTCGTCCGGTGAGGGGCCGCCAAGATACCGGCCGTCTGAGCGCGTGGACAACCGAGGCGAGATCCCGGCGGGATCTCTCGGTGAAGAGCCGACGCGGGGGCTGCGCCTCAGGCCCTGTGTCTCCATGGGCGCCCGCTGGCGCCGGGTCGGTGGAGGCCACCGAGCAGCGAGCCAATCCCTTCGGCTTCGCTCAGGACACGCCTGCGATGGCGCTCAGGAGGACGAGGGGTGACGGGTCGCGCGCTCGCCCTGACTCCGGGGCTAGGGCTATCGCGACCTCCCCAAACGTGTCATCCTGAGCCTGCGAAGGATCTCGACTCGGGTTCCCAGGAGTCCAGCACCGGTACTGGAGGCCTAGAGATTCGGCGTTGAGATCCTTCGCGTTGGCTACGCCTTCGCTGCGCGGTCAGGATGACAAGGAGGAGGGCTCCATGCTTGGTATCGGCCGAGTATGTGCTCGCCCTGGGTTCCGGGGTGGCCACTGGCCCAGCCCGCTCGCCGGGCCGGCTATCTTCGGCCCCGCATGGACGCCCCGGCTTCTCCCCCCTCCCCCGCCCCCCCGCGTCGCGTCCGCAAGCGCGACTTGGTGGTGCCGGTGCTCTTGAGCCTGGCCGCCGTCGGCGTGATCCTGTGGCTGACGTACGAGCCGGGCGCGTTCGCCACCGTCCGCTCCACGTTCGAGCCGGGCTACCTCGCGGGCGCGCTCGGGATGCTGGCGTTGCAGATCACGTCGGGCGGGCTCCGGCTCCGGCACGTCTCGCGCGGCGCGCTGGGGGCGAGGGCCGGCGTCCGGGCCCAGCTCACGTGGGACTTCATGTCGGCCGTGACGCCGTCGGCGATGGGCGGGGCCCCGTTCGCGGCGTTCTTCATCGCCAAGGAGAACGGGGTCGCCTACGGGCAGGTGACGGCGCTGATGCTGTTCACGATGCTGATGGACCAGCTGTGGTTCGCGATCCTGATCGTGACGCTCTACGTGTCGGCCATCTGGCTGCCCGTGTTCCCGACGGCGCTGGGGGCGGCTGGGATCGGGACCGTGGCCGCCTACCTCGGGGGGATGCTGTGCTACATCGCGTTCTTCGCCTACGCGACGCTCGTCCGGCCCGAGCTGCTGGAGAGCCTGGCCAACCGGATCGTCCGGTTCAAGTGGCTCCGCCGGTTCGAGGGGACCGTCCGCCGCGAGACCCGGAAGCTCCGCCAGCAGGCGACGGTGCTCCGCGGCCAGCCGCTCGCGTTCTACGTCCAGGGCGCCGGCTACACGCTGCTCTACTGGACGGCCCGCTACGGCATCGTCTTCCTGGTGGCGATGAGCTTCTGGCGCGAGTTCCGCCACGTCCTGTTCGTGATGCGGACGGCCGGCCTGTGGCTCGCCGGCCTCGCCATGCCGACGCCGGGCGGCTCGGGCGGGATCGAGGCGCTCTACATGCTGTACCTCGCGCCGCTGCTGCCGTCCGGCTACGGCGGGCCGGCCCTGTTCGTCTGGCGGGTCGTGGCGTACTACGGCGTCTTGGCGTTGGGCCTGTTCGTGGCCGGCGGCGCCGTCCGCGCCCTCTTGGCCGGCGAGACGCCCCCCGAGTCCATCGTGCCGAGCGAGCCCCCCCCCTCCCCATGACGCCCCGCCCCGTCGACGACCGCCGCGCCGAGGCCGACCGGTTCGACCTCCGCAAGATCCACCCCGTGCTCCGGTTCGGGTCGGCGAGCGACCGCTACGCGGCCTGGATCGACCAGGTCTACCCCCGCGACGTCTGGGCCGGCGAGGTCACGACGCGCAAGAAGACCGTCGGCGGCCGGTCGTTCGAGGAGCGCCTGCTGCCGGTCGCCTCGGTCGAGGACTACTTCCAGCACTTCGGCGTCCTGGAGATCGACTCCACGTACTACCGCCCGCTCGTCGAGGCAAGCGGCAAGCCGTCGCCCGGCCTGTTCACGCTCGAGCACTACGTCGACGCGGCGCCGGCCAACGCGCGCTTTCTGCTCAAGGCGCCCCAGCAGGTCGTGGCCCGGCGGCTGCGGCGGAAGGTCGACGGGCGGTGGGCCTACGTCGAGAACCCGGACTACCTGAACCCGGAGCTGTTCACGCGCCAGTTTCTGGTCCCGGCCCAGCAGAAGCTCGGTGTGAAGTTGGCGGGCGTGATCCTGGAGCAGCCCTACGAGCGGGCGTCGGAGAGCCCGCCGCCCGAAACGTTCGTCGCCGAGTGGGACCGGTTCATCGCCGAGGTGCCGAACGACGCGGCGTACCACCTCGAAGTCCGCTCGTCGCACCTGCTCACGCCGGCCTACCTCGAGTGGTTGGCGAACCGGGACCTCGGGTTCTGCTTTAGCCTGTGGCAGCGGCTCCCCGCGATCATCGACCAGTGGCAGCTCGTCGGCGAGCGGTTCACGTCGGGCGCGGGCGAGGCCGTGGTCCGGCTGATCCAGCCGCGCGACATGGCGTTCGACGAGTCGTGGCAGCGGGCGTACCCGTTCGAGGGCCCGGCGGCCGGCCTCAGCGACACGCGCGCCGCCCGCGACATGGTGGACCAGACGACGGCGCTGATGTACCAGGCCGTCGAGGCTGGCGTCGTCCTCCACGTGATCGGCAACAACCGGGCGTGGGGCAACACGCCGGACCTGGCGCGGACGTTGGCGCACCGCTTCCTCGACTTTGCCGAGCGCAAGGGGGCGTAGCGCGACGCGGCCCGCGGGCGTCGTCGGAGACCGAGAGAAGGCCGAGGCGCCCGTGCACCCCGGCCTTCCCCGGATCATCGGGTCGGGCTAGGCAACCAGGACGGGCTCAACTGGCCCGCCCCCTCCTCCGGAGTCGACTGCCCGTCCCCGCCCGGCGCCGGGCGGTCGGCCTCGGTCGGCGCCGTGCCTGCCGGCGTCTCGCGGCCGCGATCGGGGTCCCGGGTCTCGTTGGACGCCGGTGGGGTGGTGGCCGCGGCCTGCTCCTCGGCGCGGATCGCGGCGAAGGCCTCGAACGCCGCCGGGCGCTCCCCCGCCTGGTACCGGACGCTGCCGAGGAGGTCCCCGAGGACGGCCAACTGGGGCTCGTTGAGTGGCTCCGACGGGCCCGGCGTGGCCCCATCGATCGTGGCCTGCATGGCCTCCGGCGTCAGCGGCTCCTCGCTCTGAGCGAGCTTGAAGAGGGCGTCCGTCACGATCACCGCTGCGGCTGGAAGGTCGTCGGTCTGCGAGTTCCACTCGGGGCTGACGTTCGGCGCCACAAGTTTGCCTACGAGGGCGGCCAGGACCTCGGCGTACGCCTTTCCACCAGGGTCCTCAGCGAGCACCTCGGCCGGCGTCTTCGCCGTGGCCTCCTCGTCGCGTGCCGGCGCCGCGGGGTTCTGCTCGACCGCGACCTCCTGGGACACGGCGGCGGCGATGTGCGCCCACGTGTCCGGGCCGACGCGGCCGTTGGCGCGGAGCCCCGCCTCGGCCTGTTCCGCCCCGACGGCCGTGCGCGTGCGGGCGCCGAACAGGCCGTCGACGCCGTCGCCGTTGGGGCCGGACGTCCCGAGGTCGTAGCCCAGGTCGACGAGGGCCGACTGGAGGTCGACCACGGCCGGGCCGGCGTCGCCGGCCGAGAGCCTCGGGAAAGCCGGCTCGGCGCGGAGCGCGTCGGGCTCCGCCGCTCGGGCGAAGACCAACTCCATGTCGACGTAGTAGCCCGCGCCGCCGGGCGTGCGGTTCTCGAGCAACGTCACGCCGATGTCGCGGATGCCGCCCTGGCTGAGGTAGGCCGCGCTCTCGATGCGCTGCTCGTCTGTAAGGTTGGGATCGGAGAGGATGGTCCAGAGCTGGGTCGGGTCGCCGGTGAACTCGACGTCCGCGAACGGCGCCATCCGCGCGGCGACGTAGCTGTCCGGGTGGGCGCGGGCGTAGGCCTGGAGGGCCGGGAGGATGCTGGCGCTGCGCTCCTCGCGGTTCGCAGCGAACGCGGCCATGTCGCGGACCGCCGGGTTCTGGAGCTCCTCGGCCGTCAGCTCGCGGCCGATCTCGCGTTCCATGATGGCGACGCCCCGGTCGACGCGCCCCTCGTACTGCTCCCGGGACTCGGCCTGCGAGCGGATGTGGCTCCCCCCCTCCTGGAACGTGCCGACGTTGAAGCCCGCAGCGGGGTCGGCGTTCTCCCGGCCGAAGGCAAAGTTGCCCTCGTGCCCCATGAGCGAGAGGATGAACGTGTGGAAGGCGCCCTGGCCCTCGCCATACCGGTCGTCGATGGCCGCGACGAACTCGGCCGCGGCGTTCCGGCCGACGACGGACTCCAGGATCGCGTCGAGCTCGGGCCGGCTCGTGGTGGCTAGGTCGAGGCGGCCCTCGCCGGGCGAGCGCGAGATGAGGTCCGCGCTGCTCACCGCCGCGAACGCCCCCGGCGTGTCGAGGGCCGTCGCGCCGCTCGGCGTCGGCGCGGGATCCGTGGGCAGAGCCGGGGCGGGGTCGGATGGCGGTGACGGTGTGGGCGCCTCGGCCGGCGACGCCGGCTCGGCCGTCATGCCGAGCGAGCGCAGCGTTTCCGGACCGGCGACACCGTCCAGGCCCAGGCTCTTCTGCTCCTGGTAGTGACGGACCGCCGCCTCCGTCTTGGGGCCGAAGCGGCCATCTGGCGTGCCGACAATAGGGCCGTAGCCCTCCCTAACGAGGTATTCTTGGAGGCGTTCGACGGCCTTACCGCGCTCGTCACGCCGGAGCACGCCGTCCGCGAGCGGGTCGGTCACGCGCGCGCTGGGCGGCCCAGACAGGATGTCGCGGCCGCCCGCGACGGCATCGCGGTAGTCGTACGCCACGCCGCCAACACGGAACTCCTGGTGGATGTGGGGGCCCGTGCCCGTGCCCGTGTTGCCGCTGTAACCGATGATGTCTCCCTTCTTGACTTCCTGACCGTCCTTGACGGCGAACCTGGACAGGTGCGCGGTAAGCGACTCCACCTCCTTTCCATTTTCGGTGTGCCCGTGTGAGACGTCGATGTACTTCCCGTACCCCGTGTAGTTGCCGCTTCTGTCTCGCTGCTCACGGAGACTCACGACGCCGTCGGCAATGGCGTAGACGGGCGAGCCCACCGGAGCGGCGAGGTCAACCCCCTTGTGGTTCGACGACCCGACTCTGATGTTGCGAGGCCCGAGGCCGCTCGTTACGGTGTAGTTCGGGGTGCCAGGACCAGTGTAGGGATCGTATCCCGTGACGGCGTCTGGGTTGGGCGCGGTGGTGTTCGGGTCTGAAGCCATCGGGACGGAGGGCGTGGTGGTAGTCGTCGGTCGGGGGAGGCCGTGGGGGCCCCTCGGGGCAACCCAGAGAAGGGCTAGTGTCCGGGGTCGGAGACCGCGATACCCAGGCTGCGAAGTGCTTGGCCACGCGCCGGGTCGAGGCAAGTCTCACTGGTCGGGCCGCTGGCGAGACACAGGACGAGCGGGTCGCTGTAGACCCCCCTCAGGATCTCGGCGTAGGCCTCGACGCCGCCGACCTTTGAGGCTTTCCACTCGGAGTTCTGGCGCATCAGCGCCGCTACGGACGCGTCGGACATGTGGGCCCTGAAATCAAACGCGTCG
This sequence comes from uncultured Bacteroidota bacterium, assembly GCA_963848075.1. Taxonomy (GTDB): domain Bacteria; phylum Bacteroidota; class Rhodothermia; order Rhodothermales; family Rubricoccaceae; genus Rubrivirga. The sequence continues at coordinate 1,126,931 of CAWKCB010000004.1, forward strand.
GTTTGCTCGGGGAGCACGCTCCGGCACATCTCCCCGTCGATACGAAGGACGACCGGGTGGAAGTCGGTGGCGAGACGGATCGGTTCAGCGCCGCGGCCGAACCACTCCAGCAGGACGAGGTCGCTGCCGGCGTCCTCGGTGCGCGCCGTCACCTCTACCTCGACGTCCATCGCCGCTACGGAAGGGGGCAGGCAGCCCTCCAAGAACACGTCCGTCGAGTCGGAGGGAGGAGACCCCGGGCCCCTCGCGGCTGGAGCGGCAGAGACGCTCGGCCGGGGCGCCGGGTCGACGGGCGAAGCCGTCGGTGTCGGGCCGGGCGGCGGTTGGGCCGGTGCCCCGGGCGCCGCGCAGCCAGCGAGCGTCAGGGCGAGGAGCGTGGGGACGAGAAAACGCGCCATGGACCTGGGGGGTGGGACCCCAGGTTAAGACACAGAGCGTTTTGCCTCAATAGATGCTAGACAATAAATCTCGCAGGGACACGTCGCCGGTGTCCCTGCGAGGTCCTGAGCCGCTCCAGCCGCGTTTCGACGGCGGACGAGCGGCGGATCGCTAGGCGGCGGCCGGCGGGAACAGCGAGTAGATCGTCGCCACCGGCCGCGTGTCGACCTCGGGCGTGGCCTCGGCGGTCTCCGCGACGGTCTCGGGCGCTTCCTCCGTCGCCTGCTCGGTGCGCCGCTGGGTCGCTGCCAGCTGGGCTACCTGGCGGCGGACCCGGCGGGCCCGGCGCCGGGCCGAGCGGTTCAAGATCGAGTTGAGCTGGAGCCGGATGGCCTCGGTCGTCCGCGGGCCGACCCCGTCGAGGTCCTGGAGCCGGCCGTCGTGGGCCGCCCGCTCGAGCTCGGCGAGCGACTCGACGCCCAGTTCGTCGACCAGCCGCTGGGCCAGCCGCCGGCTCACGCCGGGGACGGTCGCCAGCAGCGCCTCCGGGTCGTCGGCGCGGAGCAGCCGGTCGCGCAATCCGATCCGCCCCGTCTCGACGTATTGCGCGATGTGGTGGGCCAGGTTGACGCCGATGCCGGGCAGCTCTAGCAGCGCCTCGCGCCCGCCGGCCCCGTAGAGCCGGGCCACGGGCTCGTCGAGATCGCGCACCATGGCGGCGGCCTGGAGGTAGGCCTGGACGCGGTACGGGTTGGACTCGCCCTGGCGAACGAGCACCTCGGCCATCTGGTCGAGCGCCTCGGCCAGCTCGGGATTCGTCGGTCCGATGGGAGACATGGGTCGTGGAGTCAATGTGGCTCAAGATCGACCCCTTCGGTGCCATGTGTCTGTCACAAGGAACGCACTTCCACAACCTGCCTTTTCAGCCACACGCGAGCCGTTTTCCGACACCGACCGCCGCCTCGCTCTCCGCATGTGCGCGACGGCCCGCGACCCCTACTCGAACTGGGCTCGGAACGCCTCCATCTCGGCCCTCAGCCGCTCGACCTCCGCCTCCAGCTCTGCCACCCGTTCGGCCAGCGTCGGCCCACCCGCGACGGGAACGGAAGCCTCCTCCTCAACACCGTGGGCGACGGGCGCCGCCTCGACCTCGCCGGACAGCGTGTGCGCGTAGCGGTCGGCCGACTGGCCGGGCTCGCGCTCCAGGCGGACGACGAGGGGCTCGTCGCGGTCGCCGAGCATCCACAGCGCCTCCTCGGCGTCCTCGACGCTGGCGAAGTCGGCCAGGCGCCCGGTCCGCGTGCGGATCTCGCCGGGCGTCTGCGGGCCCCGGAGCATCAGCACGGCGAGCGCGGCCAGCTCGCGGCGCGACAGGTCGAGCGCGCGGTCCAGGTTGTGCCGGAACTTGGCGACCCGGTGGCCGGCGCCGGCCGTCGTCCCCGCCAGGCCGCGGCGCATCAGCCGCTCGGCGGCGTCCTGCACCTCGCGCTCCGAGTACTCGGTGACGGGCTCGCGGGACGACTTCTGGTTGCACGCGGCGACGAGCGTGTTGAGCGTCAGCGGGTAGTGGTCGGGGGTCGTCAGCGACTTTTCGACGAGGGCGCCGGCGACGCGCGTCTCGGTGGCGTCGAGCGTGGGACGGGACATGCGGGGAACGGGGAACGGGGAACGGGGAACGGGGAACGGGGAACGGGGAACGGGGAACGGAAGGTGGCCGAGGGCGCCGGTACGCGCAAGCCGGTTTGTAGGGGCATGATTCATCCTGTCCGCCCCCCAGCCGACCCTGTGGCCTGGCCCGCCTCGGCGACGAACCGGGCGACGGCGGCGTCGAACCACCCGTTCCACGGTGATGGCGGCGGCGCGACGACGGTCAGCGGCTCCCGCCGGGTCGGGTGCTCGATCGTCAGGCGGACGGCGTGCAAGGCGATCCCGTGACCGCCGGCGAACGGGACCGCGTCGCCATACCGGAAGTCGCCCACGACGGGCGCGCCACGCGCCGCCAGCTGGGCGCGGATCTGGTGCTTGCGGCCCGTCGCCAGCTCGACCTCGACCAGGCTCCGCCGGCCGTCCGACGCCCGGGTCCGCCAGCGGAGCGCCGCGCGCTGGCTGCCCGGCCGGCCCACCGGCACCACGCGGACGCTCCCGCCGTCGCCCTTGTCGATCCCGTCGACGGCCTCGGTCCACCCACCGCCGTCGCCGAGCACGCCCTCGACGATGGCGAGGTAGGTCTTGTCCGGCACGCGACGGCGGAACTGGTCGCTCAGCCGCGACGCCGCCTTCGAGGTCCGCGCCAGGGCCACGACCCCGCTCGTCGGCCGGTCGAGGCGGTGGACGAGGCCGACGAACACGTTGCCGGGCTTGTCGAACCGCTCCTTGAGGTACGCCTTCGCGAGCGTGACCAAGTCCGGGTCGCCGGTCGCGTCGGCCTGCGACAACAGGCCCGGCGGCTTGTCGACGACGAGCAGGTGGTTGTCGAGGGTTAGCGGGCTCACCGATCGTCTGTCTGGGGGCCGCAAGATGACACGCCAGACCCGGCAGGGGCGTGGCGTGCCACGCTCTTTCGGAGCCACGAGGCTACGCCTCCACCTCCACCAACGCCGGGTCGTCGACGGGCTGGGCCACGAACCGGACGACGGCCACCAGGACGGCGGCGCAGATCGGCATCATGACCCACCACGGCACGTTGAACCCCGTCGGCAGCGTGCCGAGCAGGAGCGCGACGGCGCCCGTCGTGAGCGCGTACGGGAGCTGGGTCCGGACGTGGTCGATGTGGTCGCAGCCCGACGCGAGCGACGACAGGATCGTCGTGTCCGAGATCGGCGAGCAGTGGTCGCCCCAGACGGCGCCGGCCAACACCGCCGAGACCGTCGAGTAGATGATGTGGTGGTACTCGCCCGTCGTGTGGAGCCCGTCGGCGGCCAGGACGCCCCAGGCCAGCGGGATCACGAGCGGCATCAGGATGCCCATCGTCCCCCACGACGAGCCGGTCGAGAACGCCGTCGCCGCGGCGAGCAGGAACACCAGGGCCGGCACGAAGCCCGGCGCCAGCGTCCCCGACAACGCCGTCACCAGCACGTCGGCCGTGCCCAACGCCTCGTTGACGCCGGCCAGCGCCCACGCGAGCACCAGGATGATGACGGCGAGCAGCATCGTCCGCATCCCCATGTACCACGCCTCAACGGCCTTCTCGAGCGTCAGGATCTTCTGGCCGACGGTCAGCGCGACGGCCGTCAAGACGGACGCGAGCGAGGCCCACATCATGGCCGTGTAGCTGTTGGCGTCGCCGATCACGTTGGTGATCGTCATCTCGCCCCCGCCCTCGGCGACGGCCGCCCGGCCCGTGAGCACCAGCCCGACGATCACGCCGACGACGAGCACGCCGATCGGCAACACCGCGTTGACCAAGCGCTTGGGCGCGTCGGGCGGCGGCGTCATCAGGTCCGACTCGGCCTCGGCGGCCTCGGCGTTCGAGCCGGGCCGGTAGAGCTGGCCCGTCTGGCGGGCCCGGCGCTCGGCGGCCAGCATCGGGCCGAAGTCGCGGCGCGAGCCGGCGATGAGGTAGACGAAGAAGAGCGCCAGGATCGGGTAGAACGAGTACGGGATCGAGTTGAGGAAGACCGAGTACGCGCCCTCATCGTAGTCCGGGAGCGCCGCGATGGCCGTCCCGATCAGGCCCACCTCGTAGCCGATCCAGGTCGTCGTCAGCGCGAGGCAGGCGACCGGCGCGGCGGTCGAGTCGACGATGTAGGCCAGCTTCTCGCGGCTCACGCGCAGGCGGTCGGTGATCGGCCGCATCGTCCCACCGACGATCAGCGTATTGGCGTAGTCGTCGAAAAAGACGGCCGTGCCCAGGATGGCCGTCGCCATCTGCCCCCGCCCGGCCGAGCGCGCCCACCGGGTGGCCACGTCGACGATGGCGGCCGTCCCGCCGTTTTTCTGGATAAGCCCGACCGTGCCGCCGATCATCAGCGTGAAGATGATGATGGCCGCGTGGTCGCCGTCGGCGAGCGCGCCGAGCACGTAGACCTGGACGGTCGCGAACAAGCTGGTGAACCACCCGAGCGCCAGGTCGCCGGTCACGATCCAGCCGCCGAGCCAGACGCCCAAGAACAGGGCCACGATAACCTGGCGGAACAGCAGCGCCGCCGCGATGGCGATCAGCGCCGGCAGCACCGCCAGCCACCCGACGTCCGGTTTGGCCTCCTCGGCGACCTCTACGACCTCGATCCCTTCCACGGCGGGCGCCGTGTCGAGCCCGGCCGGCGCCCCGTCCAGCAGCACCGGCGCGTCCACCGCCGACGAGTCGGTCTGGAGCGTGACCGGCTCCTGCGCCGGCGGCGACGCGGGCGACGAGATGTCTTGGGTCGCCGTCGGCGCGTCCGGCTCGGCGCCCGCCTGCGCCTGGCCCGCCGCCGCGAGCAGCAGCCCCAGCGCGAGCGCCGTCACGAGGCGCCCCGTGCCCCACGCCCCATGACCCGTGCCTGCGAACGGAGTGTGCATCAGGTGGTCCCGAAGATGCGGTCGCCGGCGTCGCCGAGGCCGGGCCGGATGAAGGCGTTCTCGTCGAGCTGGCGGTCGAGGGCGGCCGTGAAGATGGGGACGTCCGGGTGGTACTCCTCCAGCCGGGCGACGCCCTCGGGCGCGGCCACCAGGCACACGAACGACAAGTCCTTGGCGCCCCGGCTCTTGAGGTGGTTGACGGCGCCCGACGCGCTCCCGCCCGTCGCCAGCATCGGGTCGACGACGAACACCCGGGCCGACGTCACCTGGGCCGGCACGTTCGAGTAGTAGTCGACCGGCTCGTGCGACTGCTCGTCGCGGTACATCCCCAGGTGGCCGACGCGCGCCTCGGGCACGAACCGGACGAACCCGTCGACCAGCCCCAGCCCGGCGCGCAGGACCGGCACCACGACGACCTCGCGCGCCAGCCGGTAGCCCGTCGTCTCTTCGAGCGGCGTCCGGACCGTCGTCTCCTCGACGGGCAGCGACCGGAGCGCCTCGTAGGCCAGGATCGACGAGACGTCGGACAACGTCTGCCGGAACTGCCCGTAGGGCGTCGCGGCGTCGCGGAGCGTGGTCAGCGCGCGCTTGAGGAGCGGGTGGTCGACGACGGTCAGCAAAGGGCGGGGGGAATGTGGCAAGGGAAACGGGACGGACGAGAGGTGGAGGACGGGGCCCCTTGCCCCGTCCCCCATGCCTCATGCCCTTACAGGCGGCCTTCGGCCTTCGCCTTTTTGTGGGCCTCCTCGTTCTCGACCCAGGGGCGGCGCTCGAAGTAGCTGTCGGTCAGCTTCTTCAAGACGGGCGAGAGCAAGAGCAGCGCGAGCACGTTGGGCAGCGTCACCAGCGACAGGGCGACGTCGCCCAGGTCCCAGATCGTCGTCACCGCGAGCACGGCGCCGACAAAGTGCATCACCACGAAGACGGCCTTGAACGGCAGGATGGCGCGCGTCCCGAACAGGTAGTTCGCGCAGCGGTCGCCGTAGTAGCTCCACGAGATCGACGTCGAGACGGCGAACAGGATCACCGAGATGAGCACGATAAAGCGGCCCATCCCGCCCAGCCCGATCGGCGCCAGCCCGCGCTCGAAGGCCAGCGTCGTCAGCGGCGCCGAGGTGCGGACGGTGTTGGCGTAGAACGTGTCGACCACGTTGCCGTCGGCGTCGAGCACGGCCCGCGTCGAGGGGTCGATGGTGCCCGAGAACGGGACGGTCTGGGCTTGGTCGAGGTACAGCGTGTCGATGCCGACGTTGAACCGGCCGACGCGCGGGCCGTCGAGCACCTGCGGGATCCCCTCGTTGTACGAGATCGGGTCGGCGCCGAGGTAGGTCGTGTAGCCCGTGTCGCGCGTGCCCTCGACGAGGGACACGTTGGAGGCGTCGAGGTCGACGGCCGCCGGGGCGGTGGCCTCGAACGCGCCCGTCGTGACGAGGACCAGGCCCGTCATCGTGCAGATCAGGATCGTGTCGATGAACGGCTCCAGCAGGGCGACGGCGCCCTCGGAAACGGGCTCGTCGGTCTTGGCCGCCGAGTGGGCGATGGGCGCCGAGCCCTGGCCGGCCTCGTTCGAGAAGAGCCCGCGCTGGACGCCGTAGAGCATCGTCAAGAGGAACACGCCGGCGCCGGTCCCGGCCACGCCCGAGGTCGGGTTGAAGGCCTCGGAGAAGATCCGCCCGAACGCGGCCGGGATCTCGCCGATGTTGAGGGCCAGGATGAGGAGCGCGCCGGCCACGTAGACGGCGGCCATCGCCGGGGCCACGATGCTCGTCACCTTGCCGATCCGGGTGATCCCGCCCAGGATCACGCCGCCGACGATGGTCGCGGTGACGAGCCCGGTGATCCAGACCGGGACGCCGAACGAGTCGAACACCTGGGTCGCGACCGTGTTGGCCTGGACCGCGTTGCCCGTCATGAACGACGTGAGCATCAGGGCGAACGCGAAGAACATGGCGACCGGCTTCCAGTTCGGCCCGAGCCCGCGCTCGATGTAGTACATCGGCCCGCCCGAGACCGAGCCCTCCCAGGCCCTCCCGTCCTGGTCCACGTGGACGTCGCGGTACTGCTGGGCGAGCGTGACCTCGGAGTACTTCGTCGCCATGCCCAGGAGCGCCGTGACCCACATCCAAAACAGCGCGCCCGGCCCGCCGATGTGGATCGCGAGCGCCACGCCGGCGATGTTGCCCACGCCGACCGTCGCGCTCAGCGCCGTCGTGAGCGCCTGGAAGTGGCTCACGTCGCCGGGCTCGTCGGGGTCGTCGTAGCGGCCGGTCGCGACGGCGAACCCGTGGCCGAGCCGGCGGAACTGGACGAACCCGAGCCGGATCGTCAGGAACAGGCCCGTCCCGAGGAGCCCGATGACGAGCGGCCACCGGAGCACGTTGTTGATGGCGTCGATGACGACGGAGAGGAGCTCCATGTGGCGGGCGGGCGTGGGAATGTGAAGCCGCGAAGATAGACGCGGCGGGTGGAGTGTGGGAGTGGGGGGTGGGGGCGGGGCGGACAGGGAGGAGGAAACGGAAGGGACGGAGGGGCCTTCTCTCCGACCTTTCCTCCCCCTCCGCGCTTCGGGGCCTCCGGCTCCTGAGGCGGCGAGCGCCTGCCCCCCTCCCATACCCCCGCGCTCCCCTCTACTCCCCGAGATCCTCCAACAGCCGCTCCACGACGGCCTGGCGCGACGGGTCCGGCGTCCCGGCCGAGTCGGCGAGGGCGAGGTACTGGCGGAGGTCGCGGCGGGCGGCCGCGCTGTCGCCGGCGTACGACCGGACGACGCCGCGGTCGAGCACGTGCCGCGGTTGGTCGGGGGCGAGGGCGACGGCCCGGTCGAGGTCCTCGATCGTGCGGACCCAGGCGCCGTCCAGGGCCTGGGCGACGAAGGCGCGGCGGCTGTAGATCTCGTCGAGCGGCGTGCCCCGGGCGGGCGTGCCGGCCTCGACGGCCTCGATGGCGGCGCTCAGGTCCTCGTAGGCCAGGCGGGCGTCGTCGCCGTCGCCGCCGTCGTCCCACCTCGCCCAGCGGCAGAGGCCGCGCGCGACGAGCGCGTCCGGCGCCCCGGGCGACCGGTCCAGAACGGAGTCGAGCCGGGCCACTCCCGTGTCGGCGTCGCCGTCGAGGCACCGCTCGAGACCGTCGCGGACCGCCGCGACGTCGAGCGGCGACGGCGGTCCCGTGGCCGGCGCGGGCGTGTCGGCGCCGCACCCGCCGGCCGCGAGCGCCGCCAGCAGGACGACCAGCAGCCCGGCCCGCACTACAGCGAGTCCGGGTCGACCTCGACCAACCGCCCACGCACGAGGGCCAGCGTCCGCGCCGGGAAGGCCTTGACGAGTCGGTAGTCATGCGTGGCCATCAGGAGCGCCGTGCCCTGGCGGTGGACCTTGACGAGCAGCTTCTGGATCTCGTCGGCCACGCGCGGGTCGAGGTTGCCCGTCGGCTCGTCGGCCAGGACCAGGCGGGGGTGGTTCACGAGCGCCCGGGCGATGCAGGCCCGCTGCTGCTCGCCGCCCGACAGCTCGCTCGGCCGGGCCTTGGCGCGGTGGCCCAGCCCGACGAGGGCCAGCGCCTGGAGCGCCCGCTCCCTCACCTCCTTGCCCCGCTTGCCGGTCGCGTAGAGCGCGAAGGCCACGTTGTCGTAGGCGCTCCGGTCGGGGAGCAGCTGGAAGTCCTGGAACACGATCCCCAGCATCCGCCGGAGCAGCGGGATGTCCTTGTCCTGGGTCGTGTCGGACTGGTACGGCCCCACGCGGACCAGCCCGTACTCGGGCTGGAGGTCCATGTAGAGCAGCTTGAGGATCGTCGACTTGCCGCTCCCGGTCGGGCCGATAAGGTAGACCATCTCGCCCGGCTGCATCGTCAGGTTGAGGTCGCTCGCGACGTCGACGCGGGCGCCGGACGGGTCGGTGTAGCCGGCGGCCACGTTGCGGATCTCGACGAGCGGGCGCGCGCGCGGCGGGCCGGCCGAGGGCGGCGCGGCGGAGTCGGAGATGCGTTCGACGACGGGGTCCACGGGCGCGGGGAGGAGACGGCCCAAGCTACGCCGGCGGCGCGTCCGAGTCGGCTCGGGCGAACACCCAGTGGACGCGCTCGGTCGTCTCGTCGGCCGGGGCGTCCTCGAACTCGTCGTAGGCGGCGACCGGGACCAGGCCGGCGGCGGCGGCGGCGGCCTCGACCTCGGCCATCGTGTAGGCCCGTTGGACGTGCGTCTCGCGGAGCCGGCGGCCGTCGGGCAGCGTCAGCTCGAACTCGGTCGTGTGGAGCCGGGCGCCGGCGTCGTAGCGGCTCGTGCGGAGGTACGAGAAGGCGTCGGTCTCGCCGGCGTCGTCGAACCCGTCGGCGGCGTGGTTGACCGAGTTGGTCGGCGTTGACTGGTCGATGACGGCGATCCCGTCGGGCGCGAGCGCGTCGCGGACGCTCGCCAGCAGCGCCGTCACGTCGTCGGTCTCGAGGAGGTAGTTGAGCCCGTCGTACACCAGCACGACCACGTCGGCGGGGGGGCCGGGCACCGCCTCGCCGAACGCCAGCACGCCCAACTCGACCGGCCGGCCGGCGCGGCGGACCGTCTCGCGCGCCTGCTCGACCATCGCCGGGGACCCGTCGAACGCGCGGTAGGCGTAGCCGCCCGGCGGCGGCCCGTACGGCTGGAGCGCGACGGCCAGCGTCCCGGTCCCGCACCCCAGCTCGACCACGCGCTCGGCCTCGGGATGGTGGCGGCGGACGATCCCCTGGACGGCGGCCGCCCACATCGGGTAGTCGACGTGGGCCATCACGACATCATAGCCAGCGGCGAGGGCGGAGTACGGGTCGGGCACGGAGGAAACGGGAAACGGGAAACGGGAAACGGGAAACGGGAAACGGGAAACGGGAAGATGGCCGTCCCGGGCCGGAGGTGCCAGCGAGTGACGGGAAGTCGCCCGGAACTTTTCGACGGCTGCCAGCCCCCTCAACCCTCAACCCTCAACCCTCAACCCTCAACCCTCAACCCTCAACCCTCAACCCTCGACGCCGCGCCATGTCGGACGCGAGCCGGATCGCCGCCCGCATCGACGACGGATCGGCCACGCCCTGGCCGGCGAGGTCGAACGCCGTCCCGTGGTCCGGGCTCGTGCGGACGATCGGCAGCCCCAGCGTCGCGTTGACGCCGGCGCCCTGGGCGAGCGCTTTGAACGGGGCGAGCCCCTGGTCGTGGTACATCGCAACGACGGCGTCGACCTTGCGCCAGCCGGCTCGACCAAAAAAAGCGTCGGCGGGGAACGGGCCGTCGACCCGCAGGCCCTCGGCACGCAAGCCGTCGAGCGCGGGGCGGATCACGTCGATCTCCTCGCGGCCGATCACGCCGCCGTCGCCCGCGTGCGGGTTGAGGCCCAAGACCGCCAGCCGGGGCGACGCGACGCCGAGGTCGCGGGCGAGCGCGTCGGCCAGCGTCCGGCACGTCCGCTGGACGCGCTCGACCGTGACGAGGGCCGGGACGGCCGCGATCGGGACGTGGATCGTCACCAGCGCGACGCGGAGCGGCCCGGCGTCCAGGTCGGCCGCGAGCACCATCACGACGGTCGACGCGCCCGTCCGCTGCTGCAAGAACTCGGTGTGGCCAGGGACGGCGTAGCCGGCCCGCGCGATGGCCTCCTTTGAGATCGGCGCCGTCACGATCCCGTCGACGCGGCCGGCGAGCGCGAGGTCGACCGCGAGGGCCACGGCCTCCATTGCCCGTCGCCCACCCTCGGCGGTCGTCTGCCCGACGTCGAGGACGGGCCGGCTGTTCGGGTCCGGGTCGAGGACGGCGAGCCCCTCCCCCGCCGCCTCCGCCGGGCCGGCCACCTCGCGGACGGGCCCGAGCCCGAGCGCCTCCGCTTGCGCTCGAACGACGACGGCGCTGCCGACGGCGAGCAGGTCGGCGCCGTCGTCGTGACGGGCGGCCTTGAGGACGACCTCGGGCCCGATCCCGTTCGGGTCGCCGATGCTGAGCGCGAGGAGCGGGCGCGGCATCTACTCAGGAAGCGAGGTGGCCGAGTCGGCGGGGATGTCGAACGGCACGGCGTCGGGGTCGGCGGCCGACGGTGGGGCCTCGGCGGGCGTGGTCACGGCCGGGTTGGTGGTGCCGGCGGCGTCGGGGTCGGTCGCGCAGGCCGCGAGCGAGAGGAGCAGCGCGAGGGCGAATCGGGACATGGAGGCTGGAAGATGGAGAGTAGAGGATAGAGGAGGTGATGTCGTACTCGCGAGCTCCCTAACCCAGGGCGCGAACGTTCGTGGCTCGGAGACGGGTTCGGAGGACGGGGGTGCGGGCGTATGGGAGTGGATGTCCCCCGCACCCCCTCCTCCCATACTCTGGTTCCAGCTCGCGGACTGGGAACGCGCTCGCCCTGCGCCCGACCTTTTCGGCCCTCCTCTACCCTCCACCCTCGACCTCCTCCGCCAGCAGGTCGAGGAGCAGGCGGACGCCGAAGCCGCTCGCGCCCTTCGGCCGGTAGCCGTAGGCGGTGTCCAGAAACGCCGGGCGCGCCAGGTCGACGTGGACCCACGGGTACGCCGGCTCGTCGTCGGCGCGCGTGAACGCTTCCAGGAAGGCGGCGGCCGTGATCGTCCCGGCCATCGACCCGCCGACGTTTTTGAGATCGGCCACGTCGCTCTTGAGCTGGTCGCGGTAGTGCGGGTAGAGCGGGAGCGGCCACGCCAGGTCGCCGGTCGCGTCGCCGGCCTGGTGGACGCGGTCGGCCAGGTCGCGGTCGGCGTCGCGGGCCACGACGGCCGCGACGCGCTCACCTAGGGCGACGCCCTGGGCGCCGGTGAGCGTGGCCGCGTCGAGGACCCAGCGGGGCCCGAGCCCACGGGCGTAGCTGAGGGCGTCGGCCAGGAGCAAGCGGCCCTCGGCGTCCGTGTTGAGCACCTCGACCGTCGCGCCCGAGTGCATCGTGAGCACGTCGCCGGGGGCGTAGGCCCGGCCGCCGGGCCGGTTGTCCGACATCGGCAACAGGCCGACCACGCGGACCTCCAGCCCCAGCCGCGCGGCCCCGACGACGGCCGCGGCGACGGCCGCGCCGCCCGCCATGTCAGCCTTCATCTTGTCCATCGAGTCCTTGGTCGGCTTCAGCGACAGCCCGCCCGTGTCGTACGTCACCGTCTTGCCGACGAGCACGACGGGCGCCTGGTCCTCGGTCCCGTCCGGCGCCCACTCGAGCACGACGAACCGGGGCGGGTCCAGGCTCCCCCGATTGACGCCGAGCAGGCCGCCCATCCCCTCGCCCTCGATGCGCGCCTTGTCCCAGACGTCGCACGCGACGCCGGCCTCCGTCGCCGTCTCCGCGATCCGGTCGGCCAAGTCGGCGGGCATCTTGGCGTCGGGCGGGAGGTTGACCAGGTCGCGGGCCCAAGCCGTGGCGTCGGCCCGGACGTCGGCCTGGCGGACGGCGGCGGCGACGCCCTCAGCGCTTTCCGTCCACACGACGAGGTCGGGAGGCGTCGGCGCCTCCTCCGTCCGGTACGTGTCGAAGCGGTAGCTCGCCAGGCGGAAGCCCTCGACGAGCGCCGCCGCCGTCTCGGCCCCGTGGCCGGGCGGGACCGCCAGCACGACCCGCTCGATCTCCAACCCGGCGACGGCCCCGGCGACGGACGCCGCCGCCCACCGCCAGCGCTCGGCCCCGGGCTCGTCACCGACCGCGACGACGGCCACGCGCGACCCGTCGTCGCGGACGATGAGCGACGGCCGCTTCCCCGCGGTGGCGTCGGCCAGGGCCGTGTCGAAGGCGGGGCCGAGAGCCTGGCGCCACGCGCCGGGCCCGTCGCCGTCGACGGGGAGAACGAGGAGGCCGGGCTGGGCGAACAGGTCGCCGGACACGAGGGTCGTCAAAGCGGTCGGGGTGCGGGGGCACTCCGTCACCCGGCGCGGCGCGAGCGGTTCCGCGGGGGCGACCGATCGCGAACCGCGGACGACGGGCAGAGGGAACCGTCCGAGCGGGGTCCGACGTCTGCGGCCCAGACCGTCCAGGTCGTCGCCTACTCCAGCGTCCCCTTGAACTGGGCGAGCAGCGCCAAGTCGGAGTCCGAGAGGCCGCCGTCGTCGTCCGCGAGGGCCGGGTCGGCGGCGACGTGGGGCGGCGCCGCGTCGATCACGTCCTTCATCGTCCGCGCGAGCTGGCCGTCCTTGACGAAGGCGCCGGACGCGTTGGCGTGGCCGCCACCGCCGAACCGGGAGGCCCAGGCGTTGATCGGGCAGTCGCCCTTGGAGCGGAACGAGAGCTTGACGCCCGACGGCAGCTCGAGGAAGATGACGGCCGCCAGCACGCCGTCGAGCGACAGCCCGTAGTTGATGAGCCCCTCGGTCTCGTCGAAGAAGGCGCCGGACTGGCGGATCATGTCCTGGGTCACGAACAGCGTCGCCAGCCGGCCGTCGTAGTGCGTCGTGATGGTGGCCAGCGCGGCGCTCAGGAGCGCCAACCCCTCGCGGCTCCGGCCGTCGAAGAGGGCCACGTGGATCGGCTCCGGGCGCACGTCGCCGCGCTCGAGCACGTCGGCCACGATGGCGTGCGTGCGGGGCGTGGTCGCGCCGTAGCGGAACGAGCCGGTGTCGGTCATGATGCCGACGTAGAGCGCCGTCGCCACGGCCCGGTCGACGAGCGCCGGGTCGATGCCGGCGATGAGGTCGTAGGCGATCTCGGCGGCCGCCGCCGTGTCGGTCCGCACGCAGGCGACGTCGAACCACGTCTCCGGGTCCGGGTGGTGGTCGAGGAGCAGGACCGGCTTGCCGGCCTTGCGGAAGACGCCGCCGACGGCCCCCAGCCGGTGCGCCGCGTTCGCGTCGACGACCAGCAACACGTCGGCGTCGGCGACGGCCTGGGCCTGGGCGAGGTCGCCGGACTCGTAGACGTGGAGGAGCCCGGCCGGCTGCTCCTCGGCGAGCCAGTCGAGGTTGCGCGGGACGCGGTCGGCGTTCAGGATCGTGACCGTCTTGCCGAGCGTCTGGAGCGCTCGGGCGAGCGCGAGCTCGGTCCCGATCGCGTCGCCGTCCGGCCGCTGGTGCGTCGTCATCACGATCCGGTCGGCACTTACCAGGGCGTCGCGGACGGCGGAAAGGTCGGGCGAGTCGCGGAGCGGAGTCATGGGGTTCGGGCGCGGCAGGGGAAGCTACGGGCGACGTGCCGACGAGGCCTCCGCTGGGTCTCCTCCCCCGTCGTCGACCAGGCGGGCGTCGTGGGAGCCGCCGCCCGGGCCGGCCTCGGTCGGCGCCGTCGCCAGCACGGGCCGGGCCGGCTCGCCGCGGTCGGCCGTCAGGATGATCCGCGGGCCGCGGTCGTACGTGGCGTAGTTGTAGAGCCAGTTGACGAAGACGGAGACCCGGTTCCGGAAGCCGACGAGCTTGACGATGTGGACCAAGAGCCAGCCGGCCCAGGCGAGGAAGCCGGTCAGCTTGAGGCCGCCCGGCGTCTGGAGTACGGCCGCGTTCCGGCCGATGGTGGCCATCTGGCCGAGGTCGGCGTACCGGAACGGCGCGTCGGACGGGGCGCCGGACGTCATCGCCTCGATCAGTGCCGCGGCGTGCCGGCCCTGCTGGATCGCGACCTGGGCCACTTGGGGGTACAGTTCGCCCTCCGAGTCGGTCGCCCCCGCCGCGTCGCCGACGACGAACACGCGGTCCCAGCCCGGCGCCCGCAGCGTCTCGTCCACGACGACGCGCCCGCCCCGGGTCTGCTCCAGCCCGAGCGCGTCGGCGAGCGGGTTGGCCTGGATGCCGGCGGCCCAGACGACCGTCCCGGCCTCGATGCGGGCGCCGTCGGCCAGGACCACGCCGCCGGCCTCGACGCGCGCCACGTTCGTCCCGAGGCGGACCTCGGCGCCCTTCTTCTCGAGCGTGTCCCGGGTGTACTCGCGGAGGTCGGCGTCGTAGCCCGCGAGCGGGAGGCGGTCGCCGTCGACCAGGACCACGCGAGCCCTGCCGACGTCGACCGTCGGGAAGTCCCTGGCCAACACGCCGATGAGCTCGCGGAGCGCGCCGGTCATCTCGACGCCCGTCGGCCCGCCGCCGACGACGACGGTCGTCAGGACGCCCTGGTCGATCTGCCCCGGGTCGCGAGCGGCCGTCTCGAACTGGCTCAGGACGTGGCCCCGGAGCGCGATGGCGTCGGGCACGTTCTTGATCGGGAAGGCGTGCTCGAACGCGCCCTCGACGCCGTAGAACGCCGTCGACGCGCCGGGCGCGAGCACCAAGGCGTCGTACGGGACCGTCTCGCCCGTGTCGAGCCAGATCGTCCGGGCGTCGAGGTCGGCGCCGGTCACCAGGCCCAGCCGGACGTCGGCGTTCCGCTGCGACCGCACGATGTGGCGGATGGGCTGCGTGATGTCGGACGGGTCGAGCCCGGCCGTGGCCACCTGGTACAAGAGCGGCTGGAACTTGTGGTAGTTGTTCCGATCGACCAGGAGCACGTCGACGGCCGCGCTCTCGAGGGCGAGCACGCACTCGAGCCCGCCGTGCCCCGCGCCGACCACGACGACACGGGGGCGGGTGCCGGGGGCGAGTCCGAGCGAGGTCGTCGGCATAACAGCATGGGAAGGTCGTGGGGCCCGTACGAGGGCCGGGCGGAGGGGTTGGCGCCCAGGGGTGAACGCTCGGGGAAAGCGACGGGCGCGGTCGGGGACCGCCCCAGATCCTCGGGCCGGACACTCGTGGGGACGGGCGACGCGTCATCTTCGTCCCCTCCCCTGGCTTGTCGCTCATGTCTCCTCTGCCTCTCGTCGTCGCGGCCGTCGCCGTCGTCCCGCTCTCCCTCGGCGCGCTGCTGTGGCGGGGCCGGGTGCTCCGCGCTCGCGCCCGGTCTCTCAATCCCTTTGCGTCCTAGGGCTTGCGCCAAATTGGAGGCCGAGCGTTGGTAGGCGCAGGCTAGGTCGACGCCCCACCCGCTCCCGCTCCGATCGCCCCGCCGTCCTCCTCGCTGCCCTCAGCCTGGCCGCCTGTCAGTCGTCGCCCACGGGCGCCGTCGACGACCCCGCCCCGACGGCGCCCGCCACGCCGGTCTCCAACGACGGCGACACGATGCCGACCCGGACCGTCGACGACGCGATGCCGGCCGCCTCGCCGGAGCTGGTCGCCCGGGGGGCGTTCGCCAGCGACAGCGGCCACGACGTGTCGGGCGAGGCCCTGCTCTACCGCGCCGACGACGGCTCGCTCACGGTCCGGTTGGAGGGGTTCGAGACCGACAACGGCCCGGCGCTCGAAGTGTGGCTCGTCCGCCAGAGGACCGGCGACGTGGCGGAGGGCGGCACGTCGCTCGGCGCGCTCAAGAGCACGAACGGCAACCAGAACTACCCCGTGCCGGCCGGCCTCGACGCCGAGAGGTTCGCGGGCGTCTCGATCTGGTGCGAGCGGTTCGGGGTCCACTTCGGGGCCGCACCGCTCAACTAGGACGGCCGAGCCCGCGAGCGGCCGGCGCTCCGGCCGCGGGGTCCGGTCAGTACCCCCGCGCCTCGGTCAGCAGGGCCCGCCACCGCCCGCCGGCGTCCCGACGCACGGTGACGACCGTCACCTCCGACAGTCCCGACGCGCCGTCGCCCCGGCTCCGCAAGAGCACGTGGGCGTCGGCCCCGTCCACGACCTGGCCGACCACGGTGACGGGGAGGCCGGGGGCGCCCCAGACGCCGATCGCGCCGAGCCCGGCGAGGTAGAGCGCCGCGAGGTCGCGGTCGGCCACGCCGTCGAGCGAGCGGACGTCGGGCACGCCGGCGTCGGCCAGGGAGAACCGCCCCTCCCGGAGCCCGTCGCGGACGCGGACGGTCGGCCCGTCGACCCGGAGCAGGCCCAGCGCGTCCGGCCGGATCGTGGCCTGGGCGCTCGGGTGGAGCGCGTCGGCGGCCTCGGCCCACGCCTGGCGGCGGAGGGCGTTGACGAAGAGGAGGGCGGCCTGGCCGGCGTCGCCGCTCGCGACGGGCGAGGACGGCAGGACGGCGGGCCGAGCCGGCGGCTCGATCCGCTGCGGCACACGCGGTGCGGCCTCGGCGGCAGGTCCGGCGAGCGTCTCGTCCCGCAGCGCCTCGGCCACCCGCTCGGCGTCAGCGACGGGGAGGCCGGCAACCTGGACGAGCCCGTTGGCCACGACGCCGTCGACCCGGGCCGCCGACAGCACGCGGCCGTCGTAGAGAACGGCCAGCGCGCGTCCGGTCGCGGCCGCCGTCACGCGCGACAGGACCAGCGCCGAGGCCGGGTCCAGCCACACCGAGAGGACGGCCGCCCCCTCGGCGTCCTCCTCCAGCCCGACCGTCACGACCGACTCGGCCGGCACGTCGAGCACCGCCTCGCCGATGTGGACCCCGGCGCCGGACGGGTCGAGCTGGCGGCTCAGCCCGGTCGTGTCGCCCGGGGCGTCCGCCGTGACGGCGAGGTGGAGCCGGAGCTGGGCCTGCGCCGGGACGCCAGCGAGCAGGGCGAGACAACCGGCGAGGACGAGGCGCGTCATGGGGTCCGAGGAGACGGCGCACCAACGGACGGGCCGCTCGGATCGCGCGTCACCCCGCGCCCTCGGCCTCCGGGCCCTCGATGGGGTCGTGGCCGTGGTGGTCGCCGTGCTCCTTGACGTAGCGCCGGTTGTACTCCCGCTCGTACTCCTCGTCGATCTTTTTCCCTTGCTGGACTCGGTCGAACGCCGGGTTGTCCGGGTCGAGGCGGACGTCGGCCTCTTCGGGCTCGGTAAAGAGCCGCATGGCTTGGGGCGCTTCGCCGTCCGAGATCTCGGGGTCGAGATCCTCGTCGGGGTCGAGGGGTCGGTCGGGGTCGGGGCTCATGGGTCTGGAGGAGGGGCGGCCGTTGTATGCGGTGGGCTCGGCAACGTTCGGGCGGCGCGCGCGGGCCCGCCTCTTCGGCCGCCCGCCGGACTCGCGACGCCCGCTGGGCCTCTTACCCGAACCAACGGACGGCGTCGTTGAAGATGACGAACACCATCAGGGCCAGGATCAGGGCCACGCCGAGCTGCTGGACGACCAGCCGGACCTTCAGCGAGGGCTCGCGGCGGACGATGGCCTCGTACCCCAAGAACACCAGGTGGCCGCCGTCGAGGGCCGGGATGGGCAGGATGTTGAACACGGCCAGCGCGATCGAGAGGTAGGCCACGAACTCCCAGAACACGCGGAGGCCCAGGTCGGCGGCCTCCTTCGACTGCTTCGCGATCATGAGCGGCCCGCCCACGTTGTCGCGGACGCTCTCGCGCCCCGTCACCAGCTTGCCGATAAAGGCGAACGTCATCGTTACGTTGCCGACCGTCCGGTCGACGCCGGACGCGAGCGAGGCGCCCAGGCCCAGGGTCTCGATCCGCTGCCCGAGCGCCGTGTCGTCGACGCCGACGCCCAGCAGGTAGCCGTCGCCGGACGCGCGCGGGGCGATCTCGGCCTGGTACACGACGGCGGCCCCTCGGCGCTCGACCATGCGGGCGGCCGGGCCGGCGGGCCCGAGCGAGTCCGGGCGGGCCCAGACGACCGTCACCGGCCGGCCCTCGGTCGCCGCGACCTGGTCGGTGAGCCGGCTCCACGACACCGTCGGGTCGCCGGCGATGGACAGGATCCGGTCGCCGGCCTGCAGGCCGCCCGCGTCGGCCGGCGACCCGGCCGAGACCGACGCGAGGACCGGCGGCAGGCGGAGCGAGACGCCGAAGACCGTCCCGAGCGACGGGTCGTCGCCCGCCCGCTCGAGCTCCATCGCCCGGCGCGAGAGCGTCGACGCCAGCCCGTCCGGCCCCGCCAGCTCGGCCCGGCCGTCCTCGCGCAGGACCGTCACGCGGAACGGGTCGGCGGCCAGCATGTCAGGTGTGAACACCTCCTCGAACCGCTCGACCGGCTCCCCGTTGACGCCGACGATCCGGTCGCCCGACCGGAGCCCCATCTCGGCGGCGACCGAGCCCTCGGCCACCTCGAGCGGCACGTTCTCGACCGGCGTGTACGAGCGGCCGTAGACGAACGAGAGCGCGCTGAACAGGACGACGGCGAAGACCAGGTTGAAGATGACCCCGGCCGAGATCACGACGCTCCGCTGCCACACGGGCTTCGACCGGAACTCGTCCGGCGCCGGCTCGCTCTCGAGCCCCTCGGCGTCCATCCGCTCGTCCACCATCCCGGCGATGCTGACGTAGCCGCCGAGCGGGACCGCCCCGACGCGGTACTCGGTGTCGCCGACCGTCCGCCGGAACAGGTTGGGCGGGAAGCCGAGCGAGAACGCGTCGACGCGCATCCCGAACAACCGGGCCGCCAGGAAGTGGCCGAGCTCGTGGACGAATACGAGCACGCCGAGCGCGAGCGCGACCCACAGGAAGTAGGACAGCGAGTTGAAGAGGACGTCCATCAGAGTCGGGGCGACGGTCGAGCCGTCAGGCGGGGGTGGGCGTGCGGACGGACTCGGCCGCGCGGCGGGCGGCCCGGTCAACGGCGAGCAGGCCGTCGAGCGTGCCCGCCGGGCGGGCCGCCGAGAGGCCGGCCTCGACCAGACGCGGGACGTCGGTGAAGCGGATGGACCCGTCCAAGAACCGGGCCACGGCCACCTCGTTGGCGGCGTTGAGCGCCGCCGGCGCCGAGCCGCCGGCGCGGAGCGCGTCGAAGGCCAGGCCGAGGCACGGGAACCGGGAGCGGTCGGCGGGCTCGAACGTGAGCGGGCCCGCCTGGGTCCAGTCGAGCCGGGCGTGGTCGGCCGGCCACCGGGCCGGGTACGACAGGGCCACCTGGATCGGGACCCGCATGTCGGGCGGCCCGACCTGGGCCTTCGACGACCCGTCGACGAACTCGACGACCGAGTGGACCACCGACTGCGGGTGGACCACGACGTCGATCCGGTCGGCCGGGACGCCGAACAGCCAGCGCGCCTCGATCACTTCGAGGCCCTTGTTCATCATCGTCGCCGAGTCGACCGAGATCTTGGCGCCCATCGACCAGTTGGGGTGGGCGACGGCTTGGGCCGGCGTGATGGCGTCGAACGTGGCCGCCGGGCGCGTGAGGAACGGGCCGCCGGAGGCCGTCAGGATCAGCCGGCCGACGGACCCGGCGGGCTCGCCGACCAGGCACTGGAACAGCGCCGAGTGTTCCGAATCGACCGGCAGCACGACGGCGCCGGACCGGGCGGCGGCGGCCTCGACGAGCGCGCCGGCCACGACCAGCGACTCCTTGTTGGCGAGCGCCACCCGCTTCCCGGCCTCGACGGCCGCCAGCGTCGGGACCAGCCCGGCCGCCCCGACGATGGCCGCGACGACGACCTCGACGGCCGCGTCCTGGGCCAGCTCGCGGACCGCGTCGGCGCCGGCGGCGACCGCGATGCCGGTCCCGGCGAGCGCGCCGCGCAGGTCGGCGTAGGCGCGCTCGTCGGCGATCACGACGCGGCCTGGGCGGACGCGGAGCGCTTGATCGGCCAGCTCCCGCCACCGCGTGCCGGCCGCCAGCGACTCGATGCGGACGTGCTCGGGAAAGCGCGCGGCGACGTCCAACGTCTGGACGCCGATGGAGCCCGTCGAGCCCAGGACGGCCACGCCGCGCGGGTCGTCGCCGAGGCGCGGCGCAGGCGGTCGGAGGTCGGGGAGCATAGGCGACGCCGCACGAACGGCACGTCCGGGGCGTTGACGGCGGGCGCCCAAGATAGCGGTGCCCGCCGAGCGCGGCGGTCGGCCTAGGACTCCCACGCGACGGCCGCGCCTCTCCCCTCTCGTCATCCTGAGCCCGCGAAGAGCCTGCCCCCGCCAAGGCGGGGGGCCTCAGCTCAATCCCCCAGCCCTCCGGAGCCGGTGCCGACGGGCTGGGGCGCTGGCGCGGAGACCCTCCGCCCCGCTCCGGATGACGGGACCGGGGGGGCTCCGCCCGCACGGGCCACCGCCCGCCGCGTCCCCTACTTTGCCCCGCCTCGCTGCCCGCCCCGTGCCGACCCCGTCGCCCCCCCGGCTCCTCCTCTTGCTCGCCCTGCTGACCGCGGCCAGCAGTCCGGCGTCGGCCCAGGTGCCCGTGCCGTCGCCGCGCGTCCAGTTCCAGGACGACCAAGCGCCGTCGCAGAGCTACGCCCTCGCGGCGACGCTGCTCGCCAACGGACGCGTGGAGGAGGCGACGGCCCTGCTCGAAGACCTCCACGCCGCCGACCCCGCCGACGTCGCGGTCGGGATGAAGCTGGGCGAGGCCTACGTCGCCGGCCGTCGGTTCGACGACTTGGTCGGGCTGGTGGACCGGCGGATCGCGACGGAGGGACGGTCGGCCGAGCTGCTCGCGGCGCGCGGCGCCGCCCTCGCCCGCGCCGACCGACCGGAGGAGGCCGACCGCGCCTGGGACGAGGCGCTCGCCGTCGCCCCCGACGACCCCCACGCCGTCCGGCTCGTCGTCAACGCGATGGGCGAGCTCCGTCTGTTCGACCGCGCCGCGGACGTGCTGGCCCAGGGCCGCGAGCGGCTGGGCGACGCGATCTCGGCGCTCGAGCTGGCCCACGTCTACGGGCTCGCCCTCGACTACCCGCGCGCCGTCGAGCTGTACCTCGCCGCGCTCGCCGACGACCCCACGATCCGCCCGGCCGTCCAGGCCCGACTGACGCGGCTCGTCTCGGGACAGGGGGCGCCGGAGGCGTTCGCCGCCGCGTTCCAGCGGGCGGCGACGCTGGACCCGCTCGACCGGGGCGTCCGCGAGCTCCAGGCGTGGCTGGCGCTGGAGCAAGGCCAGTACGACGTGGCCTTGGACGCCGTCCGCGCGCTCGACCGGCTGGAGCAGGAGCAGGGCCAGTCGCTCGTCCTCTTTGCCGACCAGGCCGACGCGGCCGGCGCCACGGAGGTCGCCGCCCGAGCGCTCGACGAGGTGCTCGAGCGCCACCCCGACGGCCCGGTCGCGCCAGCCGCCCGGCTCGCCCGCGCTCGGCTGTGGGACGCCCAGGCCCGGGCCGACCGCGAGCGCGCCGACGTCGGCCCGACGCCCGCCGGCGACGCCGCCCGCGACGCCTACCTCGCCGTCTTGGACGCCGACCGGTCCGACCCCCAGCGGCCCGCGGTCGCCTTGGCCCTAGCCGACCTGCTCCGCGACGTCTACCGCGCCTACGACGACGCCGAGCGCTGGCTCGGGGAGGCCGCCGCCGGCCGCGATGTCGGCGCGGCGTCGCAGGCGCGGCTCACGCTGGGTGAGGTGGCCCTGCGCCGGGGCGACCTCGACGCGGCGCGCCAGCGCTTTTCCGACGTCGACGAGGCCGTCCGCATCGGGCCGCTCGCGGAGCAGGCCCGCTACGAGCTGGCGCTCATCGACTTCTACCAAGGGTTCATGTACTCGGCGCTGGCCCGCGCCGAGGCGCTCGACGAGAACACGGCCGCCGACGCCGCGAATGACGCCATCGCGCTCCGCGTGACGCTCAACGACGCGCTCGACCCGGACGCCATGCCCGGGCCCGATGTCGACCTCACGAACGACCCGCTCCACGTCTACGGCCGGGCCGCGCTCCGCCACCGCCGCGGCCTCTACGGCGAGGCGCTGGCCACGCTCGACTCACTCGACGCCACGGCCGGACTGGCCCACGCGCTCGCCGACGAGTCCCTCTACCTCCGCGCCTTCGTCCAGCTCGCCGACGGCGCCCCGGAGGCGTCGGTCGCGACGCTCGACGCGCTTATCGACCGGCACCCCGACTCGTTCTTCGTCGACCGCGCGCTGCGGAGTCAAGCGGAGACCTACGAGACCCAGCTGGGCGACCCGGCCGCGGCGGCCGAGCGGTACGACCGGCTTCTAAAGCGCTTCCCCGGCTCCCCGCTCTCCCCAGAGGCGCGCCAAGTGCTCCGCCGCTTGCGCGCCGCCCTCAACTCGTGACCCGTCGCGTTGGGGACGCTCCCCCGCCAGCGAGCGGCGCCGCTCCCCCACTTTCTTTTGCCCCTCCCGCCATGCGAACCGCTTTCGCCGCGCTCGCCCTCCTCCTCGTCCCCTCTGCCAGCGCCCAGGACCTCCTGATCCCGATGGACGACGCCCAGGCCGACCACCTCCGGGCCTACGGCGCCGTCTACGTCGCCTTGGACCGCGGGCTCGACGTCGACTGGCTCCTCAACGTCCGCGGCGGGTCGTTCGTGGTGCCGGCCCAGGCCGACCTCCAGACCGAGCTCCGGTCGCGCGGGGTCACCTTCGAGCCCGTCAACGGCG
The DNA here is from genome assembly GCA_963848075.1 of uncultured Bacteroidota bacterium. Taxonomy (GTDB): domain Bacteria; phylum Bacteroidota; class Rhodothermia; order Rhodothermales; family Rubricoccaceae; genus Rubrivirga. Next base: position 1,149,890 of record CAWKCB010000004.1, read on the forward strand.
CCCAGGCCGTCGCCGACGCCGAGTCGCCGGCGGCCAACACGTCGGTGGTCCGCCTGGAGAAGGCGCCGACGATCGCCGTCTACGCGCCCGACCAGACGCTGCCCTGGGACGACGCCGTGCTGCTGGCGCTGACTTACGCCGAGGTCCCGTACGAGCAGATCTACGACGCCGACGTGCTCGCCGGCCGGCTGAGCGAGTTCGACTGGGTCCACCTCCACCACGAGGACTTTTCCGGCCAGTACGGCAAGTTCTACGCGGCCTACAACGGGCAGGCGTGGTACCAGCAGCAGCAGCAGGAGGCCGAGGCGTCCGCACGGGCGTTCGGGTACCCCAAGGTGAGCGCGCTCAAGCTGGCCGTCGCCCAAGCCATCCGCCAGTACGTGGTCGACGGGGGGTTCCTGTTCGCGATGTGCTCCGGCGCCGACACGTTCGACCTGGCGCTGGCGGCCAAGGGCCTCGACATCGTCCCGGCCCAGATCGACGGGGACGGCCAGACGCCGGGCGTCCGCGACCTGCTCGACTTCTCGGGCACGATCGCGTTCGAGAACTTCCACCCCGAGCTCAACGTGATGGAGTACGAGCACGCCGACATCGACGCGCCCCCGCCGCCGGCGTTGCGGAATCCGCTGACGGACTACTTCACGCTGTTCGAGTTCTCGGCCCGGTGGGACCCCGTCCCGACCATGCTGACGCAGAACCACGTCGCGTCGGTTCGCGGGTTCATGGGCCAGACGACGGCCTTCCGCGCCGACGCGATCAAGCCGGGCGTGGTGGTCCTGGCGAAGAGCCCGACGACGGGGTCGGTCCGCTACCTCTACGGCCCGGCCGGCCAGGGCTTCTTCGCGTTCTACGGCGGCCACGACCCCGAGGACTACCAGCACTTCGTCGGCGACCCGCCGACGGACCTCTCGCTCCACCGGAACTCGCCGGGGTACCGGCTGATCCTGAACAACGTGCTGTTCCCGGCGGCCAAGAAGCAGCCGCAGAAGACGTAGACTGGCGGCTCCGGTAGCTTCGGCGTATGACCGTCCCGAACGCCGAGAACGCCGTCGTCCCTGTCGCCAAGCTGACGACCTACCTGCTCGCGCTCTCGCACCCGGTCGGCGGCTCGAAAGCGCGGTTCTTCCGAGCGCACGGCTTCGACGATCAACACGCGGACCTCCTGGCCCACGAGCTTCGCCGCGTCGCGACGGGGGTCACGACGTCCGTCCGACCGAGCCCGTTTGGGACAAAGTACGTCGTCATCAGCGGCCTCACGGCTCCTCGTGGCACCGTCGTCCAGATCGAGACCGTCTGGATCATCGAGCCCCATGATGGACCGGCCGCGATTCGTTACGGCGTATCCTTCAGGCCGCAACCGCACGGAGACCCCATGATCAGCGAACTCGACACCGTGGTGCTCGCGCACGACCTCTCGTCTCTGGGCTTGAAAAAGGGGGATGTTGGCGCGGTGGTTCACGTCTACGAGGGCGGGAGCGCGGTCGAGGTCGAGTTCGTCTCCGGCTCGGGGTCGACCGTCGCCGTAGAGACGCTCCGCTCGTCGGACGTGCGACCCCTCGGCAGCCGAGAGATCCTGCACGCACGTGCCCTCGTCGCCTAAACCGCGACGGTGATCCTCGCCGGGGTACCGGCTGATCCTGAACAACGTCCTCTTCTCGGCGGTCAGGAAGCAGCCGCAGAAGACGTAAGACCACGGGCCGGCACGGGCGCCTCGGCGGCCTGGACCCGCGGGATCCTGAACCGCCGAGGCGCCGCGCTTAGCGGGCGACCGTCAGCCGGCGCGCCACGACGGCGCCGCCGCTCGCGAGCCGGACCACGTAGGCACCGGCCGAGAGCCGGGAAACGTCGACCCCCACGCGGTGGGCCCCCGCTGGCTGGTGGCCCGTGGCGACGTCGGCCACCCGGCGGCCGAGCACGTCGTAGACGGAGACCGACGCCTCCCCCGGCTCGACGAGCGTGTAGGCGACCGAGACCTTACCGTGGGCCGGGTTGGGGTACACGTCGAGGCCGAACTCGGCCACCGTGGTCGCCGCGCCTGTGGCCCCCGCCGCGACGGACGCCCCGACGGTGGCCCACGCGAACCGGGCGCCGGCCGGGCACGCGGCGCCGTCGGCGTCGAGCGTCCAGGGGGCGCTCGGGCCGGCGGCGGCGTAGGCGCCGGTCGCCAGGCTCTTCAGGCAGACGGTCCCGTCGGCGTGCGGCTCCCAGGCGAACCGCTCGCCCGGCCCCGCCGACGTTGCCGTGGCGGCGAGCGGAGTCCCCGGCGCGGCCGTTACGAACCGGCCGTTGGCCCGGGCGCGGAGCGCGACCGTCGCCGGGTCTGCGTCGGCGCCGTCGGTGACCTCGAACTGCTCCCAGCCCCTCACCCACGCCCGGTCGGCGACCAGGCGGCGGCTGCGGTTGAGATCGGCCGCGACGTAGCGGTCGCTGGTCTCGGCGCGGAGCGACACCGTCTGTCCGGTCGGCGGGAGACTCTCCTGGTACGGACGCACGTCCCACCCGTCGACCTCGTACTCGCCGGAGGCGCCGGCGCGGAAGGCGAGCGGCTCCGTCAGGCCCTGGGGCGCGCCGGTCTGCGGGTTCGCGTAGCCCGCCGTGTCGGAGACGTTGACGAGCCGGTTGTTCTCGATCACCGCCGTCCGGCTCGCCGCGTTGCGCATCAGCCCGCGCGACCGGCCGACGACCTCGAAGATGTTGTCGCGGACTGTGACGGTCGAGAAGTCGGTGGCGGGGTTGAGTCCGAAAAAGCCGTCCGTCCGCGGCGTCACCGTCTCGTTAGCGACGACGTGGTTGTTGGCGAACTCGATGTGGTTAAAGACGTGCTCGCTCCAGAACACGCCTCGGCCCGGGTTCTTGATCAGGTTGTGGTGGAAGCGCGTCGGGCCCTGCGAGATCGGGGTCCAGCTGCTGATCAGGTTGCCGCCGTCCTTGGCGACCGAGAAGTCGAACAGGTTGTGGTCGACCTCGGCCCCGTTGCGGGCCCACTCGAGCGCGTACGACGACGACGAGTAGTTGTGGTGGATGTGGAACGTGTAGCCGCCCGTGGGGACCGAGCCGCCGCCGTGCTTCGGGATCGAGATCGTGCCGGTGACGTAGTTGTGGTCGATCTCGACGTACTGGTCGTTCTCGTGCGGGAGCTCGATCGAGAAGTTGGTTCGGATCGTGTTGTGGTGGATGCGGACCCGCTTCGCCTGGCGCCCCTTGATGCCGTAGACGTTGCGCGGGGACCCCGAGCTGCGGCGGAACGTGTTGTCCCAGATCTCCGAGTCGGCGAACCACGTCGCGTAGATGGCGCCGCCGGTGGTGCCGTACTGCCCGCCCGCGTCGACGAAGGTGCTGCCGTGGATGCGGGCGTGGTCCATCCGGAACGTGCGGATGCCGCTCCACAACACGTCCTCGATGCTCACCCCGCGGACCTCCAGGTGGTCGCAGTCGTTGCCGGTGATGGCGCCGTGGAGGGCCGGGCCGCGCAGCGTCAGGTCGGCGACGGTGACGTGGTGGACGTTGTCGCCCAGGTCGACGAGGTAGGCGTTCCGGTTGACCGACCCGCTGTTCGTGGCGCCGTCGGGCAGGCCGGCCGTGCCGGGAGACCACGAGGCGGCGGCGGTGAGGACGGTCTGGCCGGCGCCCGCGCCGACGATGGTCATGCCGGCTTTCGGGCGGAGCGGTCCGGTCAGCTCGTACGTCCCGGCCGCGACGACGACCTGGTCTCCGGCCGCGCCGTTCGTCACCGCGTCGACCAGCTCGGCGACGGTGGCCACCTGGCCCCAGGCGGGCGGGACGAGAGCGGCGAGGAGGAGCGCAGAGAACACGCCGGTTCGGGCCCGGCGGACGGCTGTAGCGGAAGTCATTGAAGGGGGATGTGGTGGGACCGTGCGTCGCGAGCGGCTCCGTGAGCCGTCCCGTGTCGCAGGCGTCGCGAGGGTACGCCGCCGCCGGGCTCGATCCTACCCCTCTTTTGGCGGTAAGCGTCAGAGACACCGTTCCGATACCATTCCTCAGGAAGACCTCAGGGCTACGCCGTCTGGCACGTCTCGGGACAAAGCGAAAGAGCCGTCGGCGCGCGTCGTCCGTGGCCGGCCTCCTCGCGGGGCCGACCCCTAGCTTTCCCGGTCCCGCCCCTCCACCGCCTTCGACGCCCGTGACGCCCCAGCCCCCCTCCGTCGGCACGTGCCGGATGAACGAGCTCGTGCTCCCCAACGACACCAACACGCTGGGCAACCTGATGGGCGGGCGGCTCCTGCACTTTATGGACGTCTGCGCCGCGATCGCCGCCCAGCGCCACTCGCACCGGACCGTCGTCACGGCGAGCGTCGACTCGGTCGACTTCCGGGCGGCCGTCCGGCTGGGCGAGGTCGTCGTGCTGGAGGCGGCCGTGACGCGGGCGTTCACGACGTCGATGGAGGTGGCCATCGAGGTGTGGGCCGAGGACAACGGGACCGGCGAGCGGCGCCACTGCAACCGGGCGTTCTTCACGTTCGTGGCCGTCGACCAGAGCGGGCGGCCGATCCCGGTCCCGCCCCTAGCCCCCGAGACCGACGACGAGCGGGCGCGCTACGACGCCGCCGCGCGTCGCCGCGAGCTCCGGCTCGTGCTGGCCGGCCGTCTCCGCCTGGAGGACGCCGACGGGCTCCGCCAGCACCTCGACGACCTCGCCCTGGCGCCGCCCGAGGGCCCGGGGGAGCCGGGGCGCTGACGCCGGCGTTCGGGGGGCCCCACCACCCCCCGTCTCATGCGTCGTCTCCTCGTAGCCCTCGGTCTCCTCCTCGCCATGCCGGCCTCGGCCCAGCTCGCCGTCGGCGGCCAGGTGGGCGACCCCACCGGCCTGTCGCTCAAGTTCGGACGCGGGCAGGGCGCCCTGATCCTGGCCGTCGGCTGGGACCTCGACGAGTCGGTCTCGGCCGAGGGCCACTACCTGCTCTCCTCGCGCCGGCTCCAGGGGTCCCGCGCGGCGTCGGTGTTCTACGGGCCCGGCCTGTTCGTCCGCACCGGCGGACGCACGGACGACTTCGGGGTGAGCCTGGGCGTCGGGCTCGAGGCCGCGCTGACGCCGGACATCGAGTTGTACGGGTTGCTGTCGCCGCGGCTCCAGCTGATCGAGGAGACCGACTTCGAGCTGGGGGCCGGGCTCGGGCTCCGGTTGCGCCTGTAGCTTGCGCCATGCCCGACACGCCCGCCCGCCCCATCCGCGTCCTGATCGCCAAGGTCGGCCTCGACGGCCACGACCGCGGCGCCAAGGTCGTCGCGGCCGCCCTGCGCGACGCCGGGATGGAGGTGATCTACACCGGCCTGCGCAAGACGCCCGAGGTCGTCGTCCGCGCCGCCGAGGAGGAGGACGTCGACGCCGTCGGCGTCTCGATCCTGTCGGGCGCGCACGGGACCGTGCTGCCCCGGCTCCGGGCGCTGTTGGATGAGGCCGGGCTGGACAACGTGCTGCTGGTGGCCGGCGGCACCATCCCGTCCGACGACGCGGCGGACCTGCTGGCGCGCGGCGTCGTGGACCAGGTGTTCACGCCCGGCGCCACGCTGGCCTCCATCGCCGACGGCTTGGCCGCGTCCGTCCACGAGCGCCGAGGGGACTAGCGATGCTGCCGCCCCGCCTCCTCGTCACCGGGGCCAACGGACTCGTCGGGCAAGCGCTCGTGCGCGCCGCCGCGCGGTGGCCCGGCGCCGACGTGCTCGCCACGGGCCGCGGGCCGGCCGCGCTCCACGACCGCGGCGGCTACGCCCGCCTCGACGTGCTCGACGCCGACGCGGTCGAGCGCGTGTTCCAGGACTTCGCGCCCGACGCCGTCCTGCACGCCGCCGGGATCGCCCAGGTCGAGGCCTGCGAGGCCGACCGCCAGGCGTGCTGGGCCCTCAACGTCGACGCCGTCGTGACGCTCGCCGCGGCGTGCCACCGCCACGGCGCCCGGCTCGTCCTGCCCTCGACCGACTTCGTGTTCGACGGGCTCGCCGGGCCCTACGCCGAGGCCGACCGGCCGGCCCCGATCAACGCCTACGGCCGCTCGAAGCTGGCGGCCGAGAACGCGCTCCGCACCTCGCGCCTGACCGAGTGGGCCGTCGCCCGGACGACGATGGTGTTCGGCGCGCCCGCCGGCGACGAGCCCCGGCTCGACGTCGTCCGCTGGCTCGCGCGCGAGCTCGGCGACGGCCGGCCGGTCCGCGTCGCCGCCGACCAGCTCCGGACGCCGACCTACGACGACGACCTGGCCGACGGCCTCCTGCGCATCGTCCGGTTCCGCCGGGCCGGCGTGTTCCACGTCTCGGGCCGCGAGCAGGTCAGCGTGCTCGACCTCGCCCACCGCGTCGCCGACGCGTTCGACCTCGACGCGGGGCTGATCTCGGCCACGACGACGGCCGAGCTCCACCCCGGGGCGCCGCGACCGCTCCGGGCCGGCCTCCTGATCCTGCGCGCCGAGACCGAGCTGGGCTACCGACCCCGCCCGCTGGACGTGTCGCTCGGCGCCGTCCGCGACCGGCTCGGGCTGAACGAGCGGGTGTAGGGGGAACGAGGACGGGCCAGATGTCGGCCAAGCCCGCTCCTCAACGCCTACGGCTCGGCCGGGACGAACAGGATCTGCTCGCGCGAGCTGTCCGGCCGGACGACGAGGTACGACCCGTCGCGGCGCAAGACGGAGCGGCCCGAGAGATACGCCTCGAGCTCGACGGTCCCGGTCGGGCACGCCCGGCGCGTGCACGCGAGCGCGCCCGGGACCGTCAGCACGCTGTCGCGGACGGAGTACCGCCCCGAGCACTGGTTGCACGAGGCGACCGACAGCGACCCCTGGGGCCCGAACGAGACCTGCTCGCCCATCCCCCGTTGGACCGCGCCGTCGGCCGCGACGATTCGTTCGAGCGACCACGTCGTTCCGGGCACGTCGGCCGCGAGCCCGACGGGGGCCGACGGCCCGCAGCCGGCGAGCGTGCACAGGACGGCGAGGGAGGCGAGGACAACACGCACGGCGACCGGGGGGATGGGCCGGCAAGCTACGGGCGACGACGCACCCGCCCGGCCCTCTCACCGACGGAGGCCGGGCCGCCGCGCGCTCCCCTCGCTTGTCTGTCCCCTGGCTCGCCTCCATCCGTTGTCGCTCCCTTGGCTTGTCGCTCCCCTCGCTTGTCATCCTGAGCGGAGCGAAGGATCTCGACGCAGACCTCCAGCCCGTAGGGAGCGGTGCCGATGGGCTCGATGGCTCGTGCTGAGATCCTTCGCTCCGCTCAGGATGACACGTGGGATGGGTTGCGACACCTCCGACCGGCCGAGGCGGAGAGCCTGCGAAGGCGCGCTCGACGCCCCAGCCCGGCGCCAGGCCGGGCTAGCTTCCGCCCCGCTCCCCTCGCCCCGACCATGATCGACCTCGACCTCCTCCGCGACGACCCCGACCGCGTCCGCCGCTCGATGGAGGCCAAGCGGCTCGGCGACCCGGCGACGGTCGACCTCGCGCTCGACCTCGACCGGAAGCGGCGCGAAGCGGTGACGGAGCTGAACGGGCTCCAGCAGCGCCAGGGCGAGTTGGGCCGCGAGATCGGCCCGCTGATGAAGGCCGGCAAGCGCGACGAAGCGGCCGGGCTGTTGGAGGAGTCGAACACCGTCAAGGCCCAGGTCAAGGAGCTAGAGGAGACCGTCCGCACGCTCGACGCGGACCTGCGAGACGCGATGCTGGCGATCCCCAACCCGATCCACGCCAGCGTCCCGGTCGGTGGGGAGGACGCGAACGTGGTCGAGGCCGAGATCGGCGACACGCCGACGTTCGACTTTGAGCCGCTCCCCCACTGGGAGCTCGCCGAGAAGCACGGGCTCGTCGACTTCGAGCGCGGGGCCAAGGTGACGGGCGCGGGCTTCCCCTTTTACATCGGGAAAGGCGCGCGCTTGCAGCGGGCCCTCATCGCTCTCTTCCTCGACCTGGCGACCGAGGCCGGCTACACCGAGGTCCAGGCGCCGATCCTGGTCAACGAGACCTCGGGCATCGGGACGGGGCAACTGCCCGACAAGGAGGGCCAGATGTACCACACGGCGGCCGACGACCTCTACCTCGTGCCTACCGCCGAGGTGCCGCTGACCAACTACCTCCGCGACGAGATCCTGGCGCCCGACGCGCTCCCGATCAAGCTCACCGGCTACACGCCGTGCTTCCGCCGCGAGGCCGGCAGCTACGGCAAGGACGTCCGCGGGCTCAACCGGCTCCACCAGTTCGACAAGGTCGAGCTGGTCCGGTTCGTGGACCCGGCCACCAGCTACGACCACCTGGAGGAGCTCCGCCAGGACGCCGAGCGGGCGGTCCAGGTGCTCGGCCTCCCCTACCGCCGGCTGGTGCTGGCGTCGGGCGACCTGGGCGTGACCCAGGCCAAGACGTACGACTTGGAAGTCTGGAGCGCGGGCCAGGGCCGCTGGCTCGAGGTGTCGTCGGTGTCCAACTTCGAGGCGTACCAGGCGCGGCGAGCGAACGTCCGGTTCCGGCCGGCCGAGGGCGAGAAGCCCCAGTTCGTCCACACGCTCAACGGGTCGGGCCTGGCGTTGCCCCGCATCGTGGCCGCGCTCCTGGAGAACGGCCAGCAAGCCGACGGGTCGGTCGTGTTGCCTCCGCGGCTGGCGGAGTACGCCGGCTTCGACCGGATCGGGTAGGAGCCGGCCCTTGGGGATGACCTCTCTCCCCGCGGCGGAGCCGAGCGGGCACGTGCCGACCCCCACCCTCGACATCGTCCCGAACGTAGGTGAGGGACCTCGACGCGGAGGTCCGCTCCGAACGCGCCGACCCTGCCACGGGAGGGAACCGCGCAGAGGCCACCTTGCGCTCGTCCGCCCCCATCGCACGACCGCAGGCGGTCCTCGTGTAACCCTCAGGGTCGCGCCCGCGTGGTGGACAGAGAGCGGGGGTATTGTCGATACGGAGTCAGCGGACGATCCCCCCTTCACTCGCCGACCGCCCCATGGACCGCCGACGCTTCTTCTCCGCCGCCCGTCCGAGCTCTCCGGAGTTCGAGGTGCTGCCCGGCGTGTTCGCCCACGGCGGCGACGTCGACTGGGGCTACCGAGCGCCGCGGCCTGACGCGGGCGACGCCCGCCGAGCCGACGGCGGTCCCCCCGCTCCTCTCGACACCGACACCGGGCTCGCGCCCTACGTGCCCTCGCCCGGCGTCCCGTGGTCGCCGCGCCGAGCCCGCCACCTGCTGCGGCGGACCGGGTTCGCGGCCCTCCCCTCCGCCGTCGACGAGGTGCTGGCGACGACGCCGGGCGCTGCTGTCGACGCCCTGGTAGCCGGCGTGACCGCGTTGCCCGACGACCCGTCGCCGCCGTGGATCGACGACGCGCCGCCCCACTGGTCCGAGCCCGAGGAGGTCAAGCGGGCGTACTGGGACGAGAACTGGCCGCGCTTCCACGGCCGGCGGATCGCGTTCCTGCTGGAGGCGCTAGGCGAGCCCGCCCTCGCCCCGCTCGACGACGCCGTGCGCGGGCTCCACCAGCGGCTCCGCGTGATGTGGCACAACCACTTCGTGACGCACCGCGAGAGCTACTCGCTCGCCCCATGGGCCGTCCGCTACTGGCAGATGCTGGGGCGGAACGCGCTCGGCAACGCCCGGACGTTCGTCCACCAGGCGGGGCTCGACCCGGCCATGCTGGTCTACCTCAACGGGGTCTACAACCGGGCCGAGGCGCCGAACGAGAACTACGCCCGCGAGCTTCTCGAGCTGTTCACGATGGGGATCACCGGGCCCACCGGCCAGCCCAACTACACCCAGGCCGACGTCACCGAGATCTCGCGCGCCCTCACCGGCTGGGGCGTCGACTACTACGGCGAGACGCCGACGCCACTCGAGCCCGTGTTCGTCCCCGAGTGGCACGACGACGGCGACAAGACCATCTTCGGCCGCACGGGCCCCTGGGGTTACGACGACGTGGTGGACCTGGTGTTCGAGGAGCGGACGGCCGAGGTCGCGTGGTGGACGGCGACCGTGCTCTACCGCGAGTTCGTCTACGACGTCCCCCACCCCGGCGTCGTGGCCGCGCTGGCGGACCGTCTGGTGGCCGAGGACTGGGAGCTGGCACCGGTCGTGCGAGCGCTGCTCCGGAGCGAGCACTTTTTCAGCGACGCCGCGCTCGGCGCGCGCGTGCGGAGCCCGATCGAGCACCACGTCGGGGTCCACCGCGAGATCGGGTTCGCGCCCGACGACGAGTTCGTGGGGGCGGTCCACTACACGATGCAGCTGTGCGGCCAGAGCCTGTTCGAGCCGCCGACGGTCGCCGGGTGGCCGGGCGGGCGGACGTGGCTCGACACGAGCCGGCTCACGTCGCGCTGGCTCTACGACTCGTGGCTGATCTGGCAGCAGGAGACCTACCGCGACCTGGCCGCCGCGATGCCGGACCCGTGGGACGCCGCCCGACTGGCCGCCGACTTGGCCGACACGCTCCTCGGGACGCCGCTCAGCCCCGCCGAGGCCGACGCGCTCACGCCCATCCTGCTCAACGGCATCCCGCCGTACGAGTGGAACCCGACCGCGCCCGGCGCCGAGAACCGGATCCGCCAGCTCGTCGCCCACCTCCTCCGCCTGCCGGAGCTCCAGCTCGCCTAGTGCGGCTCCGAGACCTTCGATACAGCGAGGCCGAAGGTTCAGGGTTCTCGGTTCCGGGTTCACTAAGGTGGAGGCCCTTACGGACCCTGAACCCCGAACCCTGAATCCCCTCCTCGGTGACTCGACCTCATCGCAAAACCTCCTAGCCATGTGCAGCACTGCCCACGAACGCGCCATCGGGCTCGAGCACGGGACGGCCCACGACCACGACCACGCGGCGTGGACCCGCCGCGACTTCCTGGTCCGCTCCGGGCTCGCCGCCGTCGGCGGGTCGATGGCCGTCGGGTCGACGCCCGTCCGGGCGCTCGCGCGGTCGCCCTTGGTTGAGGCGCTCCGGCTCGTCGAGACCGACCGCGTGTTGGTGCTGGTCCAGCTCCAGGGCGGCAACGACGGGCTCAACACGGTCGTCCCGGTCCGCAACGACGCCTACCGCCGGGCCCGGCCGACGTTGTCCATCGCGCGCGCCGACACGTTCGACCTGGGCGGCGACCGGGGCCTGAACACGGCGATGGCGCCGGTCCGCCCGCTGTGGGACCGCGGCGACCTCGCCATCGTCCAGGGCGTCGGCTACCCGGACCAGGACCTCTCGCACTTCCGGGGGACCGACATCTGGCTCTCGGCCTCGCCCGCCGACGAGGTGTGGACCTCGGGCTGGGCCGGCCGCGTGCTCGCCCGCGACTTCCCCGACTTCGAGACCGACCCGCCGGCGTCGCCGCCGGCCGTCCAGATCGGGACGTCGGCGCCGCTGCTGTTCGAGGGTGGCCAGGCCGGCTACGGCATGGCGATGTTGGACGTCGAGGTGTTCCTGCGGCTGGCCGAGGGCGGCGACCCGTACCCCGTCGGCGACACGCCGCCGGCCGGGTCCGGCGCCGAGCTCGGGTTCGTCCGCCGGATCGCCAACGACGCCTTCCGCTACCGCGACGCCATCGAGGCGGCCACGGCCGTCGGCCAGAACGCGGTCGCCTACCCCGACGCCGACATCGGCCAGGAGCTGGCGGCCGTGGCCCGGCTCATCAAGGGCCGCCTGGACTCCCGCATCTACCTCGTCTCCCTCGGTGGCTTCGACACCCACGCCGAGCAGGCCGACGACCACACCCGGCTCTTGGCCGAGCTCTCGGGCTCCCTCGCCGCCTTCTTCGCCGACCTCGAGACGACCGACGACGACCAGCGGACGTTGGCGATGACGTTCTCGGAGTTCGGCCGCCGCGTCGAGGAGAACGGGTCGGCGGGGACCGACCACGGCACCTCAGCCCCGCTGTTCCTCGCGGGCCCGGCCGCCCAGGGCGGCATCGTCGGGCCCGACCCGGACCTCGACGCGCTCGACGACGACGGCAACCTGGGCCACGCCCACGACTTCCGCCAGGTGTACGCGTCGGTCATCGAGTCGTGGTTCGGGCTCGACCCGGCCGTGTCGGCGGCCGTCCTGGGCGACGCCTTCGAGCCGCTCCCGGTGGTCGAGCAGCTCAACGTGGCCACGTCCCCCCGGGCGACGCCGGAGGCCGTCCGTCTGGACCCGCCGCGGCCGAACCCGCTCCGTGGCCGGGGCCGGATCTCGTTCGCGCTCGCCGCCGCCGGGCCCGTGACGCTCGACGTGTTCGACGTCCAGGGCCGCGTCGTCGCCCGATTGGCCGAGGGCGCCCGCGCCGCCGGCCCGCACGCGGTCGACTTCGACGCGACCGGCCTCCCGGCCGGGACCTACCTCGTCCGCCTCACGGCGGGCAACGAGGCGCGGACGGTCCCGGCCACGGTCGTCCGCTGATCCCGGTACGGGATCGCTGGGGTCCTTGCGGCCCCCTCGGCTCCCGACCGTGCGGACACCACGCGTGGTGTCCCTACCGACGAGGTGGGTCGCGCCCGTTGGGGACGGGGGATGCCACTCCGGCTGATGGGCTCCGGGCCTGTCGTCGGGACGCGATGCATCGCGTCCGCGAGGCGGGCTGGAGGCAAACACCATGCATGGTGTCCCTACGGGAAAGGCGACCGTTCAACCGGATTCGGCACAAGACACGCTCCTTCGAGGCCGGGAGCCGGGGCGTGTGGGGAAGGCCCCTGCCGCGCCCCGGCCCCACCAGCGCTGGACAAAAAAAGCGCCCGCCCCGGCCGAAGCCGAGGCGGGCGCTCTGTCTGCCAGAGACGGTCAGCGCTTAGTCGCGGCGCCGGCCACGGCCGCGACCGCGGCCACCACCGCCGCCGCCGCCGTTGCTGCTCCGCTCCTCGCGGCGCTTGGCCATCTCCTCCTTCTCCTCGTCGGTCGGCTCCGCCAGGAACGGCTTGCGGCTCACGCGGAGTTTGCCGCCGTCGCGGATCTCGATAAGCTGGACCTCGAGCTTGTCGCCGACCTGGCACTCGTCGGACGGGTCGTTGACGTAGCCGTGGGCCATCTCCGAGACGTGCAACATGGCCTCCTTGCCCGGCATGATCTCCAGGATCGCGCCGAACGGCAAGAGGTTCTTGACCGTGCCCGTGTACTTCTCGCCGACCTCCGGCTGAGTCACGATGCCCCGGATAATGTCGACGGCCGCGTAGGCCGCGTCCATGTCCGGCGCGGCGACGGTCACGTAGCCCTTGCCGTCGCGCTCGTCGATGTTGATCGAGGCGCCGGTGTCGGCCTGGATCCCCTTGATGATCTTGCCGCCGGGCCCGATGATGGCGCCGATAAAGTCCTGGTCGATGACGACCTGGATCAGGCGCGGGGCCGAGGGCGAGATGTCCTCGCGGGGCTCGGCCAGCGTCTTGGCCATCTCGTCGAGGATGTGCTCGCGGCCGACCTTGGCCTGCTCGAGCGCCTCGCGCATGGTCGACATGGCGAGCCCGTCGATCTTGATGTCCATCTGGCACGCCGTGATGCCGTCGCGCGTGCCGCAGAGCTTGAAGTCCATGTCACCGAGGTGGTCCTCGGTGCCCAGGATGTCGCTCAGGACGGCCACCTTGTCGCCGTCGGCGATGAGGCCCATCGCGATGCCCGCGACCGGCTTCTCGACCGGGACGCCGGCCGCCATCAGCGCCATCGAGCCGCCGCAGACCGACGCCATCGACGACGAGCCGTTGGACTCGAGCACGTCCGAGATGATGCGGACGGTGTAGGGGAACTCCTCCTCGCCCGGCATCAGCTTGGCGAGCGCGCGCTCGGCCAGCATGCCGTGGCCGATCTCACGGCGGCTCGGGCCGCGCAGGAACTTGGTCTCGCCGACCGAGAACGGCGGGAAGTTGTAGTGGAGGTAGAACCGCTTGTCGGTCTGGTCGAACAGCTGGTCGACCGCCTGGACGTCGCGGCCGGTACCCAACGTGACCATGACCAAGGCCTGCGTCTCGCCGCGCGTGAACACGGCCGAGCCGTGGACCTTCGGGAGCACGTCGACCTCGGTCCAGATGTCGCGGATCTCGTCCGTCTTGCGGCCGTCGAGGCGGCGGCCGTCGTTCAGGATCATCTCGCGCATCACGCGGCTCTCGGCCGCCTTGAACGCCTCCTTGACGTCGCCGACGGAGTATCCGCCGTCGATCTCGTCCTTCTTGTCGTCGCCCTCGCCGAACAGGTCGGTGATGAGCGCGTCGCGGATGTCGCGGATGCCGTCGTAGAAGGTCTCCTTCGCGTAGTCCTTGTGGAGGTGGGCGTCGACGTCGTCCTTGATCGTGCCGTAGATGGTCTCGACCAGGTCGGCGTCGGCGGCGACCGTCTCGTACTCGAGCGGCGCGGGCGCGCCGTCGCGCTCGTCGCGCGTGGCGACGAACTCGGCGATGCCGGCGACGATCGTCTGGATGGCCTCGAACCCGAACTCGAGCGCGGCCACCATGTCGTCCTCCGAGATCTCGCTCATCTCGCCCTCGACCATCGTGATCGCGTCGGCCTTGCCGGCCACGATCAGGTCGATGTCCGACTCGGCCCGCTGGGACTGGGTCGGGAACAGGACGAACTCACCGCCGACGCGGCCGACGCGGACGTGGGCCGTCGGGCCGTCGAACGGGCTGCCGGACAGCGACAGCGCGGCCGACGAGCCGATCCCGGCGATGACGTCGGCGTCGGTCTCGGCGTCGGCGGCCAGGACGTAGTTGAGGACCTGGACCTCGTTCCGGAACCCGTCCGGGAAGAGCGGCCGGATCGTCCGGTCGATGAGCCGGCTGGTCAGCGTCTCCTTGTCGCTCGGCCGGGCCTCGCGCTTGAAGAAGCCGCCGGGGAACACGCCGCCGGCCGAGAACCGCTCGCGGTAGTCGACGGTGAGCGGGAAAAAGTGCTGGCCGTCGCGGAGGTTGCGGTCGGTGACGGCCGTCGAGAGGACGACGGTGTCGCCGAGCGAGGTGACGACGGCGCCGTCGGCCTGCTTGGCGAGCTTGCCGGTCTCGATGGTCAGCGTCTTGCCGCCGACCTCGATGGTTTGGGTGATAGCCTGGGGGGCTGCCATGGGGGGTGGGGGGTGCGGAGCCGGTCTGGTTCGGGCTCCTGAGGAAAAACGGGGCGGGCCTCCGGGAATCCGTTCTCGGACGCGCCGGGCCGACGCCGGAGCGTCTGGCGGGCGCGCGCGAGAACCGACCACCGGGGGGCGTCCATCCCAGGAAGGTCCGGGACCGCCGGTCGGCGGGCCGGATCGAAAAACGGCGGCGCCCCCTCGCGGGGGCGCCGCCGAGTCGGTTAGCGCCGCAGGCCGAGGTCCGCGACGATGGCGCGGTAGCGCTCGATGTCGTTCTCGCGGAGGTAGGCCAGGAGCCGGCGCCGCTTGCCGACCATCTTGAGCAGGCCGAGCCGGGACGCGTGGTCCTTGCGGTGGCCCTTGAGGTGCTCGGTCAGGTCGTTGATGCGGGCGGTGAAGATGGCGATCTGGACCTCGGGCTTGCCCGTGTCCTCGCCGCTGGCACCGTGCTGTGTGACGATGCTCTGCTTGTTCTCTTTCGTGATCATGGTCGATCCTCTGCCGATCTGCGATGCGGAAGAAGACCGTCGCCCCGATCGGGGTGGGGCGGACAGTCGGGGCACCCTCGTGGTGCGTCCAAAAGGTAGCCAGAGGCCCTCCGGCGTGGCCTCTGCGGTCTCTTCACGGCGACACGTTCCTGGCCGCAAGCGCCGGGCCGGGGCCCTCCCGCAGCGCCCTCCCACCCCCGGGGCGGCTACCCCGCCAGCACTCCCCGCGCCGCCGCCTCGTCCCGCGTGAGCTGGGCCACCAACGCGTCCACCCCGTCGAACCGCCGCTCGTCGCGGAGCCGGGCCACCACGTCGACCGCCAGCGTCTGCCCGTACAAGTCGGCGTCGATGTCGAACAGGTGGACCTCTACGGTTTGGCCCCCGTCGGTCTCGAAGGTGGGTCGCCGGCCGACGTTGGTCATGCCCTGGGCCGTGCGGCCGTCGGCCAGCGTCGCCCGCGTGGCGTAGACGCCTTCCCGAGGCACCAGCTTGCGCGGGTCGTCGGGGCGGACGTTGGCCGTCGGGTAGCCGATCGTCCGCCCCCGGGCGTCGCCGCGGACGACGGTCCCGGTCAGCCGGTACGGCCGGCCCAGCAGGACCGACGCCCGCTCGGCGTCGCCGGCCTCCGCCAGCAGCCGCCGGACCTCGGTCGACGACACGGTCACGTCGCCCTCGATCTGCTCCGGGATCACGTCGACGGAAAAGCCCAGGCGGTTACCCAAGCGCTCCAGCAGTGCCCGGTCGCCCCGCGCCTTCCGCCCGAACCGGTGGTCGTAGCCGATCACGATCTCGCGCATCCCGACCGTCCCCAGCAGCACGTCGGCCACGTAGTCCTCGGGCTCCAGCAGCGACAGGTCGCGCGAGAACGGGACGACGACGAACCGCTCGACGCCCAACGCTTCGAGCGCGTCGGCCCGCTCGTCGAGCGTCGTCAGCAAGGGGATGTGGCGGCCCGTCAGGACCTCCCGCGGGTGCGGGTCGAACGTGACGACGGTCGGGACGCCGTCGGCCTCACGCGCCCGGTCGACGAGGTAGCGGACGATGGCTTGGTGGCCCCGGTGGACCCCATCGAACGTCCCCGTCGTGACCACGGACCGGGCGTCGGGGCGGACGGCGGCTCCGTACTCGCGCGTCATGCCGGCAGCCGGGCGGCCTCGACGAGCGCGTCGAGCTCGAACGCCTCCGACGCCTGGAACGGACCGATGGCTTCTCGCCGGAGCGCGACGAGGTGGCCGCCCACACCCAACGCCTGCCCCAGGTCGTGCGCCAGCGACCGGACGTAGGTCCCCTTCGAGCACTCCACGCGGACGTCGACGTCGTCGCCGCGGCGGCCGGTTACCTCGAACGCGTAGATGGTCGTCGGGCGGGCCTCGATCTCGACCGTCTCGCCGCGCCGGGCCTTTTTGTAGAGCCGCTCGCCGTCCTTCTTGATGGCCGAGAAGATGGGCGGGCGCTGTTCGATCTCGCCGCGGAACGCGCCGAGCGCCACCTCGACGGCGTCGTCGGTCACGCCCGACGCGTCGGCCTCGGTCTCGACGTCGCCCTCGGCGTCGTAGGTCGTCGTGGTCTGGCCCAGGCGGACCGTGCCGGTGTAGACTTTGGGCAGGCCCATAAAGCGGTCTTGCTGCCGCGTCGCCTCCCGACCGACGAGCACGATGAGCAGGCCCGTCGCCATCGGGTCGAGCGTGCCCGCGTGGCCCACCTTCTTGACGCCGAGCGCCCACCGGACCGTCTTGACGACGCCGAACGACGTGATGCCGCCGGGCTTGTCGACCAGCACCGCGCCCGGCGCGACGGGTCGGACGAGCGGCTCCCCAGACGTGACGATGCGGAGGTCGTCCGCCACGCCTAGTAGTCCCCGCGCGACGGCGCCTCGTCGGCGTCCTCGGTGGGCGCGTCGTCGTCGCGGTCGGCGGCGATCTGGGCGAAGATGTCGTCCATGCGCTCGCGCCGCTGCGCGCCTTCGTCGAGGAAGAACCGGAGGTCCGGCATCCGCTTGAGCTGGTGGCGGATGCGCTGCGCGAGCGCGTGGCGGATCTCGGTCGACTGGGCGTCGAGCCGCGCCAGCGCCGTCTTGCGCTGCAGGTCGTCGGCGCCCAGGACGGACACGTCGACGTAGGCCGTGCCCAGGTCGTCCGTCATGCGGACGCCGGTGACCGTGATCAGGGAGTGGCTGGCCTCGCCGAAGTCCGTCGTCAGGAGGTCGGCGACCTCGCGCTGGATCATGCGGCCGACCCGCTCGGTGCGAATGCTCATGGCGAAAGAGGGATGGGGGATGAAGGGATGGAGGGATGGGCAGAGGGGGTAGTGTTCGGCTCATCCCTCTATCCCGCATCCCTCCTCATCCCTCTCTAGACGGCGAGCGTCCGCTTCTCCTCGGTGACGACGTAGGTCTCGAACTGGTCGCCGACCTTGATGTCGTTGTAGTTCTTGACCGTGACGCCGCACTCGTAGCCGGCGGCGACGTCCTTGACGTCCTCCTTGAACCGGCGGAGCGTGTCGATCTCGCCCTGGAAGATGACGACGCCGTCGCGGACGATCCGGAGCTTGTCGCCACGGGACACCTTGCCCTCGACCACGTAGGAGCCGGCGATCGTCCCGACGCGCGGCGCCTTGAACGTCTCCCGCACCTCGACGGTCGAGGTGACGGTCTCCTTCTCTTCGGGCTCCAACAGCCCTTCGAGCGCGTCGCGGACGTCCTCGATGGCGTCGTAGATGACGGAGTACAGCTGGATGTCGATCTCCTCGCGCTCGGCCATCGCGCGGACGCCGGCGACCGGGCGGACCTGGAAGCCTAGGATGATCGCGTCGGACGCGATCGCCAGCATCACGTCGGACTCGGTGATCGCGCCGACGCCCGAGTGGACGATCTGGACGGCCACCTCGTCGTTCGACAGCTTCAAGAGCGAGTCGCTGAGCGCCTCGACCGAGCCGCCCACGTCGCCCTTGACGACGATGTTGAGGTTGGTGATCTCGCCCAGCGCCATCCGGCGGCTGAGGTCGGCGAGCGTCACGTGGCGGCGCTGGTGGAGCGTCTGCTCGCGGATAAGCTGCATCCGCTTCGAGGCGATCTCGCGGGCCTGGCGCTCGTCCTCCAGGACGACGAGCCGGTCGCCGACGTCGGGCGCGGCGCTGAGGCCGAGCACCTGGACCGGCGTGGCCGGCCCGGCCACCTTGACCCGTTCGTCGCGCTCGTTGAACATGGCGCGGACGCGGCCGGACGTGAGCCCGACGACGTAGGCGTCGCCCTCCTCCAGCGTCCCGTTCTCGACGAGCACCGTGGCCACGACGCCGCGGCCCTTGTCGAGCCGGGCCTCGACGACCGTCCCGACGCCGTAGCGGTCCGGGTTGGCCGTGAGCTCCAACAGGTCGGCTTCGAGCTGGACCTTCTCCAGCAGCGAGTCGACGTTGGTGCCGTTCATGGCCGAGATCAGCTCGCACTGGACGTTGCCGCCGTACTGCTCGACCTGGACGCCCTGCTCGGCGAGCTGGGCCATGATCTTGTCCGGGTTGGCCGTGTCGCGGTCGATCTTGTTGATCGCCACCACCATCGGCACCTCGGCGGCGCGGCTGTGGTTGATGGCCTCGATCGTCTGCGGCATCACCGCGTCGTCGGCGGCGACGACCACGATGACCAGGTCGGTGACCTGGGCGCCACGGGCCCGCATGGCCGTGAACGCCTCGTGGCCCGGCGTGTCGAGGAACGTGATCTTGCGGTCGTCGTCGGTCGTGATCTGGTAGGCGCCGATGTGCTGCGTGATGCCGCCGGCCTCGCCGGCGACGACGTTCTCGCGGCGGATGTAGTCGAGCAGCGACGTCTTGCCGTGGTCGACGTGGCCCATGATGGTCACGATCGGCGGGCGCGAGACCAAGTCCTCCTCGGCGTCCTCGGTGACCAGGTCGAACTCCTCCTCGATGTCGTCCATGAACTCGACCTCGAAGTCGAACTCGTCGGCCAGGAGCGTGATCGCGTCGGCGTCCAGGCGCTGATTGATGGAGACCATCATGCCGAGCCCGAACCCCTTCGAGATGACCTCGGTCACGGGCACGTTCATCGCCTCGGCCAGGTCGCCGGTCGAGATGAACTCCATGACGCGCAAGATGGAGGCGGCCTCCATCATCTCCTGGTCGCGGGCCTCGCGGATCGCGGCGCGCTCGTCGCGGCGGGCGCGGCGGCGCTTCTGCCTCGTCCGCTTGGTGCCGCTGCCGGACGCCTTCTGCAACGTCTCCTGGACGTTCTTCTGGACCTCGCCCTGGTCGACGGACCGCTTGCCCTTCTTCGCCTTCGTGGACTTCGAGCGGGTCGGCTTGCCTCCCTCCGCGGCGCCCGGCGCCGGGGGGGCCGAGGCGGGCTCGTCGTTGTTCCGCTTCCGCTTGCGGCGGCGGCCGGTCTCCAAGCCGGAGATGTCGATCTTGCCCAGCACCTTGGTGCCGGTCAGGCCATAGCGGTTGGCGCGGACGACGCCCTCGCCGTCGGCCGCCGGCTTCGGGGCGTCGACGTCGAGCTCGCCCTGGGCGACGGGGTCGGCCGCGGCGGGCTCCGCCGTCTCGGCGGGCTCGGCGACGGCGTCTGCGACCGGCTCGGTGGTCTCGGCCGGCGTCTCGGCGACGGGCTCGGCCGCCGGCGTCGGGGCGGGCGCCTCGGCCGGCGTCGGCGTCTCGACCGGCGCCTCGGCGGCGGGCTCGGCGACCGGCTCCGGGGCCTTGGCCGTTGGAGCGGGCTCGGCCACCGGCGCCGGGGCGGGCTCGGCCGGCGTCTCGGCGACGGGCTCGGCCGCCGGTGCTGGCGTCTCGATCACGGGCTCGGCCGGGGCCACGGGCGCCTCCTCGGGCTCGGGCACGTCGACGACCGGCTCGGCCGGGGCGACGGGCGCGGCCTCCGGCTCGGGCGCCTCGGCGACGGGCTCCGCCGGGGCCGTCTCGGCGGCTTCGTGGGCCTCGGCCGCCGCGATCTGCTGGCGGCGCTCACGGACGCGGGCCTTGGCGTCGGCGTCGTCGGAGTACGACTCGACGAGAGCGTCGTACATCTCCGGCGAGAGACGGGCGTTGGGATCGCGGGCCGCCAGCTTCTCGTCGAGCTCGAAGCCGCGCTCGGTCAGCGCCGACACGATGGTGTCGGTCGCGAGGTTGAGTTCGCTAGAGGCCTTGAAGAGCTGGACGCGCTTCGGCTTGTCGGAACGTCGCTTGCGCGGGGTGGGCATGCGGGATGGCGTGGGGAGGGACGGCAGGACCGTCGGAAAGCTAGGGGGCCGGGCGGCGGGCTCGGCTAGGCGGAGGGCGTATCGGTCAGCTCGCCCTCCTCGGCGTCGGTCTCGGCGTCGGCCACCGGCTCGGCGTCGGCGACCGGCTCGGCGTCGGCGACCGGCTCGGCCTCGGTGAAGGTCTCGGCGTCGGGGTCGACCTCAGCGGCGTCTCCGGCGTCCGCCGACGCGTCGCCGTCGGCGAGGAGGTCGGGGTCCTCGGCGACCGCGTCGACCGACGCGACCAGGTCGGCCGCGATCGTGGCCGTGTCGAGCGGCTTGCCGTCGACCGTGGCCTCGGGGTCGCGCTCGAACTCGGCCTCCATGAGCCAGGTGATCTTCTGGGCCTGCTCGTCGCTCAGGCCGGTGCGGCGCGCCAGCTCCGAGGGCTGGAGCTCGAGGACGGCCTTGGCCGTGTCGCAGCCGATGTCCTTGAGCTGCTGGATGATCTCGGGCGGGATCACGTCCTCGAACTCGTCGATGTCGACGTCCTCCTCGTCCGACTTGATGTCGCGGTAGACGTCGAGCTCGTAGCCGGTCAGCATCGACGCCAGCCGGATGTTCTGGCCGCCGCGGCCGATCGCCATCGAGACCTCGTCGGCCGGGACGGTGACACGCGCGCGCGGCGGGACCAGGTCGTCGTTGAGCTCGACGGCGATCGGCTTGGCCGGCGCGAGGGATCGCTTGATAAACTCGATCGGGTGGTCGGTCCACGGGACCACGTCGATGTTCTCGCCGCCGAGCTCGCGCACGACCGCGTGGATCCGCGAGCCCTTCACGCCGACGCACGCGCCGACGGGGTCGACCCGGTCGTCGTGGCTGATGACGGCCATCTTGGCCCGCTCGCCGGGCAGGCGGACTATCTTCTTGATCTCGATGATGCCGTCGTAGATCTCGGGCACCTCGAGCTCGAACAGCCGCTCGATAAAGACCGGGGCCACGCGGCTGATGATGACCTGGGGCGAGGCGCCCGCGTCGCGGTCGACGTCGAGCACGACGGCCCGCAGCATGTCGCCCTTGCGGTAGCGGTCCTTCTGGATCTGCTCCGGCCGCGGCAGCACGAGCTCCGTCTTGTTGTGGAGCACGAGCACCTCGCGGCGCCGCGTCTGGTAGATCTCGCCGACGACGATCTCGTCGATGAGCTCGGAGTACTCGCGGTGGATGTTCTCCTTCTCGATGTCGCGGATCCGCTGGCGGAACGTCTGGAGCGCGGCCTGGACGGCTCGGCGGCCAAAGTCCTCGATGTGGATCTGGACGGCCACCTCGTCCTCGATGTCGTACTCCTCGTCGATGGCGACGGCGTCGGCGTACTCGATCTGCAGGACCGGGTCCTCCAAGTCGTAGTCCTCCACGACCTCGCGGACGTGGAGGATCTGGTAGTCCCCGTTGTCGGGGTTGAACACGATCTGGAACGCCTCCGAGTCGTCGGCCCCGTAGCGCTTCTTGATCATCGCGCGGAACACGTCCTCGATGATGACCTGGAGCGTGTCGCGGTCGATCTCCTTCTCACGCGCGATCTCGGCGAAGGAAGAGACGAGGACGGTGCTTTGCATAGGTCGGGAGTGGATCGGGGGGGCGGGCGCTACCAGGGCAGCGTCACGCGGGCCTCGCGGACGTGCTCGAACGGGATGGGCGCCGTCTCGCCGTCGAGCACGAGCGCGCCGTCGGCGACCGACAGGAGCTCGCCCTGGACGGTCACCAGCTCGCCTTGGCCGCGCTCGACCGACAGCGCCAGCGTCCGGCCGACGTGTTGGGCGTACTGGCGGACGTCGACGAGCGGTCGGTCGGCGCCGGGCGTCGACACGTCGAGCCGGTAGCTCCCCTTGACGACGTCCTCGGTGTCGAGGAGAAACGCGAGCGAGCGGCTGAGACCCGTGAGGTCGTCGGAGCCGGCCCCCGTCGGCGAGTCGGCGAACACCTCGACCACGCGGCTCCCCTGGAACCCACGGACCTCGACGCCGACCACGAACAGGTCGGTGTCGGCGGCGGCCTCGACGGCGAGCGCTTCGATGCGGTCGGCCAGGGCGGAGGTGGCGGGGGGCGGGGCGGGCACGGGAGACGGAACGGGGAGAGACGGAAAACGCCCGTTCGGCGGAACGGGCGTCGCTCGGGCGGCCGGACGGGGGTGAGACCCGGGCGGGGCGCCAAAAACAACGGGACGCAGGGGCGCTGCCTCCCTTCGCACGCTCCGCGAAGGAGCAACCGAAAGGTACGGCCGGGGCCCGGGCGTCGCAATCCGTCCAACCCCCCCGCGCCCCCTCAGATCCGCCTTTCTGTGTGCATAATGCGTTATGTCCCGGACCGGACGACGGCCACGCGCCGGACCGCACCGCCCGCCGACACCACCCAGACGCCCGTCTCGAGCCCGCTCGCGACCGCCCCCCACGCCCCCCGCGCCGCCACCGTCCCCGACGACGTGTACACGACGACCGGCGTCGGCCGCGCGATCGGCGCCGGCCGCGGCCACCCGAACACGGTCGGCGCCGACCCGAGCGGCGCGGCGGTCTCTCCCACCCGAACGCCCGTCCCCAGCGGGGCTGCCAGGTCGGGGTCGAGGCGAACGGCCTGGCGCCACGACGGCTCGGGGTCGCCGCCGCGCGCGGCCTCGGCCAGGCCGAGCAGCAGGTGCGCCTCGGGGTCCCACGGGTCAATCCGGACCGCCTCGGAAAGCGCGGCCGCGGCCTCGGCCGGGCGCCGGCGCGCCAGCAGGAAGCGGCCGTATTCCCGATGCGTCTCCGGCCGGCGCGGCTGGGCCGCGAGCGACTGCCCGAACGCGGCGGCCGCCTCCCCGTCGCGCCCCGCGTCGGCCAGGGCGCGGGCGAGCGTCTCCAGGCGCTGGGGCCGGTCGCGGGCGGGGGCCGCCTGGGCAGCCTGGCGGAGCGGGCCGACGGCGTCGGCCGCGCGGCCGGCCTGCAAGAGGGCGACGCCGAGCAGGAACCGGGCGTCGTGCCACGCCTCGGGCGCGTCGAGCCGGTCGAGGGCGAGCTGGACAAACTGGGCGCCCCGCGCCAGCGCGTCGGGCTGCCGGGACCGGACGCCGAGGGTCACCGCGGCCATCCCCTCGTACAGCCCCCCGAGGTCGCCGTCGCGGTCGGTCTCCGCCAGCGGGGCGACCACGCCGCTCCGCCCGACCTCGGGGCGCGGGCTCGGCGCGGGTCCGTCGACCACGCGGATCCAGTGGTCGGTGAACGACGAGTGCGGCGCGTCGTCGGCCTCGACGCGGGGCATGTGGCACGAGACGCAGCCCGTGGTCGCGACGTGCTGGGTGCGGAGCGCGGCCGGGACCCTCTCGCCCACCCCAGAGTGGCACGTCACGCAGGCCGCGCTGGGCGCGCCGACCGGCCGGGACTCGAAGCCGCGGTGGGGGTCGTGGCACGTCACGCACTCGAGCGGCGCGTCGGTCCGGACGGACGCTTGGAAGCACGCGCTCGCCTGCATCCGCTCGGCGTGCGACACGACGGCGACCCCGTCGCCGCCCTCGTCGACGCCGGGGACGGCGAACAGGGCCTCGTGGGCCGAGAGCGGCCGGCCCGGGCGGTACGAGTACGCCGTCTCGCCCTGGCGGAGCACGTCGACCGTCGCGTGCAGGTGGCACTGGCTGCACACGTCGAGCCGGAGGTCGAGTGGGAGCCACGCCGAGTTGACGATGGTCGGGTCGGGCCCCTCGGCCGGCCCGTCGCCGGCGAGCCGGGCCTCGACGTGGACCGAGCCCGGCCCGTGGCACCGCTCGCACCCGATGCCCTCGGGGATCGACGCGAAGGCGTCCTCGACGCCCTCGACGCGCTCCGGCACCGCGTTGTGGCACGACATGCACCCGTCGGGCATGACTCGGGAAAACCGGGGGTTCGACGTCTCGTAGCCCGGGCTAAAGTCCCACCGGCCGCCGCCCTGGGTGTACCACGTCAGCGGGAGCTCGACCAAGCGGTCGCCGCGACGGGCGAAGTAGGTCCGCGCCGCGTCGCCGCTGCCGACGACGACCTCCATCGGGCGGACGAGGCGGGCCACCTCGCGGCCGTCGGCGTCGAGCTGGCGTTCTTCCTGCGCGAGCCCGTCGGCCGTCTCGACGACGCGGTACTCGAAGCCCGTATGCGGGTCGATCAGCGGCTCGTCCAAGGCCGGCTCGATCCGGGTCTCGGCCGTCAGCGGGTACGACGACTGGGCCATCCCGTGCGTCGCGTAGGCGTCGGCGACCTCGCCGTGGCACGTCGCGCAGGTGGCCGCGCCGACGTAGCGCGCGTCCGGCCCGAGGTTGGCGAACGCGGGCGCGTCCGGCCCGGCCGCGCAGCCGGCCAGGGCGACGAGGGCGAGGGCCACTCCCCTTCGCACGAGTCGGCGCAGCGGCCACGCCTCCTCCCCCCGACGGCGCGGGCACCGGTGGGCAGTGCCTCCCGACGCCCACCTCCCGTCATCCCCGCGCTGGCGCTGGTGGCGTAAGGCGGTCACACCGAGACCCGTTTCCCGCCCCCTACCCCCGTCATCCCCGCGCAGGCGGGGATCCAGAGTCCGAAGACGAGGCCGCAGGCTCACGCCGACGTCCCTTCGCTGTCCGCGAGTGTGGAGGACGGCGAGGGACCAGATGCCCCCACCCCGCGCGGGGATGACGGGATCGGGGGGGCCACATGGCGGAGGTCCAACTCTGCGAGCCCGCTGAGGGTGAAGCGGGAGGGCGACGCCTCCTCGCCGGATCATGGCCGCCCTCTCCCCTCGCGCCGTCATGCCACCGCCCGGGCGTTGACGAGCGTGTCGTGGCGCTGGGCCGGGTCCGTCTCGGGGAAGTCGGCCATGAAGTGGAGCCCGCGGCTCTCGTGGCGCCGCTGGGCGCACGACACGACCAGGTGGGCGATGGCCGCCAGATTCCGCAGCTCGCACAGCTCGGCCGAGAGCCGCGTCCGCTGGTAGAACTCCTCGGTCTCCTGGTGGATCAGGTCGACGCGGCGGGCCGCTCGGGCCAGCCGGTGCTGGCTCCGCACGATGCCGACGTAGCTCTGCATGACCCGGCGGAGCTCCTCGCGGTTGTGCGAGACCAGGATCCACTCGCTCGGGTTCTCCACGTTCGACTCGTCCCAGTCCGGGATCCGGTCCTGGTGCTCGTGGCCGGCGGCGTAGGCGGCGGCCGGCTCGACGGCGTTGTGGGCGTAGACGAGCGCTTCGAGCAGCGAGTTCGACGCCAGCCGGTTGGCCCCGTGCAAGCCGGAGCACGTGACCTCGCCGCACGCGAACAGGCCGGCGATCGACGTCCGCCCGACCGTGTCCACGACGACGCCGCCGCACGTGTAGTGGGCCGCCGGGACGACCGGGATCGGGTCCCGCGTCATGTCGATCCCGAAGCCCAGCAGCGTCTCCTGGATGTTGGGGAAGTGGTGGAGGACGGCGTCGGCCGGCTTGTGGGAGATGTCGAGCCAGACGTGGTCGTCGCCGCGCTTCTTCATCTGGTCGTCGATGGCGCGGGCCACGACGTCGCGGGGCGCCAGCTCGTGGCGGTCGTCGTAGGCCGGCATAAAGCGCTCGCCGGCCAGGTTCGTCAGGAGCCCGCCGTCGCCCCGGACGGCCTCGGTGATGAGGAACGAGCGGCCGCCGAAGTCGGCGCCGGGCAGGTACAGGCTGGTCGGGTGGAACTGGACGAACTCCATGTTGGCCACGACGGCGCGGGCGCGGTAGGCCATCGCGATGCCGTCGCCCGTCGCCACCTGGGGGTTCGTCGTGTGCTGGTAGACCTGGCCCGCCCCGCCGGCGGCCAGCAGCGTCGCCCGCGCCAGGACCGTGTGGACCGTCCCCGTCTGGCTGTCGAGCACGTAGGCCCCGAAGCACGAGAGGGCGTCGCCGGCCTCGGCCGTCTCGCCGAGCTGGTGCTCGGTGAGCAGGTTGACCGCGTAGTGGTACTCCAGGACCGTGATCCGGTCGCTCCGGCGGACCGCCGCCAGCAGCGCCCGCTCGATCTCTCTCCCGGTCATGTCCTCGGCGTGGACGATCCGGTCGGCCGAGTGGCCGCCCTCGCGTCCCAGGTGGAGGTCGCCGTCGGGGTCGCGGTCGAACTGGGCGCCCAGGTCGATCAGGTCGCGGATCCGCTCGGGCCCCTCGGTCACCACCATCCGCACGACGTCGGGATGGCAGAGCCCGGCCCCGGCCACGAGCGTGTCCTCGACGTGCTCCTCGACGGAGTCCTCGGGGTCCATGACGGCCGCGATGCCGCCCTGGGCATAGTTCGTGTTGCTCTCGGCCGACTCCTTCTTGGTGACCACGCAGACCGTCCCGTGCTCAGCGGCCCGCAGGGCGAAGGACAGCCCGGCGACGCCGGACCCGATGACGAGGAAGTCGTAGCGCGTGCGCATGCCGTCCGGGAGTTTCCGGAGGTTAACGCCGCCGGGAGAACGGCACGCGGTCCCGGAACCGGCGCCCAGGTCCGTGCCCGACCGCGAGCGCGCCGTCACCGCTCCGATCGCCGCTAGTCGGCGATCGCCCGGGGCTCGAACCGGCACCTCCCCCCTTCGAGGACGAGCGCTGGCGGCTCGGCGTTGACACACGGCTTCTCGATCCCGATCGCCCGGCTGTAGGCGTGGCTCAGGCTGTCAGCACGGGCCGCGAGCCGGTGGATCTCGAGCGAGTCCCCCTCGGTCGCGGAGTAGGCCCTGAACGTGGCCGGGGCACCGCACCCGTCCGTGTCGACGACGACGACGCGGCACGCCGCGAGGTCGTCGGCCCGGGCGGCCCCGATGGCGGCCTCCACGGCACGCACGGCGGCGTTGATCTCGCTCTCGAACGCGTGGCGCTCTTCCCGGCTCAGCGGGTAGTCGTCGGTGGCGTCGCATCCGGCGAGGACCAGGAGGGCGAGGCCGAGACAGGGCAGGAGAGACAGTCGCATGGGAGTCTGGCGTCCGTCTCTCCATCGTAGACGGACGCCGCCCGCGCCGTCAAGGGAATCTTCCCGCCCCTCTCCCGCCGACGCCCAGCGTCCACGGACGACGCCGTCAGTCGGCGCTCGGGACGCTCCCGTCGCCCACAAGACGGTGCCCCACCGTTCTACAACGCGGCCACGCACCGACCGGCCTCGTACCGGACTGAGGGGGCTTGTAAGAGGACGCACGGTCCCACCAGCCCAAGCTGGGCGTTAGCGGCCCGGTCGAGCGCCACCAGCCGACGACCGATGCGCAGGATCTCGCCTGCCGACGACGACGCCCCGTCGTACACGCGATACTCGCGGGGTCCCCCGCAGGCCTGCTCCCCGATCGGCAGCAGCGTGCACGAGGCGCCGCTCTGGGCCTCGGCCCGGCCGATGAGCCTGTCGAGACGGGCGAGTAACTCCGCGCGCTCGTCCTGGTACGCCCCGAGGTCCGTCACCTCCACGTCCGGCAGGTTCTCGTAGACCGACGCCGTGGCCGGGTCAATGGTCTCGCTGGCCGTGTCGCAGCCGACCAGCGAAAGCACGAGGGCGAGAGGGACAAACCGGAAGAGACGACGCATGACGGGGTGGGGCGTGGGGAACGCAAGCTGGCGCCGACGGTGGTCGGGCGCAAGGGCATTCGCGCGCACCGGACGGCGCGCCCGCGCGCTACTCGTCGAGCACGCACCGGCCGCCGCGCAGAGTGGCCGGCGGGGCCATCCGCACCTCGCACGTCGACGCGAGCTGGAACTGAGCGTTGGCGCGCCGGTCGAGCGTGTCGACCCGGGCCACCAACGCCAGCAAGTCCGGCATGCTGGCGGTCTCGGTCGAGGCCACCACGAACGAGGCCGGCCCGCCGCACGCCCGCTCGCCGACGGCGAGCACCTGGCACGCCGCGAGCGCGCCCGCGGTCGGGTCGCCCAAGGCGGCGTCGAGCGCGGCGGTGGCCGCGTTCCGCTGCTGCTGGTAGTCGTCGCGCGAGGCGAACGGGCCGTCGGTCGGGCTCGGCATCTCGACGGGCGTGCCATCGACCGGAGGCGCGTCGACGGGTTGGTCGGCCGGGGCGGCGCACCCGGTGGCCACCATCAGCCCGACAAGGAGGAGTCGCGCGCTCATGAGTCGTCGGCCACCTCGCGGCCGGTTTCCTGGAGGAGGTACGCCTTGATGAAGGCCTCCAGGTCGCCGTCCATTACGGCCTGGACGTCGCCCACCTTGACCTCGGTCCGGTGATCGTTGACGAGCGTGTACGGCTGGAACACGTAGCTCCGGATCTGGCTGCCCCACTCGATCTTTTTCTTGCCGGCCTCCTCGGCGTCCTTGGCCGCCTCGCGGATGGCCTGCTCGAGCGCGTAGACGCGGGACTTCAGCATCTGCATGGCCCGGTCGCGGTTCTGGAGCTGGCTCCGCTGCTCGGTCGACTCGGCCGTGACGCGCTCGGGCGTGCCGTCGGAGAGCGTGCCGGTCCAGATGTAGCGGGCGCCGGTCTCGACCTTGTTCACGTTCTGGCCGCCCTTCCCGCCCGAGCGGAACGTCTGGAGCTCGAGCTCCGCCGGGTTGAGGTCGACCTCGATGGCGTCGTCGATCTCGGGGTAGACGAACACGCTCGCGAACGACGTCTGGCGCTTGTCGGCCGACCCGAACGGGCTGATGCGAACGAGCCGGTGGACGCCGCTCTCGGCGCGGAGGTAGCCGTAGGCCCAACGGCCGTCGACGCGGAGCGAGGCGCTCTTGATGCCGGCCTCCTCGCCCTCCTGGTACTCGAGGAGCGTCGGCGCGTAGCCGTTCCGCTCGGCGTAGCGGGTGTACATGCGGAGCAGCATGTCGGCCCAGTCCTGGGCGTCGGTCCCGCCGGCGCCGGAGTTGATGGTCAGGATGGCCGTCCGGTGGTCGTCGGGCCCGGCCAGCATCCCGCGGAGCTCGAGGGCGTCGAGGGCCTTGACGAGGGCGGCCTCCTCGCGCTCGATCTCGGCGCCCAGGTCGGCGTCGTCGGCCTCGGCCTGCATCTCGCGCAGCGTCTCGACGTCGTCGCGGCGGCGGCCGACGGCGTCGAACGCCTCGACCCAGTCGGTCTCGGCCGAGATCTCCTGCTCGACGAGCGCGGCGGCCTCGGGGTCGTTCCAGTAGCCGGGCTGGAGCCGCTTCTCCTGGAGGACCGCCAGCCGCTCGCGGCGGCCGGCGACGTCGAGGTAGCGGCCGAGGGTGTCGACGCGGGCGGAAAGGTCGGACATGGGCGGCGGGGGGAGCCCCCAAGCTAGCGCCGCGCCGACCCGGCCCCCGTGCCGTCCGGAGCGGGAGGCGTCTCGCCCGGCGGCCCCGGCGCCATCGGCGCGACCACCTCGTAGACTAGCTCCCCGTCGCGGACGACGACGAGCCGAGTTCCGGTCTGAGCGGCCACGCGGCGCGCGCGCAACGCCGACCGATGGAGCGCCGCTTCGACCCGTCGGACGTGGCCGTCCATTTGCGTAGCGTCGTCAGAGGACGGAGAGTCGGGCTTCATCGTGGGGAGTAGTCGATGAGGACGGGGGCGTCGCCGGCGTTGTCGAACAAGATCCAGTCGTCGACGAGAGGCAGATCAGGGCTATCGCAACCTCACCAGAATGAGTCATCCTGAGCCTGTCGAAGGCATGCCCTGAGCAGAGCCGAAGGGATCTCGACGCGCGGAAGACGACCGCGGGATGTCCTGATGGGCGTCCAGATCCCCCGACTCCGGCCGCCGACGGCCCCCGCTTAGGATGACTCTCTGGGGGAGGTTAGGAGGATGCGACAGCCCGGACCGATCAGAGCCGGACGGCGACGTAGAACCGCGACGAGCCGCCACCGAACCGCACCCTCGTCCGGACCGCGTTGGGCTCGAGCCGGACCGGGTCGGCGTCCGCCTCGACCGTCCCGCCCCAGATCCGCCGCACGCCCAGGCCGACGAACCCCGCCGAGAACCCGACGCGGAGCGGGCCGGCCACCCGCGCCTCCATCCGCCCCGCCAAGGCCACGCCCGCGCCCTCCGTCCGCCGCCCGCCCTCGTCGACGACCGGGACGAACCGGTCTCGGTAGCCGGTGACGACGTCGTCGGTCTGGCGCTGGTAGTACACCTCCACGCCCTGCGACACCGACAGCCAGCCTGTGACCGCCGCCTCCCGCTCGACGGCGGCCGACGCCGTGAACGCCCGCGCGTCCGGCTGGACGAACGGGTCGTAGCGCGTGGTGGGATCGGCGTCTGCGAACACCATCCGGTCGACCTCGACGCCGACCGAGAGCCCGTCGGCGACGTAGGTGCGCACGCCTCCTCCGGCGGGCCAGAACCCGCCGTTCACGCTGAGCGTGACGTCGCCCGCGCGCCCGACCACGGCCGGGAGGTCCGGCGTGGGAGCGCCCTGGGCGCGGACGACGGGAACGGCCAGCAGGGCCGTGGCGAAGAACAGGTGGCGCATTAGGCGAGAGGCAGGTGTGCGGACCGTGTGCGAGCCCACAGAATACCGCGCGGCGTCGGGCCCACTCAAGGCCTTCGGACGGGTCCCAGAGGAGGCCGCCCGGAGCGGACCCGTTTCGCACATGCTGACAGCGGAGGTGGCAGCCCCGGCCCCCAGGTTCGGGCTCCCCTCCCCCCTGCCCCTCCATGACGACGACCGCGCTCGCGCCCCTGGTCGCCGGCCCGCCCCGGCCGCTCCCCCTGTTCCGCGACCCGTGCCCGGCCGGCTTCCCGTCGCCGGCCTCCGACTACGTCGAGCGCGCGCTCGACCTCAACGAGTTCGTCGTCTCCGACCCCGCGGCGACCTACTTCGTCTGGGCCCAGGGCCGGTCCGAGGTGAGCGCCGGCATCTGGTCCGGCGACCTGCTCGTGATCAACGCCGCGCTCGAGCCCGAGGACGGCGACATCGTGGTCGCGTTCGTGGGGGGCGAGAACACCGTCAAGCGGTTCCGCCGCCAGCGCGGGCGCGTGTGGCTGGCGCCGGACCCGCTGCCCGACGAGGCCGGCGACTACGACGAGATCCACTTCGGCGACGGCGAGGAGCTGGTCGTGTGCGGCGTCGTGACCCACGTCGTCCGCGCCCTGCGCCGCCGCCCATGACCGCGCCCCGAGAGCGCCGGCGGCTGGTGGCCCTGGTCGACGGCTCCGCGTTTTACTGCTCGTGCGAGCGCGTCTTCCGGCCCGAGCTCCGGGACCGGCCCGTCGTGGTCCTCTCCAACAACGACGGCTGCGTGATCGCGCGGACCGAGGAGGCGAAGGCGCTCGGCGTCCCGATGGGCGCGCCGTTCTTCCAGATCCGCGACCAGCTCGCGGCCGACGGCGTGACCGTCTTCAGCTCCAACTACGCCCTCTACCACGACCTCGCGTCGCGGGTGGTGCGCGTCCTCGACCGGTTCTCGCCCGACGTCGAGCGCTACTCGATCGACGAGGCGTTCCTGGGCCTGGACGCCGACCCGTGGGACGTCGACGCCGAGCGCGAGCGGCTGGAAGCGCTGGCGGCCGAGATCCG
Source organism: uncultured Bacteroidota bacterium (assembly GCA_963848075.1). Classification (GTDB taxonomy): domain Bacteria; phylum Bacteroidota; class Rhodothermia; order Rhodothermales; family Rubricoccaceae; genus Rubrivirga. The sequence goes on from CAWKCB010000004.1 coordinate 1,181,942, forward strand.
CCGGGCCGTCTGGGCGGCCACGCGCATCCCGGTCCGCGTGTCGATCGCCGAGACGAAGACGCTGGCGAAGGTGGCCAGCGAGCACGCCCGCGGGCGGCCTGGGCAGACGGCGTGCCTGTGGGGCCACCCCGAGCGCGACGCCGTCCTGGCGCGGCTCCCGGCCGAGGCCGTGTGGGGCGTCGGGCCCCGCTGGGCCCGGCGGCTCCGCGGCGACGACGCGACGACGGCCGCCGGGCTGGCCGCCCTCCCCGACGGCCACCTCCGGCGCCACTACGGCGTGGTCCTCTTGCGGACGGCGATGGAGCTGCGCGGTGTCTCGTGCCTCCCGCTCGAGCGGTGCCCGCCGCCGCCGCGGTCGCTCGTCCGCAGCCGGATGTTCGGGACGCCGCTCTCGGACCCGACCCCGATCGCACAGGCCGTCGGCCTCCACGCAGCGACGGCCGCCGAGCGCCTGCGTGGCCTGTCGCTCGGCGCCGGCGTCGTCGAGGTGTTCGTGACGACGGGGCGCCACAGCCGGCCCGCGTGGCACGGGCGGGCGATGGTCCAGCTCCCCCACCCCACCAACGACACGATCGCGCTAGTCGCGGCCGCCCGCTCGCTCGTCGGCGCGTGCCTCCGCCCGGGCGAGCCGGTCCGCTACGCCAAGGCCGGCGTGGTGCTGACCGGGCTCGGCCCCGCCGGCCAGGGCCAGGCCGACCTCTTCCGCGCCCGCCTCCGCGAGCACCCGGCGCTGATGGAGGCGATGGACCGGATCACGACGCGGTTCGGCCGGGGCAGCGTGGTCGTGGCCGGGCAGGGCACGCCGGACGACCTCCGTGCCATCCTGGCGGGCGTCCCGGGCGCGGCCTGGGGGATGCGCCGCGAGCACCTGTCGCCACGCTACACGACGGGGTGGGCCGAGCTCCCGACGGCCCGGCTCGCAGGCGACCACGTCTGAGACGCGAGCGCGGTCCTGGTGCAGGGCGAGCGCATTCTCCCGCCCGTGTCATCCTGAGCCGAGCGAAGGATCTCAGCACGATCCCCCGACCCCTCCGGCACCGCTCCCCACGGCTCGGGACCTCGCGTCGAGGTCCTTCACGTCCGTTCAGGATGACACGAGGGAAGGGCAGAGCGATGGCTCAAAGAGAATGCGCTCGCTCTGGGTCCTGGCGGCCCCACCGCTCTCTCGGGTCGGGGTCAGATCACGTCACCCATCAGCCAGGTCTGAGGCGTTGGTAGGCTCCTACAGCTGCAGAGTCTCAAGCTCAGATCGGAGGCGATTGATCACTGACACCTACAGACTTTCTCTGCGTGGGTCCTGAGCTGGGCCGCTCGTCCGGTAGCATAGTAATCCTCGCGCAGCGCGTCCCTGCGTGAGGGATTGGGTTTGAGAGGGACCTCGATCTTGGTGCCGAGGAACACGGCGGACTTCCCACACTTCGGGCAGGTGACGTCGGTCACGGAGCCGGAGCCGTGTCCGGCCCAGCGGCAGTCGGAGCAAACCCAATTGACTACGACGTGTAGCAGGCAAAGGCCAAAAACTACGAAGGAAAGCCGGAGCACTGAAGCGTGGTCACCGCGACAACGCAGACGCCCCCGGCCCGCCTACAGCGGCGGAATGGCCTCGATGCACCGACCTAGTGGCGACAGTTTCCTCTCGTACGTCCCGCGTTCCGTTTCATGCGTTTCGTAGCTGGCCTCCATCTCGGCAGGCGTCTCTTGCCTCCACACCACGGCGATCAACTGACTGAGCTCCCCACGACGAACGAAGCAGACCGACAGGCGGAGATACGGCTCGTCCAACACCTCGGCTGGCATCGACTCGGCTTCCGCCTTCGCGGCGTCGATCCCTCGCGCCAACCACGCCGTCCGGACGAGCTGACCAGCGAGCGCCCCTCTGCCTGCCAGGCCATGCGCGACGCGCACAGAGTCCGCCAGTTGGTAGGCCCTCTCAAACCACACCGACGCCTCATCTGACCGACCCTCGTCCAGGAATCCGTAGCCCAGCGCCTCAGCGCGGTCTGAGGAGTCGCCAACGAACTCGGCCCGAATGGCCTCCTGTGAGCGCGACTGGTCGGAGGAGTCCTCGGTCTGAGCGAGCGTCGTCGGCGAGTAGCCGGCGAGGAGGATGGACAGACATGGGAGAGCGATTCGCATCGGGAAACCGTGTGGCAGGCAGGAGTCGGGCGTCGCGAAGTGGGATGAATCCGGAGCCGCGCACCGGAAGACACGCCAAGGCTACCGCCAGACCCGCTGCGGGGCGACGGGACGCCGGCGGTCGGGAACTCGCGGAGCGCCCAGGGCCGGCCATGCCCCTACTCCCCCGTTTCCTCGACCTCCGCCTCGGCCGACGGCACGGCCTCCCGAGCGGCGACCAGGACCAACTCCAAAAACACGTCGCCGTCGAGGTCGGGGCGCCAGCGGACCTGGCGGGCGCCGTCGGGGTGGAGGCGCATCCAGTTGGCCAGCATCCGCATCTCGTCGACGTCGGGGCGGCCGTGGGTGGTGGGCGGGGCGGCGGCGGGGTCGAAGGCCTCCGCGAGCGCGGCCTCGAGGTCGGCGAGCTCGTCGGGGCCGGGGTCGGCGGGCAGGTCGACGCGGCCGGCGAGTCGGCCGTGGCGGATCAAGAAGAGTTGGGCCCCACCATCGAGCCCGTCGTAGCCCGGCGCGAGCGGCTCGATCAAGACGGCGTCGTGCTCGTGGACGGCCGAGGCGATCCGGCGCTGGCGCCCGAACGTCCGCTGGAGGCGGCGGAGCTGGTCGCGGTACCACCCGGCCGCCTCGTACTCGCGCGTGGCCGCGGCCTGGCGCATCGCCTCCTCGACCAGGTCGACCGCCTCGGCGTCCTGGCCGGTCAGGAACGCGCGGACGCGGTCGACTTCGAGCCCGTACTGCTCGGCCCCGTCGCCGCCCACGCACGGCGCGCCGCACCGGCCCATCTCGTGGTAGAGGCACGGCCGGCCGAGCGAGAACACGGGGTCGTCGCACTCGCGCAACAAGAACAGCCGCCCGATGAGCTCGACCAGTTCCTCGGCCTGGCCGCGGCGCCCGAGCGGGCCGTAGTACTCGGCCCCGTCGTGGGCGATGCGCGGCGTCCACGAGATCGTCGGGACGTCGTGGGTCGTGTCGAGCCGGATGAACGGGTAGTCGCGGTAGCGCCGCTGGGCCCGGTTGTAGACCGGGAGGTAGTTCTTGATCAGCTTCGACTCCTCCAGGAGCGCCGCCAGCTCGGTCCCCGTCTCGCGCCAGGTCACGTCGCGGACGTCGCGGACCAGCTTGCGCGTCTTGGGGTCGTGCGCGTCGACGGCCGAGAAGTAGCTCCGCACGCGGTTCCGAAGCGACTTCGCCTTGCCGACGTAGATGACCGAGCCGCGCGTGTCGCGCATGAAGTAGACACCGGGCCGGTCGGGCAGCAGCGGCAGGATGTGCTCGCGGATCTTCTTGAGGTGCGTCGGCTCGCGGCGCGTGTCCTTGTAGCGGCGGCGCTGGAAGCCGAGCACGTCGTCGACGGTCTCGACGCCGAACTCGATCTTCATCCGGTCGATCAAGATCACCAGCAGTTCGGCCGTGGCGACGGCGTCGCCGAGCGCGCGGTGGCGGCCGTTGACCTCAATCCCGAAGTGCTGCGTGAGCTTGCTCAGCCCCTTCGACGGCAGCGACGAGAGCAGGCGCCGGGCCAGCCGCAGCGTGTCGAGCGACGGGTTCTGCAACGGGGGGAGGCCCGCCTCCGCCAACGCGACGTCCAGGAAGCGCGCGTCGAACGGGAGGTTGTGGGCCACCAGCACGGCGTCGCCCAGGAACTCGACGAACCGCGGCATCACGTCGGACGCCGACGGCTGGCCGTAGACCATCCCGGTCGAGATGCCCGTCAGCCGGGTGATCCGGTGGGGGACGTGGCGGCCGGGGTCGATCAGCTGCTGGAACGTCTCGACGACCTCGCCGCCCACGAGCCGGGCCGCCCCGATCTCGATCAGGCGGTCGTCGCCCGCCCGGGACCCGGTGGTCTCGGTGTCGACGATGACGAACTCGGCGCGGTCGATGTCCATGAGGGGGGAAGATCGCGACAGGATCGGGCGGCCCGCTGACGGACGCCGTGTCACACGGTCCGCACACGTCGGCCGGGCGCGCGCGCCGCCGTACTGTGCCGGACGTCGCCCCGGCTCCCGATGCCCCTGTCCACTCCGCTCGCCGTCGCCCTCGTCGGGCTCGTCGCTGGGACGGTCGCCGTGTTTGCGCTCGCGGTGCGGGGGCGGACCGGGACCCCGGCCGACCGGCGGCGGGGCCTGTGGGTGGCGCTGGCCGTGGCCGCCGTCTACCTGGGCGTGTCGGGCGGCCTGGCCGCGTCCGGCGCCCTCGCCAACGTCGACGCCCGTCCGCCGCCGGCGGGGCTGATGCTGGCGGGGTTCGGCGTGGCGACGGCCGCCGTCGGCCTCTCGCGCGTCGGCGGCCGGTTGCTGACGTGGCCGCTGGCGGCGCTCGTCGGCGTCCAGGCGTTCCGGATCGCGGTCGAGGTGTGGCTCGCGGCGGCCTACGACGCGGGCGCAGTCCCAGCCGCGGTGACGTATCACGGGGTGAACTTCGACGTGGTGACGGGGCTGACGGCGGCGGCGCTGGGCGTGTGGCTGTGGCGGGGGTCGCCGCCGCGCTGGGTGGTGGCCGTCTGGAACGTGGCCGGGCTGGTGCTGCTCGCCGTCGTCGTGGCGACGGCGGCGCTGTCGGCGTTCGGCGTCGTGCCGACGGAGCCCCCGATGACGCTGCCCGTCACGTTCCCGGGCGTGTGGCTGCCGGCGTGGCTGGTCCAGCTCGCGCTGCTCGGCCACGTCGTCGTGTTCCGCGCGCTCCAGCGGCCGGCGGAGCGCTGAGGCGTCAGCGGTCGAGGCCGAGGGCGTCGAACAGGGCCCGGCCGACGGCGTCGTTCGTCATCCGCCCGTGGAACAGGGCCGCGCCCGGGCCGAACGCGTAGAGCCCGACGTCGACGGCCGTGTGGCCGCTCGTCGTCCACCCGATGCCGGCCGGCTCGGAGGCGAGGTCGCGGACGAGCGGCGACAGCGCGGCCGGGTCGCCGCTGGCGACGGCCCCGCGCAGGGCCTCGGCGGCCCCGTCCGGCAGGGCGCTCAGCCCGAGGCCCTGGCGGACCACCTCGGCCGCGTCCTCGCCGGCGGCGACACGCGCCGCCATCGCCTCGACGCTGGCCGTCGCCGCGAGCAGCGGGGCCGGGTCCCAGACGTAGACCCCGTCGCGGCCCAGCGTCATCCCGCCCGTCTCGTGGTCGGCCGTCGAGACGACGAGCGTGTGGCCGTCGCGGGCGGCCCACGCGAGCGCGGCCTCGACGGCGCGGTCGTAGGCCAGGACGTCGCCCAGGTGGCCGACCGGGTCGTTGCCGTGGCCGGCGTGGTCGATCCGGCTGCCCTCGATCATCACGAAGAACCCGCGCTCGCGGCCGTCCTCCGAGGCGGCGAGCAGGTCGAGCGCTCGGGTGGTCATCTCGGCCAGCGACGGCTGAGCGGCCGGGTCGCGGTCGACCTCGTAGTCCAGGTGGTTCGCGGCGAACAGCCCGACCACGGGCATGTCGTCGCGGTCGATCGAGGCGAGGGCCCGCAGCGCGTCGACCGACTCGACGACGTGGCCGTCGGGGGCGTCCCGGAGGAGGTCCGGCCCGCCGGTGCCGTCGAAGAACCGGGCGCCGCCGCCGAGCAGGAGGTCGACCCCGGACCGGAGCATCTGCCCGGCGATCTCGGCCTCCTGGGCGCGCTGCGGGACGTGGGCCGCGAACGAGGCCGGCGTCGCGTGCGTGATCCGGCTCGTGGCCACCAGGCCCGTCGCCAGGCCGGCCGCCTCGGCCGCCTCCAGGACCGTCCGGCACGGCTCGCCGTCGGCGTCCATCCCGATGGCGCCGTTGTAGGTCTTGATCCCGCAGGCGTAGGCCGTCGCGCTGGCCGCCGAGTCGGTCACCCGGCTGTCCGTCGCCGACGTCTCGACGGACCCGACGAGCAGGCTGTCGAACGCGAGCGGCGCGCCCTTGGCGGCGGCGCCGAGGGTGGCCGAGGCCGGGCCGAACCCGTCGGCGATCATCAGGACGACGTTGCGCGGGCGGTCGTCGAGGCCGAGCGCGTCGGCCGGCGCCGTGTCGAGGGTGACGGGCCGCTCGGCGGGGTCCGGCGAGATCTGGGCGGACGCGCTGGCGCTGGCCGCCAGGGCCAGCAGGAGGAGGAAGCGGAGCATGGGCGGGGAGGGAGGAGGACGGCCGGCGGACCGCCAGGCTACCGTCGGGACGGGCGGGCCGGGCGAACGCGTGTGTGGCGTCCGGCGTCTTCGCGGCGAATCCGAGGCCTCCAGGAGCGGCCGGCCGGCGTCGCCCGCTATGATGGAGGCGGCCCGCCGAACGTCGGCGGAGCGGGCGCGTACGCCCCGTCCCCCTTTCTCCCTCCTCCCCCTCAGACATGAAGCTCACCGTGGTAGGCGCGGGCAACGTCGGCGCGACGGTCGCCGAGTGCGTCGCGCGCATGGACATCGTCCAGAACATCGCCCTCATCGACATCAACGCCGGCGTGGCCCAGGGCAAGGCCCTCGACCTCATGGAGGCCGCCCCGATCCACGGGTTCGACACCGTCATCGAGGGCGGCGACGACTACGCGATCGCGGCCGGCTCCGACGTCACCGTCGTCACGGCCGGGCTCCCCCGCAAGCCGGGCATGAGCCGCGACGACTTGCTCAAGGTCAACTCGGACATCGTGACGAGCGTGACGCAGCAGGTCGCCGAGAAGAGCCCGGACACGATCATCGTCGTCGTCTCGAACCCGCTCGACGTCATGACCTACGTGGCCTACATGGAGTCGGGCTTCCCCTCGCAGAGGGTGATGGGCATGGCCGGCGTCCTCGACACGGCGCGCTACCGGGCGTTCCTCAAGATGGAGCTCGGCGTGTCGGTCCGCGACATCCACGCGATGCTCCTGGGCGGCCACGGCGACTCGATGACGCCGCTCCCCCGGTTCACGACCGTCGGCTCGCGCCCGGTCACCGAGATGATCGACGAGGCCCGGTTGGACGAGATCATCGAGCGGACCAAGGGCGGCGGCGGCGAGATCGTCAAGCTCATGGGCACCTCGGCGTGGTACGCCCCGGGCGCCGGCGCGGCCGAGATGGTCGAGGCCATCGTGAAGGACTCGAACCGCGTGTTGCCGGCCGCGGCCTGGGTCACGGGCCAGTACGGCCTGGAGGACCTGTTCATCGGCGTCCCCGTCCGGCTCGGCCGGAACGGCGTCGAGGAGATCGTCGAGCTCGACCTCAACGACAAGGAGAAGGCCGACATGAAGGCCTCGGGCGCCCACGTCCGCGAGGTCATCGAGGCCTACCAGAACCTGCCGAAGGACGACGCCTAGCCCGGTGCCGTATGCCCCTGCCAGCGGGGCGGCTCTCGTCGTGAGGGCCGCCCCGCTTTTCGTCTCCCGGCCCTCCCCCCATCGCTCCCGTAGGGACACGACTCGTCGTGTCCGTGCGGTCCTGGGGGACACGATGAATCGTGTCCCCCAGGACGCACGGAGACGCCCGTCCGCCCGAGGCTTACCGCCGGACGACCGTCGCCGTCGCGGTCCCCATCGGCCCCGCCGCGCGGACGACGTAGAGCCCCGGCGCCCACCGCCCGGCGTCGACCTCGACCCGCTGGCGACCGGCGGCGAGCGTGACCTCGTGGGCCCACACCCGGCGGCCGAGCGCGTCGAACACTTCCAGCGTGAGCGTGGCCGGCGCGGGTACGTCGAGCACGAGCGCCAGCGGGCCGTCCGTCGGGTTGGGACCGACCGCGAGCGCGAGCGCGCCAGCCTCGGGGCCGTCGTCGGAGGCCACGTTGAGCCTCGCGCCGACCTCGTAGACACCGTCATCGAGGTAAACGCGGGCGTAAAGCAGGTTCTGCCTGCAGGCGCAAGACCCCGACGCAGCCCCTGCGTAGCCGATTGGCGGTGCGTAGTACGGCACAGCCAATAAGTCCGCCAGTCCTTGGAAGGACTTGATGGCCTGCACGTCGAGCCTTTCTTCGCCCTCACGGCCGAGCGGGATCTGGGCGTCAAGACTGCCATACACGAACGTGTCGCCGTCCGGGTACCCGTCTTCGGGATCAGACCAGCAATTGATGGAGGTCTCGAAGGCCGAGTCGAAGGGGCACTCGATTTGAAACCCGCCCAGGGCTCGCACCGTTGCGGTTGTGGTATCGAATCGGAGGACCCGACGGTAGTCGACCTGCCATCCTACACCCCCGAGAGGGATCCGCGACCTTACTTCCACGAAGTACCGCTGCCCATCGACGAGCGTGTCGCCAACAATCTCGCGCCGCATGTAGTCCCCGAATGACAGTGGCAGCAGGCCGAGGTTGGCGTACTCCCACACGTTGCCGACGGCCAGCGGGTAGTACAGGTGCGGCGCCGTCGGGTCCGGGACGGGCGGGTCCTCGGGCTGGGCGCCGGCAACGGACGCGAGCGACAGGGCGGCGACGAGGGCGAGTCCACGCATGGCGACGGCGGGAGGGGTACGGGAGGATAGGGCGAGCAGCCGGACTCGCCAATCCGGGCCCGGGACGGGGCGAGCGCATGCACCATCCCGACCCCCTGCTTCCCGGCGGGTCGCTGGCGCTCCCGGCTCGGAAAGCTGTCCCCCTTGAAGGGGGACAGTCCGGCCGCCCCTGAGCGAAGCGATGGGCGGATGGACAGGGGGTCCGTCCTCGACCGGAGTGGGGGTCCCGCGCAAGACCCTCTCTCATCTCGGCTTGATCGCAGCCGGGAGGCGCGCCGGGGCCGGACGGCGCTACCATGCCGCCCGCTCCCCCCGACCCCATGGCCGACCGCGAGGCTCCCGCGACGTCCACCGCCCGGTTCGGCACGTTCGCCGGCGTGTTCACGCCCAACGTGCTCACGATCCTGGGCATCATCCTCTTCCTGCGGACCGGCTGGGTCGTGGGCCAGGCCGGGCTGTGGGGGGCGCTCGTCATCATCCTGCTGGCGAACTCGATCTCGTTCCTGACGGGCCTCTCGCTCTCGTCCATCGCCACGAGCATGGACGTCCGGGCCGGCGGCAACTACTACCTCATCTCGCGGTCGCTGGGGCTCGAGATCGGTGGCGCCATCGGGATCCCGCTGTACCTGTCGCAGGCGATCTCGGTGGCGTTCTACATCATCGGGTTCGTCGAAGCCATGTCCGGCGTGCCGGCGCTAGCCGCGCTGGACCCGCAGCTGCTGGCGACCGGCGTCGCGCTCGCGTTCGTCGGCATCGCCTACGTCGGGGCCGACTTCGCGCTCAAGATCCAGTTCGGCATCCTGGGCGTGCTCATCGCCGCGCTCGTCTCGTTCTTCGCCGGCGGCTGGGGCGACATCGGGGCCCCGACGACGGCGGCGAGCTACACCGACGGCGTCTCGTTCTGGGTCGTGTTCGCCGTGTTCTTCCCGGCCGTGACCGGGATCGAGGTCGGGATCTCGCTCTCGGGCGACCTCAAGGACCCGTCGCGGAGCATCCCCGTGGGGACCATCGCGTCGATCGTCGTGACGTCGGTCGTCTACATCGCCGCGGCCGTGTGGTTCGCGACGCACTTCACGGCCGAGGAGCTCATCACGAACACGGGCGCGATGGCCGAGCTGGCGGCCGTGCCGATCCTGATCCTGGCCGGCGTCGCCGCGAGCACGCTGTCGAGCGCGCTGGGCAGCGTTCTCGCCGCGCCGCGGACGCTGGAGGCCGTGGCGACGGACCGCGTCGTCCCGCGCTGGATGGCCGGGCGGATGGGGAGCCCGACCGAACCCCGAGCCGCCGTCTTGCTGACGGGCGCCGTCGCCGTCGTCGTGATCTGGGCCGGCGACATCGACGCCGTCGCCCCGGTCATCACCATGTTCTTCCTCAACACCTACGGGATGGTCAACCTGGTGGCCGCGCTCGAGAAGGCGGTCGGCAACCCGAGCTTCCGGCCGACCTTCGCCGTCAAGTGGTTCGTCCCGGCGCTCGGGGCGCTCGGCTGCTACGGGGCCATGTTCCTCATCAACGCGCCGGCCACGGTCGCGGCCATCGTGGTCACCTACGGGATCTACTTCGGGCTGAGGCGCCGCGAGACGGTCAACACCTGGGGCGACGTCCGGAGCGGCGTCTGGACGTCGCTGGCCCGGTTCGCGCTGCTCAAGCTGGAGCGGAAGGCGCCCGACCCCCGCAACTGGCGGCCCAACCTGATGGTGTTCACCGGCCAGCCCCACAACCGCGAGCGGCTCGTCGCCCTGGCCGACTGGCTCAGCCTGGGACGCGGCGTCGTCACGTTCAGCCAGCTCATCACGGGCGCCATCGACGACCCCAACAAGCCGGCCTTGCGGCGCCAGGCCCGCGAGCGGATCCGGACCTACATCCGCGACCACCGGATGGCGGCGTTCGCCGAGGCCCAGATCGTGCCCGACTTCGCCTCGGGCGCCGTGGCCGTCGCCCAGTCGCACGGCGTCGGCCGGCTCGAGTCGAACGCGATCCTGATGGGGTGGAGCGGGACGCCCGGCGGGCGGGCCCTCTTGCTCCGCGTCTTGCGCGACTTGGCCGACCTGGGCAAGGCCGTCCTCTTCTTGCGCGTCGACGACGACCGGGGGTTCGGCGCGCGCCGGACGATCCAGGTCTGGTGGGGCGGCCGCGGCGGCAACGGCGACCTGATGCTGCTCCTGGCCCACCTCGTCCGCCGCCACCGCGACTGGGACGGCGCCGCGCTCCGCGTGATGCGGATGGTCGGCCGGCCCGAGGCCGTCGACGGGGTCCGCGCCGAGACCGAGCGGCTGCTCGACGAGGTCCGCGTCGAGGCCGAGGTCGTCGTCATCGTCCGCGCCGACCCCGACCGTCCGTTCGCCGACCTGGTCGCCAAGCACAGCGCCGACGCCGACCTGACGGTCTTGGGCATGCAGCGGCCCGACGCCGGCGAGGCCGAGGCCTATGGGACGGGCCTCGACGAGCTGGCGGCCGCGGCCGGCACGGTCCTGCTCGTCCACAGCGGCGCCCCCGAGGAGGCCACGCTGTAGTCCAGGGGCCGCCCCCCTCGTGCGGCAGACGGTCCCCGCTCGAACCACCAACGCGCGCCTCCTCCCCCCGGCGGGCGGAGGCCGGGAGGGGGGCTCCCCCACGACGTGCGCCGACGCTACCGCCGGACGACCGTCGCCGTCGCGCTGGCGCCCTCCGTCCGCGCCCGGACGACGTAGAGCCCCGGCGCCCACCCGGCCGCGTCGACCTCGACCCGCTGGCGACCGGCGGCGAGGGCGACCTCGCGGGTCCACACCCGGCGGCCGAGCGCGTCGAACGCGCCGAGGGTCACGGTGGCCGCCGTCGGCACGTCGAGCGCGAGCGCCAGCGGGCCGGCGGTGGGGTTGGGAAGGGCCGTGATCGCAAGAGGGTCCGACCCGGCGTCCTCGTCGGTGCTCACGTTGTAGCGCGCCCCGGTCTCTAACACGCTCCCGTCCTCCTGCCGGACGGAGGCGTAAGTCAGGACGGATCCGTGATTCCCCCCGTACCTCTCGACGAGCCCGACGCCCACTTCGTAAATCTCGCCGGCGTCGGACGCCCCGAAGAACTTCCGATCGGTCGGCCGCTCCTCCACAGAGAGCCCACAGACGTCGTCGACCGAGTTGAACGCCGCGTCCAACCGGCAGGTGACGGGAGACTCCGCCCCCTCAGCCGAGCGTGCCACGACGAGCGCCGACGTGGTGTCGAACCGGAGCAGCCGTGTCTCCCGGAGATCCGTCCAGTCCTCCGCACCGGGTGCCCACGTCCGCTCCAGGAAGTAGCGGGCGTCTCCGATGAGCGAGTCTCGGACGATCTCACGACGCGTCACCTCGTACCGGAAGCAGATCAACCCGAAGCTCTCGACGCACGTCTCGTACTCGCGGACGTCGCCGACCGTCAGCGGGAAGTAGAGGTGCGGGGGCGTCGGGTCGGGGATGGGGTCGCCCGTTTGAGCCGAGACGGCCACCGAAGCGAGCAGGACGAGAGCGAGGAAGCGGGAGACAACGCGCATGAGCGGGACCGGCTGGATTCGCACCTGAATCGCACCGCCGGCAACATAGGGCACGGTGTCCGACGGCCACGACGGACCCTCGGCAACCCGGGCTATCGCGCCCTCCCCTCTTGTCATCCTGAGCGAATGCGAAGGATCTCGACTCGATGCCCTGGGTCCTTCGTTGCCGTCCCCTACGGTTGGAGAGGTCGGCGTTGAGATCTTTCGCTCCGCTCAGGATGACAAGGTGGTGGGACGCGGTGGCACCGTGGGAACGCCGGCCACGACTGCCGCGAACACGGCGGGTGCCCTCCGACCTCGCCCCCCGCCGCACGCTCACCGTCCGCTCGCCCCAAGACGGGGCCAAGCTGGTGCTCGTCAAAAAGCGCGGCGAGTCGATCGAGCACGTCCTGATGAAGGCCGCGCTGTGGGTGCTCTACCGGCCCGAGTACCCGGACGTCCGCGTCGAGGTGCCCATCGGCGACGCGTACAAGCCGGACCTGGTGGCGCTGGCGCCGCCGCCGGGCGGGCTGGCCTACGGCGACCCGGAGCCCGTCTTCTGGGGCGAGGCCGGCAAGGTGTCCGTCCAGAAGTGGCGGTCGCTGCTCCGGCGGTTCCCCGGCACCCACGTCGCGTGGGCGCGGTGGGACGAGCGGCTCGGCCCCCACGCGGCCACGATCCGCCGGGCCCTCGACGGCCGACCCCGGCGCGCCCCCGTCGACCTCGTCCGGGTCCCGGCCGACGTCGAGCGGCACCTCGGCACCGACGGGACGTTCGACCTCACGTCCGCGGACGTCGAGCGCGTCCGGCTCGGCTCCGGGTCTCCCTGACGCCGCGCCCGCCGTCCCCTCCGGATCCTTCCCCATGACGCAGCCCGACCACGTCGTCCTCGTGGACCCCGCCGACCGCGAGATCGGGACGGCCGAGAAGCTGGCGGTCCACCGCGACGGCCGGCTCCACCGCGCCGTCTCGGTGTTCCTGTTCGACGACCGGGGCCGGTGGCTCCTGCAGCGCCGGGCCGACGGCAAGTACCACTCGCCGGGGCTGTGGTCCAACACGGCGTGCACGCACCCGCGCCCGGGCGAGACGCCCGACGCCGCGGCCCACCGCCGGCTCGACGAGGAGATGGGCGTCCGGTGTGCCCTCCGGCCCGCCTTCGCGCGCGTCTACCGGGCCGAGCTGGTCGGCCCCGAGCGGCTGGTCGAGCACGAGCTCGACCACGTGTTCGTCGGCCGGTTCCAGGGGACGCCGGTGCCGGCCGCGGCCGAGGTGTCGAGCTGGGCGTGGGCCGACGCCCACACACTGCGGACCGATCTCGGCGGGCGGCCCGAGCGCTACACGCCGTGGTTCCGGCTGTTCCGCGACGAGGTCGAGCAGGCCGCGCGCGGGTTCGGGGCCGCGTAACCACTCATCGGACGAGACGTAGCGGGCGCTCCCCTCCCCGCCCGACCGTGTCCGACGCCCGCCCATCCCTCGTCTCCGAGGTCGCCACGTACAACTTGCGCGTGTGGCTGGCCGGCCTGGCCGCGGCCGTCTTGGTCCCGCTGTCGCTGGCGGCCCTGGTCGTCGACCTCGTCACGGGCGGCAAAGACAACCCCGACGCGCTGGCGCGCCGCGTCCTCCGGCTGAGCGCCGAGCTCGAGGCCTCAATCGACGTCCACGGCGACCTGACCGACATCCGCGTCACGGAGACGACGTAGGGGGGACGGGAAACTCTGCGCCCCGGCGACCGACGGCGCCACCGGCGGGCCGTCGAGTTGCCCTCGAAGAGCCCACGCCGCCTCCCTCTGCCCTTCCCCCGTTCCCCATTCCGGCGAGCGTCAGCGAGCCCATTTCCCGCGAGCGGAGCGAGCCCTCGCGAGTACGACCGCTAGCTTGGGCGCGTTCGCCCCTGCCCCCCGCTCGTCCCCCCGATGATCCGCGTCTGGCCGCTCGCCCTCTCCGCCGTCCTGGCCGTCGCCGCCGTCCTGTGGCTGGCCACCCCGTCCCGCGCCGACGACGACGGCGTCGAGGCCCAGACGCTGGCCGTCATCGACGACATCCTGGCCGACCCCGACCTGCCGTCGGCCATCTGGGGGATCGAGGTCCGCGACGCCCGCGACGGGCGCGTGCTCCTGAGCCGGAACGCCGACAAGAACCTCCTGCCGGCCTCCAACCTCAAGCTGTTCACGACCGCCGCCGCGCTCGACCGCCTCGGGCCGACGTTCCGCTACACGACGCGGCTCTACCACCTCGGCGACGTCTCGGCCGACGGCACGCTGCGCGGCGACCTGGTGATCCGGGGCTCCGGCGACCCGACGTTCGGGAGCGAGGGCGAGGGCGACCCGCTGAAAGACTGGGCGGACGCGCTCGCCGCCGCGGGCGTCCGCCGGGTCGACGGCCGCATCGTCGGCGACGACGACGTGTTCGAGGACGCGCGCTACGGCGAGGGCTGGGACGTGACCCACATCGCGACCGAGGCCTACGCCCCGCCGGCCGGCGGGCTGGTCTGGGGCGACAACCTGGTCTCGATCCAGATCGCCGGCACGAGCCCCGGCCAGGCGCCCCGGTTCGAGTCCAACCCGCCCGGGTTCGCGACCGTCACCGGCGACGTCACCACGCGGTCCGGCGGCGGCCGGCTCGACGTCGAGCGGACGTTGGGGACGGACACGTTCGTGCTCCGCGGCGGCGTGCCCTCCAGCTACCGCGGCACGCTGCGCGTGCCCGTCGCCAACCCGACGCTGTTCGCCGTCCACGCCTTCGCGCTCCGGCTCCAGGAGGCCGGCATCGACGTGTCCCGCGCCGCACGCGTCGACATCGACGACACGGACCGGAAGCCGAGCTACGACGGCGCCGAGCCGCTCCAGGCCTACGTCTCCCCAACGCTCGACGACATCGTGGAGCGGATCAACAGGGAGAGCGACAACCTCTACGCCGAGCAGGTCTTCCGGACCGTCGGCGGCGGCGACACCGACACGGCCGAGGACCGCGTCCAGGCCTTCGTCACCTCGACCGGCGTCGACGGCGACGACCTCTTCCTCGCCGACGGCTCGGGGCTCTCGCGCAAGGACATGGTCACGCCGGCCTCGTTGGCGTCCGTCCTGCGCACGATGCGGACGCACCCGGCCGGCGCGTCCTTCCGGCGGTCGCTCCCCGAGGGCGGCGGCTCGGGCTCGACGTTGCGCAACCGCCTCGACGGCGTCCCGGTCCGCGCCAAGACGGGCTCGCTGCTGGCCGTCCGCTGCCTCGCCGGCTACGTCGACGGGCCGAGCGGGACGCCCTACGTGTTCGTCCTGATGGCCAACAACTACACGACGAGCGGCGGGCGGATCGCCCGGGCCCAGGACGCCATCGTCCGTGCCCTCGCGACGGGCCGGCCGGTCCCGGCGGAGGAGTAAGGGACGGAGGGGACGGAGGGGACGGAGGGGACGGAGGGGACGGAGGGGACGGAGGGGACGGAGGGGACGGAGGGGACGGAGGGGACGGAGGGGACGGAGGGGAACGTTTCCGGGCCCCGCGGCGGCGACGCTCTCCGCGCTCTCCGCGCTCTCCGCGCTCTCCGCGCTCTCCGCGCTCTCCGCGCTCTCCGCGCTCTCCGCGCTCTCCGCGCTCTCCGCGCTCTCCGCGCTCTCCGCGCTCTCCGCGCTCTCCACCCCGGGACCGAGAGCGCGGCCGGGGCGTAGGTGCGGACCGGCGTAGCTTCTCCGGCCCCCTCTCCCCTCGCCTTTCCGAATGCCGTACGTCCTCCGCCAGGTCGCCGTGGGCTTGGCCGTGGTGCTGCTCCAGTGGCTCCTGAGCAACCTCCGCCTGTGGGACGTCTGGCCCGACGTCGTCCTGCTCTACGTGGCGTACGTCGCGCTCCGGCGTGGGCGGGTGGCCGGCGCCGTGGCCGGGTTCGGCTCGGGCCTGGCGATGGACCTCCTGGTCATGCCCCACGTGCTCGGCCTGAACACCGTCCTCAAGACGCTCATGGGCTTCGTGATCGGCCTGTTCCGGTCCGAGCAGGGCGACAACCTCCGGCTGACGCCCGTCCAGGCCTTCGTCGGCGCCCTCGTCATCGCCATCGTCCACAACGGGATGATGACGATCGTGCTCGCCCTCGACCAGAGCACGCGGACGCCGTTCCTGGTGTTCGGGCTGTGGATCGGCGGAGCGCTGTACACGGCCGTCGTGGCCTTGGCCGGGTCGCTGTTCCGCGTTCGGTGACAGGCCGGATGGTGGTGGCCGCCGCGGTCCTCGCCGGCTGTGGCCCCGGGACCGCCGGGCCGACGGCGACGGGACCGGCCCCACCCGGCTTGTCGACCGACCGGGCGGCCTACGCGCCCGGCGACTCCATCGCCCTCCGGCTCCGCCCCGAGCGGACCGTCTCGTACAACCTCTGCCACGCCGACGTCGAGCGGCGGTCGAGCGACGGGTGGTCGGGGTTCCTCGGCGAGTACCGCCTGCCCTACCCCGAGGACCGAGCGCGCGGCGTCCACTTTAGCTGCCAGGACATCGCCTACGTTGCCGACTCCGGCCAGGTCGGACGGTTCGCGTTCCGGCTCAGCGACCGGCTGCCGGCCGGGACCTACCGACTCCACGCCACGGTCCGCCCCGAGCCGTCGAGCCCCGGCGAGATCGTGCCGGCCCGGGTCGACACGGTGTGGACGGAGCCGTTCGTCGTCGACTAGCGGAGGGCGTCTTCGAGCGTCGTCGAGGCGTCCGTCGAGGCGTCGCGGTACTTGACGATGCACGGGGCCGAGAGGCTGAGCCCGTGGAACTCGCCGAAGTCGGAGTCGACGGCGCGGCTGCCCGGCACAACGACGGCGCCGGCCGGGATCTCGAGCGGGGCGTCGGCGCTCGACCGCAAGACCGTCTCGTTGGCCAGGTCGTAGACCCGCGTCGACCGCGTCAGGATGACGCCGGCCGCCAGCACGGCCCGCTCCCGGACGACCGTCCCCTCGTAGACGCCGCACCCGCCGCCGACGAACACGTCGTCCTCGATCACGACCGGCGCCGCGCCGATGGGCTCGAGCACGCCGCCGACCTGGGCCGCCGCCGACAGGTGGACCCGCTCGCCGATCTGGCCGCAGCTCCCGACGAGGGCGTGGCTGTCGACCATCGTCCCGGCCCCCACGTACGCGCCGACGTTGACGTACATCGGCGGCATGCACACGACGCCCGGCGCGAGGTGGGCCCCGCGGCGGACCGCCGACCCGCCGGGCACGATCCGCACGCCGGCCGCGGTCCCGAACCGCTGGACCGGGACCGTGTCCTTGTCGAAGAACGCGAACCCGCCCTCGGACTGGTCGACGACGGCCCCGAGCCGGAAGCCGAGCAGGATGCCGCGCTTGACCCAGGCGTTGGCCCGCCACGTCCCGTCCGCGCCGCGTTCGGCGGCCCTCACGTCGCCGGCTTCGAGAGCGTCGAGCAGCCGCTCGAACGCGGCGCGGGCCTCGGGCCCCGTCGCCTCAGCGTCGGTGTGGCGGTCGATGTCGGACTGGAGCGCGGCGAGGTCGGTCATGCGGAAGGCGGAAGGCGGAAGGCGGAAGGCGGAAGGTGGCCGACGGTGCGAGCCGGCGCAAGGCGTTCACGGAATCCGCCCGCAGGGGCGCGGCGCGCCGTGCCCTCGCCCCGTCCGACTGCCGTGCCCTCGACCCCAGGACTACCGCAACTTCCCCCTGCCTTGTCATCCTGAGAGGGTGTTGAGGTTCTCCCACCTCCTCCCCCCGCCTTCGCGGGGGCAGGCTCTTGAGGGAGGTGTCGGCGTCAGCCGACGGAGGGTGTTCGCGGTGTCCGGCACGAACGGACACCCCCACCGGCTCCGCCGGAGCCCCCTCCAGGGGGCGGCTCGGCCGCTGTCGATTGATCCTCAACGCCCTCTGAGCCTGCGAAGGATCTCAGCGCCGGCCTTCCGACCCGTCGGGACCGGCACGGGCGGGCTTGGAGTCCGAGTCGAGATCCTCCGCGTCCGTTGGCCACGCCTTCGCTGCGCGGTCAGGATGACGAGGGGGAGAGCTCCAAGCTTGGCATCAGCCGAGTATGCGATAGCCCTGGCCCCCCGCCCGTCAGCCGTCGACGAAGTCGACGACCTCGACCAAGCGGACCTCCCGGTCCAGCGTCGCCACCAGGAGCCCGTCGGACTCGGTCCCCCCCGCGTCGGTCAGCCGCCACCGCACGCGGATCCGGTCGTGGTGGCCGTCGGCCGGGCCGACGAACGAGAACGCCCAGCCGACCTGCTCCTTGAACAGGGCCATGAACGACGCGAGCGCGGCCTGGCCCTCGACGGGCTTCTCGGAGTGCGGGTCGATGTAGACCACGCCGGGCGCGGCGCAGGCGTGGACGAGCGACCAGCGCGCGTCGGGGTCGTCGGTGTTCCACGCCTGGGCGTAGCGGCCGAGCGTGGTGTCGAGGTCGGGGCGGAAGGCCACGGCTGGAGGATGGAAGGTGGAGAGTAGAGATGGGGGGAGTCGCCTCGCGGTGGCCCGGCGCCCACTCGGCGGCGCACGTCCCGGGGACAGCATCGGCCAGTCGGCGGCCTTTCTCTACCCTCTGCTCTCCTCCTTCTCGACCCGACCGGCCTCGATCAGGTCGGCGTAGGCGGCCAAGACGCGGTCGGCGACGGCCGGCGTGAGCGGGGCCAGCGGGAGGCGGAGCGTTGGCGACATCCGGCCCTGGGCCGCGAGCACGGCTTTGAGGGGCGCCGGGTTGGACTCGAAAAAGCTCGCGCGCATCGCGTCGAGCAGGGCGTAGTGGAGCCGACGCGCGCCGGCGAAGTCGTCCTCCAGCGCCCGGCGGACCATCTCGGCGACGGGCCCGGGCGCGGCGTTCGCGATCACCGACACGAGCCCGTCGGCGCCCAGGGCGACGGTCGGGAGCGCGAGCGCGTCGTCGCCGGAGTAGACGGCGACGCCGTCGGGCGCGTGCGCGATCACGTCGGCGATCTGGCCCAGGTCGCCCGACGCCTCCTTGACGCCGACCACGCTCGGGACCGCCTCGAGGACCGCCAGCGTCGTCTCGGCCGTCAGGTTCGAGCCGGTCCGCCCGGGCACGTTGTACAAGACGATCGGGCAGTCGGTCGCGTCGGCGATGGCGGCGACGTGGCCGAGCACGCCGGCCGGCGTCGGCATGTTGTAGTACGGCCCGACGACGAGGAGCCCGTCGGCGCCGGCCGTGGCGGCCTGGCGCGAGTAGGCCACGCTGTGGGACGTGCTGTTGGTCCCCGTCCCCACGACGACGGGCACGCGGCCGGCCGTGTGATCGAGCACGAGGTCGACCAGCCGGCGCCGCTCGTCGTCGGTGACCGTCGGGTTCTCGCCCGTCGTCCCGAGCACGACGAGGGCCTCGACGCCGTCGAAGGGCTCGCCGTCGAGCGGGCTCCCCGCGATCTGGACGTCGACGAGGTCTCGGACGGCGGCTTCGTCGAGCCGGTCGTCGGCCGTGAACGGCGTGACGAGGGCCGGGGCGGTGCCCCGGAAAAGGGGCTGGCGGAGGGGACCCATAGCGCGGAAGGGCAAGGGGGACGGGGAAAGCGGCGAGCGGCAGAACGACGGAGGGCGCTGGAGGCTCCGCCCCGTGCCTCATGCCCCGTGCCCTATGCCCTCGTCTAGCATGTCGTCGAGCGTGAACAGGCCTTGGCGCCCGGCCACCCACTCGGCGGCGCGGACGGCGCCGAGCGCGAACGCCCGCCGGCTCTTGGCCGTGTGGACGATCCGGATCTGGTCGACGTCGCTGTCGAGCGTCACCGTGTGCTCGCCGAGCACGCGGCCGACGCGCTGGCTCGTCACGTGGAGCGCGCCCGGGTCGATGGCGCCGTGCTGGGTCTCGGCGTCGAGGTGCGTCTTGCGGCCGAGCCCGGCCAGCAGCTCCTCCGCGAGCCGGAGCGCCGTCCCGCTGGGGCTGTCGACCTTGCCCGTGTGGTGGGCCTCGTGGACGGCCACGTCGTACTCGTCGAGCCGGTCGAGCAGCGGCAGCAGCCCGGCGATGGCGCGCGAGACGAGGGCGAGGCCGAGCGAGAAGTTGGGCGCCCACAGCAGCCCGCTCTGCCCCTCCTCGACCCACTGGCGGACCTTGGGCAGGTCGTCGGTCCACCCCGTCGTCCCGACCACCGCGTCGACGCCCCAGAAGGCGTAGCGGTGGATCTGGTCGAGCGCGACGTCGGGGACCGAGAAGTCGACGACGACGTCGGCGCCGTTCAGCGCCCCGTCGTCGCGGGCGTCTAGGAGCGGGGTCGCGGCGTCGAAGCGGGCGACGATGGCGTGGCCGCGCTCGACGGCGACGGCCTCGACGGCTTGTCCCATCCGTCCGGTTCCTACCAAGGCAATGGTCATCGGTGGGTCAGTGCGTCGGTGGGTCAGTGGTCAGTCGTCAGTCTGGAGACGTGCCGTACCGTGCGGGCATGTCCGCCGTCTCAGACTACAAGGATCTCAGCGTGTACCGGAAAGCGTTCACCTTGCAGCAGCGTGTGTTCGAGGCGAGCAAAGAGTTCCCTCGGTCAGAGACGTTCTCGCTGACGGATCAGGTCCGGCGGTCGTCGCGGTCGATCGGCGACAACCTCGCGGAGGCGTGGAAGAAAAGGCGGCACCGCGCCCATTTCGTGAGCAAGCTGACCGACGCCGACGCCGCCGAGACTGCGCATTGGCTCCGGACCGCCGAGGCGTGCGGCTACCTGACGGGTGACGCGCGACGAGAACTCGAACACCTGACGAGAGAGGTCGGCCGGATGCTCGGCGCCATGATCCGCGATGCCAACCGGTGGTGCGTCTCCCCCCGACGCACTGACGGCTGACTCACTGACCACTGACCTACCGGCTCACCGCATGGCCTCGGCGGCGCGGACGACGTCGGCCAGGACGACGGCGGCGGTGACGTCGGCGTTGGCGCCGGGGCCCTGGAAGAAGATGGGGTGGTCGCCGGTCCGCTCCGTGCGGACGACGACGGCGATCTCGGAGCCGCGGAGCGCGGCCATCAGCGCGCCGGGCTCGGACCGGACGGCGTCGACGCCCGCCCGGATCGTCCCGTCGGGGCCCAGCCGGGCGACGTACTGGAGCTCGCCCGGCTTCTCGTCCAGCCGGCGGCGCCAGTCGGCATCGGCCTCCGGCAGCCGGTCCCAGAACGCGTCGAGCGGGACCGCGTCGAGCCCTTGGGGGACCAGGCTCTCGACGGCCACGTCGGCCGCGCTCACGTCGACACCGACCTCCCGAGCGAGCAACGCCAGCTTGCGGGCGACGTCGCGGCCCGACAGGTCGTCGCGGACGTCGGGCTCGGTCAGGCCCGCGTCGCGCGCGGCGCAGACGGCGTCGGAGAACGCGGCCCCCTCGCGCATCCGGTTCATCACGAACGACAGCGTCCCCGACAGCACGCCCTCGATCTCGAGCACGCGGTCGCCGGTCCGCACCAAGTCGCGGAGCCGGCCGACGATGCCGAGCCCGGCGCCGACCGACGCGTCGTAGAGGTAGAGCGCCTCGCCCGCGCGCGCCGCCTGCTGGGTCTCCCCCCACGCCGCGGTGGACCGCCCCGTCGCCTCCTTGTTCGGCGTGACCACGGCGACGCCGGCCCGGAGCCAGTCGGCGTGCCGGGCGGCGACGGCCGCGCTCGGCGTGGCGTCGACGACGACCCGCCGCTCCAGCCGAGCGGCGGCGGTCTGAGCGACCAGGGCGTCGAGATCCGTCGGCGTGCCCTCGCCGAGCCGGTCGGCGGCCGTCGCCGGGTCGAGGCCGGCCGGGTCCCACAGCAGCCGGCGGCTGTCGGCGACGCCGGCGAGCACGAGGTTCAGCCCGGCGTCGAGCAGCCCGGGCCGCTGGGCGTCCAGCAGCGCGAGGAGCCGCCGCCCCAGCGCGCCCGCCCCGACCACGACGACGTGGGCCCGCAGCCGCCGCATCGCGAACGCCTCGTGGAGCGCGCCGACCGCGAGCGCCGCCTCGGCGTCGGCGACGACGGCCGAGATCGTGTGGTCGCCCCCGCCCTGCGCGACCGCGCGGACGTTGACCCCGGCTCGCGCCAGCGTGGCGAAAAAGCGGCCCGCCAACCCCGCCGCGTGGTGCATCCCCGAGCCGACTGCGGCGACAACGGCTCCGCCGGGCTCAGCGCGAATCGCGCGCAGGTCGCCCCGCTCCAGCTCGCGC
Organism: uncultured Bacteroidota bacterium; assembly: GCA_963848075.1. Taxonomy (GTDB): domain Bacteria; phylum Bacteroidota; class Rhodothermia; order Rhodothermales; family Rubricoccaceae; genus Rubrivirga. The sequence continues at coordinate 1,203,986 of CAWKCB010000004.1, forward strand.
GCCAAGGCTCGCTCCAGCAGGCGGACTGCGGCGTCGGCGTCGGACTGGCGGACGGCGAGCCCGATGCTCCCCTCGGCGGAGGCCTGGGCCACCAGCGAGACCGGCACGCCGGCGTCGGCGAGCGGGCCGAACAGGCGCCGCGCCAGCTCGGGCACCTCCAGCACCGACGCGCTCTCGACCCGGATCAGCACGGCGTCGCGGATGGCGGTCACGGCGCGGATCGACGGGGCCACGTCGGGGTCGGGCGGCCCAATCTCGGTCCCCGGCGCGTCGGGCCGCAGCGTGTTCTTGATGCGGAGCGGGATGCCGGCCGTCGCGAGCGGGCGCATCGTGCGGGGGTGGAGCACCTTGGCGCCGAAGTGGGCCAGCTCGGCGGCCTCCTGGTAGCTCAGGCGCGGCAGCGAGAACGCGTCCGGCACCACGCGGGGGTCGGCCGAGAGCACGCCGTCGACGTCGGTCCAGATGACGCACTCGCGGGCGTCGAGCGCGCCCGCGAGGATCGTCGCCGTGTAGTCCGAGCCCGAGCGGCCCAGCGTCGTCGTGACGCCGTCGGCGGTCGAGGCCACGAACCCGGTGACGACGGCGACGGCGTCGGGCGGCACCTCGGCCAGGGCCGCTCGCGCCAGCCGCCTCGTCTCGTCCAGGTCGACGGCCGCCTCGCCGAACGCGTCGTCGGTGCGGACGAACGCGGTCGCGTCGAGCGCTACGGCGGCGTGCCCGGCGGCCCGGAACGCGGCGGCCACGACGGGCACCGACGCCCGCTCCCCGGCCGACACGATGGCGTCGCGGAACCGGGCGTCGCACTGGCGCAGCAGGTAGACGCCGTAGAGCAGCTCGCCGACCTCAGTAAAGAGGGTACCGAGCCGGGCCTGGAGCGCGTCCCGCTCGGCCGGGTCCGCCAGCGCGACGACGGCCGCCTGGTGCCGCTCGCGGACCTCGGCCAGGATCGCCCGGTGCTCGCCCGTCCGCTCGACGGCCGCCTCGATGGCCACCAGCAGCCGGTCCGTCACGCCCCCGAACGCGGACGAGACCACGACGCGGCGCGAGCCGGCCGTGTCGGCCCCCGTCGCCAGCGCGACGACGCGCCGGACGCGGTCGGGCGTCCCGACGGAGGTGCCGCCGAACTTGGCGACGTGGATCGGTCGGTCGGGCACGGGGCTCGGGGGGAGGGCCCTCGAAGCTAGGCGCCGCGCCCGGCGACAGCGGGCGGAGCGGGGGCGTCTTCGCGTCCGCTCCATTGACCGGCCGGAGGCGGCCCGCCTATCTTTGGTGACCTGTCGGGGCCTTAGCTCAGTTGGTAGAGCGCCTCAATGGCATTGAGGAGGTCAGCGGTTCGAATCCGCTAGGCTCCACGCGCGGCCACCATCTCGTTTGAGGGACGGTGGCCGCCGTCGTTCCGGGGCCCCGCTCACGCCACGGCCCAGTGGGTGTCCCACGGGCACGCGTCGGCGACGGCGAGCGCGGCGGCCAGGTCAGCCGAGAGCGGGCGGTCGAACAGGTAGCCCTGGCCGTAGGCGCAGCCGACGGTCCGCAGCGCGCCGAGCTGGCCCGCGTCCTCGATCCCCTCGGCCACGACGGCCTTGTTCAGGATCCGGCCCAGGTGGACGACCGCCTCGACGAGCTGGCGGCTCTGGTCCCGCGCCGTCATCTCGCTGACGAACGACCGGTCCACCTTGACCGTGTCGACGGGGAGCGCGTGCAGCGTCGCGAGCGACGAGTAGCCCGTCCCGAAGTCGTCGAGCGACACGCGGACGCCGCCGGCCTGGAGCCGGCCGAGCTCGGCGGCGACGGCCACCGGGTCCTGGACGAGCACCTGCTCGGTGATCTCGAGGGCGACGTGGCCCGGCCCCAGGCCGTGCCCGGCGATCAGGCTCAGCACGCCGGCCGAGTAGCCGGGCGTCAGGAGGTCGCGCCCGGAGCAGTTCACGTTGACCCGGAGCGGGGGCCACGACGGGTCGCGGGCGGCGGCCCACGTCGCCGCCGTCCGGCACGCCTCCTCCAGGACCCACCGGTCGATGGTCGGGAGCTGGCCGCTGTCCTCCGCCGGGCCGAGGAAGGCGTCCGGGGTCAGCAGGCCGAGCTCGGGGTGCTGCCAGCGGACCAGGGCCTCGAAGCCGGTCAGGACCCCGTCGCTCAGGCGGACGAGCGGCTGGTAGACCAGGAACAGCTCGTCGCGGGCGACGGCGTGGCGGAGGTCCATCTCGAGCTGGAGCCGGTCGGTGACCTTGCCGTGGACCGCCTGGTCGTAGACGGCCGCCGCGCCGCGCCCGGCCTCCTTCGCCTCGTACATCGCGAGGTCGGCCTCGCGCAAGATCGCGTCCGGCGTCCCGTGGTCGGCGCGGCCGACGACGATGCCGACGGAGGTCCCCACGAACAGGGCCCGGCCGTCGAGGTCGACCGGCGGCCGCAAGGCCTCCAGCACGTGGCCGGCCACGCGCTCGGGGTAGGCCTCGTCCGGGAGCCCGTCCACCAGGACGGCGAACTCGTCGCCGCCGATCCGGGCCACGATGTCGTCGGCGCGGATCACGCCCCGGAGCCGCTCGGCGACCGCCTGGAGCAGCGCGTCGCCGGCCGAGTGGCCGAGCGTGTCGTTGACGACCTTGAACCGGTCGAGGTCGAGGAACAGGACCGCGAAGCCGCGGCTCTGCGAGAGCGTGGCGATGGCCTCCTCGAGCCGAATGCTGAAGAGGGCCCGGTTGGGGAGCCCCGTGAGCGGGTCGTGGAAGGCCTGGTGGAACAGGCGCTCCTCCATCTCCTGGCGGTCGGTCACGTCGCGCGACGCGGTCTGGAAGCGGACCACGGCGCTGTCGGCGTCGAGGATCGGCTGGGTCAGCGTCTCGAGCCAGACGTAGTGCCCGTGGCGGTGGCGGACCCGCTGCAGCGTGCTCACGGCGCCGGTGGACCGCCCGCCCGACGGGCCCATCGACCGCGCGAGGACGGCGTCCGCCGGGTGGAGGAGCGCGGCGGGGTCCGTCCCCACCAGGTCGTCCGGGTGGTACCCCAGCAAGGCCTCCACGGACGGGCTGACCCACTCGTAGGTCCCGCCGGGGGCGTGGAGCGCCACCAGGTCCCGGGTGTTCTCGGCGAGCAGGCGGTAGCGCGCCTCGCGGTCGCGGAGCTGGCCCTCGGCCTCGACGCGCGCCGTGACGTCGCGGTAGAGCCACAAGTGGCCGCCCGATCCCCCGTCGAGGGTGATCGGGACGTAGTCGCGCTCGAGGATCCGCCCGTCGGCGAAGTCGACCCGTTCGGCCAGGACCCGCTCCCGCAGGGCCAGCATCTCGGCCACCCGAGCCATCACGGCGTCGGCGTCGGCGAACAGGGGGGCCGTGGCCGCCAGGGCCTCGCCGCAGTCGGCGCCGACCAAGGCCTCGGGCGGGACGTCGATCTCGAAGAGGGCGCAGAAGCGCTCGTTGGCGACCAGGACGCAGCCGGCCTCGTCCTCGACCAGGACGGCCGCCTGGAGGTTCTGGAGGAGCGTCTTGAGCCGCTCGCCCGTCGCCCGCTCCGCCCGCCGGACGGCGTGGGGCTCGGTCACGTCGCGGACGATGACCAGGACCTCGCGGGCCCCGTCGGGGCTGATCCGGGCCTCGAAGACGCGCTCGGTCCCGTCGTCCGTCGCCAGGTCGAACTCGACCTCCTCGACGTCGCCGGACTCAAGGGCGCGGGCGGTCGCGGCCAGGATCCGACCGGCCAAGGCCGGCGGCAGCACCTCGCGGACCGTCTGCCCCAGCAGCTCCGCGGGCGGCGCGGCGAGCGCGGCGACGTCCGGCGCGTGGACGTTGAGGTACCGGCCGTCCTGGTCGAGCCGGAACATGAGGTCGGGGATCGCGCGGAGCAGCGCGCTCTCGCGCGCCTCGGTCGCCCGCAGCCGCTCGTCCCGGTCGACCTGCCCCGTCACGTCCTCGACGACGTAGGTGAACCGGTCGCCGGCGACGTGGCTCACGGTCGCCTCCAGCCACGACCGGGCCCCGCCAGCGTCGTGGGCGTAGCGGAACCGGGCCGGCTCGCCCGTCGCCCGGCTCCGGCGGTAGTGCCGGACCCACCGCGCGACGACCTCGCTGGGCACGCCGAGGTCGCTCGCGTAGCGCCCGCGCGTGGCCTCGGGCTCCGTCCCAAAAAAGCCCGCCGACGCCGGGTTGTCGGAGACGTGGAGCAGGTCGTCGCCGTGGACCTCGACGACGCCCATCATCAGAGGCGCTCCGTCGTACAGCTGCCGCAGCACGTCGGGGGGGAGGGCGTCGGGGGACGTGGGGTCCGAAGCGGGGGGCTCAGTCACGGCGAGGGAGGGGAGGCCTCTTGCGTATCGAGTCCCGGCGACGATCCTTTAAGGGCTCGCCGGGCCTGACGGCCGCCGGCGCAGCCTCTCCGGACGTCCTGCCCCTCCCCCGTTCCGTCTCCCCCGTTTGAACCGACCCCACCGGACGCCGCGCCGTGCGCGAGCCTGGACCCCCGTGTTCGCACCGACGAGGGGAGACTTTCACGATCCGACCCCCCTCTCTCGTGCCGTCGTTGGCCGGCGCCGCCGCTTCGCGGTCCCGCGAAGGCGGAAATTCCGGGGCGCAGGTCCCCTCGGCGCTCGCCACTCTGGATCCCCGCCTGCGCGGGGATGACGGGGGTGGGGATCGGGACGCGGTGTCTCGTGTGGAAGCGTCCCTTACCAGCGCGTTCGCGGGGATGACGGCTCGGAGGAAGGGACACGGTCGGAGGACCGAGCGCTGACCATGTGATCGCCCTGGAGCCCGAGGCCCCAGCGTGCGATCGGCCCGTGGCGCGGGGCTACTCTACCGGCCCGCCCCCTGACGCCATGCCAACCGACCCCTGGTGGGCCTTCGCCCTCGACCCGGCCACCCGCGCCGACCCCGACGCCAACCGCTTGCGCGACGGCGGTGGCGCCCCGCTCGTCAACGCGCCCGGCGACGACGGGCGGCTCGCCCTCGACTACGCCGGCTACCTCGGCCTGGACGACCTGTTGGGCGCCGGCACGCCGGCGTCGTCGGTGCCGGACGAGCGGGCGTTCGTCGTCGTCCACCAGCTGTGCGAGGTCGTGTTCAAGCAGATGACGTTCGACCTAGCCGTGGTCACGGCCACGTTCGAGGACCTGCTGGCGCGGCCCGAGGCCGAGCGCGTCGAGCTGGCGCTGGCCGAGGGCGAGGTCGACCAGGAGACGGAGGCCGCGGCCGTGTGGCGCCCGGCGATCACGGCGTCGAACCGGCTCCGCCACGCGGCCCGCCGCCTGCTCCCGCCCATCATGGAGCTGATGGGGACCGGCGCGGCCGACGACGTCCTGTTCTCGCGCGTCGAGTTCGCCCACTTCCGGACCCACCTCGAGCCGTCGTCGGGCTTCCAGGCGGCCCAGCTCCGGCTCGTCCAGCGGGCGCTCGGCAAGGGGCCGCTCCTCGACCTCCGCGTGTTCCCCGGCGACGCCTACGGCCGGCACTACGCCGGCGCCCCCTGCGGCCACGTCGCCCTGGCCGACCCGCTCGTGCTCCAGGCCGGCGCCGAGAGGGCCTCGCCCCCGCCGTCGTCGCCGGCCCACCGGGCGGGCCGCCTCGACGAGGCCGCCCACGCCGTGCTCGCCGCGCTCCCCCACCTCGGCGACGACCTCCCGCCGCCGCCGGCCGTCCGCCGCATCCACGACGCCGACGTCGACCGGGCCGTCGACCGCTTCCGGGCCACGCTCGGCCTGGCGACGGAGGGCGTGCCCGAGACGCACGCCGGGGCGGCGGTCGCCACGTTCCGCGCGGACCTGGAGGCCGCCGTCGCGGCCGAGAACGCCCGTCGGGACGGGATGGACGCGGCCCGCCGGGGCGCCTACTACCTCCAGGCGCGGGCGCCCCAGAGCGCGCTCGCCCACGTCCTCGCCCGCATCGTCGCCACCGACGACTCGCTCCACGCCCCCTCCGACGGCACCTTCCTCACGGTCCACCGCCGGACCGTCCGCCGCCACGTCGCCGACGACTCGGGCACGGGCGGCGGCGGGATGCCCTACCTCGTCACGAGCCAGCGCTACCTGCTCCCGCTGTTCCCGGCGCTCGCGGCGTGGCAGGACCTGGAGCTGTGACGAGGGCAAGCGGCACGAGGCATGGGCCACAAGACGAGAGGCTACGCCGCTCTGCACAAGAGCCCCGCGACGGGCCCGCCGACGGTGGTCTCGACGGCCTTCAGAGCGAGGAGGGGATGAAAGAGGCGGAGGGCTTTCCCCACCATCCTCTCCACCCCTTCCGCCCCCTCCTTCCCGTCGAACGTCTGCGGACCCACTCAGTCGCCCCTCGCCCCGTCTCCCTCGCCCCGTGCCCTCAGCAGGTCCATCGTCTCGACGGCGTGGCGGAGGTGCGGGATCACGATGCTCCCGCCGACGACCAGGGCCACGTTGAGCGCGTCCATCATCTCGTCGTCGGAGAACCCGGCCTCGGCGCACTGCTCGAGGTGGTAGTCGACGCAGTCGTTGCACCGCAGCACGGCGCTGGCGACGAGCCCGAGCAGCTCCTTGGTCCGGCCGTCGAGGGCACCGTCGCGGTAGGCCGCCGTGTCGAGGTTGAAGAACCGCTTGACGCCGAGGTGCTGGCCCTCGTCCAGGATGCGCGCGTTCATGCGGGCGCGGTAGGCGTCGAAGCGGTCGAGGCGGGTCTCGGGGGTGTCCATGCGTGAGGGGAGCGATGTGGCGGCGGAGAAAGCGGCGTGGCGCCGTCGGTTCCGTGCGGTTCGGGAGGAGGCGCCCCTCGACGCGCGCGCCGTGGCCAGCCGCCAGATCGTCGAGCGGCTGCGGGCGTTGCCCGAGGTGGCCTCCGCCGAGGTCGTCCACCTGTTCTGGCCCCTGCCCGGCGAGGTCGACCTCCGGCCCCTCGCCGAGTCGCTGCGGTCGCGCGGCGTGACCGTGGCGCTGCCGGTCGTGGTGGGGCCGCGCGCGCTGGCGCACCGCCGGTTCGAGGGGGCCGACCGGCTGGCCGAGGGACGGTGGGGGCTCCGCGAGCCGGCGCCCGACGCGCCGCCCGTCGGCCCCACTCAGCTTGACGTGGTCGTGGTGCCGGCGCTCGCGCTGGGCCGAGACGGGAGCCGGCTCGGCTACGGCGGCGGCTTCTACGACGCGTTCCTCGGCGACACGCCCGCGCTCCGCGTCGGCGTCGCGGTCTCGGCCGCCCTCGTCGACGCCGTGCCGGCGGCCCCCCACGATGCCCGCCTCGACGTCGTCGTCACCGACGCCGAGACGATCCGGGTCGGCCGGTAGGGTTCAGGGTTCGCGCGTCCCTGCGCTGCGCTCGACACAAGCATCCGCCTCGTCCGCCAGGGTTGCTGACTCCTGTCTCCCGACCCCCCTCTGCCAGTTTCCCAGTTCCCCTTTCCCATTTCCTGCGAGCGCCAGCGAGCTCCCCCCCCGCAACCCCCCTCGGCGACCTCCGTACCTTCCCGCGTCCCCTCCGCACGCCCGATGTCCACCCGCTCCCGCCGCCGGTCCCGCTCGGACGAGGACGAGATCTACGACGACGAGTTCGGCCTCGTCTCCGACGACGACATCGCCGCGTTCATGGCCGAGCAGGAGCTCGAAGAGGAGGCCCACGAGGAGAAAGAGGCCGGCTTCTGGAATCTCCAGACGGCCTCGGGGATCGGGCTGATCGGGCTCGGCGCGCTCTACAGCTTGCAGCTTTTGGGACTGTTCCCGGTCGGCTCGGAGATCCTGTACAACCTGGTGCAGGTGCTGCCCATCTTCGCGGCCGTCCTCATCATGCTGACCGGGTTCGGCGTGCTCTCGTGGAGCCCGGCGGCGCGGCGGCGGCGCAAGGCGCGCAAGCGGGCGGCGCGGCGGCGGCGCCAGCAGCAACGCGTCCAGCGCAAGACGGTCGGCCGGCGGAGCCCGCGGGCGTCGAGCGACGAGGCCGGGCAGACGGCGTCGCGCGCGTTCCGCCAGGCGGAGAGGGCGTTCCGCACGGCCGGCAAGGCCGCCGGTCGCGTCACCGACCAAGCCTTCGCGCGCCGGGCCGAGGCGCGCCGGGCGGGGCGCGAGCGCCTCGCGAAGGACCGGGAGAACCGGAAGATCGCGGGCGTCGCCGCGGGCATGGCCAACTACTTCGGGCTCGACCCGACGGTCGTCCGGATCGGGTGGGTCATCGCGGCCATCTTCAGCAACGGGGCCGCCATCCTCCCGTACCTCATCCTGACGGCCGTCCTCAAAGACGAGGAGCCCGACGCCGACGACGACGACGACCCGTTCCTGCGGGTCACCGACGACTGACCGCGGGGATCGCGAGGGGCCGCCGCTCGCGTCGTCGGCCGGGAGCACGCGAAGGGCCTCGGGAGGCGGCCCGGTCGCGGGGTATTTTGGGGGTCGCCCCCCCGCCGATGGCCCGCTTCCTCGCCCTCACCGTCCTGCTGCTCGCGCCGAGCTCCGTCCTCGCCCAGCGCGAGGGGGTCCTCCAGATCGGCAGCCCGCTCTCGGACCTCGTCCAGCGGCAGGCCACCGCCGGCCACCTCCCCCAGGCCGTCGCCGACGCGCTGCCGATCCCGGCGGTCGAGGCGACGGCCTGGCTCGACTCGCTGGCGGCGGGCGTCGAGGCGGGGCGCGTCGCGCTCTCCCCGGCCGACCGCGAGCTGCTGGCGCGCTACCGCGAGCGGGACCCGACGACGGCGTTCGGCCGGCCGCTCCCGCTCGGGCTCTACGCCGACGGCGTCTCGCCCTTCCGGACCGAGGGCGACGGCTACGCCTTCGAGGCCTCCCCCCTGCTCGCCGTCTCCGCCGGGCCCGTCCGGCGGTCCGACCTCGGCGGGCGGGACGCGTCGGGCCTCGTGTACCAGGCCACTCGCGGGTTCCGAGTGGCGGGCCGGTTGGGGCGGCTCTACGCCGAGTCCCGGGCGACGGAGAACCAGCGACGGCCGGCCGTCTACGCCCGCGACTCGCTGCGGTCGACGGCCCCGCGCTTCGGGTTCGTCAAGAGGCTCGGCGACGACGCCTACGACTACTTCGCGGCCGAGGGCGCCGTCGGCTACCGCGACCGGTTCGTCGACGTCCGGCTGGCACGGGACCGGAACACGTGGGGCGCGGGGGTGGGCACGCTCTTCCTCTCCAACTACGCCGCGCCGTACGACCACCTCCGGATCGGCGCCCGGGCCGGGCCGGTCAGCTACACGATGGCCGTCGGCCGGCTGACGACGCCGGACCGCGACCTGCGAGGCCGCGACACCGTGCTGCCGTCGAACTACGCGGCGTTCCACCGGGTCGCGGTCGAGGTGGGCCGCGTTCAGCTGGAGGCCTTCGAGGCCGTCGTGTTCCACGACGACACGCTGCGGGGCAACCGGCGCGGGCTCGAGCTGGGCTACCTCAACCCGGTCATCTTCTACCGCTCGGTCGAGAGCGAGCTCGGCTCGGGCGACAACGCGCTGCTGGGCGCAGGCCTGGCGGCCCGCCCGGTCGACGGCGTCCGCGTGTACGGGCAGGTGCTGCTCGACGAGTTCCGCGCGAGCACCTTTTTCGAGGACGCCTGGACCAACAAGTGGGGGCTGCTGGCGGGCGTCCACACGGTCGACCTGGGCGTGGCCGGCCTCGACGTCCGCGCCGAGTACGCCCGGCTCCGGCCCTACCTCTACGGCCACCGGACGATCTCGAGCGCCTACGTCCACTACGACGACGTGCTGGGCCACCCCATCGGCCCCAACGCCGACGACGTGTCGCTCCGGCTCCAGTACCGGCCGAGCGTCCGCGCGACGGCCCGGCTCACGGCCGCCCGCACGCGCCGCGGCCGGGACCCGGAGGGGGTCTACGTGGGCCGGGACCCCCGCGTGCCCTACACCGACCGCGCCAGCGACGTCGCCCCGACGTTCGTCGGCGTCCGCCAGACCGAGTGGCTAGTGGAGGGGGCCCTCTCGTTCGAGGTGGCGCCCCGGCTGGCCGTCGAGCTCGCCGGCCTCTACCAGTCGCTCGACGACGCCGAGCGGGGGCTCGACCGGGCCCTGGCCGCGACCGTCGGCGTCCGGTGGGAGGTCCCGTTCCAGAGCGTCCGCGACTGAGTGTTGCAGAGACGCTGGCGACGCCGGCCTGCGCCTTGCGCGGTCACTCCGAGCCCAGCGGCCGTGGGCGCCGGGCGCGCCCAAACGAAGGGCGGGGCCGCCGCACACTGCGACGGCCCCGCTCGGGTCCAGACACGATCCGTCGACTACGCGTCGTCCGCGTTCGCCCAGGCCCTCTGCGTGGCGCGGACGGCCTGCTGGCCGACGGTCGGGTCGATCGTCTTGTCCTCGGCCGTCAGCTCGGCGGCGACGACGGTGCAGACGGCCTCCGAGAGGTCGCCGATCAGGCCGGTCAGGTCCTCCAGGTTGCTGAGCGCCATCGCGGCGAGGTCGTCGGCCTTGAGGGCGAGCGCCGTCGTGTACAGCATGTGGTAGCTGACGGCGGCCAGGCTCGTGGCCGTGTACGAGTCCCGGATCATGCGCGAGACCTTGTCGGTCTGGCGGATCTGGTCGTAGAACCCGGCGGCCACGCCGAGGACGTCGCCGAGGGCCTCCTTGACGGCCTCCTTGATCCCGCCCCCCTCGGTCCGGTCGTTGAACGCCTCCAGCTTGGAGACGTGGCTCTTGAGGGTGGTCTGGAGCGAGGTCAAGACGCGGACGGCGTCGGGGTACCTCGCCGTGTCGTCGGAGGCGAGCTGCCGCTCGACGGCGGACTCGATGTGGCCCTCGACGGCGGCCATGTCGGTGACGTAGGAGTTGAGAATCGCGGTGCGGTCCATGGGTGAGGTGCGGTTGGGGAAGGGACCTATCGCACCGGGTTCTTCCCCCCCACGTTCCGCGTGGCCGGGGTGTTCAGAGGCAATTCGCTAGCCTGGCGCCAAACTCGGGCGTTCCCCGAGACCTCCCCTCGTGCCCACGCGGCGCTACCGGATCAGGGCCACCTTCCCGAACGTCGTCGACCCGTCCGAGCCGGCCGCGGCCACGAGGTAGACGCCCGACGGGACGGGCCGGCCGCTCCGGTCGCGGCCGTCCCACCGGAACGACCCGCCCCGGACCTCGGACGCGAACACGACGTCGCCGGCCACCGTCATCACGCGGACCTGGGACACGCCGGTCGCCAGCCCGCTCACGACCACGCCCGAGGGGTCGCTGAAGGGACGGTACGGCGAGGGCGTCGTGGTCAGGGCGGCGGAGCCGGGCCGGGGGTCCGTGGCGTCGCCGGGCGCGCTGAACAGGCCCTCGGCCGTCACGAAGTAAACACGCCCCGAGCGAGGGGCCACGGCGACGGCGAACACCCTATCGCTCGGGAGCGGGCTCGTAGCCGCCGTGATCGTCCGGACGAGCCCGTTTCCGTCGGCGTTGATGAGGTAGGCCCCGCTCGAGGTGGCCACCCAGATCTGCCCGGCCGGGTCCACGTCGAGGTCGAACACCTCGACGTCGCGCAAGAGGAAGTCGGAGTTGTCGGCCAGGACGGGCCATTGGGGCGCGGCCAGGTTGGCGTTGGACGAGAACGCGTCGAGCGGGCGGAACACGGAGGCGACGCCGCGGGCCGTCCCGATCCAGACCCGCCCATCGGGGGCCACCACCACGTCGCGGACGTCGGCGTCGGGCAGGCCGGTCCCGTTGGACCCGGCCCCGGCGAACCGCGTCGCCCGGTCGTCGGCGGCCGAGAGCGGGTCGGCGCCGGTGTCCCACACGCCGAGCCCGTTGGGCCCGAGCGCCAGCCACTTCTGGCCGAGCGGGTCGATGGCGATCCGGAAGGCCTCGACCGACGACGGGATCCCCGCGGGGTACGGGAATCCGCGCCACGACTCGCCGTCGAACCGGTGCAGGGCCAGAGGCGAGAAGTTGAGGACCCACGCGGCGTCGCCCTCGACCGCCACGTCGCGGACGACGACGAAGTCGGGGTCGCTGCCCGGTGCGGCCCGGAGCGACGAGTTGCCCTTGCTGTAGGACGTCACGTCGCCGTCTCGGAACACGCTCACGCCACGCCCGGAGCCGGCGTAGAACGTGCCGTCGGGCGCGACCGAGGCGGACAGGAACGAGCCCCGGACGATGTCGATCGACGGGTCGTCGGTGCGGAACGTCGTCCACGCCCCGTCCTCCAGCCGGTTGACGGACGCGAACCCCGCCGCCTCGAGCCGCTCCGTCACGGCCCACACCACGCCCTGGCCGTCGACGTCGATGTCGACGATGTTGGTCGAGAGCGGGCCCGGCGGGGCGACCGGGGACGGGACCACGTTGTTCTCGCCGAGCTCGGGCACGCGGGGGATCGGGAACAGGCCGATTGCGGCGTCTCCGACCCAGGGCTCCCCGCCCGGCCCGATGGCCAGGCCGGACAGCGCGGTGGCCCCGGCGATCCGGTAGAACGACCTCGGCTGGCCGGGGCCGCTGAGGCTGTAGGCGAACGGGGGCGACACGGCGTAGAGCCGGCCCTCGTCCACCGCGAGCGACGTGATCGGGTTGTTGGTAAACAGCTCGCGGTCGTAGGCCCCGGTCGGGCCCCGGCGGTAGAGGTCGCGTGCCGAGTCCGGGCCGCCGCCGACGTAGACGGTCTCGCCGTAGGCGACCAGGCTCAGGGCGGCCCCGTCGAACCCGGTCTCGCGCGTCCACGCGCCCGGCGCCTGGAGGGTCTCGCCGTCGCGGGGGGCCGTATAGAGGCCGCCGTCGGTGGCCACCCACAGGCCGGGCGTGCCGTCGGGCAGCGGCGCCTCGAGCACGTCGTTGACGCCGGTGCCGGCCTCGAGGTCGCCGAACCGGGCGTACGAGCTCTGGACGCGCTCGGCGGCGGCGTCGAACACGACGACGCCGAAGTCGGTCGCGACGTAGAGCCGGTCGCCCGCGACGACGATCCGGCGGACGCCCCGCGCGGGGTACTGGTCGGCCCGGGTGATCTCGTAGAACGCGGTCGCCTCCAGCGTCTCGGCGTCGAGCCGCTCCAGGACGCCGTTGCGGTAGCCGATCCACACGACGCCCCGCGCGGCGTCGGTCGCGAGCGCCCCGACCGCCCCCCCTTCGAGGCCGTCGGCCACGGTCGCCGTGCGGAGCTCGCCCGTGCCGACGTCGTAGAAGAAGACGCCGCCGTCGCTGGCGGCCCACAGCCCGTCGGACGACGACGCGACGGCGGTGACCTCGGTGTAGGCGGGGTACGCCTCCCACCCGACGGTGGACTGGGCCCGGCCGGAGGCGGCGAGCAGGCAGATGACGGCGAACGCGAGCGGGATCCTCATCGGAGCGGGGAAGGCGGGGTCGCGTAACGTCGTCGGGATCCGGGGGGGGCTAGCGGCCGATCTGGGCCGTGAGCGAGACCATCTCGATGGCGGCCGTGGCCGTCTCGGCGCCCTTGTTGCCGGCCTTCGTCCCGGCCCGCTCCCACGCCTGCTCGATCGAGTCGACGGTGAGCACGCCGAACAGGACCGGCACGCCGGTCGACAGCGCCACCTGCTGGCACCCGCTGGCGACGCCCGAGGCGACGTAGTCGAAGTGGGCCGTCGCGCCCCGGATCACAGCGCCGAGGCAGAGCACGGCGTCGTAGGCCTCGGTCTCGGCAAGCTGCTGGGCCACGAGTGGGACCTCGAACGCGCCCGGGCACCACGCCACGTCGACCGCGTCCCGGTCGGCGCCGTGGCGGTCGAGCGCGTCGAGCGCGCCGTCGAGCAGGCGCCGCGTGATGGCGTCGTTGAACCGGCTCGCGACGATCGCGTAGCGCGCGCCGTCGGGCGAGACGAGGGAGCCTTCGTACGTCGTGGCCATGCGTCGGGTGGAGACGGACCGAAGGTAACGCCCGTCCGGGTGCCCTCCGAGCCACACCGGAGGGCCCTGGCTAGCTTTCGCACCATGCTCGCATCCGACCCCGCACCGCGCCTGCTCCCGGCCGGCGCCGTCCTACCCGCCTTGCCGCCCTCGGTCCCCCGCCAGGGACACCCCGCGTGGCTCCGGGCCGTGGGCCGGGCCACGATGCGGCTGCTCGGCTGGCGGTTCGTCGGCGGCTTCGCCGACGCGCCGCGCCAGGTCGTCGTCGGGGCGCCGCACACGTCGAACCTGGACGGGTTGGTGGGGCTCGCCGCGGCGGCGGTGTGCGACGTCGGGGTCAGCCTGTTCGCCAAGCGCCAGCTGTTCTGGGGCCCGCTCGGGTGGGCGCTCCGCGCGTTCGGCGGCGTCCCCGTCGACCGCGACGCGCCGGGCGGGATGGTCGGCCGGGCCGTCGACGTGCTGGGGCGCGACCAGCAGATCGTCGCCATCACGCCCGAGGGCACGCGCCGTGCCGTGCCGCGCTGGAAGACCGGCTTCCACCGGATCGCCGTGGCCGCCGACGTCCCCATCGCCGTCGTCGCCATCGACTGGGGGCGGAAGGAGATCGGGGTCGCGGGGACCGTCGTCCCGTCGGGCGACCTGGACGCCGACCTGGCGGCCATCGGTGACCTGCTCGCGGGCGTCGAGGGCCGGCACCCCGAGCGGGCGACACGGCCAACCGCGGGCGCGTCGGAGAACGGGGGACGAGGAATGGGGAACGGGCAGAGCACTCCATAGGTCGGGGCGATCGCGCCCTCCCTCGGCTCGTCATCCTGGGCGCGCGAAGGACCTCAGCGCCAACCCTTCGAGCCCGGGCCCTCCATCCTCTACTCTCTACCCTCCGCTCTTCGCCTTCCCGCCAGCGCGTCGAGCCGGGCGACCAGCCGGTCCGTCCACGCCTCGTGCTCGGGCTTCATCAGGACGCTCCGCAGGACGCGAGCGGTCGGCGCGTCGACGTCGAGATCCGGGAGTCGCTGGCGGAGACGGTCGGCCCCGAGACGGTAGAGGCTGACGAAGACGGGGTCGCCGGGGTCGTCCATGGCCCGCTGGAAGACGGCGGCGCTCTGCGCGTCGATCGCCGAGACCGTCTCGGCGACGGGCGCGTAGACGACGATGTCGGTCTCGGGCGCCAGCAGCGGCGCCAGGTGCTCGGCCGAGTCGAGGCCGTCGTGGAACGCACGAGCGGCGCGCAGGCCGGCGGCCAGGACCGGGCCGAGGCCGTCGGCGGCGGCGAGCGGGAGCGCCCGCAGCGTCAGCCACAGGGCGCCGGCGGCGGCGCCGGGGCGGGAGCACTCCAGGCTGATCTCGCCCAGGTGCAGCGTGTCGGACGTGAAGTAGGTGTAGGGCGAGTCGTGGCGGTAGTGGCGGCCGACGGCCGGGTCCGCGAACAGGACGGCGCCGCAGCCGTAGGGCTGGAGCCCGTGCTTGTGGGGGTCGATCACGACCGAGTCGGCGTCGGCCATCGCGCGGAAGTGGCGGGCCGCGTCGCCCAACAGGCCGTTGTCGCCGTGGGCGAGCAGTCGGAAAAAGCCGCCGTAGGCCGCGTCGACGTGGACGCGGGCGCCGTGGGCGCGGCACAGCGGGATCGCGTCGGCGACCGGGTCGACGGCGCCCAAGCCCGTCGTCGTCATCGTCAGCACGACCGTGCCGACGTCGCCGGCTCGCAGCGTGTCTTCGAGCGCGCCCAGGTCGATCCGCCCCGCGCCGTCGCTCGCGACGACGACGCAGTCGACGCCGAGCACGCCGGCCATCCGGGCGTGCGTGTAGTGGCCCTCGGCGCTGACGGCGATCGCCCGTCCGCCGGTCTCCTCCCGGGCCACGAACAGCGCTTCGAGGTTGGCGACCGTCCCGCCGCCGGTGAGGTGGCCGAGCGGCGTCTCGAACCCGACCATCGCCGCCAGCTCGGCGACGACCTCCTTCTCCATCGCGCTCGTCGGCGGGCCCCCGTCGAGCGCGTGGTTGTTCGGGTTGACACGCGCCGCGATGGCGTAGGCCGCGAGCGCGACCGGGTGCGGCGGCTTCAGCATCTGGCCGGCGTAGCGGGGGTGGCCGAACGGGTACATCCCTGGCGTCTCGCCGCGCGGCGGCGCCGTCATCCGCCCCAGGTACTCGTCGAGGGCCGCGCCCAGCCGCTCGGGGTCGACGGCGAGGGCCGGGTGCGGGTCGACGGGGCCGAAGCGGGCGTCCCAGGCGTCGAGCGCAGCGAAGCCCTGGCGGATCAGGTCGAGCGGGTCAGGGTGCATCGGCGGCGTGGGCGGCGATCTCACGGGCGACGGTGACCGCGAGCAGGTCGTGGCGGAGGGCGCTGCCCCGGGCCCGGATCGTCCCGTCGGGCCCGATCAGGAGGGCGGTCGGCAGGCGGTCGGCCCCGAGCGCGACGAGCGACGGGTGGTCGAACCGCTCGCCGACCCAGGCGTGGTGCCAGTCCATCGGCGCAACGCGGGCGCGGAAGGCGGCGACGTCGTCGGGGAACAGGTCGAGCGAGACGCTCAAGACGTCGAGCGTGCCGGCGTGCTCGGCGTGGGCGGCGGCGATGCGAGGGATCTCGGCGTGGCACGGGACGCACCACGAGGCCCACACGTCGACCAGGACGAACCGGCCGGCGAACGACTCGGGCGTGTACACCGTCGCCGAGTCGCCGAGGGCCGGGAACGCGAACGCCGGCGCGGGCGGGCGCTCCGGGACGACAGCGGGCGGGCCCGTCTGCGCCCCGGCGCCGACGGCGACGACGCACGCGAGCGCGAGCGCGGCGACTCTCGGACCCGTCTTGGACATGGGCGGATCACGTCGTGCTCGGCTGCCCCTCGCCCTGTCCCTCTCCCACGGGGAGAGGGGACCCCACCCGAAGAGTCGCGGTTGCCCGGCCCTCATCCGGCGACGACGGCCGGTTCGACGTCCATCGGCGTCCGGTCCACGCGGCGCGTCGTGAGCGCCAGGCCGACGGCGCCGGCCACCATGAACCCGATCGAGATCAGCTGCGACTGCGGCAGGCCGAACGCGGCGTCGGGGTTGACGCGGATAAACTCGATGAGGAACCGCTCGGCGCCGGCGAACACGGCGTAGAGCGAGATCAGCCAGCCCGCCTTGAACGGGTTCTTGCGGAGCGCCCACAAGATGCCCGCGAGCACGGCCGACATCGCGAACTCGTACAGCATCGTCGGATACACGCCGGTCGGGTTGGCGAGCCCGCACTCGGCCGCCCGCTGGGTCGCGTTGTAGACGACGGGGTCCATCTGGCCCAACATGTTGCGGGGGAACGTCTCGCTCCACAACCAGCCCGGGACCCAGCCCGGCTTGTCGGCGAGCGACGAGCAGACGCCCCAGTCGCCGTCGCCCGAGAGGTAGCACCCGATCCGCCCGATGCCGTAGGCCAGGAGCAGGCCCGGCGCGGTCGCGTCGGCGAGGTGGGCGCGGTGGACCCCCTTCCGCTTGGCGTACCACAGGATGGCGATGCCGGCCACCAGGATGCCGCCGTAGACCGTCAGCCCGGAGCCCGAGAAGATCATCCCCAGCGGGTCGGCCGTGAACTCGTCCCAGTAGTCGATGATGTGGAACAGCTTGGCGCCGAGCACGCCGAACCCGCCGGCCATCAGCGCCATGTTCCACAAGAGCGCCGACGGGCTCGTCAGCGCGACGCGCTCGCGGCCCTTGTCGTCGGGGACCTTGGCGCGGACCGGCTTCATCCAGCCGAGTGCGTACCGGCGGTCGACCTCGACGCGCGTCATGGCCGTCGCGACCAGGATCGCGATGGCGACCATCAGGCCGAACGAGTAAAGCGGGATCGGGAAGTCGAACCCGAAAAGGTCTCGCGTGAGGTCGCTGATCCGGGGGTACATCGGGCGTCGGGGGGGGCGCGGGAAGCTAGCGGACGGGCGGGGGTGAGTGGAGGGTAGGGGATGGAGAGTGGAGGACCGGTGCGGCACGGCCGTTCTCCTCAACGAAGGGACCCGGCTCACTCTGACGATTCGTAGCTCACGTCGCTTTCCACCGCGGGGTCGCTCACGACGTCCCCTCTCCCCTCGGGAGAGGGACAGGGTGAGGGGTAGAACGCACTGGCGGGGGGCCAGCCCTCCCACGCCACGCCAACGACCCTACCCTCGCCGCTCGCGTGTGAGCGCGGCCGCGAGCTGGTCGATCGGCACCGCGCGCTGGTCGCTGGCGCCGAGGTCGCGGACCTGGGCGACGCCAGCCGCCAGCTCGTCGTCGCCCAGGAGGACGGCGACGACCGCCTGGGACCGGTCGGCCGCCTTCATCTGGGCCTTCATCGACCGCCCGCCGAGCGCGAAGTCGACCGCCAGCCCGGCCGCGCGGAGCGTCTGGGCGAGGGCGAACCCGGCGGCTTGGGCGGCGTCGCCCAGGCACACCAGGAACACGTCGGGGCGGGGCGGCTCGGGCAAGGCCACGCCCTGGTCGGCGAGCGCCAGGAACAGCCGCTCGATGCCGGCCGCGTAGCCGACCGCCGGCACGGGCTTCTTGGACCCGACGGCCTCCGCGAGCCCGTCGTACCGGCCGCCAGCGGCGAGCGCGCCCTGGGCCCCGAGCGCGTCCGACTCGAGCTCGAACACGGTCCGCGTGTAGTAGTCGAGGCCGCGGACGAGCAGCGGGTCCTCGACGTACGGGACGCCCAGGCCGTCGAGCAGCCCTTTCAGCGTCTCGTAGTGGCCGCGCGCGTTGTCGCCGACAAAGTCGGTCATCCGGGGGGCGTCGGCCAGGAGCGCCCGCTCGGCGGGGTCCTTGGTGTCCAAGATGCGGAGCGGGTTCGTGTCGAGGCGCTGGCGGCTCGTCTCCGAGAGCGCGTCGGCGTGGGGGGCGAAGTGCTCGCGCAAGGCGTCGCGGAAGGCGGGCCGGTCGGCGGCGTCGCCCAAGGTGTTGAGGCGCAGGCGCGTGTCGGCGACGCCGAACGCGTCGTAGACGGCGCGCAGGTTGGCGATCACCTCGGCGTCGGCGCGGGGGTCGTCCGAGCCGATCAGCTCGGTGCCGAACTGGTGGAACTGGCGGTAGCGACCCTTCTGGGGCCGCTCGGCCCGGAAGCACGGGCCGACGTAGAAGAGCCGCTGGGCGCCGCCGCGCTGGTCGAGGTGGTGCTCGAGGTAGGCCCGCATGACGGGCGCCGTCACCTCGGGCCGGAGGACGTAGGTCTCGCGCGAGCGCTCGACCGTGAACATCTCCTTCTGGACGATGTCGGTCGTCCCGCCGACGCCCCGGGCGACCAGGTCGATCGGCTCCAGGACGGGCGTGCGGATCTCCTCGAACGCGAACCGCTCCATCACGCCGCGGACGACGCCCTCGACCCAGCGCCACGCGGCGGTCCCGGGGATCTCCGAACCGCCCGTGCTGTGGGCGTCCGGCAGGACGTCGAAGGTGCCGCGGATCGTCTGGAAAGCCATTCGGAAGTCGGAAGTCGGAAGTCGGAAGTCGGAAGGTGGCCGCGCCGAGGGCCGGGCGCCAGTCGGGCGCTCGGAAGATGCCCGGAACTTTTCGCCGGCCGCACCCCCCTCATCCCTCATCCCTCATCCCTCATCCCTCATCGGGTAGGTGACAGCGGATGGGCGTCAGTTTTCTGCCGCCGCGTTGGCAAGTGTCAGCGGATGGGCGTCACTCTGCGAAGGGGCGCCGTGGGAGCTCGTAGGAGACCTCTGCAAGCACCGGCTGGTCCGATGGCTCGCGGCGGCGCAGGCGGTGGAACCGGATCTGCTCGCCGGAGAGATCCACGTCGCACCGGACCAACCGCGACGACCACGCCTGCGAGACCTCGAAGTCGTGACCGAGCACGCGCGCAGAGCCGGTCGCGCTCGTCCGCCGGACGTACACGATGCGTGAGGCCGGAGTCTCGGCCGGATGCACCTGGAGGTCGAGCGTCCAGTCCTCCGGGACCTGTCGCCGCGCGGGCGCTTCGGCTCGGCGAGCCGCCGTGCGCTGGCGGTGCGCGGCGACGTAGGCCGCCGACCGGGCGGCGAGCGCCGCCACGGACTCGTGGTGGAAGCGCCCCCAGACCTTCGATTGCCACAGCCCGTTGTAGCCCTCGATCTGGGCCTGGAAGCCGTGCTCGCTCACCGGCGCGAACACCGGGACCACGCCGAGCGAGAGGCAGAGCCGGCTCACGCGCCCGATCCCGTCGGGGTGGATGTGGGGGCCGTGGAAGACGGTGCCGTTGTCGAACTGCGCGAAGTCCGGCAGACCGCACGCGCGCCAGTGCTCCGTGAGATGCTCTACGATATCGGCGGCCCGGATCGCGGCCTCGCGCGGCCAGGAGGCGACCAACCCACCGTGGAGCGACACGCCGTTGAGCACTTCGACCAGCGGGCCGTCCTTGATCTTGAGCCCTTCGACCAGGTCAAAGCTGTCGAGCTCGGCCTGCCCGGCGGCGACGTCCGGGAGGTACCAACCCTTCGGGGGAGCTTTGCGGCGCGGGCGGTGCTGGACGTCGAGCAGGCCCCGACGCTCGAAGACGCGGCCGATGGTGCGCGCGCTGGGCACGTCTGCGATGCCTTCGTCCAAAAGGGTGCGATGCACGGCCGCCGCGCCGTACTCACCGAGCACGCTCTGGTCGCGGAGTCTCTGGCGGGTCTCGACGAGCAGAGTCTCCATCTCGGGTGGGGTGCGGTTGGCTACGCGGCGGGCCGCGTGGGACCTGTCGCTCCAGTCGACGCGGTCGATCCGCTTGCCCTCGGCGCGCTGTACCCACCGCTGGACGGTGCGGAGCGTGGCGCCAAACTGGCGAGCGACGGCCCGTTGAGACTGCCCTCGTCGGACAGCGGCGACCATGTCGCGGCGTCGGTTGGCGGGTGCCTTTTTTTGCTCATGGAGAACCGATCAGATGGGAGTCTGGGGAGGATAGCTGACGCCCATCCGCTGTCACCTGGGTGACGCCCATCCGCTGTCATCTACCCCCTCATCCCTCATCCCTCATCCCTCATCCCTCATCCCTCATCCCTCCGCGTCAGCGACGATGGCGAGGAGGTCGGTCGCCGTCGCCGCGCCCGCGAGCCGGCGGCGTGTGTCGGCCGAGCTGAGCACGCGCGAGACGTGGGCCAACAGGCGGACGTGCGCCGTGCGCTCGGCTTCGGGCCCGGCGAACAGGAGCACCAGGTCGACCGGCGACCCGTCGTGCGCGTCCCAGTCGACGGGCGTGGCCAGCGTGCACAACGCGGCGACGGTCGCGGCGACGGCCGGCGTCCGGGCGTGGGGGAGCGCGAGCCCCTGCCCCACCCCGGTCGACATCTGGGCCTCGCGCGCCGTCACGTCGGCGATCAGCCGGGCCGGGTCGCGGACGACCGGGAGGTCGCCGATCAGCCCGACCACCGCGTCGAGCACGGACGCGCGCGAGTGGGCCTCCAGCCGGACGGCGACGCGGGCGGGGTCGAGGAGATCGGTCAGGCGGGGGACGGCGGGCATCGGCACGGAGCGGGGGCACTGAAGCTACCGGCGAGGGCTACGCGCCGCTCCCCTCGACGCGCCGGAGCCGCTCGGCCACCCACGCCATGTCCTCCGGCAGCGGCGCCTCGAACGCCATCGCCTCGCCCGTGGCCGGGTGGACGAACCCCAGCGTCGCCGCGTGGAGCGCCTGGCGCGGGCCGAGCCGGGCGAACAGGTTGCGGACGAACGCCCGCCGCGAGCCCTCGGCCGCGCCGTAGACGATCCGGTCGCCGCCGTACGTCGTGTCGCCAAAGACGGGGTGGCCGATCGACGCCGCGTGGACGCGGATCTGGTGCGTCCGCCCGGTCTCCAGGCGGAACCGGACGAGCGCCACGTGGGCGAACGCCTCGACGGGCTCGTAGACCGTCGCCGCCCACTTCCCCTCGCCCTCGGGGCGGACCGAGACCTTCTTGCGGTCCCGGGGGCTCCGCCCGAGCCAGCCCTCGACGCGGCCGGGCGCGTCGGGCACGCCCCACACCAGGGCGAGGTAGCGGCGCTGGATCGTCCGGTCGGCGAACTGCCCACCCAGGTGGGCCGCGGCGACGTCCGTCTTGGCCACCACCATGAGCCCCGTCGTGTCCTTGTCGAGCCGGTGGACGAGCCCGGGGCGGACCGTCGGGTCGCCGTCGTAGCGGGGGCCGGCCGTGGCCGTCGCCAGGCCCAAGTCGTCGTCGTCGGTGTCCTCGACCTCGTCGCCCGCGAGGGGGCCCGCGCCGACGTGGTGGAGCAGCGCGTTGATGAGCGTGCCCGAGCGGTGGCCGTAGGCCGGGTGGACCACCATCCCCGCCGGCTTGTCGACGACGAGCAGCGTCTCGTCCTCGTAGATCACGCTCAGCGGGATGTCTTCGGGAACGATCTCGATGGGCGGCGGGCGCATCACGCGGCACCGGATCTGGTCGCCAGGCTGGACGGGCGTCGACACCTTGGTGACGGCCCGGCCGTTGACGTCGACGCGCCCCTCCTTGATGGCGCGCTGGACCTTCGACCGCGTCGCGTTCGCCGTCTTGTCGGTCAGGTACACGTCGATGCGGACGGGCGTCTGGCCCGGCGGCACGTCGAGCTCCAAGACGGTCTCGACGGGGTCGGGCTCGCGTTGGGACTCGCTCACGCCGCCACCGTCTGGAAGGAGGCCACGGCGTCGAGCGCCGCGTCGAGGGCGTCGGGCGGCGTCTGGGCGTGGGGCGCGAACCGGACGAGCCGGCTCCGCATCGAGCACGCGACGCCCTGCGCCGCGAGGTGCGCGTGCAACCCCTCGGGGTCGTCGGCGCGGACGGTGACGATGCCGGAGCGCGGCGCTCCGCCGGGGCCGTAGCGGTCGAAGCCGAGCCGGTCCAGGCCCTCGGCCAGCCGGCCGGCGCTGGAGAGCACGGCCGCCTCGACCACGGCCGGCCCGACATCGAGCAGCGCGCCGAGCGCGGCGTCGAGCGCGACCGTCGCCGCCGTCGGTCCCGTGCCGACGTGGAACCGCGTCGCGTCCGGGTGGAGGTCGAGCGACACCCGGTCGAAGTCGTCCCAGTCGACGGGCCCGTTGAGCCAGCCGCGCGTCGGGCGGAGCCGGTCCTGGAGCTCGGCCGTGACCGCGGCCACGCCGACGCCCTGCATCCCCCCGATCCACTTGTGGCTCCCCGTCGCCACCAGGCCCGCCCCGACGGCCGCCGCGTCGACCCGGACCGCGCCGACGGCCTGGATCGCGTCGACCACGAACAGGACGTCGCGGTCGCGGCACAGCTGGCCGATGGCGGCCAAGTCGCAGCGGAAGCCGGACAAAAACTGGACGGCCGAGACGGCCACCACGCGCGTCTCGGGCCGGAGCGCCGCGACCACGTCGTCGACCGTGAACACGCCCTCGCGGTGAGCGACCCGGTCCACCTCGACTCCGGCGTGCGCCAGGCCGAGCCACGGGAGATGGTTGGCGGGGAACTCGCAGCCGGGCACGGCCACGCGGTCGCCCGGTCGCCAGTCGAGCCCCTGGGCCACCAAGTTCAGCCCGTACGACGTGTTCGGGACCAAGGCGACGGTCTCCGCCGGAACCCCGAGAACGGTGGCCGCGCGCTGGCGGGCCCGGTCGGCCCGGTCGAGGTCCGCGGGGAAGTTGTTGGGCGAGCGGTCCGGGAGGTGCCCCGCGCGTCCGGCGAGGTAGTCGCCGACGGCGTCCATCACCGGCCGGCCGAGCACGCCCGTCGCCGCGTGGTCGAGGTACACGACGCCGTCGGGCAGCGGGAACAGGGCGCGGTAGTCGG
The DNA here is from genome assembly GCA_963848075.1 of uncultured Bacteroidota bacterium. Lineage (GTDB taxonomy): Bacteria > Bacteroidota > Rhodothermia > Rhodothermales > Rubricoccaceae > Rubrivirga. The sequence goes on from CAWKCB010000004.1 coordinate 1,227,370, forward strand.
CGAGGGTCACGGAATCGAGGTGGACGGGTGGACGGGTGGACGGGTGGACGGGTGGACGGGTGGAAGCTCCGGCCGTCGGGGCGCGGCCGCCAGCGCCGGAGGAACGCGACGTCGTAGGGACACGATTCATCGTGTCCCTACGGGACTCCGTACGGGACGCCCGCGACGGGACGCCCGCGAGCCGGCTCGCGCCTGCGGCAACGTCCCCTCTGCCCGTTCCCCGTCCCCGTTCCCCGTCTCCCGCGAGCGAGCCCTACTGGTCCTCCTCGACGCGCTCCTGATGCTCGGCCCCCGACTCCCCGGCCTTGACCTCCTGGGCCCTCTCCACCTTCTCCTGCCCCTCCTCGACGTCCTCCGTCTCGGCGTCGGGCGTGGCCTGGAGCGGGGTGACCGACGGGTCGAGCTCGAGCTCGATGAGCATCGGGAAGTGGTCGCTGCCGACCGGGTCGAGCCGGCGGAGCTCGCGGAGCGCGAAGTGCTCGGAGTGGAACACGTGGTCGAGCGGGTAGCGGAGCCACCAGTGCTCGGCGTGGAACGTCGAGAACGTGCCGCGCCCGACGCGGGGGTCCAGCAGGCCCGAGAGCTCCTGGAACAGCCGCGTCGTGTGGCTCCAGGCGACGTCGTTGAGGTCGCCGGCCACCACGACCGGGCCGTCGAGCTGGGCCACGTCGCGGCCGGCCAGCACCAGCTCGGCGTCGCGCAGGTCCGAGTCCTGCTGGATGTCGGGCCGCGGCGGGCGCGGGTGCACGACGACGAGGGTGACCGGCTCGCCGGACCGGAGGCGGACGGTCAGCAGCAGGCTCGGCACCTCGGGCTCGACCCGGCGCAGCACCTCGACGTTGTCGATCGGCAGCTTCGAGTACACGAGCATCCCGTAGGTGTCGTCCTGGGGGACGGCGACGTGGTGCGGGTGGGTCTCGTCCAGCGCCGCGGCGGTCTCGGCCCACCACGCGTCGGTCTCGACGGCGGCGACCACGTCGGGGTCGGCCTCGCGGATCACGCCGAGCCAGCGGTCGCCCTCGCGGTTCTCCATCAGCACGTTCGAGACGACCAACCGGAACCGGCGGTCGGGGTCGGCGACGGCGTCGTCGGCGCGGATCGTCTGGACGCCGTGGAGCGGCGTGTACGGGACCATCTGGGTCACCTGGTAGACCGTCGCGATGGCCAAGGCCGCGAGCAACGCCCACTCCCAGGCCGCCGGCTCGCCGAGCCAGACGTCGACCACGCCGAACAGCACGAGCACGACGACGGCGGCGACGGCGATCTGCATCCGCGGGAAGTCGAACATCCGCACCCACCACTCGGACGACCGCGACAGCGGCAGCGCCGTCGCCACGACGAGGAGCGCCGCGAGGACGGTCAGGATGAAGCGGAAAGTGGCCACAGGATCTCGGGGGAGTGACGACGCCAACGGCCTGGGGGATTCCCCGTTCCTCAGCGGCCAGTGCGTCAGGGGATCAGTGGACCCGCGCTCCGCGAGGCACCCGAGCGGGATCGACCACGCCACTGACGACTGACGCACTGACGACTGACGCACCGTGCGACGCACGCTAGGCCCGGGCAAACTGCTTGCCCTGGAGCTGGCGGACGAGCCCGCGGAACTCGAGCTGGAGCAGGTACACCAGCGCCGTCGAGGCGTCGAGCCCGGCGTCGGCGCAGACGGCGTCGAGCGGGCGCGGCTCGGCCGAGAGCACGTCGACAAGCTGGCGCTCGACGCGGTTGAGCGGCGGCTCGGGCGTGGCCGGCGGGGGCGGGGCGGCCTCGACCTGGGGGGCGATGGCCTCGAGCACGTCGGCGGCGGAGACGGCGAGCGCGGCCTGCCCGCGCTGGACGAGCCGGTGGGCCCCGGACGCCTCGGCGAACACGGAGCCGGGCACGGCGAACACCTCGCGGTTTTGCTCCAGCGCGAGCCCGGCCGTCAGGAGCGCCCCGCCGGTCTCGTGGGCCTCGGCCACGACGGTCGCCAGGCTCATGCCCGACACGATCCGGTTGCGGCGGGGGAAGTTGACGGCGTCGGGCGGCGTCCCCAGCGGGAACTCGGAGACGACGGCGCCCGCGTCGCCGTCCAGAATCTGGCGGACGACCGGCGCGTGGCGGGCCGGGTACACCCGGTCGACGCCCGAGCCGAGCACGGCGACCGTACGGCCGCCCCCAGCGAGCGCCCCCCGGTGGGCCGACACGTCGACGCCGTAGGCGAGCCCGCTGACGACCGTCACGCCGGCCGCGGCCAGGTCGCCGGCGAACGCCTCGGCCACGCGGCGGCCGTAGTCGCTCGCCCGCCGCGTGCCGACGACGGCGACCGCCAGGCCGTCGGCGGGGTCGAGCCGGCCCCTCACCCACAGGTGCGAGGGCGGGTCGTAGATCTCGCGGAGCAGCGCCGGGTACTCGGGGTCGGCGAGCGCCACGAAGCGGGCGCCGACGGCCTCGGCCCGGCGGAACTGGGCGTCGACGGCGGGCGCGTCGTCCCACGCGCGGACGGCCTCGGCGGTCTGCCGGCCCACGCCGGCGACCCGGACCAGCCGGCCGACAGGCGCTCGGAGCGCGGCGGCGGCGCTCCCGAACGCGGCGAGTAGCGCCCGCAGCCGGCCCGGCCCGACGCCGGCCACGAGCGAGAGCGCCACGAGCGCCCGCCGCTCGTCCGCGTCGGGCGGCGCGGGGTCGCGGGCGGAGTCGGCGAAGAGGTCGGCCATGCCCCGAACCTAGCGCTGGCGTCGGTAGGTCGGTGAGCCGGTGCTCTGAAGCCTACCTACCGCCGTCGGCCACGTCCCGTTCTCTCGGCCGGACGGTCACACGGGTCCAGGGTCTCGCTGGCCCCTCGGCCCGCTCCCCGTTCCAGTCGCTCAAAGCACGGCGCCACGCCGCATTCCGCGCCTTACCGCGTCGTCATGCGGATGTCGCCGAACGAGGCCGCCGCCATGCCGCCCGTGTTGTCGGCGTCGGTCATGATGGCGATGCCCGAGATCGGCGGCGGGTCCTCGCCGAACGCCGCCCGGTAGTCGCGGACGACGTCGCGGCGCTCGGTCTGCCACTGCCCCAGCCCGCGCGCGCCGCTTCGGACGGGGACCATCTGGACCCAGTCGGTGAACGCGTTCGGGACGATCTGCGTCTCGTCGGCGTTGTTGGCCCAGACGTAGCTGAGCGCGCGCACCGGGATGTCGTCGTACCCGAGGGCCCGGAGGGCCCGGTACTTGACGCGGTCGCCGAACCCCAGGTCGGACGGGTCGTAGGCGAACGTGACGTAGATCCGCGCGGGGTAGTCGTCGCCGCCGCGCCGCCGGATGGTGGCGCCCGGGATCACGTTGTCGGCCTTCCAGCGCCAGACGAGCACGGGGAACCGGTGGGCGTCGAGCTCGAACCGCCGGACCAGCCCGGACGCCGAGCCGTCGGCCTCGGCGCGGACGACCGTCGAGCCGCCGTCGCGGACCAGCGTGTAGCGGCTGCGGGGCGCGTCGCCCAAGCGCATCGTCTCCCACCCGTTGATCGTGCCGCCGGGGGTCATGTTCGAGAACGAGGCGACGACGTAGTCGGAGGGCGCGAAGGCGGTCAGGCCGAGCGCCAGTCCGAGGCCACACAGGGCGAGCAAGCGGGGGCGAGTCATGGACATAGAGGTGGGGCGAGGTGGGGCGAGGCAGGATGCGTCTTGGGACGAGATCCGCTCGCCGGCCGGTCCGCCCTCCGTGTAGGACGGGGCCACCGCCGCTCGTCAGCCGCCCCGGGTAAACGGCGCGCCCTCCAACGCCACGCCCAGACGCACCTCGCGGACCGTCTCCTCGCCCGTCACGACGCCGCCGATGGCCTGGCGGACGAGGTGCGGCACGAACACGCCGCCGACCTCGCGGTAGTCGCGGAGCACGACCTCGACGTAGTCCCGCCGCCCCGAGTGGCGACGGAACGTCGTGATCCGGGCCGGGCGGCCGTCGGCGTTGAGGCCTATGATGAGCGGGTCGCGGCGGCCTGGCACGTCGACACGCACGAGGGCGGGGCCGAGCGACTCCGCGGTGACCTCGGCGCGACGGGCCGCGAGCACGAGGGGGTCGAACCACAGCGCGGCCCCGGCCTCCGCCGCGGCTCCGTCGGGGAGCAGACGGGTCTCCCCGCCGGCGACCACGGCGCCCTCGGCCCCGTCGACCCAGGTCACCCGGGCCGGGCCCGGCGCGCGGACCGTCCACCGCGCGGCGTCGGGCAACTGGACCTCCACGGTCGTGCGGACGTCGAGGGCCGTCGCTCCCACCGTCGCCCGCGTCCGCGTCCGGCGGCGGATCGTGTCGATGGCGTCGACGCGGTCGCGCCCGCCCAGGGCGTCGGCGAGGGTCGCCAGCGGGTCCGGGTCGGCGGGCTGGGCGGCGACGGCCGTCGCCAGCAGGAGCAGGAGGAGCGCGCGCACCCGGGCAGAATAGCGCCCGCGACGAGGCCGAGGGCGGCGAGGACTATCCTGCGGCCGCCTCCCCCCTCCCCCCATGCGCCCTCTCCTCTGCCTCCTCGCTCTCCTGACGCTCCCGGCCTGCGACGCCGTCGGCGACGCCGTCGACAACGCCGCCTGCCAGGCCACCGGCTACGCCGACTCGGGGTCGGTCCGGGCCACGGTCGCCGGCGACGCGTTCTCCGGGACCTGCGTCCGCGTCGACACGGAGGCCGGCGCGCTGAGCGTCCTCGGGGCCGACAACGTGGTCTCCCAGAACAGCCAGGAGGTGATCACGCTCACGCTCCCCTCGGACGAGGTCCGCAGCTACGACCTCGACTCCGACCCGGCGACGGCCAGCTACACCGCGCGGACGGAGGACCCGGACGACCAGGGCGACGAGGTGTACATAGCCACGAGCGGCACGATCACGGTCGAGGCGGCGACGGCGACGTCGGCCCGAGGCACGTTCTCGTTTGCGGCTCGCACGCTGGCGAGCGGCGCGGAGGTGACGGTCACCGGCGGCCGGTTCGACGTGACGTTCTAGCGCACCACGGCGCCGGGCTCGCCGTCGGCCTCGACGAGCCGGAGCGTGCCGTCGCGGTCCTCGGCGAACAGGATCATCCCCTGGCTCTCGAGCCCGCGGATCGTGCGCGGCGCCAGGTTGGCCACCACCACGACCCGCTTGCCGAGCAGGTCGGCCGGCGCGAACCACTCGCGCACGCCCGACAGGATCTGACGCGTCTCGACCCCCAGGTCGACGTCGAACCGCAGCAGCTTGTCGGCCTTCGGGTGGAGGTCGGCGGCTACGATCCGGCCGACGCGCAAGTCGATCGGGGTGAACTGGTCGAACGCGATCGCGTCGCCGAGCGGGGCGAAAGCCTGCGACTCGTCGTCCGCCTCCGGTGCCTCGGGCTCGGCTGCCGCCGCACGGTCGGCCAGGAGTCGGCGCTGGGCCTCGACGTCCTCGTCCTCGACCTTGGCGACCAGGATGCCCGGCTCGCCGATCGCGTGGCCGGCGTCGAGGAGCGCCGTCCCGGCGTCGTCCCAGCCCAGGCCGTCGGTGCCGGCTGTCTCGGAGGAGCGGACGCCGTCGAGCGCCAGCATCTCGCGCATCCGCCCGGCGATGCCCGGGACCACCGGGTCGAGCAGGATCGACAAGCCCGCCGTGACCTGGAGCGCGACGTGGACGCTGTTGCGCATCGCCTGCTCGTCCGTCGTCCGCGTCTTCCACGGCTCGGTCTCCTGGAGGTACTGGTTCCCCTTCCGCGCCAGGTCGACGGCGAGGGCGACGGCCTCGCGCAGCCGGTACGCCTGGTACGCCTGGCCAATGGCAGCCGGCGCGGACGCGAGTGCGTCGAGCATCGCCCGGTCGGCCTCGGACGGGTCGACCAACGGGGGCACCTGGCCGTCGCAAAAGCGAGCGGCGAACGTGAGCGCGCGGTTGGCGAAGTTGCCCACGACGTCGGCCAGCTCGCCGTTGACGCGGTTCTGGAAGTCGGCCCAGGTAAAGTCGGCGTCCTTGGTCTCGGGCAGGCCCACGGCGAGGGCGTAGCGCAACAGGTCGGCATCGAAGGCGTCGAGCGCCTCGCTTGCCCAGACGGCCCACCCGCGGCTGGTGGACAGCTTGCGGCCTTCCAGGTTGAGGAACTCGTTGGCCGGGACCTGGGCCGGCAGCACGAACTGGGGCAGCTCGGGCTGGGCCGCGTTCGCCGTCATCAGGATGGCCGGGAACGTGAGGCAGTGGAAGACGATGTTGTCCTTGCCGATAAAGTGGACGAGCTCGGGCTCGGTGCCGTCCTGGACCTGCCAGTAGCGGCGCCATCTGTCGGCGTCGCCCTGCGCCTCGGCCCACTCCTTCGTCGCCGAGAGGTAGCCGATGGGCGCGTCGAACCAGACGTAGAGCACCTTGCCCTCGGTGTCGCCGTCGACCTCGGGCGGGACGGGGATGCCCCAGTCGAGGTCGCGCGTCATCGAGCGGTCCGTCAAACCGGCCTGGAACCAGCTCCGGACCTGGCCGAGCACGTTCGGCTTCCAGTCGTCTTTGGTCGCGATCCACGCCTCCAACTGCGGCTGGAGGTCGCCGAGCGGGAGGTACCAGTGCGTCGTCTCGCGGCGCTCGGGCGTGGCGCCGGACAGCGTGCTCCGGGGCTCGATCAGGTCGTCGGGCGCCAGTGTCGAGCCGCAGTTTTCGCACTGGTCGCCGTAGGCGTCGGCGTAGCCGCAGACGGGGCACGTGCCCTGGACGAACCGGTCGGCGAGGAAGAGGCCGGCCTGGGGGTCGTAGAGCTGGGTCGTCGTCTTGCGGACGAACCCGTCGGCGGCCTCGATGGAGCGGAACAGGTCCTGGCTCGTCTCGCGGTGCGTCGCCGACGACGTCCGCCCGTAGACGTCGAACGCGATGCCGAAGCCCTCGAACGCCGCCGCCAGCTCGGCGTGGTACCGGTCGACGATCGACTGGGGCGTGACGCCCTCGCGGCGCGCTCGGACCTCGATGGCCGCCCCGTGCTCGTCGGACCCGCACACCCAGACCACGTCGCGCCCGGCGAGCCGCTGGTAGCGGACGAACAGGTCGGCCGGGAGGTAGGCCCCGGCAAGGTGGCCGAGGTGGAGCGGGCCGTTGGCGTACGGCAGCGCGGAGGTGACGAGGAGCGGGCGGTCGGGCACAAGCGTCGCGGAGGGCGTCCCGCAAGCTACCGAGGCCCGAACGGCGCCTCCCCCTCTCGATCCGGACCCCAGGGCGAGCGCACCCTCACCAAAACGAGTCGTCCTGAGCTTGTCGAGGGCATGCCCTGAGCGGAGCCGAAGGGGTCTCGACGCGCTGAGGGCGACCGCGAGCCGTCCTGGTCGGCGTCGGGGTCCTCCGACTCCGGCCGCCGACGGCCTCCGCTCAGGACGACTCTGTGGGGAAGTGGGAGTATGCGATAGCCCTGATCCGGACACCAGCCGACCCGAGAGCGTCCTCCCTTGAGGGAGGCGGCCCCGACGGGGCCGGAGGGTGTCCGGGTGGGTACGGTGCTCTGACCGGACACCCCCACCCGCTGGCGCGGGAGCCCTCAAGGGGGCGGGCCGGAGGAGATGCCGCGCTCACGGCGAACGACTCGACCGCGAGCCCTCCGCCCGTTCCCCGGTGTCCCTTCCCGCGAGTGCCAGCGGGGCCCGCATTCCCCGAAGTGTCACAGCCGACCCAGGGGGGGCCCGGTAGCTTCACGGCTTCCCCACGGATCCTCCCCCCATGACCCTCCGCTTCCTCCCTCTCGCCGTCGCGGCGCTGGCGATCGCCGGCTGCGAGGGCTCCGGCTCGTCGTCCGGCACGGCCGACCTCGACGGGATCGCCGACGCCTCGGCGTTCGAGCAGGTCTCGTACAACGTCGGCTACCAGTCGGCCCAGCAGTTCCTCGCCCAGGACTCGTCGTTCAACTTCGACCGGTTCGTCGACGGGTTCAACGCCGGGCTGGCGGGCGACTCGGCCGAGATCGGCTACGCGCTCGGGCTCCAGTACGGGCTCCAGGTGGGCCAGGACACCCTCGGCACCATCGACCGGGACCTGTTCCTGGCCGGCGTCCGCTCCGGCCTGAACGGCGAGCCGGAGCGCCTGACGCCCGAGCAGTTCCAGGCCGCCCAGGCCATCGTCGAGGACTCGATCGCCGTCCGCACGCTCCGGGCCCAGGCCCGGACGGACCGGATGGCGCAGCAGCGGCTCGACCTGATGACCCGCAACGCGACCGCGTCCGACTCCTTCCTGACCGCCGTCAAGGGCCGGCCGGGCGTCCAGGAGTTGGGCGACGGCGTCCTGTACACGGTCGAGACGCAAGGCGAGGGCGCCAGCCCCGGCGCGACCGACCGCGTGGCCATCCGCTACCGCGGCCAGTTCGCCACCGGCGAGGTGTTCGACGAGTCCGGCGACGAACCGACCGTGCTCGCGGTGAACCAGGTGGTCCCGGGGTTCCGCGACGCGCTCTTGGACATGAAGCCGGGCGAGACGCGGACGGTCTACCTCCCGCCGTCGCAGGCCTACGGCCTGATGGGCTCGCCGGGGCCGGGCGGCCAGGGCGGGATCCCGCCCAACGCGGCGCTCCAGTTCGACCTGACGCTGGTCGAGGTCCTCGACATGCAGCCGCCGCCGGGCACCTTCGTCCCGGGCCAGACGCCGCCGCCGCCGCCGAGCCGCTAACCGCTCGCGCCTCCGCGCTCGCGGGCCGCTCCGAACGCTCGGGGCGGCCCGCTTTTCTATGCGTGGGCACGATCCCTGGACGGCCAGAGAGATCCGCAGCTCGGTCTCCGGCACGAGGAGCACCCGGTCCCGTCCGGCGGCTTCGGGCTCCAGAAGCGAGGCGGCGCTGGCACGTCTGGGACTCGGGCCTCGCGAAAGGGGTGGGCGACCCGGCGCTGAGAACCACCGGCGGCGCCCACTCGGGGAACCCCGGGGTAGGTGAGAGGTCCCGTTCACAAGCCCGTCACAGATAGCGACTTCCGGGTCCCGACTGGCACCGGCCTCTTGGGCCTCCGCCCGGCGCTCGTCCGAGCCGGCACCGCCCTCTCGGTCGGCCGACGCTTGGGGAGAGCCCGGGCGTCTCGGCCCCGACGCGGGCTCCCCCTCGGTCTCATCTCCGTTTCCCAGCTCGCTCCCGACCATGCGCTACGTCCTCGCCCTTGACCAAGGGACCACCAGCTCACGCGCCATCCTCTTCGACCATCAGGGCCGGATCAAGTCGGTCGCCCAGAAGGAGTTCGAGCAGATCTTCCCCAAGCCGGGCTGGGTGGAGCACGACCCGACCGAGATCTGGTCCTCCCAGATCAGCGTCGCCGCCGAGGCGCTGACCCGGACGAGGCTCCGCGCCCGCGACATCGCGGCCATCGGCATCACCAACCAGCGCGAGACGGCCATCGTCTGGGACCGGGCGACGGGCGAGCCCATCCACAACGCCATCGTCTGGCAAGACCGACGGACGGCCGGGCTGTGCGACCAGCTCAAGGAGGAGGGCCACGAGGCCACGTTCCGCGACAAGACCGGGCTGGTCGTCGACAGCTACTTTTCCGGCACCAAGGTCCGCTGGATCTTGGACCACGTCGACGGGGCGCAGGCGCGGGCCGAGGCCGGCGAGCTCGCCTTCGGGACCGTCGACAGCTGGCTGATCTGGAACCTGACGGGGGGCCGGACCCACGTCACCGACGTGACCAACGCCTCGCGGACGCTCCTCTTCAACATCCACACGGGCGCGTGGGACGACGAGCTGCTGGAGATCCTCCGGGTGCCCCGCGCGATGCTCCCCGAGGTCCGCTCGTCGAGCGAGGTCTACGCCGAGACGTCGGGCGACCTGTTCGCCACGCCCATCTCGATCGCGGGGATCGCGGGCGACCAGCAGGCGGCGACGTTCGGCCAGCGCTGCATCGAGCCGGGCATGGCCAAGAACACCTACGGGACGGGCTGCTTTATGCTGATGCACACCGGCACCGAGGCCGTCCCGTCGAGCAACAACCTGCTCACGACGGTCGCCTGGAAGATCGGCGACCAGCCGATGGAGTACGCCCTCGAGGGCTCCGTCTTCATCGCCGGCGCCGTCGTGCAGTGGCTCCGCGACGGGCTCAAGATCATCCGCTCGGCGCCCGAGGTGGAGGCCCTGGCGCGGTCGGTGGACGACAACGGCGGCGTCTACCTCGTGCCGGCCTTCGCCGGGCTCGGCGCGCCGCACTGGGACCCGTACGCCCGCGGCGCCATCGTCGGCCTCACGCGCGGGGTGACCGACGGGCACATCGCGCGCGCGGCGCTGGAGGGCATCGCCTTCCAGGTGGCCGACGTGCTGGAGGCCATGGAGAAGGACTCGGGCATCGAGGTCACCGAACTCCGCGTCGACGGCGGCGCGGCGGCCAACGACCTGCTGCTCCAGATCCAGGCCGACGTGCTGCAGGCCCCGCTCGTCCGCCCGGCCGTGACCGAGACGACGGCGCTCGGCGCCGCAACCCTCGCCGGCCTGGCCGTCGGCTATTGGGAGGACGCCCAGGCCATCTCCGAGCACTGGGCCGTCGACCGGCGCTTCGCGCCGGAGATGACGGCCGACGACGCCGCGCGCCTCCGCGCCGGCTGGACGCGGGCCCTCGACCGCGCCCGCGCCTGGGCCACCGACGACGACTGATCCCCGCGCGCTCCACCCTCCCCCTCTCCGAACGGGCCCCGCCCGTCCCCCGACTCCCCCGCTAGCCATGACTCGCGACACCATGCTCTCCGCGCTCCACAGCGCGCCCCCCGGGCCCGACGGCGGCCCGCCGTGGGACTTCGTCATCGTCGGCGGCGGGGCGACCGGCCTCGGCTGCGCCATCGAGGCCGCCTCGCGCGGCTACCGGACGCTCTTGCTGGAGCAGGACGACATCGCCAAGGGCACGTCGAGCCGGTCGACGAAGCTGGTCCACGGCGGCGTCCGCTACCTCCAGCAGGGCAACGTGGCCCTCGTGCTGGAGGCGCTCAAGGAGCGGGGCCGGCTGCTCCAGAACGCCCCGCACCTGGTCCACGACCTGGCGTTCGTGGTGCCCAACTACTCGTGGTGGGAGGGCCCGTTCTACGGGGTCGGGATGAAGGTCTACGACCTGATGGCGGGCCGCTCCGGCTTCGGCCGGAGCAAGCACCTCTCCAAGGCCGACACCCTGGAGCGGCTGCCGACCATCGAGCCCGAGGGCTTGGACGGCGGCGTGATCTACTACGACGGCCAGTTCGACGACGCCCGGCTGGCGGTCAACATGGCGCAGACGGCGGCCGACCAGGGCGCGGTGGTGCTGACCTACTGCGAGGTGACGGGCCTGATCAAGGAGGGCCACGAGGTCGTGGGCGTCCGCGCCCGGGACGCCGAGACGGGCGAGGCGCACGAGGTCCGCGCCCGCGTGGTGATCAACGCGACCGGCGTGTGGACCGACCGCGTCCGCCGGATGGACGACCCCGGCGTGCGGCCGATGATGCAGGCCAGCCAGGGCGTCCACATCGTCCTCGACAAGTCGTTCCTCCCCGGCGACAGCGCCATCATGGTGCCCAAGACCGACGACGGCCGGGTGCTCTTCGCGATCCCCTGGAACGACGTCGTGGTGATCGGGACCACCGACACGCCGGTCGACACCGCCGAGATGGAGCCGGCGCCGCAGGCGCACGAGATCGAGTTCCTGCTCGTCCACGCCGCCCGCTACCTCACCAAAGACCCCACGCCGGCCGACGTCAAGAGCGTCTTCGTCGGGCTCCGTCCGCTCGTGGCCGACCCCAACGCCGAGGGCGGGACGGCGGCGCTCTCGCGCGACCACGTCCTGCACATCGCCGACTCCGGGCTCGTCACCATCACCGGCGGCAAGTGGACGACCTATCGCAAGATGGCCGAGGACACCATCGACCAGGCGGCCACGCTGGCCGGCCTCGACGACCGCCCCTCGGTCACGGCCACCCTCCAGCTCCACGGGGCGCACGCCAACGCGGCCGCGTTCGGCACGCTCCACCAGTACGGCGCCGACGCGCCGGCGCTCCAGGCCTTGATCCGCGAGACGCCCGCGCTCGGCGAGCGGCTCCACCCGGACCGGCCGGTCGTCGCCGGGCAGGTCGTGTGGGCCGCCCGCGAGGAGATGGCCCGGACGGTCGAGGACGTGCTCTCGCGGCGCACGCGCGAGCTGCTGCTCGACGCCCGCGCCTCGGTCGAGATGGCGCCCCGCGTGGCCTCCATCCTGGCCGACGAGCTCGGCCGCGACGACGCCTGGGAGGCCGCGCAGGTCGACGCCTACCGAGCCCTCGCCCGCGGCTACCTCATCGGGGACGACGCCCTCGAACCGGCCGGCGTGGCCTAGGGCCTCGGCGAGGAGTCCGCTCCGTTGCGGAGGCCTCGCGGCGCCGGACGGAGGTGGAGGGGGTGGGCGGGACGAAGGGGCCGAGGCGAGCTCACGGGTCTCCTCCTTTCTCTCCACCCCTCCCACCCCCAAACCCTCTCCGGTCTCGACCCGCAAAAGACCTTCGGGTTTTGCACCGGCGGCGCCGTCGGCCTCTCGACAGCGCGGAGCACACCGCCCCGCCTTCTGCGACCCCCTCCTTCCATGTCTCCCTATGTCGCCGAGGTTGTTGGCACCGCCCTGCTCCTGCTCCTCGGCGACGGCGTCGTCGCGAACGTGGTGCTCAAGGGCACCAAGGGGGAGGCCTCCGGCTGGATCGTGATCACCGTCGGGTGGGCGATGGCCGTGTTCGTGGCCGTGTTCGTGGTGGCGGGCGCGAGCGGCGCCCACCTCAACCCGGCCGTGACGCTCGGGCTGGCGGTCGCGGGCACGTTCTCCTGGGCGATGGTGCCCGGCTACGTGGCCGCCCAGGTGCTGGGCGCCGCGGTCGGGGCGGCCCTGGTCTACGTCCACTACCGCTCGCACTTCGCCGTCACGGACGACGCCGAGGCCAAGCTGGCCGTCTTCTCGACCAGCCCGGCCATCCGCAAGCTGGGCGAGAACCTGGTCTCCGAGATCATCGGCACGTTCGTGCTCGTGTTCGCCGTGCTCTACATCGCCGCCCCCAGTCTCGCCGGGCCGGACGGCACGCCCGGCGGGCTCGGCGCGCTCGACGCGTTGCCGGTGGCCCTGGTGGTGCTCGTGATCGGCCTGGGGCTCGGGGGCCCGACGGGGTACGCCATCAACCCGGCCCGCGACCTCGGCCCGCGCGTCGTGCACGCGCTGCTGCCCATCCCCGGCAAGCGCGACAGCGACTGGGGCTACGCCTGGGTCCCCGTCCTCGGGCCCCTCGTCGGCGGCGCCCTGGCGGCGGTGCTCTACCTCGCCCTGGGCGACGCGGCTCCGCTGCCGTAGGCCACCTCTCGGAGGGAGCGGGGGAAGGGTCGCCCCTCCTCTCACACCCTTTCCGGATCCTGCACGACCGCCCAGCCCTTCGCCCTCTGCGTACGCCTCCTCGCTAGTCCCCTTCCCGCCTCCCGATGCCCGCTCTGTCCCCCCGCCGCACCTCCCGCTTCCAGACGCTCGAGCAGTTCGTGCTGGAGCAGCAGGACGCCCTCCCCCTGGCCACCGGCACGTTCTCGCGGCTTATCCGCGACCTCTCGATCGCCGCGAAGGTGGTCAACAGCTACATCCGGCGCGCCGGCCTGCTCGACGTGCTGGGCGAGACGGGCGAGGTGAACGTGCAGGGCGAGGTCCAGCAGCAGCTCGACGCCATCGCCCACGCCGAGTTCGTGGAGGCCCTCCGCCTGGGCGGCGAGTGCGCGCTGATCGTGTCCGAGGAGGCCGACGAGATCGTGCCGCTGGCGCCCCGCGGGGGCGGCCGCTACGTGGTCCTGCTCGACCCGCTCGACGGCTCGTCGAACATCGACGTCAACGTCTCGGTGGGCACCATCTTCTCGGTCTTCCGGCTGGCCGACGGCGAGCCGGCCACGGTCGCGTCGGCGCTGAAGCCGGGCGCCGAGCAGGTGGCCGCCGGCTACGTCATCTACGGGTCGTCGACGATGCTGGTCTACACCTCCGGCGACGGCGTCAACGGGTTCACGCTCGACCCGGCCGTCGGCGAGTTCATGCTCTCGCACCCCGGCCTCCGGACGCCCGCCTGGGGCCGCTACTACTCGATCGACGAGGGCAACGCGGCCGCCTTCGAGCCCGAGCTCGAGGCCTTCCTCCGCTGGATGGAGCACGGGCAGCCCGAGCCCTCGACCTACAAGACCCGCTACGTCGGCTCCTTCATCACCGACTTCCACCGCAACCTCATCAAGGGCGGCCTCTACATGTACCCGGCCACGGCGGTCTACCCCGACGGCAAGCTCCGGCTGATGTACGAGGCCAACCCGATGGCGTTCATCGTGGAGCAGGCCGGCGGCCGCGCCTCGGACGGCGCGCGCCGCATCTTGGACATCCAGCCCGAGGCGCTCCACCAGCGGACGGCGCTCTACATCGGCAGCGCGGAGCCGGTCGACCGCGCCGAGGCGTTCCTCCGTGGCGAGGGGCCGTAGCCCGACCGCCAGGCGCCGGCCACATCGAGGGACGAGGGATCGGGCATGGGGCCCGAGGGGAGGGGCAGGGGGGGTCGCCCCGTTCCCTCCCCACTCGGAGAGCGGGCTCCGCCCACCGAGAGCAGGCGACGCAACGACAGAGCAGATCGCAGGACAGGGGGAACCCGCCCGCGGTGGCCCTCGCTGACGCCCTCGGTCTGAAGCGGCACGCCGTCTCGTCGGCAAGGAGATCGCTCGCACCGCGTACCACGTGCTGCGTAGGCACCAAGACTTCAGCAGCTAGTTCAAGGGCGAAGTTCTGAGTTGAACGAAAAGCGAGCGACCCACCGGCCTCGGCAGGACGGGAGCCCTCCTCGCAAGCCTGGCCAGCAGAACTGGCGACGGTGAAGACACCGGTCTTCGACCGCCCTCAGTGGGAATGGGACGCGAGGCCGGGACCGCTCCCGACCCAGCGTGCCGTCGACAGAGATCTGGGATGACGTGGCCCACGTACGCCTGTCGTCGAGACCGACGGTGAGAGCCCGTATCGGGGTGTGGCCTGCCGGCGCTCAGACGAGCGGTTGACGAGGACTCGACCGATCTAGCACAGAGCGGCGCCGATGCTCCGAACGGCCGAGCACCCCTCCTAACGGGGAGTGCAGGACGAGCCGAGAACGCTGACCCCCTTCGTCGGCTCGCCGCGGCGGGTTCTGCTGCTCCAGCACAGATCTACGAGATAATCCGGTCGTACTCCGCGTGCGAGCCGATCCAGAACAGCAATCCGTCCTCCTCAATCGCCAGTGCTCGGTAACTGCGGCCGGCGCGGACAGACCACATTGGCGGGTCGTGGTCGGCGAGCGACTTGAAGCGGAGCGACGGGTGACGCGGGTCGTCTTCGAGGAGCCGGCAGTTCTTGCAGGCCAACTCCTGGACAGGCTCCGACTGCGCTTCAAACCGCTTCCAGAAACCGGCCGTTGTGCGGTGCTTCACGGGAGCGGACGAGTGCGACCAGCCGCGATGTCAGCCTGGGCCTCCCGAACAAGCGCGTCGAGACGCCCGGCCTTGGCATCCGCCCCAATCTGGTGGTCCCACTCTTCGGCCCGGTACTCGTCGAACCACTCACCGAGAGCGGCGAGTTGATCGGGCGGGAGCTTCGTGATGGCGGTTTCGGGTTCTTGGACGCTCATGGCAAGCGAGAGAGCTGGGGCTGGAAGAACAACGCCTCCGACTGGCGCTCAGTTCACAGGCAGCAGAACCACTCCTTCAGCCGCGCCGGGTCGGAGGATAGGCGCTCACCGTTCAGGATAAGCGGTCCGATCCGGCATCCCGAGCCCAGGCGTCCCACACCCCGACGGAGGAACACGAACGGCAGGCCCCACCCCCGACGGGGTCGTGGCCCGCTCCTACGGCTGGGCCACCAGGTCCAGCACGGCGTCGCCGTACTGCTCCCACTCGGCCAGGCCCTAGCGTGCCTCCGGTGGGCGCTCTGAGTCGAGATCGTCGAGGAACTCGGTCAGGGGACGGACACCGCCCTCGGCCTTCGCTTCGTCCGCGGCCCGGGCGTCGGCCGCGTCCTCGATCGCTTCGAGCGCGTGGAGGTCGTCGAGCGAGACGATGGCCGCGACCGGGCGCCCGTTCCGCTCGACGACAATCCGGTCGCGCGCGTAGCTGGCGCGGTTCAGGGCGTCGGCCAGCTGCTGCCGGAGCTGGCCGGTGCTTATAGTGGTGCTCATGGGGATGGGGCTCGGTCAGTATGCCTCCTTCCGGTCCAGCGCACGGAGCACGAGGACGACGAGGCTTCCTTGGTCCACCTCGTAGATGACGCGGTAGTCGCCGACGCGCACTCGCCAGTAGTCTCCCCGCTGGCCTTTGAGTTTCCTCCGGCCGGGTGGGAAGGGGTCTTCCGCGAGCGCCTCGATCTGCTTGACGACCTTCTTACGCTGTGCGACATCGAGCTTGCGGAGATCCTTCTGGGCCCGGCGGGAAAGGAGGACGGTGTGCACCGAGAACGCCGGCTGGATGCGAACCGTACCTCTTGTACAAAGTGGAGTTCCTCCCGGCTCGGAGGACGCGGACTCCGCGTCTCTTACGGAGGCGCCAGCAGTCGCGCCCAGGCGGAGCCCCCTCTACGGCTGGGCCACCAGGTCCAGCACGGCGTCGCCGTACTGCTCCCACTTGGCCGGGCCGACGCCCGAGACCGCCCGCATCTCGGCCTCCGTCGTCGGCCGGGCGACGGCGAGGCCGCGCAGCGTCCGGTCGTTGAAGATGACGTACGGGGGGACGCCGCGCTCGCGGGCCTGCTCGGTGCGCCACACGCGCAACGCCTCGAACAGCGTCTCGTCGGGCCCATCGAGCGGCTCGTCGGGCGCGCGGCTCTTGGACGACCGGCCGCCGGAGCCGAACGCGGGCACCTCGACGTCGAGCGTCTCGCGGTGGTCGAGCGCCTGGTCACCGAGGGGCGTCACCTCGACGATGGGGTACTCGTCGCCGCCGATGCGGAGGTAGCCCTTCAGCAGGAGGTCCTTGTAGATGCCGTCGACGGCGCCCTGACCGAGGGTCTGCAGGCGGCCGTAGTACGGGTGGGACTCGTACTTGTCCATCCCCTTCGCCTTCGAGCCGGCCAGGATCTTCGCCAGCGTCAGCCGGCCGACGGGCCACCGCATCCGGCGGACCGCGTCGAGCAGGCCCAGGGCCACGCGCGAGGCCATCGGCACGTCGTCCCAGTCGGGGATCTCGTCGGGCGCCCGGTCCTTGAGGCGGGCCTGCTGGCGGCAGGCGTCGCAGCACGTCTCCGGCGGGACGAGCGTCTCGGCGTCGTCGCCGAAGTGGTCCAGGATCGTCCGCCGCCGGCAGTCCGAGGTCTGGGCGTAGCGGACGATGCCCATCAGGCTCTCCATCTGGTCGCCCCGGTGCTTGTCGACCGACTTCAGCGCCTGGTCGACGTCGCGGGCGTTCCACCGCTTGGGGATCCAGCGCGCGGGCCCGGCGCGGTCGTCGCGCTCGGCGAGGGCGCCCGCCGTCACCAAGCGGCGGAGCACGTTGGGCAGCTTCGAGGCGTGGACGCGCGTGGCCTCGCTCATCGCCAGCAGGAAGTCGGCGTCGGACACGCCGGCGCTCGGGTCATAGGCCTCGCCCTGGGCGGCGACCTCCTCGTCCAGGCTCGCCGACGCCCGCTTGACGTGGTTCCACACCTGGCGCAAGTCGTCGTTGGTCGGCGCGCCCTGCTCGATAAACCACTCCTTGAGCTGGCGGTCCTGGGGCGCGTACAGCAGGAGGGCCGTCGCCGGCTGCCCGTCGCGCCCGGCGCGGCCGGCCTCCTGGTAGTAGCTCTCCAGCGTCGACGGGATCGACCAGTGGGCCACGAACCGGACGTCGCCGCGGTCGACGCCCATCCCGAAGGCGTTGGTGGCCACGACCGTTTGGAGGCGGCCGCTCACGAACTGCTCCTGGACGTGGGCCCGCTCGGCGTCCGGCAGGCCGGCGTGGTACGCCTCGCACGGCCGCCCGGCCACGTCGCGGACAAACTTGGCGATGGCCTCGCAGTCCTTCCGCGTGGCCACGTAGATCAGCCCGGCGTCGTCGGGGCGGGCGGCGAGGAAGCGGCGGAGGACCTGGCGCTTCTGGTCGGCGGTGGCCGTCGCCTTGACCTCAAAGGCCAGGTTGGGCCGGTTGAACCCGGTGACCAGGCGGGCCGGCTGGCGAAGGTCGAGCTGGGCCGCGATGTCGTCCTGGACGCGCGGCGTGGCCGTGGCCGTGAGCGCGACGCAGGCCGGGTCGCCCATCCCGCGTCGGGCCGAGGCGAGCGCGAGGTAGTCGGGCCGGAAGTCGTGGCCCCACTGGCTCACGCAATGCGCCTCGTCGACGGCGAGCAGCGCGACGCCGGTCTCCCGCAACGTCTTCTGGAACGACGGCAGGCGGAGCCGCTCGGGCGCGGCGTAGACCAGCCGGAGCCGGCCGCTCCGCAGGTCGCTCAGCACCTCGCGCCGCTCGGTCTGGGACTGGGACGAGTTGACGAACGCGGCCGAGATGCCACGTGCGTGGAGGGCGTCGACCTGGTCCTTCATCAGCGCGATGAGCGGCGACACGACGACGGTCACGCCCTCGGGCTTGAGGAGTGCCGCGAGCTGGTAGACCAGGCTCTTGCCGGCGCCGGTCGGCATCACCACGAGCGCGTCGCGGCCGTCCAGGACCGGGCGGATCGCGTCCTCCTGGCCGGGCCGCAGGCTCTCGAACCCGAAGTGCTCCCGGAGCGCGGAGCGGAGGGCGTCGGCGGCGACGGGGGGCGAGGCGGTCACGGTCGGGTCGGGGGCGGGCGGGGACAGGGTACGAAGCCGGGCCGTCCCATAGTGCCTCCGCCGGCTGACAGGTCGGCTGTCAGCGAGACGTCGGGACGAGGGAAGGATCACGCATCACGAATCACGCATCGGCGATCTGAACCCGTCAGAACTGCTGTGACGCTCCGCTAGCCCCGCTCGTCCCTCGGCGCCACCGCGTCGAGTGGTCTGGGAACCGCCCACGTGACCGCCCACTGCCAGTTCCCACTGCCCGTCGCCCAGGTCCCGCGGTCGTCAGCGAGTCCTACTCCCAGCGCACGACGATCGAGACCTCCGAGTCGTCGTCCGAGAACCGGAGGGTCTGCGTAGTGCCGGCCCGCTGGCCACGGGCGGAGTCGCGCAGGGCGAACGTCCCCGAGGTGAACATGAGGTCGTCGCCCACGTTGTCCGAGTCGGACACGTCGAGCCAGAGCGAGTCGCGCAAGCCGGCGCGCCCGTCCTGGTCGGCGCGCGGTCCGAACGTGATCGGGAGGTGGTCCCCGCGGACGTTCTCTTGGACGTCGGTGCGGAACACGGACCGCGTGTAGGGCGCGAGCAGCCGGCGCTCGGTCGTCCGGACGTCCACGTAGACGTCGGGGAAGTCGCTCCGGGTGGGGCTGTCCCAGGGCCGGTCGAGCGGGAGCCGTGTGACCGTGGCGCTCTCGATCACGGCCCGACGCGCGCCGTTGGGCCGGTCGCACGCCGCCAGCAGCACGAGCAGAACGAGGGCGAAGCGAGGCATGACCGACGGGGGGACGCCCCAAGGTCGCTCCGGGACGGACCCCCGCCGCACGCCGGCCGCGGAATCGGGCGGCGCACTTATCCCGAGGCCACAGCCTGACCGCTCTGGGGACCGGAGCGGATCATCGTCGCCTGGATCGCGGCGATCAACACGCGCTCGCCGCCCCGCTCGGCGTGGACCTCGCCTGCGCACACGGTCAGCGTCCGGCCCGGCCGGAGCACCCGCCCCACGGCGACGAACCGCTCTCCGGCCGCCGGCGCGAGCAGGTTCACCTTGAACTCGACCGAGAGGACCTCACGGCCCGGCTCCATCAGCGTGAGCGCGGCGTAGCCGCACGCGCTGTCGGCGACGGCCGTGGTGGCGGCGGCGTGGAGGTACCCGTGCTGCTGGGTGAGGTCGTCGTGGAACGGGAGGGCGATCTCGACCTCGCCGGGGCGGACGGCCGCGAGGGTGGCCCCCAACGTCCGCATCATCCGCTGGCGGGCGAAGCTGTCGCGGACGCGCGCCTCGAAGTCGGGGTCTCGGGGTTGGAAGGAGGGCACCGCCGCGGAGGATGGGGCCGGACAAGATCGGCCCGACATGGGCCGGGGCCTCTGTCGCCGCCGTCCGCCCCAGGGCTATCGCATACTCCCACCCCTCCCACAGAGTCGTCCTGAGCGGAGGCCGTCGGCGGCCGGAGTCGGAGGACCCCGACGCCGACCAGGACGGCTCGCGGTCGCCCTCAGCGCGTCGAGATCTCTTTGGCTCCGCTCAGGGCATGCCTTCGACAAGCTCAGGACGACTCGTTTTGGTGAGGTTGCGCTCGCCCTGCCGTCCGAACCAACCGGGCGCCCCGCCTGCGGCGATGGGGGACGAGGACCCGGGGGTCAGTCGAAAAACTCGACCGTCAGCCGGACCTCGACGTCGTCGATCGCGTCGCCGTTGCGGTCGAAGCCGAACAGCCGGATCACGTCGGCCCGGCCCGTGACGGTCGCGGGCGCGAGGTCGCGGAGCACGAACACCTCGGACTCGGCCATCGGGTCGTCGCCGGTCGTCGGGTCGTAGTCGAACAGGGCGACGTAGAGCGGGTCGTCGAGGTCGCGGACGACGGCGCCGGGGTCGACGTCCCACACCAGCGGGAAGTCCCGGGTCTCGACGTCCTCGAACCACGGCTGCTCCGAGCCGAGCGCGAACACCGCCGCGTCGTCGCGCGGGTTGAGGCGGTCGCTGCCGGGGTCGATCCGGTAGTCGACGGCGTCGTCGAACAAGCGGAAGTAGACCTCGGGCCCGTCGCTGAGCGGGTTGTCGCCGTCCCACCCGGCGCCGGTGGGGTCGGCGAGCGGCGCCGCGTCGACGGTGACCTTGAGGATCGTGGCCGACCGCGGCGCGCCGGGCTCGCGGTGGGTATCGCAGCCGGCGACGGCCAGGAGGAGGACGGACAGGGCGACGGCGCGCATTGGGGGACGGGTCTGGGACGGTGCCACGATACCGCGGCTCTCTTTCCTTGGCCGCTCTCCAACGGCGCGAGGTATCGGCCGGCCTCGGGCCGAGGGGTCCAGGCCGGGCCTCGGGCGTCTCACCGAGGGCGCCGGCCCCTCCTCGTTCCCAGGTTTTAGCTTTCAGCATGTCTCCACTCCCCCCCCGCTCCGCTACCGTCGAGCGCCAGACCGCCGAGACGACGGTCCGTCTGACGCTCGACCTCGATGCCAACGCGCCGACGTACTCGAACGCGACCGGCGTCGGCTTCCTCGACCACATGCTCGACCTGTTCGCCCGCCACGGCCGGTTCGGGCTGACCGTCGAAGCCCAAGGCGACCTCCACGTCGACGACCACCACACGGTCGAGGACGTCGGGATCTGCCTCGGCCAGGCGCTCGGCCAGGCGCTCGGCGACAAGGCGTACGTCACGCGCTACGGAGAGGCGGCGGTCCCGATGGACGAGGCGCTGGCGCGGGCCGTCGTCGACCTGTCGGGCCGGGCGTTCCTGGTGTTCGAGGCCCGGTTCGACCGCGAGCGCGTGGGCGACCTGTCGACGGAGCTGGTCGAGCACTTTTTCTGGAGCGTCGCCGAGCACGCCCGGCTGACGCTCCACCTCGACGTGCTCCGGGGTCGGAACGACCACCACCGCGTCGAAGCGCTGTTCAAGGCGTTCGCCCGGGCGCTCCGCCAGGCCGTCGGCCGTGACCCGGCCGGCGACCGGCTGCCGAGCACGAAGGAGGCGCTCTGATGCCGTTCGAGATCGCCGTCTCCCGCAACGCCCGCGTCGGCGTGATCCGCCTGACGGGGGAGGTCGACGGGCGCGAGATCACCGCCGCCGCCGCGGCGCTGGCGACCCACCCCGAGTGGGAGGGCGGGTTCCGGGCGGTCTGGGACACCAGCCGGACGGTCAGCCTCGACTTCCGCCCCGACCACCTCGCGGCGCTCCTGGAGCAGGAGCGGCGTCTCCACTCGGCCGGCGCGACGGGCGACCTCGTCGTCATCGCCGACGACCCGGTGTGGGTCTCGCTCGTCCACCTCTTCGAGAAGAAGGACAGCGAGGCCGGACGCGCGGTCTCGACGGTGGCTACGGTCGCCGATGCCGAAGCGCTCCTGGGCGTCGCCCTGCCGAGCTGACCGCGGGCGGAGGGCCAGCGGGGACTCAGCGGACGCTCCGGGCGGCGACCGCCGCTTCGAGCGCCTGGCGCGTCTGGTAACCGAGGGCGCCGTCGACGGACAGCCGCCGGCCACGCCCCGACGCGTTGTGGTCGCGCTGGAACCGGCGGACCGCCTGGTCGACGTCGCGGTCGAACACGCCGTCCGCCCCGGCGCCGTAGCCGGCCGCGCACAACAGTTGCTGGGCCGCGCGGACGGCCTCGCCGCGCATCCCGAGGCGGAGCGCCGAGGCGCGGACGCCCCGCAGACGGAGGCCCGTCGCGACCGCTCCGGCGCCGCAGCCGGCGTCGGCGCCGAGGTCGAGCGGGGACGCTCGGACGTCGACGTAGCGGACCTCGCGGCGCCCCCCGTCCCCAACCACGACGACGGCGCGTGCGTACGCGACGTCGGCGCCGAGCGACGACAGGCCGGCCTCTCCGGGCCCCTCTCGGGACAGGTCAGGCCCCGCGGCAGGCTCCCGCGCGCCGACGCCCGGGAGTAGCACCACGCGCCGACGCGTCTGCGACAGCTCCATCCGGACGGGCGCACGGACCGCCCGGAGCTGAACGGCGTCCTCGACGAGGGCCGGCTCGGCAACAGCAACGGCGATCAAGGTCTCGTCCGCCCTCCTGACGGGCTCGTTTGCCAGCGCGACGGTCTCGACCGGCACCTCAGCGAGTTCGTTCGCCACGTCTGCCTCCTCCGCTGCCGGCGCCGCAGTGACTACCGACGCGGCGGTGTAGGACACGGCTGTCCACTCCGAGCCTCCCACGCCGGCGGCGACGAACTGCGTGGAGGCGGCCGAGCGGCCGTGGTCCGGCACAGGCTGGGAGCTTTGGACCTGGGAGCTTTGGACGCTCGCGCAGGACGAGCAGGTGAGGGCGGCGAGCACCGCCAGAGACGAGACGGGGGTCAGAAAGCGGGGCATGGGGAGGGCGCTGGGTTCGACACCGGGAGGGTACGGTCTTTTTTTGTCAAGCGCTAGTTAGGCGTACATTGTTTTTGCGTCCACACCCCCTCCCCATGCTCCCGCCCACCCAGACCGAGGACGAAGTCCTGGACAGCCGGCTCGTCGAGGGCCTCCAACGCGACCTCGGCCCCGGCATCATGGCCCTCTTCGAGGACCCCGACGTGACCGAGATCGGGACGAACCCGTTCGACGAGCGGGTCTGGGTCGAGTCGCGCAGCGCCGGCGGCAAGGCGCTGACCGAGATCGTCTTGCCCAAGCCCTACGTCCGCTCGTTCCTCAACCGGATCGCCGACCGGAAGGGGGCCACGCTCACGCACACGTTGCCCTTCCTCGAGGCCCAGCTCCCGCCGGGCCCGTTCAAGGGCGCCCGGCTGGCGGGCCAGGTCGAGCCCATCGCGCCCGGCCCGTGCTTCACCATCCGGATCCCCCCGCTCCGGCCGCTCGACTTGAGGGTGTACCTCGAGCAGGAGGCCATGACGCAGACCCAGTTCGACTACATCCTCCAAGCCATCCCCGACCGGCTCAACATCTTCGTCGTCGGCGGGACGAACTCGGGCAAGACGACGCTGGCCATGGCCATCCTCCTCGAGGTCAGCCGGTTGTGCCCGGACCACCGGATCGTGACCATCGAGGACACGCCCGAGCTCCAGATCCGGTCGTGGTGCTGGAACCCGCTCTACGTCCACCCGACCGAGGACATCGACTACGGGGCCTTGCTCAAGATCGCGCTCCGGATGAGCCCCGACCGGATCGTGATCGGCGAGAGCCGCGGCGGCAGCATCGTCCAGCTGTTCGACGCGCTCTTGTCGGGCCACCCCGGCGGCATCTCGACGTTCCACGCCGACAACGTCCGCCAGACGTTCCTACGGATGCTCAACTACGCCCGCCGCGACAGCGACACCGACGCCCACCGGACGACGATCGGCGACGCGGTCGACCTGCTCATCGTCCTGAAGAAGGTGGGGTCGGTCCGCCGCGTGACCGAGATGGTCCGCGTCCGGAGCTTCTCGGAGGAGACCGGCGCCTACGACCTCGAGCCGATCCACTGAGGGCCGGGGGATCGCGCTCCGGCCACAGCGGCCGGGCCCGGCCGGGTTGGGTGGCGCCCCCCGCCTACGCGGGGCCAGGCTCGTCTCGCGATCGTGCGAAGACGGGAGTCCACGAGTGACGAGCGCCACGGCGCCACGGAACCCCGCGCTCGCGTGAGTGGGAGGGGGCTTTTACAGAGGACGCCCCCTCCCACCCCCGTCGTCCCCACGCAGGCGAGGATCCAGTGTCCCGAGATCTCGCGAGACGTAGCGGGGTCTGCGGTTGTGAGTGGATTCTCGCGGGCAGACGACGGCCCGGGCGGGTCGTTGCGCGGCGAGAGACGGAGCGTGGGCCGCCCGATCGTCTAATTGTCGCAAGAGCACATTTTTTTCTTGCACTCGGCTTTTGTCTAACCTACACTTGGTCATGTCCCGAGGCGATCGCCTCACCCGCCCCGCCCCGGGGCTCTGTGCCACCCCCACCCCTGCTCTCATGACCCGTCTCGCCCCCGCCGCCCGCCACCTGTCGACGGCCCTCTTCGTCCTCGCCCTCACGTCCACGGACTCGCTCGCCACCACGGCCGGTAAGGGCGCCGCTCTCAAGTCGGCCGGCGCCCTCGAGGTCTTCCTCGAGTCCATCGCGGCCCTGTTCAGCGGCGGCCTCGGCATCGCCATCGGCGTGATCGCCTTTGCGGCCGTCGGCGTTTACATCATGTACGCGCGCCAGACGGGCCAGGCGGTCGGCTCGATCGCCAAGGTGTTCGTCGGCCTGCTGATCCTGTTCGGCGGCACGACGATGGTCACCGAGATCGGCGCGGCCACGGGCGGCGCGGCCTTCTAAGGACCGCCCCCTCGCGCCCCTTCCCGCGGGGGTGGCTCCGGCCACCCCCGCGTCGCTTTCAACCGCCATGACGACCGACCCGACCCCCATCGAGGAGCCCACGCGCGTCCGCGTCCACACGAGCCTGACCGAGCGGCCGCTGTTCGGCGGCGTCGACATGGAGGCTTGGGTGCTCTCCGGGTTCCTGGTCTGGACGTCGTTCCTGGTGTTCCGGTTTTCGTCCCCGTTCCTGGTCGTGGTCGCGCTGTGCGTCGGCGTCGTCCAGATGATGCGGGGGGCTTACAAGAAGGACCCGTTTTTCCTGCCCATCCTGTTCCGGTCGCTCCTCTACCGCCGGGTGTACGCGCCGCGGCCGGGGGCCACCGAGGTCGGGCCCGCCCGGCCCTCGTTGCCGGCCCGGACGCTCCCCTCGTGACCGTCCGCCCGCCCGCCGCTCGCCGCCCGCTCCCCTCCCCCCGATGACCCTGGCCCTCCTCCTTGGCGGTCTCGCTGCCGGCGCCGCCCTCACGAAGGGGCTCGACCGCGTCCGCCGCCAGTTCGCCGTCGCGCCCAGCTTCCCGTCGCTCCTCCAGTGGGCCGCGATGCCGGCCGACGGGGTGCTGTGGCTCAAGGACGGCGCGTTCATGGCCACCTGGGAGTTCGCCGGGCCCGACCTCCGGTTCGCCACGGTCGAGCAGATGGAGGCGCTGGCCCGCCAGTTCAACCGGGTCCTGTGCGCGCTCGGCAAGAACCACATGGTCCACGTCGACTGCTGCCGGGTCCCGTCGCGGGAGTACACCTCGGGCGACGCCTACGGGTCGGCCGTGGGCCACTTCCTGGGCGAGGGGAGCCGGCTCCAGTACGAGTCCGGCGTGGCCCTGGAGGACCGCTACTTCCTGTCGCTGACGTACCTCCCGCCGGAGGAGGTGTACCAACGGGCGAACCAGGTGCTGCTCGTCCGCGCCGACGGGACCGGGATCGACTGGCAGGGCGAGATCGACGCGTTCGAGGCCCAGGTCTCAGCGTTCGAGGACCTGATGCCCAAGCCGATCCGGCTGACGCGGCTCGACTCGGCCGGGCTGGGGTCGTACCTCCGCTACCTGGTGCAGGGCGAGTTCGAGGAGGTCGGAGCCCCGCCCGACGCCCACTTTGTCGAGCACCTGTTCGACCAGGAGTTCCGGCCCGGCTTCGAGCCCGTGCTCGGCAACCACTTCCACCGCGTGGTCTCGATCCAGGGCTACGCCCGGGAGGCCCACATGGGGCTGCTGCGCGAGCTCGACGACCTCGCCTTCCCGTACCGCTACAGCTCGCGCGTGATCGGGGTCGACCCCAGCGACGCGAGCGCGCTCATCAAGCGCCGGATGGAGCGGTGGTTCCGCAAGCGCCAGGGCGCCAAGGACCTGATGGCCCAGGCCGCGTCCGGGGGCCAGAACACGCCCGAGACGCCCGACGTCCTGCTCAACGCCTTCGCCGACCAGCAGGCGGTCGACGCCCAGGACGCCTACAAGGAGTCGCAGGCGGGCCACCTCCGGTTCGTGGGCCACACGGCGTGCGTCGTCGTGCAGGGGCCGTCGCGCGAGGTCGTCAACGAGCGGGCCGGGCGCGTGCGGAAGGTGTTCACGCACCGCGGGTTCGTGGCCTCGGTCGAGACGGCCAACGCGACCGAGGCGCTGTTGGGGAGCTACCCCGGCCACGGCCACTACAACGTCCGCCGGGCGCCGGTCCGGAGCGACTACGTCACGCGGACGCTGCCGCTCTCGCGCGTCTACGCCGGCCCGAGCGAGCACCCGTGCAAGCTGTACCCCGAGGGCAGCGCGGCCCTGTTCTACGCCCAGACCAGCGAGCACGTCCCGTTCCGGTTCTGCCCGTTCGTCGGCCAGGTCGGCCACACGGTGATCGTCGGGCCGACGGGCTCGGGCAAGTCGATCCTGATGGCCTACGAGGGCTACCGCCACCAGCAGTACCCCGACGCGCGGACGGTCCTGTTCGACAACGGCAACTCGTTCGCCCTCTTGTCGGAGGTCATGAACGGGAGCCGCTACGAGATCGGCAGCGACGGGATCGGGTTCCAGCCGCTGGGCCGGATCGCCGACCCCGGCGAGCGCCGGTGGGCGGCCGACTGGGTCACGGCGCTCGTCAAGCTCCAGGGCGGCGAGGTCACGCCGACGCGGCGGCGCCACATCTCGGAGACACTCGAGCACATGGCCGAGCGGGCGGCCCACAACCCGGAGTACCTCACGATGCGCGAGCTCGAGGTCCAGCTCCAGGACCGCGTCGTCAAGGACGCCATCGCGCCCTACGCCGGCTCGGGCGCCCTGGGCAACTTGCTCAACGCCGACGAGGACGGGCTCGACGAGGCCCGCTTCCAGGTCTTCGAGCTGTCGTCGATCATCGGGCTGAGCCCCGAGCTGGTGACGCCGCTCCTGCTCTACATCTTCCACCGCGTCGGGACGTCGCTCGACGCCCGCCGGCCGACGTTCGTCGGGGCCGACGAGTTCTTCCTGCTGGCGGCCAAGAGCGAGGTCGGCCGGTCCTACTGCATGGAGGCGCTCCGGACCTACCGGAAGTACAACGCCTACATGACGATCGCGACCCAGGACGCCAACGACCTGGTCCCGAGCGGGCGCGGCGACGACCTGGCGGCCGTCCTCAACTCGTGCCGGACCCGGATCTACCTCCCCAACCCGGACTCGCTCGAGCCGATCCAGTTCGAGGCCTACCTCGAGCACGGGCTCAACGCACGGGAGATCCGCGAGATCGCCGACGCCGTGCCCCAGCGCGACTACGTCGTAAGGCAGCCCGACGGGACGCGCCGGTTCCACCTCGGGCTCGGGCCCGAGCTCGCGTTCATGACCCCGATCACCGGGCTCTCGATGACCGAGACGGCCGACCGCCTCCGCCAGGTCAAGGCCGAGGCCGGCGACCGCTGGATGCACGCCTGGCTCCGCCTCCGTGGCGCCGACGAGGCCACGCTCGCCCGGGCCCTCCACCCCGACCACCTCGCTCGCACCGCCGCCGAGGTGCCTCGCCTCTCGCCCTCCGGCGACGGCCACGCAGGCGACGGCCACGCAGGCGACGGCCACGCAGGCGACGGCCACCTCAGCGCGTCGCTCGTCCCGTCGCTCTCCCCCGCCGCCTAGCTCACCGCCGTGTCCCCCTCCGCTCCCCCGGACATGTCCGCCCCTCCCCGCCCCCCGTCGCGCCCCGCGCCGTCACGCCTGACCCCCGAGGAGCGCGCCCGCTTCCGCCGCGTCGTCCGCATCGTCTTGCGGACGGTCATCACGGTCCAGGTGTTCGCCCTGGTCCTCCTGTCTGTACCGGAAGCGCGGTCGTGGGGGGCGGTGGCGGTCGTAAAGAGCGTGCTCCAGCCCGGGATCGCGGCGATCAACACTCGGCTGGCGACTGCGAACGGTCACCTCCAGGCGATCCGGACGAGCAACGACCGGATCGAGGACAACACGGACCGGACGAAGGAGCTGGCCGAGCAGCACTCGAAAAAGTACGGCGGCGGAGCCTGGGACCCGGCGCTGGCGGCCGTCACCTCGACCCCGACGGGGGAGCTCGACCCCCAGCTCTCGTTCGCCACGGCCGACGCCGCGGCCAACCTGAGTGTCCTGGTCCCCGGCGCCGTCCCGTGGAAGAACTACCACCAGGAGTACGCCGCCAGCGCCGACGCCGCGATCCTCACGCTCCGGTCGTCGCTCACCGCGCTCAACAAGCACTACGAGCAGATCGAGGACGACTCGCGCTTGCAGGAGTTGGCCAGCCAGGCCCACTCGGCCGACAGCTACCTCGCCATGGACGAGCTCCAGGTCCAGAGCAGCCTCGAGGTCGCCCGCCAGCTCCACGCGCTCCGCGCCCAGCAGGCGCTCTCGACCAACCTCTACGCCGTCGCCGAGTCGCACCGGATCGGGTCCGAAGCGCGGACCAAGTCCCAGGACTCCAAACTCAACTGCTCCGTCCTGGCCGTCTCCGTCGGCGGGTCCGTCGGGGTCCTGCTCGAGGCCGTCTTCTGCTAGCCATGCGCCTCCTCCTCCTCTGCACCGGCCTCCTGCTCGCCCCCTCGGTCGCGGCGTCGCCCGGCGTCGCCGTGGGCTCGACCGCCGCCAGCGCCACGGCCGCGGTCGCGGTCGCCCTCCCGGTCGCGGCGCTGCCGAACCTGTTCGGGGCGCCTGGGCTCAACAAGATCCTCAAGCACATCGAGGACACGGCGGACGACTACCGGAAGGACTTGCGGGCGGCGGGGACCTACATCTACGTGCTCTTTTTCGTCCTCCAGTTTTTCCTGCTCGGGATCACGATGGTGGTGAAGGGGCCGTTCGCGATCGCGACCTACCGGCCCATCCATCCGCTGAATCCATTTGCTAACTTCTTCTTTTTCCTGCTCGCGGGGACGCTCGGGTTTCTCTTGGTGTCCAACCCCGGGTGGATCGACTGGCTCTACAATTGGTTCAACGAGGCCGGCGAAAGCACCGGGTGCACCAAGAAGATCGGGCCCATCGGGGCGTGCGACGCCGAGGCGCTGAACTGGATCGGGATGCGGATGAGCGGCATCATCGCGGTGATCGCCGAGTCGTCGGGCAACAGCCCCGAGAACCCGATCAACTGGCTCGCCGGGGCCGGCGGGGCGTCGACGACCGTGTTCGCGGCCTTCACCGCGATCTCGATCCAGCTCACGCTGGTCAAGGCCGCGTTCATCCTGTGTATCGTCGCGGCGCCGCTGTTCCTGTCGGTCATCGTATTCCGACCGCTGTCGGGCATCGCCGACGGGTTCGTCCAGTTCATCGTCTACCTGGGCGTGAAGCTGTTCATCCTCAAGCTCGTCGCGGGGATGGCGGGGTTCGTGGGCCAGGCGTGGCTGGACTCGATCCTGGCGTGGTTCGTGACCAACCTCATCATCTCGCTCGCGAAGGGCGGCGCGCTCGAGATGGGGAGCATGTACGGCTTCAACCTCACCATCATCACGGCCTCGCTCCTGTTCCTCTCGCTCACGATGTACCTCCCGACCAAGGTGGCCGGGATGGTGTCGCAGCGGGTGAGCGTCGACCTCAACGGGATCCTGTTCCGTGGCGAGTTCCCCATCCAGATTGCCTAGAGCCAGCAGGCCGGTGGTCCGGCGCGTCCGTGAGCAGGACCGCCCGTGCACACCGCGCCGCATCGACACGAAGCGACCCCTCCACTGACGTACGACCCACTGCGCAGCGCGCACCCCTCCATGCCCCTTTTCTCTCGCGCCCCCACGGCCGACGCCCCGGCCCGCCCTCCGGCTCGCCCCGCCCAGGCCCCGGGCCGGACGCCGAAGGCCCCGAAGCGCCCGCCGATGGCCCAGGACGTCCACGTCAGCCCGTTCTTCGCCGACCACACCCGGGCGGGCCTGGCCGACCGGCTCAACGAGCTCCGCGAGCGCCGGAGCGACTCGGTCCTGGTCGCGGTCTGCCTCTCGCTGTGCCTCCTGGTCTCGCTGGGGATGAACGTGTTCCAGGCGGCCCGGAGCCACATCGAGCCCTACATGGTCGTCGTGGACGGCTCCCAGGGGTTCCTCCTCGACCACGGCCCGCTCGAGCCGATGGACGGCGTCGAGGACATCTACCTCCAGCGCGAGATCCGGAACGTGATCACGGGCCTGCGCGGCGTGACGAACGACCCGACGGCGAGCGTCGCCCAGTTCAACGCCGCCTACGCCAAGGTCGTCCAGGGGAGCCCGGGCGACGCGTTCCTCAAGGACCTCTACATCCGCCAGGGGAACCACCCGCTCGACCTCGCCGGCAAGGCCCAGCGGACCGTCGTCGAGTTTACGGGGCCCGTCCCGGTGGAGGGGACCAAGACGTGGACCGTCCAGTGGATCGAGCGGACGGCGACGGGCGGCGGCTCGGCCGGCGTGACGGAGGACCTCTACCGGGGCTCGATGACCATCGAGGTGGTCCCCGTGAAGGACCTCTCGACGGCCGAGACCAACCCGCTCGGCGTCTGGATCGACGGCATCCAGTGGGAGAAGGTGTCGTCGAAGTACCTCGACCTCGAGGAGCTCGGCGGGCTGACGCCGATGGACCTCCTCTACCCGGACCCCGACCGGCGCCCCGGCGCCCCGGGCTTCGAAGCACCCAAGGCGTCGCCGACGAGCGCGCCGGCCACGCCCGCCGCGTCGGGCACCCCAACGGCGGACGGGTCGTAGCGGGCACTCTTCGTCCCGGCCGCCACCCAGACGGCCCCCGCCTTCGGATGGAGGCGGGGGCCGTTCGGGTTCTGGCGTACCCTCCTCCCGATGCCCCCCCCCTGCCATGCGCACCCTGGTCGCCGCCCTCGCCCTCGCCACCGCGGTCCCGGCCGCCGCCCAGTCGTCGTCGCTCTCGGCGGCACAGCGCGACGCGTACCAGGAGAGCCGGCTCCAGATCGAGACGGTCACCGACCGCCGCTACCGGGCTAGGTGGCAGCCGTACGGATACGACATCACCGACGTCTCGACGACGCGCTGGCGCGGCTACGTCGGCGACGAGCGGGTCGGCGAGCTCGCGTTCTACCACCACGCCGGGGCCGACGCGCTCGCGGGCCACGTGGCCAGCCGCCGCCGGCGGGGCTGGGTCATCGTCGCCGTGGGGCTCGCCGCGACCGGCGCCGGCGCGGCCTGGATCGCGGCGTCGCCCGACGGCGACGACAACCGGTTTACCGAGACCCAGCTGACCGGTCTCGGCGTGTCACTCACCGGGGTCGGCGTGGCCGCGCTCGGGGTCGTCACCCTCAGCCGGAACCAGACGTCGCTTCGGGACGCGGTCAGGGCGGCCGAGCACTTTAACCGGGCCCTGGAGCAGACGGTCCGCTCGCGCGTGCCCGGGGGGTGATCCGCCGAGGGCCAGGGCGGGAGAGAAACGGCGTGTCTCACCCTCTCAGGTTTGGCCGCACCGGGGCCGAGCTCCTGTAGCGCCGCAGCGGGGCCGACGGACGGCCCCGCTGCGACACGTCCCTACAGCTCGACGTCGAACGCGCCGTCGGTGACGCGCGAGCCGTTGGTGGTCTCGAACGAGAACGACCCGCGGACCCGCGTCGTCGAGAACTCGCTGAGCGTCACGGTCCCGCTGACGGCCTCCAGCGACACGCTCCCGGACGGGCTGTACGAGGCCTCGACCTGTCGCTCGGCGTCCTCGTCGACGGAGTACGTGCCGGGCGTGGTGCCCCGGATGTCGAGGCTGATGCTCCCGTCGATCCCGCCTTCGACGAGGTCGACGTCGAGCCCCTCGATCGTCAGGAACGACGTGCGCGAGCTGACCTCGAAGCAGTTGGCGCGGAACGACCCGCTCGGGGTCGACGCGGTGAGGGTGCCGCTGCTGGACAGCGACACGTCCTCGCAGGTGAGACGGAGGTCGGGGACGGAGCTGCTGTCGCAGCCGACGAGCAAGACGCCGGCGAGGGCGAGAGCGGAGAGGCGGGCGGTCATGAGAGCGGGGGGAAGAAAGGGGGACGCCGCGTGGGGGCGACGGGGCCGAGAGGTGGCGGGTCGCAATATCGCCTAACCACTTTTCCAGCACAAGCTGTTGACGCGCCGGATGAGAATGTCTACGTTGCGTCTAGCACCCACTGGGCAAGTCCACCACTTCCCTCGCCCCCATGCCCCCTCGCCTCGCCCTCCGCCCGCTCGTCCTCCTGGCGGCCCTCCTCCTCCCCGCCGCCGCGTCCGCGCAGTCGGCCGAGTCCCTGGTCGTCCGCGACGCGATCGCCGAGTTCCAGCGGACCGGCCGCGCCCGCGTGCTCGAGGTCGGCCAGACGATCCTGGTGCCGTACGGCCAGGTCGACCCCGTCCTCAAGACGGCGTTGCTGCGGACGACGCTCATCGAGCTCGGCCGCAACGAGTGGGTCGTCGACCGGTTCATGGGCGACACGCTCCGGTGGGACGTCGACTTCGGGGCCGTCGGGACCGAGGACTCGTACCGCCAGATCGTGAGCGTCAAGCCGAGCGACCAGGACCTCACGACGTCGCTCGTGCTGACGATGAGCTCGGGACGGATCTACCAGTTCACGCTCGACTCGGAGCCGTACCCGGCCATCGAGCGGACGCAGAACCCGACGGACATCCCGTACACGGCCCACGTCAAGTTCTACTACCCCGAGGAGGGCAGCGTCGACGGGTTGGTGTCGCTCGCGGGCGGGTTCGGGGCCGGCGCCGCCGGCGGCGCGGCGTCGACGTTCATCGACCCCAACGGGCTCGCGCTGAACACGGCGAACTACGTGATCGAGGCGGACCCCGGCTTCCCGTGCGCCCCGGTCTCGGCCGGCGACAACGGGACCCACCTCCGGCTCCACTTCCCGGACCACTCCCAGGACCTCGCCTGCGCCCAGCGCTTCCCGCTCTACGCCGTCGACGAGTCGGGCGAGCTCCAGCTGCTCAACTACTCGGTCGAGGGCGGCAACACCTACGTCGCCGACCGGGTGCCGGCCGAGGCTCGCGTGCTGTACCGGACCGGCAACGGGGAGGTCCGCCAGGTGACGATCCGCAACACGGCGATGCGCCGGGACGGCCGGCCGGCCGGCGTGGTGGTCGGGCTCGGCGTCGGGGCGGCGTTGCCGGCCAGCTCGAGCCCGTTCCGCCAGACCTACGCGCCCGGCCTGGACCTGGCCGGCTCCGTCGGGCTCCGCGCCACGCGCGCGCTGACGCTGGGCGTCGAGGTCGGCCTCCAGTCGCTCGGGGCGAACGGCGCGTTCCTCGACGACGCCGTCGAGTTCGGGCTCAACGACGCGCTCGCGCCGACGTTGGCCGCCCGGCTGACCGCCAGCGGGGCCATCGCGCCGGGCGAGTCGGTGGTCCTGTTCTCACGCGGCGCGCGGTCGGACGTGCGGACGCTCCGGGCCTCGGTCCTGGGCCGGCTGTCGCTGGCGCCGGGCGGGCGGATCGAGCCCTACCTCGGGGCCCGCGTCGGCGTGCTCCGGCGGACGGCGACGGCGGCGGCGTACCAAGCGTCCGGGCTGGTCGTCGGTGTGGACGGGTCGCGGCGGCAGAACGTGGCGCTCGACGCCCAGATCGCCCAGAGCTTTGCCGGGGCCGACGGGGGCGAGGGCTCGGCCGAGGCCCAGGCGTTCGCGGCCCGGCTCCGCGGCGAGTACGGCTCGGAGTACGACCTGCCGACGTGGCTCGTCGGCGAGAGTGACGCCGAGACGGCGCTCGAGCTGGCCGGCTCGTTCGGGCTGGCCGTCCGGGCCACGCGGCGGGTCCAGATCTACGCCGAGGGCGAGTACGCCTACAGCCCGCTCGGCGTCCGCCCCGACCGGGCTGTCTTCCCGCTCCACGTCGGCGTCCGCGCCGACTTCTAGGCTCCCCCGCCTCCTCTCTCCTCCAGGCCCTCGCCCCCCTCGGCCATGACTGACCGCCCCTCCCCCGACGACTCCTTCGACGACAAGT
The DNA here is from genome assembly GCA_963848075.1 of uncultured Bacteroidota bacterium. Lineage (GTDB taxonomy): Bacteria > Bacteroidota > Rhodothermia > Rhodothermales > Rubricoccaceae > Rubrivirga. The sequence goes on from CAWKCB010000004.1 coordinate 1,261,566, forward strand.
ACGGCGACGACCCGTTCGGCGTCTCGCCGGGCCACACAGACGACCCGTTCGCCGACGTCCGCCCGGCCGCGCCCCAGGCCGAGAGCGACGACCCGTTCGACCTGGAGCCGGTCCTCGACGGCGAGGAGTACCAGAACACGCCGAACTCGTACAACGTCCGCAACATCGTCCTGATCGCGTCGGGCGGGTTCGTCTTGGTGCTCGTCGTGTTCCTGTTCTCGATGGGCGGCAGCGGCGACGAGGACGGCCGCCTCCAGGTCCAAGCCGGCGCCGGCCTCCCCATGGAGGCCACGCCACCCGACCTCTCGCTCCGTCCGGAGCAGGTCGAGGTGGGAATGGGCGACGACGACCTCTCGATGCTCTTGGAGGACCCCGCGCTCGCCCAAGGCGGCTACGGGTCGTACTCGTCGCCGCCGCCCCCGCCGCAGACTCGGAGCAGTGGCGGAGGCGGCGCGGCCTCGAGCGGCGACCGGCCGCCGACCTACCGCGAGCTCCGGCGCGAGGCGTTCCTCGCCGCGCTCGGGCGGCAGCGGGCGGCCGTCGCGGGCACCGCGCCGCAGGCGCCGGAGGGCATGATGGACGGCGGCTACATCGTCGACGCCGCGGGCAACGTGCTCCCGCTCGCGCCGGGCTACACGTCGCCGGGCGCGTCGGGCGGGGGCGTCGTGCAGCCGGCGTCGCAGTGGAGCGGCGGCGTCGCGGCGGCGTCCGGGTCGTCGGGCGCGATGCGCCAGGCCGGCACCCGAGCCGAGCCCCGGTTCTCGCCGTTCACGCTGGCCCAGGGCACGCTCGTCAACGTGGTGCTGGAGACGGCCGTCCAGAGCGACACGCCCGGCTTGGTCGTCTTCCGGACGACCGAAGACGTCTACGACCGGCACCGGCGCTACGTGTTGGTCCCGCGCGGGAGCCAGATCATCGCGCTCACCGGCGACGTCGTGGACGACCGGCTCCTGGTCGACGCCAATCGGCTCAACCTGCCCGACGGGCGGAGCGTCGACTTCTCGAGAGCGGCGCTCCACGACGCCCAGGGCCGGCTCGGGCTGGCCGACGAGGTCGACCGGCACACGTTGTCGCGCGTCGGCGCGGGCGTGCTCCAGACGGCGACGGGCGTGGCCTCGACGGTGGCCGGCCGCCGCGTGGGCCGGTCGACCGTCGTGATCCGCAACGCCGACGGCTCGATCAGCGAGGTGCCCATCGCCGACGACATTGAGGACGAGATCACGAACCGCGGCACGCGCGGCGCCCAGCGCGCCGTTATGAGCGCGACCCAGCAGGCGCTCACGCGGTCCAACACGGTCCGGCTCCGGCAGGGCCTGCGCGCCGTGGTCGTGTTCCGGGACGACGTGGACCTGGGCGGGCCGTACTACCAGGCGGGGCAGGTCCCCGCGGGGCGGTCGCCGTACGACGTCCGCCCGCAGCCCGGGGCCCGCAGCACGCCGGTCTTCCGGAACCCGCAGATCCCCGCCCCCCCGCCGGTCCGGACGCCGATCCGCACGGCCGGGGCCCGTCGATGAGCGCGCGGCCCGGCACGCCGGCGCCGGTCGCCCGGGCCGAGCAGGTCGTCGACGACGGCATCGGCCCGCAGTCGCCGACGCCGTGGCTGGTCGGCGGCGTCACGGTGCTGGTGCTGGCGGCGCTCGGGGCGTCGCAGCACGTCGCGCGGGCGTTCGCGTTCGACCCGCGCCTGGGCGTCGCGCAGCTCGCGCTCCCCGGCCCCGCGGGCGCCGTGCTCACGGGGCTGGCGGTGGCGCTCGGCCTGGGCGCCCTAGCGCTCGCCGTGCGCGCCGCTCTCCGGCGCGACCTGACGCTGGCCGCGGGCGCGGCGGCCCTGGCGCTCGGCGCCGCCCTCGCGACGCTGCTCGGCCCGACGAGCATCGTCTCGCCGCACGGGCTGTTCGTGTGGGTGGCCCGGTTCAACGGGGTCCCCGAGGCGCAGCCGGTGCTCCACCAGGCGCTGGCCGTGTTCGTCGGGCTGTTCGTGCTCGGGATGCCGCCCGTGGTGGCCGCCGCGGGGCGGCAGCGGGCGAAGTCGCTCCAGCCCAGTGGGTCCTTCGGGACGGCCACGTTCGGCGACGGCGCCTGGTTCGGGCGGTCGGCCAAGCGGCCGGGCCACGGGATCCCCGTCGGCTACCAGGACGACGCGCCCGCGCTGCTCGTCGACGACACCGGCGCCCACACGTTCGTCTGCGCCCCGACCGGCGCCGGCAAGACGGTCGGGTTCGCCGTCCCGACGCTGCTGTCGCACCGGGGCTCGACGGTCACGCTCGACGTCAAGGGCGAGCTGTTCGCCGTCACGGCGCGGCACCGGCGCGAAGGGCTGGGCCAGCGCGTCCGCCGGATCGACCCGTTCGGGGTCGCCGGGCCGCTCCCGGCCGACAGCTTCAACCCGCTCGACACCGTCATCACGGAGTACGACTTGGCCGAGGGCGCGGTCAGCGCGCTCGACCGCGAGGAGGCCCCGTTCGCGTTCGACAACGCCAAGATGATCTCCGAGATGCTGGTCACCAAGAGCGGCGAGGAGCGCGAGCCGTTCTTCGTCGACAACGCCCGCCAGTTCCTGACGGGGCTCGTGCTCTACGTGGCCGCCGAGCACCGGCGCTGGCGCGAGGTCGAGGTCCCCGACTTCGAGGAGCTCCGCCGGCTCCGCGCGGCGACGCCCCCGGGCGAGGCTCCGCCGCCCGACTTCGAGGCGCTCTACGCCCTCGACGCCGCCGTCCGCGCGGCCTCGGCCCCGGCCCCGGGCGCCGACCACGGCGAGGGCCTCCCGCTCTTCCCCGGGATGCCCTCGACGCACGTCCGCGTGCCGAACGCCAAGCGGACGCTGGTCGAGGTCCGCCGGCTGCTGATGGCGCCCGACAGCGAGCTGCGCGAGCTCCTGGAGTCGATGTGCAGCCACGCCCACCCGGTCGTGGCCAAGCGCGGCGCCCAGTTCGCGCGGATGGACGAGCGGACGTTCTCGTCGGTCGTCGCCACGGTCCGCTCGCACACCGAGTTCCTGGACTCGCCGTCGATCCAGGCCGCCATGGGGCGCTCGACGTTCGACTTCCGCGACCTCAAGGACGACCCGACGAGCGTGTTCCTGATCATGCCCGTCGAGCGGCTCGACAACTACGCCCGCTACGTCCGCGTGATGATCGGCTGCGCGCAGGCCCGGCTGCTGGCCGTCCGCTACAAGCCGCGGTACCCGGTCCTCTTCCTGCTCGACGAGTTCCCGCGGCTGGGCCGGTTCGACAAGATCGACGAGGGGCTCTCGGCCCACCGCGGGTTCGGGATCCAGTACCTCATCATCGTCCAGTCGGTCGCCCAGCTCGAGGAGGCGTACGGGGCGCTCTGGCGCAACTTCATCACCAACACGACGCTCCACATCCTGTGGTCGCCCAACGACGACCAGGCCTGCAAGTTCATCTCGGACGCGGCCGGGGACCACACCGTCGCCTACGTCGAGATCTCGGACAACACGGGGAGCCAAGGCCGCCACGTCATCGCCGACTCGTACTCGGCCGGCTCGTCGCGGACGGTCCGCGAGACGCGGCGGAAGCTGATCGAGCCCGACGAGGCGCGGACGCTCGACTCGGCGTTCTGCTTCGTGTTCGCGCGGGGCCACGCGCCGGTCGTCCTCAGGCGGCCCAACTACCTCACGGACTCGCTGTTCCAGGGGGCCTACGACCCGAACCCGTACCACGGCGACGGCACCAAGGAGGTCCTCGTCACCGACGCGGGCGCCGCGCTCGTGGTCGCCTCGAAGGCTGCCTTCGCCGACCCGGCCGCCGCCCGCCGCGCGCTCTTGCAGACGTGCGTCGAGGGGGGTCCCCGCGTGCTCTCGGACCGAGTCCGCTCCCAGCCCGAGCAGTTTGGCCGGCTGGCCCGGGCCCGCCGGGGCGCGGCGCCGCCCCGCCAAGCCGCCGTCCAGGCCGCCGCGCGGGCCGCGCAGTACCTCCAGGTCGAGGGCGAGGAGCGCGTGCGCGAGATGCTTTCGCTGCCACCGGCGCCGGACGCGTCCGAGGCCCGGAGAGCCTTCCGCGAGGCCAGCGAGTCCCTGTTCGCCTACCCCAGCGCCGCCCGCGTCCAGTTTGCCGAGCGGTGCCGGGCGGCCGGCTCCCTGACGGCGGCCCGGGCCCTCCAGGCCGACCCCACCTGGGCCGGCCCCCTCCGCCACGGCCTCGACGCCGCCGAGCGCCAGCGGCTCGCCGACGCGTTCGCCCGGGCCGGCGCGCGCTCGGCCACGCTCCGCGGCGCCGCCGCCGTCGGCGACGAGTTCGCCTAGGCCGCCGTCAGTCGAACGAGGCCAGGAGCCACGCCCGCCCTCGCAAGAGGTCGGGCGGGAAGACGCCGAAGTAGCGCGAGTCGAACCCGTTGGGGATGTCGGAGCCGAGCCACAGGTCGCCCGGCCCCAGCGGCCACGTCCCGACCTGGGGCTCGAGCGGGCGCCCCTCACTGTCGACCGTCTGGGGGGCCGGCGCGATGCGGCGGCCGTCGACGAGCACCCCGTCGGGGCCGACCTCGACGGTCTGGCCGCCCACGGCGACGACGCGCTTGAGGACCGGCACGATGCCCGACGCGCACGCCGTCCGCGTCCGCCGGAGGTACTCGCGGTCGAGGGCCACCCGGGCCGCGTCGCCGACCGGCGCGCAGGCCGTCACCAAGTCGCCGACCTCGGGCGACCCCTCGGCCAGCCACTCGGGCACCTGGAGGTAGAGCCCCGTCGCGACGCTCGGTGTGAGGTTGACGCGCAAGAAGAGCGAGACCCCGACGACGACCGCCAGCACGGCCCCTACGAGGACGAACCAGCGGCGGGAGAAGCCGCCAGAGACGGGGGGCTCGGCTTGGAGCGGAAAAGTGGAAGGCATGGATGCGAATCTAGCCTAACGTGTACTCGTCAACCGCTGATCATTCTCGCTCCCGGAGGCCGCCGACTCTCTGGCACTCGCACGCGTCCGCCGGGACGGTCCCCACTCGGACGTGGCACCCGCTCGACGTCTGTCGCGGCTGGGCCTCTCGTCCAAGCCCCCGCCTCCTCGGTGGTCCGGCAACCCAAGGCGTTCGGAGGCCGGCGGGTCCAGCCCGGGCGGCTTGGCTCCATCCCGCTGCCGACGCGCGGACGGGCGCACCGCGCTAAAACGGCGCGACCAAACCGCCGAGGGCTGGCTCCGACGGGCGCCAGACGCCGGCCCCGCGTTGCTGGGCCAGCGACGCGACCTGGAGGAACTCCTGCTGGCGGGCGAAGCCGATCGCGGTGACCGGGCGGGCGAGGCCTCGCGCGAGCAACGTCGAGTTGGCCAGCGCCTTGCGCTGCCCGTTCGAGTCGAGGATCCAGACGTAGGCCACGGTGAGCCCCTGCCCTTCCTGCGCCGAGCTCGGCAGCAAGGGGTCGAACTCGACGTAGACGCGGCGGCCCCGGACCAAGCGGTCGAGCATCTCGAACGCCGCCGACCGCACGACGGGCGCGTCCTCATCGCTCGGCAGCGAGATGCCCATCAGGTGGACCCGCGCGCCCGAGGCCAGGGCGACGGCCCCGTCGGCGGCGATGCCCGACGCGACGGCCTCGTACCCGTCGGGGCCGCTCGCCACGTCGGCCGCGTCGGGGCCCGGCCGTGCCATCACGACGAACAGCAAGATGATGAGGACGCCGACTCCCTCGGCCGCGCTCGCCTGCTTCCACGACGACGAGAACAGCTTGCGGTCCTTGTGGGGAGGCGGCCTCCGGGGATCTCGCGGGTCAGGTCGCGGCTCGCCGGGCGCCCGTTGAGTCCCCATCGTCACGGCTAGCAGGCGGTCGACCTGACCGAGAACCCGGTCCTCCCACGCGCTCTCGGCCGGGGCGGACGCGGGGCCGCCCGGACGGCGAGGGCGGGGGGCGGACGGAGACGCAGCGGGAGGAGTGGACACGGGACCGCACCGGGGAATGGGGAGCGAGGGGAATGTATAGTCGGTATTGACACAAGTCAACGAAATCCCTAGACTCGCCCTCGCCCCGGTCCCTCCCACTGCGCTCCGGGACGCGTCGTTCGCCCTGCGCGTTTCGCGGCCAGCGACGCCCCCGGCCCTCCTGCTCGGGTCTCCCCACATGACGTTCTCGACCCCCACGACCACCGACCCCGACGACCCGCGCCTGCGCGTGCTCGTCCCCCTCAAGGCTCCCGAGCGCGACGACGACCGGGACCGGTGGGTGCCGATGGACGACGACGAGAAGGTGCCGGGCGAGACGCTCGCGCAACTCGGGCTGGTCCGCAGCGCGCTCGTCACGTTGGTGGACGGCCTGTTCGGGGCTGCCGAGGCCATCGTGGCGGCCCTCCTCCGCCTGGTGCAGGACATCGCCGGCCGCGACGTGGCCGAGGCGGTGGATCAGGGCGTGGCCGACGTGGTCGACCCGCTCGTCTCCCGACTCCCGGGCGCGGACAGAACGCTCCCCCCGGGCGCCCCGACGGGCGAAGCTCCGACGGACAGACCGGAGGCCCCGCCCGACCTCGACGAGCGCGACGCGGCCGACCTCCGCTCCGGCGTGCGCGAGATCCTGCTGGCCCACGCCGGCTCCGACGCCGAGCGCCAGGCGGTCTCGCCAGCGCTCGTCGAGATGGTGGTCACGACCGGCGTCCAGTTCCTCCTGTCCGTCGAGCGCCAGTTCCCCGGCGCCATCGAGGCCTTCGAGTCGTCCGGGACGCTAGGGGTCGTGGACGCACCGGTCGAGGCCGACGCCGTCGCGTCGGCCCTGCCGGCTGAGGCCGACGACGCCACGTCGTCTACCGTCGACCCGGTCGAGGCGGTAGTGGACGAGCCCGAGTTCGGCTGAGCCGGCGTCGGCGCCCCCCCCACTGGAGCCCCCGCAGGCGCGCACGTATCTCAGGAGGCCGTCTAACAGGACGTCGGAACCCAACACCGTATCTTCTGCCGTGCCCCGCCCGCTCCCCTTCAGCGTCCGCGTCCTCGCCTTGTCTCATGCCCGCGCATGGCCGACAGCGGCGTGGACGGGGGTCGCGACGGCGGTCGGAGCCGGGCTCACGCTCGGCCTGTCCGAGTGGGCCGTGCTGGCCGCCCTGACCGTCGTCTGCGGCGGCGCCGTCCGCCTGACGACGGCGCACTTGGTCGAGGCGTGGGTCGCTATGCGCCCCGGGGCCTCCCCGACCGTCCCGGCCCCCACCTCCGAGTACGACGCGGCAGCCGTCGCGGCCCTCCGAGCGTTTACCCGCGTCTCCCTCGTCCCCCCGACGCCCCGATGACATCCGCTGCGAGCCCCCCGGAGACCCTCGAGGTCCTCCCGATCTACCCCGACGACGACGCCCCCGTCCGGGAGGGATACAAGGTCCCACTCCCCGACGGGGACCGCCTCGCCTACTTCCCCGACACGACCTACGGCTCGACGGAGGCCGCCTACTCGGCGGCGCTGGACTGGGCCGCCCTCCGCCCGGCCGACGAGACGGACACGCGGAACGTGATCCGGATCGAGATCGACCCCCGCGAAGAGGAGAAGGTCGACGCCCAGGGGGCGACGCGGACCGTCCAGGTGCGGCGCTCGACGTACGGGTGGCAGGTCCGGATGCGGCGTCAGGGCGAGTCGTACAGCCAGTTTTTCAACGACAACCACTTCGGGGGGTCCTCCGGGGCGCTCCGGGCGGCCCAGTTCTGGCGCGACCTCCGCAACGCCGAGCTGACGCGGACCGACCCCAAGACGGCCGCCGACCGGAGCCGGGCCACGCGGAGCCAGTTCGGCGTGCCGGGCCTCCGCGTCCTCTTCCTCGACGTCGGCAACGAGCGGTACGCGCCCTACCTCCAGGCCTCGTGGCCCGAGACGACGGCGGCCGGCAAGACGCGGCGCAAGCGGAAGACGTACTCCCTCGCCAAGCACGACGTCGACGCGGTCACGGCCCGGTTGTGCAAGATGCTCGTCCGCGTCCGCGGCACCGACGCGCTGCCGTCGACCGAGTCCGTCCCGGAGTCCCCGCGCTACCCCTCCGCCGTCCGCACCGAAGCCGCCGCTTTCGGCGACGCCTTACGGTCGTCGCCGCCGGCCGGCCCCGCCCTCTCCGACCCCGAGCGCGAGGCCCTCATCGCGACGTTCGCCGAGCTGTACGACCGGGCGCGGCGGGGCGTCCACGAGCGGCTGGAAGAGTCGAACCCGGAAGCGCTTCCGTCAGAGGAGTCGTAGGCGTCGCACCCGAAGCGCGTGGGCCAACCGCCGGCTCTGGGTTCGGCATCTCAGCCGCTAACCCTCAACGGGTCCGGCGCCCTGCTGCTCGGGGCGGGAGTCGAGGCCCTCGCTGCCAAGGCCGTAGCGGGCCCCAACGTCGAGGTCGTCCGGGTTCGCCGCGACCTGCACAGATCGGACACGGATGGGTTGACGGTGGCGACCCATTTGCGTATAGTGACCATACAAACACAAGACCATCTCGGGTGGTCTCGCGATGGTCCCCTCCCAGCCACCCCGCTCGACGGCGAGCCCCGCTCGACGGGGCAACCAGGCCGGACTGAAGCCGGTGCTGTGGTACGTCCACTCGGTGCTGATCTCGCTCGCGCTGCTGTCGGGGAGCTGGCGCCCGGCGCCCGTCGAGGAAGCCGATCTGTACGCGCCGGTCCGCCCCATGGCCGAGATCCCCGAGGGGCTCGTGGTGCAGGACGTGACGGCGACGCGGGCCCGGCCCGTGCGGAGCCGGGTGGCGGTCTCGGGGCTCCCGCTCTCGACGGCGCTCCGGTCCATCGCTCCCGCGGCCGGCCAGACCCTCCCGATCGACTCGGAGACCCTGTGGTTGGCCCGGTGCATCTACTCCGAGTCCGACCGGCCGCACGAGCAGGAGCTGGTGGCCTGGGTCGTCCGCAACCGCGTGGCGACGGCGTACCGCGGCCAGTGGACGTACGAGGGCGTCGTCCTCGACCCCCAGCAGTTCAGCGCGTTCAACGTCGGCAGCTCGCGGCGGGCGTCGATCCTGGCCCTCGAGCCGGAGGACCGGTCGCCGAGCTGGCGGCTGGCGCTCCTGATCGCGGCCTACGTCCGGCACGCCCCGTGGTCCCGGCGCCCGTTCGGCGTCACCGTCCGCCACTTCTACAGCGAGGTCTCGATGGTCGGCCGGAGCCACCCGACGTGGGCCCTCGGCGAGACGCCCGTGCGCGCCAACCGGCCGTACGAGGTGGACCCGTACCGCTTCCGCTTCCTCTCCCTTTCTCGCGAGCTCTGACCCGCCGTCCCCATGCCGTACACGCCCACGACCGCCTCCGTCCGCGACGACGCCCACACCTCCGACGGCCCTCCGATGGCGTTGGTGCTCAGCGTCGCCGCGTCGCTCGTGTCCTTGCTGGCGGTCGTCGCCGGTTTCGCACTCGTAGCCGCCTCGCTGATGGGCGTGGAGACCGTCTCGCTCGGGTGGGGCGCCGGCTTGTGCGTAGGGGGGTGGGCGCTGGCCGCCGCCGTTCGCGAGCGGGTGGGGGGGCTGATCTCGCGGGGCGAGACGGACTTGCCCTCCCAGGACACCCCGTGGCCCGTCGCCCACGAGGCGAGCTAGCCCCGTGGCCCTCGTCCTCCCCGTCGGCCACTTCGACGCGGGCCTCGGGGCGGGGTCGCGCGCGGCCCCCGTCACGGCCCTCTTCGCGCTCTTGTGCGCGTTCGTGTTTATCGGGCCGCAGGACCAAGGCCGGGACGGCACGTGGGCGCAGAGTCTCGGCGCGGTGCCGTCGGACGTCGTGGCGTCTCTCGGAGGCCGGGCAGCCGGGGACGAGCCGTCCCACGACGTGTGGCCCCCGCTGACGCTGGCGACCTCACTCGTGGTGCACGCCAGCTGGGCCCACCTGTTCTACAACGTGGTCGCTCTCTGGGTGTTCGGGACCGCGATCGAGCGCGTCGCCGGGAGTGGGCCGGCGCTCCTCCTGTACCTCGGCGGCGGCGTGCTGGCGTCGCTTGGCGAGGTCGCGTTTTCGGCCGGGTCCGCGGTCCCCATCGTCGGGGCCTCAGGTGCGGTGGCGGTGGCGGCCGGCGCGTTCGCGGTCGGGTTCCCGCGGTCACGCGTTGTCGTGGCGGTCTTGTTCCTGACCGTGCCGATTCCGGCCTGGGTCGCGCTGGGAGCGTGGGCGGCGCTCGAGGTCGTGGTGGGGATGGGACGGGGCGGTGGGGACGTCGCCCACGTCGCGCACCTGTGCGGATTCGTCTTGGGCGGCCTCGCGGCATGGACAGTGCCGTTCCGCCAAAAACGGAGTTTAGACGCGGATTCTGGTTCCTGAGGTTCACCTGAGGATTGCGGTTCCACTCCTCCGCATCAGCTTTTTTGCAGATTCAGCACATAACGTTGCAGCGCTGACCGACCTGGCCCTCTCCCCCAACCCACCACACCCGTGTTCCAGGAACTGCCCGCGTTCCCGTGCCCGCGTTGCCACGAACGAGCGTTCACCAAGCGCGCCGTCGAGAACGACGCTCCCGCATCGTCGGGGACCGTCCTCACGCATCTCCACCTCTGCCATGCCTGCGGTGAGAACTACCTCTCGACCGTCCACGTCGGCCCCGACGACGTGCGGACGGAGACGTGGGATTACTACCTCGACCGCGAGACGTCCCTGCGTCGGATCCGCCGGTACGAGCCCTCCGGACCGCACCGGTTGGTCGAGCAAGACCCCGTGTTCATCGTCGGGACGGAGACGGTGACGGAGGCGTCTTGGCGCGCCGCTCTCGAGACCACCCGGGGGGCCACGTCCCTCCTCCTCGACGAGGACCCGCAGCTGGAGCCGGCTCTCTCGGCGTTCGTCGAGCGCTGGCTCGCGTGGTGGTCGCGGACGGCCCGCCCCCACGCCACGATGTCCCCCATGTCCCCTCCCACCGGCCTCGGCTCCTTCCACCGCCGCGCCGCCTAGCTCTCCCTCCTCATGGCCACGTCTACAGACATCCTTGGGACTCTTCCCGAATACAGTAAGGGTACAGACTTGCCCGAGTCTAACCTCTCAGCCACGACTGGCGCCTCCTCTACTCCCGGTCCCCAAGACCCGAGCTTCGAGCAGACTCAACGCGCCGTGCACGAGGGGCAGATGGCCAATAAGGGGGACCGCCAGGAAGCCATCAAAGAGGCCATCCGCACCTCGGAGCTCAGCGGCCGCAATCCCTTCAACGAAATCCGCGAGGGCACCCTGGCCGCCGCTGATGGAACGCCTCTGCTTGAGTCGATCAATCCGGGACGCCTGACTGAAATGGCGGGTCAGTACGCGAGTGACCTGCACAAGCGCGCGGAGAGTGTAGGCGAACCCCTCAGCAAGGAGGGAAAACAGATGTCGGACCAGACAGACTTCATCAAGAACGCCGTCGAGAAGGTCTACGTCGATCCCGAAGGCGTGCTCGGTAGGTACGAAGAGCATTCGTCGGCAGGCCATCAGGTTGGCTTGACCGATCTCGGCGACCTGCGCAAGGACGCCCCCGAGGAGCTCCTCGACGAGGGGCTCCTCACCAAAGCGCTCGCCGCCAACGAGGAGATCAGGAACCGCAACCCTGAGTTGGTGGCCGCCACCGAGGCGGCCCGCGAGCGAGTCCGGGATCAGAAGCAGGCCGAGACGCTGCTGAACGAGATCGAGCCGCATGGCCGAACGTCCGAGGCTCGGGGAGGTCCCGAGCAGGGCTCCGGGTTCTATCCCAAACCGGAAAACGCTTTCAAGCCGGGAACGGGAGTTGGCGGCGCAGACAGTCTGATAGAGAGACAGGCCAAGAGCATCGAGGGGTACGCTACGATGGTCCCACAGCTCTAGCCGCCTGGTCCGTTTTGTTGGCCGTTCGCGGTCACTCCTCCGCTTTCGCTGCGTCCCACAGTGCGTCCATCTGGGCCAGTGTCGCGTCGCCCTCGCCCAACCCGACCTCGACGGCGCGGAACCGGCGCGAGAACTTGGCCACGGTCCGCCGCAACGCCGTCTCCGGCACGACGCCCCGCAGCCGGGCGTAGTTGACGACGGCGAAGAGCAAGTCGCCGACCTCGTCTTCGAGCTGGTCCGCCGTCTCGGCCCCGCGCACCTCGTCGGCCTCCTCGGTCACCTTGGCCCAAGCGTCGTCGGCCGTCGGGAAGTCGAAGCCGATGGCGGCGGCCTTTTCCTGGACTCGCTCGGCACGGAGCAGCGCCGGCAGCGTGTCCGGCACGCCGTCGAGCGCCGACGGCGGAGCCTCTGTCTCGCCGGCCTCGACGCGCTCGGCGCGTTTGATGGCCTCCCAGTTGCGAAGCACGTCGCCCGTCCCGGACACGACCTCGTCGCCGAACACGTGGGGGTGGCGGCGGACCAGCTTCGTCATCTCGGCCCGCATCACGTCGGCCAGGTCGAACGTCCCGTTGGTCTCGGCGATGTGGGCGTGGAACAGGACGTGGAGGAACAGGTCGCCGAGCTCTTTCGAGACCTCGCCCGGGTCGCCCGCGTCGATGGCGTCGACCAGCTCGTAGGCCTCCTCGATGGTGAGGTGCTTGGTCGAGTCGTGGGTCTGGGCGACGTCCCACGGGCACTCGCGGCGGAGCCGGCGGACGATGGCGACGAAGTCTTGGAACAGGCCGGCGTGGGCGGCGGCGCGGTCGGCGTCGGACAGGCCGAGCGCGGCGACGTCGTAGGGGAACGTGTGACGGACGGGTGGCACGGGGGGCGCGGTATTTTTGATGCGTGGAGGTTACGTCTCGGCCTGTGCCGGGGTCTATCCTCCACCGCTCGCTTCGGCGGGCACCGAACGGCCGGCCGGACTTTCCCGGACCGGCGGACTCATGTCTCAGGGGGCCACCCGCGCCCCCGCACACCCCCAGCCTCATGGCACGCGGAATCAACAAAGTCATCCTGGTCGGCAACCTCGGCGCCGACCCCGAGCTCCGGTACACCGGCAGCGGCACGGCCGTCTGCAACTTCTCGGTCGCCACGACCGAGTCCTACAAGGACCGCGACGGCAACCAGGTCGAGAACACCGAGTGGCACCGGGTCGTGGCCTGGGCCCGGCTCGCGGAGATCTGTGGCGAGTACCTCTCGAAGGGCCGCCAGGTCTACATCGAGGGCCAGCTCCAGACCCGCCAGTGGGAGGACAAGGACGGCAACACGAAGTACACGACCGAGATCAAGGCCCGCGAGATGCAGATGCTCGGGAGCCGCGACGGCGGCGGCGGATCGAGCGACGACGGCGACAGCTACGACCAGTCGCCACGGCCGCAGCGTCAGGCGTCGAGCAACGGCGGCAACGGCGGCGACCGGCCCCAAAAGGCCGCGGCCTCCGGGCCCGCCGACGACTACTCGTTCGAGCCCGACGATGATTTGCCATTTTAACCTGTACTTGGAAGAACGAACGGAGGGGAGTGTCGCTCAGGTGGCCCTCCCCTCCAGTGTTTTTAGACGATGGAGAAACCCTGTATTGCTTGCGGCCAGGTCAAGCCGATTGGTGCGTACTACCAGCATCCCCGGATGGCTGACGGCCACTTGAACAAGTGCAAGGAGTGCCAGAAGGCGTCGTCGAGGAAGACGTATCGGTTGCGAAGCCGGGATCCCGAGTGGGTCGAGGCTCAGCGGGCTCGCCACCGCGAGAAGTACCACCGTCTCGGTGATCGCTGGAATGTGGACGCCACATCGAAGCGGAAAGTCAGAGCCCGCTACTCGCGTCGCTACCCGTACAAAATCCTGGCGGCGGCGGCAGCAGCTGAGGTCATCGTTCCAGACGGCCGCCAGCGCCACCACTGGTCGTACAGGGAAGAACACTGGACGGACATCATCCCTCTCCGGACCGCGCCTCATAAGAGATTGCATCGCTTCCTCCTCTTCGACCCCGACACACGAATGTTCAGGACGAAGCCTGGAGGCGATCTTCTCGACACGAAGGCTGCGCACCTCCAATTCGCCCTGTCCATCCTTAGGCTCTGCGAGTTGGATCAGCCGAACTCAGGCCGTAGAGAAATGCCATAGGGCGCGCCAGCTGAGTTCATGCGATAGGGCCCCACCCGAGCCGCGTGCCTCGGTGAAAGACGAAGACAGGCGCCGGACCCCCAGGCGCCTATCTTCGTTCGACCGGCTCCCGCCGGGCCCTCAGGGCTCCGGCCCGTTGTCTCGCCAGGTCCGCCCACCTTGGACCCCGACTCTAGTCTGGCCCTCGCGGCCCTCCCCCTCGCCGACGTGCTCCCTGGCCTGACCGGCCTGGCGGTTCAGATCGGCGCGTTCGTGCTCCTGCTGGCGCTGTCGGCTCTGTTCTCGGGGTCCGAAGTCGCCCTGTTCTCGGTCACCACGGCCGACCGGGAGGCCCTGGCCGACGAGGCGGCGGCGGACGCGGCCCGGGTGGTCCGGCTGCTCGACCGGCCCCGACGGCTGCTGGCGGCCGTCCTGCTGCTGAACACGGTCGTCAACGTAGGCGCGGCGATCCTGTCGACCCAGCTCATGCTGACGGCGGCCGAGGCGTTCGGGTGGAGCCGGCTGGCGGCGCTGGCGGCCAACGTGGTCGGGCTGACGTTCATCCTGCTGGTGACGAGCGAGATCGCGCCCAAGCTTATCGCGAGCCGCCAGCCGGTCCGGTTCGCCCGAACCGTGTCGGGGCTGCTGTCGCCCCTCGTCCGCGCGGTGACGCCCATCGCGGACCTGCTCGCGGCGATGGCGACGGCGGTCCAGGCCCGGTTCCGGACCGAGGCCGAGCCGTTGTCGTCGGCCGACATCAAGTCGATGGCCGACGTCGGCGAGGCCGAGGGGTCGATCGGTGAGGAGGAGCGGGCGCTGATCCACTCGATCGTCGAGTTCGGCGAGACGACCGTCCGCGAGGTCATGGTGAGCCGGGTCGACATGCAGGCGCTCAGCGCCGACGCCGACCTCGAGGCGGCGCTCGACCTGATCCGCGCGAGCGGCCACAGCCGGTTCCCGCTCTACCGCGAGCACCTCGACAACGTGCTCGGGGTCGTCTACGCGAAGGACCTGCTGCCGTCGCTCGACGGCGCCGGCCGGACGCCCGACTGGGCCGCCATCGCCCGGCGCCCGCTCTTCGTCCCACCCGGCAAGGCGCTCGACGACATGCTGGCCGACTTCCAGGGGTCCAACACCCACATGGCCATCGTCGTCGACGAGTACGGTGGGACGGCCGGGCTGGTCACCCTAGAGGACCTGCTGGAGGAGGTCGTCGGCGAGATCCGCGACGAGTTCGACGCCGAGCACGAGCGGCTCGTGGTGGCCGTCGCGCCCGGCGTGTTCCGGGCCGAGGCCCGTGTCGACCTGGACGACCTGGCCGAGGCCGTCGGCGTGGAGATGGAGACGGACGGGTACGACTTCGAGACGCTGGGCGGATTGATCTTGCACCTCACCGGCGACATCCCGTCGCCCGGCGACGAGGTCCGCCACGAGGGGCTGCTGCTGCGCGTCGAGGGCGTCGAGGACAACCGGATCCTGGGCGTCCGCGTCGAGCACGTGCTGGAGCCGGAGACGCCCGAGGCCCCCGAGCCATGATCCGCGCGCTCGCGCTCCTCCTCGCCCTCGCCGCCTGTGCCCAGCCGGACCTCCCGGCCCCGTCGCCCGGCGAGCCGTCCGCTCTGGCCCCGCGCGACTCCGTCGCCGACTGGTCGGCTGCGTTCCGTGCCGAGGGCGCCGTCGGGACCTTCGTGCTGCTCGACACCCAAACGGGCCGGACGACGCGGCACGACCCGGACCGCGCGGCCACCCGGTTCAGCCCGGCCTCGACGTCGAAGGTGTTCAACAGCTTGGTGGTCCTCGACCGAGGCGTCGTCGCCGACGTCGACTCGCTCTACGCGTGGGACGGCGTCGAGCGGAGCGTCCCGCAGTGGAACCAGGACCACTCGCTGCGGACCGGCGTGCAGGTCTCGGCGGTGTGGCTGTTCCAGAGGCTCGCGCGCCGGGTCGGCCGCGACGGCTACGCCGCCGTCTTCGCACGCGAGCGCTACGGCAATAGCGCCTTGAGCGACTCGCTCGAGCTGTCGTGGCTCGACGGGACCTGGCGGATCTCGGCCGACGAGCAGGTCGTGTTCCTAGACCGCCTCCGCCGGGGCGACCTGGCGTTCTCGGACGACGACCAGGCGACGGTCCGCGACCTCGTGCCGGTGCTGGCGGAGGGCGGAGGCACGAGGGTGACGGGCAAGACCGGGTGGGGGCAGCCGGACGGCGAGCCCGACATCGGGTGGATCGTCGGCTGGGTCGAGCGGGCGGAGGGCGACGTGGTGTTCGCGATGAACGCCGAGGCGGCCCCGGGCGAGACGTTCGACGTCGGGCCAGGGCGGCTGCGGATCGTCCGGTCGGTTTTGGACGGCGAGGGCTTGTGGCCGGCTGAGAAGGGGGAGGCGCCGTAGCTTCGGGCCTTCACACCCGCGCCATCTTCGCCTGTGCCCGACGTCACCCCCAACGACTCCGCCGACGCCGTCGAGCGTGGCGTCTGGTCCTCGAAACTCGGCTTCGTCCTCGCCGCGAGCGGCTCGGCCATCGGGCTCGGCAACATCGTGTTCTTCGCGTCGAACGCCTACCAGTTCGGTGGCGGCGCGTTCTACGTCCCGTACTTCATCGCGCTCTTCGCCCTCGGCATCCCCGTGATGATCGCCGAGTTCAGCCTGGGCACGCTGACCGGGCGGAGCTTCCCGATGGCGCTCTCGGCCGTCGTCGGGAAGAGGGGCGAGTTCGTCGGGTGGTGGTCGCTCGCGAGCGCGCTCTTCATCACGATGTACTACGTCACGATCCTGAGTTGGGCGCTGTGCATGATGGTCGGGGCCCTCTTCGGACTGCTCGAGCCCGGCGCGACGGCGCCGTTCGCCCCGTTCGCCGAACCGAGCGAGGGCCCGAACGCGACGGCCTACTTCTTCGGCATCCTGGCCTCGTGGTGGCCGATGATCGGCGTCGTGGCCATCTGGGCGGTCACGCTGCTGGCCCTCCTGAAGGGGACCGAGACGATCGAGAAAACGGTCCGCGTGGCGGTCCCGCTGATGTGGCTCTTCATGATCGTCCTGATCATCCGCGGGGTGACGCTGCCGGGCGGGACGGACGGCGTGCTGTACCTGTTCACGCCTGACCTGGCCGGGATCTCCGAGCCCGGGATCTGGAAGGGGGCCTTCAGCCAGATGTTCTTCTCGCTGTCGCTCGGGCTGGGCACCATGACGGCCTACGCGAGCTACCTCCCGAAGGACTCGGACCACGTCAACAACTCGTTCATGGTGAGCTTTTTGAACTGCGGGTTCGAGTACATCGCCGGGATCGCCATCTTCTCGATGCTGTTCGCGTTCTCGCTGAACCCGGCCGGCTCGTCGATCTCGCTCCCGTTCTTCGTCATCCCCCAGGGGATCGCGGCGTTCCCGTTCGGGGTCAAGCTGTTCGGGTTCGCGTTCTTCCTGCTCATCGTGATGGCCGGCGTGACGAGTGCGATCTCGCTCGTGGAGGGGATGGCGAGCGCGATCATCGACAAGATGGGGATCGACCGGAAGAAGGCGCTCCTGATGGTGGCCGTCCCGGGCATCGTCGGCTCGCTCGTCACGGCGCTCCCGTTCATCGTGGACCCGGGTCTGGGCGAGAACGGGACGGTGGGCCTGAACTTCCTCGACATCCTGGACCACTGGGCGTTCGGGTACAGCCTGCTCACCGTCGGCCTGATCGAGTGCGTGTTGCTGGGCTGGGTCTTCGGGGCGGGCAACCTGCGGGCGTTCGTGAACGAGAACGCCAAGCTCAAGCTCGGGCCGTGGTTCGACGTCTTCCTCCGGTTCATCATCCCGGCACTCCTCCTCACCGTGATCCTGTGGAACCTGTACATCGACCTGGTGGAGGGCCCGCTCTACGGGTCGACCTACCCGCTCGGGTTCGTGGACTGGTTCCCCGTCGTGGTCCCCCTCGTCTGGATCTTCGGCACCTTGGGCCTCGCGACCTACCTCACCCGTCAGCGGTCGGCGCCGGACCCGGCCGAGCCCGCCATCGCCACCTTCGAGGGCTAACCCGATGCGCACGCTCCTCCTCTCCGCCGCCTTGCTGGCGACCGCCGCCAGCGCCCAGGACGTCCTCTCGGTCACGCCCGACGTGCCGACGGTCGGCGAGCCGGTCACGGTCACGTTCAGCGCGCCCGTCGACTCGGTCACGGTGACGTACCGGCCCGGAGCCGTGACAGCCCACGAAGAGCGGTTCACGCCCGGCGCAGCTGCGTTCACGTTCACCCCCGAGCGGGCCGGCGTGGTCTCGGTCGCCTCGGGCGACGCGAGCCAGAGCCTGTCGGTCCGCTTCCGGGGGACGCCGGTCGGCGGGCTGATCGTGATGATCCTGGCTGGCCTGATCCTGTTCGGCGGGGCCGGCCTGGCGCTCCGGGCGCTGCTGGCCGACGGCCACCGGATCGAGCCCGACCCGACGCTCCGGCCGGACACGTGACCCGAGCGCTCGCGGTCGCGGTCGTGCTCGCCGTCGGCGCCCACGCCCAGACGCCGGCCGACGCTCCCGTCCGCTACGAGTCGGTCCGCCTGGGCCACGGTCTCGGCCCGGCTCCCGTGGCCGGGACTGTCGCCTCTCCTCCACCCGGAGACGACTGGTTCGGCCGCGACAAGGCGCTCCACGCCGGCGGCTCGTTCCTGCTGACGCTGGCGGGCCAGTACGTTCTGACGGACAAGGCCGCGCTCTCGAACGGCGACGCGCTGCCAGTCGCCGCCGGGGCCGCGCTCGCGCTCGGCCTGGCGAAGGAGGTGATGGACAGCCGTCGCGAGCGGGGCCCCCACTTCTGCTGGCGCGACCTCGCCGCCGACGCGGCCGGCGTGGCCCTGGCGGCGGCCGTGGTGGGGCTGTAGGGTTCGGGGTTCGGGGTTCGGGGTTCGGGGTTCGGGGTTCGGGGTTCGGGGTTCGGGGTTCGGGGTTCGGGGTTCGGGGTTCGGGGTTCGGCCGGGACGACTCCGCGCCGGCCTCGATGATCGAAGGCCACGGGGCGACAAGACCCCTCCGCACTCGGCGCACCTCGGACTCGCTCGGAGCTGAACCCTGAACCGAGAACCCCGAACCGGACGTCGCCCGGCAGCGCATCCACTCGCCCAACCTCCCCTCCGCCATTTCCCCGTCCCCATTTCCCATTTCCCGCGAGCGGAGCGAGTCCCCCTGCCGTTAACCTGTCCCTCCGGCCTCCCCCCGACACCGTGGACAAAGCGCGCGACCACTGCGGCATCTTCGGCGTGTTCAACCACCCCGACGCCGCCCGGCTGAGCTACTTCGGGCTGCACGCCTTGCAGCACCGCGGCCAGGAGTCGGCCGGGATCGTGACGAGCGTCTACGACGAGGCGAAGGGGCGCCGCGTGATGCCGGTGCTCAAGGACTTCGGGCTCGTGCTCGACGTGTTCACCGACAAGGACCGGTTCGACGACACACTCGTCGGCGACGCGGCGATCGGCCACACCCGGTACTCGACGTCGGGGAGCGCGACGAACCCGGCCAACATCCAGCCGTTCGTCGTCCACGACCGCGAGGGCCACTTCGCGCTGGGCCACAACGGCAACCTGTCGAACGCCCGGGCGATCCGCGAGCGCTTGGTCGAGCGAGGGACCCTGTTCAGCTCGTCGTCCGACACCGAGCTCATCCTGCACCTGGCGGCCCAGAGCAAAGAGGAGGGGCCGGTGGCCCGGATGGTCGACGCGCTCCACCAGTGCGAGGGCGCGTTCTCGCTCGTCATCCTGACCGACGACGCGCTCATCGCGGCGCGCGACCCGAACGGGTTCCGCCCGCTCGCGCTCGGCAAGCTCCCGCCGGCCGAAGGCCGCGAGCACTCGGGCTGGGTGGTGGCCTCGGAGTCGTGCGCGTTCGACATCATCGGGGCCGAGTACGTCCGCGACATCGAGCCCGGCGAGATCCTGGTCATCGACCGGGCCGGCGTCGAGCGCGTCGAGGCCGGCGGCGACTTCAACGGGGTCTGCATGCCGCGCCACCACGGCGTGAGCCAGTGCGTGTTCGAGTACGTCTACTTCTCACGGCCCGACTCGATGGTGTTCGGGGCGACCGTCGACAAGGTCCGCCGCAAGATGGGCAAGCGGCTCGCCCACGACGCGCCGGTCCCCCTCGTCGAGAAGGGCGACGGCAAGCGGCCCATCGTGATGTCGGTCCCGGACTCGTCCAACACGGCGGCCATCGGCTACGTCTCGGAGTCGAACAAGATGGGCCACCGCTGCAAGCTGGACATCGGCCTGATCCGGAACCACTACGTCGGGCGCACCTTCATCTCGCCGGGCCAGTCGAGCCGCGAGCAGCGCGTGCGGACCAAGTTCAACCCGGTCGCCGGCGTCCTGAAAGACCGGGTCGTGGTGATGGTCGACGACTCGATCGTGCGCGGGACGACGGCCCGCCAGCTGGTCCGGATGGTCCGCGACGCGGGCGCGGCCGAGGTCCACTTCCGGTCGGCGAGCCCGCCGGTCCGGTGGCCGTGCTTCTACGGGATGGACTTCCCGTCGCGCGAGGAGCTCGCGGCCAACAAGCACGGGGCCGTCGACGCGATCGCCGACTGGCTCGGGGTCGACTCGCTGGGCTACCTCTCGGTCGAGGGGATGCTGGCGGCGGTCGAGGAGGCCCACGAGAGTAGGGACCGCTACTGCCACGCCTGCTTCTCGGGCGAGTACCCGGTGCCGATCGAGACGGGCGTGGTCAAGGAGGAGAACGACTGGTAGCGGGCGCCCGCTGAGGAGGCTCGCCCCGCAGCCGTGGGCGGCGTCAGGCGCCGCCGGCCGCCGCGTCCTCGTCGGCTTGCGCCGTGGGCTCGGCGCTCCCGTCGAGCGCGTCGGCGGCGGGTGCGAGGAGGCCGAGCAGGTCGGAGGTCGTCGCCAGGATCTCGCCGGCCCCCTCGCGGACCAGCTCGCCCTCCGTCCCGAACCCACACAGCACGCCGACGGCCTGGGCCCCGCCGGCCCGAGCCGTCTGCATGTCGACCGTCGTGTCGCCGACGACCAAGCACCGCTCGGGCGCGACGCCCATCGCGTCGGCCACGAAGAGGAGCGGGTCCGGGAAGGGCTTCATGCGCGGCGTCGTCTGGGACCCGGCGATGGCCGTGAAGCGGTCGAGCACGTCGTAGTGGGCGAGGAACGCGCGGATGCGACCTTCGTCGCCGGTCGAGATCGCGCTGATCGGGTAGCGGCCGCCGAGGTCGCGGAGCATCTCGGCCACGCCCGGGACCATGTCGTGGGGGACCTCGTCGGCCGCCTCGGGCGGGTGCTCCGCCGACCGGTCGCGCTGGCCGCGCACGTGGGCAAGGAGGTCGGCGATGGCGCCTTTGACGGACGAGAGCTCGTCGTCGATGCCGAGCCGGTCGAGCGCGCCGTAGGCGGCGTTGACCGGCGTCTCGGCACCCATCACGATCCGCCGCGCGAGCTCTGTGGCCCGTCGCCCGCTCACGAGGGGGACGGCGTTCAGCACCGCCGCGACCTGGGCCACCAGGTGGTCGTCCGTGTCGGCGAGCGTGCCGTCGATGTCGAACACGAGGGCATCGACGCGGGTAAGGTCGAGGGGCATACGGACGGGGTGGGAGGCCGGGACTCACGAATGAGGTCCCACGCCGACTCGTTCCTGCGCGGTCGCCCTCGCGTGCGTCGACAACGCGAGCGGACGGCGGCGAGCCGGCGGAGACCCCCGGCCTCTGTCGCAGGCCGGAGTCTCGGGGCGGGGCCGGATCGGGAGTGGAAAACACAAGATTGTGCGGACTCGTCTCGCCAGTGTAGACGGGCTCGCCACAACAGGTTGCGCGCGATGTCTCATGTCCGCTACATTCCAGCCACGTCGAGTTCCCGTTGTGGATAACTTCCTGCGCGGGCCGATTCCTTTCCTCCACCTCACCCCGAACGGATGAACCGCCTCATCCCCACCATGACGGCAGCAGCGGCCCTCGTCGGCCTCGGTGTCTTCGTCGTGTTCCTGTTCTAGACGGCCGCCTCCAAGCCTCCGTCTAGCTCGCGAGCGCCGCCCGGGATCTCCCCGGCGGCGCTCGCGTCGGTTTGGGGGGTTCAGCGAGGCGCCCGCTGGCGGCACGGGTCGAGAGGGTTGCAGGCCCACAGGCTGGGGTGTCTCCCACGGCCGGCCTCACTCCTCTTTTCACGGTCAGGCGGGTGCGGCGGGCGCATCATGGGCGTTCCCGGGACGACCCGCCCGCCCTCATGGACCGCGACCTCGCTCTTCCCCGCTACGGACTCGTCTACCGCCTCTTCGGCGTCGTCGTGGCGGTGTGGGTGACGGTCGTGGTGGTGCTCGGCATCTTGGGCCCGGTCACGAACCTGCCGATCCTGGAGCACACCGCCCGGAACCTCTACTTCCACGTCCCGATGTGGTTCGTGCTGTACGCCGGCGCCGTCGCCGGGGCGTGGCACGCGGGGCGCTACCTCGCGACCGGCCGGACGGTCCACGACGTCCGCTCGGAGGCGGCCTGGATGGTGTCGACGGTGGCGGGCGTGACGGCACTCGTGACGGGCGTGATCTGGGCCCGGTTCACGTGGTACCAGGGGACCGGGCTCTGGTGGAGCCCCGAGCCCCGGCAGAACATGGTGGCCGTCCAGCTGCTGATCTCGGGGGCGTACTTCGTGCTCCGGGGCTCGCTCGACCGGCCCCGCCAGCGCGCCCGGTTGTCGGCCGTCTACGCGCTCTTCGCGACCGCCTCGATGCCGTTCCTGACCTACGTCCTCCCCCGGCGGATGGCGAGCCTGCACCCTGGCGCCGAGGGCAACCCGGCCTTTAGCGAGATGGACATCGCTGCCGACATGCGGTGGATCTTCTACGCCGCCGCGGTGGGCTTCCTCATGCTCGGCTGGTGGCTCTACACCCAGCGCGTCCGCGCCACCGTGGCCACGCTCCGCACCGAGGCGCTGGGCGCGCCGGACCCCGTCGCGGCCCCCGTCGTCTCATGATCCAGGCCGACACCACCATCGACGTCGTCGACGACGGGGCCGTGCAGGCCACGACGGCTCAGCCCCAGGGCATCGAGCGCGTGATGCTGGCCGAGGACAAGCTGCCGGTCGTGCTGGCGGTCGTCCTCGTGGTCTGGCTCGGCGTCTTGCTCCTGCTGCTCCGGACCGACCGCCGGCTCGCCCGCGTCGAGCGCGACCTGGCGGACCGAGAGGCCTAGCCCTTCTTCCCACCCCTTCCGACTCGTTTCCATGCGTCCCACGACTCTCCTCGGCCTCGCCTTCGTCGGTCTCTTCGGGTTCCTCGTGGTCAACAGCTTTGGCGACCAGGTCTCGGGCTGGGAGACCTTCGACGACGCCGCCGCCAGCGGCCGGAAGGCCCACGTCGTCGGGACGTGGGTCCGCGACGCGCCGTCGACCTACGACCCGGCCCGCAACGTGTTCACGTTTTTGATGGCCGACACGTCGGGGACGACGCGGCCCGTCGTCTACGCCAACCCGAAGCCGGCCAACTTCGAGGACGCCACGCGCGTCGTCGTCCAGGGGCGGATGACGCAGGCGGGCCAGGGCGAGGTGTTCGAGGCCGAGCACATTCTGGTCAAGTGCCCCTCGAAGTACAACGAGGGCGGCGAGTTCGAGATGGCCGAGCCCGGGATGCCCGTGACCCAGACGTCGGCCGGGCTGTGAGCCGACGCCAGCGTCGCCGGTCGGCCCGCCCGGCGAGTCCTGGCCGTCGCACCCGTCGGAGGCGCTGGCGGCTGCCGCGGGTGAGCCGCTGGGCCTGGATCGGGATCGGCGCGGTCGCCGTCGTGGGGATGGTGGCCGCCGAGGCGCTGGGCTCGCGTCCCGACGCCACCGACGCCGACGCGCCCGTCCCGCCGTGCCCGAGCACGCCCAACTGTGCCCGCTTGCGTGTGCCCGTCGCCGCGGCTCCGCTGGCCGTGACCGAGGCCGTCCATCGCGCGTTTGGCGGCTCGGGCGACAGCGGCCTGGGCGCCCCCGCCGCCTTCGTCCCCACCCCGAACGGCGCGCTGGCGTCGTTCGCGGTCGGCCCCTTCCAGGACGAGGTCGTCGTCGAGGTCGAGCCGGCCTCGCGAGGCGCCGTTCTGTGGGTCCGGAGCGCGTCCGAGGCGGGGCGGAGCGACCTCGGCGTGAACCGCCGCCGGGCTCGGCGCGTCGTGGAGGCCGTCGCCGCGTGGCTCCCCCCGGACGCGGTGGGGCCGTAGGCCGGCGGGCCGGTGGCGGCTCCCTCCCCATGTTACGTCGGCCCCCTTCCTCTCCCCCCGCACTCCGTTTCCCATGTCCGTCCCCACGAAGGAAGAGCTCCAGGGCATCGTCGACACCATGAAGTCGCTGGGGGCGGGGGACCTCCGGCTGCCGCCGCCCGTGCTGGAGGAGATGGAGGCCGAGATCCGCGACTACCGGCCAGTCGAAGGCGACGGGATCGGCGCGGCGATGGTGGCCCGCTTCCCCGTCCTCGAGCGCTACCAGAACCCGATGGGGCTGATGCAGGGCGGAATGGTGGCCGCGGCCGTCGACAACGTGGTCGGCCCGCTGAGCTACCTGGTGGCGCCGCCCAGCGTGACGGCCCAGCTCACGATGACCTACCTCGGCCCGGTCACGCCCGACCTGGGCTATGTCGAGGTCGAGGCCCAGCTCGTCGCCCGGTCGGGCCGACAACTCGTGTTCGACGCGACCGTCTCGGCGCCCGACGGCCGCCAGCTCGCCGTGGCCCGGTCGACGAACACGATCGTGCGGAGGGGGACCGGGAAGTGAGGAGTGGAGACGACGGAGGGGGCGGAGAAGGCGGAAGGGGTAGAGAGCCCCCTCCTGCCGTTCCATCCCCTCCCCCCTCCGCACCCTCGCGCCTCTTTCGAGGGACGCTCGGCCCGGAGTGTCGAGACTCCGCCCAGAGCTCCCCGACCGCACGCGCTACCCCTCCCCTCCCACCTCGTAGACCGTGACCGGCGGGCCCGAGGCCGGATCGAACCGGCAGCCCGCCTCGACGCCGACGGCCGCCAGCGCGCCCGCGTCGAGCGCGCCGGCCTCGACCTCGGGCCACCGCGCGTGCATCGCGCCGAGCGCGAACGAGGCGCCCGAGCCCATCGCCCAGAACCGCGTGAACTCGTGGACCTCGCGCATGTCGTAGACGCCGAAGATGCCCGTCGGCGCGGCGACGAGCAGCGAGACCTGGGTGCTCTCGTACGGGTCGCCCTCCTGGTCCGTCTCCGGGTTGAGGTAGTACTCGTCCTTCAGGATCGGGTGGAGCGCGCGGAACGTCTCGAAGAGGCCGCGCCGCGAGGTCAGGTCGGCGTCCTCGAACCGCTCCAGCGCGTCTTGCAACACCAGGTGGTGCGCCGTGAACCCGACGATCCCGACGTAGGCGTCGCCGATCCGGACCACCTTCTCCCCGGCCGCGTCGAGGTCGGGCGGCAGGCGGAGCCCGTCGAACGAGGTGAGCGCGTCGGACGCGATGGCGACGCCGGTCGCGGTCCGGGTGGCGGTGAGGGTGGACATGGGGGCGTGCGGGGTGGAACGTGCGACGTGGAACGTGTCCGACGCACGGAGGAGAGCGGCAACCTCTCAACGCCGCACGTTCAACACCGGACGTTCAACGTCTCACAGGTACAGCAGCGTCGCCGTGACGAAGAAGATGGTCAGGCCCAAGATGTCGTTCGAGACCGTGATGAACGGGCCCATCGCCAGGGCCGGGTCGATGCCGACGCGGTTGAGCACGAGCGGGACCGTCGCCCCGATGAGCGTCGAGAGCACGATGACGATCTGGAGCGACAGCGCCGCCGTGATCGCGAGCTGGCCCGTGTCGTCGCCGAAGCCGGACACCAGGACGATCAGCGCCAGCGCCGCCGCCAGCACGGCCCCGTTCAAGAGCGCGACGGCCAGCTCCTTCCCGATCCGCCGGGCCAGGTCGCCCCGCCACAGGTCGCCCGAGGCCAGGCCCTGCACCGCGATCGCCGACGACTGGATGCCCGCGTTGCCGGCCATCGCCATCACGATGGGGATGAACAGCGCGAGCACGGGGGCCACCTGCAGCGCCTCCTCGAACCCGACGATGACCAGGCCGGACACGTAGGCGCCGACGAGCCCCAGCAGCAGCCACACCAGCCGGCCCCGCGAGACGGCGAACACGCTCGACGACAGCTCCTCCTCGCCCGTGATGCCGACGGCCCGCTGCAAGTCCTCCTCGGCCTCCTCGCGGATCACGTTCATCACGTCGTCGATCGTGATCCGGCCGAGCAGCCGGCCGCCGGCCGAGACGACGGGGAGCGCGACCAGGTCGTACCGCTCCATGATCCGGGCGACGTCCTCCTGGTCGAGGTCGGGCTCGACCGACACGATGTCCGTCTCGGCGATCTCGGAGACGGGCGTGTCGGCCGGGGACAGCAGGAGCCGCTTGAGCGGGACGACGCCCGCCAGCCGGTCGTCGGCGTCGACGGCATAGACGGCGAACACGGGGTCGACGGCGTCGGCGTTGGCGCGGACGGCCTCGGTCGCCTCCGCCACGGTCGCCGTGAGCGGGACGGCCACCACCTCGGTCGCCATCAGCCCGCCGGCCGTGTCGTCGGCGTAGCTCAGCAGCGCCTCGATGTCGACGGCGTCCTCGAGCTGGACGAGCACGTCGTCGGCCTGGGTGACGTCGACGTCGGCGAGCACGTCGGCCTGGTCGTCGGACGCGAGCGGGTCGATGAGCGTGACCAGCTCGGTCGTGCTCAGGCCGTCCAGGAGGTCGACCCGCTCGGCGCTCTCGAGCTCGGGCAGCGTCCGGCTCGTGACGTCGTCGGGGAGCCAGCGGAACGCGACCCGGGCCAGGTCGGGCGGGAGGTGCTGCAACAGCGCCGCGACGTCGGCCGGCCGGAGCTCGGCGACCAGGTTGAGCACGTGGCCCCGGTGGCCGGCCTCGACCAAGTCGGCGACGACGTCGACCAAGTCGTCGTCGACGAGCGGCGAGGCGTCGGAGGAAACGGCGACGGGGTCGCTCACGGGCCGGGGCGGGAGGCGGCGGCGCCCAGGTGACGGGCCAAGAGGACGAAGTCGGCCGGGGAGACGGCCTCGGGGCGGAGCGTGGCGGCCCACTCGGGGACGTCGACGCCGGCGGCGCGAGCGAGCGGGCCCAGGCTGTTCCGGAGCATCTTCCGACGCTGCCCGAACGCCGCACGGACCGTCCGCTGAAGCGCCGCGAAAGGTACGTCCGGCGGCTCGGCGGACGCGAAGTCGATGGCCACCACGGCGCTCTCGACCGCGGGCGGCGGGCGGAAGCACGCGGCCGGCACGTCGAGCAGCTTCTCAGCCCGGGCGTAGAGCGCGAAGTACACCGACAGCGTCCCGTAGGTCTTCGACCCGTGCGGCGCCGCCAGCCGGTCGGCCACCTCGCGCTGGACCATCACGACGGCCCGGGCCACGACCTCGCGGGCGTCGAGCAGCGCGAACAGGATCGGCGACGTGATGTAGTACGGCAGGTTGCCGACGACGTGGAGGCGCGGGGACCGGGGACTGGGGACCGAGGACTGAGGAGCACTGGGTAGGTCTCCTCCCCCCGTCGGGGGGAGGCCGGGAGGGGGGCGCTCGCCCGAGCCCAGCGGACGGTCCGACAGGCCCTCCCCCCGGCCCCCTCCCGGTGGCAGGGGGGGACTCTCCGGAGCGCTCGTTGCCGTCTCCGCCGCGAGCGCGCGCCAGTCGGCCTCCAGGACGTCGGCATGGCGGACGTCGAGGGCGGGGAAGCGTCGGCGGAGGTGGGCGATCGACTCCTCGTCCACTTCGAGCGCCACCAGATCCGGGTACCGGCGCAACAGGTCGCCCGTCAGCGCGCCCTCGCCAGGGCCGATCTCGACCACCCGCGCGCCGGCCGGCGCCCCGACGGCGGCCACGATCCGGTGGATCACGCCGTCGTCGGTCAGGAAATGCTGGCCGAGGCTCTTCTTCGGGCGGACGGACACGTGGGGAGGTGGAGACGAGAGGACGGAGAGTAGGCCCACCCACGGCCGGGACGGGCGCTCACCCCATCCTCCACTCTCTCTTCTCCGTCCCCCGCCCTCTCCTCACGCCGGCGGGTGGCCACGGCGGTACCACAGCAGGCTCCCGAGCGCGAGGGCGCCGAGGTAGGCCAGGAGCGTGGAGACCCACGAGATCACCAGGCCGCGCCCCCGCGTCTGGGGCCGGTACCGCATCGTGACGATGTGGTCGCCCGCGGGGACCGGGATGCCCCGGAGGAGGAAGTCCGTGCGGACGATGGGCACGGGGTCCTGTCCAACCTGGGCCGTCCACCCCGCCGGGTAGTAGACCTCGCTGGCGACCAACAGCCGCGGCCGGTCCGTCCGGACGTGGTAGACGACCTCGTCCGGCTCGAACCGCTCCAGCTCGACGACGACGGCGCCGGAGTCGGGTGCGGCGCCCGTCAGCGCGTCGGCCGAGGCGCCCTCGGGCAGCGGCTCCGACACGAACGCCGTGCGGCGGAGGTCGGTCTCGGGGTCCCGGATCTGGCCGACGAGCGCGTCCTCGTCCGTCACCACGGCGACCGAGTCGACGAAGAACGCGCGCGGCAGCGTCGTCGAGTCGACGGCGACGACGAGCCCGGTCTGCTCGTCCTGGAACAACGGGGTGTAGCCCGGCACGACGCCCGGCAGGACGGTGTAGCGCGCCGACAGCAGCGAGAGCGCGTTCTGGTTGAGGCCGGTCGAGTCGTCCGGCAACAGCCGGTCGAAGTAGTCCTGGATAAGCGCCAGCTTGGCCCCGTGGTACCCGCCGATGGACTCGTAGAAGTAGGACGGGACGGCGTTCTGGGACCAGTTGGCCGGGAGCACGCGGAAGTGTCCGGGCCCGCCGGCCTCCCTCACCTGCTCGACCAAGAACTGGTCGGCCTGGGTCGGCTGAATCTGGGCCTCGATCCGCGACGTCCGCTGGAGCGCCGGGTCGTCCTCGCTGAAGTAGCGTCGGCCGACGCCCCACAGGTCGATGGTCACCAGCACGGCCAGGCCCGCGAGCGCCACCCAGGCGGGGACGCGGCGCCACAGGTACGCGGCGGCGAGCGCGAGCGCGAGCCCGAGCAGCAGCAGCGACCGGCCGGCGTCGCTCGCGAAGAGGGCTCGCCGCTCGGCCTCGGCGCCGTCGAGGTACTGGGCCGCCGCCAGGCGCACCTGGGGGTCGGCCGGCGAGAGCCCGTTCTGCTGGGCCACGGCCGCCGCGACCTGAGCCCCCTCGTCGGGCTTCTCGAACCCGAGCGGCCCGCCGCCGGTCAGCCACAGCCCGCCGACCAGGAGCGCGAGCGCGGCGCCGGTGCCCAGGACCACGCGGCGCTTGCGGAGCTCGGCCTCGGGCGTCGCCTCGCGGCGCTGGAGGTAGTACGCGCCCCACCCGGCCAGGAGCGCCAGCAGCAGGACGACCGCGGACAGCCACGTCTCGGGCACGCGGAACGCGCTGAACAGCGGCAGCACCTCGAAGGCCGGCCGGTTCAACAGGGGCAGGTTCTCGCCCAGCGAGAACAGGACCATCACGACGGCCGCGACGGTGAACGCCGCGACCGACCGCCGCGCCACGCCGACCGCGCCGACGAGCGCCAGGAAGGCCACCACCGGACCGACGTAGTGGGGGCCGGCCGTGAACGGCTTGGCCCCCCAGTACGTCGCGCCGCCCCCACCGTACGCCCCCGGGATCACCAGCGTCAGCAGCTCGCCGACGCCCTGGCTCCACGCCATCGCGTACGCCCACGTGAGCCCGCCGCCGGGCCCGGCCGACCGCGTCGTGAACGCCTTGTACTCGGCCTGGAGCAGGTACGGGTCGGCGACCATCGCGAGCGCGAGCACGGCACCGGCGCCCAGCAGCCCCGTCGAGACCGCCCACGTCTTCGCGCGCCCGTCCCTCGCCGCCGCGACGCCCTCGGCGACCCACCAGATGACGGCGGCGATGACCACGTAGTAGGTGATCTGGACGTGGCCGGCCCGCAGGTTGGCCGCCGCCGCGATCGCGAACAGCAGCGTCAGGAAGGCGCTCATCATCTTGCCCGTCTCGGGCGTCCGTCGGATGACGGCGGCGAACGCCAGCAGGAGCCACGGCGCGAAGGCGAGCGCGATGAACTTGGTGTTGTGGCCGGCCACCAGGATGATCGGGAGGTACGTCGAGAGCCCGTAGCCGACCGCCGCGACGACGCCCGCCAGCGGGATCCGCGTGAGGTAGAACACCAGCAGGTACGTCCCGATCAGGAGCATCAGGGCGTGGGCCACCGGCCACAGGCCCGCCTTGCGGAGCGCCATCACGACCGTGTCGACGCCCGGCACGCGCGAGCCGCTCAGGATCATCGTCCCCGGCATCCCGCCGAACACGTTGGGCGCCCACTCGGGCCGGACGCCCGTCTCGGTCTCGTACTCGAGCATGGCCTCGGCCGTGGCCGCCCACTGGACCGTGTCGCCGCCGACGAGCGTCCGCCCGCCGAACGTCGTCGGGGCGAAGAAGCCGAGGGCGACGACGACCAGGAAGCCGACGCAGACGGCCTGCTGGACCCAGCCCGGCTGCCGCTCCCAGAGCGTCGTCTCGCGCGTCACGGGACCCGCGCGGCGGACGCGGCTCCGCTGCTTCCAGACCTCGTTGCCTTCGAGGGGCGCCGGCCCCCCCGCCGCTCCGGGACGGCTCTTCCTCGACTTCGCCATGGACTAGGTGTGGATCGGGCGGGCGTGGGCGCGGTCGGCCTCGTGCTGGCGGAGGGCGGCGGCCGTCGCCGCCGGGAGGTCGCGGACCGAGACCGTGGTGACGCGCGCGGCGACGGTCCCCTCCGGGACCAGGATCTCGCGGACCTCGACCGTGACGTCGACGAGTGACGGGGAGCAGGCCAGCGAGAAGATGGACGGGTCGAGCGCGCCCTCGACGCTTACGAACACGGTGTCGCCGCGGACGGCAGCCGCGAGCGGGCGCGGGGCGCGGTCGCCGCTGGGTGAGACCGCGACGGCGTCGTAGAGCACCTCGACGGCGCCGTCCGGCGTCGGGCTCGGGCTCTCGCCGACGCCCGCGCCGACGCTGACCTCGATGATGGGCGGCGCGTCGGTGACGAACGCGACCGTCAGCGTGTCGCCGATCCCGCGGCCGTCGGCCACGAGCAGGCCGCCGGTCGTCGTCGTGCGCGACGTCTCGAACGAGCAGTCGGTGAGGGAGCACGCGCCGAGGGCGACGGTGGCCAGGAGCAGGAGGGCGAACGAGCGCATGGCCGGCAAGATAGCCCGTGCCTGCCGCGGTCCCGCTGCCGCGCCAGTCTGTGGGGTCCGTCCCGGCATTCTCCAACCGCTCCCCCCCGCTCCCCCGACCATCGTCCCGCTCAAGGCTGGAAAGGCCGCCCCCTCGGAAGCTGACGAGGAGAGGCTTTCACGATCCGGCTCCCGCCCTCATGCCGTCATCCCCGCGAACGCGGGACCCGAGTCTTCGAGGACGGCGCAGCCCATCCAGGACGCCGGGGCCCGTCGGCGCTCGCGACTCTGGATCCCCGCCTGCGCGGGGATGACGGGGGCGGGGAAACGGCGCCCTCTGTGAAAGCCTCCCCCTACCAGCCCTCTGGAGGCAACCCGTCCGGGCGCGCCGGTCCGGCGTCAACTCACCCGTCCGTACGTCTCCAACTCGCTCGCGATCGCTGCCCGGACCTGCTCCTGAAGGTCGGCCGCGTCGGCGCGGGTTAGGCCGGCGGTCGGGATCGGCTCGCCCAGGACGAACCGGGTCTCGCCGGGTCGGGCCAGCTTGCCCACGACCGACAGCAGCCCGGCGTGGCCGACGACCGTCACCGGCACGACGGGCACGCCCGCCTCGATGGCGAGCACGAACGGCCCACGCATAAACGGGTGGAGGGCGTGGCCGTGGCTCCGCCCGCCCTCGGGGTACAGCAGGACCGAGTCGCCGCCGCGGATCCGATCGGCCACCCGGCGGAGGTCGGCGACCGAGCGACGGGCGTTGGAGCGGTCGATGAACAGGCACGCCGTCTTCTCCAGCACCCACCCGACCATCGGCCACGCCCGGATCTCGTGCCGGGCGACGTAGAGGAACGGCCGTGGGAGGCCGAGCATCGCCACCGGGATGTCGAGCGAGTTGACGTGGTTCGACGCGAACACGACCGGCCCGTCTGGCACCGGCGCCCGGGTCTCGACGCGGACGCGGACGCCCCACAGCGTCAGGATGAACCGGGCCCACGGCCGCATCCAGAGCCGCAGCGTCCGCGCCGTCGGTCGGAACGCCGAGTGGAGCACGACGGCCGGGCTCATCGTCACGGTAAAGAACGTGGCCCAGGCCAGCACCCAGCCGAACCACAGTCGGTGGGCCGGCGAGGGCGGCGGCGGGTCGACGAACAAGTGGGGTCGGTCGGGCGTGGGCACGGGCGGAAGCTATCCCCGGCCCGCGTCTCGGAGCGCCCGCCGCGCCGACCGGATCAAGGCCGTCGCCGCGCCGAGCCCGCTCGTCCGGGCCGGCTCGGGGAGCGCGTCGATCACGAGCGGCGCGTCGGCGCCGGCCGCGGCGAGCGCGTCCAGGTGGGCGTCCCACCCCACGCTCCCCTCCCCGACACTCGCCCCGACCCAGCCCCCACCGGCCACGTCCCCGTCGCGAACGCCGACGCAGACGATCGGCACGACGGCGGCGACGAGCGCGGCCAGGCCGTCGGCCGGCGCCTCGCCGCTTGCCAGGGCGTCGGCCGGCCGCCAGTCGGCGCCGACCGCCGGGTGGCCGACGGCCGCGAGCCGCGCCGCCAACGCGGCGCCGGTGGCCACCTCCGTCGCCGCGTCGTTGCGGACGGCCAGCGTCAGGCCGAGCCGGGCGGCTCGGTCGCCGGCCTGCCGCAGCGCGTCCGCCGCGGCGCTGCCGTCCGAGGGCTCGGCCGCCAGCGCCCCCACGCGGACGCGGGCGCACCCGAACCGGTCGCCGAACGCGGCCACCTCGTCCAGACGGTCGACCTCGTTGAGCCACACCGCCCGCGACGCCGCGGCCCCCTCGAACAGCCCGGGGTCGAGCGCGACGACCGCCAGCTCGGCCTCGTCGAGGCGCCGCCGGAGCGGCCCCTCGGTCACGTCGGGCACGCGCCCGCCGCCGACCGTCCGCAGCGCGACGCCGTCGAGGCCCCAGAACAGCGTCAGGCGGACCGCGCGGGCGGGGTCTCCGGTGGCCACGTCGGTCGTCCAGGCGGTCGTCATTGGAGGATCAGGGAGTCGGCGGGGAAGGGCCCGTCGAGGTCGGGGTCGGCGGGCGCCACGTAGCGGGCCCGCTCGGTCGTCCGCTCGACGAGGGCCCGCGCGAGGGCGACCGGGTCGAGCGCCGGGTCGAGCCGCTCGATGGCCACGCCGTCGATCTCGGCCGGCCCTTGGGGCCCCACCATGACGACGGCGCGGACGGCGCCGCTCGGCCACAGCGAGCTCCGGATCACCTGGCGGATGCCGTCGCCGGCGGACCAGAACGCGACCTCGACGGTCCGCTCGGGCTGCGACGTCCACAGCGACCGCTCGACGAGCACGCGAGCGGCTTCGAGCACCGCCGCCGCCGCGGGCCCGTCCGCTCGCGTGCCGACGATGACCAGCTCGGAGCGGCCCAGCGGGCTCCGCCCCGGCACGAACCCGCCGACGACCGGGACGCCCAGGTCGGTCTGGTACGTCGCCACGAGCCCCCCGTCGCCGAACGGCGTCACGCCCGCGCGGACGAGCTCGCGCCGGAGGAACGCCCGTCGGGGCGTCGTGGACTGGGCCGCGGCGAGGGAGTCCGCCAGGCCCACCAGGGCGCGGGGCGAGACGGTGACCGCCGGGCCAGACGGCAGGGGGTCGGGACCGGCGCACGCCGAGACGGCGAGAGCGGAGGCCAGCAGGAGGACGCGCATGGGCACAAAAAAGGGGCCGCCCGGCAGATGCCGGGCGGCCCCAAGACTACGGATCCGCCGGGGCTAGTTGAAGCCGACCGAGAGACCGACGGTACCGCCGATGGACGGCTTGACAGAGTTAGCGCCACCGATGGGGTACCCATAATCAGTGTACTCCTCCTGGACAGCGAACTTGACAAAGATGGACGCGGGGAGGTTCGGCGGCGAGATCCGGATGTACGGCGAGACGGTGCCGGCGTGGCTGCCGATCCCGGACGTCGTGCCGATGTTCTCGACCGTCGGCTGATCGAACCGCGTCTGGATCTGGGCCGAGGCCCCGATCTCGAACACGCTCAGCTTGACGCCGGCCCCGAACATGAAGTTCAGGAGGTCCGAGTCGTCGTCCACCTCCGGCACGCCACCGGCCTGGAGCATGAAGTAGTCGATGCCGCCGAACAGGCGGAACCGATCGCTCGGGTAGTCGAAGTCGGCGCCGAACGTGATGGCGTCGCGGCCGTCCGAGTTCGAGAGCGCCGTCGGAAGCAGGAGCGGCGAGAACGCGGCGTTACCGGCGACGAGGGCCGTCGGCTGGATGTTCGGGGAGCCGTCGGCGTTGCGGGGCCCGATAGAGAGGGGCTGCTCGCCGAACCCGGGGATGTTCGCCCGGGCCTGGTCGCCGAACTCGCGCTCGCTGCCCAGGTCGAAGATGTAGCCGCCGTGGACGCCGACGACGCGGCCGCGGGCCGAGCCGAACACCTTAACGCCCTGGAGACCGAAGTCGCTCTCGATGTTGCCGATCCCGTTCGTGAACGAGGGCGTGTCGGAGCCGGCCTGGAACTCGTTCTTGGCGACCGTCAGCAGGGCGCCGCCGCCGAGCTTGAAGGCCGGGAAGCTGATGAAGTTGACCTGGGCGCCGACGTTGACGCGCTGGCTCACGATGTCGCCGTTGGTGCCGGCCACGTTCAGCTCACCGTCGTTGCCCCTGGTGTCCCAGATGCTCTCGGCCTCGCCCCAGGCGTAGGACGCCCACAGCTTGATCGGGGCGGCGTCGGAGGGGATCCCGAGCGCGTACGTGTCGAGGGTGATGGTCTGGGGGTCCTGGGCCGACGCGCCGGTCTCGAAGACGCCGGGCGTCGCGTTCTCGGCCGTCCGGGGCGAGTCGGTGTCGTTCTTCTTCTTGTCGTCGTCACCGGGGGTGCCGATCGCGAGCGAGCCGGCCAACAGGCCAACGAGTGCCACGTTGAGCATGAGAAATCCTCTGGGGGTTGCGGGGGGATATAGACGGGGTGCAAGCGAGGAGCGCTTGCAGTGGGGCTCCTAAGCCCGCATCCTCGGGCGGTTCCGACCGGAAGATCCCCCGGACCTAGGAACGGCCACCAGGAACGGCACGGGACGTCCCTCGCTACCTTCTTCGCACACGCTCCCCACAGTAATGGACTCTCCGGCTCGTGCTGCCCAGGCCTTCCTCGACCGCGAGCGGTCGCTGCTCAGCGCGCTCAGCGCCCTCCTCGACCGGTCCGACGCCCCCGAGGACACGCGCCGCCGCCTGGCCGACCTCGCCCGGACGCTCGACGAGCTGTTCCTGCTCGTCGTCGCCGGCGAGTTCAACGCGGGCAAGTCGACCGTCGTCAACGCGCTCTTCGGGCGGCGCGTCATGGAGGAGGGGCCCGTCCCGACGACCGACAAGATCACCGTCCTGCGCCACGGCGACGCCGACGCGACGCACCGGCGCGGCGACCACGTCACCGTGCGGACGCTCGACCACCCGCTCCTGGAGAGCCTGGCCCTCGTTGACACGCCCGGGACCAACTCGATCGTCAAGGAGCACCAGGCCCTGACCGAGGACTACATCCCGCGCGCCGACTTGGTCCTGTTCGTGACCAGCTACGACCGGCCGCTCTCGGACTCCGAACGGACGTTCCTCGAGTACATCCGCGGCGCCTGGGGCCGGCGCCTGGTCGTCGCCGTCAACAAGGCGGACCTGGCCGAGACCGAGGCGGCGCTCGACCAGGTGCTCGGCCACGTCCGCGACGGGCTCGCGCGGATCTTCGCCGAGGCCGGCATCGAGGACGCCCGGCCGCCGCTGCTCTTCCCCGTCGCCGCCCGGCTCGCGCTCCAGGCCAAAGAGTCCGACCCCGACGGTTACCGCACGGACGAGCGGTGGGAGCGGTCCCGGTTCGCCTCGTTCGAGCGGTTCCTGACCGAGACGCTGACCGAGGGCGCCCGGGTCGCGCTCAAGCTGGCCGGCCCGCTCGACGCGGCCCAGACGCTGCTCGCCGACGTCCGCGAGCGGATCGAGGCCCAGCGCGAGATCCTCTCGGCCGACGAGACGGAGCTGGCGACGCTGAACGGCCGGTTCGACGAGGTCCGCGCCCAGCTCGGCGAGGTCGCCGGCCGGGCCGTGGCCGACGTCGACCGCGAGCTGCTGGAGATGGAGAAGCGGGGCGTCCGCTTCCTCGACGACACCATCCGCGTCTCGCGCCTCACCCTGATCCGCGACCGGAACGCGTTCCGCGAGGAGTTCGACCGCCAGGTCGTCCGCGACGCCGAGCACCGGATCGAGTCCCGCTTGGGCGAGGCCGCCGACGCCCTGCTCCGCCGCGTGTTCGAGCTGTGGAACGAGACCTACACCCGGCTCGCCGACTTGCGCCGGGACCGGGCCCGCTCCGAGAGCGGGTTCCTCTACGACCGCGAGGAGGTCCTGCGCGACGTGCTCAAGGAGGCCCGGCGGGCCATCGACCAGTACGACGTGGGCGAGGAGGCCCGGCGCCTGCTCGAGAACGCCCGCTCGGCGCTGACCGTCGGCGGGGCCACGGCGGTCGGCGTCGGGGCCATCGCGGTGGTGCTCATCGCAACGACGGCGTTCGACGTGACGGGCGGGGTCCTGGCGGCCGGCGCGCTGGCGGCCCTCGGGTTCATCGTGCTGCCGGCCCAGCGGCGCCGCGCCGTCAAGGAGTTCTCCGAGCGCGTCGACACGCTGCGGGCCGAGCTCCGCGACGGGCTCGAGCGCGAGCTGACCGACGAGGTGGACCAGGCCGTGGCCAAGGTCCGGGCGCTGGTCCTGCCCGTGGCCCGGCTGGCGCTCGACGCCCGCGCCGCGCTCGACGCCCAGGCCGCCGACGCCGACCGGATCGACGCCGAGGCCACCGCGCTCCGCGCCGAGGTCCGCACCACCTTCGGGACGGGCGACGTGGAGGGGTAGGGTTCGGGGACGGAGGCCGTCGTTAAGCGTCAACCTGAGGCAGAGCGCCGCCCGGCGTTCGGGCTCGTCCCGTCGGTCATCGTGGCTCCGCCCGGCCCTGCTGGTCCGTGTCGAGGTCCACGATCTTCTTCCGCCGACGCTTCAGGCGCGCGTCCCAGTCAAGATCCGCGAGGAGGTATGCGAACGTTGCCCCCTCCCCCACAGTCACGGTCGTCTGCCCGGACTGGTTGGCGTCTGCCCCGACCGTGACCTCAATGGGCCCGCGGCCGGCCGTGATCTCCACATTCTGGCTGCGTCCGAACGTGTCGACAATGGAGGCCTCGGCGGCGACGAACACGTCGGTGACGATGCGGGCGCGCCGACCTATGGATTTGAGGTCGCGGAGCGCATCCTTGTCGGCATTCGCCATCCTCTCGATGTCGTCGTGATCGAGGCCGAGCTTGACCAGCTTCAGCGATCCCTCCTGCAAGCGCTCCCAGGCCTGGCCGGCACTGCCAGTGAAACCGATTCCCTTGAGCGTGCCCTCGACGGCCTCGACGAACTTCGATTTCCGGGTCCGGCTGAAGTCGATTTCGACCGTGTAGACCTTGGCCTTCTTCGTCTTAGGGATCTTGATCTCGCCCTCGACCTCGAGGTAGTTCGCGCCCGCTACGGGCCAGCGTTTCTCCCCGTACGAGAGGAGCCGGACGTCCTCGGACCCGGCGCGAAAGTAGCGGATGTTGTTGTAGTTGAGAGAGCGGTATCTCACGACGGCTTTCATGATTACAGGGTGTTGGTGGATGGGTCTCCCGATGCGGCCGGTCCCCGAATGAGTTCTCGAAGACGACCTCGAACACGCGATAGTCGAGGATAGGAGATGATGAGTTTTGGTTTCCATATGGCAATTGCCCTATTCTGGAATGAATCTCGTACCGGCCACCATGCCGTTCTTTTCTGCTGACATCCTCGGCCCTCTGCGCGAAGCCCAGCGCGCGCTCCTCTCGCTCGACGCCAACGGAGACCTCGCCTCGTGGGCTACGCCTGCGTTCGCTCCCCTCTCTGAGTTGTTCCGGACGGACCACGTGTTCACCGTCGCCCCGGATGAGAGCGGAGAACGGCTCTCGATCTGCCACCCCGCGGCGGACGACTCGTTCGCGGAGGGGATCGCGAGGGAGTTCGTAGGCTTTGAGGACGGGTTCACGCGCTTCCGCGAGGCCTACCCAACCGGACTCCACCAGGTGCTCAAGTTGGCCGGCCCCGGCGTGCACCACGATGCCCCATTTATCAAGGGCCGGATCCGGGAGTCGCAGGCGATCTACCACGGCGTGCTGCGACCGGCCCAGGTTGAGCGCCAGCTCGCGGTAGCCGTCCCTCTCGAGACAGGAGAGGCGCTGCTGGAGATCGGGTTCGATGCGCGACACGTTCCGGCGATGGGTGAGGCCCGGCACCTTGCCCTCGGCCTCCTCCTCCCAGCTTTTGAGGCCGGCGTCCGGATCCGTGAGGCGGCCGGCGTTGCGGCCCGCCGGGAGTCTGCAGCGCTCGACGCGAGCGGAGCCGCTGTATTGGCCGTCGACGCGGACGGGATTGAACGGCACCGGACGCCTGCGTTCGAACGCCTCGTCGCGTCCGAACCTGAACGCGAGGATCTGATCCGGGCTGTCGCCACATTCGCTCAGGAGCACACCCGAGGTGCGTCGCCGCCTCCCTCGCGGACTCTGCTGCTCGCAAGCGGTGCCTATGTGCTCCGAGCCACCCACGACGCTTCCATCCTCGAGGGGCCAGGCCTGCTCGTGTTTGTGGAGCGCCTGTCCGTGCTCCCGCCGGCGGCGGCCTTACAGACTCGGTTCGGGCTCTCCCCACGGGAAGCCGAGGTAACCCTTTTGTTGGCACAGGGGCACTCGGACAAAAGTGTAGCCGATGTTTTGTTCATCAGCCCCCACACGGCCCGACGGCACGCCGAGCGGGTTCTGAAAAAAATCGGCGTGTCGAGCCGGTCAGCTGTCGCCTACGCCTGCCTAACGGGACCGGGTAGGCTGTAGGTCCCTCATTCCTCGTCTTCGATCCGCCGCGCCTCGCGCTCCTCCGCGTCTGACCGGCGCGAGTACCACTTCATGAGCGGCGTGACGGAGACCCCGTGGACGACGATGCTGACGGCGATGGTCGTCAGGACCAGGCCGAGCAGGAGGTCCGAGAAGCCGTCGTCGAGCCCGTGCGTCTCGGCGAACATGAGGTAGTAGACCGAGCCGATCCCGCGGACGCCGAACCACGCGATCAGCTCGCGCTGGAGCCCGCTCGACGACGACCCCGCCATCCCGATCCAGACCGCCAGCGGGCGGACGATGAGGAGCACCGCCGGGACGAACCAGAGCGCGTCGAGCGTCCAGTCGGCCCGGTGGAGCAGCGCGCCGACGAGGACCACCAAGGCCACCGCCCCGATCCGCTCGAGCTGCTCGGCGAACCCGAGCACGGCCGACGCCATGTAGGCCGGGGCCACGTGCTCGTCGACGGCGACCTCCTCGGCCTGGCCCTCGTGGGCCATCGCCTCGACGTCCGCGGCCGGCTCGTCGCCGGTCTCGCGGCGCTCCTCGGCGCGGAGCGCGAGCCCGGCCGCGAACGCCGCCAGGAACGCGTAGGTGCTCACCAGGAGCGCCACGCCGTAGGCCAGCGCCACCAGCCCGAGCGCCAGGAAGTCGTCCGTGCCGACGGCCTCCCGGTGGGTCCGCCGGAGGTACACCACCAGCCGCCCGACGGCCACGCCCAAGAGGGCCCCCACGGCGATCCCGCCGAACACGGCCCACACGACGTCGACCAGGAGCCAGCGGCTGAAGTTCACGCCGACGTCGTGGAGGCCGAGCAGCCCCAGCCCCAGCATCACGAAGGGGAACGCGGCGCCGTCGTTGAACCCGGCCTCGCCGGTGAGCGAGAACCGGAGCCGGTCGGTGTCGTCGGGGTCCTCGATCTGGACGTCCGACGCCAACACGGGGTCGGTCGGCGCCAAGACGGCGCCCAGCAGGACGGCCGCCCCGATGGGCAGCTCCAGCCCGAACACCCCGATCGCGGCGATGCCGGCCACGGTCAACGTCATCGAGACGGTCGCGAGGCGGATCGGGAGCTTCCACCGGCCGTCCGAGAGCGGCGTCCGCAGCTTGAGCCCG
This sequence comes from uncultured Bacteroidota bacterium, assembly GCA_963848075.1. Taxonomy (GTDB): domain Bacteria; phylum Bacteroidota; class Rhodothermia; order Rhodothermales; family Rubricoccaceae; genus Rubrivirga. Next base: position 1,301,481 of record CAWKCB010000004.1, read on the forward strand.
GCCGCGAACAGCGACAGGATCACGACGATCTCCGTCAGCACCTCGAGGATGCCGGCCTCGTCGATCGGGTCGATCACGAGCAGCCCGATCCCGAGCGGCCCGATCCCCAGGCCGACCAGGAGGTAGAGCTGGGCGGTCGAGAGCGGGAGCCGGCCGAGCGTCGTCTTCCCCAACGCCATCAGCGTCAGGAGCAGGCCGGCGACGACGAACCAGAGAGCAAACGGCATGGGCCTTCGATAGACGACCCCGGCTCGCCGAGGCGATGCCGGGGCCGGAGGGAGATGGATGTCGGAGCGCGAGCGGAGGCCTCAACGCGGCGTGCGCGTTGCCGGTCCCCCTCGGGCGTCAGTTGCCGCCGTTGGTGTCCTTCTTGTCGCCGCCACCGCCGGACCCGCCGCCGCCACCGCCCTGCGGGTCGTTGGTCTGCTTGATGCGGCCGGTCTTGGTGTTGTCGTCGCCGCGCTTCTCGTTGCGGGTGGTGTCGTCGGAGTCGCTCATGGGAGGGTGGGGATGGGGCACCGTACACGAGCCGGCACGCCCGGCAGGTCCGGTCGGAGGTCGGTCCCAGGCTCTCCCCTACCCCACCTCGTCCGCCAGCTGGCGGAGGAACGCGCGCAGGAACGCGGCGCGGCGCTCGCCCTCCGCGCGGCCGGCGTCGGTCCGCAGGGTGGCCGGCAGGCGCAGGAGCTTGGTGAACAGGTGGTCCGTCGCCCAGCGCCGGTCGTCGAGCGGGCGCGTCGGCGGCTCCGACGGGACGGGGTCGGTCGGGTGCGTCAGGGCGGACCCCAGCGCCCCGGCCGTCGCGTAGAGACGGGCCACGCCGATGGCCCCGAGCGCGTCGAGCCGGTCGGCGTCCTGGACGACCGCCGCCTCGACCGTCTGGGGCTCGATCCCGGCCGACCAGCTGTGGGCCTCGATGACGTGGGCGACGGCGTCGAGCCGGTCGGGCGGATAGCCCTCTCCCCGCAGCCAGCCCGTCGCCGCTCCAGCCGCGAGAGCCGAGGCCCGCGCGCGGTCCGGTGCGTCCTTCGGCACCGCCACGACGTCGTGGAGCCACGCGGCCGGCACGACGACGGCCAGGTCGGCGCCCTCGGCGTCCGCGAGCCGGCGGGCCCACGTCACCACGCGGCGGACGTGGGCCAGGTCGTGCGCCGCGTCGCCGGCCATCGCCGACCGGACGTGCGTCTCGCACCGGTCCGACCACGCCTCGACCTCGGCGGCGCTCACGCCCACGCCTCGCGGTGGTCCTCCGCGAACTGGCGGAACGACCGGGGCGGGCGGCCCAGGACTCGCTCGACCGTGTCCGTCACGCGGTCGGCCAGGCCCAGCCGCGTCGACGTGTAGATCCCCGCCATGACGGCGGCGAACGCGGGGGCGTCGCCGGCCGCGAGCCGGCGCCGGACGAACGCGGCTAGGCCCGGCCGTCGGTAGTCGACGCGACGGCCGACGACGTCGGACAGGACCCGGGCGACCTCGAACAGGTCGATGGCCTCGGGCCCGGTCAGGTCGAAGGGGCCCGGGGCGGCGCCCGACGTGAGCCAGACGGCGGCCACGTCGCCGACGTCGCGGGCGTCGACCATCGACGTCTCGCCCGTTCCAGCCGGAACGTCGATCCACCCCTCGCGAACCTCGTCCGCGTGGACCTCCGAAAAGTTCTGCATGAAGTAGGCCGCTCGAAGCAGGCCCGCAGCGACCGGTGCCGCCACGAGGTGTTTCTCCGTCGATCGGTGCGGCAGCAGCGGGTTCCGGCCGGCTCCCAAGACGGACAGGAACGCGACGCGGCCCACGCCCGCCGCGACGGCTGCGTCGACGACGGGGTTGACGGCGTCGGCGCCGAGCGCGGGCGGGCGCATCAGGAACAGGCCGTCGGCCCCGTCGAGAGCGGGCCGGTGCGTGGTCGCATCGGCGAAGTCGAAGCGGACGGGCTCGGCCCCGTCCGGCAGTGCGTCGTCCGTGTGGCGGACGGCCGCGACCGTATCGTGCCCGTCGGCCAGGAGCCGTCGGACGACGGCCGCCCCAACGGTGCCGGTTGCCCCGGTGACGACGATGCGCATGGGCTAGTCGCGGCGGGCAAACGCGTTGGCGGGGAGGTCATGGGGCGACCCGACGCCGCCGCCGAACCCGGCCGCGAGCGCGCCCAGGAGCAGGGCGAAAAACCCGACGAGGGCCGCCGTGCCGAGGAAGTCGGTCGCGCTCTCGGCCGCCGAGACGGCCTCGGTCTGGAGCGAGTCGACCTCCTGGGAAACGGTCCGGCGGGCGCTCTGGAACTGGGCCTCCCAGCTCGTGACCGTCTCCCGGGCCTCGGCCTCCGACATCCCCGTCCGCGCGGCCAGCACGTTGACGAGGTCGGCCCGGTCGACGTCGCGGACGACGCCCTCGGCCCGCCCGTACGCCCGGTCGATGGCGGCCCGGACGTCGGCGTCGGCGATGTCGTCCGGCGCGTTCCGGGCCACGGCGTCGGCCTGGTCCGCGAGGGCCTCCGGCGTCAGGTCGGGGTCGCCGGTGTCGCGCAAGAGCTGCTCGGCCTCGGCGCGGATCGCCTCGACGTCGAGGTTCTGGAGGTCGACGCCGAACTGCTCCTGGGCGAGGTCGGCGGCGGCCGGGGCGACGGCCGTGACGCCGGACCCGATCGCGCTCAGGCCCGAGCCGATCAGCCCGGTCACACCCGAGACGACGCGCCCGACGCCGGACGTCAGGAGGTACAGCGTGAGCAGCGTCGTGAGCGCCCACACGACGACGCCGTGCAGCATCCCGTCGGTCTTGCGCGGCATCCCGGCGAGGCGGCCGGCTACCCAACCGCCGGCGAACAGCGAGACCAGCGACGAGATCACCGTCCAGATCCCCTGGCCGATCCCGAACCCGCCGACCGAGTCGGACTCGGTGGCCGGGTCGAACGTCTGGAGCCCGATGCCGAGCCCCAACAGGTTCAAGACGAACCCGGTCACGACGGCGACCAGGGCCCCGGCGAAGATGGCCCCCCAGCTGACGCGCTTGATCGCGGCCGACCGGCGGCCGTAGTCGGTCGGGCCGTGCTCGTACTCGTTGTAGACGAAGACCTCGCGGTCGGGGGGCGTGGGGATGGAGCGGACGGTGGGCTCGACGGGTTCGGACACGATTTGGGGGGAGAGTTGGTGGGGCCCTCGCCCTACAAGGTCCCGTCCCGGACGTTCCGGGCCCGCACCGGTCTCGGGGCTCCCCCGAACCCCCGGGCAGGTCTTCCCGAAGCCCGACACGGCCTCGGTGCTACGCCACGACGAAGTTGACCAACCGGCCGGGCACCGCGATCTCCTTGCGGACGGCCCCCTCCTCCAGGTACTTGGCCACGTTGGGCTCGGTCCGCGCGGCCGCCAGCATCGCGTCCTTGTCCGCGTCCGCGTCCACCACGACGGTCCCGCGGAGCTTGCCGTTGACCTGGACGGCGATCTCGACCGTGTCCTCCTTGAGGAGCTCGGCGTCGGCGTCGGGCCAGGGTTGGTAGGTGATCGTGTCGTCGTGGCCGAGCGCCTGCCACAACTCCTCGGCGAGGTGGGGGGCGAACGGCGACAGGAGCTGCGTGAACGTCTCGGCCGTCGGCTGGGGGATGTAGCCCCACTTGGTCGCCGCGTTGACGAACTCCATGAGTGCCGCGATGGCCGTGTTGAACCGCAGGCCCTCGACGTCGTCGCTGACCTTCTGAATGGTCGCGTGCAGGACGCGCTGCTGCTCGCGCGTCGGTGGGGCGTCCACGACGGTCGCGGCGCGCGAGCCCGTGTCGGGGTCGATCACCAAGCGGTAGGCCCGCGCGAGGAACCGGTGGACGCCGTCGACCGAGCGCGTATTCCAGGGCTTGGCCTGCTCGAGCGGGCCCATGAACATCTCGTAGAGCCGGAGCGAGTCGGCGCCGTACTCGGCCACGATGTCGTCGGGGTTGACCACGTTGCCGCGGCTCTTCGACATCTTGTGGGCCCGGCTGCTCACGCGGACGTCGGGGTGGGCGGAGAGGACGAACCCGTCGCCCCCCTTCTCGACGTCGGTCTCCGAGACGGAGACGGCGACCAACATCGCGCCGTCGCGGTCGTCCTGGTGAGTCGCGGGCCCGTCGTCCTCGTCGGGCGCGTAGAGCTCGACGGCGTGCTCGGCCGAGACCCAGCCGAACGGCTGGCCGTCGTCGCCCACGCGGCGGAAGGCCGTGTACTCGACCTCGCCCAGGATCATGCCCTGGTTGACGAGCTTCTGGAACGGCTCGTCGGTCGACACCACGCCGGCGTCGAACAGCACCTTGTGCCAGAACCGGGCGTAGAGCAGGTGGAGCACCGCGTGCTCGGCCCCGCCGACGTACAAGTCGACCGGCATCCAGTACCGCTCCTTCTCGGGGTCGACGAGCGCCTGGTCGTTGCCCGGGTCGAGGTAGCGGAGGTAGTACCAGCACGAGCCGGCCCACTGCGGCATCGTGTTGGTCTCGCGGCGTGCGGGCCGGCCGGTCTCGGGGTCGGTCGTCGTGAGCCAGTCGGTCGCCGTCGCGAGCGGGCTCTCGCCGTTGTCGGCCGGCCGGTAGTCCTCGACCTCGGGCAACGTGAGCGGCAGCGCGCTCTTGGGCAGCGGCCGGGGCACCACGTCGCCGTCGTCGTCGGTCGTGTGGACGATCGGCATCGGCTCGCCCCAGTAGCGCTGGCGGCTGAAGAGCCAGTCGCGGAGCTTGTAGTTGACACGCTCCCGGCCGACCCCGTTCGACTCGAGCCACGCGATCACGTCGGCCTGCGCCGCCGGCACCGCCAGGCCGTCCAGCGTGACGCCCCGGTCGGCGATGTCGGCGACGGGCCCGCCGGAGGCGTCCGAGTTCATCACCGTGCCGTCGGCGCCGGTGTAGACCTCGGTCCAGTTCCGGGCGTCGTCGTTGTAGCCGCCGAACAGCAGGTCGGCCTCGGTGTCGGTCGGGGTGTCCGGGCCGGCGTGGGCGGCGAGCCAGGCGGCGGGCGGGCGGACGACCGGGCGGATCGGCAGGCCGTGGGCCTGGGCGAACTCGAAGTCGCGGGCGTCATGCGCGGGGACGGCCATGATGGCGCCGGTCCCGTAGCCGGCCAGCACGTAGTCGGCGATCCAGATCGGCACCTTCTCCCCGTTGACCGGGTTGACGGCGTGGGCCCCCGTGAACACGCCGGTCTTGGCCTTCTGCTCCTGGCGGTCGCGCTCGGTCTTGCGCGCCGCCTGGGCGACGTACTCGCGGACGGCCTCCGCCTGGTCGGCGCCCGTGATCTCATTCACGAGCGGGTGCTCGGGCGCGAGCACCATGTAGGTCGCCCCGAACAACGTGTCCGGCCGCGTCGTGAACACGCGGACGTGGAGCGCGGGGTAGCCGAACACGCCGAAGTCGACCTCGGCCCCGACGCTCCGCCCGATCCAGTTCCGCTGCATCGCCTTGACGGACTCGGGCCAGTCGAGGTCGTCGAGCCCGTCGAGCAGCCGGTCGGCGTACTCGGTGATCCGGAGCATCCACTGCCGCATCGGGACCTGGACGACGGGGTGGCCCCCGATCTCCGACCGGCCGTCGACGACCTCCTCGTTCGACAGGACCGCGCCCAGCTCGGGGCACCAGTTGACAGGCGCGAACGCCTCGTAGGCCAGGCCCCGCTCGTAGAGCGTCAGGAAGATCCACTGGGTCCACTTGACGTAGGCTGGGTCCGTCGTGTCGATCTCGCGCGACCAGTCGTAGCTGAAGCCGAGCCGCTGGAGCTGGCGCCGGAAGGTCTCCTCATTGCGGGCGGTCGTCACGCGGGGGTGGATCCCCTCGCGCAGGGCGGCCTGCTCGGCGGGGAGCCCGAACGCGTCCCAGCCCATCGGGTGGAGCACGTTGTAGCCCTGCATCCGCCGGACGCGGGCGACGATGTCGGTGGCCGTGTAGCCCTCGGGGTGGCCCACGTGGAGCCCCGCGCCCGACGGGTACGGGAACATGTCGAGCGCGTAGAACCCGGGCTTGGAGGCGTCGAAGCCGTCGTCGCCGGGGCCGGGCTGGCGGAACGTTTCGTGGTCGGCCCACCAGGCCTGCCACTTGGTCTCGATGTCGTCGTGGGGGTATCCGGCCATGCCTGGGTGCGGTCGTCGAGGGGCCGGAAGCTACCGTCGGCCCCCACCCGAGATCCCCGGCCCCGTCGTCTCCATCCAGGGAGAAGGCCAGCTGAACCACGAGGAACAGCCGCCCCGCGCTCTCCTCGCCCGAGCGAGCACGGCCGCTCCGTTCTCGCTCTCCTGACCCTAACGAGCCGTTCCCGCGAAGGCTGGACTCCAGGGCGGTCGGGGCGCCGAGGTCGCCCCTCTGGATTCCCGCCTGCGCGGGGACGACGGCTCGGGTGCGAGGAGAGCTCCCTCCACATCGGAGAACGTAGCAGCCCTGCTCGCCTGCCAAGAGGACCGCGAGCGAGACCGGAGCGGGGCGACCGGCCGGCTCGCGGGGGGCGTCACGGGGCGTGCGTTCGCCCCCCGGTCTCCATCGGCATCCCGTGCGGCTGAGGGTCGGCGTCGTGCGGGCGCTCGGCCTCCTCGCGGGCCTCGGCGCGGCTCCGCGTCCGCGTCTCGACGACGTCGATCACCAGGAGGCACGCCACCAGCCACGCGGTCCCGGACAGCCACCCGGCCAGCACGTCGCTGAGGTAGTGGACGTTGAGGTACACCCGCGACAGCCCGACCGCCAGCACCACGAGCGGCCCGAGCACGGTGGCGAGCGCGCGGGCCCACCGCCGCTCGGTGAGCCGCCACACGAGGTACACCATCATCCCGTAGAACACGGTCGACGCGAACGCGTGGCCGCTGGGGAAGCTGTAGCCGGTGGCCTCGATGATCGGGTCCGTCGGCCGCTCGCGCGCGAACAGCGCCTTCAGGCCCAGCACGACCAACCCGCCCAGGCCGGACGCGGCCACGACCCGGAGCGCGGCCCAGTACCGCCGCGTCAGCACGAGCCCGAGCGCGACCACGACCACGAAGCCGATGAGCGTCGCGTTGTTGCCGAACCACGTGACGGCCCGGCCCAGCTCGGGGCTGCCCCCGAACGTGTCGTACACCCAGCCGTGGGCGATGGCGTCGAACCGGACGACGTCGTCGGCCTCCGTGACGGCGTCGACCACCTCCAGGAACCCCCACAGCGCGGCGACGACGGCGACGAACGCGATCGTGAACCCCAGGCCGTAGGGCACGCCCCGCGCCAGGCGGCGGCGGACGAAGCGGACGGCGGGCGAAGCGGGCGAGGGGTCCATCAGAACAGCAGCAAGAGCGCGGCCACGACGCCGCCCGCGATCACGACGGCGTTGAGCGCAAAGAGGGCCAGCAGGCCGAGCGCGAACGGCAAGCTCGCTAGGCGGACAAACCGGAGCGCGCCGACGCCCTTTAGCCACGTCCCTTTCGAGAGCAGCGCCAGCCCCCGCGCGGCCCAGATCGAGCGGCCGACGGCGACCAGGCGGCTCCCCGTGCGCGGGCCGCGCGCTTGGGACGCCCGGCCCGAGGCCTGGAGCGCCGCGTCGCGGAGCTGGCCGGGGATCGAGGCGAGGTCGGCGAGGGTCCAGCCCGCGAGCGCCGCGGCGGCGGCCGGCAGCAGCAAGACGGCGCCCAACCCCCCGAGCAGCGGCCACGCCTCGGCCGCCCCGCTCGGCACCCAGGCCGATCCGTCGAGCCACTGCCAGACGGCGGCGACGATCACGACGGCCGCCACGGCGCTCGCACCGGCCGTCCGGTACGCGAACCGGACGAGCGCCTCGACGCCGGGCAGGAGGCGGCCGAGGCGCGCCAGCGCACCGGGAGGCGCGCTGGACACGGCGACGTCGGGAGCCTCGTCGATCGCTGGGGCCGATGTCGCTGGGGACGACGGGACGGGGCGGGTCAGGGAATCCACGGGCGGAGCGACGGGTAGGACGGCGGAGCCCCTGCTACGCCGCCATGCCCCCTGCGAGTTCGCCCGACATCGCCTCCGTCCTCCGCGGCGCCCGCACGATCGCCGTCGTGGGCTGCTCGCCGCGCGGGTTCCAGACGAGCCACCGGATCGCCCGCTACATCCAAAACGCCGGCTTCCAGATGATCCCGGTCAACCCGAACCACGACGAGGTCCTGGGCGAGACGGCCTACCCCGACCTCGACTCGATCCCGGACGACGTCTCCATCGACGTCGTCGACGTGTTCCGCCGGCCCGAGTTCACGGCCGACGTCGTCCGCGACGCCGCGCGGCGGTCGGAGCGCACGGGCGACCGGCCGCTGATCTGGACCCAGATCGGCGTCCACTCCGACGAAGCCGAGCGGCTCGCCGAGGCCGCCAGCCTGCCCTACGTCGCCGACCGCTGCCTGATGGTCGACCACGCCGCGCTCCGATAAACGAGCGGCGGGCGTTTACCCCGGCGCGAGCCCGGCGGCGCGCGTGAACCGGTCGATCTCGTCGCGGACCCGCGCGCGCATCGGGACGAGCCGCGCGTCGTCGGCCGACCGGCTCTCGGCCAGGACGGCCTCGAAAAACCACCGCTGGTCCTCGGGTCCGGCCGAGAGCCCGCGGCGCCCCGGCGCCGACGTGAAGATGTCGATGCCGCACTCCAGGCTCGACGCCATCGAGAACGCGTTGTGGAGCTTGTCGGCGAGCGAGACCGCGACGGCCTCGACCGGCCCGGCGGCCAGCGTCGCGAGGTACGCCTCCTTGCGGACGCGCCACGGCAGCCAGTCCCCGTCGGCGTCGCGCTTCGGCTCGCTGACGGCCTCGACGATCCGGGTGACCGTCTCGCCGACGAGCCCCACCAGCGTCGCCCGCGCCAGCGCGTCGCCGTGGCGGTTGGCGTCTTCCAAGGCGTCGTGGAGGAAGGCCGCCGCGACGGCGTCGTCGCCCCAGCCGGCCCGCTGGACCGTCATCGCGACGGCCGTGACGTGGGCCATCGCGGGGACGCGCGACGGCGTGCCCCCGGGGTCCCGAACGCACGGGTCGCTCCACCGCCCCTTCCGGTACGTCCCGTCGTGCCACTCGGCCGCGACCTCGATGGCCCGCTCGACGAGCGGCGAGAACAGGTCGGTCATGGGCGGACGACGTAGTGAGCGGTCGCGTCGAGCGGGACGGCGTCGACGATCTCGGCGAGCGCGCCGAGCCCGTGTCGGGCGACGACGCCGAGCGGACCCAGCGCCCGCTCTTGCAACGTGCCCTCGGGCCACAGCGCCGCCTGCGCCCGCATCAGCCGCTCGCGCACGACCCCGTGGTTCCGCTTTTCAGCACGGACCGCCTTGGTGGCCAGCGCGCCGATCGCCTTCTCGACGGCCCGCCGCGTGGCTCCGACGCTCGCGGCCAGCGTCGCGTCGGTCTCGGACGCGACGGGTCCGAGCGCGTCGACGGCGGCGAGCGCGGCCTCGGACGCCCGGGCGAAGGCCGCCTCCAGGTCGACGTCGGACGCCTCCAGCGCGAGCCGGCGCCACAGCGCGTGCAGCCGCTGCTGCGGGTCGACGGCCCCGGCCCCGAGGTCGGGCACGGTCAGGCCGTAGCGGTCGAGCACCTTGGCCACGCCGGGCTCGACGACCGTCACGCTCAGGCGCGGCTCGACGACCGGCATCGGCACGCCGAAGTGCTCGTAGACCGGCCCGAGTTGGGCGAAGTAGGCGGCCTCGCCCGGCCCGGCGACGTAGGCCGCCGTCGGCAGCAGGGTGTCCTGGACGAGCGGACGGAGGACGACGTTCGGGCTGATCGACCCAGGGTCGGCACCGATCCGCGCCAGCAAGTCCTCCGTCGAGATCCGCTCGCCGGTGCCGCGCCGGACGAACCCGCCCCCGGATCGAGTCCGGGGCAGGCGGTCGGCCGGGTCGAGGGGCGTCCGTGCCCCCTCCCCCATCACGAACAGGTTGACGGGCGTCGGCGCGACCTGGGCGTGGAAGCCGGCGTCGACGAGGGCCCGGCTCCGCGCCTCCAGACGCGCCAGCGTCTCCGGCCACGCCCTCGCCTCCTGAACAAACACCGGCGCCGCGAGTCGCTTGAGCCGCGCGTCGTCGGCCGACATGAGGACGATGTCGGGGACGAGGGCGCGCAGCAGAGTCGCGAAGGCGTCGCGCATCGTCCGCCCCGGGACGTAGGCGTCCCGGGCGAGCCCCAAGGCGTCGGCGCGGCCGGGGCCGTCGGGGAGCGCCGCCTCCAGTTCAGCGAGTGCGCGGCCGGTCGCTCGGGCATCCAGCACGATCCGCCCGACGGGACCTCGGTCGGCGTCGGCCGGGCGTCCGTCGTCGTACGTGCAAGTGCGGACGTGCCCGTCGTGGGCGAACGTCGCCCGCTGGATCTCGGCGAAGTCGTGGTCCTCGTCGGCCAGCCAGAACACGGGGACGGCCGGGCGACCGGTCTCGCGCGCCAGCCGCGCCGCCAGGCGGACGGCCGTCCGCGCTTTGTAGATCGTGTAGAGCGGGCCGGCGAACAGCCCGAGCTGCTGGCCCGTGACGACCGCCACGGCGTCCGGATGGCGTAGCGCGTCGACCCAGCCGAGCACGGCGTCGGAGCTGTCCCACGTCTGGTTCTGCTCGGCGAGCACGTCGGCGACGGCGTCGCGTGTGCCCCGGGCGGTGGCCTCTTGGGCGGCGACGTGGGCGGCTTGGGCCCGGTCGGCAGGGTCGTGGGGAGACCACCGGTACAACGCGAGTGCGGCCGGGTCGCCGGCCAACATCGCCTGGTGCAGCGCCGAGGCGCCCAAGGCCGCGAGCGGAATCGGCGCGACGGCCGGGGCGACGAGGTCGGTCACTCGGAGCCCGCCGCTCCCGTCATCGCCTCCAGGGTCTGGCGGAACTGGCGCATCCGGTCGTCGAACGTGATCACCCAGCGGGCCCCGTCCCACCGGGCCGTCGTCGTCTGGACGCCGCTCGTCGGGGCGCCGGCCAGCGTGAACCGGCTCCGAACGACCACGTGGCGGAGCGAGTCGCCCTCGGCGACGCTGCCCAGGACGTCGGCCTCGAGTGACCCGTAGGCCTCGCCCAGCTCGGGCTGAGCCTCGGCGACGGCGGCGAGGAACTGCGCGAACGCCTTGGGCGGCGCGAGCTTGGGGTCGACGTCGAACGGCGCCGCCCCGCCCTGGGCCGAGAGCGTCTGGAGCAAGCCGACGAACTCGGCCAGCTCGCCCGGGTCCAGGGCTTGGGCGGCCTCGACGTGGCGGCCGGCGGCGAACGCCTCGACGTAGGCCACGACGGCGGCCTCAGCGCCAGGGGCGCCCGGCGTGGCCGCGTCTTGGGCGAGGCACGGCCCGGCGGCCAGGACCACCGCGAGAGAGACCCAGCGCACGGCTAGTTCCCGTCGCGCATCCGGGCGATCTCGTCGCGCAGCCTGGCCGCCGCCTCGTAGTCCTCGTCCGCGATGGCCTTCTCGAGCTGGTTCTCCATCCGGTCGAGCTGGGACATGGCCGAGGAGGCCGCGCTCTCGAACGGGTCCGGCTCGGCGTCCGACTCGACCGGCTCGCCCTCGTCGTCGGCCGGGATGCCGGCCTCGTCGAGCACGCCCGAGGCGACGAACAGGTCGGCGTCGGTGCGGACCGCCAGCGCGACGGCGTCCGACGGGCGGGCGTCGAGCGTGGCCTCCTCGCCGTCGTAGGTGTAGCGGATCTTGGCGAAGAACGTCCCCTCTCGCAAGTCGTCGATGACGACGTCGGTGACGTCGGCGCCGAGGGTGTCGAACAGCGACCGGAGCAGGTCGTGGGTCATCGGCCGCGGCGGCTGGATCTTCTCCAGTTCCAGCGCGATGGCCTGCGCCTCGAACGCCCCGATAATGATCGGGAGCCGCCGGTTGCCGCCGACCTCGCCGAGCACGAGGGCGTACGCGCCCCCGGACGAGGGGCTCGTCGAGAGCCCGATGATGTCGACCTGGATGTAGTCCATTGAGAAGCAGTTGATCGGTCCAGTAAGGCGCGCAAGATACGGCCCGCCGGGCGCGCTCCCCCCGAACCGGGCACGGCGCGCGCGGTTCGCCGGGCTAGACCAGGCGGACGAGGGCGACCGACTTTTTGCCCTTCCGCAGCACCACCACGGCCCCGTCGACGGCGTCGGCGCGCGTCAGCGTCTGCCCCAGATCCTCGACGCGCGCGTCGCCGACGCGGACGCCGCCGCCGGTGACGGCCCGCTTGGCCTCGCCCCGGGACGACGCCAGCCCGGCCTCGACCAGCAGGTCCACCACGCCGACCCCCTCGCCCTCGAACTGGGCCGCCGAGACGTCGACGGACGGGGCCTCCTCGAACACCTCGGCCAGCGCCGCCGAGCTCAGCTCGGACAGGTCGCCGCCGAACAGCGCCCGCCCCGCCCGCTCGGCGGCCTCGGTCGCCTCGGGCCCGTGGACGAGGGTCGTCACCTCGCGGGCCAGCGCCCGCTGGGCTTGGCGCGCGCCGGGCCGCTCCTCCATCGCAGCCTCCAGCGCGTCGACCTCGTCGCGCCCGAGCCAGGTGAAGTACTGGAGGTAGGCGACCACGTCGCGGTCGTCGGTGTTCAGCCAGAACTGGTAGAACCGGTACGGCGACGTCCGCTCGGCGTCGAGCCAGACGGTGCCGGCCTCGGTCTTGCCGAACTTGGTCCCGGAGGCGTTCGTAACGAGTGGCATCACGAACCCGTGCGCCTTGCCGCCGGCGCTCCGGCGGACCAGCTCGGTCCCGGCCGTGATGTTGCCCCACTGGTCGCTCCCGCCGAGCTGGACCGTGGCACCCTGCTCTCGGTAGAGGTGGAGAAAGTCGGTCGCCTGGAGCAGCATGTAGCTGAACTCGGTAAACGACAGCCCACTCTCGACCCGGCTCTTAACGGACTCCTTGGCCGTCATGTAGCCGATCGTGAAGTGCTTGCCGACGTCGCGCAGGAAGTCGGTCAGCGGGATGGTCGTCAGCCACTCGGCGTTGTTGGCCATCCGGGCGGCGTGGGGGCCGTCGAAGTCGAGGAACCGCTCGAGCTGGCGCCGGATGCCGACCACGTTCGCGTCGACCTGCTCGCGCGTGAGCAGCGACCGCTCGTTCGCCTTGCCGGACGGGTCGCCGATAAGGCCGGTCCCCCCGCCGACGAGCGCGATCGGCGTGTGGCCGTGGCGCTGCAGCCGCGCCAGGCCCATGATGGGCACGAGCGAGCCGACGTGCAGGCTGTCGGCCGTCGGGTCGAACCCGCAGTAGGCCGTGCGCGAGCCCTCGGCGAGGTGGTCGTCGAGGTCGGGCGTGTGGTCGTAGAGGACGCCGCGCCAGCGGAGGTCGTCGAGGAGAGTCATCTCGGGGGTGGAGGGGTGGAGGGCAAGGGCTGTCGCAACCTCGCCTACCGCGTCATCCTGAGCCTGCGAAGGATCTCAACTTGGACTCCGAGACCTGCCGCGCCGGCCCCTATGGCCTCCACCGTCGGCGTCGAGATCCTTCGCTCCGCTCAGGACGACAAATGAGGGAGAGGTTGCGACAGCCTCGGAATGAAAGACGGGCGGCCCGCCCCGCGTCACCCCTCCCCCACCGCGTCGAGGAAGGCGCGGCGGATGACGGCGTTCTCGGACGGGGCGCCGACGGAGATGCGGAGCCAGCCGGGGCGGCCGTCGCGACTGGCGAGGGCCGGGTAGCCGGTGACGTCGCGGGCGAGCACGCCGCGCTCGGCCAGCCGGCGCTGCAGATCGCCGGGCTCCAGCGGCGTGCGGACCAGGAAGAAGTTGGCGGCGCCGGGCAGCACCTCGACGCCGTCGAGCGACGCGCACCACGCCTCCAGCGACTCGCGCTCGGCCCTCAGCTCGGCCACGCGCTCGGCCACCAGGTCCCGCCGGTCCAGGATCGACAGCCCGACCTCCTCGCCCAGCCGGCCGACCAGGAACGGCAGCCGCGACTTCTCGATCTCGGCGACCACCTCGGGGTGACCCATCAGCACGCCCAGGCGGACGCCCGCCAACCCGAACGCCTTCGAGAACGTCCGCATCACCAGCACGTTGGCGTGGGCCTTTAGCACGTCCGTCGCCGTCGGGCCGTCCAGGAACTCGTGGTACGCCTCGTCGATGACGAGCACGCCGGGGACGCCGGCCGCCAGCCGCTCCAGACCGTCGTGGGCGATCGTCTGGCCCGTCGGGTTGTTGGGCGTCGTGACGATGGTGAGCGGCGCGTCGGCGTCGACGGCCGCCTGCAGGATGGCGTCGGGGTCGTGGGCCAGGTCGGGTCCGGCGGGGACGTCGACGACGCGGGCCCCGTGCATCCGGGCGACGCTCGCGTAGAGCGCGAACATGGGGCTCGGCAGGACGACCGGCGTGCCGGCGTCCAAGAAACAGAGGCCGAGGGTGTGGGACAGCTCGTTCGACCCGCGCCCGACGATGACCGATCCCGCCGGCAACCCCTCCCGCTCTTCGATCGCGCGGACCAGCCGGTGCGGCCGGTCGTCGGGGTATCGGTTCCAGGGCGTCGCGGCGAACGCGTCGAGCGCGGCCCGCTTGATCTCGTCCGGCAGGTCGTACGGGCTCTCGTTCTGGTCCACCTTCGCCTCCACGTCGAGCGTCGTCGGCACGCGGTAGGCGCGCTCGGCACGGATCTCGGGGCGGACGAGGTGGGTCGGGGCGGACATGGATCGGGGCGACGTGGAGTGAGGAATGGTCGGCGTCGGACTACTCGCTCGCAGACCGCCTGAGGCCAACCGCTCGGGAGCCTTCCGCGTTCGACCCCGCACGTTCCACGTCCATCCGGACGCGGACGGCCAGGGCGTGGGCGTCGAGCCCCTCGGCCTCGGCGAACCGGGCGATGGCCTCGCCGGACTGCGCGAGCCGGGCCTGGGAGTAGCGGACGACCGACTGGCGCCGCAGGAACACGCCGACGCCCAGCGCCGACGCGAACCGGGCCGTGCCGCCGGTCGGCAACACGTGGTTCGGACCCGCGAAGTAGTCGCCGACGGGCTCGGGCGTGAGGTGGCCCAGGAAGACGGCGCCGGCGTGACGGACCCGACTCCACAGCGCGTCCGCGTCGTCGGACAGGATCACCAGGTGCTCGGGCGCCAGCTCGTCGACGCAGGCCACGGCCTCGTCCATCGAGCCGGTGACGACGGCGGCGCCGTAGGCGGGGAGCGACGCCCGCAGCACGTCGGCGCGGGGGAGCGTGGGGACGAGACGGTCGACCTCGGCTTGGACGGCGCGCGCCAGCGCTTGCGACGGCGTGACCAAGATGGCGCTCGCGCGGGCGTCGTGCTCGGCCTGGGCCAGCAGGTCGGCCGCCGCCCACGTCGGGTCCGCCCCGTCGTCGGCCAGCACGACGACCTCGCTCGGCCCGGCGACCGAGTCGATCCCGACCTGGCCGACGACGAGCTTCTTGGCCGTCGCCACCCAGGCGTTGCCGGGCCCCACCACGACGTCGACGCGGGGCACGGTCTCGGTCCCGAACGCCAGCGCGCCGATCGCCTGCGCCCCGCCCACGGCGACGACGTGCTCGAGGCCGAGCAGCCGCGCCGTCGCCAAGATGAGCGGGTGCGGGAGTCCGTCCGCTCCAGGTGGACTGCACACCCAGATCTCGTCGACGCCGGCGACCTGGGCCGGCACGGCGTTCATGATCACGCTCGACGGCAACGGCGCCGTCCCGGCCGGCACGTAGAGCCCGGCCCGCTCGACGGGCGAGATCCGCTGCCCGAACGCGACGCCGTCGCCGTCGTCGTGCGCCCACGACGCGGGCCTCTCGCACTCGTGGAACCGGCGGACGTTGGCGGCGGCCTGCTCCAGCGTCTCGCGGAGCGCCGGGTCGAGCGCGTCGAGCGCCCGGTCGAGCGCCTCGGTCGGCACGACCAAGGTCTCCGGGCGGACGCCGTCGAACCGCTCGGTCAGGTCCAGCAGCGCCGCGTCGCCCCGCCGGCGGACGTCGTCCAGGATGGCGCGGACGGAGGCCTCGACGGCGTCGTCGAACACGGCGCGGCGGTCGAGCACGGCCGACAGGCGGGCGCGGCGCTCGGCGTACGGGACGAGGGGCAGCAGCGGGGGCATGCGGCAACGTACCTCGGCCCCCGATCCGCGATCCGCGGTTCACCCCTTCTTAGGCGGTGAGCGGTGGGCGAGGGACGCCCCCGGCCTGGCCCTCGGGCCACCCCACGCTCTCTGCCCGTTCCCCCTTCCCATCGCGGTGAGCGCAGCGTGCCCATCCCCGCGAGCGCCGGCGAGCCCCTACCGGAGTGCGACGCGGGGAAGCGGCTCGACCATCGGCGGGCGGAGCGCCTCGGACTCGATGGGCAGGCGGAGCGCGTCGGCCCAACCGGGTCGCGCGCCCAGACGGACGGTCAGCGCGCGGGCTTCTTCCACCCGCCCTTGAGCGAGCCGGACGATGCCCAGGAGGTACAGCGCCGGCGCGAACCGGGCGTCGTGGCCCAGGACCGACTCGAGGGCCCGTTCCGCCGCGTGGTAACGCCCCATCTCGATCAGTGCCTGCGCCTGCCCGAACGCGCCCAACCGGCGGTACGGGCCGGCGACGGCCGTCTCGGCGAACAGGTCGGCGGCGGCGGCTACCTCGCCCCGGCTCAGCAGGTGGTGCGCCAGCGAGTAGCCGGCGGGGGCGTAGCCCGCCCGGCGCGAGGCGTCGAGCGCCCCGGCGGCCAGCTCGACCTCCCCGACCTCCTCCAGCACCATCCCGGCCGTGTACTGCAGGACGGCGTCGTCGGGGGACTGGCGGAGCGCCTCGCGGAGCAACGCCACGTGGGGCCGCTGGTCCCAGCCGGCGCGCCGGGCCGGGACCTGGATCGCGCCGACGGCGGCGTGGGCCTGGGCGGCCGGCAGCGTCCGCGTGATCTCGGCGAGCGCGCTCGTCAGGCGGACGGAGCGGTCGGCGGTCTGGTAGTGGGCCAGCGCCGGGCCGGGGTCCGAGGCCAGCGAGATCGCCTCGTCGAGCAGGTCGGGCACGCCTCCGGTCTGCCGGCCCGACACGACGACGCCCAGCACGCGGCCGGCGTGGTCGAGCAGGGGCCCGCCGCTGTCGCCGGGCCGGACGGCGTTGGCGGCCACGCGGACCCGCTGTCCGTCCAGGACGAGGTCGGAAAAGCGGCCGGCGACCGTCCGGCGTTGGACGCCGGCGGGCCACCCGGCGGTGAACGCCACGGGCCCGTCGGCCGCTTCCGGCGCGATGACGAGCGGGCGGAGACCGGCCCGACGCCCGACCTCGGCCGGCAGGTGCAGGATGGCCACGTCGCGGACCGGGTCGAGCGTCCAGACCCGCCCGACCGAGACCTCCCGGCCGCCGGGCAGCCGCACCCGGACGCGGCTCGCCCCGACGACCACGTGGTACGCCGTCACCAGCGCGTCGTCGCCGACGGCGAACGCGGAGCCGATCCGCTCGAACCGGACCCCGTCGATCTCGCCCTCGACCGTGACGGCGACGACGGACCGCTCGGCCACCCCGACCGCCGCGTCGCCGGCGTAGGCCCGGATGGGATGCGCGCGCGTCGCGAGCGACCACCGCCGTCCACCCACCGTCACGTCCAGCCGCAGGCTCGGGACCGCGTCGACGGCCGCGCTCGTCACGCGGACGATCAGGCGGCGCTGGAGCTCGACCACGTTGCCCGTGGCCCGCCCCACCGGTGCGCCGTTCCGCACGAGCGAGAGCCCTTGGCCGAGCTGGCTCCCGACGTCCCACGACCGGAACGCCTCGTCGAGCGCTCGGCGAGCATCGGCAGTGACCGGCACCGCAAGCACTTCGAGCTCGATCTCCAGCAGGCCCCCCACCTCGATAGCCTCGCGGTCGACTCCGCTAAACACCTGGGCCCGGAGCGGGTCGCCCGCCGCGGCCACGGTGGGCGCGGCGAGCAGGACGGCGAGCAGGACGGTCGAGAGGCGAGTCATGGGTCCCGAGGCGTAGCTCCCGAAGGAGCCCCGGGTCCCCCGGCCTAGGGGCCGGTCTCAGCGACGATGCCGCGGACCCAGGCGGCGAGTCGGTCCCGGACGCGGCGCCCCACCTCCAGCACGTCGGCGTGGTCGAGGGGCGCCGGGTCGAGGCCGGCCGCGGGGTTGGTGATGGTCGAGATCCCGAGGACCGGCAGGCCGATGGCGGCAGCCTGGAGCGCCTCGGGCACAGTACTCATGCCGACGGCGTCGGCACCAGCACGGGCGAAAAAGCGGATTTCAGCGGGCGTTTCGTACGAGGGACCGGAGGTCCACACATACACCCCCTCACGGTACGGAATTTTCTGTGTTATCGCAATGTTACGAGCCTGCACCCGCCACGTTTCGTCGTACGGATTGGACAGATCGGGGAACCGGACCTCGCCCTCACCCACCGGCCCGGCCAGCGGGTTCTGAAATGCCAGGTTGAGGTGGTCCGTGATCAGCATGAGCGTGCCGGGCCCGAACGCCGGGTTGATCCCGCCGGCCGCGTTCGTCAGCACGAGCCCCTCTACGCCGAGCGCCTTCGCCAGCCGCACCGGGAAGCCGAGCGCCCGAGCGTCGTGGCCCTCGTACCCGTGGATCCGCCCCTGGACGACGAGCACCGGTCGGCCGGCAAGGTGGCCGAGCACCAACCGGCCCGCGTGGCCTTCGACCGTCGACGCCGGGTAGTGAGGGACGTCGGCGGTCGAGAGCGTCACGGCGTCCTCGACCTCGTCGGCCAGTGCGCCCAGGCCCGAGCCCAGGACGAGCGCCAACGTCGGCACGAGGTCGGTGTGGGCGCGGATGGCGGCGACGGCCTCGCCGATCTGACGGGCGTCGAGCGCGGGGTCGGTCATGGGGAACGGGGAACGGGGAACGGGGAACGGGGAACGGGGAACGGGAAGGTCGGCCGACTCGGCCACGGAGTGGGGGGACCCGAGCTGAACTTCTCGGCGGTCCCAGCTCCCCTCCGCCCCCTCACCGTGTTCGCCGGGCGAGCCAGACGGCCCACACGACGACGGCGACGGCGGCGAGCTGACGGAGCGGGACGAAGGCGAGGGCGAGCGTGGGCGCGCTCGGCCGGGCGTCGGGGCGGAGCGCGGCGGCGTAGAGGGCCACGCCCAGGCCGAGCGTCAGCACGGCGCCGACCAGGGCGGCCCACGACGCCAGCCGGTGGTCTCGCGCCAGCCGGACCGTCCACAGCAGGCCGGCCGCCGGGAGCGCGGCGTAGAGCGCGCCGTCGCCGACGGCCGCCCACGACGGGCTCGCGCCGACGCGGTGGGCGGCGACGGCCGGGAACGCGGCGCCGGCGGCCAGCACCAGCACCGCCACGCCGACCGCCCCCACGCGGAGGTGGGCCGGCGTCACGCGTCGTCCCAGCCGTCGGCGTCCTCGTCGGCCGCGGCGGCGTCGACGGCGGCGCGGGCCGTGTCGAACCCGAACCCGCGGCGGACCAGAAAGTCGAGCGTCTTCTTCTGCCGCTTGCGGACGTCCTCCTCGGACGCGAGCGACCGCCACTTTTTGGCCGCCTGCTCGCGCGCCTCGGCCCCCATGTCTTCGGCCTCGGTGAGCTCCGCCAGCGCTGCGTCGATCGTGACTCGCCCGACCCCCTTCCGCATCAGGTCCTGGCGGAGCCGCGCCGGCCCGTAGCCCCGCCCGTTGAAGCGGTCGCGGGCGAACGCGCGGGCGTAGGCCTCGTCGTCCACCAGCCCGATCCGCTCGAGGTCGGCCACGGTGTCCTCGGCGATGGCCTCGGCGAACCCCTTGCGGAGCAGCGACTGGCGGACCTCGTCGGCCGTCCGGGCCCGGTTCGACAGGCCGGCCATCGCCGACGCCTTCGCCGAGAACGTCTCCTGGCGGACCAGGAGCGCCCGTTGCTGCTCGGCCGTCAGCATGACGCCTTTGCGCAGGCCGGCCTCGATCACCAGGTCGACGGCGAGCCCGAAAGCGAACGTCTCGTCGATGAAGATGCTGGCCCGGTCGAGGTCCTTCTTCTGCTGAGCGACGCGCGTGACGGTCCCGTCAGCCAGGTCGAGGTCGGCGGGGTCGGGGCGCTCGCGGCGCTGGGAGTTGAAGGCCATGCGGGGTGGAGAGGTGGACTCGTGGAGTGCCAACGTGCGGCGGCGGGGTCAGGTCCGCCTTCGGGCTCGCCCTCGGCCACGGCTCCGCCCGCCCAGGCCCCCGTCGTCACCACCTCGCCGAGACGCTGACGACGGGCCAGCCGGGCAGGCCACGGGGGTCGGTCGCGAGGGGGAGGCCGACGCCTCCCGTTCCCGGGCCCGCGGGCGACGCGCGCGGCCGGGCCGTCACCTGGGCCAGCGTGGTCCATCGGATCCCCCACAGGGCCGCGTTGGCGCCGACGGCGGCGCCCGCGCGGACCTGCACGGCGTCGCGCACGCCGTTGGGCCGGGCCAGGCCGGACTCGACGTCGAGGCGCACGGCGGCGGTCCACGGCCCCCGGCCGCGCTGGGCGATGAGCCCCAGCGCGACGGGCCGGTCGTAGGCCGAGGGCCGCCAGTCGCCGCCCGGCTCGGGGCGGACCTGGGCTCGGGCCAGCGCGCCGCTCAGCCCGAGCGTCCAATCGCCTCGGCCGTAGCGGGCCGCCAGCTCGACGCCGGCCGCTCGGCCGTCGTGGGGTGGGTGGGCCCGCAGGAGATCCGCCGGGACGACGCCGGCCTCGCGTGCCGAGGCCTCCAGCGGCTCCAGCAGGCCCCGCGACCGCCGGCCGTACACGTCGACGCTGAACGCGAACGGGTCCGCCGGGGCCCACTCGGCGCCGGCGCCGACCTGCCACGCCCGCGCCAGCGGCACGTCGCGGCCGGTGAGGAGCCAGCGCGACGCCGCGAGCGCATACCGACCGCTGACCCGGTCGCGGACGCGCTGGACGGCCTGCGTCTGGCGGCTGACACCGGCGCGGACGACCAGCCGGTCGGCGTCGGGCGTCCACCGAGCGAACAGGCGCGGGCTGAGGTCGAGGCCCAGCACGCGGCCGTCGTCGGCGCGGACCTCGGCGCGGAGGCCGGGTTGGACCTGCCACCCCTCCGCCGGCCGCCACGTGTCCATCGCGTAGACGGCCATCTCGGCCACGCGCTGCTCGCCCTCGGTGGTCCCGTCCGGGCCGAGCTGGGCGCCGTCGACGGCGCGGTGCGCGAGTTGGACGCCGAACCGCACCTGGTGCGCGAGCGACACGAAGCGGTCCACGTCGAGCGACGCGCCGTGCTCGACGAGCGCCTGGTCCGTCTGGGCCACGGCCGAGGGGAACCGCCGCTCCTCGGTCGCCGCGTGACCGGTCCGGTACGCGAGCGCCGACAGCAGCGTCTTCTGGCCCTGGAGCCCGCGGTACCGTGCCGACGCCGAGTGCGTCCGCCAGCCGTAGTCGAGCCCGCCGGCCACGCCCGGCAGGTCGATGCGGACGGCGTCGGTCCCGAGCGCTCCGGCGACGTCGACGTGTGCGTGTTCACCGACGGCCGCGCTCAGCTTGACGTCGGCGTCGGCGAACGCGACGGTGGGGGCGTGGCCGCGACGGAACGGGTCGCCGCCGGTCGGGTCCAGGACCCACGCGCCGCCCTCAGCACGCAAGCCCGGCCGCAAGATCGGCCCGAGGACTGACCGCCGCAGGCCGACGTGGACGCCGACGCGGTCGCCCAGCGGCACGTCGGCCACGGCCCGGACGTCGACGGCGCCCAGGCCGACCGTCCGCAGCGTGTCGCCGTGGAGGGCGTCGGTCGTCTCGACGTCCAGGACGGCCGCGAGCCCGCCGCCGAGGGGGGCCGGCAGCGAGCCCCGGTGGAACCGGACGCGCGACAGGGCCTCCGGCTGGAACGCCGAGAACAGCCCGAAGGCGTGCCACGGCTCGTACAGCGGGACGCCGTCGCGGACGTAGCGCGTCTGGGTCGGGTCCGCCCCCCGGACCACCAAAGCGCCCGACGCGCCGCCGGTCCGCGACAGGCCCGGCAGCCACGACAGCGTCGCCGCCAGGTCGGCCTCGCCCAAGGCGTAGGGGATCGCGGCGGCCTGGCGGGCGCCCAACTCCGTCATCCCCGGCGTGGGCCCGGGCGGGTCGGGCCCGGCGACGACCGGCGTGTCGGGCGCCTCGACGGTCTCGGCCTGGAGCCGGACGGTCGGCGGCAAGCGCGGCGAGTCGGGGAACACGTCGAGCTCCAAGCGGACCGGCCGGTACCCGACGTGCGACACGCGGACGACGTAGCGGCCCGTCGGGAGGTCGGGCACGGCGAACCCGCCGTCGTAGGCGACGACGTCGCCCAGGCCCAGGTCGACGAGCCAGACGTGGGCGCCCATCAGCGCTGCGCTCGTCTCGGCGTCCACCACGCGTCCGTCGAGCGTGCCCGTGTACGCCTCGCGCTCGGTCTCGCCGGCCACCGTCACGTTGAGCGGCTCCTTGATCAGGACGTACTGGCCCGCCCGGATCCGCTCGGCGCGGACGCCCGTGCTGCGCAAAAGGTAGCGCAGCGCCCGGTCGGGGTCGTCCGACGCCCGGAAGCGGCCGCTCACCCGGATGTCGTCGACCAGCCGCAAGGCGAACACCAACTCCAGGCCGGTCGCCTCGGCGAGTTCGTAGAGCGCCTCCGACAGCGGGGCGTTCACCCAGACGAACTCGGCCTCCGACTGCGCCGCCGCCGGGCGCGCCGCGCCCAGGGCGAGCACGGCCGCGAGCACGGCGACGGGAGCGGAGAGGCGCATCGGCAGAGGATAGAGACGGCGTCAACGGACGGCCCCCGCGCGTCCGCGCCCGCCTCTACTCCACGATCCGGAACCCGTCGCCCTCGGCCTCGACGCGGGCGCCGAAGGCCAGGGCCACCTTGTCGAGCGCGTCGCGCAGGCCGTCGGCGCCGTACTCGCCGTCGGAGACGGGCTCGCCCGCGAGCGCCGGGGCGACGGAGACGGCCACGCCGAAGCGGTCCGCCAGCTGGCGGGCGACCTCGCCGACGGTCAGGCCCCGGGCGAAGACGGACCCGGTCCACGCGAGTGTGCCCAGGTCGGCCGGCTCGGGCGCGGTCGGGGCGTCGAGCGCGAGCACGCGGCTCCGCTCGCCGGGCGCCAGGCGGACCGCCGCGTCGGGCGTGGCCCGGGGCATCAGCGTCACGGCGCCCTGGACGAGGGTCACCTCGGTCTCGACGTCGGTCGCGTCGACGGTGAACGTGGTGCCGAGCACCATCACCTCGGCGTTGGGCGTCGTCACCTCGAACGGGCGAGCCGGGTCGTGGGCGATGCGGAAGAAGGCTCGGCCACCGAGCATCCGCGCCTGGCGGGGCTCGTCCGCGGACACCCGGAGCCGGGCGCCGTCGGCGAGTTGGATCGTCGAGCCGTCGTCGAACGCGACCGTCTGGGCGCCGGCCACGGTCTCCCAGCCGGCGTCGCGCATCGCGAGGAACGTGAGGACGCCGGCGAACGCGACGACGGCGACCAAGGCGGCCACGCGGGCGACCCAGCGGACCGGACGGGCGGACCGGAGCGCGGCCCGGTCGGCGGCCGGGCGGTCCGCAGCCCGGCGCGGGGCGGGCGCAAGGCGGACGGGCGCGGCCACGGTCGTCGGCGCGGAGGCGGCCTCGGCCCATGCCGCGTCGAAGGCGTCGCGGTCGGCCCGGATGCGGCGGACGGCGGCGACGAGCCCGGGGTGGGCAGCGAGCGCGGCGTCGAGCGCCGGCCGGGCCGCGTCGACCTGGGCGCGCTCGGCGTCCGTCAGCAGGTCGTCGTCGGCCAGGGCGTAGAGGACGAGCAGCGCGCGGTTGGGCAGGTCGCGCGCGAGCTCGGCCCGGACGCCGGCCCGCAAGCTCTGCCACCGCGCGAAGGCCTCGGAGAGCGCGGGGTGGTCGCGGAGCGCCGCGTCGAGGGCGGCCCGCTCGTCGGGCGGGAGCGCGTCGTAGAAGGCGAGGGCGTCGAGGTCGCTCATAGGGAGGGGGGTCAGGCCGCGAAGGCGGCGAGGACGAGGACGGCGAGGGCCTGGAGGGTGCCGTCGGTCAGCAAGTCGCGGAGCTTGTCGAAAGCTCGCTTGACTTGCATCTTGACGGCGGCCTCGGTCGTGTCGAGCGTCTCGGCGATCTCGGCGTAGGGGTAGCCGAGCTCGCGGAGCTCCAAGATGGTCCGGGCGTGGTCGGTAAGGGTGGCCAGGGCGGCCTCGAGGTCGATCCGGAGCCCGACGTCGTCGGCGTCGACCGAGCCCGGGGTCGGGAGGTCGGGGTCGAACAGGGCCTCGCGCGTCGAGTAGCGGCCGCGGTAGAAGTCCTGGAGCTCGAAGAGCGCGGCCTTCATCGCGAACGCCTTGAAGCGGTCCGGCCGCTGGAGCGCGTCGAGGCCGCGGTGGACGCGCAAAAGTGCGTTCTGGACCAGGTCGTCGACCTCGGGCGCGCCCCCGATGCGGCTGCGGAAGAAGGCCTGGATGGGCGACGCGACGGCGGCGAGCAGAGCCTCGCGAGCAGCAGCGTCGCCAGCCTGGGCACGAGAGACGGCGTCGGGGTGGAAGGGCATGGGCGGGACGCCCCAAGGGGGGCACGAGGTGAGCCGCCGCTCGGCCTCGCAGAGTCACGCGAGGTTCCGGACGACGGTTGGCGAATCTCGGGACCGCACGCTCGCGGCGCCACACGAGCGCTCCGGCGCGGGGCGCCGACGACGACGGTCACCGTCGGGGCGGGGTCCCCTTTCCAGACGCCCGTCTCGAATGGAGCTGGAGCGGAAACCGACCGGAATCTGGGGGCGACCCGGAGGTCAGGGCGCGCCGAGCGTGACGCCACGTCCACGGAGTCCGTCGCTTTCGCGTCGCCCGGGCAGGCCGTCCTTGGGGACCGCTACTCCGCCGCCGTCTCCTCGCCGCCGCCAGCCGTCCGCCACCCCTGGTAGGCCCGGTCGTAGAGGGCCTGGGCCTCGGCCAGGACGGGGCTCTGGGGGAAGAGCGTCGTGAGCTGGTCGTACAGGTCGAGCGCCGACCGGTAGCGCGAGAGCTGGCGGTCGCGGACGCTGCCGTCGGCGTAGGCGGCCTGGGCGCGGAGCGCGCCGAGCAGCGCGTCGTCGGCGTAGACGCTCGACGGGTACTCGTCCAAGACGCCGCGGTACTTGATGACCGCGGCCTCGTAGTACTCGCGGCGCTCGTAGAGCCGCCCGCCCTGGTACTCCTTGCGGGCCAGCTTCTCGCGGAGCTCGGCGGCCAGCGCCTCGGCGGTCGCCGTGTTGGGGCTGGCCGGGTACTGCTGGAGGTAGATCCGGATGTAGCTCAGCGCCTGGCGCGTGTCGGTCTGGTCGAGCTCGTAGCGCGGGCTGAGCTCGGCGTAGGCCTGGATCCGCTCGAACGCGGCCTGCTCGACGCGCGGGTCGGTCCGGTAGAACTCGATAAAGCGGGTGAACTCGTTGCCCGCGAGCAGGTACTGCCGGTCCGCCGCGTAGGCCCGGGCGAGGGCGAGCTGGGCGTCGTCGGCGAGCTCACCGGTCCGGCCGAAGTCGAGGGCCGCGCGGAGGTACTCCGTCGCCAGGGCGGGCTTGCCGCGCTCGGCCGCCTCGACGCCCCGGTCGTACGCTTCCTGAGCCGATCCGAACGTCGTGGGGCCGCCTCCACAGCCCCCGAGGGCGACGACGACGAGGGCGAGGAGCCCAGAGCGAATCGGCATGGAGGGTCGGGAGGGGGCGGGGCGCGATGCGGGCACGAACGGGGCCGGGGATGGCTTATTGCAGCCCAAGCTCGCCCCCCGGCGTCCGGGCAATGGGAATGGGGAACGGGGAAATGGCAGACGCCGAGTGAAGGCCGGAGCGTCTCGCGGTCCGCCCTCCGCCGTTCGTCTCCTCCTGAATCCGCTGGACCTGCCTGTGCTCAGGACGGAAGGGTGGGAGCGGATGCCCTCTCGCCTCCTCGCGGAGCGGGGATCACTCCAGCAGCACCGCCTGCCCGTCGCGGAAGCCGAGCACGTAGAGGGCCTCGTTGACCTGGCCGCCGTCGAACCGGAAGCGGTGGCCGAGCCCCTCGAACAGCGTGGCCTGGCGGATCGCGTCGGCCAGGTCCGACTCGTCCGTGTCGAGGGTCGTGAGCACGAACCGCGTGATGTCGTAGCCGATGATCGCGAGCCGGTCCTGGCCGATCCCGGCGAGCTCGCGGTAGCGGCGGCCGAAGGCGTCGGCGGCGCCGGGGGCGACGAAAAAGTCCTGGGTGAACACGGCGCCCAACCGGCTGGCCCGGGCCGTCGACGACGAGAGCCCCTCCCACTCGGTGTTGCCGAGCGGGCGCGGCGCGCGGCCGAGCGCGTCGAGGGCCCGGAGCGCGTCGGCGGCGTAGCGCGGGGCGTCGCGCCCGGTCACGGGGAGGTAGACCGCGTCGACGCCCCGGAGCGCCCCCTCGCCGATGGCCCGGTCGAGGTCCTCCCACTGGGCCGCGTCGGCGAGCGACTCCTGGAACCGGATCGAGGCGCCGAGCCGGCTCGCCTCGGTCGCGAACGCCCCGGCCATGTCGGCGCCCAGCGTCCCCCGCTGCGAGGCCACGCCCAGGCGGTCGGCCCCGAGCCGGCCGACGGCGTAGCGGGCCATCGCCCGGCCCCGCGCCGGGAACGTCGGGTTGGCCTGGAACACGAACCGGCGGCCCTGGCCGACGGCCTCGTCGGTCGCCAGCGGGGCCATCAGCACCACGCCCGCGGCCTCGGCCTCGGCCCCCGCCATCGCGGCCTCGTCGCTGAAGAGGGGCCCCACGATCGCGTCGGCGCCCTGGCCGACGACGCCCTCGACGGCCTGCCGCGCGCCGTCGCCGGTCCCGCGCGAGTCGCGGAACACCATCCGCACCGGGCGCCCCCGGCCGGACGCGTTCCGCTCGTCGACGGCGATCCGGATCCCGTTGAACAGCGCCTGCCCGAGGTAGCCGTCGGACCCGGCGACGGGCAGGACGATGCCGAGGTCGAACGGCCGTCCGCGCCCGCTCGCTCCGCCCTGGCCCGCGAGACCTCGGACGCGCCGGGCCTCGTCGGCGTAGCGGCTCGACGGGTAGGCCGAGACCAACCGGTCGGCCGCCGCCAAGGCCGCGTCGAAGTCGCCGTCGGCGTAGGCCGCCTTGGCCACCATCAGCGTCGCCGCCGTCGTCCGCTCGTTGTAGCCGAACTCGTCGGCGGCGCGGGCGAAGAGCCGCTCGGCCTCGGCGTACTCGCCCTGGCCGTACGACGCGAGCCCGTTCTGGAAGGCGGCCTCGGCCGCGGGCACGGCCTCAGCCGTCGCCGGCTGGGCTCCGGCGGGGCTCGCAACAGCGGCGAGCAGGACGAGACAGAGGAGGCGGACCACGGCGAGGGGGGGCGGACGGGAGGGGGTGGGCAAGATCCGACCGTCCGCCCGGCCCGGCAAGGCGAACGGTCGCTCTCCGCCGGGCACGCGCCGAATCCTTCAGCCCGACGCGAGCGAGCGGCCGACGGCCAGCCCCAGCGCCACGAACGCGAGCCCGACAGCGACGCTCCCCGCCGCGTTGGCGACCGCCAGCCCGCGCCGCCCGGCCTCCCACAGCACCACCGTGTCGGCCGAGTAGGTCGAGAACGTCGTGAACGACCCGAGCACGCCGACAAGGACGGCCAGCCGAGCGTCGTCGCCTTTGACCAGGGGGAGCGCCAGCCCGATCAGCAGGCAGCCCAGCGCGTTCGCCGCCCACGTCCCCCACGGGACGCCGGGGCCGGCCACCCGGAGCGCGAGCAGCCCGACCCCGTACCGCATCACCGCGCCGACGGCGCCCCCGAGGGCTACGAGCAGAAACGGGCGGAGGGCGATGGCGCGAGGGCGGAGAGTCCAGGCGTCGAACATAGCCGATGGCTGTGGCCGTCGGCCACGTCGCGCCCGCGACGGACGCCGAGTCAGCCGCCGGTCTCGGCGAGGTACTCGGCACCGCGTCCCTTGATCTGCTCGTCCCAGACCTGCATCCACCCAGGCCCCTCCGTCGCCAGCCGGTCCCAGTCGAGGTCCATCGGCGTGTAGGTGTCGTCGCCCATCCAGCTGGGCAGGCGGTCGGCCGGGATGTCGGTGCGGGCGGGGATCCGGTGGAAGTCGGCGGCCTGGCGGACGAGCGCGTCGGGCGTGGTGACGAACTCGATGAACGCGCGCGCCAGGTCGGGCTGGGGGGCCCCGGCCGGGATGGCGACGGCGTCGACCAGGACGGGCGTGCCCGAGGTCGGCGCGTGGAACCCGAACGGGTAGTCCTGGGCTTGGAGGTAGGTGTCGGGCAGGTTCCACAGCGTCAGGTCGGCCTCGCCGCGGGCGATCTGGAGGTAGAGCTGGGTCGGGTTGGCGGCGTAGCCCTTCGTGTTCTGGTCGAGCCGGGCGAGCCATCGGTAGCCGTCTTGGACGGTCGGCTGGCGCAGGATGAGCGCGCCCCAGATGGTCCGCATCGTGCCCGACTCGAGCGGCGAGCGGATCAGGAGCCGGTCGCGCCACTCCGGATCGAGGAGCGCGTCCCAGTCGACGGGGACGTCGCCGGTGGAGATGGCGTCGGTGTTGAAGAGGACGCCCTCGGGCGTGAGGTACGTCCCGTACCACCGGCCCTGGGCGTCCTTCGCCGCGTCCGGCACGGCGTCCGCCCACGACGGCGCGAACGGCTGCAGGAGCGAGTCGGCCGCGGCCTGCATGAACAGGGTTTGGGGCGCGCCCCACCAGACCGACGCCTGGGGGTTGGCCCGCTCGCCCGCGATCCGGTCGTAGACCTCCTGGCTGCCCAGGTCGATCCACTGGACGTCGACCGTCGGGTTCTCGGTCTCGAACGCCTCTTCGTAGGCCCGGAGCATCTCCTTGCCGTGGGGCGAGTAGACCAGGAGCGGCGTCCGCCCGTCGCCGGAGCAGGCGGAGAGCGCGACGGCAAAGGCAAGAACGAGCGCGAGACGGAGCACGGCGGAGCGAGGGAGGGCCGCACCTATCGACCGGGGCCGCCCCGCGTTCCCCACCCGACCGGCCGCCACGAGAACGGGCAACGCTCGCGGACACGGGCGGAGTCCCGGCAGGGGTTAAGAATTGCGTGGCCGGCCCGAAACCGAACGCGGGCTCGTTGCCTATCATGGACCGCCCGGGTGGGGCCACTCCTCGGGCCCGACGGATCTGCCCGGGCTCCTCCCTCCGACTTCCCAGACCGATGCCTACCCAGAAAGCCACCGTCTCGAAGGTCGCGCGGAAGGTCCTGTCGCGGCCGGAATGGGCCGCCCAACTCCTGGGGGCGACGCGAGCCGGGAAGGTGGTCAAGGTGAAGACGGGCGACCGAGTCGTCTACTTCCGCCCGTCCAGGAAGGAGTACTCGGCGGGGTAGCGGGCACGGCCGGAGGCGCTCATGAACCTTGCCCTCCCGGCCCTCGTCATCACCCTGCTGCTCCTGCCCGGCGTCCTGCTGAGCTACACTTACCGGCGGGGGGTGTTCGGGAAGAGCCCGCTGTCGCTGGGGCCGTTCCAAAACGAGATCGGGCGTGGGATCGTGTGGGCGGTGGCCGTCCACGCCGTCGGCGCGCTGGTCGTCGGCGGGCTGCCGGGGACGGACCTCGACTCCAGCGCGTTCCTGGCGCTCCTGTCGGGGTGGCCCGGCGACGCGTCGGTCGGGCTCGCGGACGACTTCGCGGCCGTCCACCAGAACCTCCTCCCGATCGCGCTCTACGTCCTCGTGACGACGGCGGCGGCGGCGGGGGTCGGCCTCCTGCTGCACGGGGCGGTCCGGCGGCTCCAGCTCGACCTCCGGTACCGGATGTTCCGGTTCGACAACGACTGGTACTACCTCCTCTCGGGCGAGGCCCGGGTGTTCCGGGCCGGCGAGGAGGCGCCCTCGCGCGACGAGATCCGGCAGGAGATGGAGCGGAAGTTCGGGTTCGCGATGGTCTCCGCGTTGGTCGAGCACGGCGGGAGCCTGGTCCTCTACTGGGGTGTCCTCGTCGACTACCACTTCGCCGACGGCGACCTGGACCGGCTGGTGATCGCGAACGCCCAGCGGCGCTCGCTCGACGTGGCGGCGGCCCGGGTGTACGGGACGCCCCCGCCGCCGCAAGACGAACGGTTCTACCCGATCGACGGGGACTACCTCGTGCTCCCGTACGCGGCGGTGAAGAACCTCAACGTGACGTACTCGATCCAGGACGACGAGCCCCCCACGCCAGCCGAGGAGGCCGACGTGGTGGTCATCGACCTCGACCTCGACCCGGAGGCGTGAGCGTCTACGCCCGCCCGTGCGGCACCGGGTGGAGCCGCTGGCGGTCGGCGTAGGCCGCGCGGACGTCGGCCTCGCGGCGGGCCTCGGCGGTGGCGACCTCCACGAGCGCCTCCTGGACGAGCTCGCGGAACCACTCGCGGTTGTCGTGGAGCGCGTCGACGAGGGCCTCCTTCATCGCCGCGCGGGCGGCGTCGGTCGTAGCGAACTCGGGCATGCGAACGGGGTGAGGGGCGACGGAAGGTAGAGACGCACGGGCGACCCGGGAGTCCCGGACGGCGTGCCCCACACGGGGCCGGAGCCGCGCGCCCTGGCTCAGCTGTCGGTGCGCTCCTGGTTCGGGACCGCGGCGGCCCCCTCCTCGCCCTCGACGAACTGCTGGTAGTGGGCGAACCGCTCCAGGATGATGGAGACGTAGTGGACCGGCTCGAGCCCGCGAGCGTAGCCGTGGCGGACCTCCGGGCGGTTGTACACGGCCGGGTCCGACTTCTGGAGCAGCCAGTAGGCCACGTCGTCCCAGACGGCCGGATTCCCGCCCTCGGCCTCCGTCAGGCGCATGGCGTCCAAAACGTGGCCGGCGCCGGCGTTGTAGCTGGCCAGGATGAACTTGATCCGCTCGTCGGGGTCGGCGATCTCGTCGGCCCAGTAGTTGTCTTCGAGCCACTTGAGGTAGCGGGCGGCGGCCTCGACGTTGGCCTCGGGGTCGTAGGGGTCGGCCAGGCCGAGGTCCTTGGCCGTGGCCGGCATGATCTGGAGCAGGCCCATCGCCCCGGCCCACGACTGGGCGCGCGGCTCGAACCGGCTCTCCTGGTACATCTGGCTCCCCAGCAGGCGCCAGTCCCAGCCGACGGTCGGCGCGTAGCGCTTGAGCAAGTCGTCGTAGCCGGAGAGGTTGCCGGTCTCGCCGGTCAAGAACCCCGTCTCGATCCGCTCGCGGTAGCCCCGGCGGTCGACGTAGTACTTCCGGTAGAGCTGGTTCCAGCGCTGGGTCTCGCGGTTCTCGACGATCCACTCGTTGAGCGCCGATTCGAGCGCCGGCGCGTTGTCGCGGACGGCCCACGCGATCCCGTGCGGGGCGCCGACCGACGGCTGGACGACCAGGTTCTCGTAGTACCCCTCCTCGAGCTGGGCCACGTTCTCCTGGGCCACGGTCAGCTCGATGTTGCCGACGGCCACGTTCCGGATGAGCGCCTCGCTCGTGGTGTCGACCTCGACGATCCGGATGTCGCCCGTGATCCGGTCCTGGAGCTCGACCAGGCGGTCCACGTAGGGGTCGTCACTGGGGAGGAACACCTCCTGGCCGGCGAGGTCGGCCGGCCGGCGGACCGGCCGGGCCTGGATCGTGACCGGGCCGGCCGGGACGTCGCCGCCGTCGATCTGGCCCCGGCGCTCGGCGATGGCCTCGGGCACCTCCGGCGCGACGACCTCGGCCGTGTCGACGGGCGCCGTCGCCTGGACGACGACCGGCTGCGTCTCGTACAGGTTCGTGGTGAACCCGAACTTCGAGGTGTCCTCCTCGACCGGCTGGAGCCGCGCCGCGGCGATGTCGCCCAGGCCCGCGTTGAGGTAGTACAGGATGCTGTCGGGCGGGACCACCTTGATGTCGAACACGATGTCCTGGTCCTCGGCGAAGTCCCGGAGCAGCTCGTACTCGAAGCCGAACGCCTGGCCCCGGTACAGGAAGTAGCTCGTCGAGGTGTACGACGTGAGCGCGACGAGCGTGTCCCGCTCCAGGATGTCGCCCAGGTCCCGCTCGATGGGGTCGGGGATGACGACGGACTCCGGGTTGGCAATGGAGCCGACCGCGGCAGCGACGAGCCCGCCGACGATCAAGATGGCGACGACGACAGAGGACTTCCGAAGCATGGGCGAGCACTGAGAGAGGTCCGAGTCCTACGGCCCGTCCTCGCCGGGGGGTCCGAGGAAATCTCAATCCGGTGGCCGCCGGGCTCGTCAGCGCCGGTCGCTGAGCACGTCGAGGAGCGCGTCGATCATGGCCGCCTGCGCGTCCCGGTGCCCGTGCTCGGCCTCGACGTTGACGTAGGGAACGCCCTCCCGCGCCGCCCACACCGAGAGCGAGCCGTCGTCGGTCGCCGCGGCGTTGTCCTGCAGGACCGCGTTGAAGCCGCGCGCGGCGAGCGCGGCGTAGAGCGCCCGGTCGGTGACGAAGAAGAAGTCGTCCGGGTCGACGCCGGGGTGGAGCGTCACGGCCTCGGCGTCGCCCGCGTACTCGGCGCCGGGCGCGTACGAGGCCGCCGAGTAGTTGGCGTCCGTGTTGTTGTGGAGCGTCACGACGACGGCCGGCGGGACGGCCGCGTAGACCGCCAGCACCGAGTCGGCGAAGGCGGCGAGCGCCGCCTCGGCTGGGGCGTCGGCCTGGGAGAGCGACGCCAGCGTCCGCGCCCGGCCGGCCGGGGTGAACATCCGGTTCGGGTCGGCCCGGACCGTCTGCCCGCCGACGGTGAACGCGAGGTGCCGGTCGCCGGTGTGGACCAGCTCGACCACGCGCCCGCCGCGCCGGCCGATCACGTCGAGCGCGGCCTCGACCGACGTCCCCTCGTCGTCGTGCAAGTTGAGCGCGTTGAGCGGGAACTGCTCGAAGCCTGGGCTCCCCAACAGGTCCGTGATCGGCGCCGTCCACACGCGGACGACGACGGACCCCTCCCCCAACCGGACCGACCGCTCCACCGCGCGGACGGAGTCGGGGGGGACGCGCTCGCTCGACCGGGTGACGACGGAGTCGGCGCGGCGGTCGCGGTCGCTGGCGACGGCGTCCGGCTTCCCGCCGGTCTGGGCGCACGCGGAGGCGGCGAGGACGAGGCAGAGGGCGAGGCGCATGGAGGTCGGGGGCGGGACGTTCGGAGTCCGCAAGATCGCGGTCGGCGGCGCACGTCTCCTACTCCCCGACCCCCAGGCTTTGGAGGACCACCTCCAGGATCACGGGCAGCACGTAGAACAGGCCGGCGACGTAGGCCACGGCGTAGAGCCGGTTCTTGAACGCGAGCTCGCCCACGAACTCGGCCATCCGGATCGGGATCTCGCGGACGAACGAGAGCGGGTAGATCAGCGCGATGCCGAACACGTTGAACAGCATGTGGCACAGCGCGATCTCGAGCCCGGCCACGGCCTCCGGCTCCCCGCTCGAGATCGCGATCGCCGCCGCGAACATCCCCGTCGCCGTCGTCCCGACGTTGGCCCCGAGCATGTAGGGGAACACCTTGCGGACGGTCAGCACGCCGGCCCCGATCAGCGGGATCACCAGGCTCGTCGTGACCGACGACGACTGGACCATGAACGTGAGCACCATCCCGAAGACCATCGCCACCAGGGGGTTGCCGAACACGAACCGGTCGAGGGCCCCCTCGCTCCGGCCCAGCACCAGCGACTTCAGGAACACGACGAGGTAGCGGAGCGCGATGAACAGCAGCGTCAGGCCGAGGACCGCCGTGACCCAGCCGTTCTCGCCCAGGACGCCCTCGAACAGCCACTTCGCGAGCTGGTCGAACGGCGTCTTGCCCAGCCCGCCGCTGTCGACGCCCGGGACGGCCTCGGCGATGGCGAGCGCCGGCCGCGAGATGACCCCGAACAGGAGCTCCAGCGGGAGCAGGATCAGCACCGACATCCAGTTGAAGAAGTCGTGGACGGTGGCCCCGGCGATGGCCCGCTTGAACTCGTCGGGCCGCGTGATGTGGCCCATCGACACGATCGTGTTGGTGACGGTCGTGCCGATGTTGGCGCCCATGATGACCGGGATCGCGGCCGGCACCGGGAGCGTGCCCGTCGCCACGAGTGTGACCACGAGCGACGTCGTCGTGGACGACGACTGGACCAGGCTCGTGACCAGGATGCCGGTGATCAGGGCCAGCAGCGGGCTGTTGGTCGCCGTCCGCAAGAACCCCTCCAGGTCGAAGCTCCCCTGGCCGATCGCCTTGATCCCGTCGCCCATCATCTCGAGGGCGATGATGAACACGGCCATCGTCACGAACAGGCCCAGCAGGCGAGCCCACAGCGGCTGGCGGGCCGGCGTGAGCGGGTCGCGGTCGAGGTCGTCGTCGGAGATCGGCGGCAGGCCGGTCGCGGCGTCGGTCGAGAGGGAGTGGGGGTCGTGAGCCATGTCGGGGGGAAAGGGCCGCCGGGGCGGTCGGTGGTGGGAGCGGGCGGGGCGGCGGGGCGCGCGGGTGGGCCGGGCAGCCCCCTCCCCTAGCCCTTCGTCCTGGATCTCCCGGTCAGTCGTTGTCGGCCCAGTTGGGCGCGTTGCGGACCTGGTCGAACGGCAGCGCGACCGCCGAGACGATGTTGGACAGGTGCGACGAGGTCCGACCGATCATGCGCGCCGAGATCGACAGGACGACGGCCTCGTTCGACGTCACGTCGTCGGCCCCGGCCAGCTCGGTGAGGAAGTCGCCGACGTCGGCCTTGGTCGCGGTGTGCTCGTCCATCACCACGCGTCCGACCTTGGCGTCGCCGACGATGAACGAGCGGCGGACGCGCGGGAACGCGCTCTGGACGCGGTCGCGGACCGGCCGGAGCGCCTCGACGTGGCGGCCCATCCGGGGGGCCGAGGCGAGCGCGGACGCTTTGGAGATGCTCTTGGCGAGGTCGCCCAGCCGCTCGGCGTCCTGCACGATCGAGACCAGCAGCAGGCTCAGCGCGAGCTCGGCGCGGGGGTCGGCCAGGATGTGCTCCAGGACGGCCCGGCGGATGGCCTGCTCGCGCTCGTTGATGATGTCGTCCTGTTCCGAGAGGTCGACGTGGAGCGGCTCGTTGTCGAGCAGGCAGTTGGTCGCCGCCGCGAACATGGAGTCGGCCGTGTCGAGCATGACGCCCAGGTCGTTCATGCTCTTCTCGACGAGCGGGGGGCGGGAGCCGGTGAGGAAGTTGAAGAGGTTCATCGTGAAAGGGGGTGGCACCGGGTGGGGGCCGAAGCCTCGGCCGTGGGGGGCGAGCGCGGGGGAGAAGGCTCAGTCGGCCGGGGCCGCCCGAGGGGAGCGCGGCCCATACGTAGCGCTCGCCCGTCCCGATCCGCCCGGGGACCTGTTGGGCGGAGCCGCGCATGGCCTCGACCCGTCCGCCGGGGTGCTCGCCGTCGCCGACCGTCGCCGGGCGCCGAGCCGAGCCGCCCAACGGGGGAGGATGGCGTCACAGGGGCGAAAGGTGGAGGTGCCAGCCCGCGAGGAGCGGGATGCCGGAGGGGGCGCGAAGATGTCCCGACGGCATTACCCCAGTGTTACCGACCCGACCCGTCCGCTCTGCGGGGCCGGCTCCGCGTGCTGAACCCCGTTCCCGGGCCAGCAATCCGTCCGCTCTTGGCTCACCGGGCGGACGTGCGGCGTCGAGGCCGGCTACAGAGCCGCCGAGACCTGGACGCGGACCGTCTGCACGACCCGGCCGTCGGACGGCGCGCGGCCGTCGTAGACCAGCGACCCGCGCAACCGCTCCGTCAGCCCGAGCTGGGCGTCGATCCCCCACAGCGCCGAGGTGCCCGGCCCGCGCCCGTCGGTCAGCTCAAACAGGGACAGCCCACCCACGCCGTCGCCGCGCAACCGCACGACGGAGACCTCGGCCCGAGCGGCGGCCGAGAACCGGCCCGACCGCGTCCACCGGACCTCGGCCGGGAGCCGGGCCACCAGGGCGCCGGTCGGCCGGCCCGGGCCCGCGAGCGCGTCCGTCCGGTCGGCGACCGTCGGCGAGAGGGCGAGCGTGACGCGGCCCGACGGGGTCCACCGGAGTGAGCCCTCGACACCCAAGCTGCCCAGGTCGTACGTCCGGCTGGCGAACGCCTGGCTGACCGTCCGCCGCCGCCCGGCCACGACGGCGAGCCGCCCGTCGACGCCGCCGCCGAGCGGGGCGAACACCTCGGCCCGGCCGGTCTGGACGAGCCGCGTCTCGAGCCCCGCCGCCAGCCGGCTCGTCGACCGCGCGTGGTCGGCCACGAGCCGGGCGCCGCGGTCGGGGAGGTCGGGGAACAGGCGGACCTCCTGCTCGACGCGCAGCCGGCCCTCGACCGTCCCCCCATCAGGCCCGCCGTCGGACTGCTGCAACACGCCGGGGTCGAGCAAGAGCACGCGGAGCACGTCGCGCTCGCGCGTCCGCTCCCTCAGGTCGACGGTCGTCCGCAGCGCGACGGCGCGCGCCAGCCGGGCCCCCGCGCCGTCGCCCGCCGCCAGCCGGCCCGGCCGGACGTCGGCGCGGAGCCCGAGCCCGACGCCGACCGTCGGCGCCAGGTCGGTGCCGGGCACGAACGTGCGGAGGTAGGTCCCTTCGAGCGGCGTCGTCTCGGGAAAGAACTCGTCGACCTGGGCGACGCCGTCGGGCTCGCCGGGGCGGGGCTCGCCTCCCCCATCGCGCCAGACGAACTCGCCGAGGTCTTGTCCGACAAGGACGTAGGTCTCTTGCAAGATGGGCGCCCGCTCGGTGAGGGCGTCGTAGACGAGCCGGCCGTCCAAGGCGCCGCCGCCGAGCGTGGTCCGCGACGAGAGCCGCAGGGCGACCGACTCGCCGTCGAGCCGGCCGAGCTCTTGGAACGCGGGGTCGTAGCGCTTGCGGCGGACCGCCAGCCGGCCCTCGGTCGGGACCGGACCGCCGCGCAGCCGGGCCGTCGCCTCGACCGTGACCGACTGCGCCGAGCCGACCAGCTCCTGGCCCAGCGGACCGAGCGGCTCGGACTCCTGCCGGAGCTCGACCGTCGCCTCGCCCTCCACCTGCCCGGCGGCGAGGCCGAGCCCCGGCCGGACGGCCCAGAACGCGTACGACGCCGACAGCAGCGAGTCGATGCGCAAGCCGCCGGCCTGTTGGCGCCGCTCGTGCTCGACGGCCAGGCTCGGCCGGGTGACACCGAGGGGGACCGAGCCGCGGACGAGCGCTCGGCGGAACGAGCCGTTCCCGAGTTGGTCGGCCACCAGGCCGGAGCCGCCCGTCTCCGTCAGGCTCGCCTCGACGGCCAGCGTCGGGCTCGTCCCCTGCCCCAGCGCCGCCGTCAGCTCGGCGCGCGTCGAGGCGAAGCCGGCCAGGTCGAGGTGGCCACCGCCGGCCTCGACCGCGGCGCCCTGGCGGGCCCACCGCAGCACGCCCTCCGTCACGGCCTCCCCGAGCGTGTCGACGCCGGCGACCGGCACGCCCGCTCGCGCCAGGTTCCAGCGACGGTTGAACTCGATCGCCCGAACGCGTTCCAACGGACGGAACGCGTCGGCCCGGTCGCGGTGGACGATGTCACCCGACAGCGCCCCGCCCGCGAGCGCGAGGTCGGCCAGCCGCAGGCCGAGCTCGACCGCGCCGGCCCCGTCGTCGCCGTCGCCGAGGGGCGAGAGCGTGTTGCCGTCGTCGACCGAGCGGGCCCACTCGCCGAACGCCTCGACACCCGGGACGAGGTCGACGGCGCCGCGGAGGTCGACGAGCGTCCGGCTGGCGGGCCGGGGCAGGATCCGGAATGGGACGAAGTCGCCGCGGCCCGGCCCGACGTACTCGTACAAGATCCCGTTGCGGACGGCGCCCGACCGCCGGTAGCTGCCGGTGAACGGGGCCACGCGCGAGAACCGGACGCGGAAGACGTCGGCGTCGGCGGGCGTGGCGGGGACGAAGATGGAGACGGCCTGCCCGGCCTCGGTCGTGTCGCGGCGGGTGTACAGGACGACGGGGCTCTCCGCATCGAACGCCACGCGCTGCTCGCCGGGAACGAGGACGTCGGTGTCGCCGGCGTCGCGGAGCGCGTCGAGGTCGGCGTCGGTCAGGCCGAGGTCGGTGACGCCGCCGAGCGCGTCGGCCTCGCGGAAGACGCGGGCGCCGAGCCGGGCGCGCGACCGCTCGGCCGAGCCCAGGTCGAGGTCGACGCCGGTGGCCACCAGCGTCTGCGTCAGCCCGCCCGACGTGTACTCGAAGTCGACCGTGATCCGGCGCTCGGCGGTGATGAGCCGGGTCGGGGTGAACGTGATCTCGCCCGTCCCGTAGTCGATGGTGTAGTCGCCGCCGGCGCCGCGCTCCATCCGTCGGCCGTCGAGGTAGACCCGCTCGCTACCCGGGACCACGACGACGAACGCCTCGCCGGCGGCGCCCTCCAGCCGGTACGGCCCTTGGACGCCCTCGATGGCCACGACGTCCTGGCTCCGGAACCGCCCGCGCGTCGCCGAGCCCGAGCCCAGCACGCGCCCGCCGCGGACGATGCCAACCGACGGCACGCGGGCGTCGACGACGACGCCCTGTACCTGGCGCGACAGCGGCGCGAACGCGGTCCCCCGCAGCGCCAGGTCCACGTCGCCGAGCCGGGCGCGGAGCGCAGCGCTCTCGACCTCGACGTAGACCCGGTCGAGGTCGCTGAGCTGGCGCGTGGTGCCCTCGGGCAGGATCGGCGTGTCCTCGTCGGTCAGCGCGGCGCGCAGCGCGACGCCCGGCGACACCTCGCCCTCCAGCGACAGCCGCAGCGCCGACGTCACCGACACGTCGCGGTTCGAGCCGGCCACGACGCCGCGCGTGATCGAGCCCGTCGTCAGGATCGACGGCGGCGGCCGGGCGCTGACGGGCGGGCCCCGCCTCCGCCCCGTCGTGTCCGGCGCGTACAGCGCCCGCAGTGAGTCGACCGACGGGACGCGCGCGCGGACGGGCCCGACGACGGGCGCGGCCCGGTACGCCACGGTCAGGTAGCGGAGCGTGTCGGCCACGGTCGCCAGCTCCAACCGGCCCGTGCCGTCGAGGGTGTACTCCCCCAGCGTGAGGGCCACGAACGCGGTGTCTCGAAATACCTCGACGGTCTCGGTCCCGGGGATCGGCCGCGCGTCGAGCCGGGCGACGGCCTGGCCCGCCGCCAGCGCGAACGTGTCGCGCCGGACGGTCTGCGCCGTCGCCGGCAGGGCGACGGCGCCCAGCAGCAGGACGGCGAGCAGCGACCTCAGCAACACGACCTCATCGGACCAAACGGAAGCGCGGCGGACGAGGTAGCGGAGGGCGGGCGGACGTGGGGTGGCGAGCCGCCAACGTACCCGTGCCCGCCGGTCGCGTTCAACGCACGACGGTCCCCCCCACCGGCCGAGTCTCGATTCGGGTCGGAGTGAGGAGGACGAGCCGACCGCCGTCGAGTGCGACACCTCGGTACGCCTCGCGCACGCCGTCCGGCCCTCGCGGCGTCCCGTCGTCGCGGAGGGCGGACTCGTCTTCCCAGAGCCGGACGTAGAGCCCGCCTCGCCACACCACGCCACGGCCGGCCCCGAGCGCCACCAGCACCCCTCCCCTCGCGGCGACGGCCACGAGACGGCCCACATCGGCGGCGTCACGGGACACGCCCGGCGCGCCGAACGCGTCGAACGACCGGACGACGCCGCGACCGGCGTCGGCCACCCACAGCGTCTGCCCGTCCACGGCCACGTCGACGGGGTCGACCAAAAGGCCCGCGCCGAGCACGCGGTCGATGGCGCCCTCGGCGTCGAGGGCCAGCACGTGGCTCCGCCCGGCGTCGGCGACGTAGAGGACGCCGCCCGGCCCCGCGGCGACGGCCACCGGGATCCCGCGCCGCCGCGCCGGCCCGACCGACTGGCGGACGACCTCGGCCGGGTCCACATCGGGCACGACGATCTCGCGGACGAGCCGGCCCTCGGCCGTGAACTGCAAGACGGTGCCGGCGGCCCGGTCGGCGACGTAGATCGTCTGGCCGTTGGTCGGGTCCACGTCGACGGGGTCGAGGAACGCGCCGTCGCCCGTCCCGACGCCGCTCAGCTGACGGACGACGACCCCGCCGCGCAAGGCGACCACGGCGTCGGCGTCGACCACCCAGAGCGTGCCGTCGGGCGTGACGGCGAGCGCGCGGGCGTCCTGGAAGAGGGCGCCTTCAGCCGGCGCGGGGCCGGCGCACGCGGTGAGGAGCACCGGCAACAGGATCGTCCAGCGGAGAAGGGCCGGAGACCCCGAACGGCCCCCCGCACGAGTCTCCCCCTCCCACCGGGAGGGGGCCGGGGGGAGGGCGGTCGCAGCCCGGCGCGGTGAACGGGCGGGCGCCCCCCTCCCGGCCTCCCCCCGTCGGGGGGAGGAGACTCGCTCGGTGTGGGCAGGCGGCTCGTTAGAGCGAGAGGAGACCCGCCGTGGCCGGGCCGGCATGGAGGAGCGGAAGGCGCTCACGAGCCCGCCAGCCGGCGGAGCCCTTTCTGGCCGATGTCGCGGCGGAGCGTCTTGCCCTCGAACGCGACCGCGTCGGCGCCGGCGTAGGCCGCGTCGAGGGCCTCCTGGAGCGTGGCCCCGACGCCCGTCACGCCCAACACGCGCCCGCCGGCTGTGACCACGTTGCCCTCGGGCGAGCGCGCCGTGCCGGCGTGGGTCACCGTCGCGAGTTCGTCCGCCCGGTCCAGGCCCGTGACCAGCCGGCCCGTCTCGACCGGGCCCGGGTAGCCCGCGGACGCCAGCACGACGCACGCCGCCGCGCCCTCGGCCACCTCGACGGTCGTCTCGGCCACGCGGCCGTGGGCGATGGCCTCGAACAGGTCGAGCGGGTCCGACGCCAGCAGCGGCAGCAGCACCTGGGCTTCGGGGTCGCCGAAGCGGCAGTTGAACTCGATCACGCGCGGCGTCCCATCCCCGTCGATCATCAGGCCGACGTACAAGACGCCGCGGTAGGGCTGGCCCTCGGCCCGCATCCCGTCGAGCATGGGGCGGACGACCTCGTCCACGACACGCTGGCGGACCGCCTCGGTGACGACGGGCGCCGGCGCGTAGGCGCCCATGCCGCCCGTGTTGGGGCCGGTGTCGCCCTCGCCGATCCGCTTGTGGTCCTGGGCCGCGGGCAGCAGCACGAACCCCTCGCCGTCGGTCAGGACGAAGACGCTGGCTTCCTCGCCCTCCAAAAATTCCTCGACGACGACCGTCGAGCCGGCGGCGCCGAACGCGCCCCGGTCGAGCATGTCGCCCAGCGCCTCGCGCGCCGCCTCGCGCGTCTCGGCCACCACGACGCCCTTGCCGGCCGCCAGCCCGTCGGCCTTGAGGACGACCGGGAGCGGGTGGCCGTCGACGGTTGCGCGGGCCTCGTCGATCGCGCCCAGCCCGAACGTCCGCGACGCCGCCGTGGGGACGCCGAACCGGTCCATCGCGTCTTTGGCGAACGCCTTCGAGCCCTCCAGTCGCGCGGCCGCCCGGGACGGCCCGACGACGGGGACGCCCGCCTCGTCCAGCCGGTCGGCCAGCCCAGCCACCAACGGCACCTCGGGCCCGACGATCACCAGGTCGACGCCGCGGTCGAGCGCCAGTGCGACTAGCCCGTCGAGGTCGTCGGCGGCGACGGCCACGTTCTCGGCGGACGCGGCCGTGCCGGGGTTGCCGGGCGCGCACAGCACGCGGGGCCGGCGCGGGCTCCGGGCCAAGGCGTGGACGAGCGCGTGCTCGCGGCCTCCGCCGCCGACGACGAGAACGGTCACTGGACTCTGGGGGGGTGGAGCGAAAAGATACCGGGCGCGTAGACTCGGCGACTTCCCTCCCCAAGCATCGCTCCCTACTCCTTGTCATCCTGAGCGCCAGCGAAGGACCTCAGCACGAGCCGTCGAGCCCGTCGGCACCGCCACAGGTCGGGTGCCCGAGTTGAGACCCTTCG
This sequence comes from uncultured Bacteroidota bacterium, assembly GCA_963848075.1. Classification (GTDB taxonomy): domain Bacteria; phylum Bacteroidota; class Rhodothermia; order Rhodothermales; family Rubricoccaceae; genus Rubrivirga. The sequence continues at coordinate 1,342,929 of CAWKCB010000004.1, forward strand.
CGTTCGCTCAGGATGACGAGGGGGGAGGCTGCGACTGACCCGTCCCTCCCCCGGCCCGTGCTCGCGCTCTCCCTCGCCCTCGCCGCCCTGCTCCAAACGCCCGCCCCGGTCCCCCGGGACACGACCGACCAGCCACTCGGGACCGACGAGTCCGCCGCCGAGGTCGTTGAGAAGGTGACGTCGGTGTTCGAGGAAGGCCCCACGCCCGCCGACGAGGACACGGGCCCCGGCCTCCAGTTCCGCCCGCGCGTGGCCCCGTCGGCGCTGTACTCGACGAACCGGGGGTTCGGGATCGGCGGCGGTGTCGGCATCCGGAACGTGGGCTGGACGGGGACCGACCTCACGGTCGACCTGACGCTCCAGCAGAACTACCAGGGCGCCGACGTCACGTTCACCACCAACGACCCCTACGGCTCGGTCGCCCACGGGCTCGTCTCGGTCGGCGGGTCGACGACGGAGCGGCGGCGGTACTTCGGGCTGGGGCCGAACACGGTGCCCGAGAGCGAGGTCAACCTGTTCCACGACGCGGCCCAGGCCGAGGCCCGGGTCGGGGTGTACCCGTTCGGGACGACGGCTCTCTACGTCCAGCCGGGCGTCCGCCTGCTCTACGACTACTCGGGCGGGGTGAACGACGGGGCCGGGCCGGGCTCGCTGGCCGGGTTCGACCGAGCCTCGCGGGAGGCCGTCCAGGTCGCCGACGGCGAGGACCGGTACGGGGCGTCGTTCGGGATCGAGGTGGCGACCGACCTGCGCGACTGGCCGGCCTACCCGCGGCGGGGGATGTACGCGACCGCCGAGCACCGGCGGTTCGTGGCCCTGGACGAGTCGGACCTGACGCTGGCCCGCTACGCCGGCTCGGTCATCGGCTACGTCCCCATCCGGGGCCGGACGACGGTCATCGCGCGGGCCATCGGCATCCTGACCCGGAGCGGCGACGCCGACGGTGACGGCCAGGACGACCCGATCCCGTTCTACTACCTCCCGACGCTCGACGCCCGCGTGGCCACGGCCTTCCGCCAGGACCGGCTGACGGGCCGCGACGTCGTGGCCGGCGGCGTTGGGATCCGGGCGCCAGTCTTCGACTTCTTGGGCATCTACGGGATCGACGCCGTGGTCATGGGCTACCTCGGCAACGCCTACGACAACGTGTTCGAGCAGTTCACGCCGCGCGTGTCGTTCCGAGAGGGCTCGTTCCTCGACGACCGGGGCGACGCCGCGCTCCGGCCGTCGCTCGCGCTGGGGATGGGGCTCGTCAACCTGGACAAGGAACGGGTGGTGCTGGGCGGGATGGTCGGGCTCGGCCCCGGCGGCGTGACGGTGGCCACGCTGCGGATCGCGTACGACTTGCGCGATGCGCGACCGCTGTTCCGGTGAGGGGCCCGCTCCGCTCGCGGGGACGGGGACATGGAAGAGGTGGACGCACCGATGCCTTTCCACCGCGGCCGCCGCCCCCCCGACCCCCTCCTGTCTTCTGCCGGAAGAGCCTGGGAAGGGGATGAGGATGGAGTGATGACCCCGCCGGGGCGAGGCGAGCGGACGGCCCTTCCGCCCTCCCATCGCCTACGCGCCCCGCTCTTCCCTCCCCTCACGGGCTCTTCGGTGTGCCCGGCCTTGGCGGTCCGGTAGTTTGCGCCGCCCCTCCCCCGGACGTCCGCCCGTGCCCCTCCCCCAGACCCCCCGCTGGCTGTTCGCGCTGAAAGGCGTGCTGGCCGTCGTCGCGGTGGTCGCGCTCGTCCACCTCGTCGAGCCGGCCGAGGTGTGGCGGGCCGTGTCCCACGCCGACCCGCGGTGGGCGCTCGTGGCGCTGGCGCTGGTGCCGGTCAACATCGGGCTGGAGGCGTACCGGTGGGGCCGGCTGGTCCGCCGCGTCGAGCCGTCGGTCCGCCACCGCGACGTGCTCCGAGCCGTCGTGGGGTCGTACCCGCTGGGGCTCCTGACGCCGGGGCGGATCGGCGACTACGTGGGGCGGGCCGTCTACCTCCGCGACATCCCGGCGTCGGCGAGCGCCGCGCTCACGTTCGGCGAGCGGATGGCGACGCTGGCGGCGTGCCTGGTGGGCGGGCTGGTCGCGCTCGGCCCGTACCTCCGGACGCAGGACGCGGCGTCGCCGCTGTGGTCGGCCGTGACGGTCATCGGGTGGCTCGCGACGAGTGGGCTGGTGGCCCTGATCCTGTTCCCCGGCCTGGCGCGGACGGCGCTGACGACCGTCCTGCCGTTCGCGCCGGTCCGCCGAGCCGCGGCGTCGTTCTCGAAGATCCCCCAGGAAGAGGCCGTGACGCTGCTGGCGCTGTCGGCCGTCCGCTACGTCGTGTTCTCGGGCCAGTTCGTGCTGCTGGCGCGGGCCGTCGCGCCGACGGCGCCGTGGCTCGGGCTGTGGACCGGCGTGGCCCTGGTGTTCTTCGCCAAGAGCGCCATCCCCCAGGTGACGCTGGGGGACCTGGGCGTGCGCGAGGGGGCGGCCGTGTTCTTCCTGGGGGCTTATGGCATGGCCCCGGCCGCGGCGCTCGACGCGTCGCTGGCGCTGTTCGGCCTGAACCTCCTCCTGCCGGCCCTCGTCGGGACGCCGCTCCTGCTCCAGCTCCGCCTGCGGCGTGACGCGTCGGCCGCGCCCGACGCCGCCCCCGTCCGCCAGCCCGCGCCGACGGCATGACGACGATCCTCAGCGCCCTCCTGCTCGCGCTCGGCGCGGCCTACGTCGTCCGGCTGGGGCTGTGGGCGCGGGGCTTTGCCCGCGAGGCCGCCCGCTCCGACGCCGTGCCCGCACCGCCCGACGCGGCGCTCCCCACGATCACCGTCGTCGTCCCGGCGCGCGACGAGGAGGCCACCATCGGCCCGTGCGTCGACTCGGTCCTGGCGACGGACTACCCGCGCGAAAAGCTCGAGGTGATCGTGGTCGACGACGACTCGTCGGACGCGACGGCCGCCGTCGTCCGGGCTCGGATGGCGGCGGCGCCGGCGCTCGCGGCGGCCGGCCACGAGCTGGCCCCGGAGGACTGGGACGAGTCCGAGGGCGCGGGCCGGCTCCGCCTGGTTCAGATCCCGGAGAACCGGCGGCGCCAGCGGGCCCACAAGAAGCGGGCGATCGAGAAGGCCGTCGCCCACGCCCGCGGCGAGCTCATCCTCACGACCGACGCCGACTGCCTCGTCCCGGTCGGGTGGGCGCGCGCGATGGCGGCCCAGTTCGAGGGCCCCGAGGTCGCGTTCGTGTCGGGCCCCGTCGCGTTCACCGTCCGCCCCGGCGACGGCCTGTTCGTCCGGCTTCAGGCGATGGACTTTTTCGGTGTGATGGCGTGCGGCGCCGGCGGCATCGGGACGGGCCGGCCGAGCCTGGCGAACGGCGCCAACGTCGGCTACCGCCGCGAGACGTTCCAGGCGCTCGACGGGTTCTCCGGCATCGACCACGTCACGAGCGGCGACGACGAGCTGCTGATGCAGAAGATCGCGTACACGACCCCGCTCGACGTCCGCTTCTGCGCCGACCCGGGCGCGCTCGTGGTGACCGAGCCGGTGCGGACCGTCCGCGAGTTTGACCACCAGCGGCGGCGGTGGGCGTCGAAGAGTTTCCACTACCCCGCCCACCTCAAGGCGACGCTGGCCGGCGTCGGGGCGTTCTTCGTGGCCCTCGTCGCGGCGATGCTCGCGGCCCCGTTCGTGCCCGGTCTGTGGCCGTTCGTCGGCGGGGCGCTGACGCTGAAGGCCGTCGGCGACCTGGCGGTGTTGGTCCCGGCCGCGCGTCGGTTCGGGCAGACGCGGCTGCTCGCGGTGTACCCGCTCCACCTCGTCGTCCACGCGCCCCAATCGGTCGCCGCGTTCGTCCGCGGCCCGTCGGGCGGGTTCGAGTGGAAAAGCCGGCACGTCGATCAGTGAGTCAGTGATCCGTAGGTCAACGGCCTGTTCTGATTCGGACATCCTGATCTGGGCCTCCCGACGACTGACGACCGACCGACTGACGCACCGACTCACTGACGACTGACCCACTGACTCTCCGCGACTCGCTTCTCCCCCGGCTCCTCGGGCCGCTGGTCCCCGGCGCCATCGTGCGCGGGCCGAGCGGCCAGCGGGCCCTCTACGTCACCGTCGACGACGGGCCGGACGCGAGCGGGACCCCGGCTTGGCTCGACGCGCTCGACCGGCACGACGCCCGCGCCGTGTTCTTCCTGTCGGCCGGACGGGCCGAGGCGCACCCCGACTGGGTCCGCGCCATCGTGGCCGCGGGCCACCGAGTCGGCAACCACGGCGACGCCCACGTCAGCGCGTGGCGGACGCGGCCGCGCGAGGTCCGGGCCGGGTTCGAGCGGGCCGAGCGCGTGCTCGAAGACCTGACCGGCGGGCCGGTCCGCGACGTCCGGCCGCCGTACGGGCGCGTGACGCCGGGCGTGGTCCGGTGGGCCCGGGCCGGCGGGCGGCGGCTGGTGCTGTGGGACGTGATGCCGGGCGACTTCCTACCTTCCCGGTCGCCCTCGGCCCTGGCCGACGAGACGGTCCGACTGGCCCGGCCGGGCTCCGTCCTCGCTTTGCACGACGGCCCCCCCGCACGCCGCGCCGTCGCCGCGCTCGACCTCGCCCTGCCCCGGCTCGCCGCCGCCGGGTGGCGCTTCCCCGCCCTTCCGCCCCCATGACGCTCGCCCTCGCCCTGGTGTTCGGGGGCTACCTCGTGCTGGCGGTCGCCGTGGCCGGGCGGATCCTGACGGCCCGCGCCCCCGCCGCGCTCGCGGACGCCGAGCTGCCGACGGTGGCCGTGGTGGTCGCCGCTCGGGACGAGCAGGCGTGCATCGGCCGGTGCCTCGACGCGCTCCGCGCTCAGGACTACCCCGCCGACCGGCTCACGCTCGTCGTCGCCGACGACCACTCGACCGACGGGACGGCCGAGGTCGTGTGCCAGCACGCCGCGAGCGCGGGCCTGCCCATCCGCTACCTCCGCGTGCCCGAGCCCGACGGCCCGCTCCGCGGCAAGGCCCAGGCGCTCCACACCGCCATCGAGGCCGTCGACGCCGACGTCGTCCTGATCACCGACGCCGACTGCGCGCCGGTCCCGACGTGGGCCCGCGCGCTGGCCGCCGCCTTCGCCGACGAGACGGTCGGCATCGCGTGCGGGCTGGCGCGGCTGGCGCCCCGGCCCGGCCGCCCGTTCGACCACGTCCAGGCCCTCGACTGGGAGCTGCTGCTCGGCTACGTCAGCGCGGCGGCCGAGGCCGGGGCGCCGGCGACCGGGATGGGCAACAACATGGGCGTCCGCCGGGCGGCGTACCAGGCTGTCGGCGGGTACCCGGCGCTCCCGGTCTCCGTGACGGAGGACTTCATCCTGGTCCAAGCCGTCGCCGAGGCGGGCTGGCGCGTCCGGTTCCCGCTCGCCGCCGGGTCGGTCGTGTGGTCGCTCCCGGCCGACGGCGTCGCGGCGACCTACGGCCAGCGGCGTCGGTGGGCGCGGGGCGGGCTGAGCGGCGACCGCTGGGTGGTCCCGCTCTACGGGGTCCTGTTCGCGGTCCACGCCCTGCTCGCCGTGTCCCTCGTGGTGGCTCCGCTGGCGGGGCTCGCCGCGTTCGCCGCCAAGGCCGTCGCCGACGGGGTCGCCCTGACGGCCGTCCGCCGGCGGACCGGGGGGCGGGTGCGGGTGGGCGCCTTGCTCGGTATGGTGGCCTTCGTGACGGCTTACCTCGTGACGTTGCCGGCTGCCCTCGCGCTCCGCCCCCAGATCGGGTGGAAGGGGCGGAGCCACTGAGGATCCCGAGGGCGGGCGGGACCGTCCACCTCGCCCTGCTCCCCCCCCAGACCCATGGCCCTCCCGTCGACGCACGTTCAGCGGCATCCTCTCGAAACCCTCGGCCGCGTCGGCTACGCCGTCAAAGGCGTGCTCTACGTGGTCCTGGGCGTGCTCGCCCTCGACGCGGCCCTCAGTTCGGGCGACGCCGAGGGGCAGACGGGGGCGTTCGAGACGCTGGCGCAGCAGCCGTTTGGGTCGGCGCTGCTCTGGGTGCTGGTGGTCGGGCTCGCAGCGTACGCGCTGTGGCGCGTCGTCCTGGCCGTGACCGACCCGGAGGGCGAGGGCGACGATCTCGAAGGCGCCGGCAAACGGGTGTTCTACGTCGTGAGCGCCGTCGCCTACAGCGGGCTGGCGTTCACGGCCTACAACGTCGTCTCGGGGGCCGGCGCGAGTGGCGGCGGCACCGAGGAGCGGGCGCGGACGCTCCTCGGCCTTCCCGGCGGACGGTGGATCGTCGGCGCCCTGGCGCTGGGGCTCCTGGGCTACGGCGTCTACCAGTTCGTCCGGGCGTACCGGGCCTCGTTCATGGACCACTTCCGGCTGGAGGGCCCGGCCGCCCGCCACCGCGGCGCGGTCCGCAAGGCGGGCCAGTGGGGGCTGAGCGCACGCGGCGTGGTCTACGCCCTGACGGGCATCTTCATGGCCCAGGCCGCCCTCCAGTCGGACGCCGACGAGGCGGGCGGGCTCGACCAGGCGCTCGGCACGCTCCAGCAGCAGCCGTACGGGCCGTGGCTGCTCGCGCTCGTCGCCGTCGGGTTCGTGCTCTACGGCGTCTACTGCGGCGTCAACGCGGCCTACCGGACCTACGCCGGGCAGTAGTCGCGGAGGGGAGCAGGTCAACCCCATTTGAAACAGAAGGCTAGGACCTGTACTTTAGGCCATACCCCTGGTCCACCCTCCGTGTCCTATGCCCCGCGCTAAAGGCGTCATCCGGATCGACTCCGACTCCACGCACGGCTGGCAGGTCCGGGTATACCGGGACGGGAAGACGTTCTCTCGGCTGTTCTCCGACAAAAAGTGGGGCGGGCAGGGCGAGGCCTTCGAGGCGGCCAAGACTTATCGCCAGGAGCTCCTCGACGAGGTGGCCCAGCTGCCGGCCAAGCCCCGCCGCCGCCGGCTGATCCGCCACAACAAGAGCAACACGAGCGGCGTCGTCGGGGTCTCGCGGACGTACAAGCGGGACCGCCGCGGCATCCGCCACGAGGTCTACGCGGTCTCGTGGAACCCCGAGCCGGGCGTCGCCCGCGGCACGTCGTACTCGATCAAGCGCTACGGCGAGGACACGGCGTTCAGGCTCGCCTGCGAGCTCCGGTGGAAGAAGATGAGGGAGATCTACGGCGACCGCTACGACGTCGCGAGCTACCTCGACCTCTACCGCCAGAAGGCCGCCGTCGACGCCCGGGCCGAGGAGCGGCGCCACGCGGTCAGCTCGTAGCTCCGAACGGATCAGCGGAGCGTCAGCCGCTCCGCGATGGCCCCGACGAGCGATTCGACGGAGGCCGTCCCGTCGAGGCGCAAGGCGTCGGCCGGCGGCTCTAGCGTGTCGAGCTGGCTCGGCAGGAGGTCGGAGCCGGCGTAGTGGCCCGCGCGCGCGGCGAGCCGGCGGGCCAGCACGTCGCGGGGCACGTCGAGCCACACGACGGCGACCTCGGCGTTCGCCAGCCGCGCGCGGTACGACGCGCGGAGCGCGGAGCACGCCAAGACGGTCGGCGGCCCGTCGGCCACGCGCCGACGCACGAGGGCGGCCAGGCGGTCCAACCACGGGCCGCGGTCGCCGTCGGTGAGCCCCTCGCCCCGGGCCATCTTCGCCCGCGACGCGCCGTCGTGGTACGCGTCGGCGTCCTCGAAGGCCCACCCGAGCGCGTCGGCGAGGGCCCGGCCGACGGTCGTCTTGCCGGCCCCGGAGACGCCCATCAGGAGCACGACGCGGGTCTGAGTCACGGAGGGTTCGCGGGAGCGAGGGCGGGAGATGCGTACTCTTGGAGCTCGCCCCCGATCCCCACCGTGTCGCCCCGCCGCATCGCCCGCCTGGTCGTGTTCGCCGTGCTCGCCGTCGTCCTCGGCTTCGTGCTGACGGACGTGCTCGGGCTGCGGGCGTCGGACACGAGCGTCGTCTCGCCGACGGGTTACGTCGGCATCTCGCACGGGAGCCACACGCACTACGTCCCCAACGGGTGGGACGGCGAGACGAGCATCTCGGACTTCCCGACGAGCCCGCCGCCCGAGGGGATGACCGTCAGCGAGACCGGCCAGATCGTGCCCGTCGAGTAGCTAGCGGGGCGTCTCCCCCTCGGGCGCCTCGCCCCAGACCTCGGTCTGGACCCAGGCCACGGCCCGGGCGAGCACCGCTACGTAGCGGCCCGCCTCGAAGTGCGAGTACGCCGGGGTCTCGAGCTCGACCTGGCCCCCCGCCTCCCGCACGCGGACCGCCGCGGACCGCGCGCCGGCGACCGAGAACAGCTCGTCGCCCTCGCCGTGGACGATGTAGAGCGGGACCCCGGCGGGCGGCGGGACCGGGGGGACGCTGGCCATCGGAACCGCGGCGGAGTACAGGTCGGGCCGGGCGGAGATCTGGGCCCACACGCCGTTCCCCCCGTCGCTGTAGCCGGTCACGACCACCCGGCCCGGGTCGACGGGCCACGCCTCGGCGGCGGCCTCGACGAACGAGGCGACGGCGTCGACGGCCGTCTGGGAGGTCCACCGATCGTCGAACACGCGGGGCACCACCACGACGGCGCCGAACCCGCCGAGCCCCGGCCGAGCCAGCACGCGGTGGTACTCGTCCTGGGCCCTTTCGGAATCGCCCGCGTACGGCATCGCGATCACAAGCGGGACGTCGCCGGCGGCCTCGGCTGGGACGTCGAGGATGAACTCGAGCGTCCGCGAGCGTCCCCGCGGGATCGACTGCTCGGTCGACGTGCCGGCCCGGAGCGCGATCCGCTCCAGGTCGGCCGGGTCGACCGCGGTGGACGTCGCCGACGGTCCGGTGCTGCACGCGGCCAGCACGGCGGGGAGCAAGGCGAGGACCAGACGCATCGAGGGGGGTTGGGAGACGCGGCGGATGCTACCGCGCCGACCCCCGCGGCGCGCGGCACCGAGGGGCCCGCTTCCCGAAGTGGAACCCCTCGGTGCCGCGGCCGGCGACTCCGGACGCGACGACCGCTACCCCTCGTCGGGGTCGTCGCTCGCGGGCGACAGGAGCGCCGGGGCCCCGTCGCCCGCGGCCTCCGGGACCGGGCGGTCGGCGGTGAGCCGCTGGGCGAGCCCGGCGAGGTCGACCCCGACGATGCTCTTGACCAGCTCCGGCGTCGTCGCCATCAGGCCGGCGACCGTGTCGGTGACCCGGGCGGCGCCCTGGCCCGAGCCCGTGTCGACGACCGTGAGCTGGCCGATGGAGCCCAGCGGGGCCGCGATCTGCTTGGCGAGCTCGGGCATCATCTTGGCGAGCAGGTCGAGGACGGCGGCTTGGCCGTACTTCTCGAACGCCTCGGCCAGCTTCTCCTTGGCCTCGGCCTCGGCGAGCCCGCGCTGGCGGATCACGTCGGCCTCGGCCAGGCCCTCGGCGCGCGTCGCGTCGCCGACGGCGACGCCGTCGAGCCGCTTGGCCTCGGCGTTGGCCTTGGCCTCGGCCTCGATCTCGAACTGGCGGGCCTCGGCCCGCCGCATCTGCTGGAGCTTCGACGCCTCGGCGGCCTGCTCGACGGCGTAGCGGTCGGCGTCGGCCTTCTTCTTGACCTCGGAGTCGTACTGCTTCTCGCGGCGCGTGATCTCGAGGTTCTCGAGGTCCACCTCGCGCTGCTTGCGGACGAGCTCGACCTGCATCTGCTCCTCCACGACGGCCTTCTGCGACGACGCCTCCTGGACGGCGTACGCGAGGTCGGCCGCGGCGCGGGCCGTGTCCTCGTCCTGCTTGAACGCGGCCACCTTGAGCTCGCGGTCGCGCGTGGCCTCGGCCACGTTCGTGTCGCGGACGAGCTCGGCCTTCTGGCCGTCCTCGTCGGCCACGGCCTTCTTGATCCGGCTGTCGCGGATGGCCTCGGCCTCGGCGATGTCGGCGTCGCGCTTGATGGCGGCGATCCGCGGCCGCCCGAGCGCTTCGAGGTAGCCGTTCTTGTCGCGGACGTCCTTGATGGTGAAGCTCACGATCTGGAGCCCCATCTTCTTGAGGTCGCGCGCGGCGACCGACTGGACCTCCTGGGCGAACTTGTCGCGGTTCCGATACACCTCCTCGACGGTCAGCGTGCCCAGGATGGCGCGCAGGTGGCCCTCGAGCACCTCGCGGGCCTCGGCCCGCAACGCCTCGTCGGGCTTGCCGAGGTACTGCTCGGCGGCCGTCGCCACGTCCTCAACGCTGGACCCGACCTTGATCACGGCCACGCCGTCGGTGAGCACCGGGACGCCCTCGGCCGTGTAGACCTCGGGCGTCGACACGTCCAGCTTGTGGGAGAGCAGCGAGAGGTGCTCGCGCTGCTGCACGATGGGCACGATGAAGGCCCCGCCGCCGCGGACGATCTTGACCCTCCGCGCGGACTCGTCCGTCAGCACGTTCTTGCTGCCGAGCGCCGCGCCCGTGATGATCATGGCCTCGTCGGGCGAGACCGTCTTGTAGCGGCTCGCGACGAGCAACACGAGGAACACGAGGGCGACGATGACGCCCAGGGCGACGATGCCGCCGACGCCGAGGAGCTCTAGCATGGGACTGGGGAGGGGGGTTCAGGGTCAGTGTGTCTGTAAGCGGGGCGGGAGCACGGCCCGGTCGGAGCCCTCGAGGTCGTCGGTGTCGAGCGGGGCCACGTGCAAGACGCCGTCGGCGTCGACCTCGACGACGACCACGGCGGTGCCCGAGGGGATGGGCTGGCCCGAGAACGAGGCGGCCGTCTGGAACGTCGTGCTCGCGCCCATCCGGACGACGACCTCGCCGAACCCGTCGGCCGGGACGCCCGTCGTCAGCTCGCCCGTCTTGCCGGCGTACTCCCGCATCGAGAACCCGGTCGAGTTCTCGCTCGCCTTCATCGGCTTGACGTAGACCGTGTGGAGCGCGACGGCCGCCACCAGCCCGACGGCGGCGGCGATGACGAGCTCGGTCGTCGGGCCGACCGTCGTGTAGGCGTCGAGCACCAGGCCGGTCCCGCCGAACAGCGTCACGCCGAACACGGCCGAGAGCGGGTCGAACGCGCCGCCCACGTCGAGGGCCTCCAGCGCCCCGTCGAGCGCGTCCATCGCCGCCTCCAACAAGTCGCCCAGGACGACCAGCAAGACCGAGACGGCGACGCCGCCGCCGAGGCAGATCCAGTAGACCGTCGTCATCAGAGCGCGGGGGAAAACAGGTGGAGTGCCGGTACGACGAAGCGCACGCTCGGGTTACGCCTTCCGCCCGCAAGGTAGGCGACGCCGAGCGACGCGCCCCTCGCACGCCGCACAAGGGGACGGGCTCCCCGCCCGACCCCCCGGAATTCTATCGCGACCCTCTAGCTGTAGATCGAGTCGAGGATCGACGAGGGCGACGGGGCCGCGGCCTTGGCGAGCAGCACAGACGAGGCGAGGCACGCGATCCCGAGCGCGGCCAGGAGGCGGAGACGCAAAGCAGTCATGGGTCGAGGGGGAGGATGCCGTAAGCGCTTCCAAAGATCGCGCCATCGGCCTCCCCGACCGCTGACGCGACGGCGGATGGGCGAACAACGCGACTGAGCGGGCCGACCGGTCGTCCCGACGGCGTCTCCGGCGGCTGAGTCCAGACCGCCCGGGGTTCGATTCGACCCCTCCCCGTCCGTCTGACTCCAGGGCGGGGCTCGCCGATCGCGCCGCGCCGATGGGCCGGCGTCGTCCGCCAGACCTAGCGGCGGGGCGCTGGGCGCCCGTCGTAGAACGGGTTGGCAGCGGGCCGGTCGACGCCCCGGTACATGCGCGCCATGCGCACGTAGTGCGCGGCGTTGGCCCGGTTCCGCTCCACCTCGTCGTCCGTCAGCGACCGGGCGACGCGGGCCGGCGAGCCGATCACGAGCGACCGGGGCGGCACGACGGTCCCGCCGGTCACGAGCGCGCCCGCGCCGACGAGCGACCCGGCCCCGATCACGGCGCCGTCCAGCACCACGGCGCCCATCCCGACGAGCACGTCGTCCTCGACGGTGCACCCGTGGACGACGGCGTTGTGGCCGACCGTGACGCGGTCGCCGATCCAGCACGGGTGGGTCCCGCGCGAGACGTGGACGGTCGCGTTGTCCTGGACGTTGGAGCCGGCGCCGACCCAGATCCAGTGGACGTCGCCCCGGAGCGAGGCCCCGAACCAGACGCTCGCGCCGTCGCCCAGCGTGACGTCGCCGACGACGGCGGCGGTGTCGGAGACGTAGACGCCGTCGCCCAGAGCGGGTAAGCGGCCGAGAAAGTCGTCGATCATGCCGAGCGGGAGAGAGATCACGGGCAACCGAGGACTGCCAACGGCGGGCGGACTCAGGGGATTCCCCGGGCTCGACGATGGACCCCGGATGCGGGGGCTGCGTACCTCCAGCCCGCCCGGCCCCCATGCCTGACATCGTCGTCTCCCGCCCCCACGCGCTCGGCCTCGAGGCCGCCCGCCGCGCCGTCGACGAGGTCGCCGAGCGGCTCCGCCACGAGTTCGGCGTGACCACGCGGCGCGAGGGCGACACGGTGTTCGTCGAGGGCCGCGGCGTCCGTGGCCGGCTCGACGCCCAGGCCGACGCCGTCCGCGTCGAGGCCACGTTGGGGCTGACGGCCCGGCCGTTCCGCCGGCTGCTGCGCCGCGAGATCGAGACCGAGCTCGACCGGCTCGCCCCCCTCCCCTGACCCCCGCCCCCCCCTGACCCCCGCCCCCATGTCCGCCACCGTCCGCCGGTTCGTCCTCGACCGCCTGTACCCGACCGTCCTCGACGGCGTGCCCGGCCTGGGCTCCCCACAAGACCGCGCCGCCGAGGCCCGCGCTGGTGGTGGCACGCGCGACGAGCAGGTGGACCGGCTGGTCCGCCGCCACGTCGCCGCCTCGGCGTCGGCCGGCTTCCTGAGCGGGCTCGGCGGGTGGATCACGCTGCCCATTGTGCTCCCGGCCAACATGGCGGCCGTCGCGACGGTCCAGCTCCACATGGCCGCGTCGGTCGCCTCGCTCGCCGGCCACGACCCGCGGTCGCCGGCCACGCGCGAGCGTGTCTTGTCGTGCCTGGTCGGCTCGGGCCCGGCCGACCCCGCCCGCGACGCCGAGCAGGAGACGCTCGACCGGTTCGGGCTGAAGCTGGCCGAGCGTGGGCTGAACCTGGTCGTCACCTCGACGGTCGGCGCGGTCAAGTGGGGGGCCAAGAAGGTCGTCGCCGGGCGCGTGAAGCGGCGGGTGCTCCGAGGCATCCCGCTGGTCGGCGGCGTGATCGGGGCGGCGTCCGACGGCTACGTCACGCTGAAGGTGGCCGAGGCCGCCCGCGACGAGTTCTTCGGCGGCATCGACAAGCCGGACCCCGTCGACTTCCCCCCCTCGTCCGGCGACGGCGTGCCTTCGGGCATCGTGCCGGCCCCCAGCGCGTCCACCTAGGCCGCACTTCTTTCTCCACTCTCCTCTCCCATGCCCCTCATCCCCAACGAAACCGCGGCGGCCGAGGTCACCGCGACGACCGACGAGCTCGAGCGCGGGCTGACTCAGATCCCGCTCTCGAAGGCGATCAACAAGATCGACGACTGGAAGCGCAAGGTCGAGCAGACCGAGCGGGCCGACCTCCTGCCCATCGCGGCCGCGCTCGGCGAGCTCCACCAGTCGCTCGTCGGCGAGCAGATCGACGGCATCCGCATCGGCGCCATCCTGGTTCGCCTGGGCGAGCAGACCGAGGCCGCGGCCGACGACGTGTCGCCGGCGACGACGGGCGACACGAACGAGGACCTGGAGAAGGGCCTGAAGCGGCTCGGCTCCCTCCTCCGCCACGCCGGCGGCGCCCTCTCGGGCAGCGCGGCCCCGACCTCCGCGTAACGATGCTCGACCCCACCGACGCCAACGCCCTCGCCGAAACGGAGGCGGCCCTCGACGGCCCGCTCTCGGCGCTCACGCCCGCGTCCGCCCTCTCCATCATCGACCGGTGGCGGACGTCGTGCCAGGACGCCGGCCTCGACGCCGTCGCCGCCGGGCTCGACGACCTCCGCGGCTTGCTCTCCGGCGACCGTCTCGACGGGCCCGCCATCGCCGACACGCTCGCCGGCCTGGCCGACTCCACCCGGGCCGCCGACGTTACCGACAACCGAATCCGACCTCGGCTCGACCGGATCGCGGCGGCCCTCGACCGGGCCTCGGCCATGCTCGGAGCCTGACCGGCCGGACGGTCGAGAGTCGGTCGTCCCACTTATCGCCTGCGGCTTGCCACCCGCTCGTGACCCCGCCGGGCTCCGCGCGCTGTAGTCCCTCATTTCTATCCCCTCCCTTCCACTCATGTCTAGCTCCTCCGACCGTCCGACCGAGGACGGAATGTCCATTTTCAGCACTCTCGAAGCGTTCAAAGATGGCTTGACCTCGACGCTCTCGCCGGCCGCTGCGGCCGACGTGTGCCGAGGCTGGGTCGCCAAGATCGAGGCGGCCGGCCGGCCGGACCTCCTCGGCATCCGGGACGGTCTCACCACCCTCGCGCGCCAGCTCGAGGGCCAGCAGGCCGAAGGCCCGGCCACGGCTGCCGACATCGGCAACACCATGAAGCGGCTCGGGGCCCACACCGCTGAGGCCGCCGACTCGATCGACGAGGACCACCTGAAGGCTCCGCTCCGGCGGCTCGGTGGCTACGTCAAGGCCGCCGGGATCGCGCTCGCCGGCGGCTCGCGGCCCGACGAGATCGCCGGCATCTCGACCGACGTCGACGGCACCCCTGGCGACCCGGAGCTCCGCACGGTCAACGCCGCGCCCGACCTCAGCAGGAAGCCCACGGGCACCGCCGACGTGTCCAGCGACGTCCACGACGTGCCGGGCGACGAGACGCCGGGGACGGCGCTCAACCCGCACTGACCCCGTCAGGCATAGAGAACGGCAACGATGGTCAGGGGCCGGTCGCCAGCCGGCGTGGCCAGCACCGCGGCGTCGCCCGCCCGCTTCCCGGTCACGGCCCGGGCGAGCGGCGACGTGAACGCGACCGTGCCCGCTTGCGAGTCGGCCTCGTCCACGCCGACGATCCGGACGGTCTGCTCGGTCCCGTCGTCGTGGCGGACGGTGACGGTGGCCCCGAACCGGGCCTGGTCGGACGCGACGGCGGCCGGGTCGACGATCTGGCTCCGGGCGATCCGCTCGACGAGCAGGCGGAGGCGGCCCGTCAGCAACTCACGCTCGCGGCCGGCGTCGGGATGCTCGGGGTCGAGGGCGGCCCGCTGCTGTTCGAGGGCGGCCTTCTCGGCGCGGAGCGCGGCCAGTCCCTGGGGCGTGACGTAGTTGGCGACGCCCGTTGGCAACGGCGCGCGGGGCGGGACGACGACGGGGACCTCGGGGGCCCCTTCCTTGACGAAGGCTCGGCTCATGGCGTGGGTACGCCGGGCGCTTCGCGAGGTGCCGAACGAAACGAGGCGCCCCCCGGCGAACCGGAGGGCGCCCACGGGCAGGAGCCGAAGCGCCTACATCTCGGGCTCGCCGGGCTCGTCGATGATCTCGCCGTCGCCGATGACGTCCTCCATGTCGCCGGCGGGGGCGCCGTCCTCGATCCGCTCGTCGATGGCGTCGGCGGCGTCGTCGTACTGGTCTTCGATGGCGTCGCCCCGCTCTTCGTAGGCCTCGTCGATGGCCTCGCCCTGCTCCTCAACGGCCTCGGCCGTCTCGGACTGGCAGGCGGTGAGGCCGACGGTGAAGGTGAGGGCGAGGGCCAGAATGAATGCGCGCATGATGGTGTGGGGTGGGTTGTGGGGTGTCCGGTCGTCGACGCGAGCGATGAGCGGCGGCGGCCGGAGCTCCCGGTGGGAGCGCGCGCAACATACCCGACATCACAAAGGCGGCAAACCACGCCGTCTCCATACATCCGCGCCCGGGCTCGGGACAAAAAAGCGGGGCGCCCCGTTGAGGGCGCCCCGCCAGATGCGAGCCGGAGGCCAGCTTACATAGTCAGGCTGTTCTCGTAGACGCCGTACTCGTCGTCGTTGAGGAAGCCGTCGCCGTCGGCGTCGTAGGTACCGAAGGCGCCGTCGCCAATGCCGGCGTCGTACTCGTCCATGGAGAGCATGCCGTCGGCGTCGGTGTCGTACGTGACGAGGCCGTCGCCGAGGATGTCGGCATCGGGCTCGCCGGGCTCGTCGATGATCTCGCCGTCGCCGATGACGTCGGCGCGGTCACCGGGAGGGGCTCCCTCCTCGAAGGCCTCCTCCTGAGGCGAGTCGGCGCAGGCGGCGAGGCCGAGTGGGAGCGAGAGGGCGAGGGCTAGAATGAATGCGCGCATGAGAGTGCGGGGTGGGTGAGTGATGGTCGGAGGCCGGCCGCGTGAGCGATATACGCTGGAGGCCTCCACGCCCAGGCAGAAGCCGAGGCGCTCTCCCTCCTACGACTCGTGTTCGCGAAGGGGTCCGCCGCCCGCCATGGTCTAGGGCCAAGCCCTAGACGCGCCACTCGTGGCCTCGTCTCAGCTCTCGGGGGAAGAGGGCGTAGGGCGCGAGGCGTGGGACCCCGTCCCCCCTTTCTCGCGTCCCGTCCTCCAGGGGCCGTCTCCGCGCCGCACGTGCGGACCCCCCGCGCTCTACGCCTCCGACGCCTTCTTCAAGTCGGCCAGCGCTATCAGCGCCTCGATGGGCGTCATCCGGTCCGGTTCGAGGCCGGCCAGCCGGTCGAGGACCTCGGTGGCGACGGGGTCGGGTGCGGCCAAAGCGACCGGGAGCGCGTCGGGCTCGGGCAGCGCCCCGACCGACGGGCGGGCCGGCTGCGGCATCCCGTCGCCCGACGCCTGGACGCCGACCTTGGCGGCCACGTCGTGCGCTTCGAGGTGGCCGAGCACGCGCTTGGCCCGGGCCACGACCGACGGCGGGAGCCCGGCCATCCGGGCCACCTCGATGCCGTAGCTGTGGTCGGCCCCGCCCGGCGCCAGCGTCCGCAGGAAGACGACCTTCCCCTCGTGCTCGCGCACGCGCACGCTGTAGCTCTTGACGCGGGCCAGCCGTTCGGAGAGCGCGTCGAGCTCGTGGTAGTGCGTCGCGAACAGCGTCCGCGCGGCGACGGCCGGCGTCTCGTGCAGGTGCTCGACGATGGCCCACGCCAGCGACAGCCCGTCGAACGTGCTGGTCCCCCGGCCGACCTCGTCGAGCAAGATCAGCGACCGGGCCGTCGCGTTGTTGAGGATGTTGGCCGTCTCGTTCATCTCGACCAGGAACGTCGACTCGCCCGCGGCCAGGTTGTCTGAAGCGCCGACGCGCGTGAACAGCGCGTCCACCACGCCCACGCGAGCCCGGGCCGCCGGCACGAACGCACCCACTTGCGCCAGCAGCACGACCAGCGCCGTCTGTCGCAGCACGACGCTCTTGCCGGCCATGTTGGGCCCGGTGATGAGCAGGACCTGCCCCGCCTCGGCCGCGGCGTCGGCCTCCTCCCCCACCGGCGCCGCCACGCGGACCGAGTTGGGGATGAACGCCTCGCCGGCCGGCAGCATCCGCTCGACGACCGGGTGCCGCCCGTCGACGATGTCGAGCACGGCCGAGTCGTCGACCGTCGGGCGGACGTAGCCCCAGCGCTCGGCGACCTCGGCGAACCCGGCCACCACGTCGAGCGTCGCGAGCGCGTGGGCGTTCGTCTGGATCGGCCCGACGGCTTGGGCCACCTGCTCGCGCAGCGCGTCGACCAACCGCGCCTCGATCTCGCCGATCCGGTCCTGGGCCGTCAGGATCGTCTCCTCGTACTCCTTGAGCTCGGGCGTGATGTAGCGCTCGGCGTTGACGAGGGTCTGCTTGCGGATCCACTCCTCCGGCGCCTTCTCCTTGTGCGCGTTCGTCACCTCGAGGTAGTACCCGAACACCTTGTTGTAGCCGACCTTCAGGCTCGGAATGCCAGTC
This sequence comes from uncultured Bacteroidota bacterium, assembly GCA_963848075.1. Taxonomy (GTDB): domain Bacteria; phylum Bacteroidota; class Rhodothermia; order Rhodothermales; family Rubricoccaceae; genus Rubrivirga. Next base: position 1,360,672 of record CAWKCB010000004.1, read on the forward strand.
CGTTTCGACTCGCGCGCCTGGAGCTCGGTGAGATACTCCTTGCCCGAGCCGGCCACGTCGCGCAGCCGGTCGAGCTCGGCGTCGAACCCGGCGCGGACGGTGCCGCCGGTCGAGAGCTGGGCCGGCGGCTCGTCGACGAGCGCGGCGGCGATGGCGTCGGCCGTGTCGTCGCACGGCTCCAGGCGGTCGCGCAAGCGGTCGAGCAGCCCGGCGTTCTCGCCGTCGAGGAGGGTCTGGATCGGGGGGATCTGGCGGAGCGTTCGGCCCAGCGTCACCAGGTCGCGGGGCGTGGCGCGGCCGGTGCAGACCTTGCCGCACAGCCGCTCCAGGTCGCCCACGTGCCGGAGCTCCTCGCGGATCGACCGCCGCAACCGGGGCGCGGTGAACAGCGCGTCGACGGCGTCGAGGCGCTGGCGGATCCGGCCGACGTCGCACAGCGGGCGGACCAACCACTGGCGCAGGAGACGGCCGCCCATCGGCGTCAGCGTCGCGTCGAGCACGCCGACGAGCGAGCCGTCCCGACGGCCGTCCTGCATCGAGGCGACCAGCTCGAGGTTCCGCTTGGTGGCCGGGTCGAGCGCGATGTGGTCGTCGGCCCGGTAGCGCTGGAGCCGGCGGACGTGGGGGATCCGCCCCTTTTGGGTTTCTCCCAGGTAGTAGAGCGCGGCCCCCGCCGCCGTCACGCCGACCGTCATCCCGTCGACGCCGAAGCCCTTCAAGCTGTGGGTCTGGAAGTGACGGAGCAGCGTCTCGGTCGCGAAGTCGAGCCCGAACACCCAGTCCTCCTGGCGCGTGATGGCGAACGGCGGCTCGCCGCCCTGGACGGCCCGCATCGCCTGGCGGAGCCGGTCCACCTCGCGCTTGTCGACGACGACCTCGGCGGGCGCGATCGTCTGCAACAGCGAACCCAGCCGCTCGACCGACGCCTCGGTCACGAAGAACTCGCCCGTCGAGGCGTCCGCGAACGAGACGCCCACGGTGGCCTTGTCGCGCCCCTCGCCCCAGGCCACGGCCGCCAGGAACGTCGAGTGCTTGGAGTCCAACAACGGGTCCCGGAACGCGACGCCCGGCGTGACGACTTCGACGACGCCGCGCTTGACGATCTTGCGCGCCATCTTGGGATCTTCGAGCTGCTCGCAGACGGCGACGCGGTGGCCAGCCTGGACGAGCTTCGGGAGGTGCTGGTCGAGCGCGTGGTGCGGGAAGCCCGCCAGCGGGATCTCCTCGGCGGCCCCGTTGCCGCGCTTGGTCAGCGTGATCCCGAGCACGTCGGCGACGGTCACGGCGTCGTCCTCGAACGTCTCGTAGAAGTCGCCCATCCGGAAGAGCAGGATCGCGCCGGGGTGGCGGTCCTTGATCTTCCAGTACTGGCGCATGAGCGGCGTCTGCTTCTGCCGCTTGCGCTCTCGGTCGTCGAGGAAAAGGTCGTTCTGGTCGGCCACGATGCCCGGTAGGTTCGCCCGCCCCAAAATAGACGGCGCCCGCCGCCAACGTCGTGGCAGCGGGCGCCCGTTCAGGGCTATCGCAACCTCGCCTACAGCGTCATCCTGAGCTTGCGAAGGATCTCATCTCGGACTCCGAGACCTGCCGCGCCGTTTCCACCGACCTCCAACGTCGGCGTCGAGATCCTTCACTCCGTTCAGGATGACAGGAAGGGGCTGCGAGGGGGCGAACGAGACGGCGGAGGGCCGCGCGAGCGCTACGGCGTCTGGTCGTCGCTCTCGGGGACCGGGAACCGGTCGAACACGTCGTCGCCGGGGCGGTCGATGGGCAGCACCCCGAGCCGGCCGTAGCGGCGGAGGTCGAGCCAGCGGTGGCCCTCGGCGTAGAGCTCGTAGCGCCGCTGGCGGAGCACCTCGTCGATGAGCGAGCCCTGGTCCTCGTCGCCGTCGTAGTCGTTCAGGCCCGCCGCGTTGCGAATCACGTCGAGGGCGTCGGTGGCCGCGTCGGTGTTGCCGAGTTGGGCGTTGGCCTCGGCCCGGAGCAAGATCAGCTCGGCGTTGCGGACGATCGGGATGGGCGAGGTCGGCGTCTCGTAGACGTCGACGTCGAACCCGGACGTCAGGCCGTCGAACGTCCGGGCCGCCGTCCGCTCGGCCACCTTCGAGATCCGGCGATCGTTGTCAGCGATGTCGGCCACGAAGGTCGGGTGCGCGAGCACGCCGTCGCCGCCGCCGTCGAGCGGGAAGAAGAACGGGTTCGCGATGTCGCCGGCGCCCGTCGAGAACTGGTGGTAGGCCCCGGCGGTCAGCGGGGCACCGGTGTCGAGGAACGAGTTACCGAGCGCGTCCAGGACGCCGGCCCAGTCCTCACGGTAGGCGTCGACGCGGGCCGCCAGGCCCCGGTTGACCTGGGGGTAGCCGGCGCCGATCGACGTGTCGAAAAACAACGACGAGCCGGCCTGGAGGTCGGCGTAGGCCTCGTCGAACAGGCCCGCGATCCGGTCGAGCGCGGCGTCGTAGCCGACGAGCGGGCCGGCCTCGACGTCGCCCGGCTCGATAAACCGGACGCCGTTCTCGAACGTCAGGTTGAGGTTGAGGAGGTACGAGTACGCGATCCACGTCTTGGCGAACCCGCGCGCCGCCGCCTTCTCGCCGTCCGACAGCGTCGTGTTGGCGTCGACGGCGAGCAGCATCGTGTTCGCGTTCCGGATCGTCGTGTAGCGGGCGCTCCACGGGGTCGTGGTGTAGAACGTGTTGTTGTCCAAGACCGACTCGGCGCGGCCCAGCAGGTCCTGGGTAAAGCGCGGGTCGGACGGGCTCACGCGCCAGTACTCGCGCCCGAGCACACCGACGTCGACGAGGTAGGCGCCGAGCCCGAGCCGCGACGACGCCTCGACGCCGACGGCGACGTTGGCGATGGCCGCCTCGGTCGGGTTGTTAATGATGTCGTCGAGGGCCGGCCCGTTCGGATTCGGTCGGTCGTCGATCTCGATGAGGTCGCAGCCGGCCAGGCCGACGACGGCGACGAGCGCGACGATGCGGAGGGAGAGGGTCATCGGGGGGAGGGGGACAGTCGGGGAGGTCGGAGGGGGCGCGGGTCGTTTAGAGGCCGAGGTTGACGTGGAAGAACAGGTTCCGCGAAGACGGGAACGGCGTCACCTCGACCCCGGACGCGACCGGCTGGTTGCCAAAGTTGCTGACCTCCGGGTCGTAGCTCTTGTAGGGCGTGATCGTGAACACGTTCGTGGCCGAGACGCCCAGCCGCAGGCTCGTGAGCCCGCCCGAGAGCGGACCGAAGAGCGACGGGGCGACGTCGTAATCGATCCGGACCTCGCGGAGCCGGAAGTACGACGCGTTCTGGACGAACGGCCGCGCGCTCACGCCGAGCGAATTCACGCGCTGGACGCCGTTGATCACACCGTCGCCATCGTCGTCGGCGTCGAAGTCCGGCGACGTGCCCGAGAGGTCGGACAGGAGCTCGGTCAGGTTGATGATGTCGCCGCCCTTCTTCCAGTGCGCGAACGCCGTCAGGCGCAGGCGGCGGGCGATCGTGACGTCGTTGAAGAACGACATCTGGAAGTCCGGCGTGACGTCGCCGAGCGCGACCACGTCCCCCGCGTCGACGCCGACGATCTGGGTCGGGCTCTTGCCCTGCTCGATCCGGATCGAGCCCAGCGTCGCGCCGAACCCGCCGCCGGTCGCCTGGAAGGCCGGGACGTCGAGCTCGGTCACCTCGGCGTCGTTGGCCCAGAAGCTCGTCCGCGAGATCCAGCGAACGTTGGGGCCGTCGACCGGGATCACGCTCAGGCCGAGCTCGACCCCGTTGTTCCGAAGCTGGCCGCCGTTGAACGTCTCGACGGCGAACCCGGACGAGAGCGGGACCTGCCGCGTCAGGATGAGCTCGTCGACCGTCTTGGTGTAGACGGTCCCCTCGAAGTTGACCCGGCCGTCCAGGAGCGTGAGGTCGAGGCCGCCCTCGACCTCGGTCGCCCGCTCGGGCTCGACGTCGGCGAGCCCGCGTTGGCCGCCGATCGACAGGCCGATGTTGCCGCCGACGGCCAGCGTCCCGAACGTCGTGAACTTGGACCCGAACGGGGCCGTGTTGCCCGTCTGGCCGAACGCGACGCGGAGCTTCAGAAGGTCGACGGCGCCGCCGCGGGCCAGGCCGAGGTTCGTGAGGTTGAGCGCGAGCCCGGCCTTGGGGTAGGCGTAGAACTGGCCGACGTCGCCGTTCGCCGACGACCGCTCGGCGCGGACGCCCAGGGTGCCGATCACGGCGTCGCGCCAGTTGACCTCCTCCTGGGCGAAGACCGCCCGGTCGTTCTGGAACAGCCGGCCCTGATTCGTCTGAAGCGCCGAGGCCTGGTCGAGGTTGGTCTGGTTCGGGATCAGACCCTGGGCCACGCTCGACACGTTGTTAAAGTCCTGGTCGAACACCGAGACCCCGACCTGCGTCGTGAAGCTGAGGGACTGCCCCTCAGGCGCGAACCCGTGGACGGCGAGTGCCTGGAGGTTCGTGTTCAAGTTCTGCGTTGTCCCCTGGACCGACGTGCCCGGCAGGCCGTCGTCGCCCTCGAACTGGAGCTCGACCGGGAACAGGTTCTCCTGCTCCAACGCGTAGAAGTCGACGCCGCCGATCCCGATCAGCTGGAGCGACTGCGTGTTCGTCGCCAGCAGGTTGACCGTCAGCCGGGACGAGCCGAGGAACCGGTTGTTCGTCTCCTCGATCGTCGCGAGGTCCCGCGTCTGGAGGAAGTTCGACGAGTTGAACGGGTTGTCCGGGTAGACCCCGTCGGCGTCCGGGAAGAGGTTGACGAAGTTGGGCGTGGCCACCAGCCCGACGCCAAACGTCGTGCCCGAGTTGTCATTCCCCGTGATCCCGCGCGCGGCGACGGACCGGACGTAGTTGAGGTTGGCGTCGACCGAGAACACGTTGCTCAGCCGGTGGGTCACGTTGAGCCGGCCGGACTGCTTCTCGTAGCCCGTGTTCTCGATGATCCCCTCGTCGTCCTTGACGATGCCCGAGAGGTAGAACTGCGTCCGCTCGTTGCCGCCCGAGACCGAGAGGTCGGACGTGAGGAGCAGCCCGTCGTTGCCGTAGAGGGCCTCTTCGTAGTCGAACGTCTGGCCGTTGGCCGCCGCGAACTGCGCTGCCCCGGCCTCGCCGAACGCCTGGCGCGCCGTCTCAGCCGTGAACTGACGGGTGCCGAGCGTGCGCGCGATCGACGTCACGCCGACCGTCTGGGCGAACGAGACCTCGGTCCGCCCCGCCGAGCCCCGCTTGGTCCGGATCACGATGACGCCGTTGGCGGCGCGGGCGCCGTAGATGGCCGCGGCCGACGGGCCCTTCAGGATCTCGATCGACTCGATGTCCTCCGGCGACAGGTCGGCGATCCGGTTCGTCGGGTTGTCCTGGTTCGAGGCGCTGCCGCCGCCGGCCGCCGCCGTCACCGCGTTGATCCCGTTGGCGACCGCGTCGTTCGAGATGATGACGCCGTCGACGACGTAGAGCGGCTGGCTGTTGCCGTTGATCGTCGTGATCCCGCGCAGCCGGATGTTGATCCCGCCCCCGGGCGCCCCCGAGTTCGAGTTGACGACGGCGCCGGTGATTTTGCCGTTGAGCGCGCCGTCGAGCGTTTGGGGCGTCGAGATCTCGGCCAGCTCGCGCGCCGAGATCGTCTCGACGGAGTTGGCCAGGTTGGCCCGCCGCACCGACGTGCCGAGGCCGGTCACGACGACTTCGTCGAGCCCGAGCAGGTCCTCTGCCAGGGCGATGTCGAGGACCGTCGTGCCCGCGGGCACCTCGACTTCTTGCGTGCGGTAGCCGACGAACGAGACGGTCAGCGTGCGCTGGCCGGGCGGGAGCACCAACTCGTACTCCCCGTCCACGTCGGTCGTGGTGCCGATGTTGGACGCCAGCACGAAGACGGTGACGCCGGGGAGCGTCGCGCCGGACTCGGCGTCGGTGATGGTGCCGCGGACGGTGCCCTGGGCGGCGGAGACGAGCGGGAGCGCGAACAGGGCAGCGACGAGCGCTGCCCGGAGAGTAGAAAGGACCATGGGAGAGATGGGGGCGACGTGGGCGAGTCGCAACCTATCCCCTTCTCGCGTCCTTCGCACGCTGGATTCCCAGGGTGTTATCGACCTTCCCTGAACGGTTGTCTAAGAGTGGTCGACGGTGCATAGGCCCCAGCGAACGGCGCCCGCTCACCGGGGGAGGGTGGCGGGCGCTCGCCTTGTCCGTCGAGCCGACGATCACTCGTCGTCCGAGTCCGAGTCGGTCGCCATCGAGATGACGCCGCAGCCGATGCGGTCGCCCGACATGCCGCCGGGGTCGCTTTCGAGGTCGTCACGGTTCGAGTGGACCATGACGGCCCGGCCCTCGATCGTCCGCGAGCTCTCGATCGAGAGGTCGCTCGTGGTGATCGTCGTCGAGACGCGGCCCTGCGCGTCGGCGGTGACGTTGCCGAGGTCGCCGAGGTGCTTCTCGCCAGGGCTGTCGTCGGGCGCCCCGTGGTCGTTCGTGTCGAGGGGGTCGTAGTGACCCAAAGCTGCCCCTCCGACCTCGGCGAAGCCGTCGTCGTCGTGGTCGCCGCGCCCGCAGTCCCCGACGGTGTGGACGTGGAACCCGTGGGTCGAGTTGGGGGCGAGACCGCTGAGCTCGACCTTCATCTCGAGGCTCTCGAGGCCGTTCTGGGTTAGGCGGACCGTGCCGGTCACGCCGGTCGTCGTGTCAGCGGGCGCCGAGATCGACGCGGTCGCAGTCGGGGAGACGTCGTCGCTGTCGCACGCCGCCAGCGAGAGGGCGAGGACGAGGAGGAAGGGAAAGCGATGCATGGGAGGTGGGAGGATGAGAGGCCGCTCCAACCTTCCCCGAGGCGCGCCGTTCGCTTGCGACGACGCGTCAGGGGCCTCCCATGCCCCGGCTCCGGACTCGCCCGGCGACGGGGTGGGAGAACCCCCGACGGGGGGTCTACATCCGCCCCTCGATCACGCCACAGCCGACGCGGGTGCCGGACATCCCGCCCGGGTCGCTCTCGCGGTCGTCGGCCCCGGAATGGACGATGAGGGCGCGGCCCGCGACGTCTTGGTCCATCGGGAAGTTGGCGATGGTGAATGAGGCCTCGGCCGTCCCGTCGGCGCGGGCGGTGACGTTGCCGAGGTCGCCGAGGTGCTTGTCGTCGAGGTCCTCGGTCGCCGCCCCGTGGTCCATCGTGCCGAGCGGGTCCCAGTGGCCGCCGGCCGCGCCGCCGGGCTCCATCGTCCCGTCGCCGTCGGCGTCGCCGCTTCCGCAGGCCGCGTTCTCATGGATGTGGACGCCGTGGCGGCCCGGCGCGAGCCCGCTCAGGCTGACCATCACCATCAGCCCGCTGTCCATCTCGTGGAACCGGACGGTCCCCTGGACCTGGGCGCCCGGAGCGCTCGTCGGGCGGACGACGGCGGCGGAGGTCGTGGCCGGGTCGTCGTCGAACAGGTCGGTCGCGGCGTCCCAGGTGTCGCCAGCGGCGTCGGCGACGGCGCCGGCCGCGTCTTCGGCGGCGTCGGCGGCCCCGCGGGCGACGGTGGCTGTGGCGTCGGCGGCGTCCTCGACGCCCTCGGCGGCGCGGTCGGTCGCGCGCTCGGTGGTCTGGCAGGCCGACAGGGCGACGACCGACGTGAGAAGAAGGAGGGTTCGCATGGGGGTGGTGGGGAGAGAAGGTTCTCCTCACGCGCCACGCCGGCCGGAGATCGGCTGTCGGCCCGATCTCAGGGATCTGCCGACGGCCCGCGCTCGCCCCGGGGGCCGCCCTAGGGCGATCGCATACTCGCCTACCGTGTCATCCTGAGCGTGCGAAGGCGTGTCCTGAGCGGAGCCGGAGGGATCTCGACTCGGTCTCCGAGACCGACCGCACCGGCCCCGATGGCCTCCGACGCTGGCGTTGGCTGCGCCGTCCCTTCGGGGTGAGGCCCTTCACTGCGTCGGCTGCGCCGTCGCTGCGCGGTCAGGATGACAAGGCGGGAGGGAGGTTGCGACAGCCCTGGGGCCGCCCGGCGTCACCGGGCGAGCGGGTCGACGGTGACCGTCGTGTCGGCCGCGGCCTCATCGGCCCGGCGGATCACGCCGCAGCCGACGCGGGCGCCGGCGTCGCCGCTGGGCTGGCTCGCCAGGTCGTCCTCGCCGCCGTGGACGAGCATGGCCTTGCCCAGGAACGACGTCGGCCCGTCGAAGGCCAGGACCGAGTCGACGCGGACGCCGAGGGCCTGGCCGGACGCGTCGGCCTCGACGTTGCCGAGGTCGCCGGCGTGGCGCTGCGCGGGCGTCGCCGCCGGCGCGCCGTGGGGGCTCGCGAGCGGGTTGAGGTGGCCGCCGGCCGCGCCCGCCGGCGTGCCCGTCGAGTCCGGCCCGCAGTCGCCCGTCTTGTGGACGTGGAACCCGTGCATCCCCGCGCTCAGCCCGGTCAGGTTGTAGCGGACCTCGACGGCGCCGTCCACGTCGACGAACTCGACGGTCCCCGACACGCCGGACCCGTCGACCTCCGCGATCCGGGCGACCGCCCGGTCGGGCCCGGAGGGGACCACCTCCGCCACGGCCTCCGCCACAGGCTCATTGGTAGGCGTGGGGTCGTCGGCGCAGCCGGCGGCGACGATCAGGGCGAGGGCAACGAGGGGGAGGCGCATCGGTGAAGGGGTGGGGAGGCGCCGGGTCAACGCCGCGCGACGCCCTCAGTTCATCCCGTCGACCTCGGCGCGGACGCGCGCCGGCAGGCTCGCCACCACGAGCGCGTACGAGTGGTCGACCCACTCGCGGACGACGTCGCCCGGCACGTCGCCCTGGAGGCCGACCGTGTTCCAGTGCGTCTTGTTCATGTGCCAGCCCGGCGCCACGTCGGCGTAGGTCTCGCGGAGCTCGACGGCCCGCTCGGGATCGCACTTCAGGTTGACCGACGGCGGCATCCGCTCCAGCCCCGCGAGCGCGAAGATCTTGCCGCCCACCTTGAACACCAGCGTGTCCGGCCCGAACGGCAGGTCCTCGGTGGCCCCGGGTTTCCCAAGGCAGTGGTCGCGGAGGTCGTCGAGGTGCATGGGCCGAACGGGGGGATGGACAGAACGTACTCGCGAGCGGCCGCGGTCACCCCCACGACGTGCGGTCACCCCCACGACGTAGGGACACGATTCATCGTGTCCACCGGCGACACGGCCACGCGGGCGACACCGCGCTCGGTAGGGACACCGCGCTCGGTAGGGACACCGCGCTCGGTAGGGACACCGCGCTCGGTAGGGACACCGCGCTCGGTAGGGACACCATGCATGGTGTCCGTACTCGGTGGCCCGCTCGCGGCCTCGTCCTCGCGAGCCATCTCCCTCTGCCCGTTCCCCATTTCCCTTTCCCAGTTCCCGCGAGCGGAGCGAGCCCTGCCTACCGCTTCCAGAAGCCCGGCGTGAACAGCAGGAGCACCGTGAAGATCTTGAGCCGGCCGGCCATCATCAGGACCGACAGGAGCCACTTCCCGGCCACCGGGACGTGCGTGTAGTTCTCCGTCGGCCCCATCGCGCCGAACGCCGGGCCCACATTCCCGACGCACGAGAACGTGGCGCTGAACGCGCTCCAGATGTCGAGGCCCATCACGCCCAACAGCAGCGTCCCCAGCCCGATGAGGCCGACGTAGAACACGACGAACGACAGGACGGTCCGGATGATGCCCTCGGGCACGACGCGGTGGTCGAGCCGGATCGGCAGGATGGCCTGGGGGTGGACGAGCTGGCGGAGCTCGCGGAACGAGTTCTTCAGGATGAGCAGCACGCGGACCACCTTGACCCCGCCGCCCGTCGACCCGGCCATGCCGCCGACGAAGAACAGCGCGAACAGGACCACCAGGGCGAGGGGCGGCCACACCTCGTAGTCGGCCGTGCCGAAGCCCGTCGTCGTGATGATGGACGCCGCCTGGAAGGCCCCGTAGCGGAGCGCGTCCAGGAAGCCGTCGTAGTGGACGATGGTCCGGCCCCGTTCCTCGCGCGTCGCCAGCGCCTCGGCCGCCTGGGCGCCCCCGCCGATGGCGTCGCCGCCGGCCCGGTCGGCCGACTCCGTCTCGACGTCGCCGACGGTCGCCCCGTCCTGGACGACGCGGTCCACCTTCTCCTGGGTCACGACCTCGCCGTCGAGCGTGACCGGGGCCGGGAGCACGTCGCTGGTCGGCGTCCACAGCGTCAGCGTGAGCAGGACCGTGGCCCCGGCCAGGATGGCGAAGTAAACCTTGAGCTCCTCGTTGTTGGTCGCCGCCCAGTCGCGGTGGAGCAGCCGGTAGTGGAGCGCGAAGTTCATCCCCGCCAGCACCATGAACACGGTGACCACCCAGTCCACGTAGGCCGATCCGTACTGGCCGACCGACCCGTTCTCGGTCGAGAACCCGCCGGTCGCCAGCGTGGCCATCGCGTGGTTGACGGCGTCGAACAGCGACATGGCCGGCAGCAGCAGGACCGTCTGGACGAGCGTCAGGGCGACGTAGATGGCCCACAGCCGCTTGGCCGTCTCCGTCACGCGCGGCGTCAGCTTGTCGGCCGACGGGCCGGGCACCTCGGCCTTGAACAGCTGCATCCCGCCGACGCCCAGCAGCGGCAGCACGGCGATCGTGAGCACGATGATGCCCATCCCCCCGAGCCAGTGCGTCAGGCTCCGCCACAGCAGGAACGCGTTGGGGACCGCCTCGATCTGGGGCGTGTCGGCGCCGCCCAGGATCGTCGCCCCCGTCGTCGTGAAGCCGGACATGACCTCGAAGAAGGCGTCGGCGTACTCGGCCAGCACGCCCGTCAGGACCCACGGCAGCGCGCCCACGAGCGACAGCACGAACCACGCCAGCGCGACGATGGCGAACCCCTCCCGAACGCGCAGCTCGTCGGTCGGCCGGAACGCCGCCCAGAGCCCGGCGCCGACGGCGACGGACCCGGCGGCCGTCGCCGCGAACGCCCACCACTCGGCCTCGCCGTAGGCCAGCCCCACGAGCGCGGGCGCCACCATCGTGACGCCGAGCGCGGCCAGGAGCACGCCCATCAGGCCGGCGATCGCCTTCCAGTCGAGGATCACAGGGGTCGGAGGTCAGGGGTCAGGGTTCTTCGCATCGCGCTCGACGCTCAGGCTGTTTGGTAGCGGAACAGAAATCAGCTCCCCTCCCGTCCAGGAGGGGCTGGGGGGGAGTCGATCCTACGAAGCGCCGTGCCCCGGAGTCCACCACCCCTGTCCCCTCCTGTCCAGGAGGGGGACTTCGCAACGACGATCTGTGCTACCAAACAGTCTCTCAGAGGTCAGGGTCGGTGAACGACTCGTCCAACTCTGCCCCCGAACTAGGCGCTGAACAGCGGCTCGACGTCGCCGGCGCGCTCGGGCGTGGCGAACACGACGGCCCGCTGGCCCGGCCGGACCTGCGTCGCGCCCGTCGCGATCTCGACGCGGCTCCCGACGACGGCGCCGAGCAAGATGCCCTTGGGGAGCCTCTGCCTAGCGAGGGGCGCCCGCGTGATCGGGGCGCCTTCGTCGGCCACCAGCTCCAGGATCTCGGCGTCGAGCCCGTGGACCGTCGCCACGGACCGGACGTGGGCGCCGCGCAGGAACCGCAAGACCTCGCGGCTGACGGCCAGCTTCTGGCTCACGGCCGCGTCGAGGCCGATCGACTGCGAGATCGGGATGTAGGCGCTCTTCGACAGCAGCGCGACCGTCTTGCGGACCTGGAGGTGCTTGGCCATGAGGCACGAGACCAGGTTCGACTCCTCGTCGTCGGTCACGGCCACGATGGCGTCGGTCTCGGCCAGCCCCTCGCGGACCAGCAGGTCGATGTCGGCCGGGTCGCCGTGGATCACGAGCACGCCCTCCAACGTCGTCGCGAGCGCCTCGGCCCGGGTCCGGTCGCGCTCGACGATCTTGACCTCCATCCCGCCGTCGCGGCGCGACCGGCCGGCGAGCCCGGCGGCCACGCGCGCGCCCACGTTCGTCCCGCCCAGGATCATGACGTGGCGGAGCCGGCCGGCCTCCTTGCCGAGCACGCGGGCGACCTCGGCCACCTTGCCCGTCTCGACCAGCACGAACACCTGGTCGCCGCCCTGGACCGTCGCCGTCCCCGACGGCACGATCGTCCGGACCCCGCGCGAGATGCCCATGATGCGGAACGGGAGCGGGCTCGACTGGGCCAGCTCGACCAGCGTCATGCCCGAGATCGGCGAGTCCCGCTCCAGCCGGATCCCGACGAGCTGGACGCGCGCCTGACAGAAGTCGACGATGTCGGTGGCCGCGGCCCGTCGGAGCAGCGAGACGACCTCGTTGGCCGTCGACTGCTCGGGGTGGATAATGTGGTCGATCCCGAAGTCGCCGAGGGTGAGCACGGCGTGGGGGCCCGTGAACTCGTCGCTCCGGACGCGCGCGATCGTCGTCGTGTCGGCGGCGCTCTTGCCGACGCGCTCGGCCAGCATCGACGCGATCACGTTGACCTCGTCGATGTCGGTCACGGCCACGAGCAGGTCGGCGTCCTCGATCCGGGCCTCGCGCAGCGTCAGCGCCGACGTGCCCGACCCGAGCACGGCCAGCACGTCCAACGTCTCGCGGACCTGCTCGATCTTCTTCGGATCGGTGTCGACGACGGTGACGTCGTGACGCTGGAGGGACAGGAGCCGGGCGACGTCGTACCCGACGTCCCCCGCTCCGACGACGATGGCGCGCATGAGCCGCCCGGTGGGCGCGGTGGGGCGGCGTCAAGGTACCGAGGTCCCACGCCAGGCGACGGCCCCACGAGATCTCCACCCGGCCTCCGTGGCCCGGTCACGGTGGGCCGCAGCGGGCCGGCCCCACACGACCGCGCCCCGCCAACGTCGTCGGCGGGGCGCGGATCGAGAGACCGCCGGGCGGGTCAGTTCCGGCGGTTGACCCGGTTGGCCAGCGCCTCGTCGGCCTTGTCGGTCTGGGGGAGGCCGTCGCGCGAGGCCTCGCCGTACCAGCACGCCAGCGCGAGCGCCAGCGCCACGTCCTCGTGGTTGCCCAGGTCGACGGCGTCGCCGGTGTCGGCCGCGATCCGGCCCCGGCTCACGCGGCCGTCGACGGCGGCAGCGCTCGCCTCGTCCGGCGAGATCGGGGCGTCGATGACCTCGGTCGACACGTTGGCTTCGTTGCCGGACTGCTCGATGATCGCAGGCGACGGCCCAGAGCCCGGGACGGACGTGCCGGCCATCGTGGTCGAGGCCCCGTCCAGGCTCTCGTCGAGGTCGCCGTCGGCGTCGCGGTCGGAGTCGGGCGCGGCGGCCTCGAGGTCGGCCGAGCCGTACATCGCGTCGATGGCCTCGGTCGCCGCGTCGACCGTCCCGGGCACCTCGACGGCGCCGGCCCGGTAGAGCCGCTCGAACGTGTCGACCAAGACCTGGGCCGAGACGTCGTGGGCGTCGTTGTCGCCGGCCCCGAGGGTCACGGCCACGGCGCTCGGGCCGACCTCGTGGATCGCGTCGGCCGACCGCTGGCCGCCGCTCGTCACGACGGTCGTCTGCCCGGCGTACTGCTTCTCGGCGTGGATGGCGCGGAGGACGGCCTGGATGGGGTCGTCACCGGACACGCGCTGGAGGTCGCGGACGGCGTAGGTCGGCTCGGGGCCGTCGGCCAGGACTTCGACCAAGGCGTACGAGCGGGGGGCGGCGTCGGGGGCGTGGACGGCGCAGAGGAAGCGGGCCATGGGGGCAGATGGGGTGGAGAGAGGGGCCTCTCTCAACGGCCCCCCTCCGACGGCCGTTCCTGCGCGGGCGGGGTCGGGCCCGTGGCGAGCGGGCCGCAGCGAGCGGGACCGGACTACGGCCGGCTCCTCCTTTGAGGGAGGTGCCCGCAGGTGAGGGAGGTGCCCGCAGGGCGGAGGGTGTCGGCCACGCATCCCACCAAGCCCGCACCCCCGCGCGCTTCGTGGGTGGCCGTCGCGCCGACCCCCGTCCGCTCTGCCGGTTCCCGGTTCCCCGTTCCCAGTTCCCGCGAGCGCAGCGAGCTACACCCACTCCTCGCCGAGCGACGAGACGTGGACCATGTTGGTCCGCCCCATGGCCGGGAGCGGCAGGCCGGCCGTGACCACGATCCGGGCGCCGCGGTCGTAGTCGCCGCGGCCCAAGAGCGCGTGGTGGACGGCGCGGACGCCGTCGTCGGTGTGGCGCTGGAAGTCGATCACGACCGGCTCGACGCCCCACGACAGCGCGATCCGGCCGATGGCCGCCGCGTCGTCGGTGAAGGCGTAGATGGGCGCGTCCGGGCGGTGGCTCGCGATGGCGCGGGCCGTCGAGCCCGAGTGGGTGAGGCAGCAGATGGCCTCGGCGTGCGTGTCTTCGGCCAGCTTGACGGCCGTGAACGAGACGGCGTCGGTGACCGGGTCCGAGTCGTCGGTGACGGCCACGACGGCCTGGCGCCCGCCCAGCCCGCGCCGGTTGGCCTCGGCCTGGCGCACGATCTCGTCCATCACGCGGACCGTCTCGACGGGGTACTTGCCGGCCGCCGTCTCGCCCGAGAGCATCACGGCGTCCGTCCCGTCCAACACCGCGTTCGCCACGTCGGTCGCCTCGGCGCGCGTCGGGCGCGGGCTCTCCATCATCGACTCCAGCATCTGGGTCGCCGTGATGACCGGCTTCGACGCTTCGAGGCACGCCCGGATCAGCTTCTTCTGGACGATGGGCACCTCCTGCATCGGGATCTCGATGCCCAGGTCGCCGCGGGCCACCATGATGCCGAAGCTCGACGCGAGCACGGCGTCGAAGTCGTCGACGGCCTCGGGCTTCTCGATCTTCGAGATGACCGGGACGTCCTTGCCGGCCGCCCGGATCCGCCGGTTGAGGTCGTCGACGTCGCCGCCGGAGCGGACGAACGAGAGCGCGATCAGGTCGACGTCGTGGTCGAGCCCGAACGCGAGGTCCGCCAGGTCCTTGTCGGTCAGCGACGGCCGCGAGCTCTTGAGCTTGGGCAGGTTGACGCCCTTCCGCGAGCGGATCACGCCGTCGACGACGACCTCGGTCCAGACGTCGGGCCCATCGACGCGGGTCACGACGAGCTCGAGGTGGCCGTCGTCGAGCAGGATCCGGTTGCCTTCGCTCACCTCCTCGGCGAGCGCGTCGTAGCTCACGTGGACGCGCTGGGCCGTGCCGGCCTCGACCGGGTCGCTCGTCAGCACGAGCGCGTCGCCGCGGTGGATCTCGGCGCCGCCGCCCTCGACGAGCCCCAACCGGATCTTGGGCCCCTGCAGGTCCTGGAGGACGGGGACGACCCGGCCGGCCGCCCCAGCCTCCTCGCGGACGACCTCGATCATCCGGCGGTGGTCGTCGTGCGAGCCGTGCGAGAAGTTGAGCCGGGCCACGTCCATGCCGGCCCCGATCAGCGCGCGGACCCCCTCCCGGGACGACACGGCCGGGCCGAGGGTGCAGACGATTTTGGTGCGGCGGGGCGTGGGCCGAGACATGGGCGATCGGGCGGAGGGCCGGTCAACCTACGGAGCCCCCCCGGCGCCGACTCCCAAATCGATGGAAGCGGTTCCACCGGCCAGGCGGCCGCTCTGTCCTCTCCGAGTGGGCGGGCACGGGGGACGGGGCGGACTCCCCTCTGCCCTTCCCTCCGGCCCCTTTCCTGCGGGATCGCCCGGTTCCGCGCCGCCCCACGTCACCCCACGATCCGAACGGCGGCGCCGGCGCCGGCCTGCTGGGTCCGGACGGGCGAGGTCCCGTCGCCGGTGCGCAGGCCCGGCGGCAGCGTGGGGGTCACGGGTGCGGCCGCGGGCGCGGCGGGGCGCGGCGCCGAGCCGGAGACACCGTCTGGCCTCTCGGGATTCGCCAGAACCTCCGTGTCGACGCGGAGCTGGGCGAGCGCCGCGCCGTCGGCCGTCGGCCCGAGCGAGGTGGCGAGGGCGCACGTCATGATCCCCGCCACGGCCTGCTCGGCCGTCGCCCTCAGGGGCTCCGGGATGGCGTCCACGTCGAGCGCGCCCGAGGCGGGGACGTGGGCGGCGAACGCGTCGAGGCGGGCGGCGGGGACGCCGGCGGCCAGCACCTCGCGCGCGGCGCAGCCGCAGATCTCGGCCGGGTCGATCTCGCCCAGGTCCTCGTCGGCCGCGGAGGCGACGCACGCGGCGACGAACCGGTCCTGAGCGGAGGCCGGGCCGGCGGCGAGAAGGAGGGCGAGCAAGCCGAGGACGAGGCGCATGAGGAATGGGGATGGGGTCCCCTCCCCCATCGGCCACCTCCGCCTCGGGCTCCAACACCGTGTGTCAGCGTCACGCGGGCAGCGCGCGAGCCCGGAGTGAGCGTCCGGGCTTGGCGGAGGCACCGGGCGACCGCGCGGCCCTATCGCCCATCGCTCCGCTCAGGGGCGACGGAACTGTTCTCCTTCGAGGGGGACAGCCAGAACCGCCTGAGCGGAGCGATGGAGGGGCTGGCGGGGGGTCCGCCAGCCGTGCCGAGGCCGACCCGCGTGCGCTTGCCCCGCCGCAGGGCCCAGGGCGAGCGCGTTCTCCCGGGCCTACTGCTCCGGGGCCTCACCTTCTGTCATCCTGAACGCACGTGAAGGCATGCCCTGAGCAGAGCCGAAGGGATCTCGACGCGGTGCAGGAGTCGTGGGCGACGGTGAGCCGGAGCTCGACGATCGTGCGGAGATCCCCCGCCTTCGCGGGGGCAGGCCTTCGCAGGCTCAGGATGACAAGGGGGGAGAACGCGCTCGCCCTATCGCAGGGCGCCCTGCGACCGACCGTGGTCACCCGCCGTCGGTATCTTCGCCGAGATCGCCCGAGCCCCCGTTCGTCCCCCCACCGAGTCCATGGCAGAGATCCCCGACAGCGCCTCCCGGATCATCCCGATCAACATCGAGGAGGAGATGAAGTCCTCCTACATCGACTACTCGATGTCGGTGATCGTGAGCCGGGCGCTGCCCGACGTCCGCGACGGGCTGAAGCCGGTCCAGCGGCGCGTGCTCTACGGGATGCAGGAGCTGGGGCTGGCCGCCGGCCGGGCCCACAAGAAGAGCGCCCGCATCGTGGGCGAGGTGCTGGGCAAGTACCACCCCCACGGCGACCAGTCGGTCTACGACGCGCTCGTGCGGATGGCCCAGGACTTCAACGTCCGCGGGCCGCTCGTCGACGGCCAGGGCAACTTCGGCTCGATCGACGGCGACTCGGCGGCGGCGATGCGCTACACCGAGGCCCGGCTGACGCGGCTGTCGGAGGAGATCCTGCGCGACCTCGACAAGGAGACCGTCGACTACACGCCCAACTTCGACGGGTCGCTGACCGAGCCGTCCGTGCTACCGGCCGCGCTGCCGAACCTGCTCTTGAACGGCGCCAGCGGGATCGCCGTCGGCATGGCGACCAACATCCCGCCGCACAACCTGGGCGAGCTGGTCCACGGGATCGTGGCCTTCATCGAGGACCCGGACATCGAGCTCGACGCGCTGATGGAGCACATCCCGGCGCCCGACTTCCCGACGGGCGGCGTCATCTTCGGCGTCGGCGGCGTGCGGGAGGCGTACCGGAGCGGGCGCGGGCGCGTGGTGATGCGCGCCAAGATGCACGAGGAGGAGATCAAGCGGCGCGGCGGCGACGGCGTCGGGCGCGACGCGCTCGTGGTGACCGAGATCCCGTACCAGGTCAACAAGTCGACGCTGATCGAGAAGATCGCCCACGCCGTCCGCGACCGGAAGATCGAGGGCATCTCGGACCTGCGCGACGAGTCCGACCGCGACGGGATGCGGATCGTGATGGAGCTGCGCCGCGACGCGGTCCCCGAGGTCACCAAGAACCAGCTGTTCAAGTTCACCCAGCTCCAGCAGACGTTCGGCATGAACATGATCGCCCTGGTGGGCGGCCGGCCCCGGACGCTGGGGCTGAAGGACATGATCCGGCACTACGTCGACCACCGGCACGAGATCGTCGTCCGGCGGACCGAGTTCGAGCTGCGCAAGGCCGAGGAGCGGGCCCACATCCTAGAGGGGCTCACGGTCGCCCTCGACCACCTCGACGCCGTCATCGCCATCATCCGCCAGTCGGACGACACCGACGCGGCGCGCGACAACCTGATGGCCGGCGTCTACCCCCAGCGCCTGACGGCCGAGCAGAAGGAGCGGCTGGGCCTGCCCGACGCCGACCCGGTCGCGATCACCGGCCCGCGCGAGTCGACCGGCTACGCGATGACGCGGGAGGACTTTACGCCGCGCCCCTGGCTCAGCGAGGCCCAGGCCGACGCGATCCTGGCGCTCCGCCTGAGCCGCCTGACCGGGCTCGAGCGCGACAAGATCGCCGCCGAGTACGCCGACATCCTGAAGGAGGTCGAGCGCTTGCAGTCGATCCTGGCGTCCCAGCCGTTGCGGATGCAGATCATCGCCGACGAGTTGCGCGAGGTGGCCGAGAAGTACGCCGACCCGCGCCGGACCGAGATCGACATCATGGGCGGCGGCGACATCGACCTGGAGGACCTGATCGAGGACGAGCACGTCGTGGTCACCATCACGCACCAGGGGCTCGTCAAGCGGACGTCGATCGACGAGTACCGCGCCCAGAACCGCGGCGGGACGGGCCACCGGGGGACCGGCACGCGCGACGAGGACTTCGTCGAGCACCTGTTCACGGCCTCGGCCCACGACTACCTCCTGTTCTTCACCGACCACGGCCAGTGCTACTGGCTCCGCGTCTACAACGTGCCCGAGGGCTCGCGGACGGCCAAGGGCCGCTCGGTCCGCAACCTCGTCCGGATCGACGCCGAGGACCGCGTTCGCGCCGTCGTCGCGCTCAAGAAGGAGGACTTCCGCGACGACGAGTTCCTCGAGAACCGCTTCGTCCTGATGGCGACCCAGCGCGGGCGCGTCAAGAAGACGGCGCTGGCGGCCTTTAAGCGCCCGCTCGTCTCGGGCATCATCGCCATCGACATCGTCGAGGGCGACCAGCTGCTGGAGGCCAAGCTGACCGACGGCGACACCGAGGTGCTCCTCGGGTCGTCGGGCGGCCGGGCCATCCGGTTCCACGAGTCCGACGTCCGGTCGATGGGCCGCAAGAGCCGCGGCGTCAAGGGCATGACGCTGACGGACTCGGAGCGGATCGTCGGCATGATCACGGTCCGCCGCGACGGGGCCCAGGTGCTCACGATCTCGCAGAACGGCTACGGCAAGCGGACCGACCTCGACGAGTACCGGATCCAGACGCGCGGCGGCAAGGGCATCCTGACCCAGAAGACGACGTCGAAGACGGGCCCGCTCGTCGCCCTCAAGAGCGTCCTCGACGACGACCAGCTGATGATCGCGACCGAGGGCGGCATCATGATCCGGATGGCCGTCGGCGACATCTCGGAGTACAGCCGGAACACCCAGGGCGTCCGCGTCCTGACGCTCAAGGCCAACGACGCCATCGCGGACGTGGCCCGGGTGGTCATCGAGGACGACGAGGAGGCGGCCATCGACGCCACGGAGTCGGGCGTGGCCGCGGTCCCGCCGAGCGCGGCGCCGCTCGCGGACGAGGCTCCGCAGTAGCGTAGTTCGATACGCCCCTGCCGAGCACGGTCGACCCGGCCGAGCCTTGCCTATGCCGTCCCGTCGGGGGCTACGCTCGTAGGCGAAGCGGCGGCGAACGGACGACGACGCCCTGGTCCGGGCGTCGCCAGCGGGAGCCGCGCGCGGACCGTGGCGCCCCGGCCGAGGCCGGCGCTCTCGGCCCAGAGCCGGCCCCCGTGCTGCACGACGACCGCCCGCGCCACCGTCAGCCCGACGCCCAGGCCCTCGTGGTCGCGCTCGTCCGGGTTCGAGACCTGGACGTAGGCCTCGAAGATGCGCTCGAGGTCGGCGGCGGCCAGCCCACGCCCCCGGTCGGCGATGGCCACGCGGACCTCGCCGTGGGCCACCTCCGCCGAGACGCGGACGGGCGCGCCGGGCGCCGAGAACTGGACGGCGTTGCGGACGAGGTTGCGGACGGCCAGCCGGAGCCGGCGCTCGTCGCCGTCGACCAGGAGCGGGCCGGGTGGCAGGTCGAGCGTGGCGTGGGGCGCCAGCTCGGCCGTCGCCTCGGCCACGATGCTCGCCAGCGACGTCAGCTCGCCGGGGTGGAGCCCGAGCTCGCCCCGGGCCTCGGCCATCACGTCGATCGTCTCGACGACGTCCATCATTCGGTCGCCCGCCCGGACGACGGCGTCGGCGAACGAGTGGAGGTCGCCGCGGACCTCCTCGGCCAGGATCTGCCCGAACCCGCGGACGGCCGTGAGCGGCGTCCGGAGCTCGTGCGACGCGATCGACATGAAGTTGGTCTTGAGCCGATCGAGCTCGGCCAGCCGCTCGTGGGCACTCCGGAGCGCCGCCTGGTGGCGGGCGTTGCGGATGGCGACGGCAGCCTGGGCCGCGACGATGAGCAGGGCCTCGGCGTCGGCCCGGTCGAAGGCGGCGCGGCGCGGGTTGAGCGCCTGGAGCACCCCGACGGGCCGGCCCTCGATCCGCATGGGGACGCCCAGGACGGACCGCGTGACGAACCCGGTCCGGTCGTCGGCGTCCTGGTACCGCCGGGCGTCGGCCTCGGCGTCGGTCGCGTGCACGATCCGGTCGCCGTGGAACGTGGCCCCGGCCAGGCTCTGGAGCGGGACCTCTCGCCCGACGAGCGCCGCGCCGGCCTCCCCGGTGACGGCCTCGAACCGGAGCGCGCCCGTCACCTCGTCGAAGAGCAGGATCGAGGCGGCTTGGCAGTCGAGCACCTCCGTCGTCGTCTGGGCGATGTAGTCGAGCAGCCGCGCCGCGTCACCGTGCGTGTTGAGCGCGACGCTGACGTCGAGGAGCCGGCGGAGCCGGGCGAGCGTGGTCTCGGTCGGCTCCGCGGGGCGTCCGAGCGGGGCGGTCTCAGTCAAAGCGGGGGAGGGACGGGCCCGGCCGGTATCGTCCACGGGGCCGTCCCCTTCAATCGACGGTCGCCTCGCGGTCTGCCAGCGCGCGGATCCGGCGCTTGAACCCGACGGCGGCGCTCGTGTACCCGCCCCCGGCGCCGTCGACGAAGTGGACCTGCTGGCCCATCCGCTCGTAGACGAGGCACGTCAGCACGGCGCGGTCGGAGACGTGGAGGCCGTAGGCGAGCCGGCCCGCCTGGTACAGCCGCTCGAGGACGGCCTCGAGACGGGCCCGCTCCTCCGGCCCTCCGGCCAGCACCATCCGCAGGACGCCGTCGAACTTGCGGTAGTCCGTCGAGGCCCGGAACAGGACCGGGTACCGGTCCCAGTCGGTCTCCGACGTCTCGATGCCGAACCGGATCAGGACCCGGCCGATCAGGTTGAGCGCCCACAGCTTCGCCCGCTGCCGGACGCGGTGGTCGGGGTGCCGGAGCCGGACCTCGGGTCCGAACTTGGCCGGCGACGCCGCCAGCTGGAGCCGGTCGAGCGCGACCGGGTGGGCCGTCTCGTCGCCGTAGATCTCGCTGAGCGTGTCGAGCACCGTCCGGTACGTCGCGTCGGCGTCGTCGCCGACGGCCTCGACGAGCAGCGAGACCGTCTCGCCGCGTGGGCTCTTGACGTCCTGCCACCGGCACTCGAGGCCGGCGTACGGGTCGTCGGCGTCCGTCGGGACGGCGTCGCTGGCGTAGCGGTCGGCCGTGGCCAGGTCCTTGACCTGGCGCTCGGCCCAGCCCAGGCCGGACCCCCGGAACAGGGCCTGGGCGTAGATCTCCGACGCCTGGTAGCGGGCCACGGCCACCTGGTGGCCCGCCGCGCGGACGTCGACGAGCGGCACGGCCCCGACCCGGAGCGGCAGCCCGAGCCGGACGCTCGCGTGGTCCTGGAGCGCCGCCAGCGCCGACAACGCCGCGCCCACGTGCTCCGGCGGGACAAGCAGCGTCGCCCCGTCGCCGCCGAACACGAACGGGAGGTCGGCCCGGTCGGCCGCGTTGAGGACGGCCGCGATCGACGCCGCGCCGACGTAGTTGACGTCGCGGTACCGCCCGGCCTGGACCGCCTCCGTCGACCCGACGACGTCGGTCAGCACGACCGTCCAGTCGGCCGGGAGCGGCGTGTACGCGTCGTCGTCGACGAGCCGGTCGAACCGGGAGACCGTCGGGAGGCGGGCGTAGAAGTCGGCGGGCATGGTGTAGCAACGGGGCCGGTCGGGCCGGGGGGCCCTACGCCTCGCGGCGGACCGTGTCGGGCGAGAACGCGGGGGCGCAGACGGCCCAGTACTCGCACTCGGCGTCGGCCGGGTTGAGGTAGCGGACCCGCTCGCCGGCCCGGCACAACACGGTCTCGCCCGGGCCGACGTCGAGGTGGCCGCCGTCGTGCTCGACGCGCATCGTCCCCCGCAGCACGATCGTGACCTCGTCGAAGGCCGGCGTCTGGGCCGGCTCCTCCCACCGGGGCGGCGCGACCATGTGGGCGACCGAGAGCGTCTCGGTCCCGGTGTGGACCCGGCCGACGTGTTCCTCGATGGTCTTCCCGCCGGGTCCGGGGAGGAGGGTGGGCGCGGTGACGTGACGGGGCATGGCGAGCGGAGCGGCATCGTTTTTGACGTTCAGCCTAACGACTGACCGCGCCTCCGGGTCCGTTCGGCCGACGGATGGGACGGCTGGGGCGGATTCGGGCCGGCGTCCGCAACATCGGGGGCGTCTTTACGAATGTCCACCCGTCCCCATCCACCAGCCGCCGCACGCCATGGTTCTCGCGCTCCAACTGGCGGTGCCGGCGGCTCTCCTCGCCCTCCTGCTGCTGGCCGCCCGCCCCGAGCGGTCCCGCACGCGGAGCTGACCGACGAGCGCCCCGGCCGCCGACCTCCCCCAGCGCCCCGCCCGGCTTCGGCCCGGCGGGGCGCGTCCGTGTCGGCCCGCGTTGCGCATGCTCTGCGCGGGGTGCGCAGGGAACGCCCCCTCCACCCGGCGCGCCGAGCGGCCGACGCGGGCTCGGCCGCGCTCCAAGGTCTCAGCAGCAGTTGGCATCCCCCTTGCAAGGGGGACGCTCCGGACAGGAGACCCATGGGGCGCGCGATCTAGACGCGGTCGTCGCGCCCCATGGGTCCTCCGTCTGGCCGCCGCGTTGTTCGGCGCACGCTCCCACCCTGTGGAGACGTCGCGGGCTCTCCTCCGCCCGCCTGCCAGTAGCGGCCACGGCTTGCGAGGTCGCGCAGCCGCGCTTCGGTTGGGCGAGGTGTCTGTGGGGGCGGATCTGGCACGGTCTCTGAGCGAGTCCGCACCTATCTTCGACACGCCCTCCGCCGCTCCTGTGACTCGCGTCCTCCTCGTCTCCCTCGTCGTGCTCGCCGGGTGCATGGGCGACGTCCCTCGTGACAACCCGTTCGACCCCGGGTCGCCGCAGTACGACGGCACCGCCGACGTGTCCGGCACCGTGACGGGGATCTACCCCCAGCCCGATGGGCAGTTCGGTGGGCGGGAGGGCGTGCGCGTCCGGGTGATGGCGGTCGGGGCCCCCCTCGAACGCGTGACGACGACCGACGCCACGGGCGCGTTCAGCATCGACGACCTCCCCACGAGCGCGGACAGCCTGTCTCGCTACGTCGTCCGCGCCGAGGGCGTCGGGCTCCAGGCGGCCGAGGACACCATCGAGGTCGCTCCCGGAGCGACGGCCCGGCTCGTCCTGCGGCTCGACGCGCTCCCGGTCGTCGAGAGCCAGGCGGCGCGGACCGTCCACATCGAGGAGTGGTTTCCAGGCGAGAGCGTCTACCGCCTCGAGGTCGAGGCGACGGTGACCGACCCCGACCGAGCCACCGACGTCGACGTGGTCGCGCTGGTCGTGGAGGAGCTCGGGTTCCAGGCGCTCCTCGTCGAGACGTCACCGGGCCGGTTCCAGGCGACGTTCCGGCCCGACCAGCTCCCCGGAGGCCAGGTCCAGACCTTGCTCGGGCGCCCGTTGCGGATCGAGGTCACCGACCTCAGCGGGAACGTGGGCCAGGGGCCCCCGCTCGCGCTCGTCCGCGTGATCGAGCAGACGCCGCTGACGGCGAGCCCCCAAGGGCGCGAGACCGTCGCCCGCAACCCCCCGACGCTCGAGTGGCGCCCGACGCCGATCCCGTTCACCTACACCTACCGCGTCGACGTCAACCTGATCAACGCGGCCGGCATCCCCACCCTTATCGAGACGGCCCGCCAGATCGACCCGGCCGCGCTCCAGTACGACGTCCAGCGGACGCTGGCGTCGGGCAACTACTTCTGGACGCTCTGGGTGGTGGACGCGGCCGGCAACCGGAGCCGGTCCAAGGAGGCCGGCTTCGTCGTCCCCTAGCGCGCGGGATCGGCTAGCGCACGGGATCGGCGCGGCGCCCGGATCGGTACGTCTGGGGCGCGTGGCCCTCGGCCGCCGCGCACGGCGGTCCCGGAGCCGCCCCTCCCCCACCCCTGACCGACCCGCCGTGCCCGCCCCCGCCCCCGACGACGCCCGGAGCGCCCTCGCCGCGCTCTCCGAGATCGCCGCCGCGCTCAACTCGGCGAGAGAGCCGGCCGCCGTGCTCGACGCCGTGCTCGACGCGGCCCTCGACGCGCTCGGCGCCGAGCGGGGGTTCGTGCTCTTGGAAGCCGACGCCGGCGACGCCCCGTTCGAGGTCCGCGCCAGCCGCAACTTCTCCGGCGACGACCTGGCCGGCGTCCGCCCGCTCTCGACCAGCGTCGTCCAAGAGGTCTTGCGGACCGGAGAGCCGGTGCTCGTCTACGAGGCCGAGGCCGACGAGCGCTACGGCGGTGTCGAGAGCGTCGTGCTCCAGCACATCCAGTCCATCGCGTGCGTCCCGCTCCGGCTGCGGGCCCGCCAGATCGGGGCCATCTACCTCGACGCGGTCAAGACGCGGGGCCGCTTTACGCGCGACCACCTCCCGTTCCTGCGCGCCGTGGCCGACCAGGCCGCCATCGCGCTCGAAGGGGCCCGCCGCGAGGCCGCGCTCCGCCAAGAGAACCGCCGCCTGCTCGCCGAGGCCCGGGAGCGCCACGGGTTCGCCGAGATCATCGGGACGAGCCCGGCCATGGAGGGCCTGTTCGAGACCATGCGCCGCGTGATCGACACCGACGCGACGGTCCTGATCGAGGGCGAGACGGGGACCGGGAAGGAGCTCGTGGCCCGGGCGTTCCACTACGAGGGCCCGCGCGCCGAGCACCCGTTCGTGGCCCTCTTCTGCGGCTCGCTCCCGGACGACCTGCTAGAGTCCGAGCTGTTCGGCCACAAAAAGGGCTCGTTCACCGGCGCCGCGGCCGACAAGAAGGGGCTGTTCGAGGCGGCCGACGGCGGGACCGTGTTCCTGGACGAGGTCGGCGACCTCAGCCCCAAGCTCCAGACGGCGCTCCTGCGCGTGCTCCAGACCGGCGAGGTCCGCCGCGTCGGCGACACGGCCACGCGGCGCGTCGACGTCCGCGTGGTCTCGGCGACGAACCGGCCGCTCGCCGACCTGGTCGAGGACGGGTCGTTCCGGGAGGACCTGATGTACCGGCTCAACACGATCCGCGTCGAGCTCCCCCCGCTCCGCCAGCGCCGCGCCGACGTGGCGCTCCTGGCGACTCACTTTCTCGACCGATTCGCCGTCGGGCCCCGGGCGCGCGTCGAGGGGTTCGCGCCCGACGCGCTCGACGCGTTGCGGCGCCACCGGTGGCCCGGCAACGTCCGCGAGCTCGAGGGGGCCGTCGAGCGGGCCGTCGTGCTCGCGCGGGGCTCGCACGTGACCGTCGAGGACTTGCGCCTGCCGGAGCCCCCGTCCGCCGACGCGCTCGACCTCCCGCCGGACCTGACCATGAAGGAGGTCGAGCGGCTGGCCGTCGAGCGGACCCTCGACGCCTCCGACGGCAACGTGTCGGCGACCGCCCGGACGCTGGGCGTCTCGCGGCGCTGGATCCAGTACCGCCTCAAGGAGTGGGCGGCCGACGACGCGGGCGGCGCCCCGCCGGCCGGCACCGCGGACGGGGCCGAGGCGTAGGAGCCGCCCGCCGGACCCGTAGGTTCCGGCCCCCCCTCCCGCCGCCGCCATCGTTTCCGACGCCCCCGACGTCCGACCGTTCGCCGAGATCGCGCGCGGCCCCGTCGCGACGGTCTTCAAGGCCGTCGACCGGACCTCCGGGGCCGTCGTCCTGCTCAAGCGGCTCCACGCGGCCGACGACGAGCGGCGGCGGCGGTTCGCGGAGGAGGCCCGGATCGCGGCCGGCGTCGACCACCCCAACGTGGTCCGCGTGCTCCACGTCGGCGACGGCGAGCTCGTCGCCGAGTGGGTCGAGGGGGCCGACCTCGGCGCCGTCGTCGCGCGGTGCGGGCCGCTGCCGGCGGGCCTGGCGGCGTTCGTGGCGCGCGAGGCCGCGCTCGGGCTCGCGGCCGTCCACCGGGCCGGCGTCCTGCACCGCGACGTCTCGGCGGGCAACGTCCTGATCGGGCAGGACGGGACGGTCCGCCTCACCGACTTCGGCCTGGCCTCGCTCGCCGACGCCGTCGCCGACGAGGTGCGGGGGACGCTGGGCACGCTGGCGCCCGAAGTCGTCCGGGGCGACCCGGCGACGGCCCGGTCCGACCTGTTCTCGCTCGGCGCCGTCCTCGCCCACGCGCTCACCGGACGGCCCCCGTTCGAGGGGGACGGGCCCTCCGCCGTGCTCGACGCCGTCTTGCACCAGGACCCCGCCGCCGCGCTCGCCGTGGACCCCCGCGTGCCGGCGGCCTTGGCCGAGGCCGCCGCCGCGTTGCTCTCGAAGGGCCCCGAGGCGCGACCCGCCGACGCCGAGGCCGCCGCCGCCCGGCTCGCCCACACCCACGTCGCCCTCGGAGCGCCGGGCGCCGACGACCTCGCGGCCTTCCTCGACGACCCCGCCAGCTACCGCCCGCCGCGCGTCGCCGACCCAGCTCCGCCCGACGTCCGCCCTGCGCCTGCCGAGGTCGCTCCGGCCCAACCGGACCGCCGTCGTCGCCGGACGGCGTGGCCGGTCGCCCTCGCCGTCGTCCTCGGGATCTCGACGCTGGTCGGGCTGGCCGTCGCCACGAGTGGGCCGGCCGAGACGCCGACGCCGGTCGCCGAGCCCGCCGTCGTTGCCCCGGTCGACATCGCCGACCGGGCGGACCGACCGCCGGACTCGCTCGTGGCCGACGAGCCGGCGTCGGCCCTCCCCAACCCGCCGCCGCCAGACCTCGACGGCGCGACAGGCGCGTCGCCGCCTGCGCGGGACGAGCGGCCGGGCGCGCCGACGCCGCGCCCTCCGCCTCAGCCCGACCCGACGCCTCCCGTCCGCCCCTCCCCGGCGCCGTCTTCGGAGCCCGACCGCCCGGCTCCGCAGGCGGGCTCGCTCGCCGTCTCCGCCGAGCCGTGGGCCCGCGTCCGCGTAGGCGACCGCGACCTCGGCACGACGCCCGCCACCGTCTCGCTGCCCGCAGGCGACCACGTCGTGACGCTGACGAACCCCGAGTTTCCGACGTACACCGTCCGCGTCCGCGTCGAGCCCGGCGAACAGACGAGGGCCGCCGTCTCGCTGTGGAGCTTGGTCGCCCAGATCCAAGTCGAGGTCAGCCCGTGGGCGACGGTGACCGTCGACGGGGTCGAGTGGGACACGGTCCCCCCCCAGGCCCGCCCGCTCGTGCTGGCGCCGGGCGCGCACGTCCTGGAGTTCGCCCACCCGACGCTGGGCACCCGGGAGGTCCGCCTGGAGGTGGCCGCCGGCGAGCGGCGGACCGTCCGGGTGAGGATGGGCGAGAACTGAGTAGGAAATGGTACGGGCTTTGTCCCACCCCCCACGGCCCCGTTCTATCCTACCGACGATGCGCACCCCGTTCGCACCCCTCCTCGCTCTGCTGCTGGCCTGGTCGCTGGCGTCCCCCACGACCGCTCAGGAGTGGGAGGAGGCGACGCCGCTCCGGACGGCCCGGGCCGGAGCCGCCGGCGTCGTCGCGGAGGGCCGGCTCTTCGTGATCGGTGGGCGGGACGCGGAGGGACGCCCGCTCGCCTCGGTCGAGGTGTTCGAGCTGGGCGTCGGCTGGATCGTCATCGACAGCCTCCGCACGGCCCGCGTCAACGCGGCGGCGGCCGTACACGGCGGACGGGTGGTCGTGATGGGCGGGTCCGACGCCGACGGCGAACCGATCGCGGACGCCGAGGCGTACGACCCGGAGCAGAAGGTCTGGACCCCGTTCGACCCGCTCCGGACTCCGCGTGAGGGGCTCGGGGCGGCCGGCGTGGACAGCACGATCTACGTGATCGGCGGGGCCGGCCCTGAAGGCGTGCTGTTCGAGTCCGTCGAGACGTACGCGGAGGTCTGGGCCCCTCTGACGACGTGGCGGCTCACGCCGGCGCGAGCGCAGTTCGGGACGGTCGTTCAGGACAGCGCCATCGTCGTGGTCGGCGGGTTCAGCGCCGTCGGCCCGATCCGCGACGTCGAGCGGTTCGATCCGGCGACGGGGACGGTGACCGCGCTGCCCTCGCTCCCGTTTCCCACCGGCGGCCTGGCGGCGGCCGTCCACGACGGACGGATCTTCGCCGTCGGCGGACGGAACGCCGACGACATGATCACGCGTCGGGTTCTCGAGCTCACGCCCAGCACGGGGTGGGAGCCCAGGACGCAGCTGCCTCAGGCCGTCGAGGGAGCCGTCGCCGCCGTGTTGGACAGCCGCCTCTATGTGGTCGGAGGCAGCAACTTCTCGGGCGGCGTGACCGACGGCGTGTACCGGCTCTCGTTGCAGTCCGTCGACGTCGCCGCCGAGCCTCCCCCACCCGGGGGCCTCCGGCTCTCGGTCGTCGGCCCGAACCCGAGCGGGCACGGGACGGCGTTCGAGGTCCGGGGCGCGGGCGACGTCCGGCTGTCGATCGCCGACGTGCTGGGCCGCGAGGTGGCCGTCTTGCACGAGGGGCCGGTCCGGGACCGCGTCCGCGTGGGGTGGGACGGGCGCGTGCCGGCCGGCGTCTACGTCGCGCGCGTCGTCGGTCCCGAGGGCGCGATGTCGGTCCCGATCACCGTCGTTCGATGAGGGTCGTCCTGCTCGCGTTTCTCCTCGCGGTCAGCGCGGGGGCCCAGCCGCGGTCCGGCCCGGCCGACCTCCTCCGAGCGATGGAGGACGCCGTGGGCCGTCTCGACTACGAGACCGCGGAGGCGCGCGCGCGCGAGGCGCTCGGCCGGTTCGACGCGCTCTCGCCCGACCAGCTCGTCACGGTCCACTCGACGCTGGGCATCCTGCTCCACGCCCGGAACCAGCCGGTCGAGGCGCGGCGCCAGTTCGAGGCCGCCCTCTCGCTCGACCCGGGCCTGAGACTCGACCCCGTGCTCGTCTCGCCCAAGACCGTCGAGTTTTTCGACGGGGTTCGCGAGACGGCGGGGACCGGCTCGGCGACCGCCGGCGCGCCCGAGATCCGCTACGTCGTGTTGCCGGACCCGCGCCCGGACGCCGCCTTGCGCTCGCTCGTCGTGCCCGGCTGGGGACAGTTCTACAAGGGCGACCGGGGCCGAGGCTGGGCCTTCGCCGTGACCGCTGGCGCCGTGACCGCCGGTGCGGTCGCCGCCCACGTCGTCTACCTCGACGCCGACCGGGCTTACGATGACGGACGGCTCGGGGACGACTTCGACGCGCTGGATGACCGTCGGAATCGCTGGAAACGGATCCGCGGCGGGCTCCTCGGTGGAGCGGCCGTCGTGTGGGGCGCGGCGGCGCTCGAAGCCTTGGTCACCGGCGGGCCGACGGTCGAACGGCTCGCGGTCGCGCCCGCGCCGGAGGGCGTCGGGCTGAGCCTGAGGGTCGGCCTGTAGCGCGGCCCCGGGGCGACGGTGGCCCCGCCTTGGAAGAGGTGTGCATGAGATGCGCGGCGTCCGGCACCGAGTGCGCAGGCGGAGGCCCACCCGGCGGAGAGGAGCGCCGAGAGTCCCTGGACGCCTGTTCCGGGCACCCTCCCGACTTTGGCACGGCGCTTGACAGAGAGTGGGCGCCTCCCTTCTCGGCCCCGTGTGCAACGGTCTCGGGCGTACCGCCTGCTCGCCGCCCGCACCTCGACGACAGGCACCCCGCGACCCGCACGCGTGGACGAGAAGGGCAGGCCCGACGAGCGTCGGGCTTTCGCCTCAGCTCGTTACGCCCCCCTCGGCGACGGCCGGGGGGGCGTTTTGGGTTCAGGACGTCCGGGCGGGCGGAGCGCTTGCACGACGGGCCGGCGATGGGCACCTTGGGCCCCCTCCTCCCCGCCCGCCCATGCGCGTCGTCTCGACCAACGTCTACGTCGGTCCCAACCCGTACGCCCATTTCCCCGTCATCCGCCACACCATCGACCTGGGGCCGCTGGAGGACTATCCCACGGCCCGACTGGACGGGTTCGTCGACCGGCTGTGCGAGACGTTGCCCGGGCTCCAAGAGCACGGGTGCTCGTACCGGACGGCCGGCGGCTTTATCCGGCGGATGCGCGAGGACGAGGGGACGTGGCTCGGCCACGTCTGGGAGCACGTGGCCCTCGAGCTCCAGGGGATCGCCGGCCACGACGTCACCTTCGGCAAGACGCGCTCGACGGGCCGCGCGCCCGGCGAGTACGACATGGTGTTCGAGTACCAGCAGAAGGACGTCGGGCTGGAGGCGTCGGAGTTGGCGCGGCGGATCATCCTCCGGCTCCTGCCGGACGACGTCCAGGCGCGGCTCGACGAGGAGAAGGAGCCGGACTACGACTGGGAAGAGGAGCGCGACGCGTTCATCAAGCGGGCCCAGCGGCTCGCGTTCGGGCCAAGCACCCAGTCGCTGATCGACGCCGCCGAGGCCCGCGACGTCCCGTGGATCCGGCTCAACCGGTACTCGCTCGTCCAGCTCGGCCACGGCAAGTACCAGCAGCGCGTCCAGGCGACGGTCACCGGCCAGACCCGCCACATCGCCGTCGAGATCGCCTCGGACAAGGAGGACACGCGGGCGCTCTTGGAGTCGCTCGGGCTCCCCGTGCCCCGCCAGGCCCTCGTCTACGGCCCGGCCGACGCCGTCCGCGCCGCCGAACGGATCGGGTACCCCGTGGTCACCAAGCCGCTCAACGCCAACCACGGGCGCGGCGTCTCGATCCGGTTGACGACCGACGCCCAGGTCGAGGCCGGGTTCGACCACGCGAGCCAGCACGGGACGAGCCGGGGCGTGCTCGTCGAGAGCTTCGTGTCCGGGTTCGACCACCGGATGCTGGTCGTCGACGGGCACCTGGTGGCCGTCGCCAAGCGCGTGCCCGGCCACGTGGTCGGCGACGGCGAGCACACGATCGAGGAGCTGGTCGAGATCGTCAACCAGGACCCCCGCCGCGGCGTCGGCCACGAGAAGGTCCTGACGCGGCTGGCGTTCGACGCCCAGGCCGAGCGGCTGCTCGCCAAGGCGGGGCACGGCCCGGAGACGGTCCTCCCGGCCGGCGAGACGTTCTACCTCCGCTCGACGGCCAACCTGTCGACCGGCGGCACGGCCATCGACCTGACCGACGCCGTCCACCCGGACAACCGCGACATGGCCGTCCGCGCCGTCCGCGCGGTCGGCCTCGACGTCGGCGGCGTCGACTTCTTGTCGGACGACGTGACGCAGAGCTGGCGCGACGTCGGCGGGGCCATCGTCGAGGTCAACGCGGCGCCGGGCTTCCGGATGCACGTGGCGCCCTCGGAGGGGACGCCGCGCGACGTGGCCGGCCCGGTCATGGACATGCTGTTCCCGCCCGGCTCGCCGTCGCGGATCCCCGTCGCCATCGTGACCGGGACGAACGGGAAGACGACGACGACGCGGATGGTCGCGCACGTCCTGCAGATGGCCGCGCTCGTCCCCGGCATGACGAGCACGGACGGCGTGTTCGTCGACGGCCGGCTGTCGGTCAAGGGCGACATGACGGGGCCCATCGGCGCGCGGACGGTCTTGCGCGACCCGGCCGTCGACGCGGCGGTGCTGGAGGTGGCCCGGGGCGGGCTGGTCCGGGCCGGGCTCGGCGTCCGCCGGTGCGACGTGGCCGCGTGCCTCAACGTGTCGTCCGACCACCTCGGCCTGGGCCGGATCAACACGCTCGACGAGCTCGCCGAGGTCAAGCGGATCCCGATCGAGGTGGCGACCGACACCGTCGTCCTGAACGCCGACGACCCCCGCGTGCTCGCGATGGCCGAGCACGCCGACGCCGAGCACATCTGCTACGTGACCATGAACGCCGAGCACGCGCTCGTGCGCGAGCACGTGAGGGAGGGCGGCCGGGCGGTCGTGCTCGAGCGCGGCGTGGCCGGCGAGATGATCACGGTCCACGACGCGGGCCGCCACCTCCCGCTCGTCTGGACCCACTCGATCCCGGCCACCATCGACGGCAAGGCGACGCACAACGTCCAGAACGCCATGTTCGCGGCCGGCATCGCCTACGCGCTCGGCAACGGGCCCATCGAGCTGACGCTGGACCAGATCCGCCACGGGCTCCAGACGTTCTCGACCAGCTTCTACGAGGCGCCCGGCCGGCTCAACGTGTTCGACGGCCACCCCTTCCGCGTCATCCTGGACTACGCCCACAACCCGGCCGCCGTCCAGGCCATGTCGGACCTGGTCGGCCGGCTCGACGTGACGGGCCGGCGGATCTTGACCCTCGCGGCGCCAGGTGACCGCCGTGACGAGGACGTCGACGCCATCGCGCGCGCGGCGGCCGGCCACTTCGACCACTTCGTCTGCAAGCGCGACGACCGGCTGAGGGGCCGCGGCGAGACCGAGATCCCCGAGATGCTCCGGGCCTCGCTCCGCGCGGCCGGCGTCGCCGACGACGCCATCGAGCTCGTCCCGGACGAGGCCCAAGCCGTGGCCCACGCCCTCGGCCTGGCGAGGCCCGGCGACCTCGTCGTCGTGTTCGGCGACAAGATCGAGCGGTGCTGGGACCAGATCGTCCACTTCGGCACGGCCTCCGGCGACGGGATGCCCGCGGCGGCGGCCCCGTCTGAGCCCGCGCCTGAGCCCGCGCCGCGCCCGTCGAGCCCCGTCGACCTGTCGGACGACGACGACGACCGGCCCCGCACCGTCGAGCTCCCGACGGGCCAGCGGCTCGTCCGCGACCGCCGCGGCGTCCACCTCGCCAAGGACGAGGAGGCGGACTAAACGACCGAGACGGACTCGCCATAGGGGCGTATCGCAACACGCCCCTGCCCCATCATTCCCCCGGCCCACGTGTCGACTTCCGGCCCCGACGCCCTCTCTGACCCGCTCGACGGCCGTCGCCAGACCGGTGCGGGGTTCTTGCTCGACGGTCCGGGTGCGGCCCTCGAAGCACTCGTCCCCGACGACCTCCGCGCGGCCGCCGCAGACGCCTGGCGACGCCACGCCCGGACGTTCTGCGACGCCCTCGGCTGGGCCGACGCGCCGCTGGTCGTCCGCCCGTTCCCGCGCGGGCTCTCGCTCGCGCTCGGGGCGCCCGTCGACCGGCTGTACACGGCCGTCGAGGCGAATGAGGCGGCGTGGGCCCGGGCTCGCGCCGAGGTCGAGGGCCGCGAACTGCCGGACCTTGCGGAGACCGTCGCCCGGCTCCGCGACGAGTCCGCCATGGAGGCCGACCCGCCGCTGGCGGCGCTCATCGACGCGGCCCAGGCGCGCGGCGTGCCGCTGGTGTGGGACGACGACGCGATCACGGTCGGGCTCGGGAGCCGGGGCCAAACGCTTGCGCCCGACGCGCTTCCCTCTCCGGATGCCGTCGACTGGGACGCCGTGGGCCCGGTCCCGACGGCCCTCGTGACGGGGACGAACGGGAAGTCGACGACGGTCCGGATGCTGGCGGGCATGGCGCGGACCGCCGGCCACACGGTCGGGTTCTCGACGACCGACGCCGTGACGGTCGGCGACCAAGTGGTCGAGCGGGGCGACTTTTCGGGCCCGCTCGGCGCCCGGGCCGTGATGCGCGACGCGCGCGTGACGCTGGCTATTTGCGAGAGCGCGCGGGGCGGCCTGCTCCGGCGCGGCGTGCCGGTCCCCTTGGTGACGGCGGCGGCGCTGACGAACGTGGCCGCCGACCACCTGGGCGACTACGGCGTCGAGACGGTGCCCGACCTGGCGGACGCCAAGCTGGTCGTGGCCAAGGCGCTCGGGCCCGGCGGCGTCCTCGTCGCGCCGGCCGACGAGCCCCAGGCGACGGCCGCCGTCCTGCGCCAGCACGACGCGCTCCAGGCCCGCGGCGTTCAGATCGCGTGGACCGCGCTCGACCCGAACGCCGAGCCGGGCCCGCTCGCGGCGTCCGTCGTCGACGGGTCGATCGCGCTGCGCGCCGACGACGACTGGCGGCCGATCTGCCCCGTCGCCGACCTCCCGGCCGCGCTCGGCGGAGCGGCCCGCCACGTCGTCCGCAACGCGCTCACGGCGGCGGCGCTGGCCCAGGCCCTCGGCCTCGGCGACGACGCCGTCGCGGCCGGGCTCCGGGCGTTCCGCAGCGACGAGACCGACAACCCCGGCCGCGCCAACCGCTTCGATGTCGGCGGCGCCCGCGTCGTCGTCGACTACGCCCACAACGCCCACGGCCTGCGTGCCCTTGCCGACCTCGCCGCCCACTGGCCGGCCCGCCGCCGGCTCGTCCTGTTCGGCAGCGCCGGCGACCGCTCCGACGACGACCTCGCGGCGATGGCCGACGTGCTCGCCGGCATGGACGCCGACCGCTACGTCCTGGTCGACATCCCGGGCTACCTCCGGGGCCGCGACCGAGGCGAGGTGCCCGCTCTCCTCACCGACCTCCTCGGCCAGCGCGGGGTCGGCGCCGACGCCTGCGTGACGCTCGCCGACCCGGTCGCCGGGACGCGCTGGGCCCTCGACTGGACCGGGCCCAACGACCTCGCGCTCTTGCTCGCGCTCAGCCAGCGCGACCAGGTGCTCGCGATGGTCCGCGAGGCGGCGGAGACCCGTGGGTCAGTGAGTCGGTGAGCCAGTGCGTCGGTGAGCCAAGGGCTTGGTCCCCCGCGCCCGGCGGGCCTGCGTCGGCAGGGCTATCGCACATTCCAAATCTCCCCTGGAAGCCATCCTGAGCGGAGGCCGTCGGCGGCCGGAGTCGAAGGACCTCGACGCGCGGAAGGCGGCCTCGATCTCACCGGCGGCGCGTCGAGACCCCTTCGGCTCCGCTCAGGGCACGCCTCCGGCAAGCTCAGGAGGACTCGTTCTGGACAGGTCCGATAGCCCTGCCTCGTCGGCCGGCCCGCCGATTTACCGACCGGCTCGGCCCACCTCCCCGCCCGCTTCACTGCGGCCCGGGTAGCTTGTGCCTCCCCCCGGACTCCGCCGTGCTGACCCTCCTCCTTGACGCCGACGTCTACGCGCCCGCCCCGCTCGGTCGTCGCCACGTGCTGGTGGCCGGCGGACGCGTCGTGGCGATCACCGAGGCCCGCCCCGAGATCGCCGGCGTCCCGCTCGACGGGATCGACCTCGACGGCCGGCGGCTGGTCCCCGGCCTCGTCGACGCCCACGTCCACGTGACGGGCGGCGGCGGCGAGGCAGGGCCCGAGACGGCCGCTCCAGCGCCCGCGCTCACGGCCTACACGACGGCCGGCGTCACGTCCGTCGTCGGCCTGCTCGGCACCGACGACACGACGCGGACGACGGCCGGCCTGCTCCGCCAGGTCTACGGGCTCCGCCGTGAAGGGCTGAGCGCGTGGGCCTGGACCGGCGGCTACCACCTGCCCCCGACCACGCTCACCGGCTCCGTCCGCACCGACGTCGCGACGGTCGAGCCGATCGTCGGGTTTGGCGAGCTGGCGGTCTCGGACCACCGGTCGTCCCAGCCCACGGTGGAGGAGGTCGCCCGGGTCGCCGCCGACTGCCACGTCGCCGGGCTGATGACGGGCAAGGCCGGCGTCCTCCACCTCCACCTGGGCGACGGCGCGCGCGGGCTCGCGATGCTCCGCCAGATCCTGGCCGAGACCGAGATCCCGGCCCGAGCGCTCCACCCGACGCACGTCAACCGCCGCTCCGGTCTGTTCGACGAGGCCCTCGCGCTCGCTGCCGACGGCGTGACGGTGGACGTGACGGCGTTCCCCCCCGCGTTCGCCACCGACGACGAGGTGCTCGCCTCCGACGCCGTCGTCCGCTTTTTGGAGAGCGACCTCGACCCGGCCCGGCTGACCGTCTCGTCCGACGGCGGCGGCTGCCTCCCCCACTTCCGCGACGGCGTCCTGGAGCGGATGGACTTCGCCACGTCCAGCGCGCTCGCCGACCTCCTGGCGGACCTGCTGGCGCGCGGCGTCCCGCTCGACCGCGCGCTCCCGCCGTTCACCGCCACGCCCGCGACGTACCTCCGCCTGCCCGGCAAGGGCCGGATCGCTGAGGGCGCCGACGCCGACTTGGTGGTCCTGGGCGACGACGGCCGGCCGACCGACGTGATGGCGCGGGGCCGCTGGCACGTCCGCGACGGGCGGCCCGTCGTCCGCGGCACGTTCGAGCCCCACGCCGAGTAGCGGCCGCCGCGAGGCCCGATCTCTTGCCGCGCGTCGAGAACCCACGGCGGGCCGCCGATACCCGACACGCACCCCGGACTCCCGTCCCATGCCCTCCCCCCCTACCGACACCCCCCGCGGCGCCATCGTCCCCATCGGCGGGGCCGAGGCCAAGACCGGGACGCGCGACATCCTGGCCCGCGTCCTCGCGCTCGCCGGCGGGGCCGAGGCCCGCATCGCCGTCATCCCGACGGCGTCCGAGCTCCCCGACACCGGCGACCGCTACGCCCGGCTGTTCACCGAGCTCGGGGCCGCCCGCGTCGACGTCCTCGACATCACGACGCGCGAGCACGCCCGCGTCCCGGGCGCCGTCGAGACCGTCGAGCGCGCGACCGGCATCTTCATGACCGGCGGCAACCAGCTCCGGCTCTCGACCATCCTGGGCGGGACGCCGCTGGCCAAGGCCATCCGGCGCCAGAACGCGACCGGCACCGTCGTGGCCGGGACCTCGGCCGGCGCCGCCGTCCTGCCCGAGCACATGATCGCGTCGGGCTCGACCGGCCCCACGCCGACGACCGAGAGCGTGACGCTGGCCCCGGGCCTGGGCCTCACCAACCGGCTCATCATCGACCAGCACTTCCGCCAGCGCGACCGGCTCGGACGCCTGCTCACGGCCGTCTCGTACAACCCGTTCGCCATCGGCGTCGGCATCGACGAGGACACGGCGCTCGTGCTCACCGCCGACCGGACGTTCGAGGTCATCGGCAGCGGGACCGTCACCGTCGTCGACCCGTCGGAGCTGAGCTACTCGTCGATGGACTCGGCGCGGCGCGGCCAGCCGGTCTCGCTCATCGGGCTCCGCGTCCACGTGCTCGCGGCCGGCTGCACCTACGACAAGGAGACGCGGACGGCCTCGGCGCCCCCGCGCGTCCCGTTCTTGGACGAGGACGAGGACCCGGTGCCCGACGAGAGCTAGAGTCCGTTGATCCGTGGGTCCGTGGACCGGTCGTCCAGCGTCGACGCGTGCCGTTCCGTCCATCACGAGCCCTCCGCTCCCCTGCCATGACCACCAGTCTCCTCGTTGCCGCCATCATCGGGGCCGTCATGGTCGTCATGGCGGCCATCCTCGCGTGGGTCGTATTCCGAGGGGGGCCGGACGAGTGATACGGGATCTCGGGGAGGGCTGTGCATCCCCCGGCGACGTCTCCCCTCCCTCTGGGTGAGGGCGTGTCGCTAGGCACAGAGACCCTTCGGAGCCCGACAAGGTGGGCAGTAGGATGATAGGACTGGAGAGTCCCCACGCGGAGCCGAGGGCCGGGACCGCTATCCTCCACCGTCCTCCCTGCCCTGCCATGCGCTCCGCTCTCCTCGCCCTTCTCCTGTCCGCAACCGTTGCCGAGGCGCAAGTCGAGATCCCAGCTGTGTTGCCGATGCGCGAGCGGGCCCAGGTCCAGGACCGCTGGCTCGAAGAACGGCTCGACACCGTCGTCCCGGCGCTGATGCGGCGCGAGGGGATCGACCTGTGGATCGTCTCGGCGCGCGAGTACAACGAGGACCCGGTGATCGAGACGATGCTGCCGGCGACGTGGCTCGCGGCCCGGCGCCGGACGGTGCTCGTGTTCTGGGACGACGGCGAGACGGTCGAGCGGATGGCCGTCGCGCGCTACGACGTCGGCCCGTTCCCGCGTGCGTGGGACCCGGAGGCCCAGCCTGACCAGTGGGCGCGCGTGGCCGAGATCGTCGCCGAGCGGGACCCCCGGCGGATCGCCGTCAACCGCTCCGAGACGTTCGCGCTGGCCGACGGGATCACGGCGTCGGAGCTCGACGGGCTGCGGGCGGCACTGCCCGCGCGGTACCGCGACCGCGTCGTGTCGGGCGAGCGGCTGGCCGTCGGCTGGCTCGAAACGCGGATTCCGGCCGAGATGGCGGTCTACCCGACCGTCGTCCGCATCGCGCGCGGCATTCTGCACGAAGGGCTGTCGGAAGTGGCGATCACGCCGGGCGTCACCACCACCGACGACCTGGCGTGGTGGTACCGCGACCGCGTCCGCGCGCTCGGGCTCACGACGTGGTTCCACCCCGGCGTCTCCGTCCAGCGCGCCGACGCGCCCGCCACGGGCGACGACTTCTCGGCCCGTCCCGACGCCGACGTCATCCAGCCCGGCGACCTGGTCTGGGTCGACTTCGGGATCTCGTACCTCGGCTTGCAGACCGACACCCAGCAGATGGCGTACGTCTTGCGACCGGGCGAGACCGCCGCGCCGGCCGGGCTCGTCGCCGGGCTCCGCGCCGCCAACCGCGTCCAGGACCTGCTCACCGGCCAGTTCGCGACGGGCCGGAGCGGCAACGCCATCCTGGCCGCCGCACTCGACGCCGCCGGCGCCCAAGGGCTGGCGGCCACCATCTACACGCACCCCATCGGCACGCACGGCCACGGGGCCGGACCGACCATCGGGCTGTGGGACCAGCAGGGCGGCGTGCCGGGCCGCGGCGACTACCCGCTGTTCCCCAACACGGCCCATTCCATCGAGCTCAACGCGGCCGTCGCGGTGCCCGAGTGGGGTGGGCAGACGGTCCGGTTCATGCTGGAGGAGGACGCGTTCTTCGACGGCGAGACGGTCCGCTACATCGACCCGCGCCAGGAGGCGCTGCTGCTGATCCCTCGGCCTCGGTAGGAACACCATGCATGTAGGGACACCATGCATGGTGTCCCTACGGACGTCTCCCCCGGCGTCACGGCGCCTGCACCGTGAGCCGGCCGGTGGCCGTGCGGCCCGAGACCTCGGGGCTGTACATCGCCTCAGCGTGGGCCGGCGGGTGGACGAACGCGCCCGGCGTCGTGGCCCGCGCGAGGTAGGTATAGGTGTGGGTCCCGGGGAGGAGCCGGTCGGCGAAGAGCAAGACGCGGTCGTCGCGGATCTCGGTGTGGTTGAACGAGCCCCACCACCGGTCCTGCCCCGTCTCGGCCTGGGCGAGCGACGGCGCCGTGTCGAACGCCGCGTTGAGCGCTTCGAGCCCCGCCGGCAACGCGTCGTCCACGACGACGTAGCTCCGCGCCGTCGGCGACTGGAGGCGGACGGTCACGCGGACGAGTTGGCCGGCCCGTAGCGTGGCGTCGGCGCCCGAGGCGGGGCCCGAGGGCTCGCCGCGGTCGTCGACCGGCTGGAGGGTCCGCGAGACGTCGAGCCCGTTGCTCCGGGCTGGCTGGGGCGCCGCGCTGTAGGTGTCGAGGACGAGCAGGTAGTACGCCGTCCCCGGCCCGCGCTTGGCGATGGAGACCGGCGCGTCCTGGCCGACCGGCAGGCCCGCGAGCGGCCGTTCGGCGTCGGCCACGTCGAGCGAGCGGCCCTGGAAGCTTTGCTGCATCAGCCGCTGCCCGGCCACCTTGACCTCGGCCGTGAACGCCGGCGTGTCCCGCTCGAACGCCTGGGCGAACGCCCGGAAGGCGTCGACGACGGCCGCGTTGTCCTGGGTCGATGCCCAGTGGCCGCCGGTCTGCTCGGCCATCAGCCCGCGGACCATCCGCTGGCCGAGCTGGCGCGTGTCGGCGGACGGGTCGGCCTCGACCATCGCGGCCAGGGCGTGGGCCGTCGCGCGGGCGTCGCTGGCGAAGATCCAGCCCCAGGCGTCGTCGTCGGGCACGTCGAGATACGCCGTGGTGGCCTCGACGCGCAGGCGGCTGCGCAAGCGGTCGAGGAGCGGTCGGCGCAAGCTCGCGAGCGGGCCCGAGCCGTCGAGGGCCACGATGCGCAAGAGCGTCGCCGCGCCCTCGTCGGAGAGGTCGCCGTCGCTCGCGAGCCGCTGGATCTCGCTGGCGTTCGTGCGGCCGTGGCGGGCGAGCGCGAAGAGCATCATGGCCCGGGTGTCGGCCCAGACGCCCGCGTCGTAGTAGGTCGGCCGTCGGCTGGGGTTGCGGACCGCCCGGTCGAGCGCGTCGACGGCGTCGGCCGTCAGCCCGGCGGGGACGGAGAACCCGGCCGCGTTCGCCTCGGCGAGCGCCAGGACGGTGTAGGCGTTGACGTACGGGTTCGGCTCGCGGCCGCCGGCCCACAGCGAGAAGCCGGCGCCGGTCCAGAACCCGTTCAGGTCCGCCAGCCACGTGCGGACGACGGCGTCGCGGTCGCCGTCGAGCGCGCTCAGGTCGTAGGCGTCGAGCAGGTCGCGGCCGAGCAGGAGCGGGCGGACGGCCGACGTCCGCTGTTCGAGGCAGCCGTACGGGTAGGTGAACAGGTAGCGCGTCGCGCCGTCGAGCCCGACGAGCGCCGTCGAGGCCAGCGTCACGCGGAGCCCGCCGAGCCCGGGGAGCGCGTCGGCCGGGACGCGCAGGGCGTGGCGCGCCGAGCCGTCCGTCGAGGCGAACGTGGCCGTCGTCGTGCGGACGGTCGGCCGGGCGACGGGCAGCGCCGTCGCGAAGGCGTCGCGCTCCCCGCCCATCTCCGCCTCGAACCGAACCTCGGGCGTCGCGCCCACCTCGTCGACGCGCCAGCGGAACCGGACCTCCCGGGTTTGGCCGGGCCGGAGCGGGACCGTCTTCCGGCCGCCCCCTCGGAGCCCGGTCGCTTGCGCGCTCACGGTCGCCCGGCCCGGCTCACCGGTCCGGTTGCTGACGAGGACGCCGGCCTCGAACGTGTCGCCCAGGCGGGCGAAGCGGGGCAGCGCGGGCTGGAGCACGAGGGG
This sequence comes from uncultured Bacteroidota bacterium, assembly GCA_963848075.1. GTDB lineage: Bacteria > Bacteroidota > Rhodothermia > Rhodothermales > Rubricoccaceae > Rubrivirga. Next base: position 1,401,551 of record CAWKCB010000004.1, read on the forward strand.
CTGTGTCACCAGCAGGTCCGTCTTCCCCTCGCCGAAGGCGTGGTCCGGCGTCAGCGCGACGGCCATCAGGCGGAACGTGGTCAGGCTCTCGGGCAGGCGGAACGTGACGCGCGCCCGGCCCCGGCCGTCGGTCCGGATCGCGGGCGCCCAGTGCGCTGACGGCCGGAAGTCGCGGCGCATCCGGTCGGCCGGGTCGCCGCCGCCGCCGCCGGCGTCCTCCTCCTTCTGGCCGTAGTTGCGCTGGCGGACCAGCTCGGCCAGCGTCACGCTCGTGGTCACGCCGAGGGCTCGCGAGCCGTAGAAGGTCTCGAACGGGTCGGGCAGCGAATACCCGATCACGTTGAGGACGCCCGCGTCGGCCGCCGAGAACGCGACCTCGCCGGCCACACCGCGCCCGTCGGCGTCGAGCACGCGCAAGTCGACGGTGACCTCCTCGCCCGGCCGCATCGTGTCGCTCCGGGGCTCGATCTCGACCGTCAGCCGCCGCGAGCCGGGGTCGACGGGCAGGTTGACCAGGCCCATCCGGAACTGGGGCGCGCCGGGGTCGAGGTCGGAGACGGGGCGGGCCGAGCGGCCGTGGAGCAGGACGACCGACACGAAGGCGTTCGGCAGGTGCGCCTCCGTCAGCTCGACCTCGATCTGGGGCGCGCTCCCCTCGATCTCGACGACGCGGCTCGACAGGACGCCCTCGCGCTCGACCGTCACCAGCGCCGTCGCCCGCTCGAACGGCGACTGGACCAGGATCCGGGCCGTCTCGCCCGGCGCGTAGCTCGTTTTCTCGGGGATGAGGTCGATCCGGTCGTCGTCGGCGCGCTCCCAGGCGACGTAGCCGCCGCCGGCCGCGTAGAACAGGGCCTCCGTCCGCACCGCGTTGCCGCGCACGTCGGTCGCCGTGGCGCGGACGAGGTACTGGCCGCCGGCCTCGACCGGGAACGCGATCTGGGCCATCCGCCCCGCCCCCGGCGACACGGCCTGCGACCCGACCGACTCCTCGACCCTCTCGCTCCGCCAGCGCAGCCGCCCGTCGGCGCCGACCTCGCGGACCGAGTTCCACTGCTGCCGGACCAACTCGACGCGGATCCGCTTTCCCCCCACCGGCGCCCCGCCGGGGTCGACCGTCACCACGTCGACGCGCATCTCGCGGTCCTGGCTCAGGTCGAGGTAGGTCGTCTGGGGCCGCAGGCCGACGTAGAACAGGGCCGGGTGGAGCGTGAGCGACTTGTAACCCGTCTGCTCCTGGCGCGCGGGGTCGGTGACGGTCGCCTCCCACAACAGCCGCGTCGGCTGGCCGTGCTCGTTGCCGGGCAGGCGGACGCGGCGCGCCAGCCGGCCGTCGGCGTCGAGCGTCGTCTCGCCCTCACCGAGCCGCTCGTAGAGGTAGGGCGGGTCGAGCGGGCCGAAGCGGAAGGCGTCGAAGCCGGGCGGCGCGAACGCCCCGTCTTCCTGCGTGAGCGCGTAGCGGACGGGCTGGCCGCCCATCCCAGCACCGAACAGGTAGCGCCCCTCGACGGTCCCCTCGAACCAGTCGCCGGCTACGTACGCATCCGCCGGCGCGTCGGGCGTGACGACGAACGTGGCCCGGCGGAAGGCGTCGACGCGGAACGAGCCGCTCGCCCACAGCGACGGGCTCCAGTCGTCGGTCGCCGTCGTGTCGGTCGTGCTGGCGACGCGGACCTCGTACGCCCCCTGCGCCGCTTGGGCCGGCGCGGCCCAGTCGAGGTCGAACGTGCCCCAGTCGCTCGGCGCCAGCCGGCGGTCGAGGACCACCTCGTCGCGCGGCGACCGGACGACGACGCGGGCGCTGTCCCTCGTGGCGCTCCAGTCGCGGTCGGCGCGGGTCCGCAGGATGCCTTTGAGGTGGACCGTCTCGCCGGCCTGGTAGAGCCCGCGGTCGCTGAACACCGACCCGGCCGTCGTCTGCGGCTCCGGGCTCCAGTCTGTCGCCACGTCGAAACGGTAGGCTTCGGTGCCGTCGTCGTAGAGCGACGACGTGAAGGCGACGTCGCCGCCGGCCTCGACGATGGCGAACAGCGGCGGCGCTTCCCACCGCGACGCCTTCTCGACGCCCAGTGCGTCCCACCCCGGGACCGAAACGCGGCCCGAGCGGTCGGTCCGCCCGCGCCACAGCCCCCGGTTCGTCCGGTCCCGGATCGTGACCGTCGCCCCGCCGACGGGCCGCGACGTCGCCAGGTCGGTGACGAAGACGAGCTGGCCGTGGGGGCTGAACTTGCCCGTCACCCCCAGCCGCGTGACCTGGGCGACAGCGCGGTAGTCGACCGTCCGGCCCTTCGGCAGGTGGTCGCTCAGCACGTGGACGGCCACGACGCCGGTCTCACCGCCCAGCATCGGCGCCAAGTCGAGGGCGACGCGGCCCGGCTGGTTCCGGGCCAGCGGGATGCGGAGCGTGCGGTTCGCGGCGATGGGCGCCGGCTCCTCGTCGCGCTCGCCGTAGTAGTGGCGCTGGTCGTGGGCCCGCAGCGCCGGCACGATCTCGTCGGCCGCCAGCTTTTTCAGCCCGACGCGGACCGACGCCACGTTCGTCGCGCGGACCGGCAGCGCCGCCCGCTCGTCGGCCTCGACCACCAGGATGCCTTGGGGGACGGAGAGCTCGGGCGCGTACGGGCCGGTGCGGAACGTGGTCGTGGCCTCCTCCAGCCGTTGCCCGAAGCGGTCTACCAAGCCGCGGACGGTGACCGTGTACGAGGTCTCGGGCGCGAGTTCGAACGGCAGCGTATGCGAGACCGACTCGGCGCCGTCGCGGGCTTCGACGCCGGCCGGCAGCGGCGCGGCGGGCGTGAGCGTGACCGACCGGCGCAAGCGCTCGAACTCGACGGGGTTCGAGAACCGGAGCTCCACGCCACGCCGGGGGTCGAACGCCTGGCGCTCGGCGGTCTCGCCGTACTCGTTGCTCTGCTCGACGGCCGCCAGCCGCAGGTCGCCGTAGGTCCGGAACCGGACGGTCACGGTGTCGGCCGTACCCAGGGGCCCGGCGGCGGCCGGCAAGCCCGGCAACAGGCGGACCGTGTAGGCCGTCCCTCGCCGGAGCCCGCCCTCGGGCCGGACGACGAGCGCGCTGTCGCCGTCCGCGCGGACGCTCGCGGCCACGGCGGCGTTGCCGGCCCGCACCTCGACGAAGTCGCCGGCGCGGTCGCCGCGGACGGCCTGGTCGAACCGCAGGCGGACGTCGCCGCCGGGCTGGGCGTGCGCCTCGCCCCGGCGCGGGATCGAGCGCGCGAGCGTCGGGCGCGGGCTCTCGAACGTCCACCGCTCGGGCTCGTCCATCGTCTCGCCGTCCAGGCTCTCCAGGCCCGCCGCCAGCCGGGCCTCGAACGCCGACGCGCGGGGCAGCGGGTCCGTCGGCGTGAAGACGAGCGTCTGCGTCCCGTCCCACCGCAGCGTGCCCGCGACCGGCTCGCCGCCGCGGCGGACCGTCAGCACGCCGGCGTCGGGCGTCGCCGCGTCGCCGAGCGGGACCATCGGCCGGCTGAACGTGACGGCTACGGGCTGTCGCTCGGCCTGGGCGGCGGACGGGCCGAACGGCGTCGCGCTGATGACGCGGAGCGGGCCGTCGTAGGTCGGCGTGAACGCCTCGCCGGTGGCGTCCACGTCGAGCGCGACGTCGGCCACGCCGAACGGGCCGAGGGCGTCGTCGACCTCGTCGCGGCAGGCGGCCAAGGTGAGCGCGCCGAGGGCGACGGCCAGGAACGCGAGCGGGAGCGGGCGGAGCGGCATGGATGAGGGAGATGCTGCTTGGAAAACAACTCGGCCTACAAAGTCCCCTTCCTGGACAGGAGGGGACAGGGGTGGTGGACTCGGAAGCTCGACACGCTGGGCGCTCTACCCCCTCTGTGTCCCCCTGTCCAGGGGGAGGACTCCTTTGGGAACCGCTCGCCGGACAGCTCATGAATCGTCTTGGTCGTTGTGTTGAAACCGATCATCGCGGAGCTACGGCGAGGTCTTCCCCGCGCACGGTGACCGTCGACGGCCGGCTGCGCAAGCGTTGCCCCTCGGGCGTGACCGCGCGCAACTCGATCTGGTGACGGCCCGGCACCAGCCGCCAGTCGGCGCCGTCGACCGGGCCGTCCACGCGGTGGCCGTCGACGTGCCACGCGACGTCGAGCAAGCCCGTGTCGGCGGCGCCGCGCAAGCGGGCGCGCTGGTACTCGGGCCGCAAGACCGGGTCGAGCACGAAGGCCGTCCCGGGCTCGGGATAGGTGATCCACAGGCGGTCGGAGTACGCCAGCCCGGCGCGGGCTGCCACGGCGGCAGTCGCCGTCGGCGGGAGCGGCATCCCGCGCTCGCGCATCCAGCCCCGGAAGGCGGGCGGGTGGACCACGAACAGCCGCCGCTCGACCGCGTCCGGCGGCGTGTCGGCGTCGGCCTTCAGCCCCGTCCGCGCGTCGACGGCGTGGACCTGGTGGACGGTGCAGGGCGGGCCGAGCGGCGTCTCGGCCCGCATCGCCTGCCGGCGGACGGTCGGGCAGAACGCGCCGGGCCGGTGGCCGCTCGTCGGGCACACCTCGCGCTCGACGACGCCTGGCGGCCGAACGAACGCCCCCGACGAGCCGACCTCGCGGAGCAGCGCGTTCAGGATCGGCCCCGTCCCGCGCGTCCCGCTCACCCACCGCATCGGGCTCCCGTCGAAGTTGCCGACCCAGACGGCGACCGTGTGGCGCGGCGTCACGCCGACGGCCCAGTTGTCGCGGTAGTCCTTCGAGGTCCCCGTTTTGACGGCGGCCGGGAACGGCAGCTCGAGCGGACCGCCGCGGCCGAAGCCCGGCGCTCGCGCCTCGGGGTCGCTCAGGATGTCGAGCAGCAGGGACGCCACCTCGGGCCGGATCCCCATCTCGACCGGCGCCACCGGCGTGGGGCGGAGCGTGTCGCCGGTCGCTGTCCGCACCCAGCGGACCGTGCGGACGGGCGGCAGCGTGCCGCCGCGCGCGATGCCGGCGTAGGCCCGCGCCAACTCCGTCATCCGGACCTCCCCGTTGCCCAGCGTCAGCCCGACGCCGTAGTGCTCGGCCGAGCCCGTCAGCGACGCGAACCCGGACCGGCGGAGGAGCGCCAGCAGCGCGTCCGGCCCGACCTCCTGGACCAGCCGGACCGCCGGCACGTTGTACGACGACGCCAGCGCCTGCCGCAGCGGGACCGGCCCGTGGAACGTCCGGTCGTAGTTCTCGGGCGAGAACGCGCCGCCCGCCTCGACGACCTGGAGGTCGAGGTCGGCCAGAATCGTGGCCGGCGAGTAGCGGCCGGACTGGAGCGCGAGCGCGTAGGTGAACGGCTTCAGGGCGCTCCCCGGCTGGCGGAGTGCCCGGGCCCCGTCGACCTGTCCGGAGGCGCCGTCGCCCCAGAAGTCCGGGCTGCCGACGTGGGCCAGCACCTCGCCGGTGGCGTTGTCCAGGACGAGCGCGGCGGCGGCCGTCACGCTCGCGTCGTGGAGCCCGCGCAGGTGCGCGCGGACGATGGCCTCGGCCGCCCGCTGGAGGTCGGGCCGGAGCGTCGTCCGCACCTCGACCGCCGACGTCTCCGGCCCGACCGCGCTCCTCACCCACTCGACGAAGTGGGGCGCCCGAAACGTCTGCGCCGGAGCGACGAGCGGGAGCGGCGTCGCCTCGAAGGCAGTTCGTTGGTCGGCCGTCACCGCGCCGGTCCGCTCCAGCGCCGCGAGGACGGTGGCCTGGCGCCGCTTGGCGCGCTCGGGGTGGCGGAACGGGTCGTACCGCCCCGGGCTCTGCGGCAGCCCGACGAGGTAAGCCGCCTCGGGCACCGTCAGGTCGCGGGCCGTCTTGCCGAAGTAGATCTGCGCCGCGGCCTCGATCCCCTGCGCCCGGTTGCCGAACGAGACGCGGCCGAGCCACAGCGCCAGGATCTCGGGCTTGGTCCGGCGAAGCTCGAGCCGAACCGCGAGGTGCGCCTCGGCGACCTTGTCAGCGAGGGTGCCGCGCGTGTGTCGCTCGCGGAGCGCCCGCGCCGCCTGCATCGTCAGCGTCGAGCCGCCGCTCGTGACGTGGCCGGCGCGCGCATTCTGCCACGCCGCCCGCACCAGCGCGACCGGGTCGACGCCGGGGTGGCGGTAGAAGCGCTGGTCCTCCGTGGCCACGAGGGCCGCGACGGCCTGGGGCGCGACGGCGTCGAGGTCGACGAGCGGCCCGTGCCCGTCGGGGCGGATCTCGCGGAGCAGCCCGCCGTCGCGGTCGGCGATTCGGAGGCTGGCGACGCGACCGGGTGCGGCGGACGGGGGCAGCGGCCACGCCAGCGAGACCACGCTGGCCACGAGCGCGGCGACCGCGAAGCGGGCCGGGCGACGACGGGTGAGCCGGTGGAACCGATGGAGCACGAAGCGCGGTCTCTCGCGGAACGGCAACCTAGCCCGCGCGGGCGGTCCCGCGTTCGCTCCCGGACCGTCCAGTGCCGTGGCCCGTCGCTCGTGAGCGGCCCCCTGTTCGTCCGCCCCTCGCTCTGCCCAGCGGACGGACGACCTGTCTCAAGGGAGGCAGCTCCTGCTGTGTGGAACGATGGCAACGAGAGCGCGGGGGCCGGCCACGAGCGACCGGGCATCGCTCTAGCCGGCGACATCGGGAAGCCCCCCATTCCCAATCGGCCGGGGAGCGAGGGGCTGACGGGCACGTAGGTCCTGCCCCTCCCCCGGTCTCCCATGATCCTCGGCCTTTCCCTCGGCGGCGTCCTCTACGTCCTCCTCGGAGTCGTGATGTTCGCGCTCGTGGTCTTCTTCGCCTACCTCGTCATCGTGAAGGGCGCGGGGCGGTCCAAGAAAAGCGGCGCCGGCCATCAAGGCCCGGCGCCGCCGCACGCTTAGCGCTGGGGCTCAGCCCTCGAGCGTCGACGCCAGCGCGCCGTCCAGGATGTCGAGGCCGGCGTCGAGGTCGTCCTGCTGGATCGTCAAGGCCGGGCGGAACCGGATGGAGCGCGTGCCGCAGCCGAGCGCCATCAGCCCGTCGTCGTAGGCCGCCTTCAAGACCGCGTTGCGGGTCGCCGTGTCGGGCAGGTCGAAGGCGCAGAACAGGCCGCGACCGCGCGCGTCGACGACGCCCTCGTAGCGGGCTTCCATGTCCGCCAGCCTGCTCATCAGGTGCTCGCCCTGGCGGTTCACGTTGCCGATCAAGTCGTCGGCCTCGATGACCTCCAAGATCCGGTCGAAGCGGACCATGTCGACCAGGTTGCCGCCCCACGTCGAGTTGATCCGGCTCGACTTCTGGAACACGTTGTCGTCGACCTCGTCGACGCGCGGGCTGGCCAGGATGCCGCAGACTTGAGTCTTCTTGCCGAAGGCCAGGATGTCGGGCGTGACGCCGAGCGCCTGGTAGGCCCAGAACGCGCCCGTCAGGCCGACGCCGGTCTGGACCTCGTCGAAGACGAGCAGCGCCTCGGCCTCGCCGGCCAGGTCGCGGAGCGCCTGCAAGAACTCCGGCCGGAAGTGGTTGTCGCCGCCCTCGCCCTGGATCGGCTCCAGGATGATGGCCGCGATCTCGTCCGGGTGGTCGAGGAACGCCTGCTTCGCCTGGCGGATCGCGATCTCCTCGCGCAGCTCGACGTCGCCGCCGCGGATCTTGGGGTTCGAGATCCGGGGCCAGTCGAACTTGGGGTAGTGGGCGACCTTGTTGGGGTCCGTGTTGGTGAGCGACATCGTGTAGCCCGAGCGCCCGTGGAACGCCTCGCGCAAGTGGAGCACCTTCGAGCCGCGCTCGCCCGAGTACCCCTTGGCCTTGTTTTTCCGCACCTTCCAGTCGAAGGCCACCTTGAGCGCGTTCTCGACGGCGAGCGCGCCGCCCGACACGAAGAAGGCGTGGGGCAGTTCGGCCGGGATCCCGACGCGGCTGAACGTCTCGACGAACCGGGCGAAGTGGGGCGTGTAGACGTCCGAGTTCGCGATCTTGTTGAGCGCCGCGTCCATCAGCCGCTCCCGAAAGCCGGACGCCGCGTCGGAGTCGCCCGCGAGCGCGGGGTGGTTCATGCCCAAGGGATTCGAGGCGTAGAACGTGAAGAAGTCGACGTAGTCCTTCCCCGTCACGGCGTCGCGGAGATGGGCGCCCCGGCTGTTCTCCATGTCGAGCACGATGGGGTAGCCGTCGGCCAGGATGTGGCGGCCGAGGGTGTCGCGGACGGCGGTCGAGTCCGGAAGCGCTTTCCGGGCGTCGGGGGCGAGGATCTGCATGGACGTGGGTCGGGGGTCGTGGAGCGTCGGGGGCGGCCGCGCGGGGCGGCCAACGGTCGGGCCGTCAAGATAGCGGAGGCGGCTGGGGCGGATCGCAACCGCGCGGGGGGCCGGCCGTACGGCCTCGCTTTCCCGCCGACGCCATGGACCCCGCCCGCCGCTTCTCCTCGCCCGAGATCGAGGAGGTCTTCGCCCGGGCCGCCGCCGCCCAGGAGCGCGACCGCCAGACCGACCTCGGCCTGTCCATCGAGGAGCTCCAGGCCGTCGGCGCCGAGGCCGGCCTCGACCCGGCCCACGTGGCCGCCGCCGCCCGCGCCGTCGCCAGCGGCGAGCCCGACGATAAACGCGAGGCCCTGGTGGGCGTGCCCGTCGGCGTCCGCCGGAGCGCCACGCTCGACGCGCCCCCGACGGACCTGCTGTGGGACTCGTTGGTGGCCGACTTCCAGGAGACGTTCTCGGCGCGCGGCAAGGTCGAGCGGATCGGGGCCTCGCGGATCTGGCGCAACGGCAACTTGCGGGCGACGCTCAGCCCGTCCGCCGACGGCGCCCGCTTGCGTCTCCAGTCGAACCGCCGCGACGACACGCGGGGGATCTTCATCGGCGCCGCCGTCAACGCCGTGCTCGCGGTCGTCTTCGCGCTCAACCCGGGGGCCGGCGACTTTTCCCCGGCGCTCCTCGCCCTGATCGCCGTCTCGCTGGTGGCCCTCGCCCTCGTCCGCCAGACGACGTGGGCGCGGACGCGCGAGCGCCAGATGGAGGCCGTCGCCACCCGCGCCCAGCGGACCGCCCGCGCCGTCGCCGCCGACACCACGCCGACGCGCGAGCCGGCCGAGCCCGTCCGCCTCGACCTCTTGGACCTGGACGACCGGCACCGCGCCGGACGCAGGACACGAAGCTGACCCGGGCCTCCGTCCCGGAGAGCGGGCCGTCACGCTCGGCGCCGGCCCACCCGACGTGTCATCCTGAGCGTGCGAAGGATCTCAGCATGAGCCATCGAGCCCGCCGGCACCGCTCCCTACGGACTGAAACTCCGCGTTGAGATCCTTCGCGTCCGCTCAGGATGACATGTCGGGAGAGAATGCGCTCGCCCCGGCTCCACACGAACGCCACTGGGTGGGCCGTACTTTCGGGGTACGAGGTCGGCGCGACGCCGCGTCGGCTTCTCCCCCCGTCCCCGCACGCATGGCCACGCCCGCCCACGCCCTCCGCCCCGGACAGGTCGCCCTCAAGAAGGCGCCCGCCGCGTCTGCTCTCGCCGTCGAGTCCGAGGGCGACGGCTTCGCCCTCGAGCTGCCCGTCGTCCAGAAGCCGCAGGTGGCCAACCGGCCCGGCGGCCGGCCGTCGTGGCTCCGCGCCAAGCTGCCCTACGGCGAGACGTTCCGCGACGTCCAGAAGACGATCGAGGAGTTCGACCTGCACACGGTGTGCTCGTCGGCCCGGTGCCCCAACATGGGCGAGTGCTGGAGCGCGGGCACGGCCACGTTCATGATCCTGGGCAACGTCTGCACGCGGGGCTGCTCGTTCTGCGCCGTGCTCACGGGCCGGCCCGAGCAGAAGGAGCTCGACACCGACGAGCCGCGCCGCGTGGCCGAGGCCGCCCGGCTGATGGGGTTGCAGCACGTCGTGGTGACGTCGATCAACCGCGACGACCGCGAGGACGGCGGGGCGCCCATCTTCGCCGAGACCATCCGCTTGGTTCACGCCCAGGGCCAGACGATCGAGGTGCTGATCCCCGACATGCGGGGCCTCCGCCCGGCGCTCGAGACCGTGTTCGACGCCCGCCCCGAGGTCCTGAACCACAACGTCGAGACGGTCCCCCGGCTCTACCGCCGGGTGCGTCCGCAGGCCGACTACCAGCGGTCGCTCGACGTCATCCAGCTCGCCAAGACCGAGCACGACTTGCGGACCAAGTCCGGCATCATGGTGGGCCTGGGTGAGCAGCCCGACGAGGTCGTGAGCCTGATGGCCGATTTCGCCGCCCACGGCGTCGACGTGATGACGATCGGCCAGTACCTCCAGCCGACGCGCCACCACCTGCCCGTCGAGGAGTTCGTCCACCCCGACGTGTTCGCGTGGTACAAGGAGCAGGGCGAGGCGCTGGGCATCGAGCACGTCGAGAGCGGCCCGCTCGTGCGGAGCTCGTACCACGCCGAGCGGCATGTTTAAGGCGAGGGACAGGGGATGCGGGATGGAGGGATGCGGGGGGCGTCCATCCCTCCCTGCCGTATCCCTCCTCGTCCCTCTTCTCGCCCTCGGCGGCTGCACGACGGTCGTCGACACCGTGGCCGGCGTGTTCGGGCCCGGCGAGGTCGGCGGCGAGGTCGACGCCCACGTGGTGTACCAGCTCCGTCCGGACTGCCCGGCCCTCCTCGCGCGGACCATCAACCACGGCTACACCGTCCTGACGCCGCTCGGCCCACCGCCCGACGTCGAGGGCGTGCCGCCGCTGTTGGGCGACGCCATCGAGGAGACCGGCGTGTTCGAGGGGCCCATCCGAACGGGCGAGGTCCTGTTCCGATACATCGCCCCGGCGGCGTCGGAGACGTGGGACGCCGGCCCGGTCGACGTGGCCGCGACGGTCGACGCGGTCCGCCTCGACTTCGACGAGGGGACGGCGCGGCTGGTCGCGCTCTGCGGCCCGCTGCCCGAGACGGTCGCTCCGGACCCGACCATCCCCCGCGTCCCCGGCACCCGCTCCCCCGGGACACGATGACGTTCGCCCGCCCCCCGCGCTACGACGCGGCCGACGCCCATGCCTACGTCGACCACATGCTGGCGCTGGTCGGCGACCGGGACCCGCTGGCGCTGCTCGACGCGGCGCCCGCCCGGCTGGCCGACGCCGTCGCCGGGCTGTCCGAGGCCGACGCCCGCCAGTCGCCCGAGCCCGACGCGTGGTCGGTGCTCCAGATCCTGCGCCACCTCGCCGACTCCGAGGTCGTCTACGGCTACCGCCTGCGCTTGATCGTGGCCGCCGACCGGCCGGCGATCCCGGGGTACGACCAGGACGCCTGGGCCGACGCGCTCGCCTACCACCGCGGCACCGTCGCCGACGCCATCGCCGACCTCGCCGCGGGGCGACGCATGACGCTGGGCTTCCTGCGCGCCCTCGACGCCGACCAGTGGGACCGCGTCGGGCTCCACAGCGAGCGCGGCGAGGAGAGCGTCCGCCGGATCGCGACGCTGCTCGCGGCCCACGACTTGGCGCACCAGGGCCAGATCGAGCGGGCACGCGGGGCGGTCGGAGGGTGATCTACTCCGGAGGACGGTCGGGACCTGCGGACGTCAGTCCTCTCGCCACCCACCGGTGATGTCATCGAAGAACTCCGTGAAGAGCACCGGTCCGAGCTCCTCCTTGAGCCGTTCGATCAGAAGCTCCTGGACCTCCTCAATCGTCTCGGCTCGCTCGTCCGAGCGGCCGTTCGCCACGGTGGCCGAGCCCTGCGAGAGGGCCGCCGCGAGCGTCCCGCCAGAGATCGCGGCTCCCATGTTGCCGAAGAGCTCACTCTGGCGGCTCTCCGAGAGGTTGGTTGCCTGGACAGCCTCCTCAAGCTCGTTGACGAAGTAGTTGACCGCGGCGAGGTGGTTCACCGCGCGCTCGGTTTGCCGCTCGTCCCCCTGGCCACGCCGGTCGAGCTCGAGGTCCCTGCCGATCCCGCTGAGGCCGTCGAGCAGGGCGCTCGTGAGGTCGGTCACCATCTGGGTGTCGCCACGTCGCACGGCGTCCTCGAGGACGTCTCGGAACTGGAAGCCACCGTCGAACTGGTCCTCGCGGAGCTCGAAGAGCATCGGCCCCGCGTGCTCGGCCAGCAGCCCGTTGGCGACCTCGCGGAGGGGGGCGACGACCTCGTCGCTGAGGACGGCGCCCTGGCTCGCGCCTTCGTGGAGACCCAGGAAGACCTCCGCCCGCGCTTGCGCGACCGCCCGCTCCGCGCTGGGCCCGTCCGTCTGGTACCCCTGCATCAGATCCACGAGGCGCTCCGCGTGCCCGACGTCCGCCTGCAACGCGTCGTACCCGTCCTGCCGGAACCGTGAGGCGGCGCCCTCGGCCGCCGCACGGAGGGCCTCGGGCCCGATGGCGTCGACGGCCGCGTTGAACCGATCCTGGCCGCCGGGTCCCTGGCCCAGCGCCACGAGCCCCGCGGCGAGAGCGGGCGCCAGCGCCGGCGTCTCGGCCACCTGCAACGCCGCCTCGCGCACGAACCGGTCGACCACGTCGCGCGGTGCCGACGACTCGATGGCGTCGGCGAGCATCGTCGCCCCGCTCTCCGGCCGGACCCCAGCGATCGGCGCCTGGGGCGCCCGGAGGAGCGACCCCATCGCCACCAACTCCGACGCCGGGAGCGTCGAGGCGAAGGCATCGAACTGGCGCTGGGCGAGCGCGCGGTCCTCAGGCGTCACAGACCGAGCGAGGCCGTCCAGAGAGAGAGTCCAGACCGCCTTCTGTTCCGGCGTGAGCGTCGCGTATGCCGCCCGCGCGGCCTCCGGCGTGAGCCCGTCGAACGTGTCGGCGAGCCGGGTCACAGTCTCGCTGGGGAGCACCCGGCTCCCGTCGCCGATCTCCTGCGCCAGCGGGTTGGGACCCCGTTCGACGGCGGGGCCCGCTCCCGAAGACTGCTGCCCCGAGGGTGACTCGCCCGGCGTTCCGGGTCCGTACTGAGCGAGGGCGATGGCAGCCTGGGCGCCAAGCGCACGTCCCCAGAGTTCAGGGCCGATGCCTAATGCCTTTGTGCCCAGGGCCTCGACTTCGGAGATTAGGACTTTTACGTCGCCTACGTCACCCTCGGACTCACTGTGCGTTGGGGGAGTCTTGGTGAATGAATCCAGGCCGACAGACTTGGATACGTCCAAGCCGGCGGGCTCGGTCAAGCCGACGGACTCGGACTTGTCCAGGCCGGCGGTCTCTTGGAAAAGGTCGTAGCCCATGGTGTCGGAGCGGTGGGACCATCATTTTATGCCAAATGCGTGTTAGACACAACAGCACGAGACAAATTCAGACCCTCCCGACCTCGGCACGCCTCAGAGCCGAACGGCCGTCCCCATGTAGCCGACGGCCAGCGAGCGCGTCGTCGTAAAGGAGAACGCCGGGTCGAGATGGCGGCGACGGACCGACCGCCAGAACGCGCCGTCGAGCTGGGGCCGGACGCCCACGGCTTCCTCCACCGTCAGCCCGACCGCCGCCCCGTACTCGGCGAGGGTCGACGGCGGCAGGAACAGGCGCCAGACGTGGATGTGGTCCGGCGCCTCGCGGACGACGAACCGGAAGCCCTGGACCGCGACGAGCCACGCCAGCGGCGTCCGGTTGAACGTGTTGAACAGGACCACACCGCCGGGCCGCACCACCCGCGCCGCCTCGGCGATCACGCCGGCCTGGTCCTCGACGTGCTCCAGCATGTCGAACAAGAGCACCGCGTCGCAGCTCGCGTCGGCCACGTCGAGCGCAGTGGCGTCGCCGACCTCGAACGTGGCGTCAGCACCGGGCGGGACGCGACGGCGGGCCTCCACGAGCGAGCTCTCGGACAGGTCGACGCCGGTCACGCGGAAGCCGTCCTCGGCGAGGGGGAGCGCGATCAGGCCACCGCCGCAGGCCACGTCCAGCACCCGAGCGCCGGGCCCGATCCCGTGCCGCGCGAACACCTCGCGGGCGTACGTCAGCTTGAGCCGCCCCTCGGCGCGGAGCAGCGCGATGGCGTGGCCGTCGTCCTCGAACCACCGCTCGCCGAGGTCGTCGTAAAAGGCGTTGTTGACGGGGGTCACGGGGTCGGGTTCGGCAGGTCAGGGGCCACGCGAGTCGGGCAGGTCGGCGGACGGACCGCGCGGCCGGCCCCCCCGGACCCGCCCGGCCCGCTCACCCCCCCTTCCGCATCAAGTTGGTGACGACCGTCAGGCCCGGTCCGAAGGCGACCGAGCACACCCGCGCGCCCGTCGGGACCGTCTCGTCGCCGGCGATCCGGTCCCAGATGTGGGGGAGCGTCGTGGACGACATGTTGCCGCGCTCGCGCAGGACGGCGTGGCTGTGGCGGGCCACGACGGCGTCGTCGACGCCGAGCGCTTGGGCCGTGCTCTCGATCACGCGCGGGCCGCCGGGGTGGATGGCCCACACGTCGACGTCGGCGACGGCGAGGTCGTGGCGGGCCAAGAACCGCTCGACCACGGCGGCCACGCTGCCGCGGATGTGGTCGGGGACGGCCCGGCTCAGCGTCATCCGGAAGCCGTCGGCGGCCGGCCGCCACGTCATCTCGCCGAGGGTGTCCGGGACCAGGGCCTCGGCGTGGTCGAGGAGCGCGAACGCGGCGCCGTCCGGCCGGGCGGTCACGTCGATCCGGACGGCGCCGTCGGCGAACAGGCACTGCTGGACGATCTGCTCGGGGTCGGTCGTGGCCGGGTAGTGGTGGAGCGTGCAGAACTCGACGTCGACGAGGACGGCGCGGGCGTCGTCGTCGGTCCGGGCGGCCTGGGCGGCCACGACGTCGGCGGCGGTGGCCACGGCCGGGAGCGCCGCGTAGCACCCCATGTGGCCGACGTTGAGCACGCGGACCGTGTCGGTCCACCCCCGCTCGGCCAAGGCGCGCTGGACGGCGCTCGGGCTGTCGTAGCCGGTGCACGACACCTGCATCGCGACATCGGGCGGGGCGGCGTCGCCGGCGAACGCGTCGCGGGCGACGGCCTCGGCGGTCTCGGCGAACAGCGCCATCCGGCGGTCGAGCGTCGCGTGGGTCCACGGCGCCGGCGCGCCGTCGCCGCCGGTGTCGGGGGCGTGGAGCCGCATCCGGTCCCAGTCGTCGTGGAGGTAGTCGTCGATGGCCGACCGCCGGCTCTCGATGCTCGACCGGCGGGCCACGACGTCGTAGTAGCGCGCGGCCCGGTCCGCGTCGATCGTCGGGTCCTCGGCCGCCGCCCGCCGCAGGGCCCTCTTCATCCACTCCACCCCCAGCGGCTGGTCGAGGTCGTACCCGAAGTCGAGGGGGCGGACGGAGAGGTAGGCGCGTGGGGTCATGGACGTGGGCGTGGACCGCACCTGGACGCGCGACGTTCCCCCGCTCGTGCCCGCGCCGTGCCCCTCCGTGATTTCCTCACCGCCCCAATCGCCCCCCGTCCCGCGTCGGCTTAGTTGACGCCGACGTACTTCAGCTTGGCCGCGCTCGCCTGGAGGTCGAGCGGGTGCTCGAACCGGGACGAGTCGCCGGAGGCCACCTGGCGGACCTGGACGAGCACGTCGTCGAGCGGCCGGTTCTGGTCGTCGTAGAGCGTCACGAACACGTCGGCCGACGAGATCGCCGCGGCCCCCCGGTTGACGACGACGCCCGTCAGCGTCGGGTAGTCGCCCCCCTTCCGCTGGAGACGGAGGTCGGCGACGTCGACCTGGGACGTCTCTCCGCCGCAAGCGGTGAGCACAGCGAGCAGGGCGACGAGGACGAGACGGGGCACAGGCGGAGTCGGGAAACGGCGACGCGAAGATCGGCGCGCGGTGGGTCCGGCGCCTGACGGACGCCTGAAGAATAGGCGAGGGCCGGCGCCCCTCGACACGAGAGCTGCGCCAACGCTCCCTTTCGCCGGGCCGCCCCTCAGCGGTCGGCCGCGCGGAGGTCGGTGACGCGGTACGCGATCTCCTCGTCCGCCATCCGGGTGTCGTAGTCGATGCCGATGCTCGTGGGGTGGCCCAGCTCCGGGTCGTAGGCGACGTCGACGGTCTCGGCGCCCTTGTCGTACGCCTCGTCGATCAGGTCGAACAGGCCCGCCACGGTCATCCCCCTCTCGGACTCGACCGCGGCGCCGTTGAGGCGAACCGACTCGAGGCCCCCGTCCCGAACGACGACGTCGAACGGGCCCGTATAGTCGGGCGACGGGCAGAAGCAGATGCGCTGGAGCGTCATCGCGTAGGCGTCGAGGCCGGCGTCGGCCCAGCGGGCGCGGGCCGCGTCGAGGTCGGGCGAGCGCTCGGCGGGGGCGCCGCTGCCCAGGACGGGCTGGTTCGGGAACCCCTCGTCGGGCGCCTCGACCGGGGCCGGGGCCGCGCAGCCGGCGAGCGACATTAGGAGAGCGGCGAGCAAAAGGCGGAGCATGGCGGGCGTGGGGGACGGGCCGGGTAACGTACCTCGGCGCCCGTTCGTCCGTCGGCGCTCGGCGCGCAGACCACCCCCTCTGCCCTGGCGTGTCCTCCTGAGCTTGCGAAGGATCTCGGCTCGGGCTCCCAGCGCGTCAACGCCGGTTCGGCCAGCGGAGGGAGTCCGAGGTGAGATCCTTCACGTCCGTTGGCTGCGCCTCCGCTGCGCGGTCAGGATGACGAGAATGGGGAATCGGAGCCAGCGAACGGGAGTGCGAGATCGTCTGAACGAGGGGGGCCGGTGGCGACGGCTGGTGGCGAGCGGGTCGATTCTCCGTCTCACCACTCGCCCATCCTTCTTGTCTCTATCCCAGGCCCGCCAGGTTGGCTTCGAGGGCGGCGATCTCGGCCTGGGCGTCGTCGGCCTTGTGGCGCTCCTTGGCCACGACGTCCTCCGGGGCACGCGACGTGAACGCCTCGTTCTGAAGCTTCTTCTCGACGCTCCCGAGGAACGACCGCTTGGCGTCGATCTCCTTCGTCAGCCGCTGGCGCTCGACGTCGAGGTCGATCATGCCTTCGAGCGGGACGTGGACGACGTGGGCGCCGACGACGACCGCGGCGCTGGCCGACGGCTTGTCGAGGTCGGCCCCGAGGGTGAGGTCGGACAGGCCGGCCAGCCGCTCGACGTAGGCCCGCGCGTGGTCGAGCGCGGTGGCCGTCGCCGCGTCGCCCGTCACGACGACGGCGCGGACGTCCTGGGACGGCGGCACGTTGTACTGCGCCCGCACCTGGCGGACGGCCGTGACCAACTCCTGGATCGTGGCGAAGGTGGCCGCGGCCGTGGCGTCGGTCTCGTCGGCCGAGGGCGCGGGCCAGTCGGCGGCGATGAGGGCGTCGCCGGGCTGGCGCGGGCGGAGCGTCCACCACAGCTCCTCGGTCACGAACGGCATGAACGGGTGGAGCAGCTTCAAGATCTGCTCGAACACCTCGGTCGACAACGCCAGCGTCTCGCGGTCCGGCGTCTCGCCGTGCGGGGCCTTCGACACCTCGAGGTACCAGTCGCAGAAGTCGCGCCAGACGAAGTCGTAGGCGAGGTGCGCGGCTTCGGAGATGCGGTAGGCGTCGAGCGCGGCGGTCACGGCCTCGACCGTGTCGTGGAGCCGCGTGAGCAGCCAGCGCTCCGCCAGGTCCAGCTCCGCAAAAGTCCGCTCGCGGCGCAAGTCTTCCGTAGGCCGACCGTCGGCGTCGCGCTCGACGAACCGGCCGAACACGCGGCTGGCGTTCCACAGCTTGTTGGCGAAGTTCCGGCCGCCCTCGAACTTGCCGGGGTCCAGCTTGATGTCCTGGCCCTGCGCGCACAGCACCGCGAGGGTGTAGCGGACCGCGTCGGCGCCGTACTGGTCGATCATGTCGAGCGGGTCGATCCCGTTGCCGAGCGACTTCGACATCCACCGGCCCTGCTTGTCCTTGATCATGCCGGTGATGAACACGTCGGTGTACGGCACCTCGTCCAGGAAGTGCGTGCCGGCCATGATCATCCGGGCGATCCAGAAGAACAGGATGTCGTACCCGGAGACGAGCACGGAGCCCGGGTAGAACGCTTTCAGGGCGCCCGTCTTCTCGGGCCAACCGAGGGTCGCGAACGGCCACAGCCACGACGAGAACCACGTGTCGAGCACGTCCTCGTCCTGGACGTAGCCGTCGCCGGGCGAGTCGACCGACACCACGAAGGCGGCCTCGTCGCGCTCGCCGTTCTCGTCGACGGGGTACCAGACGGGGATCCGGTGGCCCCACCAGAGCTGGCGCGAGATCGGCCAGTCGCGGATGTCCTCCAGCCACCGCCGGTACTCGTTGGCCCAACGGGCCGGGTGGAACGTGACGGTCCCGTCGTCGACGACCGCCAGCGCACGGTCGGCCAGCGGCTGCATCGAGACGTACCACTGGGGCGACAGCAGCGGCTCGATGACGGCCTTCGACCGCGACGAGATCGGGACCGTGTGCGGGTAGTCCTCGGTCTTGACGAGCTGTCCGGACGCCTCCAGGTCGGCCACGATCTGCGTGCGGGCGTCGGACCGGTCTTGGCCGGCGTAGGGGCCGCCCTCGTCGTTGAGCGTCCCGTCCAAGTTCATCAGCGAGACCGTCTCGAGGCCGTGCCGCTGGCCGATGGCGTAGTCGGTCTCGTCGTGGCCCGGCGTCACCTTGAGCGCCCCGGTGCCGAAGTCTAGCTTGATGGTTTCGTCGGCGATGATCGGGACGATCCGGCCCACGACCGGCACCTTGACCGACTGGCCCACCAGGTGTTGGAACCGCTCGTCGTCGGGGTGGACGGCGACGGCCGTGTCGGCGGGGATCGTCTCGGGCCGCGTCGTCGCGATGTCGATGTGGTCGCCCGTTTCCGCCCCGTCCGCGTCGACGACCGGGTAGCGGACGGTCCACAGCGAGCCGGGCCGCTCGACGTTGTCGACCTCCTCGTTCGAGATCACGGTCTGGTTGTCGGGGTCCCAGTTGACGAGGTACTCGCCGCGGTAGACCAACCCCTGCTCGTGGAGCCGGACGAACACGTGCTGGACGGCGCGGCTCAGGCCGTCGTCCATCGTGAACCGTTGGTAGCGCCAGTCGCACGAGTCGCCGAGCCGGCGCTTCTGCTTCAGGATGATCCCGCCGTACTCCTCCTTCCACGCCCAGACGTGCTCGAGGAAGGCGTCGCGGCCGATCTCCTTGCGGCGGATCCCCCCCTTCTTGAGCTGGCGCTCGACGACGTTCTGGGTCGCGATGCCGGCGTGGTCCATGCCCGGAATCCACAGGGCCTCGAACCCCTGCATCCGCTTAAACCGGATGAGCAGGTCCTGGACCGTGTCCTGAAGCGCGTGGCCCATGTGGAGCCGCCCGGTCACGTTGGGCGGCGGCATGGGGATGACGAACGGCGTCTTGCCGTCTTCGAGGACCGCATCCGGGTCGGCGTGGAAAAAGCCGCCGTCCTCCCAGTAGCGGTACCACGTGGTCTCGACGGCCTCGGGCTCGTAAGGGCCGTCGGCGGAGGCTGGGGCGGGCGTCTCGGGGATCGCGGGTCGGGTCTCGGGCATGCGGAAGGCGGTCTCGGGTGGCGCGGAAGCTAGCCCGCCCCGGCGCAGAGGCGCGGTGAAGCTGCCCCTCCCCCATC
Source organism: uncultured Bacteroidota bacterium (assembly GCA_963848075.1). Classification (GTDB taxonomy): domain Bacteria; phylum Bacteroidota; class Rhodothermia; order Rhodothermales; family Rubricoccaceae; genus Rubrivirga. The sequence goes on from CAWKCB010000004.1 coordinate 1,420,928, forward strand.
GGCCTGGGGGCGGAGTGCGGGCGGGCCACTGCGTCCGGGCCGAGGTCTTCGAGCACGCCGCTCCGCGCGGATTAAGGAGAGCGGCAACCGGCCGATAGGGTTGGAGCTTCCCCGTCGCTCCGCCCCCGATGCGAACCGTTACTTCCACCCTCCTCGTACTCCTCGCCCTCCTCGCGGCCGGCCCCGCGCTGGCGATGCAGGTCTTCGTCAAGACCCTCAACGGCAAGACGATCACGCTCGATGTCGAGGCCAACGACACCATCGAGAACGTCAAGGCCAAGATCCAGGACAAGGAGGGCATCCCGCCCGACCGGCAGCGGCTGATCTTCGCCAGCAAAGAGCTCGAGGACGGCCGGACGTTGGCCGACTACAACATCCAGAAGGAGTCGACGCTCCACCTCGCCCTCCGGCCTCCGCCTCACGTCGTCGGGTGGGGCTGGAACAACAACGGCCAGGCCGCCCCGCCCCCCGGGCTCGCCGACGTCGTCGCCGTCGCCGCCGGGTACTCTCACAGCCTCGCGCTCAAGGGCGACGGGACCGTCGTCGGGTGGGGCTCGAACGACGATGGCCAGGCCGCCCCGCCCCCCGGGCTCGTCGGGGTCGTCGCCGTCGCCGCCGGGCTCCGTCACAGCCTCGCGCTCAAGGCCGACGGGACCGTCGTCGAGTGGGGCGACAACTACAACGGCCAGGCTGCCCCGCCCCCCGGGCTCGCCGACGTCGTCGCCGTCGCCACCGGGTACTCTCACAGCCTCGCGCTCAAGGGCGACGGGACCGTCGTCGGGTGGGGCTCGAACAACAACGGCCAGGCCACGCCGCCCCCCGGGCTCGTCGGGGTCGTCGCCGTCGCCGCCGGGCACTCTCACAGCCTCGCGCTCGGCAGCCTCGACGTCGGGAACCTCCCCTCGCCCGTCGCCGCGGTCTCGTTCGAGTCCGTCCAAGCTGTCGCCCCCGAGGGCGGCGGAGCCGCCGCCGTCGCCCTCGTGCTCTCCGAGCCGCTCGACGCGCCCGCCACGGTCACGCTCTCGCTCGCGGCCGGCGACCCGGCCGACCTCGGCGGGTTCACCTCCGTCACGGTCGGCCTCCCAGGCGGGACGGGGAGCCCGACGCGTGTCGTCGTCGAGGTGCCCGTCACCGACGACCGGCTCGCCGAGAGCGACGAGTCGTTCGTGCTCGCGCTCTCGGACCCGACGGGGAACGGCCCGGCCGGGCTCGCCCTCGGCCGGAGCACCCTCACCCTCGTCGTCGCCGACAACGACCGGGCCGGCACGCCGGGCGGGACCGGCGGCGAGGCCGTCACGGTCGTGCTCCCCATGACCGACGCCGACGGCGACCAGGTCGAGGACGGCCGGCGCCTCTTCTTCTCGATTCCCGTCGCCGGCCTCACCGCCGGTGACGTGGCCCGGGCCGCCTCCGCAGGCGGGCGGCTCCCGACCGTCTTCGTGATCGGCGCCACCGGCGAGCCGGCCGAGGCCGACCCCGCCCTCGTCCTCGACGTCGGCCAGCCGGTCTACGTCGACGTCGCGCCCGGCGCGCAGTTCGCGCTCTCGGGCGGGACGGCCACGGGCACGATCGCCTTCCCGGCCACCGCCGTCGGGGGCCGCGTGTTGGTCGCCGTCGGGAACCCGTCGGCCCTGCCCGTCCCGCTCGACGCTTTGCAGGTTCGGGGCGGGACGCTCGCCGCGACGGCCCTCGCGTTCGACCCCGGGCTCGGGGCGTTCGTCCCGGTCGCGCGCGGCGAGCGGGGCGGCGTGCTCGCTCCGTTCGAGGTGGCCGTCCTCGAGGTGGTCCCCGAGGGCGACGAGGGCGTGTTCGTCTATCTCAACACGGGCGCCGGCGAGCCCGGCCTCGCGCCGTCGCTCGGCGCCGACGCGGCGTGCCCCGAGGCCTCGGTCTGCCTCGCGCTCCTCCGCACTGACGGGTCCGCCGGCGACCGGGCCGTCGTCCGGCTCCGCGACGGGGCCGGCGTGCTCGACGTCCTGTCGCCGGCCGACGTCCGCCTGTCGTTCGCGGGTGGAACCGACGCCGAGCCGGCGGAGCCGCTGGCCCTCATCGCCTCCCCCCTCGTCGAGGGCGTCGTGCTCCCGCTCGACGTGGCCGCCCTCGCCGGGACGTACACGCTCGCCGCCACCGTCAACGCCGACGGCGCCCGGCGACGCGCGGACCTCCGCGTGCTCCTCATGGACGGTGCTAAGGAGGTGGACCTCCGCACGCCGTACTCGTTCAGCGTGGCCGAGGGCGAGGCCCTCTCGGGCCGGTTTGCCCTCCGCTTCGCTCCGGCGGCGTCGGTCGACACGGAGGCCGGCGTGAGCGCGGACCTCGTCGGCGCCGTGTTCCCGAACCCGACCGCGGGCGGAGCGTCCGTCGAGGTCTCGGTGTCCGAGGCCCAGCGGGTCCGCGTCGCGGTCTACGACGCGCTCGGGCGCGAGGTGGCCCGGCCGTTCGACGGCGACGTCCGCCCCGGCGCCCCGGCCCGGGTGGCGATGGGGACCGGGCCGCTGTCGCCCGGCGTCTACGTCGTCCGCGTCGACGGCCGGACGGTCCGCGAGGCCCGGCGGCTCACGGTCACGCGCTGACCTTTTCCGAGCCCACGCGCGGCCCGCTCTCCGACGAGGGCGGGCCGCGCCGCGTTCGGTGCCGAGGGCCGCGGCGTCCGGGGCCGCGTGGGGGGCCGAGGCGTGGGAGACGGGACGTCCGTGCGTAGGCTTGCGGCGCGCCCCGCCCCGCCCCGATGCCCGCCGTCGTTCCGTTCGAGACCGCCCCGCAGCTTCTCCACCGGCTCGCGGCCCACTACGCCGGGACCGGCAAGGCCGCGCTCGGGTACAAGGACAAGGCGACGAAAACGTGGACCGACGTCCCCTGGGACGACCTCTGGGCCCAGGTCCGCGCGTTCGCCGGGTTCCTGCACGTCCGGGGCGTCCGGCCCGGCGACCGCGTGGCCATCCTGAGCGAGAACCGGCCCGAGTGGGCCGTGGCCGACCTCGCCACCCAGGCGCTCGGCGCCGTCACGGTCGCCCTCTACACGACGGCGCCGGCGAGTCAGGTCGCCTACGTCGTGCGCGACAGCGGGGCGACGGTCCTGGTCGTCTCGACCGGGCTGCAGCTCCGCAAGGCCGACCGCGCCACCGACACCTGCCCGGACGTGGTGGCCCTCGTGTCGATGGCCGAGCCCCGCAAGGCCCGCCCCGGCACGCCCGTCACGACCTGGGCCGACGCGCTCGACGAGGGCGCCCGCCACGACCTCGCCCTCGACCCCGACGTCGTCGGGCCCGACGACCTGTCGGCGCTCATCTACACCTCCGGCACGACGGGCGACCCGAAGGGCGTCATGATGACGCACCGCAACCTGATGTCGAACGTCCACGCCGCGCTGGAGCGGATCGATGTCGGCCAAGACGACGTGCACCTGTCGTTCCTGCCGCTCAGCCACGCCTTCGAGCGGACCGCCGGCTACTCGACGCTGCTCGCCGCCGGCGCCCAGATCGTCTACGCCGAGTCGATCGACGCGATCGCGAAGAACCTCCCCGACGTCCGCCCGACGGTGATGGTGTCGGTCCCGCGGCTGTTCGAGCGGATGTACGACGCGATCCGGCGGTCGGTCGACGAGGGGTCGGCCGTCAAGCGGGGCCTGTTCGCGTGGGCCGTCGGCGTGGGGACCGAGGTCGCCGCGCGCCAGGCGGCGGGCCGGACGGTGTGGCCGCACCTGAGGGCCCAGCACGCGCTCGCGCACCGGCTGGTGTTCTCGGCGCTCCACGACAAGCTCGGCGGGCGGATCCGGTTCGCCATCAGCGGCGGGGCCGCGCTGCCCGCCGAGATCGGGACGTTCTTCGCCGCCGCCGTCATCCCGCTCGTCGAGGGCTACGGGCTCAGCGAGACGGCCCCGATCCTGGCCGCCAACCCGGCCGACGCGCCCGTCTACGGCACCGTCGGGTGGGTGATGCCCGGCGTCACGCTCGCCGTCCGGTCCCTCGACACGGGCCGGACGCTGGCCGAGGTCGAGGGCGACGCCTACCCGCTCGACGTCACGACGGGGCCCGGCGAGATCCTGGCCCGGGGCCCCAACGTGATGCCGGGCTACTGGAACCGCCCCGACGAGACCGCCGACGCGTTCGACGCCGACGGCTGGTTCCGCACCGGCGACGTGGGCCGGTTCGAGGGGGGCTACCTCCGCATCACCGACCGGATCAAGCACATGCTCGTGACGGCCGGCGGCAAGAACGTGTACCCGGGCCCGATCGAGGCCGCGCTCGCCGCGAGCCCACTCGTCGGCCAGGTGATGGTCGTCGGTGAGGGCCGCCCGTTCCTCTCCGCCCTCGTGGTCGTGGCCCCCGACGCGCCCGAGGCGGCGGGCCCGATCGACGAGGTGCTCGCGGCGTACAACCGGGAGGCCGCGAGCCACGAGCGCGTCCGGGCGTTCCGGTTCGCGCCCGAGCCGTTCACCGTCGACAACGACCTGCTCACGCCGACGATGAAGCTGAAGCGGCGGGCCATCGAGGCCCGCTTCGCCGAGACCATCGAAGCGATGTACGAGGGGCCCTCGTGACTCCCGACGCTCTGGACGACGCGCGGCCCGCCCCGGAGGACGAGCCGCGCGGGGGACGAGCGAGGACGGTTACAGGAGCGTGAACCCGGCGTCCGCCAGGAGGCCACCGAGCCGCGAGAGGCCCGCGGCCGTCTCGCCGGTGGCCGAGATGCTCAGCCGCTGCGTGTGGGTCCCCATGCTGACGAGCAGGCGGCCGACGGCCTCCCCGTCGATGGACCCGGAGGTCAGCTCCGTCTTGAGGCTGCCGAGGTCCTGGTACACCTCGCGGGCGATCGGGTTGGGGGAGCCGGCGAGGGCCTCCCGCCAGCCGTCGATGTTCTCGACCGCGGCGTCGGCGGGGAGCACGGTCAGGCCAGACTGGACGGCGGCGATGGTCGCCTGGAGGTCCGGCGGGAGCGTGGGGGCCGGGGCGGCGGCCACGCCGAGGCCGATGACGAGGGCGGCAGCGAGGGAGAGACGAAGGCGGGTCATGCGATTGGAGGGGAGTGGAGGAAGAGGTGCGGCCGGGTGAGACCGCGCCGTTGAGGTCCCTACGGGTCCCCTCCGACCGGTGTCCTCGGGGACGCCGTTTCAGAAATGTCCCGACCCTCCGCGCCCCCGGCCGGCCGGGGTTCGCCATCGCTTCACCCGGAGGGAAGTGGCGACGCCCGACCCCGTCGTACCTTGCGGGCCGCCGGTGGTCTCCGCTGGCCTTCGGGATGTAGCGCAGCCCGGTAGCGCGCCTCGTTCGGGACGAGGAGGTCGTGGGTTCGAATCCCGCCATCCCGACCCTCAGCGGCCCTCTTGCTTCGGCGGGAGGGCCGCTTTGTCGTGTGCCCCCTCGGGCCCACGTCAAGTCCGGGAGGAGGGGGCTCCCCTCCCACACGGGCGGCCCCTTCCAGTCCCGAGCGGGAACAGGGCGGGCGGACGTGGGATCAGACGGCGCGCGCGGCCTCGGAGGCCTGGGGCTCGTCGGGGGCCGACCCGTCGGTGCGGCCCGTGGGCTCGGGGATCTTGACAGTGAACGTGGTCCCGACGCCCGGGGCGCTCTCCACGCCGATCGTCCCGCCCATTCCCTCGACCAGGCGGCGCGTGATGGTCGTCCCGAGGCCGGTCCCCTCGTGGCTCCGGCCCCAGCCGGTCGACGCCTGGCGGAACGGCTCGAACAGGTCCTTCAGGAACGCCGCGTCCATGCCGCGCCCGGTGTCCGCCACGACGAGCTCGCCGCGCCCGTCGCGCGAGTGGACGGCGACGCGGACGGTCCCGGTCTCGGTAAAGTGGATGGCGTTCGAGAGCAGGTTCGTCACGATCCGCCCCACCGCGTCGCGGTCGGCCAGGACGACGACGGGCCGGTCGGCCTCGACGACGAGCGCGAGGCCGGCCACGTCGGCGCGGGGGCGCAGGAGGTCGGCCACGTCGCGGGCCTCGGCGGCCAGGTCGACCGGCGAGAGCGAGAGGTCCGAGGGCCCGGCGTCGAGCCGGGCGAGGTCGAGCACGGAGTTGAGCGTGCCGAGCAGCCGCTGGCCGCCCGTGTCGATGGGGTCGACCAGCGGCATCATCTCGGGGTCGACCTCCTCGCGGAGGATCTGAGCGAAGCCGATGATGGCCGTGAGCGGCGTCCGGATCTCGTGGCTCATGTTGGCCAGGAACTCGCCCTTGGACCGGTTGGCGCGCTCGGCCTCGTCGCGGGCGCGCACGAGCGCCGCCTCGTGGGCCACTTGGTCGGTCACGTCGACGACGACGCCGCCGAGCTGGCCCGGGCGCTCCCCGGCCTCCGACACGGCGTGGATCCACCGGACGCCGCCGTCGGCCCGGACCGCGCGGATCCAGAGGTTCGAGGCGTCGCCGCCGGCGGCGAGCCGCTCGAACTCGGCCTCGCACCGCGGCCGGTCGTCCGCGTGAACGAAGTCGAGCATCGACGGCGGGGGGCTGCCGTCGGGCTCGACGCCGAAGATCCGGTACATCCCCTCCGACCACGACCGGCGGGTGCCGTCGGGGCCGAGCGACCACGCGCCGGTCCCGGCGAGGGCCTCGGCCTGGGCCAGCCGCCGCTCGCTCTCGCGGAGGCCCTGGGCCGTCCGCACGCGCGCGGCGAACGTCGCGAACACGACGACCGCCCCGACCCCGACGATGACGAAGAAGACGCCTGGGCGGACCTCGGCGGCCGACGCGTCCACGGTGAGCGCCACGAGGAGCCCGATGCCGCACGAGGTCGCGAGCAACGCGGCCAGTGGCCGCGGCCGGTCCCAGACGAACGAGTAGATCATCGCCGCCGTGAGGGCCGTGACGAGGTAGCCCAGGATGGCCTCCGCGTCGAGGTTGCTCGCCCACGCCAGGTAGCCGTACGCGAGGAGCGAGCCGTACACGACCCCGGCCAGCACGCGGCGGGGGTGATCGCGCACGGAGGCGAGGCGGTAGCTCGCGACGAGCAGCGCCAGGGCAGCGCCCACGATCGCCGCCCTCGACCCGAGCAGGCCGAGCGCCGACGGGTTGGCCAGCGCGTCCACCACCCCGAAGATCGAGTTGAACGCCGCGAACATGACGAGGAGCAACCGAAGCGTCCGGAGGGGAACGCGGTCGGGCCCGACCGTCCCCCAAAAGGGGACGATCGTTTGGAGACGGGCGAGCAGCGTCGAGGTCATGGAAGTGGGGACGTCCAGGCCGGGGCCGATCGGCTAGCTGGGGCGCCGGACGAGCGTCTCGAACCGGAACGCGGGTCGGCCGGCCTCCGCCGGGTGGCGTTCCTGGCCCTCGCGGTGGAACGGGCCGCCGTTCTCCGCGAGCAGGTGGCGGTAGGGCGGGAAGAACGTGTCGCCGGAGAACGTTCCTTCAACGAACGTTAGTTCGAGCCGGTCGGCCCGGGCGGGGCCCTCGTCGTCGAGGGCGGACGCGTAGACGCCGGCGCCGCCGCCGATGAACACGCGCTCGCGGTCGGCGAACGCCTCGACGGCCTCGGCCAGGCCCCCGTAGACGTGGATGCCGGGGTGGCCGACCGACGCGGGGTGACGGGTCAGGACCACGTTCTCGCGGTTCGGCAGCGGGCCGCCGAACTGGTGGAGCAGGCTCTCGAACGTCCGTCGCCCCATCACGAGGGGCCAGCCGGTCGTGAGCGCCTTGAACCGGCGGAGGTCCGCCGGGAGGTGCCACGGGAGGTCCATCCCGTCCCCGATCAGGCGATCGGCCGGGGTCCCGGGGGCGTCCGCGACGGCGGCCACGACGACGACTTCAGGCATGGGACGAGTGGATGAGTGGACGAACGGAACCTCCTTCGCTGCGGCAGCCGGCGCCCCGTGTAAGCCCACGAGATGCCCATGGAGCGGAACCCGATTTTTCGGTCCGTGTCCCGTTCCCGCGAGCGGAGCCCTAGACCGCGACGGGGAAGCGGATGGCCGGCTGGGGCTCGTACCCCTCGACCGTGACGTCCTCGAACGCCAGCTCGTCGGGGTTCTTCGCGCGGCCGTCCGGCCCGCGGGCGATGTGGAGGCGGGGGGCCGGGGCGGGCGTCCGCGCGAGCTGCTCGCGCAGGCCGTCGACGTGGTCCACGTAGACGTGGGCGTCGACGAGCGTGTGGGCGAACCGGCCCGGGCGGAGGCCGGCGGCGTCGGCGAGCACTTGCGTCAGGAGCGCGTAACAGGCCAGGTTGAACGGGACGCCGAGCGCGAGGTCGGCCGAGCGCTGGGTCAGGTGGCAGTTGAGGAGGCCGGGCCCGTCGGCGTCGGGCGTGACCTGGAAGGCGAACGTGTAGTGGCACGGCGGCAGCCGGCTGACGGCCGCGTTCGCCGGGTGCCACGCGCTGACGACGAGCCGCCGGCTCATCGGGTCCGTGCGGAGCGTGTCGAGGACGTAGCCGAGTTGGTCGAACGAGAGCGACCCGTCGGCCTCGCGGCGGACGTGGGGGTGGCCGGCGTCGGCCCAGACCTCGCCGCCCAGAGCGACGCCGGGCTCGGGGACCGGGAAGCGGCGCCAGAACCGCCCGTAGGCGGTCTGGAGGTCGCCGGCTGGGTCGGCCCAGGCGTCCCAGATCCGAGTGTGCCGGCGGAGCTCGCGGATGTGGTCGGCCCCGGAGAGGTACCACAGGACCTCGCGGAGCATCGACCCGAAGAACACCTTCTTGGTCGTCAGCAGCGGGTAGCCTTGGGCGAGGTCGACGGTGTAGTGCTCGGCGAACGACGCGATCGTGTCGGTCCCCGTCCGGTTCGTCTTGCGGACGCCGGTCGCCAGCACGCGCTCGACGACGCCGAGGTAGGCCTCTTCGGCAGCAGTCGTCGTCGCAGGCGGGGCGGTCGTCGTCACGGGAGGGTCGGGGGGTGGAGGCGGGGGTCGGGAAGATGGCCCCGGCGTCCGCGTCGCGCCAGCGCCCTGGCGACGCCCGCCCACATTTCGTCCACGGCTCCGCGACCCGAGGAACTTTCGCCCGCCCGCCGTTGAACCCAGAACCCAGAACCCAGAACCCAGAACCCAGAACCCAGAACCCAGAACCCATGGACCCCGGCCTCCACGTCAAGCAAGCGATCAACCACCTCAACAAGGTCCTCGCCTACTACCCCTACGTCGCCGACGGCGGCGAGGCGACGGTCGCCCTGACGCCCGAGGACTGGGGCGTCGTGGCCGACGCGCTGTTCCACATGGGCACGCCGCCCGACGTGTTCCCCGACGCCCTCACCAGCTACCGCCTCAGCGACGACGGCTCCGAGATCCTGCTCGTCACTCACGACGAGACGGTCGTCCACGTCCAGGCGGGGTGAGCGTGGCGTGCGGCCCGCGGAGCTCGGGACGGGACGCCCCAGCTCTCCCTCCGCGCTCTCGGACCTCTCCGCGCTCTCTGCGGCGACAGCCGCTCGGTCCCCGCTACTGCCGGACCTCCTGGCCCCGGGCATACTCGACGGCCCCGATGAGCCGGCGGACCTGGGGCTCGCAGACCGGCCCCTGCCAGCGGCTGCCTTCCTTGAGGCCGCTCCCCACCAGGAAGCCGTCGGCCGCGTCGACGTAGTCGAGCAGGTTGGAGCCGTCGAGGCCGCCGCCGCAGAACAGCGGGAGCGAGACCGCCTGGCGGGCCGCGTCCACGACGCCGGGCGCCGACGCGTGGCCGACGGCCGGGCCGAGCACGACGAGCGCGTTGGGACGGGCGGCCTCGGTGGCCGCGACGAGCGAGGCGACGGCGTCGGCGGTGGGCGGGCGGAGGTCGGCGAGGACGGGGACCGAGGTGGCGCCCATGGCCTCGCGGTAGCGGTGGAAGCGGGCCGCGGCCAGGGGCTCCTCGGCCCACCCGTTGACGCGGACGAAGTCGCAGTCGGCCCCGAGCGCGACGGCCAGCGCGGCCCGGTCGGCATGGAGCACGCGGACGCCGACGGGCAGCCGGCTCGCGTTCCGACGCACGGCCACGGCCACCCTCGTCATGTAGGCGACGACCTCGGGCCCGACCTCCTCGTCCCGGAGGGCGGGCGCGTCGTAGGCGTTCTCCACCAGCAGCCCGTCCACGCCCAGCTCCACCAACAGACGCGTCTCGGCGACCGCCCGGTCGACGGCGGCCCGCACCGAGCTCGCGCCGGGGACGCCCGGGGACGGACCGGCGTGGACGACCGCGACCACCGGCTTCGGACGGGAGAACAGGTCGCGGACGAAGTCGGACATGGCCGGAAGCGCAGGTAGGGAATTTCAGGACTTGGCTAACAGGGCGCTGCCCCCCCGCTGTTCCGTGAATACCCCTGGCGAGCGCCCGAGCGACACAGGTCCGGGTGGGTTAAAAGGCCGCGAACGGCCCGTGGGCGCTCTGCGGGCCGGTCGGGCGGGGCGGGGTGAGAATCACGGCCCGGTCCCGCGCGTAGGGACCGCCATGACCGACGCCCCCGCCACGCCCACCCTCGCCCTCGACAACGTCGTGGTCCTGTTCGCCGGCGACTCCGGCGACGGGATGCAGCTGACCGGCAGCCAGTTCACGCTGGCCACGGCCCACGCCCGCAACGACCTGTCGACGCTCCCGGACTTCCCGGCCGAGATCCGCGCACCGGCCGGGACGCTCTACGGCGTCTCCGGCTTCCAGCTCCACTTCGGGTCCGGCGCCGTCCACACGCCCGGCGACGAGGTGGACCTGCTGGTGGCCATGAACCCGGCCGCGCTCAAGGTCAACCTGGCCCGGGTGCGGGCGGGCGGGGCCGTCCTCGTCAACGCCGACAGCTTCTCGGCCCGCGACCTGTCGCTCGCCGGCTACGACGAGAACCCGCTCGAAGACGGAACGCTCGACGGCTACGAGCGCCACGACGTCGACCTGACGCGGCTGACGCACGAGGCGCTGAGCGAGACCGGGCTGAGCAAGCAGGAGATCGACCGGGCCAAGAACATGTTCGCGCTCGGGCTGGCGTTGTGGATGTACACCCGGCCCATCGAGCCGGCGCGGTCCTGGATCCGGACCAAGTTTTCCAAGGTCCCCGAGATCCGCGACGCCAACCTGCGGGCGCTCGACACGGGCTACCACTACGGCGACATCTCCGAGAGCTTCGTCGCCCGCTACGAGGTGGCCCCGGCCGAGCTGCCGCCGGGCACGTACCGCGCCATCAAGGGCAACGAGGCGCTGGCGCTCGGCCTCGTTGCCGCCGGCGTCAAGTCGGGCCTCGACGTGTTCTACGGGACGTACCCCATCACGCCGGCCTCGGACCTACTGCACGCGCTGGCCAAGTACAAGGCCTACGGCGTCAAGACCTTCCAGGCCGAGGACGAGATCGCGGCCATCGGCAGCGCCATCGGCGCCAGCTTCGGCGGGGCCCTGGGCGTGACGGCCACGTCGGGCCCGGGGATGGCGCTCAAGGGCGAGTTCCTGGGCCTGGCGACGATGGTCGAGCTGCCGCTCGTGGTCATCGACGTCCAGCGCGCCGGGCCGAGCACGGGGATGCCGACCAAGACCGAGCAGAGCGACCTGCTGATGGCGATCTACGGCCGCAACGGCGACACGCCGACGCCGGTCATCGCGCCCAAGACGCCGGGCGAGTGCTTCCTGGCCGCCTTCCACGCCGCCCGCGTCGCGCTCCTCCACATGACGCCGGTCATCGTCCTGTCGGACGGCTACCTCGGCAACGGGTCGGAGCCGTGGAAGCTCCCCGACGTCGACGCGCTCCCGGACCTCCCGGTCGCCTTCGCCACGCCCGACACGGCGGCCACGACCGAGGACGGCGCGTTCCTCCCCTACGTCCGCGACCCCGACACGCTGGCGCGGGGCTGGGCGACGCCGGGCACGGCCGGGCTCGAGCACCGGATCGGCGGGCTCGAAAAGGACGCGCGGACGGGCGGCGTGAGCTACGACCCCGAGAACCACCAGCGGATGACCGAGACCCGAGCGGCGAAGGTGGCCCGCATCGCCGAGGACTTCGGGCCGGTCGAGGTCGAGGGCGACCTCGCGCCGGACGGCGACGGCGACGTGCTGGTCGTCGGCTGGGGCTCGACGTACGGGGCCATCAAGAAGGCCGTCGAGGACGTCCGCGCTCGTGGGCTCCGCGTCGGCCACGCCCACCTCCGCTGGCTCAACCCGCTGCCGCCCGGCCTGGGCGACGCGATCGGCCGGTACCGCCGCGTGCTCGTGCCCGAGCTCAACGGCGGCCAACTCGTCCACGTCCTGCGCGACCATTTTTTGGTGGATGCCGTCGGACTGTCGAAGGTCCAGGGCCTCCCCTTCTCGGCCCGCGAGATCGAGGCGAGCATCGTGGACCTGGCCGCCTCTCCCTCCCCCACCGGTCCCGACCACTCGGGACGTCGGCGCTGAGAGCCCCCGCCTTCGCGGGAGAAGGCTCCTCGCAGGCTCAGGATGAGAAGCGAGGGAGGCCGAGACCGCCCCGGATCCGAACCACGCCGACGACGACGCAGCCCACACGCAACCCCGAATGTCCTCCCTCCCTCCCGACGGCGACGCCCGCCCCGACGACTCGGCCGCCCGTCCCGGCGGCCGGCCGCCCGAGCCCCGCGGGGCCAAGGGCGCCCGGCCCGACACGCCCCAGCCGGCCGGCACCCGCAAGCCGGTCGACGCGCCGGCCGTGCCCGCGTCCGGCGGAGATCCGGCGCTCCCTCCGATCCCCGAGACCGAGCCCGACGACGGCGCCGCGCCGCGCACGCCGACGCGTCCGCCGGGCGCCGGGGCCCTCAAGAAGCCGGCCCGCCCGCCTGGCGCTCGGCGACCGCCGGTGCCCACGCGAGCCCGCGTCGTCGACCCCGAGGGCGACGGGGCGGCGCTCGGCTTGCCGGTCCTGACGCGCAAGGACTTCGTCTCCGGGTCCGACGTCCGGTGGTGCCCCGGCTGCGGCGACTACGCCGTGCTGGCGGCCGTCCAGCGCGCGCTGCCGGAGCTGGCCGAGACGCGCGAGAACGTCGTGTTCATCTCGGGGATCGGGTGCTCGTCGCGCTTCCCGTACTACATGAACACCTACGGCTTCCACAGCATCCACGGCCGCGCGCCCGCCGTGGCGACCGGCCTCAAGAGCACGCGGCCCGAGCTCGACGTCTGGGTCGTGACCGGCGACGGCGACGCGTTGTCGATCGGGGCCGGCCACACGGCCCACATGCTCCGGCGGAACGTGGACCTCCAGGTGTTGCTGTTCAACAACCAGATCTACGGGCTCACCAAGGGCCAGTACTCGCCCACGAGCGAGGTCGGCAAGGTGACCAAGTCGAGCCCGTACGGGTCGCTCGACCACCCGTTCAACCCGGCCGCGCTCGCGCTCGGCGCCGACGGCACGTTCGTCGCGCGGACGCTCGACCGCGACCCGAAGCACATGCAGACGGTCCTGAAGGCGGCCCACGGGCACCGCGGCACGTCGTTCGTCGAGATCTACCAGAACTGCAACATCTTCAACGACGGGGCCTTCTTCGACTTTACCGAGCGCGACTCGAAGCCGCTCCGCGCCGTGTTCGTGGAGGACGGCCAGCCGATGACCTACGCCGACGGCGAGAAGGGCCTGGTCCTGGACGGCCTGCGCCTGCGGTCGGTCGACCTCGGCGGCGACCGGACGGCCGACGACTGCGTCGTCTACGACTCGACCGACAAGGCGCTCGCGCTGTTGGTGGTGGACCAGATGTTCTGGGCCGGCGACCTCCCCCGCCCCTTTGGCGTCTTGTACCGCGAGGACCGGCCGACCTACGACGCGCTGTTGAACGCCCAGGTCGACGCCATCCGCGAGCAAAAGGGGCCGGGCGACCTCGAGGCGCTGCTGTCGGCGGGCGACACCTGGACCATCGAGTAGCGGCCGGCATACGACGGGGGCCCCTCTCTCCCCGTCCATGTCCGACTTGACCGGCTCGGGCCCGCGTCGCCAGCGGGCCGTCTTCCTCTCCGGCCTGGCCGGCCGCCGCCCCGCGGTCCCCGCCGACCCGGGCGCGCTCGAGGCCGCGGCCCGGGCCGCGATGTCGCCCGAGGGGTTTGCCTACGTGGCCGGCAGCGCCGGCGCCGAGCGGACGGCCCACGCCAACCGCGACGCCTTCCGCAGGCACCCCATCGTCCCCCGCGTGCTCCGCGGCGCCGACCCACGCGACCTGACGACGACGCTGTTCGGACAGCGGCTCCCCGCCCCGTTGGCGCTGGCGCCGATCGGCGTCTTGGAGATGGCCCACCCCGAGGCCGACTTGGCCGTGGCCCGCGCCGCCGCCGCGCTGGGCGTCCCGTTCGTGTTCTCGAGCCAGGCGAGCGTGCCGATGGAGGCGACGGCCGCTGCGATGGACGCCGTCCGCCCGGGCGCGCCGCGCTGGTTCCAACTGTACTGGAGCACCGACGACGACCTGGTCCGCTCGTTCGTCCAGCGGGCCGAAGCGTGCGGCTGCGCGGCGGTCTTGCTCACGCTCGACACGACGCTGCTCGGGTGGCGCCCGCGCGACCTCGACCTGGGCGCGCTCCCGTTCCTGCACGGCCGGGGGATCGCGCAGTACACGAGCGACCCCGTGTTCATGTCGAAGCTGGACCACCCGCTGCCCGACCCGCCGGCACGGCCGCCCGTCCGGTTCTCGACGCTCCGCGCAGCGATCGGCCAGGCGCGGCGCGTGCCCGGCGGCGCGCTCGGCAACCTGCGCTCGTCGCGGGCGCGGAAGGCCGTCCAGCGGTTCGTGGCCACCTACTCGCGCCCGTCGCTGTCGTGGGACGACCTCGCCCTGCTGCGCGAGGCGACCGACCTGCCGGTCGTGCTCAAGGGCGTCTTGCACCCGGACGACGCCCGCCGCGCGCTCGACGCGGGCGTCGACGGGGTCGTGGTGTCGAACCACGGGGGCCGACAGATCGACGCCGAGGTGGCCAGCCTCGACGCGCTGCCCGGCGTGGTCGAGGCCGTCGGCGGCCGGGCGCCGGTCCTGTTCGACAGCGGCGTCCGCGGCGGGGCCGACGTGTTCATCGCCCGAGCGCTCGGCGCCGACGCCGTCCTGCTGGGCCGGCCCTACGTCTACGGGCTGGCGATCGACGGCGAGGCCGGCGTCCGCACGGTCGTCGAGAACGTGGTGGCCGAGCTCGACCTGACGATGGGGCTCGCCGGCTGCGCCTCGCTGGCGGACGTCACGGCCGAGCGGTTGGCGACGGCCCCCACCGCACCGTCGGCGTAGACTCTGCCCGTCTCCCCCCGGACCCGTGCCTTCGTCTTCCCTTCCGCTGGCCGTGCTCCTGGCCGGCCTCGCCGTCGCCTGTGCCGAGGCGGACCCTCCGCCCTCCCCGCCCGCGCCCGTCGCCGCCGACCCGGTGGCCCTCGGCGACACGTCCGACGGCGGCGCGATCGCGCTCGACTCGGCGACGGTCGCCCGCTTGGTGGCCGAGGACCCGTTGTGGGCCGACGCCCTGCGGATCCACTACGACGCCGTCGTGATCGACGGCCACGTCGACACGCCCACGCTGGTGCTGGACCGCGGGTACCAGATCGGCGAGCGCCACCGGGGCGACCACGTCGACCTGCCGCGGATGGCCGAAGGCGGGCTCGACGGCGCGTTCTTCTCGATCTACGTCGCCCGCAGCTACGGCGAGGGGCCGGCGGCGACCGACCGGGTGCTCGCCATGATCGAGGCCGTCAACCGCCAGGTCGCCGGGCTGGACAGGGCCACGCTCGTGCGGACGGCCGACGGCGTGATCGAGGCGAGCCGGCGGGGCGAGGCGGCCATCCTGCTCGGGCTCGAAGGCGGCCACGCGCTCCAGGGCTCGCCCGACGTCCTGCGGATGCTCGCCGCCAACGGCGTCCGCTACGTCACGCTGACGCACGCCAACACGAACGCCTTCGCCGACGCCTCGACCGACGCCGCGCGCTGGGACGGCCTCAACGACCTCGGCCGCGAGCTAGTCACCGAGATGAACCGGCTGGGCGTCCTGGTCGACTTGTCCCACGTCTCGGACTCCACGTTCGTCGACGCGCTCGCCGTGTCGCGCGCGCCGGTGATCCTGAGCCACTCGTCGTGCCGGGCGCTCCACGACCACCCCCGCAACGCCAGCGACGCCATGCTCCGGGCCGTCGCCGCCAACGGCGGGGTCGTGATGATCAATTTTTTCGCCGACTACCTCGGGCCGGGCGCGACGCTCGACACGGCACTCGACCACATCGAGCACGCCGTCCGCGTGGCCGGCGCCGACCACGTCGGGCTGGGGAGCGACTTCGACGGCGTCCCCGCCCTCCCCGACGGGCTGGGCGACGTGACGCGCCTGCCCTGGCTCACGCGCGGTCTCTTGAAACGCGGGCTCTCGGAAGGCGACGTCCGCAAGGTCCTCGGCGGCAACATCCTCCGCGTGATGCGCGATGCCGAACGGGTCGCCGCGGAGATGAGATGAGATCGGCCCCCCTGTAGGGACACGATTCACCGTGTCCGCCAGCCTGGCGCAGTGCCTCTACCGCAGCACTCGTCCGATGGCTTGCGGATCGCCCGCCGTCGGCGCCGGCTCCAGATCGAGCGCCGCCGCGACGACGCCGTACACATCGACCGCCTGGACCGGCCCCGTCACCACGCCGGAGCGGAAGCGGGGGCCGCGGGCCAGGAAGACCCCGTGCATGTCGGGCATCGCGTTGTCGTAGCCGTGCGTGCCGCCCGACGGCCGGTCCGACGAGCGGTCGAGGTACCCTTGCGACGTCACGGTCCACCCCTCGTCCGCCAGCACGACGACGGGCGGGATGCGGACGCTGGCGGCGTAGTGGAGCCGCGCCGGCAGGTCCTCCTTCCGGTACGCCGTCGCGTGCGGGAGCGCCGAGACGCGGGCCACGAGCGCGTCGACATCGACGCTGTCGGCGGGCCACAGGCCGACCGGCTCGCCCCAGTCCACGTCGGTCGCGTCGACGTCCACCACGTCGTCCAGGACCACGACGCGGTCGCGCGAGACCGCCGTCATCCCGTGGTCGCTGACGACGACGAGGTCGACGTCGCCCAGCCGGCCGCGGTCGCGGAGTCCGTCGACCAAGGCCGAGAGCGCGGCGTCGACGTCCACGATGGCCGCGTCGACCTCGGGCGCGTCCGGGCCGAAGCGGTGGCCGGCCGTGTCGACCCCCTCGAAGTAGAGCGTGACGAGCCCGGCCCCCTCGTCCAGCCCATCGAGGGCCGCGTCGACGCGGTCGAGGTAGGGCAGGTCGCCGTCGTACGCCAGCCACGTCGTCGGGCGGACGCCGGCGATCTCGGCCTCGGAGCCGGGCCAGAACACGGTCGCCGTCGGGACGCCCTGCCTCTCGGCCGTCACCCAAATCGGCTCGCCGCCCCACCACCGGCCATCGGCGACGGCCTCGCGGTCGGAGAGCGAGAACCGGGCCGGCTCGCCGTCCACCACTTGTGACGGGTCCCGCATCGTGTTGCCGACGATCCCGTGCGCCTCGGGGTGGAGGCCGGTGACGAGGGAGTAGTGGTTGGGGAACGTCTTCGTCGGGAAGACCGGCACCAACCGCTCGGCGCGGACGCCTTGGGCGACGAACCGGAGCGCGCCGCCCTCGGGCGCCCGGTCGAGGTAGTCCCACCGGAACCCGTCGATGGACACCAGCACGAGCGACCGCTCGGCCACGGGCTCCACCACGACCGCCTCCGCCGACGCGCACCCCTGGAGCTGGCGCCCCACGTTGAGCATCAGCAGGACGACGACGAGGGCGGACAGGATGCGGCGCATCAGGGTGGACGGGTGGACGGGTGGACGGGTGGAACCTACTCGATGACGACCGCGGTCATCCTCACGACGAGGGACACGAGTCGTCGTGCCCGCGAGCGGCACCGCGCTCGGTAGGGACTCGGTAGGGACACCATGCATGGTGTCCGTACGGGGTCGCTCGGAGCTCGATGGCGGTCGCGGTCATCCCCCGGTGTAGGGATATGGTTCATCGTGCCCGCGAGCGGCACCGCTCGGTAGGGACACCATGCACGGTGTCCGCACTGCGATTCCCCTCTGCCCTTTCCCAGTTCCCCTTTCCGCGAGCGCAGCGAGCCTACTCGAAGTCCGTGTTGAGGCGGAAGCGGCTGACCCGGTTGTTGCCCGTGTCGGCCACATAAACGACCTCTTGGTAATAGGCGACGCCCTGGGGGTCCGAGAACTGGAGGGGTCCGGCGCCCGTGCCGCCGAACGAGGCGCGGACGGGCCGCGTCGAGCCGGCACCCGGCGGTGGGGCCACGCCCTCGATCCCGTTCTGGTTGAACACGAACAGGCTGTCCTTGCCCGCGTCGAGCACGAAGAGGTAGCCCGTCTGGTCGGCCGCGTACGCCAGGCTCGTGGGGCGGGCGAACTGGCCGGCCTCGAACAGCGCCCCGTCGCCCAGGTCCGGGTTACCGGCCGCGCCCAGGCGGCCCGAGTCGACGCGGTACTCGATCCCGTCCGACGTCTCGACGACCTGGACCGACACGACGCCGTACGTGGGCGTGGGTTGGGACGGCGGCGGCGCCAGCGCGATCACGAAGTCCTCGTTGAGCGCCACCGAGCCCCGCTGCGGCGGGCCGGTGAAGGTGAGCACGTCGGACGGGTAGTAGGCGCTCAGGAGCGACGGCCGGTCGGGCGTCAGCGCGCGGACGTATTGGATGTAGCCGCCCTCGGCGGTGTACTGCAGGAAGGCGTTGAACGGGCTGAACGCCTGGCTCGGCCGGCCCGTCGCCGTCGTGTTGACGGGCCCGCGCCGGGTCACGTAGAGCCGGTTGTCGGCGAGCGTGGCGACGCCGGTGAACTCGACGTCCTCGTCGCTCGCCCCGCCCGTGTAGGTGTCGGGCAGCTCGAACCGGGTAAACCGGCGGCTCCCGTCGTCGAACGGGTGCCACAGGATGTCGGCCACGCGCGGCGCCCCGGTCGTCAGCCCGCGGATCCGGTAGACGACGGCCAAGTCGCACTGCTCGGGCCCGCCGGCCGACGGGCAGTCGGCCCCGGCGACGGTCGTGTCGCGCCGGGCGGCCACGTAGACGTCGAGGCGACGGTCCTGGACGATGGCCGTGATGTCGCGGAGCGGTTGGCCAGCCACCTCGGATAGCAAGAACTGGGGCCGCCCCGCCAGGTCGAGCACGTGCAAGCCCCGCGCGTCGGCCACGTAGACGAACTCGTCGTAGCCCACGTAGACGTCGACCGGGCTTTGGAAGGCGCCGCCGACCCCCTCGGTGTAGAACGGGTTCAGCGGCACGTAGCCGACGTCGTCCACCAACGTCGGGTCGGTCTGGCCCTCGACGAAGATCTCGTCGGTCGTGGGGTCGCTCTTCGACCCGAGCACGGCGTCGCAGCCGGCGAGCGCCAGCACGAACAGGCCGGCCACCACGGCAGCGGACGACGGACGACGGATGGGAACGTGAGTCATGAAGCGTGTTCGAGCGAGGGACGAGCGTAGCCGCCCTGATTCCTAATTCCTCTTTCCTGATCCCTAAAAGTCGATGGCGACGCCGATGCGGTGCGTTGGGCCGAGCCGCTCGTAGGTCTCGAAGGCGTAGTCGGCGCGGATCGTGCGGTCGCCCAGGCCGGGGACCTCGACGCCGAAGCCGAGCGTGGGCGTCGTCGCCTCCTCGACGCCGAAGCGGTAGCCGCCGCGGAGCGACAGCAGGTCGTTCCAGACGTACTCCGCGCCGACGTTGAACTGCTCGGCGTTGTCGTTGGGGTTGGTGAGCTGGCCCGAGACCGTCACCGCGTGGTCGCCCGCGCGGACCACGTCGTAGCCGACGCCCAGCATGAACGTCGTCGGCGGGACGAGGTCCTCGAACTCGTCTTCGACGACGGTCTCGCCGCCGACCGTCTGGCGCTCGATCTCGCCTTGGGCCTGGCCGTTGAGGCCGAAGTTGCGGATGGCCACGCCGATCGACGCGCCCGTCGTCCCGACGCGGTAGTGGACGCCCAGGTCGAGCAGCGGGACCGTCATCGCGACGTCGGCCGCGGCCTCGCGGGCGACCTTGGCCGTGACGCCGTAGGCGAACAGGTCCGTCAGCGCCTGGCTGACGGTGAGGCCGCCGACGACGCCGAGGTAGCGGAACGACTGGCCGGTCCCGGCCGGGCCCGAGAACTCCGTCGTCACGTCCATGTCGCCCGAGTCCAGCGTCTGGACGTGGCCGCCGACCGTGAACGAGCCGACGCGTTGGGTCACGGCGGCGTAGTTGAGCGAGACGTCGGCGAAGTACGAGAGCGTGGCCGCCAGCGCCTGCGTCCGCCCGCCCCTCGCCGAGAGCGCCGGGTTCCAGAACAGCGCCGAGGCGTCATTCGTGGTGGCCACCGCCGTCCCACCCAACGCTGCGCCACGCGGGTCGACGGCGATCTCGAGGAACTGGAAGCCGGCCGTCCCCGCCCGGTCCTCGCCGTAGGCCGGCAGGATCTGGGCGGACGCGCCCGCCGCGCTCGCGAGGAGCAGCGCCAGCAGGGGGAGACGGGGGAGCAGGTGGGACATCCGGGGCAGATCCATGAGAGACCGCGTCCCCTCCACCCTCTCCTCCCCCTCCACCCCTGCGGGGGGCGGAGGGGGTGGACAGGCTGGAGGGTGGAGAGGAAGGGACACGAGAAGACGCACTAGAAGCGGTAGCTCAGCCCGAGCACGACGTGGCGGGGCGTGAGGAAGCGGGCCGGGTTGAACGGCGGCAGGCCGCTCGTGCTGGGGTCCTCGAAGCGGGGGTCGCGCAAGAAGCCCGGCACGTCGTACTCCGGGTTGCCGCGCAAGGCCACGAGGTCGGTGCCCGGCTCGATCACCGGGTAAGCCTCGCCCGTCACCGGGTTGACGATGACGCTGTTCTGCTGGTCGAACAGGTTCGAGACCTCGAGCGAGACCAGCAGGTCGCTGCCACCCAGCCCCACCTTGCGCTCGGCCCGCACGTCGAACCACCACCACGGCTTGCCGGTCTCCGAGAACCGGAGCGCGGGGTCGTCGACGGTCTCGTAGACCGGCCGCCAGTCGCGCGCGCCCGTGAACGGGTTGACCTCGTTGCCGACGAACTCGACCGGCGTGTAGCGCTGGCCGCTCCGGAACGTGGTCTGCACGAACAGGCGGACCCGGTTGAGGCCGGGGACGCCCAGCCAGGGCTCCGTCTCGTCGTGGTTCAGCGTGACCGACGCCTTGAGGTCGAGCGGGCGGTCCCACGCCAGCGGCGTCTCGAACGTGTTGTCCGAGTTGCCGTTCTGGATCAGGTCCTGGAGCGCGTCGTTGTTGGTCGAGCTGAGGCCCGTCGCACGCGAGTAGCTGCCCGAGAACTGGCCCAAGAACCACTGGTCGACCCGCTTGGTGTACGACACCTCGATGCCGCGGACGCGCGCGAAGTCGCCGTTGACGCGCAACGCCCGGTTGGTCTCCCTCCCCGTCGGGTCGGCGATGGTGACGGAGGCGACCGTGATAAAGTCGAACTTGTCGCGCCAGAACGCGGTCACGTTGAGCGCGTCGTCGGCCGTGAGCTGGTTGCGGACGCCCAGCTCGTAGGCGATGTCGATCTCGGGGTCCAGGTTCGGGTTGCCCAGGTCGGAGAAGAACGAGCGGTCCTGGTAGAACGGGTCGAGGTTGGCGTAGACGTAGGTCGGGTGCGGCAGCCGCATCGAGTGGCCGTAGCTGAAGAACAGGACCTGGTTGTCGCGGATCGGGAAGCTCACGTTGAGCTTGGGCAGCAGCCGCGCCTTCCACCGCAGGCCGAGCAGCGAGACCGTGTCGTTCTCGTAGCCCTCGCGGATCGCCGTCGGGATCGTGAACGCCGAGTCGGCGACGAGCTGGTCGACGTACTGGCCGGCGGCCCACGTCTCGAACCGGGCGCCGACCGACGCGATCAGCCCGTTGTAGCGGAACCGGTTCGTCGTGTAGAACGAGGCGCGGCGCGGCTTGACCCGCCAGATGTCCGACGACTGGCCCAGCCGGTTCGACTGCGTGAACGTCCCGTCGGGAAGCTGGATCGGGGCGCCGACCCAGGGCCGCGCGATGTCGATCCACTGATAGTCGTTGAGCGTCGCCTCGCCGCCGAGCGTCAGCTCGTAGGCCTCGGACGCCGTGAACCGGACGTACTCGGCGCGCGCCGTGACCTGCTCGGCAAAGTGGTCGTGCCAGTCCGTCGCCACGCCGCCGTTGTTGAAGTAGCCCGGGCCGGGCAGCACGAACAGCGCCGTGTCGGCCGGGACGTCGCCGGGGTCGCCGAAGATGGTGCCCGGGAAGCCGGGGATCGAGAACGGGTCGAGCTCCGAGTCGACGTTCTCGGGCCGCCAGTCGCGGCCGTTGGCGTCGGCGCGCAAGCGCGTGAACAGGCGCGACAGCTGGACCTCGTAGATCGAGTTGCCGCCGACGGCGTGCGTCCACAGCAGGTAGCTCAGGTTGGCGTCCTGGGTGTACGTGTTGGCCTGGTCGGGCTGGAGCGCGAAGGCGTACTGGAAGCCCGGCGCGACGACCGCGTCGTTGCCCGTGACCTGCAGCATCCGCGTGTTCTGGTTGACCGCCAGCGACCGCTGGTAGCTGCCGACGAGCTTCATCCCGGCCCTGGGCAGCACCACGATCTTGCCGAGCCCGTTCCAGCGGTTGCCCCGGCGCGGCGCCCAGGCGTCCGACAGGATCGAGCTCGACACCTGGTCCGGGACCGACGAGAACGTCGAGTCGGCCGTCGTCACCGTCCGCTCGAAGCCGTCGGCGAAGGTGCCCTGGCCCGACGCGAAGAAGCGGACGCGGCCCGGCACGATCGGCCCGGCCACCGACACCTCGACGTTGTCCTCGTTGAACGAGCTCGACCAGTCTTGGTTGAAGCCGAAGTGGTCGCGCTGGACCGCCGTCCGCACCTCGAACTGGTCCGTCCCCTCGCGCGTCCGGATGGAGACCACGCCCGAGGTCGCGTCGCCCACGCTCGCGTCGGCGCCGGTCGTGACGACCTCGACCTCGCCGAGTGCGTTCGAGCCCAGGTCGAGCCCGAAGCCGGTCCCCGCGAGGGGGTCCTTCGCGCTCACGCCGTCGACGACGTAGCCCGTCTCGGTGGCCCGGCCGCCGCGGATGTAGAGCCCCGTCGGGTCCTTCGTGACGCCGGCCTGGTTGGCGATCACGTCCTGGACGTCGCGGACCGGCCGCGACGCGATCTGCTCCTCGGTGATCGTGTAGGCGCTCTCGGCCCGCTCGACGTCGATCAGCGGCCGGTCGCCCACGACGACGACCTCGTTCTCGGACCCGAGCACGGCCTCCTCCAGCGTGATCTGGAGCCGGGTCGTCTCGCCGTTGCGGACGGCGATCCCGGTGAACTCCTTCGTCTGGTACCCCACGAACGACACGCGGACGGTGTAGTCGCCGGCCCGCAAGCCCTCGATGCGGAAGTTGCCGTCGACGTCGGTGGCCGCGCCGCGCGTGGTGCCGAGCACGAACACGCTCGCGTTGATGACGGAGAGCTCGGTGGCCGGGTCGGTGACGGTCCCGGCGATGGCGCCCTGGGCCGCGGCCGGGAGGGCTGCGAGCAGGGCGAGCGCGACGACGGCGCACCACCGCGCCAGGACGGGAGGAACGCCACGCATGGCGCCCCCCCTGAACCCCCTGCTTCCCGGCAGGTCGCTCCGCTCCCGGCTCGGGAAGCTGTCCCCCTTGAAGGGGGACAGTCCGAGTGCCCGTTGAGCGGAGCGAGGGGCGCTCGGACGGGGGGTCCGGCCGGGCGCAGAACCTTCGGCAGGAACACGGTTCATCGTGTCCGCCAGCCGGCCACCGCAATCGGTAGGGACACCATGCATGGTGTCCCCACGGGACGGCTGGCGAGTTGCGTGGGACAGCGCGGAGTCCATGAGAGAGTCGTCAGTCCGCATCATCGGTGAGCGAGGCGGCCGGCGCCGGTCGGGAAGTCGAGGCCGTCCAGGATCAGGGCGAGCGCGACGACGACGCCGTCGGCGCCGGCGCCCTCGAACAGCGGCGACGGGCCGGCAAACAGCGGCAACGCGAAGAGCGCCGAGCGGCGGTCGGCGCGGATCGAGGCGACGACCTCGGCGCCCTGCCAGGGGTCGGTCGGCACGTTGTTCTGGTAGAACGACATCCGGTAGAGCGGGACGTCGTCGGGGCCGACGGCGTAGGGCAGCGCGCTCGTGATCAAGCGGGCGGCCTGGAGCGGCGGCAGCGTCCGGCCCGTGCCCGGCACCTCGGCGCCCGTGCGGACCGCCGTCCCCTCGTTCGCGCGGAGCGCGCGGACGCCCTCGGGGAACGTGATGAGGGTGCTCAGCGGCAGGATGTCGATGGCCGCGTTCGCCGTCCCCCCGACGTCGGAGCCCTGGGGCAGCGTGACCGGGACCTGGACCAGGATCCGCCCGCCCCGGTCGAAGAACAGGTCCATCACCGACGCCGCCCGCGGCAGGTTGTTGCCGAGCGCCGTGTTCGTGACCGCGTTCGAGACCCAGTAGATCCGGTCCCACAGCGCCAGCGTCTGGCGCAGCGTCGGGTCCGGCGCGGACGGAAGCGCGTCCGAGAACTGGGGGCTCGCGGCCGACTGCGGCGTCTCGCTCAGGTCCCACGTGTCGTAGCCGGCGGTCCCATACGCTGCCAGCGCCTGCCGGGCCACGCCCACCACCTGGGCATCGTCGCCCACGCGGACGTCGTTGACCAGCAGCACGTTGCTCGCCACGCGGCGGACGAACAGGGCCCCGACGGGCGCGCCGTCGACGTCGAGCGCCGGGTAGCGGAGCGTCCGGCTCGTAGCGCCGGCCTGGTCGACGGCGCGGAGGTAGACCACGTTGTCGGCGTCCAGGCGCAGGCCGGGCAGCGAGGCGTCGGCGTTGCGGAAGCCGCGGCCGGTGAACAGCGTCGCCGTGGTGGTGGCCGCGCGCGGGTCGTCGGCGACGAGCGTGACGAACGTGACGTCGGCGGGGAGCCGGACGAACCCGGCGGTCGTGTCGTTGAGCGCGATCTCGACGCCGGCCAGGTTGGCCTCGCCGTCGACGTCGGCCGCGGCGATGGAGAACGAGACGACGGGCCACGTCGAGTCCGGCGGCGCCTCGGCCCCGACGAGCCGGACGGTCGGGTTCGAGTTGCGGATCGGGAAGACGGTCCGCGCCGGGCTCGGGTCGACGGCGCCCGCGTCGTCGACCGACCGGACCTCGACGGCCACGTCGGCGACGGAGGCGCCGAGCGGGATCTCCAGCCGCAGCGTCGAGTCGCGCTTGGCCGTCCGGGCCCACCCGGCCTCGGGCGCCGGCGGCGCGTCGACCTGGTACGAGCGGACGTCGTAGGCGGCGACCACGCCGTCGGGGTCGGTCCCGGACCACGCGACGTCGACGGTCGAGATCAGCCGGCGCGCGCCCAGGTCCTCGCGCAGGTCGGCCGAGCGGACCGACAGCTCGGTCTCGGGCGCCCGGTTGTCGGACGTCGCCCCGTCGAAGCCGGCGTCGCACGCGGCGAGGGTCAGCAGCGCCAGCAGCGCGAGCGCCGAGCGCCCGGCTCCTCCACCTCGCGCCTCCCTGCGGGAGGGGGCTGGGGGGAGGGCTCCCGCACGCCGGCGCGATGGTCTGGCGGGCGCCCCCCTCCCAGCCTCCCCCCGGCGGGGGGAGGAGACGCGGTCGCGGAGCGGTTCCTGAGCGAGATCCTTCACTGCGTTGGCGGTTGCCGACCTGTCGCGGTCGGGGGGGGAAGAGCGAATCGAAAGGAGGACCGGCCGGCGCTTCTACACGCCGGCCGGCCGATGCAAGACGGTCCGGGTTAGCGGACGACGGCGATGCGGGCCGTGGCCACCTCGCCACCGGCGACGAGCCGGACGACGTAGATGCCCGAGGCGAGCCCGCCCAGGTCGGCCGAGACCTCGTGCGCGCCGGCCGCGCGGGCGCCCTCGGCCACGACGGCCACCTGGCGACCGGTCGTGTCGAACACGCGGAGCGAGACGTCGCCGGCCGCGGCCAGCTCGAAGCGGACGCGCGCCGCGCCCGTCGCCGGGTTCGGGAACGCGCCGACGATGCGGGCCGAGGCCGTCTCGAGACTGCCCTCCGTCGCCACGTTCAGCACGTCGCCGAAGTCGTCGGCCGAGGTCGGGACCAGCTTGTAGTTGCCGAACGAGAAGTACAGCGCGCCGCGGACGTAGTCGAGCTGGTTGTACACCTCGTAGACCGAGCCCGGGTCGTTGCCCTCGAACGTGACGTCGTCGGCCAGGTCGTCGACGCGCAGGCCGCCGTCGAGCGTGCCGTCGCTGGTGATCCGGAGCTCGCCGAACGGGCCGGCCGGCGCGTCGGCGTTGGTGGCCGCGACCGTCACGTCGTCGAACGAGAGCAGGATGCCCTCGTGCTGCTCGGCCGTCGCCGCGCCGTCGTCGCCGTTGAAGAGGTCGGTCGTGACCTCCTTGTAGCCGAGGAAGTCGCCGCTGTCGGCCCCGTCGTAGCTCACGTTGCGGAGCGTCGTGACGCCGAACGCCTCGACGACCTGGGCGCTGGTGATCGTGATCCGGTCGCCGACTTCGAGGTCGACGCCGGGTGCGAACTCGACCCAGACGCCCGAGAACGGGCCGAGGTCGGGGTCGTCCTGGATTGTCGCGAGCGTCACCGCGTCGGTGGCCCGGACGATGCTCTGGACGGTGGCCTCGAGGTCGAAGTCGACCGGGTCGGCCGTGGTGATGCCGCTCCCGCCGGGGCCGCCGTCGGGCGTCCGCTGGACCTGGAAGATCTCCGTGATCGGGCCGTCCACGACCAGCCGCGTGATCGGCGCCGACGCCGGCGTGGCCGCGCCCTGGTTGTCGGTCGCGACAATCGTGTAGGTCACGAAGTCGTCGGCGACGAGGTTCGGGATGGTCCCCTCGTAGAGGTCGCCCGACGTGTTCGTCAGGTCGACCGTGCCGGTGACGCCGCTCGACGTCTCGTAGCTCGCGACGACCGAGGCGACCGTGTTCGACGCCGTACCCGGGGTGACCGCCGCGCGGATCGTGGCGCCGTCCGTTGTGGCCAGGCCCGTGTCCTCGATGACCACGATCGGCGGGGCGACCGCGATCTCGAAGTCGTCATCCTCGAACGGAACGAGTACGAAGTTGGCCAGATCGGGGACGGAGTAATCGAACGCGCCGTCGTCACCCTGGAAGGACAGGAAACCTTGGATGTTGACGATGCCCGTCGCCGGCGGGACGAAGTCGTCGTCGAGACAGTCCGGCGCGTTTCCACTCGGGTAGTAGTCCGCCCCGATGTCGTTCCGGAAGCAGACCGACGTATCGTAGGTGTTGATCTGGGTGTCTGTCCCCGGCGACGACAGCAGGAGGTTCGGCCGGCCGCCAGGGCTGCTCTGGACGAGCGTGATCGTCTCGAACCGGACGTACTGCCCGTTGAAGTCGGAGTAGGCCGACCAATCGATCTGGGTACGCGCATCCGTCCCGGTACCGTAAGCGTCGTGGACGTCGTCGGTCGTGATCGTGACCGGCTGGCGGAGCGGGTCGTCGGCCCCGTAGGCGGTGCCCGTGCCGGCGATGGAGACCGGTGCGATCTGCATCGCTTTCCCGCCGTTGCCTTCGAACGGCGACACCCTGCCGATGACGGTGATCTCATCGCCCGGGAAGAACTGTTGGATCTCGCCGTTGCCACGGCCGTCGACGATCTGGGTCCCCATCCCCTCGACACCGTCCGTCGCCGCGGCGACATCGCGGACGAAGGCGTGGATCCGGTTCGGGATGCCCTCGGCGTTGAGGTTGGCCAAGCCTGAGAGGAGCGGGTCGGTGAGAAGGACGGCCGTGAACGTGACGCAGGCGCCCTCGAGGTCGTTGGTCAGGAGGTCCTGGATCTGCGTGATCGTCACGCTCTCACCGGCCGCGTTGAGCTGGTCGACGTTGTCCTGCGGGATCGCGTTGATCTCGCGGATGGTGACCTCTTGGGCCGTGGCAGCTGTGCAGTCCTGGGCCGCGGCGGGCGCGGCGGTCGCCAGCAGGGCGCCGAGGAAAAGGAGAGTAAGGGATCGCATGGGGTGTGGGGGAAGGGAGAGAAAGAGCGCCGGAGCGCCGGGTCACGGGAGCGAGTGCGGGCCGTCCGTCAGCGCAAGATGACGAACTTGCCCGTGTCGACCTCGCCCGTGTCGAGGTCGCGGACGGAGAACAGGTAGAGCCCCGACGAGAGCCGGAGCGAGTTGTCGGACAAGAGGTCCCAGGCGTGGACGCCGCCGGCCACCTCGCGGCCGGGCGCCGAGAAGTCCTCGAACCAGCGCGTGTCGCCGACGTAGGTCGCCGCGTCGTGGTCGAGCTCGGTCACGACCTCGCCGGCGAGGGTGTAGACGCGGATCTGGGCGCGAGCGGGCAGCCCGGTGAAGTACAGCTTGCGCTGGGTCGAGAGCGGCCCGTCCCACGCCGCGCGCACGCGGTACGGGTTGGGGAACACGCCGACCGTGGGCTCGCCGCCGCCGACCGGCGACGGGGCCGCGCCGGGGAACACGCGGACGGCGTTCGAGGCGACCGACGACTCCAGCGAGCGGAGCCCGCTCTGGACGTCGCCGCCGTCGAAGGCCGTAACCGCGAACGCGTACTGCCAGCCGTCGAGCAGGCCGTCGGCTTGGAAGCGGTACTCGTAGGTCGTCGGGTCGCCGGGGAACGTGGCCGGGGTGTCGAGGCGGACCGCCTCGAACCCGTTGTTGAAGCCGACGTCGTTGCCGGGCCGGTCGTACTGGGCGATGAGCCCGGCGTCGCCCAGGATGTTGCCGTCGGCGTCGTCGCCGGGGTCGGAGCGGTAGACGCGGTAGCCCTCGAAGTCCTGGCGGCCGGTGACGGGGTCGAGCGAGCCCTCGGCCGCGTCGTCCCAGTACAAGACGGCCGTGCCGGCTTCGAGCTCGACGCGGAGCGCGGGCGACGCCGGCGGCGACGGGATGAGGTAGCGGTCCAGGACGCCGTTGCCGTTGAGGTCCTCGCCGGCGTCGAGCGCGCCGTTGTAGTTGGCGTCCTCGCCGGCATACGTCTCCTGGGCCCAGAACACGTTGTTGCGGAGGGCCGCTCGCGCCTCGGGCGTGTCGGCCTGGCGGCCGGCGGGGACCGTCTGGAACGCCTCGGGCTTGAGCGCGGCCACGAGTGCGAACGTGACCGTCACGCTCCGCCCCGGCGCCAGCTCGGCGAACGGGCCGACCGACGTGAGCCCGATCCAGTTGCCTTGGGCGAGCCGGCCGTCGGTCTGGATTCGCCCCTCGCCGTTGCCGTCGCCCAAGAACGCGGCCCGAGCGGCGGCGTACTCGGGCTGGGTGCCGAACGCGGTCGGGTCCGGGAAGGGCCGCTGCATCCGCTGGTACCGCTCCAAGTCGTCGGCCGGGCGGCCGAGGTTGGGCGAGGCGTCGGCGAAGAGCCAGAAGCGCGGGTTGAAGACCGGCGCCGGGAGGCTGAGCGCGCGGTACTCGTCGGCCACGAACGGGTGGAAAAAGCGCGTCGCCGCCGGACGTCCGCCAGCCCCGGCGTCGTCCCACTCGGCGCCCAGGAAGGCGATCGAGCCGTAGGTGTTCAAGCTCTCCTCCACCCCGCCCGCGTTGAAGGCGTAGCTCACGAACTGGCTGTCGGGCGCCGCGTCGAGCAGGTCGCCCGTGTTCGCGTCGTAGATCGGGTAGCCGAGCACGCCGCGCGCGCCCTTGTTGAAGAAGGCGCCTCCGCCCTCGGTCGTCGTGACCACGTTGCGGACGACCAGGTCGTCCCACAACCCGACCCAGACGTCCTGGATCGGCTGGCTCGACGCGTTCGTGATCTCGTACTCGACGATCACGAAGTACTCGGTGAACGGGAAGCTCCAGGCGTACGACCGCTGCTCGACCGACAGCCCCAGCCGGTTCTGGACGTCCGGCAGCGGCGTGTTGGTGCCGGGCAGGACGGCGGCCGTGTCGGAGTAGCTCGTCAAAAAGTCCTGCTGGCTGACGGCGCGCGGCGAGAAGAACGGGCTCGTGGCGAGCGACGACCGCCGCGTAAAGACGTCCTCCTGGGCGTACTCGAAGCCCGGCGCTCCGGGCGAGTAGCCGCCGGCCGTGGTGACGGCCCCGGTCCGCACCGTGACGACGCCGTCGGCGCGGCGCCCGCCGACCCACAGGCCGGCCTCGAACAGGTGCTCGATGCCCGAGTCGAGCGGGTACTCGAACGACGGCAGCCCGCCGGGGTCGTTGGCGATACCGGGCCGGCCCAGCGTGCCCACGTTCGTGACCGAGAGGCCCGTCGCGCCGACGTCGGTCGCGATCCGCTCGAACGGCTGGGCGTCGGCCGGGGTCGCCAGCGCGCAAGCGGCGGCCAGGAGCGTCGCCGCGCGAGCGGCCCGTCGGATCGTCATGGAGAGAGAACCTGGGGGAGGCGTCGGCCGGTCGGTCCGGCCCTGTGTGCAGAAGGTATCGAGGCGGCGGGGCCACGCAAGGAAGGCACGGTGAAGTGACCCTGTCGTCATATGGGAGCCCAGGGCACTCCCCCGCGTGCCGCGCCCGAGTCACGAATGAGGGTGGCCCGCCGGCCGCCCCCGCTCGCGGGCAGTCTTGACGCCACCTCTGCATTAATGCTCTGTGACTGCACCGTCACTTGACCGAACCACACGGGTAGGGCTTCTAGCTTCGTCGCCGTCCCACGCCCCCTCCCCCATGCACAAGTTGTTCCTCGCCCTCCTCCTGCTGGCCCCCGCGGCGGCGATGGCCCAGGGCACCACGACGGCGTCCCTGACTGGCACCGTCACCGACGCCGTGGGCGCCCCGGTCCCGGGTGCGAACGTCGTCGCCGTCCACGAGCCCTCGGGCACCCAGTACGGCGCGGCGAGCCGGGCCGACGGCCGGTACGACCTCCGCGGCTTGCGCGTCGGCGGCCCCTACACGGTCACGGCCCAGTTCCTGGGCTACCGGACGGGCACGCGCTCGGGCCTCCAGCTCACGCTCGGCCAGGCCGAGGTGGTCGACTTCGAGCTCGCCGACGACACCGCCCAGCTCGGCGCGGTCGAGGTCACGGCCGAGGAGAACCCGGTCCTGAGCGCGAGCCGCGACGGCGCCCGCACCTCGGTCGGCCGCGAGGAGATCGACAAGACGCCGACCATCAGCCGCTCCATCGCCGACATCGCCCGGCTCACGCCGCAGGCCGGCGGCGGCTCCGGCGACCAGACGTCGGTCGCGGGGCGGAACAACCGCTACAACAACATCCAGATCGACGGGGCCACGCTCAACGACGTGTTCGGCCTCTCGGGGACCGGCGCGCCGGGCGGCCAGGCCGGCGCCCAGCCGATCTCGCTCGACGCCATCGAGGCGTTCAACGTCGACATCGCGCCGTACGACGTCCGCTACAGCGGGTTCACGGGCGGCCTGATCAACGCGATCACGCGGAGCGGGACGAACGAGTTCTCGGGCTCGCTCCGCTACCTCGGCCAGAACCAGGATCTCGCCGGCGAGCTCCCCGTCCGCCAGTCGGACGGGACGTTCACCAGCCAGCCCCTGGCCGACTTTAACGAGCAGTACTTCATCGGGACGTTGGGCGGGCCCATCGTCAAGGACAAGGTGTTCTTCTTCCTCAACGCCGAGTACCAG
Source organism: uncultured Bacteroidota bacterium (assembly GCA_963848075.1). Classification (GTDB taxonomy): domain Bacteria; phylum Bacteroidota; class Rhodothermia; order Rhodothermales; family Rubricoccaceae; genus Rubrivirga. The sequence continues at coordinate 1,452,236 of CAWKCB010000004.1, forward strand.
GACGAGGCGTCCCCGCTCAACGCCGGTGTCTTGGGGTCCGGTGCGGCGACCATCTTCCGGCTCCCGACGAGCGCGCTTGACAGCATCCGCACGATCGCAATCGAGCAGTACGACTACGACCCCGGCACGACCGACCCGTTCACGGACAACACGAGCAACATCAAGCTGCTCGGGAAGCTGGACTGGGTCCTGAACCCGGCCAACCGGCTCACCCTCCGGGCCAGCTACGTCGACGCCCAGGACGACGCGGGCATCGCGCGGAGCGACGACGGGTTCGACTTCTCGAACCGGCTCTACCGCTTCAACAGCAACACGCTCTCGACCGTCGCCGAGCTCCGGAGCCAGATCGGCAACGCGGCTTTTAACGAGGCCCGGCTGGTGTACACCGGCGTCCGCGACAGCCGCGACGTCCAGTCCGACCCGTTCCCGTTCGTCCAGATCACCGACGAGCGGGGCGGCGAGACGAACGAGGTCTCCCTCGGGATCGACCGGTTCAGCCAGGCCAACGCGCTCGACCAGGACCTCTTCGAGCTCACGAACAACCTCACGCTGTTCCAGGGCGCCCACACGATCACGTTGGGGACGTCGAACCAGCTGTTCCGGTTCAACAACCTGTTCATCCAGGACTTCTACGGCGGCTACCTGTTCGACTCCATCGAGGACTTCGCCTCCGGGGACCCGAGCCGGTACTACTTCAGCTCCTCGCTCCTGGACGACCCCCAGCCGCGCGCCGAGTTTACCGGCGCCCAGGTCGGCCTCTACGCCCAGGACGAGTTCCAGGTCAGCCCGCTCCTCCGCCTCACGGGCGGCCTGCGCGTCGACCTCCCGATCTTCCCGACCGACCCGCTGTTCAACCCGGCGGCCGAAGACGCCTTCGGGCTCCGGAGCGACGAGGTCCCGAACGGCAACTTCCTCTTCTCGCCCCGCGTCGGGTTCAACTACGCCCTCAACGAGGCGCGCTCGACCCAGGTCCGCGGCGGGACCGGCCTCTTCGCCGGCCGCACGCCCTACGTCTGGATCTCGAACCAGTACTCGAACTCGGGCGTCGACTTCGCCCGCGTCGACGTCCGCGACGGCACCTTGGTCAACGGGGTGCCCATCGACCTCGAGTTCAACCCGAGCGCCGACCCGCTCTCGCAGGCCCAGACGGCTGCGTCGCTCCCGACCGGCCAGACGGCTGAGATCAACCTGACGGACCAGGACTTCAAGTTCCCGCAGGCCTTCCGCACGAACCTCGCCATCGATCAGGAGCTCGCGCCCGGGCTCGTGGCGACGGTCGAGGGGATCTACACGAAGGCGATCAACGACATCGACTACACGAACCTCAACATCGTCCAGACGGGGACGTCGTTCGAGGGCCGCCCGATCTACGGCGACGCCGGCTACGGCGGGAGCACGTCCTCGACGCTCCGAGGCCGCACGGCCCGCGACGACGCCCGGTTCACGAACGCGCTCTTGCTTCGGAATACGAACGACGGCTACGAGTACAGCCTGACCGCTCAGCTCCGCCGCGACGCGGTCAACGACGGGACGCTCCTCGGTGGCCTCAACGGGTCGCTCTCGTACACCTACGGTCGCGCCGAGTCGGTCAACAACGGGACGTCGAGCCGGGCGATCTCGAACTGGCAGTTCAACGAGAACTTCGACGTGAACAACGCCGAGCTCGGGACGGCCGACTTCGAGGTCCGCCACCGTGTGCTCGGGACTCTGTTCTACCGCCTCGCCTACGGCGGCCGGTTCGCCTCGAACCTCGGGCTCGTGCTCGACAGCCGCGCCGGGTCCCCGTTCTCGTGGATCTACGCTGGCAACGCCAACGGCGACACGCAGTCGTTCAACGACCTGGTCTACATCCCGGCCTCCCAGGACGACGTCTTCCTGACGACGGGCAACTACAGCGAGCTCGACACCTTTATCGAGAGCGAGCCGTCGCTGGCCGACAACCGCGGCTCGGTCGCCGAGCGGAACTCGGCGCGGGCGCCGTGGCAGAACCTCCTCGACCTCCAGTTCACCCAGGAGATCGAGACGGTCAGCGGCCAGCGGGTCGAGCTCACGGCCAACCTCCTCAACGTGTTCAACCTGCTGAACAGCGACTGGGGCCGGATCTACTTCCGGAACAACGACAACCAGACGCTGCTCAACTTCTACGGCTACATCGAGGACGGCGACGTCGGTTCGGAGATCGCGGGCCAGACGGTCACGGCCGGCGACGTCGGGAAGCCCGTCGTCGGGTACGCCCCGAACACGCGCGACGGCAACGGCGACGACGTGGTGGACCGGACGGACCTCTTCAGCACGACGGCCGTCAGCTCGCGCTGGCAGCTCCAGCTCGGCGTCCGGTACACGTTCTAGCTGACCCCGAGCGTCGGCTCTCGCGGCCCCGCTGGCACTCGCCGGCGGGGCCGCGTCTGTTGATGCCCCGCCGTCCGAACTCTTTCGGCCTCCCGATGAAGTCGTCCCCGCGCAGGCGGGGATCCAGGATGAGGGCACACGCTCACCACGCCGTCGCCTCAGTCTCGGACAGCGGCGAAACGTCGAGGCCGTCCTCGACCAAGTCCCCGGACTCTGGATCCCCGCGCAGGCGCTGACAAGGGGAGGCTTCCACAATCCGGCTCCTCCCTCTCATGCCGTCATTCCCGCGGAGGCGGGGATCCAGAACGTCAGGGCTCGTCGTCGCTCGCCACTCTGGATCCCCGCCTGCGCGGGGATGACGGGGTTGGGAAACGGAATCCTCTGTGAAAGCCTCCCCCTACCAGCGCCTGCGCGGGAAGGACTCCGGTGGTAGGACTGGGTCATCGATGAGCGACCGACCGGATCGGGTGGTCAGTACCCGACGGCGGCGTCCTCGCCGCGGGGGTCGGCGCCACCGAGCAGCACGCGGCCGACGGTCCCGGCCTCGACGGCGTCCAGGCCCGAGGGGTCCGTCGTGGCCCGCTCCTCGTCGTAGACGACCTCGATGGCGTCGACGCGGCTCCACCAGCCCGACGACTCGTCGACGGCCCAGCCCCGCTCCTGGAGCGCGACCACGGCGTCGAGCGCCAACCCCTGGTTCTCGACGAACAGCACGTCCGGGAGCCACTGGTGGTGGACGCGCGGCGCGGCGACGGCCTCCTGCACGTCCATCCCGTGGTCGACCACGTTCAGGATCGTCTGGTACGTCGCCGTGATAATGCGCGGCCCGCCCGGCGACCCGACGACCAGCATCAGCCGGCCCTCGGGGTCCTCGACGATCGTCGGCGTCATCGACGACAACATCCGCTTGCCGGGCGCGATGGCATTGGCCTCGCCCTGGACCAGGCCGAACATGTTGGGCTCGCCCGGGGCCGACGTGAAGTCGTCCATCTCGTTGTTGAGGAAGAACCCGGCGCCCTCGACCACGACGAGCGAGCCGAACCCGCCGTTGAGCGTCGTGGTCACCGAGACCGCCATCCCGTCGGCGTCGACGACCGAGTAGTGCGTCGTCTGGGGCGACTCGGGGCGCGGCTGGCCGGCGCCCAGCACCTCGCTGACGTCGGCACGCGCGGGGTCGAAGTCGGCCATCCGGGCGGCCGTGTACTCGGGGTCGACCAGCTCGGCCGTGGGCAGGTCCGAGAAGTCGGGGTCGCCCAGAAACTCGGCGCGGTCGGCGAAGGCCCGCCGCATGGCCTCGCCCATCAGGTGGACCGTGGCCGACGAGTTGAACCCGAGCCCGGCCACGTCGAACGGCTCGACGGCGTCGAGCATCTGGATCAGCGCCACGCCGCCCGACGACGGCGGCGGCATCGACAGGACCCGGTGGCCGCGGTAGGTGCCCACGAGCGGCTCGCGCTCGACGGGCTGGTAGCCCGCCAGGTCCTCATGGGTGATCAAGCCGCCGCCCCGTTGCTGCTCGGCGACGAGGAGGTCGGCCGTCTCGCCGCGGTAGAACCCGTCGCGGCCGCCGTCGCGGATCCGGCGCAGGACGGCGGCCAGCTCGGGCTGGCGGAACGTCTCGCCCGGGGCGAATCCGCCCTCTTGGGTAAAGTGGCGGACGGTCCCGGGGTACGGCGCGAACCGGCCGGCGAAGGCGTTCATCAGCTCGGCCTCGGCGCGGCTGAGCGGGTAGCCCTCGGCGAGTCGGATGGCCGGCGCCAGCACGTCGGCGAGGGGCGCGCGTCCGTACGTCTCGTGGGCGTGGAGCAAACCGGCCACGGCCCCGGGCACGCCGGACGCGAGCGCCCCGCGCTGGCTGAGGTCGGGCCGGACGTCGCCCGTCGAGTCGTCGACGTACATCCGGCGGGTGGCCCCGGCCGGCGCCGTCTCGCGGTAGTCGACGGTCGTCGCCGTCCCGTCGGGGAACCGGATCACCATGAACCCGCCCCCGCCGACGTTGCCGGCGACCGGGAACGTGACCGCCAGCGCGAAGCCCGTGGCCACGGCCGCGTCGACGGCGTTGCCGCCGCCCTCCATCGCCTCGACGCCCGCCTGGGAGGCGTGGACCTCGGCCGAGACGACCATCCCGCGCTCGGCGCGGGCGGGGTCGGGCGTGGGCGACCGCTGCGCGCGGCACGCGGACGTCGCCACCAAGGCAGCGAGGAGGACGGGGAGCAGGCGCAGGCGGAGCACGGCGGGACGGGCGTGGGGAGCCTGAAACGTAGTGCTCCCCAGGACCCTCCGCCGCGAGGCGACCGGCGCGACCGTCCTTTTTGTCCGCGCAACGATCACAAATACCGGACTTACCCCCCATATTGCTCCTCCACACACCCACCCTGAGATGCGCCTTGTTCCTCTCGCCATCGCCCTGCTCGTCGCCGGCCCCGCCTTCGCCCAGTCGGGCGAGGTCTCCGGCCGCGTGACCGACGCCGCCGGCGCCCCCCTGGCCGGCGCGAATGTGTCGCTGGCCGGCCTCACCGTCGGCTCGGCCACCGGCGCCGACGGGCGGTACGTCTTTCCCGCGCCTGCCGGCACCTACGAGCTCCGCGCCAGCTTCTTGGGCTACGCGCCCCAGCGGGTCTCCGTCCGCGTCGTCGCCAGCCAGACCACGGTCCAGGACTTCGAGCTCGCCGACGACTTCGTGGGGACCGACGAGTTGGTGGTGCTCGGCGGGCGCGGCGAGGCCCGGACGGTCGTCGAGTCGGCCGTGCCAATCGACGTGATCTCGCCGGCCGAGATCGAGGCGACGGGGTTCACGGACACCCAGCAGATCCTGCAGGCCGTCGTGCCGTCGTTCAACGCGCCGCAGGCGTCGATCACCGACGGGTCCGACCACGTCCGCCCGGCGACGCTGCGCGGGCTGGGGCCGGACCAGGTGCTGGTGTTGGTCAACGGGAAGCGGCGGCACACGAGCGCGCTCGTCCACGTGAACGGCTCGGTCGGGCGCGGGTCGACGGGGATCGACCTCAACGCGATCCCGCCCGGGGCCATCGCCCGGATCGAGGTGCTGCGCGACGGGGCCGCGGCCCAGTACGGGTCGGACGCGATCGCGGGCGTCATCAACATCGTGCTCAAGGAGGACGCCGGCTTCGACGCGGGCGTCTCCTACGGCCAGTACCTCAGCCGGACGCGCCGGGGCTACCTCCCAGGCGAGGGCCTGCTCCCGAGCGAGGGCGCGGGCGACTACAGCTTCGACGACCCGGGCGAGAGCGGCTACCTCCTCGCCGGCGCGCCCCAGGACGTGACCTACACCGACGGCCAGACGCTCAACGCCCACGCCGGCTACGGCGCCGTCGTCGGGCGCGGGACGGTGTTCGTGACGGGCCAAGTCCGCTACCGCGACGACACCAACCGGGCCGGGCTCGACCCCCGCACGCAGTACTACGACGGCTTCCAGGCCGACGGCCAGTTCAGCCCCGCGTTCACCGAGTCCACGTTCGACCGGCTCAACCACCGCTACGGCAACGGCGAGTTCACCGAGCTCAGCCTGTTCGCCAACACGTCGGTCCCGCTCACCGACGCCGACCGCGGCGGGCTCGAGGCCTACGCCTTCGGCGGGGCGACGGCGCGCGACGGCGAGTCGGGCTGCTTCTACCGCCGCTCGCTCGACAGCCGGACGAACCGGGCGCTCTACCCCGACGGGTTCCTCCCCAAGATCAACGCCGTCGTCAACGACCTGGCGCTGGCGGGCGGGATCCGCGGCGGGATCAAGGGCTGGGCGTTCGACTTGAGCGAGGCCGTCGGGACGAACGACTTCACGTTCAACATCGTCGACACGCACAACGCGTCGATGGGCGACGGGCAGACGGCGTTCGACGCCGGGACGCTGGCGTTCACCCAGGCGACGACCAACTTCGACCTGTTCCGGCCGCTCCAGATCGGGACGGCCTCGCCGCTCGGGCTCGGCGTCGGGCTCGAGTACCGGTTCGAGAACTACCAGGTCCAGCCCGGCGAGGCCAACTCGTACCTCGACGGCGGCGGGCGCGTGGCCGACGGCCCGATCGCGGGCGCGGCGACGTCGCCGGGCTCCCAGTGCTTCTCGGGCTTCCAGCCGGCGAGCGCCCAGGACGAGAGCCGCCAGAGCGTCGCGGCCTACCTCAACCTCGAGACCGACGTGCTCCCGGGCTGGCTCGTCAGCACGGCCGCCCGGGCCGAGTCGTACTCCGACTTCGGGACGACCGTGACGGCCAAGGTGGCCACGCGGCTCGAGCTGACGCGGGCGCTGGCCGTCCGCGGGGCGGTCTCGACGGGCTTCCGGGCGCCGTCGCTGGCCCAGGCCTACTTCACCTCGATCGCGACCAACTTCATCGACGGCGTGCCGTTCGAGGTCGGGACGTTCCCGGTCGACAGCCCGGTCGCCCAGGCGCTCGGGGCGACCGACCTCGACGCCGAGACGTCGCTCAACGCCTCGGGCGGCGTGACGGTCTCGAACGCGCGGCTCTCGATCACGGCCGACGCCTACCTGATCCAGATCAAGGACCGGATCACGTTCACGGAGAACTTTACCGACCCCGCCGTCCGGGCCTTCTTGCAGGGCCGCGGCATCAACGCGTCCGGCGGCCGGTTCTTCACGAACGCGCTCGACACCGAGACGGTCGGGCTCGACGTGATCGGCCGGGTCGGCCAGCCGCTGGGGCCGGGGACGGTCCGGCTCGCGCTCGGGCTCAACGTGAACGACACCCGGGTCACCAACCTCAACGCCGACGGCGTGGTCCCGGCGCCGGAGCAGCTCCAGGCCCTCAACCAGCCCGACCTGGTCGGCCGCGTCCGCGTGGGCGACTTCGAGGTGGCCCAGCCCGACAGCAAGCTGCTCCTCCAGCTCGACTACGACCAGGGCCCGTTCGGCGCCTTCGTCCGGACCAACCGCTACGGCCGCGTCACGTCGCTCAACGCCGACCCCGAGCGGGACCAGACGTTCGAGCCCCGCTGGATCACCGACCTCGAGGTGAGCCTGGCGTTCCGGAGCGGCGTCCGCGGCGCGATCGGCGCGACGAATGTGTTCGACATCTACCCCGAGCGCCAGTTCAAGTCGAACAGCTTCAACGGCATCTTCGAGTACAACGGGTTCTCGCCGTTCGGCTTCTTTGGCCGCTACGTGTACTCGCGGCTCCGCGTGGCGCTGTAGCCGCCGGCCCGCCTCGGTCCCCGAGCCGAGGCGGGACGTGGGTCGGCACGCGACGGAGGGACGGGGCGAAAGCCGTGCGATGCGGAGGAGGCTCTCTCGTCGGCTCGCGGACACGACGGCTCGCGGACACGACGGCTCGCGGACACGACCCTCCGTCTCCTCCCCCCACCGGGGGGAGGCCGGGAGGGGGGCGCGAGCAGGATGCCTCGTGTGCATTGAGGGTAGATCGCCGCTCGGGCCGGGTCTAGGTGACGTGTCCCGCCGCCTCCACAACCTCCGCCCCCTCCGGCCTCGGCGCCGAGCCCTCCGCCATGGCGCGACCCCGGCCGAGCGTCGGCTCTGGGCGGGCCTCCGCCGCCGCCAGCTCGACGGCTGGCGCTGGCGACGCCAGTACAGCGTGGGCGCCTACGTGCTCGACTTCTTCTGCCCCGCCGCCCGGCTGGCCGTCGAGCTCGACGGCGAGGTCCACCGAGACCCGCTGCGGGCGGCGTCCGACGCCGAGCGCGAGCGGTGGTTGCGGGAGGCCGAGGGGATCCGCGTGGTCCGGTTCGAGAACGAACGGGTCTGGCGAGACTTCGATCGGGTCGTCGACGGGATTCGAATGGCTCTCTCGGAGTCGGTGTGATGGCCACCGGCGCTCATCGTAGGGTCCGGTCGGATCGGGCGCGGAGCGGGGGTCTGGCAAGAGCCCCCCTCCCGGCCTCCCCCCGGTGGGGGGAGGAGACGCGCCAGCGTCCTCGGCGGGGTCGAGCGATGGGGGTGAACGCCAGACCGCGGGGAGGAGCGAGGGGACGCCGAGGCATCGTCAGCCCTCGGCGTCGTCAGCCCTCGGCGTCGTCCGCGCGGCGGGGCCCGACGCTGTGGTCGATCAAGTCGCGGATCCGGTGGAGCTTGTCGGCCCACGACGTCGGCTCGGTGTAGCCGTGGGGCTCGACGGGCGCGATCGCCAGCTCCCAGTCGCGCTTGCCCAGCTCGATAAGGCGCTGGCTCAGCCGGAAGATGTCCTGGGGCTGGACGTTGTCGTCGACGAGCCCGTGCGTCATCAAGAGCGGGTCCTCCAGGCCGGCGGCGAACTCGATGGGCGACGACCGGAGGTACGCCTGGGGATCCTGTAGCGGCGTGTTCAAGATGTTGCGCGTGTAGGTGTCGTTGTAGTGGGCCCAGTCGGTCACGCTGCGGAGGGCCGCGCCGCCGCCGAAGTGGTCGGGCTCGGTGAAGAGCGCCATCAGCGTCAGGAAGCCGCCGTAGGAGCCGCCGTAGATGGCGACCCGCTCCGGGTCGATCCCGAACGCCTCCCCCACCCAGCGGCTCGCGTCGACGTAGTCCTGGAGGTCGCGGCCCCCCATGTGTCGGTAGACGGCCGTCCGCCAGTCGCGGCCGTAGCCGGCGCTCGCGCGGTAGTCGAGGTCGAGGACGAGGTAGCCGGCGTCGGCGAGCAGGTTGTGGAACTGGTACTCGCGGTGGTAGCCGCTCCACCAGCGGTGGGCGTTCTGGAGGTAGCCCGCGCCGTGGACGAACAGGACGGCCGCGCCGTTGGGCGTCTCGGGCCGGTAGATCCGCGCCGGCACGCGGGCCCCGTCGGACGCCGGGACCTCGACGATCTCGGCCGGGCGCCACGGGTACGCCGCCCACGCCTCGGTGACCGACTCCGTGACCTGGACGGCCTCCCCGCCGAGCGGCTGGACGAACACCTCGGGCGGCCGAGTCGAGGTCGAGTGCAGGAGCGCCAGCCGCGTCCCGTTCGGCGACACCGCCGCGTCCCACTTGCCGACGCCCTCGGTCACACGCTCGCGCCGGGCCCAGCCGCCAGGCGCGTTCGGCATCGTCCACACGTGGCGCTGGCCCAAGTCGCCCTCCGACGTCTCCAAGATCCACGTCCGGCCGTCGGCCGTGAGCGTGGCCTCCTCGATCTCGAACGGACCCTCGGTCAGCGCCTCGACGGCGCCGGTCGCGAGGTCGGCGGCATAGAGGTGGCTCCAGCCGGTCCGCTCGGAGTGGAACCAATAGCGGCCATCGGGCAAGAAGCCGCCGGCGCTCGGGCCGCCGCCCCAGTGGATGCCGGGCCCGGCGATCCACGCGGGGTCTCGCTGGCGGTCGAGCGTCGTCAGCGTCCCCGTCGCCGCGTCGAGGCGGGCGATCCAGCGGTCCTTGTTGTCGATCGTCCGGACGTCGACGACGGCGACGCCGGGCGCCGGGCTCCACGCCAGCCAGGGGACGAACAGCCGGGCCGAGTCGGCGGGGGCGTCGGAAACGTCGGACGGGTCGAAGGCGCCGGGCAGCGTCGTCAGGTCGATCCGGACGGTCGTGTCGCGCTCGGCGTCCTGAACGTAGAGGTCGGCCCCGACGCGCGCGGTGCCGACCTTGGGCCGGGCCCGGATCTCGGCGGCCTCCCCGCTCTCGGTGACGTAGTCGACCATCAACGTCGGGTCGGGCGCGACCTCGTCGGACAGGGTGAAGGCCACGAACCGGCCGCCGGCGTCGACTGCCAGCGTTCCGACGTTCTGGTCGCCGACGTAGAAGACCGGCGGCGCGTCGGGGTCCTCGCGCTCGGCCGCCTCGGCCAGCGAGTCGAGCCGGGCCCGCTCCCTCAGCACGTCGAACAGGCGCCGCTGCTGGTCGCGGAGGTAGGCGGCTCGGTCGGTGACCGTCGGCTCGGGCGGCTCGGCCCCCGTGCGCAGGTCGGTGAGCTGGGTGATCTGCCCGTCCTCGACGCGAACGAGCGCGTCGCCGGTGCGGTAGACGATCGACCCGTCGGCCAGGAACTGCGGGGCCGACTCGCGTGCGGGCGTCCGGGTGACGCGCTCCGCCTGGCGGTCGCCCAGACGGTAGACGAACACGTCGCCGTCCCGAGCGAACACGCGGCGGGTCCGGTCGGGGCTGTACGACCCGTCGGCGAGGTAGCCTTGGAAGCGGGGCGGCAGCGTCCGGCGGACGTCGGCGCCCACCGGCTCGGGCTCGCCGCCGTCTCGCGCGACGCGGAACAGCGAGTCGGCGGGCCAGGCACCGCGCGGGTTCCACTCGAAGTAGACCGCGTCGCCGGCGTCGGTCCAGAACGGCTCCGAGGGCCACGCGCCGATCCAGGTCTCGGGCCGCTGGGTGATCTGCTCGATGGTGAGCGCCGGGCGCTGGGCGCTGGCGGTGCTGGCGGCGGCCACCAGCAGGGCGAGGACGGGGATGCGCACGGGCGTCGAGGCGATGGGCCCCGAAGATACCGGGCCGCCACCGCGTCCTCGGCTACGGCCCGACCCGCTCGACGCGGTCCACCGCTCGGAACGTGACGCCGAGCGGCTGCCCCGTCTCGCTCATCGCCTCGTTCTCGAAGACCATCACCCGGAGGACGAGCCCGACCTCGGCGTCGACGTAGTCGGTCCACTCGATGGGCAGAGGGTCGGCGCGGTCGCGATACGCCACGGTGCGGATCACCGACGTCCGGTAGGTGCCGGCGGCGACGGTCACGGTCTCCGTGCCCGTCACGCGGCGCTCCAGTCGGAACGGGGCGGGCGACCACTGCCACGCCTGGTCGACGTCGAGCGGGAGGCGGTACACGGCGCGGGGCGCGTCCCACAGGACCGGCTCCCCGGTGCACGCCACGCGCGCGTCGTCGAAGGCGAGGGCGAGCGGCTGGAGCAGCGTCCCGGGCACGACGGCCGCGCGTCGGGCCGGCGGGACGAAGGCGAGCTGCGGGCACGCGTAGGCCACCTCGAACAGCGCGTCGTCGCTGGCGCGGTACCACGACCTCTCGGTCTCGCCCGACCGCCGCGAGCGGGCCGTCACCTCGATCAGCCCCCGCTGTCCCCCGACGGCCTGCTCGCCCTCGACTCGGGCCACGTCGAACGTGTCGGCATAGGCCTCGGCGTCGCCCTCCACCCCGAAGGTGCGGACGTAGGTCGACGGCGTGTCGAACGACAGGAACGCCGGCGGGGCCTGGGGCTCGCTGCCGTCGCAGCCGGCGAGCGCGACGAGCGCGAGCACGAGAATCCGGAGGAAAGAGCGGGGCATCGGGGCGAGGGCGAGTGGACGGCGCGATGTACGACGTGGACCGGTCGAAACCAACAGTCCTCCTCCCCCTCCCCGTCCTTTTGCCCCGCCCGCGAGCGGGCTACTCGACGGCGATCGTCAGCCCGAGCGAGACGTGGTCGAACCGAAAGTCGCCGGCCAGCCGGACCACGCCGCCGAACGCCTGAATTCGGTCGTCGGAGAACGGCGTCAGCGACAGGCCGCCCCGGATCTCGGGCCCGAGCACGAGGCCACCCACCACCCACCGACCGCCGACGGACCCGCCCAGGGCGAGGTGGCTCTGCCGGACGTCGCCGAGCACGGCGAGCAGCCCCTCGGCCTCCGTCCCCGGGTCGAGCACCACCCGCAGCTCGGGCCCCACCCCGACGACGACCTCGCCCGCCCGGAACGGCCGGCGCCCCGTGACCTCGGCCGAGACGACGGCGAACGTCAGGTCGACGCCTTGCTGCCGGAACAGGGAGGCCCCGTCGAACACGTCGCTCGCGCTGAGGTACCCGACGCCGACGCGCCCGCCCCACGTCGCCCCGTGGACCTCGACGCGAGCGCGCGCGTCGATCCCTACCGACGTCGGCACGTCGACGCGGCCCAGCGGGATGGGGATGCCGGCGGCCTCGATGGTCCCGCTGGCGCCGAGGGTCGTCAGGCTGGGCCCGGCCGAGACGTCGCCGGTGACGACGAGCTGGGCCCGGGCGGGGACCGCCAGCAGGGCGGCGACGAGAAGGGCGAGACGCACGGGCGGTCCGGTGGGGCCGGGCCTACGTCGGGCGTGGCCGCCCGGCTCCCCGGCTCGTGCTCCGAGTTGACGTCCCCGCCTGGGCCAGCCCGGCTCCCCAACCTCGTCATCCCGCGTGCGTGGGAACGGCGTCTGGGGGGTGGGACGGCAGGCCCCTTCGTCGCACCAGCCGTGCTAGTGGTCGCCGATGACCTGGCCGGCGTGGGGCCGCGTGTCGCCGCCGATGTTGAGCCGGTCCGGGACGTCGTTCCGCTGGGGCTCCGGGTTCAGGAGCGGGCCCGTCAGCGGCGTCTCGAGGGCGGTCACGAACGGGGCCAGCGTCGAGAACAGGAAGTCCTGCTGGAACTCGTAGAAGTCGGGGTCGAACCCGGCCGCATCGCCTTGGTGACCGGCGACGTCCAGGGTCAGGACGCGGGGCCAGTCGGGGAACCGGCGCTGGGCCTCGGCCACGAGCGCGAACACGGCCTGGGCCGCTTGCTCGAACGTGTCCTCGGCGGCGACGACGTGGTAGACCGAGATGGCGTTGTCCGGCCGGAGGTGGACGCCGCGGGCCTCGGGCCGGGCGTACGCGGGGACGAAGGGGTCGGGGTCGGGCACGGAAGCTCGGGGCGGGACCCGGGCAACCTAGGCGGAGGACGTCGGGACGGCCATCGTCGGCGCTTCACCCGCAGCCCCGTCCGCCCGCGAGGGGTCGGGCGGGAACTCGACGACCGGGACCGTCTGCCGGGGGATCCGGACCCGCCACCCGGCGTCGGCGTCGAGGAACCAGGCGCGGCCGCCGAGCGCCTCGGCCAGGCGCGGCACGTAGCCCTCGCGGAAGCCGAGCGCCGACGCCGGCGCGCCGCCGGTCACCGTAAGCTCGACCGTGGCCCGGTCGACGGGCCGGAGGCGGACGTCGACGCGCGGGCCGGACGCCGAGGCGACGGCCCCGCTGACGAGGTAGCGGACGAGCCGCTCGAACAGGACCGCGTCGAGCAGGAGCGGGGTCTCGGGCAGCGTGCACCACACGTTGAGCCCGAGCCGGCGGGCCTCGGCGGCGGGCCGGCTCGCGTCGGCCGCGGCGGCCACCAGCGCCCCGACGTCGGTTGGGACCGGGGGCGAGGAGGCGGCCTCGCCGCCCAGCAGCGTGAGCTCGTCGAGGGCCGCCCGCAGCCGGTCGCCGGCCCGCCCGATCACCCCGCGGAGCTCGGCCAGCTCCTCGGGCGTCGGGTGGTCCTCCAGGAGGTCGGCGTAGCCCAGGATCGAGGTGAGCGGCGAGCGGATCTCGCGGTCGAGGTGCTTGAGCAGGGCCTGCCGGGCCTCGGCGGCCGAGACCGCCGAGCGCGCGCCGTCGTGGTGCTCGGTGACGTCGAGGGCGACGCCGATCAGGCCGGCCGGCCGGCCCGCCCCGTGACCCAGCACGCGGACCTCGAACGTCCGGTCGCCGGCCTCGACGGTCCACGACGCGTCGCGCCCGACGAGCGCCGCCTCGATGCCGGCCCGGGCCTCGGCCCCGGCGAACAGGTCGGCGAGGGGCCGCCCCGCCGACGTCTCGATGGACAGGCCGAGCAGGTCGAGCACGCGCCCCTTGCTCATCACCAACCGGCCGTCGGCGTCGCCCTCGAACAAGGCCACCGGCGCGTGCGCGACGAGGGCCTCGACCTGGGCCTCGCGCTCCCGGGCGCGCTCGGCCTCCTGCTGGTACTCCGTGACGTCCTCCACCACGAAGGCGAACCGGGCGTGCGCGTCGGCGGTGGCGATCTGGGCGACGGTCGCCGACAGCGCTCGCGAGCCGTCGGGCCCCTCCCCCACCATGTGGAACCGCTGGGCACGGCCGTCGTCGAGCGCTCGGTGGCAGGCGCCGACCCACTGGCGTTCGAGCGGGCCGCCCAGGCCGACGTCGGCGGCAAGACGGCCGGACAGGGCGGCGGGCGTGGTGCCCAGGAACGTCGCGGCGGTCGCGTTGGCGCGGACGAACACGACGGACTCGTCCACCACGCGGATCACGCCCATCCCCATCGGGGACCCGTCGAAGAACGCGGCGAGGTCGGCCTCGCGGTCGGCCAGCAGCCGCGCCGTCGCGACGCCGTCGAGCGCCGAGCCGGCCCACCGCGCCAGCGACTCGACGAGCGACCGGTCGTCGTGGGAGAACGGCCGGGCCCGCGGCACCCCGCCGACCACGCAGAACGTCCCGACGCACCGGCCGCGGACGAACACGGGGGCGCCGAGGTAGGCCGCCGGCGCGGCGACGCCCAGCGCCGTCTGGGACGCGTCCTCGACGGCGAACGGGCCGTCGGCCCGCGAGGTCACCGCGCAGAACGTCTGGTCGAGCGGGACCGGGCGGACCGGGATAAGACGCTGCGACGGGTCGTAGACCGTGTCCGGCGTCCACCAGCCGTCGTCGACCAAGGCCAAGACGGCGCCGTCGAGGCCGAGCGCCTCGGTGGTGCGCTGGAGCGCCAGGTCGAGCCGGTCCTCGAACGCGCCGGGGTGGACCGAGACCTCGTGGATCAAGCGGCCCGGGTCGAGCCCGCCCGAGGCCGCCCGGACCAGCCCCAGCGCCAGCGTGGCCGACGTCGCGAACGCGTCGGCCCAGGCGTCGTCGGGCGCGCGGTCGTCCGGGGCGAAGACCAGGAGCGCGCCCTCGCCATCGCCCAGGACCGCGCTGGCGGCGAACCGGGCGCCGTCGACAGTCCCGTCGAGCGCGTCGCCGGACCCGGTCAGGCCGTCGAGGTCGGCCCCGCCGAGCCGGTCGGCGAGCACGTAGGCCGCTGCGGGGTCGTCGCCCCACGAGCCGACGGCGGCGACGAGGCGGCGGGCCCCGGCGTCACCGGCAAAAAGGAGGACGGCGGCGACGTCGAGCCGGTCGGCGATCAGCCGGAGGCCGGCCTCGGCGGGTGAGGTCGGCTCGGGCGTCGCCTCGGCCGGTCGGGGTCCGAGGGGGTCGGGAGAGGCCAGGGGGGGCGGAGGCGGGCGGTCGCGCGGGGTATCGTCCGGCGACCCCTCGGACTCAACAGGTCGCCGGGAGGGAACCTCTCGTCTCCACCCGAGGCCCTCACCGCACCACGACGAGGCGCTGGGTCCGCCGTCCGCCCGGCGCGTCCACCACCACGACGTAGGCCCCGGCCGCGAGCCCGTCCGTGGGCACGTCGACGACCGACGCCCCGGCCGGTCGGTCCCGCCGCTCGACCGTGCGGACCTGGCGGCCCTGGCCGTCGACGACGGTGACCGTGACCGGGCCGGGACGGTCGAGCTGGAGCGGGAGCCGCGTCCGGCCCCGCGCCGGGTTCGGCATCGGCGCGCCGAGCTCGAACGCCACCACGGGCGCGGGCGTCGAGGCCACGTCGCCCACGACGACGTCGGCCGTGGCGGTGTAGATGTAGTCGCCCGAGCTGCCCCCGTTGCCGTTGGCCGCGTTGCCGGCCACGTAGACGCGGGCCGTCCCGGTCCGGTCGGAGCCGGGGACCCAGTCGAAGGTCCACGTGCTCTGGGCCGTCCCCCCGGCCGTGTGCGTGACGTAGGCCGCCTCGCCCCCGGCGTACTTCGTGGTCGCGGCGTCGGTCAGGACGAGCTCGCCCCACAGCTCGCCCGTGTTGGGGTCGCGGACGGTGGCCTGGAAGCCCTGGCGGCGCGAGCCGGCCGTGGCCTCCGGCGTCTGGTTGTCGAGCGTGACCGTGACCGGGACCGTCTCGCCCGGCGCCGCCGTGCCGGCCACCTCGACCGCGACGCTGCCCGTCCCCTCGTTCAGCCCGAACGAGCTGTGGCACCCGCCGACACCGCACGTCCGAGGCGTCCCGTCCGACAGGGCGACGTCGCCAGCGAAGCCGGAGGGGGCTCCGCCCGAGAAGCCGGCGGCCGGCGCCGGGGAGAGCGCGACGACGGCGACGAGGGCGGCGGCGGCCAGCGCGACGGCGAGCCGGGAAGGGATGGAGGACATCATGGGAGCGACGGGGAAAGAGCGGGTATCGGCGGGACGGGGCGAGACCTGAGAACGGCTCGGACGCTCGGGGGTCGCTGGGGCGTGGGTCCTTGCGAACCCAGAACCCCGAGCTCCGAGAGTTGAGCCCCAACGCAACGCGCGCTACCGCGCCTTGACCAGCCGGAGCGTCTCGGTCCCCCGAGCC
Organism: uncultured Bacteroidota bacterium; assembly: GCA_963848075.1. GTDB lineage: Bacteria > Bacteroidota > Rhodothermia > Rhodothermales > Rubricoccaceae > Rubrivirga. Next base: position 1,468,602 of record CAWKCB010000004.1, read on the forward strand.
CCGGTCGCCACGACGGCGTAGACGCCGGGGGCGAGGTCGGCGCCGTCGACCGAGAGCGGGGCGCCCGGGGCCGGGCCGTCCCACAGGACCGCGACCTCGCGCCCGCGGACGTCGAGCAGCACGACGCGGACCGGGCCGGACGCGGCGAGCCGGAGCGCCGTCCGCTCGCGGAACGGGTTGGGGCCGGCCAGCGCGAGGGCCTGGGTCTCCGGCCCCTCTTCCGACGCCGTCGCGCTCCGGACGACGCGGTAGATCGTCCCACCAAAGTCCGTCACCAAGATGTCGAGGCCGTCGGGGGCCGGGTCGACCGACGCGATCTGGATCTGGCCGTCGCCACCCGGCCAGTCGCCGGCGTCGACGAGAACGGTCGCTTGGTCGGCGCCGGGCTCGAGGGCCCACAGCCGGCCCGACACGAAGTCGCCGAAGAGGTAGGCGCCGCCGAGGGCGATGTCGACGCCGTCGGCCACGTAGCCGCCGGTGATCGACTGGCCCTCCGAGTGGGGGTACGCGTACACGGGCGCCTCGAAGGCGTCGAGGTCGCAGGTGCTGCCGGGCGGGTAGCAGGCCGGCCCCTCGACCACGTTCCAGCCGTAGTTGCCGCCGGCCACCACCCGGTCGACCTCCTCCCACGCGTTCTGCCCCACGTCGCCGACCCAGACGCCGGCCTCGCTGACGTCGAACTTGAACGGGTTGCGGAAGCCGTAGGCGAAGATCTCGTCGCGCTCGGGCCCGTCGGTCTGGGCGAACGGGTTGTCGTCGGGGATGCCGTACTCCGCGCCGTCGGGGACGTCGTCGACGTCGATGCGCAAGAGGGCGCCCAAGAGCGTCGTGAGGTCCTGGCCGTTCTCGAACGGGTCGCCGCCGCCGCCGCCGTCGCCCAACCCGACGTAGAGGAAGCCGTCGGGGCCGAAGTCGACTGTGCCGCCGTTGTGGTTGGTCGCCGGCTGGTCGACCTCGAGCCGGACCCGCTCGCTGGCGGGGTCGGCGCGGAGCGGGTCGGCGGGGTCGCGCGAGAATTCGGACACGCGCGAGACGAGCACGCGGACGTTGGGCACGGGCGACGCGACGGGCGCGGTGTACGAGACGAAGAGGCGCCCGTTGGACGCGTACTCCGGGTGGAACGCCAACCCGAGCAGGCCGCCCTCGCCGACGGAGTCGACCCGGTCGGTCAGGTCGAGGAACACGGTCGGCGCGGCGTCGCCCGGGACGAGGGTCCGCACCAAGCCCGTCTTTTGGAGCACGTAGAGCCGACTGGCCTGGCCCGGGGCGGCCTCGACGCCCAGGGGGTTGTCGAACGGGACGCCGGGCGTGGCGAGGACGACCTCGGCGACGGGCGACTGGGCGGCCGCCGCCGAGGCGACGATTGCGAGGCACGCGAGCAGGAGGAGACGGGTCATGGCGGGGGTGGTGGGAAGGCCGAGAACATAGGGGCGTAGCTTCCGGGAGGTCCGCCCTATCCCCCGTGCCCCGCCTCCTCGTTCTCGCCTTTGTGCTGGCCGGCTGCGCCTCGGAGCCGCCCGTCGAGCTGGACCGGGCAGCGCTGGAGGCCGGCTGGCAGGCGTGGGTGGCCGACCGCGACTCGCTGTTCCGCTCGCCCGAGACGCCGCTCCTGCCCGACTCGGTCGCGGCGTTCGACGGCGTCCGCTACTTCGGTTACGACCCGGCGCTCGCCGTCCCGGCCGCGCTCGTGCCGGCGCTGGCCCGCGACACCGTCACGTTCCCGACGACGACCGGCGAGCTCCAGCGCTACGTCACGGCGGGCCACCTCGCGTTCGAGGCCGGCGGCGTCCAGCGTCGGCTCGAGGCCTTCGAGACGGTCGCCGGGCCCGAGCCCGTCCTGTTCGTCCCGTTCCGCGACGCGACGACGGGCCGCGAGACCTACGGCGGCGGGCGTTACCTCAGCCTGGACCTCCAGCCGAGCGGCCGCTACGCGCTCGACCTTAACCGGTCGTACCACCCGTACTGCGTCTACAACCCGTCGTACTCGTGCCCGCTGCCGCCGGCCGAGAACACGCTCGAGCTGGCCGTGACGGCGGGCGAGCGGCTGTAAGGGCCGCCCGTACGACGCGCGCCCGCCCCGACCGGGCGGTCGAGACGGGCGCGTGGGGGGGACAGGCCGGCGTCGGTCAGTCGTTGTTGCCGCGGCGGGCCGCTCGGCGGCGGTCGGCCGCCCGGCGCTCAGCCTCGCCGCGCTCGGCCTGGCGGTTGTCGCGGTCGTCGTCGCGGTCGGCCCGACGCTGGCGGCTCCGGCGGCCGTCGTCGTCGCGATCGTCCCGACGCTCCGAGCGGCGGTCCTCTTGGCGACGGTCGGTGCGGCGGTCCTCGCGGCGCTCGGCGCGGCGGCGGTCCTCGCGGCGCTCGGCCTCACGGCGCTCGGCGGCCCGGCGCTCTTCGGCTCGGCGGTCCCGGCGGTCCTCGGCGCGGCGCCCGTCCTGGTAACCGTCACGGTAGCCGCGGTCGGCGGACCGGCGGGTGTCGTACCAGCCTCGGCGGGCGTCGTAGCGTCGGTGGCGGTAGTAGTCGTTGTAGCGGGCGCCGCCGTGCTGGTTGTAGTAGCGGTACGGCTCGCGGTAGCGCCGGTCCAAGATCCGCTCGACGTCACGGTCGACCTGGGCCCACCACCCGCGGGCCCGGCCGTGGGTCCGGGGGAACGGGTAGACGCCGCTGTGGCGGCGCGTCGAGGTCCGGTCGAGGAGGTCGTAGGTCCGGTAGACCAGGAGGTCGCGGATCTCGCGCTCCTCGCGGTTCGAGATCCGGAGGTAGCGGTCGAGCTCGTCGACGTAGCGGCGGGCGTCGCGCTCGACGTTGCGGCGGTACGCCGAGGTCTGGCCGTAGCGACCGTCGTGGTCGGCGTTGGGGGCGCGGCGGTAGTCGCCGTAGTCGCCGTGGCGGCCGCTGGCGTAGCCGAGATCGACGCACCCAGTCAGCGCGACGAGGCCCGCGAGCGCGGCCGTCGAGAGGATCGATCGGTTCATCTCAGTGGGGGGAAGGAGGGGGTCACGGTCGCGCTGGGTGGGGCGCACGGGGACAGCCGCGACGGCAGCGGGCGAAGTCACACCTCCCCTACACAACGGCCGTGCCGAGTGCCGATTCCGGCCCCCATCGCGCGGTATCGACGGAGATCGTCCATCTCGCTGGACGCCCCTCCCCACGCGACTCCACACCCCGGCCCGCCCTACCCAGACGCCAGGGCTATCGCGACCTCGCCCACGGAGCCATCCTGAGCGGAGGCCGTCGGCGACCGCGAAGGCTCGACGCGCGGAAGGCGGCCTCGAGCTCACCGGCGACGCGTCGAGATCCCCCCGGCAAGCTCAGGGCGTGCCTTCGACGAACTCACGACGACTCGTGCTGGGGAGGTTCCAACAGCCTTACCCGGGCACGCCGATCGCCCGCTCCACCCGAGCGAGCAGGCCCAACAGCGTCTCGCGGTCGGCCTCCGAGAGCGGGCTCAGCATGGCCGCCGCGACGTGCTCGTAGGCCACCCGCTCGGCCCGGAACGTGGCTTGCCCCGACTCGGTCAGCTCGACGTGCCACACGCGCCGGTCGGCGTCGCTGCGGCGGCGGCGGACGACGCCGGCCGCCTCCAGGCGGTCCACCAGCGGCGTCACCGCGCTCCGGCCCACCCCCAGCGAGTCGGCGAGGGTGCCCATCCGGCTCGGCCCGTGGACGCCCAGGACGTCGAGCGCCCGGAGGTCCTGCTTGCTCATGGCCTGGTGCGTCGCCGACGACTCGGCGGCCACGCGCTCGAACAACAGGCTGAGCGACCGCAAGGTCGTCGAGAAGGCGCGGAGCTGGTCGGGGTCGGTCGTCGACACGGGGGTGGAAGGCGGTCGGCGGAGAACCGCAGGTCCGCGCGGCGGTTTCGTCAGCGTATAGTTCACTTATCGAAACATCCAATCATCGCAAGGGTACCGACGCGACACCCCTCCCCCGCCCCATGCCCGCCTCTCCCCCACACGTCGTCCTGGTGACCGGCGCCTCGTCCGGCATCGGGCTGGCGACGGCCGAGCACCTGCTCTCGCGCGGCCACACGGTCTACGGCGCCGCCCGCCGCGTCGAGCGCATGGCCGGCCTCGAAGCGGCCGGCGGCCACGCGCTCCGGCTCGACCTCACCGTCGACGCGTCGATGGAGGCGGCCGTCGCCGCAGTCGTGGACGCCGAGGGCCGGATCGACGCGCTCGTCAACAACGCGGGCTACGGGTCGTACGGCGCCGTCGAGGACGTCCCGCTGGACGAGGCCCGCCGTCAGTTCGACGTCAACCTGTTCGGGCTTGCGCGGATGGTCCAGCTCGCGCTGCCGTCGATGCGGGCCCAGCGGTCGGGCACGGTCGTCAACGTGTCGTCGATCGGCGGCAAGATCTACACGCCGTTGGGGGCGTGGTACCACGCGACCAAGCACGCCGTCGAGGGGTTCTCGGACGCGCTCCGCCTCGAGCTGGCCGCGTTCGGCATCCGGGTGGTGGTGGTCGAGCCCGGGGCGATCCGGACCGAGTGGGACGGGATCGCCGTCGACTCGATGATGGAGACGTCTGGGTCGGGCCCCTACGCGGCGTTCGCTCAGAAGACGAAGCGGTTCATGGAGGACGCCTACCAGGGCGGCAGCGGGTCGCCGCCGTCGGTCGTCGCGGCGGCCATCGCGGCGGCCGTCGAGGCCGAGCGGCCCAAGACGCGCTACGTCGTCGGGGACCAGGCGCGGCTGGCGGTGGCCGCCCGGTGGCTGTTGCCGGACCGCGCGTTCGACGCCTTCATCCGCTCCCAGATGAAGTAGCGGCTCGGGCGGACCGCGCGCCGGCCGCCGTCCGTTTCGAGGCCTCCTCCCCCGTCGTCCCCTCGATGTCCCTGTCCCGAACCCTCGTCGCCGGCGCGTCCATCGCCGGGGCCACCGCCGGCGCCGCTGCGCTGGCCGCCCGCCTGCCCGTGTTCGGCGGCACGCCCGACGGCGACCGCCTGGACCGGATGCGCGCGTCGCCGCAGTGGGGCGAGTCGGCGTTCCGCAATCCGTTGCCGATGCGGTCGAGCGGGTCGCCCGGGGTGGTCTGGGAGTGGCTGTTCGGTGACAAGGGCGTGCGCGAGCCGGCCGCTCCCGTTCCCACCGTCGCCCGCACCCGGGCCGACTTCGACGCGCCCCGCGATCTCCGGCTGACCTGGCTCGGCCACGGGACGACGCTCGTCGAGATCGAAGGGCGGCGGCTGCTCGTCGACCCCGTGTTCAGCCGGAACGCCTCGCCGGGGCCGCTCTTCGGCGTCGCCCGGTTTTTCGAGCCGCCGCTGCCCTTGGCCGAGGTGCCCGCGCTCGACGCCGTCGTGCTGACGCACGACCACTACGACCACCTGGACGCCGCGACCGTCCGCCGGCTGGCGCCGTCGGTGCCGCGGTGGGTGTGCCCGCTGGGCGTCGGCGCCCACCTCGAGCGGTGGGGCGTCCCGGCCGACCGGGTCACGGAGCACGACTGGTGGGACGAGACGGACGTGGCCGGGCTGAGGCTCGTCTGCACGCCGGCCCGCCACTTTTCGGGCCGCTTCCTCGACGACCGCAACCGGACGCTGTGGTCGGGCTGGGCGATCCTGGGCGACCGACACCGTCTCTACGCGACCGGCGACGGCGGCTACGGCCCGCACTTCGCGGAGGTGGGCGAGCGGCTGGGCCCGTTCGACGCGACGCTGGCCGAGGTCGGCGCCTACAACGCCGACTGGGCCGACGTCCACCTGGGCCCCGAGCAGGCCGTCGAGGCCGTCCTCGACGCCCGGGGCGGTCTGATGGTGCCGGTCCACTGGGCTACGTTCAACCTGGCGTTCCACGGGTGGACGGAGCCGGCCGAGCGGGTCGTCGTGGCGGCCGAGACGGCCGGCGTGCCGCTGGCGGTGCCGCGCCCAGGCGAGAGCGTCGAGCCCGCGTCGCCACCGGCCGTCGAGCGGTGGTGGCCCGAGGTCGCGTGGAAGACGGCCGACCAAGCGCCCGTCGTGTCGTCGGGGCTCGGGTAGCCCGAGGCGAGCCCTACCTTCCGGCGCCCCTCCCCCCCTCCCATGCGCCTCCAACTCCTCCCCCTCCTCGTGGTCGCCCTCGTGGCAAGCGGCTGCGACAGCGGCGACGACGAGCTCACGCTCGACGCCGACTTCTACGTCGGCACGTGGACGCTCACCTCCATCACCGACGGCACGGGCGACCGCTCCGCCGAGGCCCTCCAGCTCCTGGACGCGCTGACCGTCCGGTTCGACGCCGACCGCGCGTTCCGCCTCGACGCCGACTTCGCTCCGATCGTCAACCAGCTTGGCCAGGAGGACGTGGTGATTGAGGGCGACTACCAGGCCCAGCCCACCACCCAACTCCTCGTCCTCCGCGTCGACGGGCTCGCCCCGACGCTCCAGGTCGACGCCGCCTCGCGCGACGCGATCACGCTGACGGCGCCGGCCGTCGTGGTGGAGCAGCTGCTGGGCGAGCTCCAGATCGACTTCGAGGGCGACGTCACGCTCGGCATCCGGCGGCAGTGACCCGGTGGGCGGCCTGGGCCGTCGCGCTCGCGCTCGCGACGTCCGCGGGCGCGCAGGGCGTCCGCGTCGAGGGGACCGTCGCCGACGCCGAGGCGGGCCGGCCGGTCGCCGGCGCGAGCGTCCTGTTCACCACCGCCGACGGACCGCGGGGCCGCGCGACGGACGCCGACGGGCGGTTCGCGATCGACGACGTGCCGAGCGGCCCCGTCGCCCTGCGCGTGACGGCCGTCGGCTACGCCGCGCTCGACACGTCGGTCGTGGTCTCGGGCGGGACGACGACGCTCGCGCTCCGCCTGCGCCCGGCCACGACAACGGCCGCCGAGGTCGTCGTCCAGGCCCGCCGGAGCGCGACGGCCACACGCGCCGACGCGCCGGTCCTGCTCGTTCCCCAGGCCGTGTCCGTGTTGCCCGCCGGCGTCCTCGACGCCCAGGGCGCCCACGACCTCCCCGACGCGCTGCGCAACGTGCCCGGCGTCTCGACGCGGGCCGTCGGCGAGCCCGGCGCGTTGCCGGTGCTGCGCGGGTTCCGGACGGACCAGACCGGCGGGGGCGTCCGCCGGAACGGCGTCGAGGTGCCCTACCTGGCCGACGGGCTCCGGTCGAACGTGGCCCGCGTCGAGGTCCTGCGCGGGCCGGCGTCGGTGCTTTACGGCCGGCTCGAGCCCGGCGGCGTGGTCAACGTCATCACCGAGACGCCTGAGGGCCGGCGGCACGCCGAGGCCACGGGCTCGGGCGGAACGTTGGGCGGCGGCCGGCTCGCGGTCGACGTCGGCGGGCCCGTGGGGGCGGTGGCCACCCGGCTCAACGCGTCGGCGGAGCGCGAGGGCTGGGGCCGCGGCGACGCGACGCGCGCGGCGCTGTTCGTGGCCCCGGCCGTGCGGTGGCGTCCGTCGGATCGGTGGGTGCTCGACCTCGACGCCGAGGCCGTCGCCTCCGAGACCACCCTCGACCCGGGCCTGGCCGCCCTCGGCGCCGACACCGGCGCGCTCGACGGGACGCCCCGCGACCGCTTTTTCGGCGAGCCCGACGCCGTCCACCGCTGGCGCTCGGCCGGCGCCTTCGCGACCGCCGCCTACGCCGCCGGCCGCGCCGACGTCCGGACCACGTTGTCGCTGGCCCGCTACGACCTGCGCCGCGACGCGCTCGACCTCGACAGCCTGGTCACGTCGGGCGCGCCGGCCGTGGCCCGCTCGCTCCAGCGCGAGGGGCTCGGGTTCACCTACCTCAAGGGCGCCACCTTCGCCGACCTCCGCCTAGAGACCGGGCCCGTCGCCCACACCGTGACCGTCGGCGCCGAGGCCATCCGCGCCTGGGCCCAGGCCGACGGCACGGCCCCGCTCCCCAGGACCGCCGGCGGCCTGCGCTTCGGGCTGGTCGACCCGGTGGACCTCGACGCCCCGCGCCCGACGGGCCTGGACGCCGAGGAGGTCGACTACCTCGACGCGAGCGTCCGCGGGCTCGACGCCGGCGTGTTCGTCCAGGACCGGGCGACGGTCCGCTTGGGCCGCGCCGCGGTCCACGTGGTCGGCGCGGCGCGGGTGTCGCACGTCCGGTTCGGGGCCACGATCCGGGCGCTCGCCGACACGCCCGAGGCGCCGGCCGGCATCGGCGAGCGGTCGGCCCAGGTGACCGCCGTCACGCCGTCGGCCGGGGTGGTGGTGGAGCCCCGGCCTGGGCTCGCGCTCTACCTCTCGTCGGGCGCCTCGTTCAACCCCGTCGTCGAGCGGGTCGACCGCGACGGCGAGCCGTTTCGCCCGACGCGGGGCGTCCAGGTCGAGGGCGGGGCCAAGCTCGACGCGGGCTGGCTCGCGGCGTCGGCCGCCGCGTTCTGGATCCGCAAGGACGACGCGCTGACGGTCGGGCCCGGCGGGTTCTTCGACCAGACGGGCCGCCAGCGGAGCCGGGGCGTCGAGGCCGAGGTCCGCGCCCAGGGCGCCGGGCTCGTCGGCCTGGCGACCTACACGCTGCTGGACGCCGAGGTGGTGGCCGACGACAACGTGCCGGCAGGGACGCCGCTGGCGTACGCCCCGCGCCACGCCGGCAGCGCGTGGGTCGAGGCCCGCCGCGGCGTGGTCGCCGTCCGCGGCGGCGTCTGGGCGCAGGGGGCGCGCTCGGGCGGGCTGGGCGGCGGGCTCGTCCTCCCCGCCGAGGCCACGGTCGACGTCGGGGTCGAGGCCGCCGTCCGGCGCGGCGTGTCGGTCCGGTTCGACGTCCGCAACGCGCTCGACGCCCGCGGCTACACGGGCGGGCAGACGCGACGAGGACGCCCGGGCGAGCCGCTCCTGGTCGGGTGGCCGAGCCCGCCGCGCGAGGTCCGCGTCGGCCTCACCGTGGCCGTGTGATCGGCCCCGGTGACAGCGGCCTCGCGGGTTTTCGGTAGAGAGGTCGCACCCTCCTCACCCCGATCATGCGCGCTCTCCTCGTCGCCCTCGTCCTCCTCGCCCTCCCCGGCTGCTACGCCGTCCAGTCGTCGGCCGACTACTACGGGATCGACACGGCACTCCCGAACGAGGGCGTCGTCTTCGTGATCGACGTGTCGGGCAGCATGGAGGGCAAGCAGGAGGGAACGTTGCAGGACCAGGCGCGGGGGGCCGCCGCGCGCCAGGCCGGCAACACGGTCCAGCGGACCGTCGGCGGGCGGGTCGGCCGGCTGCTCGGCGGCCAGGTCCGCGGCGAGGCGACCAAGCTGGGCGCCGCCAAGCGCGAGCTGATCCCGGTCTTGCGCGGGCTCGACCCGTCGACCCGGTTCACGATCCTGACCTTCGGGGGCCAGGTCGACTTCTGGCGGGGCGACCTCGTGGACGCGAGCCAGGCGAACAAGAACCTCGGGGGCGTCCACGTCAACGGGCTCGACGCCAACGGCGGGACGCCGATCCAGGAGGCACTCGAGCGGGCGTTCGCCGTGCCCGGCGCGACGACCATCTTCTTGATGACCGACGGCCAGCCGACCGACGCCTCGACGACGGAGATCCTGGCGACGGCGCAGGCCCGCAACCGCGGCCGCGTCCGGCTCCACACGGTCGGCCTCGGGCCCGACCACGACGGCGACTTCCTGGCCGAGCTGGCGACGTCGAACGGCGGCCAGTACATCGACCGGCGGTAGGGCTCGGCGGGCCCGCCGGGTGGGGGCGGTGACACGACGGGGGCACCGCGCGGTGGTACCTCGGCGCACGCGCCGGGCGGAACGGGGGCACCCCGTCCCGGTTCACGACCGTCGGCCCCCCGCCTCCCCCGAATGGACGACCGCATCCTGATCCGCGGTGCCCGCGAGCACAACCTCCAGGGCATCGACCTCGACATCCCCCGCAACCAGCTCGTCGTGGTGACGGGCCTCAGCGGCTCCGGCAAGTCGAGCCTGGCGTTCGACACGATCTACGCCGAGGGCCAGCGGCGCTACATGGAGTCGCTGTCGAGCTACGCCCGCCAGTTCCTGGGCGTGATGGAGCGGCCCGACGTCGACTTTATCGACGGCCTCTCGCCGGTCATCGCCATCGAGCAGAAGACGGTCTCGCGCAACCCGCGCTCGACCGTCGGCACGGTGACCGAGATCTACGACTTTCTGCGGCTGCTCTACGCCCGCGCCGCCGACGCCTACTCGTACACGTCGGGCGCCCCGATGAAGCGGCAGTCGGACGACGAGATCATCGACGCCATCGCGGCCATGCCGGACGGCACGCGCGTCCAGATCCTGGCGCCGGTCGTGAAGGGGAGGAAGGGCCACTACCGCGACCTGTTCGAGCAGGTCGCACGGCAGGGCTTCGAGCGCGTCCGTGCCGACGGCGAGGTGCAGGAGATCACCAAGGGGATGCAGCTCGACCGCTACAAGGTCCACGACGTCGAGGTCGTCGTCGACCGGCTGGTGGTCAAGGAGGGCGTCCGGCCCCGGGTGGCGCAGGCGGCCGAGATCGCGCTCGGGATGGGCGGCGGGACCCTCATCGTCCAGGTGGACGCGAGTGGCGACCCCGCCGAGGTGCCGACCGGCGACCGGCTGTTCTCGCGCCACCTGACGGCGCTCGAGGACGGGCTGAGCTACGACGACCCGTCGCCCAACACGTTCAGCTTCAACAGCCCGTACGGCGCGTGTCCGGCGTGCAACGGGCTGGGCGTCCGCAAGGAGATCGACCCGGACCTGGTGGTCCCGAACCCGCGCAAGACGATCGCCCAGGGCGCGCTGGCACCGCTCGGCACACCGCGCGAGGTCTGGGTCTTCAGCCAGCTCGCGGCCGTCGCCGAGGTCTACGGGTTCGACTACGACACCCCGTTCGAGACCCTCTCCGACGCCCACCGGGCCGTGATCCTGGACGGGGCCGGCGACGAGCAGTTCGACATCGTCTACACCTACAAGGGCCGCCGGGTGACGTACCAGCACCGCTACGGCGGCGTCTACGGCCACGTCCAGCACACGCTCGACAACGCCTCGTCGAAGGCGCAGCGGACGTGGGGCGAGGCGTTCATGCGGCTCCGGGCGTGTGGCGCGTGCGGCGGCGGCCGGCTCAAGCCGGAGTCGCTGAGCTACCGGATCGGCAACACCAACACCTACGAGGGCGACCAGAGCATCGCGGACCTGGTCCAGCTAGACTTGCGCGAGCTGCGCGAGTGGTTCCACGCGCTCGACCTGGAGGGCCGGCAGGGCGTCATCGGGAGCCCCATCGTCAAGGAGATCCGCGAGCGGCTGGACTTCCTGCTCAACGTCGGCCTGGACTACCTCACGCTGGACCGGCCGGCGCGGACGCTCTCGGGCGGCGAGTCCCAGCGGATCCGGCTGGCGACCCAGATCGGGACCCAGCTTACGGGCGTGCTCTACGTGCTCGACGAGCCGAGCATCGGCTTGCACCCGCGCGACAACGAGAAGCTCATCGCCAGCCTGACGGCGCTCCGGGACTTGGGCAACTCGGTGCTGGTCGTCGAGCACGACCGCGAGATGATCGAGGCGGCCGACTTCGTGGTCGACCTGGGCCCCGGCGCCGGCGAGTTCGGCGGGCTGCTCCTGGCGGCCGGCCCGCCCGAGGAGATCGCTCGGTTCGAGGGCGACGGCGCCCCGCCGGAGTCGCTTACGACGGCCTACCTCGCCGGCTTGCGCGCCGTCCCCACGCCGGCGCCCGACGAGCGACGGTCCGGGACCGGCGAGTCCATCCGGCTGCTGGGCGCGCGCGGCCACAACCTCCAGAACGTCGACCTCGAGGTGCCGCTCGGCACGCTGACCGTCGTCACCGGCGTGTCGGGCTCGGGCAAGTCGTCGCTCGTCAACCAGACGCTGGCGCCAATCCTGTCGGCCCACTTCCACAACGCCCAGGCGGTCCCCCTCCCCTACGCCGACGTCGAGGGGCTCGACCACCTCGACAAGGTGATCGCCATCGACCAGTCGCCCATCGGGCGGACGCCGCGGTCGAACCCGGCCACCTACACGGGCCTGTTCGGGCTGATCCGAGACCTGTTCGCGCGGCTGCCGGAGTCCGAGATCCGCGGGTACAAGCCGGGCCGGTTCTCGTTCAACGTCAAGGGCGGGCGGTGCGAGACGTGCAAGGGCGCCGGCATCATGAAGCTCGAGATGAACTTCCTGCCGGACGTCTACGTCGAGTGCGAGACGTGCCACGGCCGGCGCTACAACGCCGAGACGCTCGCGGTCAAGTACAAGGGCAAGAGCATCGCCGAGGTGCTCGAGATGCCGGTCTCGGAGGCCCTCGGCTTTTTCGAGGCCGTCCCCCGGATCGCCCGCAAGCTCCGCACGCTCGACGCGGTCGGGCTCGGCTATATCCGGCTCGGCCAGCAAGCGACGACGGTCTCGGGCGGCGAGGCCCAGCGGATCAAGCTGTCCAAGGAGCTCTCGCGCCCCGGCACCGGCCGGACGCTCTACATCTTGGACGAGCCGACGACCGGGCTCCACTTCGAGGACGTCCGCCACTTGCTGCTCGTCCTCCAGGCGCTCGTCGACAAGGGCAACACGGTCCTGGTGATTGAGCACAACATGGACGTCGCCAAGCAGGCCGACTGGGTCGTCGACCTGGGACCGGACGGCGGCGCCGGCGGCGGCCACATCCTGTTCGCCGGCACGCCCGAGGGCCTGGCGGAAGCGGACACGCCGACGGCCCCGTTCATGGCGGACGAGCTGGAGCGGGCCCAGACCGAGGGCGGCCTCGGGCTCAACGTCCGCGAGATCGACCTCGACGCGCTCAACGGCGGCGGGGACGACGACGACGCGGACGAGGTCGAGGAAGACGAACCGGAGGAAGCCGAGGCGTGAGTCCGATATCGGGAGGGATGTGGGCGTGTGGGATGGAGTCCCCTCCCGCACTCCCTCCGGCCCCGAACCCAGGGCTACCGGACCCTCACCTACCGTGTCCTCCTGAGCGAATGCGAAGAGCCCGCCCCCGCGAAGGCGGGGGATCTCACCTCGGACTCCGAGACCGGCCGCGCCGGCTCCGGCGGCCTCCACCGTCGGCGTTGGCTGCGCCGTCCCTTCAGGGTGAGACCCTTCACTCCGTTGGCTGCGCCGTCGCTGCGCGGTCAGGAGGACAAGGTGGGGAGGTTGCGACAGCTCTAGCCCCGAACCGGAGCCCATTCCCCAGACGCGGTACGAGCCCTATCCTGTGACGCCCACCGCCGCCGCCATGCCCTCCGTCGCCGTCCCCCTCCACGAGATCGACAAGCTGACGTACGAGGACTACGCGCTCATCCCCGACGACGGGCGGCGCCACGAGATCCTCGACGGCGACCACGTCATGAGCCCGGCCCCCAAGACCAAGCACCAACGCCTCGTCCTCCGCCTCGCCTTGTCCCTGGAGGCCTTCGTCGACGAGCACGGCTTGGGAGAGGTGTTCGTCGCCCCGTTCGACGTGCTGCTCTCGGACCACGACATCGTCCAGCCCGACCTCGTGTTCGTCTCCGACGGCCGGCTCGGCATCGTCGACGAGGACAACTGCAAGGGGGCGCCGGACCTGGTGGTCGAGGTGCTGTCGAGCAGCACCCGGCGGCGGGACCTGATCGAGAAGAGGCGGGCGTACGAGCGGTTCGGCGTGGCCGAGTACTGGGTCGTGGACCCGGCCATCGACGCGGTCCAGGTGTTCCGGCCGGGCGCGGACGGCCGCTACGAACGGGTGGCCGAGCTCTCCGCCGAGGCCGGCGACACGCTCACGTCGCCGCTCGCGCCCGAGTGGCACCTCGCGCTGGCCGACCTGTTCCGGACCGCTAGCGGACGACGGTGAGCGTCCGGCTGGCGGTCCGCGAGCCTGAGGTGACGCGGGCCACGTAGGTGCCCGGCGCGAGCGCTGGCAGCGGCAGCGCGACGTCGCCCGCGAGGGGCCCCTCGTGGAGCCGGGCCACGCGCCGCCCGAGCACGTCGAACACGTCGACGCGGGCCGACGGCGCCGTGCCGGACACCCAGACCGACCCGCCCGCGGCGACCGGGTTCGGGCGGACCGAGAGGTCGAGGGCCCCGACGGGCCCGGCGTCCCGGTCGACGGGCGCGCCGTCGTACCCGAAGAGCGACCGCCGGTCGTTGACCCACGACTGGGAGGCGACGTCCCAGACGGTCGTCGTGCGCGACTCGACGCGGTCCTGGGCGTCGTAGACCCAGACGGTGTCGTCGCCCTGGGCGACGGAGGCCCCATCGCTCAGGTACGCCGCGGACCGCTTGCGGAGCGGGTCGCCAGCGGGCGTGAACGTGTTGTCCGAGCGGGCGGAGAGCCTCCACGCCTGGGTCGCGACGTCCCAGGTCTCCCTCGTCTCCGCCGTCCGCTCGCCGCCGGTGTAGCTGCGCCGGAGGCGCCGCTGGAACACCCACGCCGAGCCGTCCCAGCGGCTCACGACGTCCTCGACCAAGCGCGACTCGGCGTCGACGACGGACGCGGTTCGGGTCACGGGGATCCAGCCGTCCTCGGTGTTCGCCTCCTCGACCTCCACCGTCTCCAGGCCGTCGGTGGTGCGGAGGGTCCGGAACGTGTCGGCCCAGCCGGCGAGGGCCGGGTCCCACTCCTGGGAGAGCACCTGGTCGCCGTCGTCGGCGTAGGTGTAGAGCGTCCGCGTGTCCGGCACCCACGCCCCGGCCACGCGCTGCTCCGACAGGATCGAGAGGGGGGCCCCGTCGGCGTCCGTCGTGGTGGCGGTACGGAAGATGAGGACCCAGCCGCCGTTGATCCAGCGCTGGACGACGGTCGTGGCCACCCGTCCGTCCTCGGAGTAGTCGGTCAGGGAGCGCTGGACGGGGAGCGTTACCAACGTCTCCGTGTCGAGCTCGTCCGACCGCGTCTCGGTCTGCCGCCCCTCGTCGTCGTAGGTGACGGTCGACTCGCGCTCGATGCGCCAGAGACCGGCTTCGGCGTCCCAGATCTCGGTCCGGTCCCCAAACGAGATCCCGTCCTCGCGGTAAAAGAATGTGAAGCGCCGGGACGGAACCCAAGCCCCGTTCTGCCAGACGGACTGCGTCAGGATCTCGTCCGCTCCCTCCATCGCCGACTCGGTTCGCTCGGCGTTCTGCCAGCCGTCGCCCTCGGGGTCCTGGCGGACGCGCTCGGCCACTCGGCCCTGGGCGTCGAACGTCTGGAGGAAGCGGCTCTGCCTTATCCAGGCGGCGCCGTCCCAGACCTGCTGGACCTCGGTGGACGACTCGGTGAGGACGGAGGAGCGGAAGGCCGCGAGGGCACACGTCGCGGCATCGGACCCGACCTGACCCGAGGAGAGACGGGTGGAGTGGAGGTTGCCGGGGAGTTGGCGGACGGCCTCTCGGTGCCGGTCGATCGGTGCCTCGGCCGTCCGCGCGCTCTCCCGCGAGGGAGCCGGGCAGGCGGCCACGGGCTGCGCGTGGGAGGAGCGGGCCACTCCGCACGCGAGCGCCAGGAGCAGGAACGAAGATCGGAGAAGGGCAGGCATCGAGGCGGAGAGGGTCCGAGGGGGCCAGGGACGCGTCTCCGACAATACGGCGGCGCCCGCCCGAAAAGTCCGGGTAGCTTGGCGTGCCCTCCCACGCGCGCCGTGTCTTCTCCTGTTCTCGGCATCCTCGGCGGCGGCCAGCTCGGCCGGATGACGGCCCTGGCTGCCGCCCGCCTGGGCGTCGCCGTCCGCGTCCTGGCCGACGCCGAGACCGGGACCGGCCGGCCGTTCGCCGACGTCACCGTGGCCGCCGAGCCGGACCCGGCCGTGCTCCGCGCCTGGGCCCGCCCGTGCACCGTCGTGACGGTCGAGAGCGAGTGGGCGCCGGCCGACCTCTTGCTTGAGGCGGCCCCGGACGTCCGCCTCGAACCGGGCGTCGGCGCGCTGCTGGCGATCCGCCACAAGGGCCGCCAGCGCCGGCACCTCGCCGAGGCCGGCCTGCCCCAGCCGGCTCACGTCTGGGCCGAGACGCGGGCGGACGCGCGCGCCGCCGTCGATCGGTTCGGCGCGGCCGTCCTCAAGCGGTTCGAGGGGTCGTACGACGGCTACGGCAACGCGACCTGCCGAACGGCGGCCGAGGTCGACGCCGCCTGGGACGCGCTGGCGGCGGAGCCCGACCACGCGACGGCGGGGGGCCTCTTGGTGGAGTCGTTCGTGGCGTTCGAGGCCGAGGCGGCGGTGACCGTCGCCCGGCGGCCCGACGGGGAGGCGGCCGTCTACCCCGTCGTCCGCAGCGAGCACCGCGACCACCGGCTGTGGGCGGCGACGGTCCCGGCCGGGTTCTCCGACGCTGTCGAGGCCGAGGCCCGCCGCGTGGCCCTGGCCACCGTCGGCGCGCTCGACGTGACCGGCGTGGCGACGGTCGAGCTGTTCGTCCTGCCCGACGGCGTGCTCGTCAACGAGGTGGCCCCGCGCCCCCACAACACGGCTCACCTGACGACCGACGCGAGCCACACGTCGCAGTTCGAGAACCACGTCCGCGCCGTGCTCGGGTGGCCCCTCGGCGACCCCGGGCTCCGGGTGCCGGCCGCCTGCATGGTCAACGTCCTCGGCCACCGCGAGGGCCCGGCCACCCCCGACCTGGCCGACGCGCTGGCCGTGCCGGGCGCCAGCGTCCACCTCTACGGCAAAGACCACGTCCGCCCCCAGCGCAAGATGGGCCACGTCACCGTGACCGCCGGCTCGGTGGCCGACGCCCGGCGACGGGCGGAGGTGGCGGCGACGGCCGTGCGGCTGTGAGCCCGTCGTCAGGGACCCGTGCGTCCGCGAGCGGCACGCCCATCGCTGGCAGAGAATCCCGGAGGACCGTCGCGATGCGAGCTTCCAGCCAATCGCCCACCGAGACCCCATGCCTGACGCACTGACCTCTGACCCGCTGACCCCCGGCGCACCGAGGGTCGGCCTCGCGATGGGCTCCGAGTCCGACTGGCCCACGATGGAAGCTGCGGCCGACGTCCTGCGCCAGTTCGGCGTCCCGTTCGAGGCCCGCGTGCTCTCCGCCCACCGGACGCCCGACGCGATGGCCGACTACGCGCGGACGGCGCGGGCGCGTGGCCTCCGGGTGATCGTGGCCGGGGCCGGCGGTGCGGCCCACCTGCCAGGCATGATCGCGGCGTCGACCACGCTGCCCGTCGTCGGCGTGCCGGTCCAGACGCGGGCGCTCGACGGGATGGACTCGCTGCTGTCGATCGTCCAGATGCCGGGCGGCGTGCCGGTCGCGACGGTCGCCATCGGGCAGGCGCTCAACGCGGGCCTGCTGGCCGTCCAGATCCTGGCGACGGCCGACGCGGCGCTGGCGGACGCGCTGGAGGCCTACAAGGCCGAGCTCCGCGACCGCGTCGGCGCGATGGACCGGTCGGTGGCCGCGAAGGCGAAAGGCTAGACAGACGGCTCCGTGGCCGCGCCGTCGCCGCCGGCGGTGAACCGCTCGACGACGCGCGCGAGCCGGGCCAGGTGACGGGCCTCGCCCTCCTCCCGGCGCTCGGCCACGCGGAGCGCCTCCGCCAGCGACCGCGACGCCGTGTCGAGCGCCCGCCGCTCCTCGGTCGAGTAGCCCCGTCCGCGCCCGTGCGTCCCCAGCGCCAGCACCCCGACGACCTCGTCCTCGGCCGACCGCAGCGGGACGCGCAGCACGAACACCGGGTCCTCCCAGACCTGCTCCGAGCACGGCGGCAGCGCCGCCGAATGGAGCGTCGCCCGGGCCCACGCCAGCGCGTCGTCGGCCGAGACGCCCTCGGCAGCGACGACCTCCCATCCCTCCGGGTCGAGGTCGAGCACGGCGGCTCGGTCGGTCTGGAGCACCTCGCGGACGGCGGCGATCGCAACGCGGCCGATCTCTTGGGGCGACGCCACCACCTGGCGGCCGGCGAGCAGCAGCGGCAGCCGCTCCGTCAGCCGCTCGCGCGTGCGGACGAGGTCGGCGTCGGCGCGCTTCGTGAGCCACTCGCGCACTGGGTTGAACACGACGAGCGCGACGACGGCCGCCAACGCCGCGGCGACGGAGTCGGCCCCGTCGCCCATCGACGCCCGGAGCCCGACGCGCAACGCCTCGGTGCCCCCGGCGAAGCCGGCGGCCAGCACCAGCGTCGCCGCGCCGATGGCGGCCGACCGGGCGATCCACAGGTCGGCGTCCCACGGCCGGAACTTGAGGGCGCCTGCGAGCACGCCGAGTGGGATCGCCGCGAGCCCGAGGTTGAGCAGGTTGTAGGTCGCGATCTGGAACAGGTACCCCGTCGCCCGGCGGTCCGGGTCGAGGGCGGGGACCGCCCCGCCGAGGTACGGGACGCACAGCGCGGCGACAAACGCGGCCAGCGGGAGTACCACCCACTTCATCTGCTGGCGGACGTCGGCCGCGGCCGAGCGCCGGTACTTCTGGACCAGGCCGACGACCGGCAGCGCCAGGAGCCCGATCATCAGCACGGCCACGAGCGCTTCTCGGACGACCTCCGGCCAGCCGAAGACGTCCCCCCCGATGAGCACGCCGAGCACGGCGACCAGCCCGGCCGCGACGATTCGCCCCATCCGCCGCGTCCACAGCGGGCCGACCCGGCCGTCGGGGAACCGGACGAGCGCGCTCGTCACCATCGGCAGCGCGCTGATGGCCACGGCCATCGCCATGAACACCACGACGACGGCGAACGGGCCGATCGAGCTCGCGAGGTCGGAGCTGTTGAGCGGACCGAACCCGAAGAACCCGGGGACAGCAATCAGCGCCGTCCCGAGCGCGGCGCGGTAGCCTCGCCCTCGCGCGCGGACGAACAGCGTCAGGCCCGTCGCCAGGAACGCCAGCAGCGCCGCGGTCAGCAGCCCGCGCCCCGTCCGGTCCACGGCCTCGTCCGAGAGGCCGAACCGCCGCGCGTCGGCGCGATCCTGTCGGCCCACCACGACCTCGACGGTCCGCGGCTCCCCGGCCCTCTCGATGGAGACGGCGACCGTGTCGCCGACGCGCTGGTACAGCCGGAGCGTCTCCAACTGGGCGGCCTCGGCGAGCGCGAGGGTGTCACCGCCGACCGCCATCAGCCGGTCACCCGGGCGCAGGCCCGCCAGTGCGAAGTCTCCCCGGACCAAGTCCCCGACGACGGCCGTGCGGTCGGGGCCGGGCTGGACCGGCGTCTCCGCCGTGGTGCGGTCGGGGAGCCGGGCCTGCGCGACGATCCCGACGACGGCGATCGCCAACACCGCCAGCGTGACGACGACGCGGGCCGGCTGGCGGAGCGGGCGGACGGCCCGGTTCCACCGCCGCCGAAGCGGTAGGGACCAGCGACGGAGGCGGCGGGGACGCGGCATGGGGGAGAATCGCTCTCAACCCAACCCCCGTCAACCGGGCGGCTACTCCAGCAGCAAGTCCGTCTCGCGGTCGGCCGTCTCGCCCGTGACCCGGTCGCGGACCGTCACGGTCAACGTGTACAGGCCGGGCTCCTGGCCCGTCGCGTCCAAGAAGAGGTAGACGGTGTCGTCGGGCCGGTCGCCCTGGACCTCGAACGCCGACGAGACCGCGGGGTCGTCGCTGCCGAACACGCGACGCGCGAGGCGCTTCAGACCCGTCGAGGTGTCCTTCGGGCGCAGGCTGGCCTCGACCTCGTAGTCGGTCCGCCCGCCGGCCAGCCCCAGCCCGTAGGCCTCGACGTAGAGGTAGACCGGGTCGCCGACGCGGAAGACGCCCCACGGGGCGGGCTGGACCGAGACGCCGTCGCGGAACACGCGGCCCGGCTCGGCGCGGTCGGCCTCCTCGGCGTAGTAGGCCAGGAGCACGTCGGAAAGCTGGAGGCCGCCGGCACTGAAGTCGGGCACGTCGACGGTACGGCGTTGGACGGCGCTCGTGCCGCCCGAGGCCGTCTCGAACTCGAGCGAGACCTCGTAGCCGTCGGCGGGCCGGGCGCTCATGGCCTCGGTGCTGGTCCACAGCCGGGTCTGCTGGAAGGGGACGATCTGGGCGCCGCGCAAGCCGTAGACCGTCCGCCGCCGCTCGACCAAGAGGTCCCGGTCGGGCCCGATCAGGAAGGCCCCCGTTTTGACGGTCACCTCGACGTCGTCCTGGACGCCGTCGCTGGGCGTCCCGCTCTCGGCGACGGGGATCCCGTAGTTGACGTAGAGGTCCGTCCGGCCCCCGTCGCCCTTGAAGGCGGCCACGCGGTAGGGGAGCTCGACCTGGCGGCCGGGCGCGACGAAGGCGTAGCGCTCGGGGCGCCGGCGGATCTCGTCCTCCGCCTTCTGGACGAAGTCCATGGCCGTGGGGTCGCCGACGGTCACGAGCCCGTAGACGTCGGCCGGGAGCGAGTACAGGCGGAACTGGCCGTTCCGGCCCGGGTCCTCGAACACGAACCGGACGCCGTCTTGGTAGTCCCACACGTTGAACCGGTTCGAGACCTGGATGCCGGCGGGGGCGTCGGCGTCGAGGGCGAACACCTCGTTGCGCTCGGCGAACTGCTCCAGCACGGCCTGGAAGCCGCCGTCGATGACGACGTCAGTCGCCGGCGCGCCGTAGCGGACGAAGAGCCGGCCGCGCTCGGTCTTCCACCCGGGGAGGTCGAGGTCCTCGGAGCGGTACAGGAGGTCGGCCGCGACGAGCCGGGCGTAGTGCTCCGTCCGCCGCTCGTTGGCCGCGTTGAGGAAGCGGGGGTCGCGGCTCGTCCAGTAGCGTTCGGCGAAGGCCTCCGGCGCCGCCCGGAAGGCGGCCCAGTCCGCCGGTGGCAGGACGAGCGTGAGGTCCGTGTAGGCCGCGCGCGTCTCGTCGTCCATCCGCTCGAGCGCCTGGTCGAAGGCGACCGAGGCCGCGTCGTACTGGCCGAGCTGGTGGTTGACGAGTCCCGTGTAGAGCCAGGTGACGGGGTCGTCGGGGAACTGGACGTACATCTCGGCCACGTCGGGGAGCACCTCGCGGTAGCGGCCGGAGAGCGTGGCCAGGCGGAGGACGTGGTCGTACACGTCGCGGCGGCGGGGGTCGGCGTCGAGCGCGCGGCGGAGGTGGAACGTGGCGACGTCGTAGGCGGCCTGGGCGCGCGGCGCGTAGTCGGTCACGGCGACGCCCCGGCGGCGGAGCTCGCGGACGTCGAACCGGTCCGCGATCTCCTCGCCGAACTGGCCGTCGAGCGCGTTGCCGGCCCCGCCGCTCAGAGCGGGCGTCTCGGCCACGTTGGTGGCCACGACGCCGCCGCCGACCTGGCTCTCCTCCAGGCCCGTCCGGTTGCTCTCCGTCGGCGACTCCTGGATCGTCACGCCGACGGACCGGAACGCGAGGGCCGGGAACTTGATCGCGTTCCGGTACTGGTAGTAGTCGACGATGGCCTGGACGCCGAGCTCCTCGTGGGCGAACGCGTTCGTCGAGTCGATCGCGAGCAGGCGCTGGGCCACCTCGCGCCGGAGCCGGAGCCGGTACAGCTCCTGGAGCAAGTTCCAGGTGTCGCCCCGGAGCTGCTCCAGGCGGGCCGTGAGGAAGACGACGTTCTGGGGGTCGAGCCCGATGGCCGCCTCGATCTCGCGGCCGGCCCGGCCCTCGTCGCGGTCCGGGTTCCGCTCGTCGTAGAGGACGCGTGCCAGCAGGTAACGGACCTCGGGGTCGTCGGGGGCGGCCTCGGCCGCCCGCTCGAGGGCCTCGACCGCGTCTTGGTAGCGGCCGTCCTGGTAGGCCTCGGCGCCGCGGTCGTACGCGGCGTTCGCCTGGGCCAGCACCGCGGGGCCGGCGAGCGCGAGGAGGGCGACGAGGAGTGTAGACAGGCGCATGGGAGACCAGACGGGAGAGACGAACGCTCGACGGGGGCCGACGGTGCCGGGACGAGGCGGTGCCCCAACGTCCCACCCCCGCCCGCTCCTGTCAAGGCACCGCGACCGCCCCGGCGCGCCGGGCGCTACCGCTCCTTCATCACCCGGTCGAGCCGGCGCTTCGACTCGCGGTCGGCGATGGTCTGCCGCTTGTCGACGGATTTCTTGCCGCGGCCGAGCGCGAACGACACCTTGGCCCGGCCGCCCTTGAAGTACAGCTTGAGCGGGACGATGGTCATCCCCTTCTGCTCGGTCCCCTTGCGGAGCTTCTCGATCTCGGCCTTGTGGAGCAGGAGCCGGCGCATCCGCCGCGGCTCGTGGTTCGCGTAGCCCCCCATCTCGTAGGGCGGGATCGTGCAGTTGACCAGGTCGACGCCGTCGCGACCAAGCTTGACGAACGCCTCCGCAAGCTGGGCCGAGCCCTTGCGGAGCGACTTCACCTCGGACCCGGTGAGCACGATGCCCGCCTCGAAGTGGTCGCCCAGCTCGAAGTCGTAGCGGGCCCGGCGGTTGGTGGCGATGGTCTGGATGCCGTCGGCCATGGGGCGGGGTGTCGAAGCGGAGATCGGCGGCCGGGTGCAAGGCCCAGTGCTGTGGCCGAGGATAGAGGGTCAAGGGTAGAAGGTGCCCGACCGGAGGGTCGGCCCTCCGTCCTCTGCTTTCGTCTTCCGTCACAGCCGAGGCCGACGGTCGCCCGGCGAAGCGGGGGCCGGCCGCGCCTTACTCCTCCTCGTCGTCGTCGGGGTCCGAGGGGAGCTCGAGGAACGGGATCGGCGGGACCTCCGACAAGGTGCCGGTCTGGAACAGGTAGTCGGCGAGCTGGTCGAGCCCGTCGGTGGCGTAGCCGTCGAGCGTGAGCTGGTACGCCCCGACGCCGTCGTGGAAGAGCGCGTCCGAGACGGGCGCCTCCTGGGCCGCCGCGCGGAGCCGCAGGCCGGCGACGGCGTCGAGCGTCCCCTCGAGCGCCGCCAACAAGCCCCACGGGTACGGCCGGAGCGTCAGGTCGGTCCACTCCTGCCCAGGGTCGAGCACGAACGCCCCGTCGGGGACCTCGTCGCGGTAGTCGACCAGGGCGGCCGACGAGCTCTGCAAGACGTCGGCGAGCGGCCGGGCCGGGTCGCTCAGGGCGAACGCGGCCGACGAGCCGTAGTGCTCGCGGAGCACGAGCTGCGTCAGGAGCGCCTCCTGGGCGTCGCGCGGGTCGAAGGCGATCGTCTCGATGGCGTCGAGTGCCGAGCCGACGACCAGCCGGCGACGCGGGCTCCGCTCGCCGGCCAGCACGATGCCGGGGACGACCTCGAGGCCGGTGTACCCACGGAGCACGTCGAGCGTCGGGACCAGCGCCACCTCGGCGCCGCCCGCGTCGAGAGCGGCCCGGGCCTCGTGGGGCTCGATCTCGACGACCTCCGTGACCAGGTCCGCGAGGGCGGACGCGAGCGCTCGGGCGGGCGGGACGGGCCAGACGGCGAGACGCATCGGTCAGGGCAAGGGGGATGGGGCCAGGGGCACGGGGCGGGTCAAGACAGCCCCTCGCCTCATGCCTCTTGCCGCGTGCCCTTAGGAGCGGCGGCGCTCGGTGATCCGGGCGGCCTTGCCGCGGAGCCCGCGGAGGTAGTACAGCTTCGCCCGGCGGACGCGGCCGTAGCGGACGACCTCCAGCTTGGCGATGCGCGGGCTCGCGAACGGGAACACCCGCTCGACGCCGACGCCGTTCGAGATCTTGCGGACCGTGAACGACTCGGCCACGCCCCCGTTCTGGATCGCGATCACGACGCCCTCGAACAGCTGGACCCGCTCCTTGTCGCCCTCGATCACGCGGACGTGGACGCGGACGGTGTCGCCGGCGTCGAACGCGGGGATGTCGTCGCGGAGCTGGGTGGCCTCCACGAGGCCCATGAGATCGGTCGCCATGATCGGTGCGGTCTAAAGGTGGGTGGGCGCCAGGTGCCTCCAGCGCGAACACGAAAGGTAGGGAGCGGACCAGGCCCGACGGGGCCCTGGTGCCGTCTACGGGGATTCTTCGCCCGCCCCGTCGGAGCCGGGCAGCAAGTCGGGGCGGCGGGCCCGCGTGCGCTCCCAGCGCTGGGTCTCGCGCCAGGCCAGGATGGCGTGGTGGTCGCCGGAGCGGAGCACGGGCGGGACCTCCATCCCCCGGAAGTCGGCCGGGCGGGTGTAGCTGGGCGCGTCGAGCAGCCCGTCCTGGAAGCTGTCGGACAGCGCCGAGCCGGCGTCGCCGAGCACGCCCGGGACCAGCCGCGCGACGGCGTCGATGAGCACCAACGCCGGCAGCTCGCCGCCCGACAGCACGTAGTCGCCGACGGAGATCTCGCGCGTCACGAGCGCGTCGCGGACCCGCTGGTCGACGTTCTTGTAGTGGCCGGCAATCAGGAGCAGCCGGCCCTTCAGCGACAGCGCGTTCGCCATCGGCTGGTCGAGCGTCTCGCCGTCGGGTGTCAGGAACACGACCTCGTCGTAGGGGCCGTGCTCGGCCTGGAGCGCCTCGACGCAGGCGAACAGGGGCTCGGGCTTGAGCACCATCCCGCCCTGCCCGCCGTACGGGATGTCGTCGATCTGGCGGTGCCGGCCGGGCGCCCACTCCCGCAAGTCGTGCACGGCCACCTCGACCAGCCCCTTGTCCTGGGCCCGCTTCAGGATCGAGTGCTCCAGCGGGCTCCGGACAAGCCCGGGCAGCGCGGTGACGAGGTCGAAGCGGAGCATGAAGCGGAGAGATGCGGGATGGAGGGATGGAGGGATGGGGGCGTTGTTTGCATCCCTCCGTCCCTCTGCCATCCCGCACCCCTCTATGCGTCGTCGAACAGCCCCTCGGGCGGGCGGACGTAGAAGCGGCGGGCGTCGAGGTCGAGCCGGACCACGAACTCGTCGACGTCGGGCAGCAGCACGTCGCCGCCGTCGGGGCGCGCGACCGCGATCAGGAGCTGGGCGCCCTCGTAGAAGTCGCGGATCGTGCCCAGCACGTCGGCCGGCTCGCCGGCGTCGTCTAGGCGGACGACCTCGAAGCCGATCAGGTCGTGGAGGTAGGCCTCGCCGTCGGCCAGGGCCGGCAAGTCGTCCGGGTTGGCGAAGAGCTGCTCGTTGCGGAGTCCCTCGGCGGCCTCGAGCGACTCGACGCCCGCCAGCGACAGCAGGACGACGGTCCGCCCCTTGGGGTACTGGAACCGGACGCCGTCGACCTGGACGGGCCGCGCCTCAGCGGCGCTCGTGCCGATGAACAGCCGGTCGAGGTCAGCGAACCGCTGGGGGTCGTCGGTCTCGGGGACCACCTTCATCTCGCCCCGGACGCCGTGCGTCCGGCCGACGCGGCCCACCAGGATCAGGCGGTCAGGATCGGGGGTCATAAGGAAAGGGCTCAGAAACAGACGGGCGGGGCCGGCACGTGCCGACCCCGCCCGACGGGTGAGCGGTCGGCTACGACTTGAGGGACTCGAGGTAGGCGTCGAGGCCGGCCGCGTCGCCGGCGGCGAGCAGGCGGGCCTGCTCGGGCCACGTCTCCTCGTTGCCGGCCGACGACGACCCGGCCTCCGAGATCATCTCCTGGATCCGCTCCGGGGACGTCTCGGCCAAGGCCGCGTACGTCGTGATGCCGGCGCCGGTCAGGATGCCGGAGTACGTCGGGCCGACGCCGCTGACCGCGGTGAGGTCGTCGGCGCTGGACGCCGCGGATTCGGCGGCGACGGTCTCGGGCTCGGCGGACGCAGCGGGCGGGGTGTCGCCGGTGGGCGCGTCGCCCGAGGTGCCCGCGACGTCGGGGGCCTCCGTGGCCGGCTCGGCCTCGACCGCGTCGGCCTGAGAGGCGCCGGCGTCGGTCTGGTTGGCCATCTCGGCGCCGGCCTCGTCAGCGACCGCTTCGGGCGTGTCGGCCTGGACGGCCGGCTGCTCCTCGGCCGCGTCGGGGGCCTCCTCAGCGACGGCGGCGGGGGTGGCCTCCGCGACGGCGGCGTCCGCGCCCTCGGCCTCGGCGGCGGCCTGCTCGTCGGCCTGGACGGCCGGGTCCGCGTCGGTCGGCTGCGCATCGGCGGGGGCCTCCTCGGCGGCGGCGGGCGCGTCGGCCGCCTCCGTCAGGGCCTCCGAATCCGCGGCGGCGGCGGCGGCCTCTTCCCGAGCAGCCTCGGCGGCGGCGCGCTCCTCGGCCTCGGCGGCCTCGCGCTGGGCCTGGAGCTCGGCCTCGCGCTCGGCGCGGGCCTTGGCGAGCTCGGCGGCCTTTTCCTTGGCGGCGGCCTTCTCGGCGGCGAGCGCCTCGGCGCGGCGCTCGGCGCGCGTCTTCTTGCCGGTCGACGCGGCCTTCTCGGCGCGGCGCGCCTTGAACTCCTCGACGGCCGTCTCGATCTCGTCGGCCTCCTTGCCCTGGCGCGTCAGCGCCCAGCGGAGCAGGATCCCCTCCTTCTGGAGCAGGTTGCGGACCGTGTCGGACGGCTGGGCGCCCTGGCCGAGCCAGTACAGGATGCGCTCGGCGTTGAACCGGACGGTCGAGGGCTCGGCGACCGGCTCGTACCGGCCGAGGTCCTCGATAAAGCGGCCGTCGCGGGGCGAGCGGGCGTCGGTGGCGACCAGGCCGAAGACGGGGTGCTGCTTGCGCCCCATGCGGCGGAATCGGAGCTTGACGGACATATGCGGGGGTGGGTGTGGTTGGCTACGCCTTCGCTGGCGCGGTCAGGGTTCAGGGTTCGGGGTTCGCTCAGGTGGGGGTCCTCGCGAACCCCGAACCGCGAGCGGGTCAGCGACCCGCGAGCAACTGAGTGGGGTCGACGGCGCGGCCCTTGCCTTGGAGCTTGGACATCGTCTTCATCATCTTCTTCATCTCGCGGAACTGCTTGAGGAGCGCGTTGACGTCCTGCACCTCGAGGCCGGCGCCCTTCGCGATCCGGCGGCGGCGCGAGCCGTTGATCTGGTCCGGCGTGGCCCGCTCGTAGGGCGTCATCGACTGGATGAGCGCCTCGATGTGGCGGAACGCGTCGTCGTCGACGTCGATCTCCTTGATGGCCTTGCCGACGCCGGGGATCATGCCCAGGAGGTCCTTGAGCGACCCCATGTTCTTGATCTTCTGGAGCTGGTCGTAGAAGTCCTGGAGGTCGAACTCCTGGGACCGGAACTTGCGCTGGAGTTTCTCGGCCTCCTCCTCGTCGAACTGCTCCTGGGCCTTCTCGACGAACGAGACCACGTCGCCCATCCCCAAGATGCGCTGGGCCATCCGGTCGGGGTAGAACTCGGTGAGCGCGTCGAGCTTCTCGCCGGTCCCGGCGAACTTGATCGGCTTCTCGACCACGCTCCGGATCGACAGGGCGGCCCCGCCCCGGGTGTCGCCGTCGAGCTTGGTCAGGACCACGCCGTCGATGTCGAGCCGCTCGTTGAACGCCTTGGCCGTGTTGACGGCGTCCTGGCCCGTCATCGCGTCGACGACGAACAGGATCTCGTCGGGCTCGGTCGCCGCCTTGATGGCCACGACCTCGTCCATCATGGCCTCGTCGACGTGCAACCGGCCGGCCGTGTCGATGATGATCGTGTCGCGGCCCGTCCGCCGCGCTTCGGCGACGGCCTGGCGGGCGACCTCGACGGCGTCCTTGACCGGCACGCCGTCGGCGCCGCGGATCGAGAACACGGGGACCTTGACCTGGCCCGCCAGCGACTCGAGCTGGTCGACGGCCGCCGGGCGGTACACGTCGGCCGCGGCCACCATCGGGCTCCGGCCCTTCGACTTGAGGAACAGCGCGAGCTTGCCGACGAACGTCGTCTTGCCGGCGCCCTGGAGCCCGGCCACCAGGATCACCGTCGGCGGCTTCTTGGCCTGGTTGAGGTCGACGTGGACGTCGCCCAGCAGGTAGACCAGCTCGTCGTAGATCGCCTTGACGAACTGCTGGCCCGGGTTGACGGCCTGGAGCACCTTGTCGTCGGTGACGTGCGTCTTCACCTTGTTGGTGAAGTCCTTGGCGACCTGGTAGTTGACGTCGGCGTCGAGGAGGGCGCGGCGGACCTCGCGCATCGTCTCGGCGATGTTGAGGTCGTTGATCTTCCCCTCGCCCTTCACGTTCTTGAGGGCGACGTCGAGCTTGTCGGACAGCGTATCGAACATTCGGAGGGGCCGGGTGGGACGGGGGGGGTCGCGAGGCTGCCAGTGGGGCAGGTCGCGCGGGCGAGGGCGGAGCCGCAGAGTGCCGAAGCCTTCACCGGAGCGGCCGGACCCACGCCCGGGTGTCCGGGACGAGGCGACGACCAAGGTAGCGGGCCCGCCCGCGCGGCCCAGTGAAGCGATGGTGGATCAGGGGACGGTCCGCGGACTTGATGCCTCGGCGAGGAGTCCGCTGCGTCGGGAGGGGACGGAGGGGAACGTTTCCGGGCCCCGCGGCGGCGACGCTCTCCACGCTCTCCACGCTCTCCACGCTCTCCACGCTCTCCACGCTCTCCACGCTCTCCACGCTCTCCACGCTCTCCACGCTCTCCACGCTCCGGTCTGGATCCGCTGGAGACCTCGGTTCCTGAACTACGCCCGCGTCTCGTCGGTGGCCTCCAGCACTGGCGGGGCGAGGTCGAGCGCGGGCGGCAGCTCGGCCCTCCCGAGGACCGCGAGCGCGTCCGCCAGGGTGTGGCACGAGTGGGCCTCCTTGCCCCGGGCACGGGACGTCACGGCGAGCATCCGCGAGAACAGGCTCTCGCCGAGCGACCGGCTCTCGACGAGCACGTCGCGCCCGGTCTGCCCGCGGACCGTCTGGTCGATGATGGGCCCGACCTCTTCCGGCAGGATGATGTGGGCGCTCACCCGCGAGCAGTCCCAGATCGCGTCGAAGTCCGGCCGCCAGCCGGGGTCGCCCTGGACCGCCCGGACCACGGCCAGCATGTCGTCGCCGTAGATCCGACCGACGAGGAGGGTCAGCGCGAGACGAGACGGGGGGTCCACTCGGTAGACGAAGGATGTTTCGGAGCCACGGTGCATAACGGCCAGAACCTGATACAGAATTTTTTGCCCACTTCTCGTACCTACATCTGCGCTACTCGTTCCGGCCACCTTACGCGATTGTCTGGAAGACCGACCCCCTGCACGGCGACCGTGTACGACGGGCCGACGGGCGACTACGGCATCCGTCCGAGCGCGTCCACCACGTCGCCCGGGGCGTCGGCGAACAAGCCGTCGACGCCGGCCGCGACGAGGGCTCGAACCTCGGCCGCGAGGTCGCCTGGCGCCGCCGGCTCGTCGCCCACCCGGAGCGGCACCGGGAGAAAGGCGTTCTCGGGACGGAGCGTCCAGACGTGGATGGCGAGCCCGGCCGCGTGCGCGTCGGCCACGAGCGTCGTCGGCGCCAGCGTGTCGGGGTCGAGCACCATCGCCTTGGCCACGCCGACGGCGTCGGCGTACGTGGCGACCGTCGCCAGCCCGTCGGGCGTCATCATGGCGTCGTAGCGCATCTCGGGCCGGTCGGCGGGGCCCGCGCCGGGCATGGCGAGCTGGACGAGCCGGAGCCGGGTCAGCCCCCGCAGCAGCTCCAGGTTGCCGACCTCGAACGACTGGATCCAGACGGGGTCGTCGGGCGACGTGTGGCCGGCGGCGTGGAGCGCCTCGACCAGCGGCGCCTCGAGCGGCAAACCGATCCGGCGGAAGTAGGTCGGGTGCTTGGTCTCGGGGTAGAGCCCGACGGGCCGGCCGCGCTCGCGCCCGAGCGAGTCCGCGAGCGCCACGATCTCGTCGAACGTGGGGACCTCGAACCGGCCGTCGTACGCGGCGCTGGCGGGCCGGAGATCGGGCAAGCGCTCGACGGCGCGCAGCGTCTTGAGCTCCGCCAGCGTGAAGTCCTCCGTGAACCAGCCCGTGGTCTCGACACCGTCGATGGTCTTGGTCGTCCGCCGATCGGCGAAGGCCGGGCGCGTGGCCACGTCGGTCGTCCCGGAGATCTCGTTTTCGTGGCGGGCGACGAGCACGCCGTCGCGCGTCATCACCAGGTCCAGCTCGACCACGTCGGCGCCCTGCTCGACGGCGAGCGCGTAGGCGTCGAGCGTGTGCTCGGGGCGGTGGACGCTCGCGCCGCGGTGGGCGATGACCAAGACGGAGTCGGCGACGGTCACGGCGAGGAGCAGGGCGAGGGCGAGCATCGGGACGGGGCGGCGGGCGCCGCAAGATGCCGACGCCCGGCGGCGGCCGGATGTCCTTGCCGTCATCTGCCCCGACGGGACTCGACGCCGGGCGGACCGCCCCCCTCACCCCAGCGCGCTTTGCACGGTGGACCAGTGCGTCAGTCAGTGACGTGGTCGATCCTGCCCGGGCGTTCTGCGAAGTCCAGATCCCCCGCCCCCGACGCACCCGACAACGGATCTGCTGACTCTAAAACCCCTCGCCCCCGTCGAAGTCACCGCCTCCGCCCTCGCCCCGGTCGCCGTCGCGGCGGCGCTCCTGCTGGCCGAACGCGTACGAGAGCGTCACGCCGACCTCGCGCCCGCCCCACGTCCGCGAGAGCTCTTGGAAGAGCTCGGGCTGGTCGAGCGTGTAGGCGAAGCCGTTCTGGTTGAACGGGTCTCGGAGCTGGACCGTCAGCGAGGCCCGGTCGCCCAAGAGCTTCTGGCGGAGCGCGAGGTCGACCGAGATGCGCGAGTCGATCCGGGCCTGCTCGGTCTCGATGGGCGCGCTGTAGCGGGCCGTCGCCTGGAGCGCGAGGTCGCCCAGCCCCAGCCGGTCGCCGAACCCGTAGGTCGCGTTGAGCCGGCCGCCCCAGCTGAACCCGTCGCTGGCCACGTCGCCCGCCGACGCCGTGGTGCCGTCGGTCTTGAGCCGGAACCCCTCGAGGCTGGCGTAGCCGCTGAGCCCCGCCAGGTCCTCGAACGACGTGACGAACTCGACGCCGTAGCTGTCCGACGTGGCCAGGTTCTCGAACGTCCGCACCGTCACGCCGTCGTCGCGGACGGTGAGGAAGCGGCGGATGACGTCGGTCGTGTGGCGGACGTACGGCGTGAGCGCGAGCGAGCCCCACGACGTGAGGTGGGTCGCGCCGGCCTCGAACGACGAGACGTACTCGGGCCGGAGCGCCGGATTCCCCTGGCGCACGTTGAGCGGGTCGTCGAACGACGGGAACGGGTTGAGCGACCACGTCCGCGGTCGGTTGATGCGGCGGCTGTAGCTGGCCTTGACCGTCGTCGCCTCGGTCGGCGCGAACGACAGGAACGCGCTCGGGAAGAAGCTCCGGTAGTCGTTCTCGAACGTCTCGTCGGTGGTCTCGAGGTCGAACGTGGTCCGGGCGTCCTCGAACCGGACGCCGGCCTGGGCGCCGAACGGGCCCCACTCGCCGCCGCCCTGGACGTAGAGCGCGTGGACGGTCTGGTCGAAGTCGAACGTGTTGCTCTGGCTGAGGTCGCGCTCGAACCCGCCGCTGGCGACCGCGGTCTCGGCGTCGAGCGCGTTGTCGCTCCGCTCCCACTCGCCCTTGTAGCCGGCGTCCAGGCGGAGGCCGCCGAGCGGGCGCGTGTAGTCGGCCTGGAGCGACCCCTCGCGTTCGAGCTCGGACTCATCGGCGCGGCGGGCCGGGGTCAGGTCGCCGGCCCCGCTCACCAGCGTTTCGGCGTAGGTCTGGGCCTCGGTCTCGTCGGAGACGTCGGCGCGGGCCTCGACGGTGAGCCGGTGGCCCTCGCCGAACTGCTGGACCAGGCCGAGACGGGCGTCGAGCGACCGGCCGTCCTCGAGCTCGGTCACCTCCCGGGCGAACCCGAACACCGGCGTCCCATCGAGCCCCTCGACCAGGGTCTGCCCGATCTCGGTCTCGTCGCCGCTCCGGGTCCCGAGCTGGAGCTGGGACGTGAGCGTGGTGGCGCGGCTGAGCGCGTAGTCGGCGGAGAGGTTGACGAGCGCCGAGGTCCGGGTCCGGTCGTCGGTCTCCTCCTCGGTCCGCGTGGTCGGGTCGGCTTGGTAGCGGTTGATGCGGAAGCCGTCGCCGCCGCCGGGGCGGGCGTCGTTGCGCAGGCCGACCGTCGCCGCGAGCGACCACGGGCCCCGCCCGTAGGTGAGGGCCGCCGTCCCGTCGACGCCGCCGTTCGAGTCGGTCCCCGCCGTGAGCGTCCCCCCGACCCCGCGGTCCGTGTTCTGCTTCAGCACGATGTTGATCACCCCGCCGACGCCGTCGGGCTCGAAGGCGGCCGACGGGTTGGGGATGATCTCGACGCGCTCGACGGAGCCGGCCGGCAGGCTCGCGAGGTACGACGCCAGGAAGTCGCCCTGGACCGGCGCCGGGCGCCCGTTGATGAACACGGCCACACTCCCGGCCCCCCGCAGCGACACGTTGCCGTCCACGTCGACGTCGACCGAGGGCAGCGTCGCCAACACGTCGGTCGCCGAGCCGCCATCGGCGACGGGGTCGTCGGCGGTGTCGTAGACGGTCCGGTCGATCCGCGTCTGGACCTGGGTCCGCTGGGCCGTCACGCGGACCTCCGCCAGCGCCTCGGCGGCGGGCGCGAGCCGGATCGTCCCGAGGTCGGTCGCCCCCTCCCCCACGGCCACGCCCGCCCGGCGAACGGGGTCGTAGCCGACGAAGCTGGCGACCACGTCGTAGGCCCCCGGCGCCAGCCCCTCGACCCGGAAGGCGCCGTCCAAGGTCGTCGTGGTGCCGCCCGCGAGCGTCGAGTCGGCCCCGGCGATCTGCCAGACGGCGACGGTCGCCGTCGGCAACGGGAGCTCGCTGTCGACGTCGACCACGCGGCCGGTGACGGCGGCCGTCTGGGCGAGGGCGCAGGGCGCGGTCGCCAGCAGGGCGAGGGCAAGGAGGAGCGGGCGGGCCATCGGGGCGAGGGGGGATCGGGGAAGGGATATGGACTGCCGAGCGCGAGGGTTCGGCCTCTGCCACGAGCTGCACGAGCGCGTCACGACCTGCACCCGGCACCCCACGGCGCCGGCGGCGAGGGGCGCCACGGCTCCTAGTTTGAGGGCGTGACCGACTCCCACTCTTCCACCCGCCCGTGGTCCCGCCGCGCCGAAGGCGTGGCCGTGGTCGCGTTCTGGCTCGTGCTGGGCGCGCTCACGGCCGTCCGCGAGGCGTCGCGGGGGTGGCAAGGCGAGGCCGTGTCGCTAGGCGAGGTGGCCGAGACGTTCGCGGAGGTCGGCCTCTGGGCTCTGGTGACGCCGGCCGTCTTCTGGATCGTCCGGCGGTACCCCGTCGAGCGGGGGACGTGGGCGGGCCGGCTGGCGGCCCAGCTCGCCGTCGGGCTCGTGGTCGCCGTCGCCGTCGAGTTCCTCACACGCGGCGTCTTGCGGCCGCTCCTGACCGGGCCGCCCCCGCCCGACCGCGCGTGGACGCTCGCCGGGATGTTCAACCGGCTCCGGTTCCTCGACGAGTGGATCATCACCTTTGCGGTGCTCGCCGCCGGGTACGCGCGGTCGGCCCTGTTCCAGGTCCGCCAGCGCGAGGCCGAGGCGTCGCGGCTGCTCGCCGACCGGGCCCGGCTGGAGGCCCAGCTCACCGAGGCCCGGCTGTCGGCGCTGCGGATGCAGCTCAACCCGCACTTCCTGTTCAACACGCTCAACGCCGTCAGCGCGCTCGTCGAGCGCGACCCGGCCGGCGTGCGGACGATGATCGCCCGGCTGTCGTCGCTCTTGCGCCGCGTCCTCCACGACGACGGGGCCACCGAGGTCCCGCTCCGCGACGAGCTCGCGTTCCTGCGCGACTACCTCGACGTCCAGCGCGTCCGGTTCCAGGGCGGGCTCGACGTCGAAGAGTCCGTCGACCCCGACGTGCTCGACGCCCTCGTGCCACCGCTCCTGCTCCAGCCGCTCGTCGAGAACGCCGTCGGCCACGGGGTCCGGCGGACCGAGGACGGCGTCGGCCACGTCCGGCTGACGGCCCGCCGCCAAGGCGACCGCCTGGTGCTCACGGTCGAGGACAACGGGCCGGGCCTGGCCACGGGCGACGGGGCGGTCGGCTCGGGCGGGGTCGGCCTGAAGAACACGCGGGCTCGGCTCGACGCGCTCTACGGCGACGCCGGGACGCTCACGCTCCGCGACGGCGCCGGGTCGGGCGTCGTGGCCGAGGTGGCCCTCCCCTACCGGACGGTGCCGTCGCCGGCCTCACTACCGGCGGCCCTGGGGTCGGTGGGGACGTGACGACTCGTGCCCCTGCGGTCGGCCACGCTACCGGACCCGGTCGTGACGAACCTTGCGCCCATGTCTGACCTGCGCGTCCTGGTCGTCGACGACGAGCCACTGGCACGCCAGCGCGTGCTCGACCTGCTGGCGCGCCAGCCCGACGTGGCGGTCGTCGGCACGGCCGGCACGGGGCGGACGGCGGTCGCCGCCCTCGCCGAGCACGCGGGCTCGGCGACGCCCGTCGACGTCGTGTTCCTCGACGTCCAGATGCCCGGCCTGAGCGGGCTCGACGTGGTCCGAGAGGTGGGGCCGGAGCGGATGCCGGCCGTCGTGTTCGTGACGGCCTACGACCAGCACGCGCTGGCGGCGTTCGACGTGGCCGCGGTCGACTACCTCCTCAAGCCGTTCGACGACGACCGGTTCGGGCAGGCGCTGGCGCGGGCGCGCGAGGCCGTCCGCTTGCGCGAGGTCGACGGGCTGCGCGACCGGCTGGCCGCTCTGCTCGGTCCGGAGCCCGTCGCGCCCGCCGACTACCTCGAGCGGATCGCCGTCGAGACGCGGGGCCAGACGCGGCTCGTCCCGGTCGAGGCCATCGACTACGTCACGTCGGACGGGCCCTACGCCGAGCTCCACGTGGGCGGCGAGGTCTGGGTGGTGAGGGAGCGGATGCAGGCGCTGGAGGACCGGCTCGACCCGGCCCACTTTTTCCGGATCCACCGCTCGACCATCGTCCAGATCGACCGCGTCGAGGCCCTCCTGACGGCGCCGGGCGGCGACTACGCGGTCCGCTTGACGGACGGCACCAAGCTCCGCCTGAGCCGGTCGCGCCGCGACGCGTTCACCCGGCGGCTCGGCATCGACGCGGGCGAGCCGGGGTAGATGGGGAGGTCGAGCGGGTCTACGAGCCCATGTCCGGACCCGACCGTCGCTCGCCCCGCTGGCGTCTCTACGATTACCGCCGCGCGGGCCTCTATTTCGTCACGATCTGCACGGTCGATCGCTACCCCGTTTTTGGCGAAGTGAGCGATGCGCAA
Organism: uncultured Bacteroidota bacterium; assembly: GCA_963848075.1. Classification (GTDB taxonomy): domain Bacteria; phylum Bacteroidota; class Rhodothermia; order Rhodothermales; family Rubricoccaceae; genus Rubrivirga. The sequence goes on from CAWKCB010000004.1 coordinate 1,503,309, forward strand.
GTATGCCTGTCGCCGGTCGGGGAGGTTGCCGAGGCGGAATGGATTCGGACGTTCGCTCTCCGCCCTTGCCTGGTCCGAGATGCCCATGTCGTGATGCCCAACCACGTTCACCTCCTGTTCGGGATCCTCGCGGCGACCGACCCGGCGACCGACCCGGCGACCGACCCGGCGACCGATCGTAGGGACACCATGCATGGTGTCCCTACCGACCGCGGTGGCCCGGACGTCCCCCGGCGGTTCGGACAACACCACGCCGGATCCGTGTCGTCGGTGGTCAACGGCTACAAGGCCGCCGTCACGCGGCGGGCTCGCCGCCTCGGCCTGTGGCCCGACGGCCCTCTGTGGCAGGGCCGGTTCCACGACCGCGTCGTCCGGACCGAAGGCGAGGCCGGGCGGATCCGGCGGTACGTCGCCGAGAACCCGGCGCGCTGGCGGAGCGACCCGCTCCACCCCGCCTTGCCCCCGCCGCGACGCCGAGGCGGTCGGACCTGGCGGCCCTAGCCCAGACCGAGCAGTTTGCCGCCCTGGTAGATCGCGAACGAGAACACGTAGGCCAGCCCGAACATGTAGGCCCACATCGCGACCGGCCAGACCCACGAGTTCAGCTCGCGCTTGGCGATCGCCAGCGTGCTCATGCACTGGAGCGCGAACACGAAGAACACCATCAGGCTGACGGCCACCAACGGCGTGAAGACCGGCGTCCCGTCGGGGTAGGTGTCCGCTTTGATGGCGTCGCGGAGCGCCAGGCTCTCCTCGTTGGCGTCGGCGCCGGCGCTGTAGATGGTGGCCAGGGCCGAGACGATGACCTCGCGGGCGGCGAAGCTGGCGACGATGCCGGCCGAGATCTTCCAGTCGAACCCGAGCGGGCGCATGACGGGCTCGATGGCGTGGCCGAACCGGCCGATCAGGCTGTTCCGGACCTGGTAGCTCGCGGCCTCGTTCTGGACCGCCAGCCGCTGGGTGTCGGCCTCCTCGATGGCCGACCGGATCGAGGCCGCGTCGGAGCCGTCCAGGTCGGGGTCCGCGCTCGGGTTGATGCGGACGAGCGACTCGGTCGCCGCTTGGACGGCCGCGTCGGCCTGGGCGGAGCGCGCGGCCAAGTCGGCGGGCAAGTCCACCTTGGGGTAGCTCGCCATGAACCAGAGCACGATGCTCAGCCCGAAGATGATCTTGCCGGCGCGGACGACGAACACCTTAGCGCGGTCCCACATCCGCCGCCACAGGTAGCGCGGCTGGGGCAGCCGGTACGGCGGGAGCTCCATCACGAACGACGAGCCCTCGCCCCGGAACACGAACCGCCGCAGCACCCACGCCGAGACGAACGCCATCAGCGTGCCCAACACGTAGAGCGACGTCATCGCCAGCCCCTGGTAGCCGACGATCCCCAGGAACGCGCCCGACGGAATAAAGGCGGCGATGAACAGCACGTAGACCGGCAGCCGCGCCGAGCAGCCCTGCAGCGGGACCACCATGATCGTGATGATCCGGTCGCGCTCGTCGGCCAGCGTCCGCGCGGCCATGATGCCGGGGATGGCGCAGGCGTAGGCCGAGAGCATCGGCACAACGCTGGCGCCGCTCAGCCCGACGCGCCGCATCGCCCGGTCCATGATGAACGCCGTCCGCGCCATGTAGCCGGTATCCTCCATCAGCCCGAGGAAGAAGAACAGCAGCAGGATCTGGGGCAAAAACACCAGCACATTGCCGACGCCCGACAGCGCGCCCTCGACCAACACGTCTTCCAACACGCCGTCGGGCAGGGCGGCCCTTAAACCCTCGCCGGTCACGCCGACCAGCCACTCGATGGCGTCCATCGCCGGGACGGCCCAGGTGAACACGGCCTGGAAGATGAGCAGCAGCACGCCGCCGAAGATGAGCGGCCCCCACCACCGGTGCGTCACGACGGCGTCGATCCGGTCGGAGACGGTGGCCTCGCCCGACTCGGCGGTCTGGCGGACGACGGCGGCGGCGACGGGGCTGATCCAGCCGTAGCGGCCGGTCATCTCGGCCATCTTGTACGGGACCGGCCGGGCCTCCAGCTCGGCGCGCGTGTCGAGCACGGCGGCGTGGAAGGCGGGCGCCCGACGTTCCCAGGCCGCCAGCAGCGGGTCCGACGTCAGCGCGCCCAGCGCCTCGAACCGGCGGCGCTCGGCTGGCACGTCGTCCGGAAGCAGGGCTTGCAGCGGGCCGAGCGCGTCGGCCACGGCCGGCATCACGTCCCACCCGACACCGGTCGCCGGGGCCGGTGCGTCGAGGACGACCTCGCGGAGCCGGTCGACGCCGTCGCCCGCGCGGGCCGCCGTCTCCACGACGGGCACGCCCAGCCGCTCCGCCAGCGCCGCCGCGTCGACCGTGAGGCCGGCCTCGGTCGCCGCGTCGGTCATGTTGAGCGCGACGACCGTCGGCAGGCCCAGGTCGAGCACTTGCGTGACGAGGTACAGGTTGCGCTCCAAGTTGGTCGCGTCGACGACGCAGACGACCACGTCGGGCGCCGGCTCGCCGGCGATCCGCCCCACGAGCGCGTCGAAGGCGACCCGCTCGTCGATCGACTTGGGGTTGAGGCTGTAGGTCCCGGGCAGGTCGACGACCTCGGCCGCCGGCCCTCCCGAGGAACCGGTCATCCGCCCGGACTTCCGCTCGACGGTCACGCCGGGGTAGTTGGCCACCTTCTGGTGGCTCCCCGTCAGCGCGTTGAACAGCGTCGTCTTGCCGACGTTGGGGTTGCCCGCCAGCGCGATCGTGCGGACGGCGGCCGGCGCGAGCACGTCCATCACGACACCTCGACGTGCGCGGCCTCGGCCTTGCGGACCGACAGGAGAAAGCCCCGGACCTTCAGCTCCATCGGGTCGCCCAGCGGCGCCAGCCGAACCACCTCGACGGTGGTCCCAGGCACCAACCCCATCTCCAGCAGGCGGGCCGGCAGGTCGCCGCGGTAGCCGGTCACGGTCGCGGTGGCCCCGGGGGCGAGAGCGTCGAGTGTCACGGCAGTCGGTGAGTCAGTGGGTCGGTACGTCAGGGGGTCAGAACAGGTCGGGACGGCCGGGATCCCCTCGGCCCGTCCCCCCTTCCCAGTCCCTCATTCCTGCAGCGCGGACGGCCCTGGCCCGCCGTCGCCCTCGACCTTCGGCACGCTGCATTAGCCGGCGTCGGTCGCGAACAGGCCCATCGCCACCTCGCGCCGGAGCGCCACCCGGGCTGTGCCGAGCCCGAGCACGCACTTGTCGCCGGTCGCCATCACGCAGGCGTCGCAGCCCTCGCGGACGCCCAGCTCGCGGAGCCGTGCGCACGTCGGCTCGTCGAGCCCCATGAAGCACAGGCGGATGGTCCTCCCTGCGGGGAACGACGAGACCGGAGCAGCGTGGTCGAACGAGGACGTCACGGGGGGCGTGCTTATCTGGACTGCTTCTAAGGTACGCGCTCGACAGACGCCCGGGACGGTTCACGAGATCCCTGCCGAACCCTCAAACACGGGCTGCCCCGGCGACGGCGTGCGTCGCCGCGATCTCGGTGTAGGAGCTTGCGGAATCCAATGGGAGAACGCTGTTGGGACCGACCGGCCTCCACGCTCTCAAGACCGTCGTTCCCGCGCACGCGGGGATCCAGAGTGGCGAGCGCCGATGTGCCACGGACGCCTGGATCCCCGCTTTCGCGGGAATGACGGCAGTAGAGGAAAAGCCAACTGCGTAACTCCTATCCGATTGTCCCGCGCGGTGCCCGTCGAGGGTTAGAGGGTGGCGACCTACGGACTCGGCCGCTCCCTCCTCTATCCCCTGCTCTCCACCCTCGGACTGGGGCGTCTCGGTGCCAGGTGCGCAGAAAGCCACTCGGGGACGGCTACCGCTCGCGCGCGTCGCGCCGGTCGACGCCGGGGATGTCGACCGGCGGCCGCTCGGGCTGGGGCAGCGGCTCGATGCCGAACCGGCGGACCCGCTCCTCGGCGTTCTCGCGCTCGCGCTGGAGCAGCGCGCGCGGGAGCTCCTGGCCCTGGCGCGTCCGCATGTCGTCGGCGACGCGGGCGCGGAGCACGATGATGATCTCGTTCTGCTGGACCTGGCGCTGCTTGTACGAGAAGAAGAAGTTGAGCAGCGGGATGTCGCGCAGGATCGGGACGCCGCGGCGGACCGTCGTCTCGTCGGTCGACGTCAGGCCGCCGACGGCCCGCATCTCGCCTGACAGGACCGGGAGCTGGGTCGTCACGTTGTCCTTGTTGATCGCGACGCCGTCGCCGGACGGGATCGCCGTCGACTTCTCGACCTTGACGTTGAGGTGGATAAACTCGACCGGGTCCCCGACGCGCTCGTCGACAATCAACGTCGGCGTGACCTCGATGATGGTGCCGGTCGAGAAAAACTGGGTGATCGCGTTGCCCTGGAAGTCGCGGACCGTCACCGGGATGTCCTGGCCGCTCTGGAGCCGGCCCTGCTCGCCGCTCTGGACGACCGTGAACGGGGTCGCGACGGTCTGGCCGTAGCCCTGCTCCTCGAAGTAGCGGAACACGCTGAGCACCTGGCTCAGCTCGATCCGGTCGTTCGTGGCCTCGATGAACCCGTCGAGCGCGTCGAAGAACGACCCGGCGTTGACGAAGAACTTGGTCTCGACGCCCTGGCCGCTGTCGCCGCCCGCGCTGCCGGTCCCGCCGGAGCCGCTGGCGACGGCCTCGCCGAACAGGGCCGGCCAGTTGGCCCCGACCTCGCGGGCGCGCCGCGAGTTGAGCTGGAAGATGACCGCGTCAATCCGGACCTCGCGCGTCTCGGCCGTGGCCGGGAGCTCGACGGTGGGCGTGACCGGCGCCGCGGCCCCGATCACGTCGGCCGCGGCGCCGTCGGTGGTGGTGGCCACGATCTGGGGCTCGGTCACGATGAAGTAGCCCTCGGACTCCGAGAAGTCCAGCCCGGCCCGGTCCAGGACCAGCTCGAAGGCGTCGATAAAGTGGACCCCGTTGAGGGCCACCCCGATCGGGTCCGAGCGGTCGGCCGGGTCCACGACGCGCTTGCCGGTGACCCGGAAGAACGTCGGGTTGACGAGCCGGAAAAACTGGCTCATCGACGTCGACGAGGGGAACGAGACGAGCTCGTCCGGCGGCACGTAGCCGCGGACGACGCGGTCCTGGGCCTGGGCGACGGGCGCCAGGACGGAGGCCGCCAGCAGGAGCGCGGCGAGGAGCCCCAGGGCGGGCCCGAAGCGGGCGCGGCCGGAGCGGCGAGGGGTGGGCAGAGTCGTCATGTCAGGGGGAGGGAGTCGCGGGGAGGAGACCGAGCGGTTAGTTCTGGGGGATCCGGGGCGTGATCTCGACGCCCTGGTAGGTCCCGGCGTCCAAGGCCTCGGGCGTGCCGGGCGCCGGCGGGGCCGCGTGGAGCGTGGGGCCGGCGGGGACCGAGCCCCGCGACGGCGTGAGCGTCTGGCGGCCCAGGGCCTGGCGGTAGCGCTCGCCCGTCTCGAGGTCGAGCTCGACGCGCTCGCGGATGCCGCCCCGGTTGTAGTCGACGACCACGCGGGCCCGCGTCGGGTCGACGTTCGAGATCCGGCCGAGGTGGACCCGGTCGCCGGCCCGGAGCTGGCGGAGCTCGCCGCCGCGGTCGAACACGGCCGTCCCGCCGATCACGCTCACCAAGGCGTCCGTCTCGGGCTCGACCAAGTCGTCGACGTTGTCCGGCAGCGTCTCGAGGATGTAGGGGAAGAACGGGTTGAGCGCGGCGCGGCGCGACGGGAACGCCTCCGGCGGCGGGACGACGGCGCTGTCGGGCGCCGAGAGGTCCGGGTTGGTGCTGTAGAAGGCGTCGACGGCGAACGCGAACTCGGCCAGGATCACCTGGCGGCCCGGCCCGGCGCCCTCGGCCCCGCCCCCGATCGTCGTCACGTGCTTCTTGACCGAGAGGTCGCGGAGGCGGTAGAGCCCCCGGCTGTTCTCGATGTGCCACAGGAAGGCGTACAGGCTCTCGAAGTAGGCCTCGCCCGTGACCTGGTACGTGTAGTACGAGGCGGCGTCGCCCGGCGTCACGCCCGTCAGCGACAGGTCGAACCGGTGGAAGCCGCGGCCCGAGAGCGCGTTGAGGTAGGCCACCACGTCGGCCGACGAGAGCTGGGACGGGAGCACCTTGTAGCGGGTGTTCCAGCGGGCCAGCGTCGCCGCGGCCTCCTCGCTCGCCGTCGCCTCCTCGGCGATCAGCGTCTCGACCTCGACCTCGCGGCTCTCGATGGCCTCGATCTCGGCCTCGATCTGGCCGAGCTCGGCCGGCTGCTGGCGCTGGGTCACGTAGTACCCCCCGCCCCCGGCCGCGGCCAGGAAGACGGAGAGGATGAGGGTGTTGAGGACGTCGTTGGACATGGGGTCGGTGGGTCAGTAAGTCGGCGCGTCAGTGGGGGTGGCCTGGGCGGGTCGTCGTGAGCCGGCGTGGGACGACCGCCTCACGGACCGACGGCGCGGAGCGCTAGAGGCCGTCGAGCGGGGCCGGCGGGGCGGCCGGGGACGTGGTCCCGGCCTGCTCGCGCAGGACGCGGGTGACCTGGGGGAGCTCGGGCGGCTGGGAAAACCGGACCCGGTACTGGTACACGGGGTACTCGCGGACCTGCTGGAACGTGACCTCCTCGATGGTCGCCGACAGCCGCTGGCCCAGGCCGACCACGTTGGCCCGCGTCGTCGCGTAGCCTGTGAGCTCGACGTCGGACCCGCTCGGGGTCCACTGCTCGATCCAGATGCCGCCGGTCTGGGAGGCGGCCCGGGTCGTCCGGAGCATGGTCTGGGTCCAGCGGTCGGTGTCGATGAGGAGCGAGTCGAGCGCGCCCAGCGCCGCCGTGAGCGTGGCCTGCCGCGTCCGCAGGCTGTCGATCCGGCCCTGGAGCTGGGGCGCCGAGAGCAGCGCCTCCGGCGGGAACTCCGCCAGCGTCTGCTCGGCCTGGGCGATCTCGCCCTCCTGCGACACGTAGAGGTAGCTGAAGTAGAGGACGCTCAGGAACAGGAGCATCGCCACTACCAGCGTGTGCCAGCTGAACGAGAGGTCGAACGACCGCTTCCGCTTGAGCACCGAGGCCGGCAGCAGGTTCGCGTCCTCGAACGGGCCGTCCTTCTGGCGGAGCCGGTGGCCGGCCACCGCCGCGCCGGCCGCGCCCACCAACGTCGGCGCGAGCGGGCCGTACGGCCCGACCAGGCCCTGCCGCGCCAGCCCCTCGCGCAGCGTCTCGACGCGGGCCTCGGGGTAGAACGCGGCGAAGCCCTGGACGAGCTCCTTCTCGCGCTCCTCCGACACCACGACCACGCTGTGGACCGTCCCGACGCCCTGGACGTCCTGCTGGAGCAGCACGCGCGAGCAGATCGTGTCCGGCCCGTCGAAGGCCGTCACCGACTGCATCATCTCGTAGTGGTGGAGCTGCCCGCCCGAGAGCAGGAGCACGACCGTGTCCTCGGCCCCCACGCGGACCACCGCCGTGTTCTCGTGCGGCTCGGGCGCCAGCGTCAGCCGGACCAGCCCGATCAGCAGCGGCACCTCCGCTTCCAGCGTCTTGACGACGGTCTTGCGGTGGACGGCCTGCTCCCGCAGCATCCCGATCGACTCGGCGACCGGCTCGCTCGGCGTCGGCGCCACGGCGAGGTAGCGCCGGAGCCCGTCGCGCGGCGACATCGGGACGAACGCGACGCGGGCCTTGTCGACCGGCACGCCGAGGTCGGGGAGCAGCTCGAGCAGCCGCTCGCGCTTGACCGGCGTGGCCGCGGTCTCCTTGAGCCCCTCGGCGTTCTCCGCGGTGTCCGTCCCCTTTTTCGAGCGCTTCGGCTTCGCCTTCTTGTCCTTCTTCTCCGGCGGCACCGAGAGCTCGGCGTAGGCCACGTCGGGCGCGTCGATGGCGAAGGCGAGCGCAGGCCGGGCGAACCCGGACTGGGCGCACTCCTCCAGGATGTCGCGGAGCTCGAAGACGATCGGCTGCGCCAGGGCGTCGACGTCGCCGTCGATGACCGTCCCGTCGAACGCGGCGTCAGTCGCGACGCCGAGCCCGGCGAACTCGGCCGAGAAGTCGATCTCGCCCGAGCCCCCGAACTGGACCGACGGGTCGTCGGCGCCGACGGCGAGCGCGGCCTCTTCGAGCTCGACGTCGTCGGGGCTCAGGGCCGCGTCGCCGTACTGGCTCTGGGCCCGGTTCCGGACGAACTGGCGGAGCGGCTCGTAGCCGTCGGCCGAGGGGCGGACCAGGACGCCGTAGACGTGCTTCGGCGTGACGTGGACGCCCAGGATCAGGCCCTCCTTGGTCCGGCTCCGCTTCGGGGACTTTTGGGGCCGGTCGCGCCCGGCGGGCGCGTCGGGCACGGGCGCCTCGGTCTCGGAGAACGAGACGGCCACGCCGCCGTCGGCCGGCCCGTCCTCCCCGAGGTCGGGGAGCTCGAGCGGCGGCACCTCGAAGGCGCCGCCGCCCAGGAACACGCCGTCGTCGATCGGCCCGAACGCCGGCAGGCCCGGGGCCTCGTCGCCGTCCTCCCCCGCCGGGCCGTCGCCGAGCGGCGCGTCACCGAACGAGGGCTCATCAAACGAGGGCTCGCCAAATGAGGGCTCGCCAAATGAGGGCTCGCCAAATGAGGGCTCTCCAAACGAGGGCTCGCCGAACGAGGGCTCTCCAAACGAGGGCCCGTCGAGTGGGGCCGCGCCGAACAGGGCGTCGTCAAAGGGGGCATCGACGAACGATGCGTCGTCGAAGGGAGCCCCGTCGAACGACACGTCGGCGAGCGGCGCGCTGGCGAACGGAGTCTCGTCGAGCGGGGTCTCGTCGAGTGGGGTCTCGTCGAACGACACGTCGACGACCGGGGCCTCGTCGAACGGGGCCTCGACCGGCGCGGGATCCTCGAAGCCGCCGACGACGAAGGCGTCGTCCGAGAACGCGTCCTCGGAGAAGGCGTCGTCCGAGAGCGGAGGGCTCGCGAGGGCGTCGCCGGCCGGGGCGTCGTCGCCGGGCGTGGCGCCGTCGCCGGCCGGGTTCTGGAACGCGAACCCGTCGGGGTCGTCGGGGAAGATGAAGGAGTCGCTCATGGGGGCGGGATCGGTGCGGGGCGCTGGCGCAGGGCGCTAGGCCGTCTGCATCAGCTGCTGGAAGCGGCGCTTGTTGTTCGAGTACTGGAGCCCGATCTCGGGCGTGATCTTGCGCTCGCGCGCCAACCGGAAGAGGTCCTGCTCCAGGGTGACCATCCCCTGGCGCCCGCCCTCCCACATCATCTGGTAGATCTCGTTCGTGTTGCCGTTGTGGATCGCCGCGCGGACGGAGGCCGTCACCCACAGGACCTCCTTGCAGAGCACGCGGCCCCCGCCGATCCGGGGCGGCAGCTTCTGCGACACGACGCAGTTGAGGACGTCGGCGAGCCGGGTCCGGACGCGCTCCTGCTCGAAGGGCGGGTACTCGGCCACGATGCGGTCGATGGACTCGACGGCGCTCGCCGTGTGCAACGTCGAGAACACCTTGTGGCCCGTGTCGGCCGCCTCGATGGCCGCGTCGATGGTCTCGGGGTCCCGCATCTCCCCGATCATGATGATGTCGGGGTCCTGGCGGAGCGCCTGGCTCACGCCGACCTTGAAGCTGGGCACGTCGGGGCCCACCTCGCGGTGGCGGATGATGCACCGCTGGGGCGTGTGGACGTACTCGAGCGGCTTGGCGATGATGACGATGTGGCCGTCGAAGTCCTGGTTGTTCGCGTCGATGATGGCGTCGAGCGTCGTGCTCTTGCCCGAGCCCGTGACGCCGGTCACGAGGGCGAGCCCCGAGCGGACGTTCGAGAACAGGACGCCCTTCTGGATCACCGGGTGGAACCCGAGCCCGTCGAGCGGGCGGACCTCCTCGTTGATCGCGCGCAGACACACGCCGAGGTTCTGGTTGTCGTAGTAGGCCGTACACCGGAACCGCTTGCGGGCCCCGTCGTCGCCGTCGAGCTGGTACGAGAAGTCGGCCGACTGGACGGCCCACAGGTCGTCGAGCTGGCGCTCGGAGAGCAGGTTCAGGATGAGGATGTCGATCTCGTCGTTCGAGGCCACGCCGAGCTCGAACCGCGGCGTCTTGTCGCCGTCGACGCGGTACCACACGCGGCCCATCGTGGCCGGGCCGCCCAGGTCGAGGTCGCTCGCGCCCATCGGGTGCATCCGGGCCACGTACTGCTCGACAAAGTCGCGGAGCTCCTCGCGCTGGTCGACCGACAGCCGGGCGACCTGCTCGGCGTAGAACTTGAGCCGGTCCTCGCCGACCAGCAGCTTCGGCGCGCTCCGGGCCAGCTTGCGGACGAACGCCGGGATCCGCTGGAACCCGTCGCCGTCGACCTCCGAGAGGCCGGGCGTGCTCGACGCGGCGCCGGCCGGGATCGCCGCGGGCGGGCCCATCGGCGGCGGGGCCGCCGGCGCGGTCATGGCCGGCGTCGGCGCCGGCGGGGGCGCCGGCGGGTCCGACGGCGTCGACCACGTGGGGAGGGCGCCGGGCGGGGTCGGGAGGGCGGGGGCCTGCGGGAAGGGGGGCGTCGAGCTCACGGAGGTCGGGGGCGTCCAGGGGGGGCGGCAAGGGCCGCGCCACACCGGCGGGCGGGCGGCACGGGCCCCGGCGGTATCGTCCCGCCCCCGTGCCGACGCGGTTTCGACCCATCGGGGGCACGATTGGTAACCCCAGCGCTCCCCCCGCGCGCCCCATTCCGGCCGGCGCCGTCTCCCAACGAGACGGCCCTCCACGCGAGCGGGGGCGACCGGTGTCCCGGCCGCCCCCGCAGGCGTTTCGATCTCAGACGGTTACGACGCTGGGCAGCTCGCCGGGATGTTGTAGACCGGCTTCCCGTCGGGGCCCGCCGGGACGATCTCGACCATGATCACCTGGTCGCTGAAGTCGGCCGGGCGGTTGGTGTCGCGGAGGTCGTGGAAGCCGTCGCTCCCCGGGCCCAAAGTGACCGTGTACTCGCTGAGCGGGTTGCACTCGTTCTTCGGCTTGAGCTCAACCCGCCTCACGTCGGTCCAGCCGTTGCCGGCGCCGTCGTTGCCGGGCTTGTCGTACGTCCCGTTCCAGTCGTAGCCGAACTCCTTGGTGGCCCACAGGCTCTTGTTCGGGTTGTAGTAGTCGGCGTGCGTGGAGGACAGGTTCCAGTCGTTGATGTCCTCGAACGCGATCCGCCAGCGCTGGTCGTTGTCGCGGTCGGTCTCGACCATGCCCCAGGGGCCCTCACGGGGGTCGGAGAAGGCGACCGTCGAGCCGTCGAGGGCCCAGTGAACCCAGGCCCAGTCGTCTTCCCGGTACTGGTAGGTGGCCATCTCGGCGGCGAGCTTCTTCCGCCCGTAGAGCTCGTCGTAGCTGGGGTGGCCCTTACCGAGGGGGTCCTTCGTCGCTGCGAGGTCGATGGCGCTCCCCATCCGGAGGTTCGGGTGGTGGGTCGGCCGCGTACCCGGGCCCTTGCTGCCCCCACACTTGTTGTCGACGCCGATGGCGAAGTTCATCTGGGTCCCCGGCGCGAGGTAGACCTCGGCGCCGACGTTCCGCTCGCCGTTGCGGCCCTTGCCGGGCGCGTAGACCATCTCGGGCAGCGGCTGGGCCCCCGGGTCGACGCCCGGCAGCGTCCGCTGGAGGAAGATGGCCGAGCAGTAGCCGGCCTGGGAGTCGACGAACTGGATCCGCAGGAACCCCCCTTTGCTCACGCGCAGGACGCTGACCGTCTGGGACTCGTTGATCTCGTGGTCCTTCGTGACCGTCTTGCCGCCCTGGTCGTACGAGAACACGCCGATGGCGTAGATGTCGACGCCGTTGCCGCCGTCGGCGCTGGCCTCGGCGACGTAGGTGCCGCCGAGCATCTCGCCGGTCCGGCGCGAGCACGACGCCTTGCCGTTGGCGCAGTTGGTGGCCGGCGCGCCGAACTGGTCGATGGCCCGGTCGATGTCGGTCCCGTAGCGGTGGACGTCGGCCGAGGCCGTGTTAAAGGCGGTCCGGGCGATCTCGCGGGCGATCACGTCGGCCTGGTACTTGCCCTGCTCGGCCGCCGCGTGGACGTCGGTCTCTTGCGAGCTGAGCATGAGCGTCGCGCCAGCGAGGCTGGACGCGAGGACGAATAGGAGGGCGGCTTTACCCATGGGTCTGGAGGGGGTAGGGCCGGCCGAGGCCGGCGGGTGAGAATCGGGAACGAACGGGACGGCGGGGGGCCTAGAAGGGACGGACCTCGAGGGTCGTCCCCCAGTGGAGGCCGGACTTGGGGATCAGCCGCGCGCGGTGGAGCGGGAACAGCGTGGGCACGACCACGAAGTCGACCCGGACGTAGTCGGCCTTCTCGGGCTCGTCGTCGGAGACGGGCTGGTTGAAGCTGTCGCGGGGCTCGATGTAGAAGTGGCGGAGGCCCCGGGGCACCCCGTACTGGCCGGTCTCGGCCCACTCGGGCTCGGCTCCGACCCAGGTCTTCGCCTTCGTGTTGTACCGGCCGGCCCGCTCGGAGCGCGTCAGGGTGAAGACCTGGAGCGTGTCGTCCTGGGCCGGGGTCGCCCCCTTCTCCGTCACGATCCGGAGGTCGTCGTCTTCGAGGAGCGCGTACCGGACCCCGACTCGGTGGACGATCGAGTCGGCGAGGATCTCGTCGTTGTAGTAGAACTCGAAGTTCCGCGTGTACTCGTGGCCGTCGATGGTCTCGGTCTCGGCGAAGAACCGGTCCCGGTCGCGGCCGAACCGGGCGCCGAGCTTCACGATGTCGTCCTCGAGCCACTCGGCGAAGGCGAGCGCCTGGGCCTTGGCGTGGTAGACGGACTGGCGCTCGAGGGCGACCTGGCGGTTGTGCGTCTGCTGGCTGATCAGCGTCAGGCCGAGCGTCGCGGCGACGATCGTGGCGATCAGGTGGTCGAAGATGAACTGCATGGGGGCGGGGAGCGCGGGGGGCGGCGGGGCGGCGGTCGGCCTAGGCGACGGCCTCGCACTGGGGGAAGGCCGCCTGGTGGTCGTCGACGTTGCGCTGGGCGTCGGTGACGGCGCCGCTGGCGTCGCGCCACTCGGCGGTCTTGGCGTCGAGGGTGGCCTGGGCGGCGGCCGTGGCCTGGGCGGCGGCGGCGGCGGCCGCGGCGGCCTCGGCCTCGGACGACACGGCGGCGTCGTAGGCCGTCTGGGCCTGTTCGAGGGCCGCCTGGGCCGGGCTCACGCCGCTCTCGGCCTGGGCCACGGCGGCCTCGGCGGCGTCCAGCGCGTCCTGCGCCGCGCTGGCGGCGGCCTGGGCGTTCGACCGCTCGGTGTTGGCCGTGGCGACGCCGTCGGCGGCGGTGGCCACGGCGCCCTCGGCGTCGGTCACGTCCTGGGCCGCCTGGTCCACTTGGTCGCGGGCGGCCTCCAGGTCCGTGGTGGCCGCGGCGACGGCGTCGGCGGCGGCGGCCACGGTGGTCTCGGCGTCGGTCACGTCCTGGGCCGCCTGGTCCGCCTCCTCACGGGCGTCGGCCGCCGCGTAAGCGGCGTCGTAGAACGCGTCGCGCTTGGCATCGAAGTCGTTGAAGGCCTCGACGTAGGCGTCGTACCGCTGGTAGAAGTAGTCCTCCCAGTATCCCCTGGGCGACCGCCACTGCCGCTCGCCGTCGTCGTCGAGGAAGGTCGCCTCCTCGTACGCCGCGAGGGCCTCGTCGTAGGCCTGGGCCTGGATCACCTGGGCTTCCTGCGCCACGTCGTAGGCCGCGTCGCGCGTGGCCTCGGCGGCGGCCTGGGCCTCGACCGCGGCGGCGCGCGTGGCCTGGGCCGCCGCGAGGTCTGCCTGGGCCCCGACGCTCACCTGCTGGGCCGCGTCGCGCCCGGCTTCGGCGGCGACCTGGGCCTCGACCGCGTCAGCGCTCGCGGCCTGAGCTGCCGCGAGGTCCGCCTCGGCCCCGACGCTCACTTCCTGGGCCGCGTTCAAGCGCGTCTCGGCCTGGGCGACCCGCTCCTGAGCGGTGTCCCGAGCGCCGGCCGCCTCGTCCCGGGCCTCCTCGGCGTCCGAGAGGTTGGACTCGGCCGTCTCGAGAGCCCCGGCCGCGTCGTCCCGCGTGTTCTGGGCCGCCACGCGCGCCAACCGAGAGGTCTCCGCGACGGCGTCGGCGGCGTTCTGCGCGCCCTGCGCCTGGGCCAGCGCGTCCTGGGCGCTCGCCATCTGACGGGAGACCGCGTCGCGGGCCGTCTTCGTCTGGTCGAGCGCCGCCAGGAGCGAGCTCATCGTGATCTCCCATTGGTCGACGTCGGCCTGGCACTCGGAGGTGCCCTCGCCCACCCGAATCGAGCGCCGGAGGTACTCCGCGGCCACCTTGGGGTCGAAGCTGAGCACGCGGGCCAGCGTGACCTCGATCGGCCGCTCGACCCCGTTCCGGCTCTTGAGCACGTTCGTCCGGGCGAAGACCTGGACGCGCTTGTGGTACGTCGGGTAGCTGACGGGCGTGTCGCTGTCGGCCGACTCGACGTAGGACACCTCGACCCGGACCTCGACCGGCAGCGGCGCGCCGTCGGGCGTCTGGAGGTCGAGGTCCTGCCAGTCGTTCCCGCTGATGTCGTCGACGTCGAGGCACATCGTCCTCGACGGGGCGACCACGTTGCACGGCGCGCCGCCGAACGCCGCGGTGGGCGTGAACTCGGACGGCTGGATGTCGATGAGGTCGTCGAACGAGATCGTGTCCCGGTCGGCCTCCAGCATCACCTCGGGGAGGCCGTAGCGCTGGCGGAGCCGGACCGGCGTCGTGGCCCCGTCGAACGCCCGGGCGTCGACGAACTCCATGGTGTGCAAGAGCGACCCGCTGACCTCGAGCTCGAACTGGTCCCGGACCACCGCCTCGACCGTGTGGTGCTGAGTCTCGACCTGGGAGAGCGTGAGGATGCCGGCCGAGAACACGGCGAGCAGCGCGAGGAGCGTCTGGGGCATGGGGGTGGCCGAAGCCGGCGGGGAATCCACAGGGATATCGACGGTCCTGCCCCGTTCCCAATCGCCCGGCCCCGATTGGGGCTCGCCCGTTCCATCCTCCCCTCCCATCCACCCCGCCCCGCCCGATGGCACGGAGCCGGTGGGTCAGGGCTCCGCCCTCCCGGCACCCTCACTGACGACTGACGCGCCGGCGGCGGGTCCATCGCTCAGTGCTCGCCGGCGGTCACGCGGAGCATCTCCTCGACCGAGACCTCGCCGCGCAGGACGAGCACCCGGGCCGAGGCCGACAGCGTCAGCATCCCCTCGCTCTCGCCGATCGTCCGGATCTGCTCCTCGTTGATCTCGCCGCCGGCCCCGACGATGGCCGCCTGGATGGCCGGCGAGAAGTAGAGGGCCTCGGCACAGGCGCGGCGGCCCTTGTAGCCCTTGCCCTTGCACGTCGGGCAGGGGGCCCCGCTCGACGCCTCGTAGATCGTGACGCCGTCCACGTCCTCCGGGGTGAACCCGAGCTCGCTCATCAGCAGCTCGTTGCGCTCGGTCTCGGGCCGCTTGCAGTCCGGGCACAGCGTCCGGATCAGGCGCTGGGCCACGACCAGGTTGATGGCGTAGGCGATCAGGAACGGCTCGAGCCCCATCTTGTAGAGCCGGCTCACCGCCGAGGGCGCGTCGTTGGTGTGCAACGTCGAGAACGTCAAGTGGCCCGTGTTGGCCAGCTTGATCGCGAGCTCGGCCGTGTCCTTGTCGCGCATCTCGCCGACCATCACGATGTCGGGGTCGTGGCGCAGGATGGCCCGGAGCGCCTGCTCGAGCGACAGCTTGTGCGACAGCTTGATCTGGCGGACGCCCGGGATGATGTACTCGACGGGGTCCTCGACCGTCAGCACGTTGACCTCGGGCGTGACCACGTTCGACAGCGCGGCGACGAGCGTGGTGCTCTTGCCCGAGCCCGTCGGGCCGGTCAGGATCACCATCCCGTGCGGCCGGGCGATGGCCTTGTTGAACTGGGCGAGCGCGCCCTCCAACAGCCCCAGCTTGCTGAGGTCCGTGATCACCTTGCGGTCGTCCAGGATCCGGATCACGACGGACTCGGCGCGGACCTCCGGGTTGGCGTTGGCGATGGGCAGGATCGAGACGCGGTAGCGGATGAGCGTCCCGTCGATCTTGCGCTGGATAAACCCGTCCTGGGCCATGTCGCGCTCGAACCGGTCGACGTTGAGCGCCGTGTCCTTGAACACGGCCAAGAGCGCCTCCGGGTGGCCGCGCGCCTCGGTGTGCCAGTGGGCCAGCCGGCCGTCGACGCGGAAGTGGACCTCGGTCTGGCGCTGGGCGTTGGGCCAGATGTGGATGTCGGACGCCCCGATCCGGACGCCCTCCACCAGGATGGCCTCGGTCAGGTTGAGCAGCGCCGACTGCGAGATCTCGGCCTCGAGCGCGTCTTCGTCCACCAACCCCTTCTCCCCGCTCTCGAACGACACGCCGAAGTCGACGTCGGGCGAGTCGGTCTCGGCCAGCCGCTCGAGGTACTCGTTCTTGCGCGGGAACGCCTCGGCGATGACCCGGTCGACGGCGCCGCCGGGCGCGTAGCACAGCTCGTACCGCTCGAGGTCGAGCCCGTTGATCACCTTCTGCAGCTCGGGCCGCATCGGGTCCTCGGTGATGAAGACGAGCTTCAGGATGCCCGACGGCTGGTCCTGGGCGTAGGCGTAGGGGACCGCCTTGAGCTCGATGAGCCGGTTCACGAGCGCCTCCTCGAACGACTCGATGACGGTCTTGGCGAACTCGGCCTCGGGCTCGCGGTCCTTGACCGGGGCCAGCCGGAAGGCGTAGGTCGCCGCGGCCTGCTCGAACACGTGGTTCCGGTCGACGCCCTGGACGCCGACCAGGCTCCGCCACAGCGGGTCCCGGCCGCCGCCGTTCTTGCGGGACGCCTCGGCCTCGGTGACCTGCTCGGCCGTCACCAGCCCGCGCCGGAGCAGCGCCTGCACGACGCGGTCCTGGACGTGGGAGTAGGCCTGGGCCTGGGCGATGGGCGCCGTGCCGCCTCCCGCGGCGCGCGCGACGGGGACCGACGGCGGGGCCCCGGCCACCCGGGCGCCGTCGCCCGAGGCGTGGACCAGGCCCGAGGGCCGAGACGGAGGAGTGAGCGGAGGCATGAGGCGTGCGGTCGGTCTGGAGGCAGGAAGCTGCGAGGGGGGCCTGTTTGGCGAGAGGGTCTCCCCCTCCCATCGGGAGGGGGCCGGGGGGAGGGCTCTGGCGGCCCAGCGCGGTGGCCGGGCCGGTGTCCCCTCCCCGCCTCCCCCCGATGGGGGGGGGAGACACGCGGGTCAGACGATCCCCTTACATGCCCATCAGGTCGTTGGAGGACGGACGGATGAGCGCGGTCTCGGCCGAGAGCACCGTGAGGAACCCGACCATGAGCCCGATGAACAGGCCCACGAACGTCTGGATGGTCTCGACGGCCTGCTTCAGCTTGAGCGACGTCTCGCGCTCGTAGTAGTCGGCCATCTGCTGGGCGCTCTTGCGGACGGCGCCCGTCTCGGCGCCCGTCTTGAACCGGGACAGCGTCATGCTCGTGAACACGCCCGAGGCCTCCATCGACTCGACGAGCCCGGCGCCCTGGCCCATCATGGCCGGGATCGTGATCGTCTTGATCTGGTGCTCCATGTAGCGGTTGCCCGACGCCTCGGCGGCCACCTTGATGACCTCGAGGTTCTCGCCCGAGCCCGAGTACAGGATCGCGAACACGCGGCAGAACACCTCGATGTTGAGCTTGTGCAGGAGCTGCCCGATGACCGGGATCCGGATCATGTACTTCGAGATGATGAACTGGCCCTTGGGCGTCCGCGCCCAGGCGATCGCGCCGGCCGTCGAGAGCACGAAGATCACGCCCAGCACGCCCATCCACTTGTCGAGGAACGCGCTCATCGCGAGCGAGAACGTCGTCAGCGGCGGGAGCTCGATGCCCTCGAACGTGGCGAACAGGCCGGCCGTGGCCGGGACGATGTGCCACACGTACCAGATGAACACGCCGATGGTGGCCAGGATGGTCACGGCCGGCATGATGAGCGCGCTCTTGACGCTCTTCTTGAACTCGTCGCGGCGCTCGAGGAAGCGGGCCGTGGCCTCGTAGATCTCGGCCATGTTGCCGGACTGGCTCGCCACGCCCAGCATGTAGGACGTGAACTTGCCCAGGGCCTCCTGGTGCTTCATGAACGCCTGCTTGGCCTCCATCCCCCCCTTCAGGTCCGACGAGATGTCGCGGAGCACCTGCTTCAGCGACTTCGACGAGATGTCGGTCATCAGCAGGTTCATCACCTCGGTGAACGCCATCTTCTCCATCAGCAGGTTGGCCGCCAGCCGGACGAACATGATCACGTCGCCGGTCGGCGGCTTCCGCGTGATGTTGAACAGGTTCTTCTGGATCGAGACGACCTCCATCCCCATCCGCTCGAGCGCGCTCCGGATCTCGTCCTCGGCGTACGCCTTCTGCTCGCCCTGGACCACCTTCCCCGAGGGGTGCTTGATCTTGTACTTGAACAGCATCCGCTGCTCGAGGTCACGCAGCGTGAACGTGTGGCGCTCGGACAGCGCCCCGACCTTCTTCTGGGCCGCCTTCTTGTTCGGCGCGTAGACGGTCCCCTGGACCGTCTGCCCGCCTTGGGCGACGCCGCTGAATCGGAACTCGGGCATGGGGAGGCGTGAGGGGGACGGGGGTATCGACGGGCGACCACGCCGGCTTAACGGACCGATCGGGCTCGCCAGGAAGACATCCTCGGGCGCTGAGCCGTCTCAGGCCGCCCCCCCCACGCCGGGCGCCGCGAGATCAGCGGTGGGGGGTCGTCGTCTCTCGGCGACCTCGTCCGCGATCGGCGTGGCTGACTCGCAAACGGAGTCCCGCGTCACTCGCGAGGTTTGGAAGCGGTTCGACGTCCTCCCAGCGCACGTTCAACGGCGGGCCCGTTATCGTCCTGAGCGCGCGAAGCCGGGCCCGACGCCCCCCCTGCGCAGCCGGGCTCGTACGTTCGTCACCGACTGCTCTTCTGCGCCGACCGCTCAACGACAGGACCCCACCAGCCGTCATCCCCGCGAACGCGGGGACCCAGAGTCCGGGCACTCCCCTCCCTGCATGGCGACCAAGATCGGTTACGTTTACATCCTCGCCAGCCAGCGCAATGGCGCGTTCTACCTCGGCGTCACGAGCGACCTCGCCAAGCGCATCCGCCAGTACAAGGAGGGAGCGTTCGACGGGTTCTCGAAGCGCTACGGCGTCCACCGTCTGGTGTACGTCGAGGAGCACGACCGAGTCGTTGATGCCATCGCACGGGAGAAGCGACTCAAGAAATGGCGACGAGCATGGAAGCTGGAGTTGATCGAGGGCGCCAACCCGGGGTGGCGAGACCTATACGAAGACCTCGCGCTCGGTGGGTGAGCCTGTGCCCCCATCCCGGGTTCCCGCGTTCGCGGGACCGCGAAGCGAAGGCGCCAGCCAATGACGGCTGGCGAGTTGGGACCAGAACCGGGACGTGCGCGACTTGTCGCCTCCGCCAGCATGGACGCGGAGGACCGTGTGGCGACTGGACGCGGTGGCCGTCGCCCCGGCGCTACTCCGGCGCGTCGTCGAGCGAGATCTCGCCGTCGAACGAGATGTCGCTGCCGACCACGTCGTACCGGTCGATGAACACGCGGACGGCCACGCCCTCGTAGCGGCTGCTCACGCCGGTCACCTCGAGGCGCGTCGGGGTCGCGTCGGTGATCCGGAACCGGCCCCGGACGTTGACCGAGTCCAGGCCGAGGGTCTGGAGCCCGTTGTCCTTGAGCCGCTCGTACGACTCGTTGCCCCCGCTGTACGGGTCCGACGTGACCTTCCACTGGATGGCGTAGCCGGTGATCGCGAGGGCCCGGTCGAGCAGGGCGTCGGCCTCGTCCTGGCGGAAACTCTTGTCGAGGATCGGGAACGCGGCCATAACGGCCAGGCCGACCAGGACGACGCCGATGACGAGGAGGAGGAGTTGCTGCTGGCCCATGGGGAGAAACGAAGTGAGGGGCTACGAAACGGGCCGCGCGCCTCGGTGAAACGGGGGGATGGGAGACGAGAAAAGCGACGGGCTATTCTCACGCGGATTCGTGCAAACCCCGCTCCGGCTCCGGGCCCGGACGGGCACCGCCGCTTTACCCCTCCGCTTCGTCACCCCGGCTCGGTCAGCACCCCTCGACCGAGACCTCGGTCACGATGTCGGCGGGCGTCGCGCCCGTGATGACCGTCGTGATGGCGTTGCCGAGGGCAGCGTTGCAGCCCGTGAGCGTGACCTGGTCGGCCCGGTCGACAGTGAGCGTGTAGACGGCCGTCGCGTTCTGGTAGTCGCCGACACCGACGGAGGCGGGGCCGTCCAGCCCTTCCCCGCCGCCGCCGGTGGGGTAGGCGAGGTGGTCGAACGAGACGCCGGTGAACGCGTCGCCGCCGCCGCCGAACACGGACGGCGTGATCGACCACCGCTGGACGTCGGACGCGATCCGGACCGCGTCGTTGACGAGCGCGTCGGCGTTCGCCGACTTCTGGCTGCGGCTGAACGTCTCGATCCCGACGACGACGGCGAGCCCGACGATGACGATGCCCAAGACCAAGAGGAGGAGTTGTTGCTGACCCATGAGACGGAAGGAAGTGAGGGACTACGGAACGAGCCGCGTGTCTCGGTGGAAAGGGACGTGGGAGGCGAGAATCACGCCTGCCCGTTCTCTCTCCGATTCGGGCAAAGCCCGCTCCTAACGTGGCGACTTGGGGGCCTCCCCCTTTCATCCGTCCTCTTCGTCAACGCGGCTCGGTCAGCACCCGTCGGTCGAGACGTCCGTCGAGATGTCGTCTGGCGTGATGCCCGAGACGACGGTCGTGACCGAGTTGCCCAGGTCGGCGTTGCAGCCGGTGAGCGTGACCTGGCCGGGTCCGTCGACGGTCAGCGCGTAGACGGCCGTCGGGTTCTGGTACTTGCCGGCCTCGGCGAGGTCGCCGCCGGTGGGGTACGCCATCTTGTCGAACGAGACGCCGGTGAACGCGTCGCCGCCCCCGCCGAAGATGGCCGGCGTGATCGACCACCGCTGGACGTCGGACGCGATCCGGACCGCGTCGTTGACGAGCGCGTCGGCGTTCGCCGACTTCTGGCTGCGGCTGAACGTCTCGATCCCGACGACGACGGCGAGCCCGACGATGACGATGCCCAAGACCAAGAGGAGGAGTTGTTGCTGACCCATCGTTCTGATTGGCTACAGAAGAAAGAGCGGCCCCCCAATAAGGAGGGACCGCTCTTGGCGTTCAGACAAGCGGCTGTTTCAAGCCGGCTGGATTACTCCGAACCCGAGCTGCTCGTCTCGGTCGTGATGTCGCCCGGCGACGGGCCCGAGACCGTGATCGTAACCGAGTTGTTGCTGTTCGAGCCGAGGCCCTCACCCGTGATCACGCCGCTGGCGAGCGTATAGCACCCGTTGAGGTTGCCGTAGCCATCGCACTCGTCGACGGTGCCCTCGGCGTAGCCGAGGTCGGCGAAGATGGCGTCACTGATGGTCTCTTCGCCTTCCGGTCCGCCGAAGGCCTGGGGCTTGAGCGACCAGGCCTGGAGGTCGGAGGCGATGCGGACGCCGTCGTTGACCATCGCGTCGAGGTTGGCCTTCTGCTGGTTCTCGGAGAACGCCTGGATGCCGACGACGACGGCCAGGCCGACGATGACGATGCCCAAGACGAGGAGGAGGAGCTGCTGCTGTCCCATGGGAGGTGTGGTGTGGTGTTTGGAGCGGGGGCCCCGGGTGTGGAGTGCCCCCAGCGAATGCGTCGGGGCGGGGCCGACGACCGAGGCCGCCGGGGGTTCGAGGAGCGGATGTGCCAGGGCCGTGCCGGACTCGGCCTCCCCGCCCCCCTCTGCCCTTCACCTCCGGCGACGCGTCGCGTTTTCGCGGGATCTCGCGCCGCTGTCGCCCCTGAACGGCCCGTCACGGCGGTTCTCGGCGCTCGACGCCGACGGCCCGCCGGGGTACAAATCGAAACGAACCGGGAGGAATCCCCCGTCCCGCGCGGTCGGAATGGAACCGGCGGGGGCCGCGCGCCGTGGGCACGCCCCACTCTCCTCCCCGCCCATGCTCGACCCGACGCCCCACCCGAAGCCGACCCCCGACCCCACCCTCCAGTCCGAGGCCCAGCGCCTGGCCGACGCCGCGCGCCACCGCGCCTCCGAGGCCGTCGAGGAGCTGAAGGTGGCCTCCAACCAGGCCGTCGACAAAGTCCGCGAGCTGATCGAGGACGCCAACGTCAAGCGCGTCGCGATCAAGCACAAGGACCGCGTCGTCTTCGAGATCCCGCTGACCGTCGGCGTGGGGGCCAGCGCGGCGGCCGTCCTGATGAACCCGGCCATCGCCGCGGTCGGCGCGCTCGCCGCGCTCGTCTCCGACGTCACGCTCGTCGTCGAGCGCGAGGAGGGCGCCGAGGCCGTCGCCAACGTCAACGCGCCCGCCGCGTCCGACGACGACGCGTCGGGCAAGACGGTCGGCAAGCCGTCCGCCGAGTAGCGGGGAGTCGCGGGCTGCTCGCAAGCGGACCCCCGTTCGTCCGCCCATCGCTTTGCTCGGCGGGCGGACAACCTGTCCCCCTTCGAGGGGGACAGCTCCCCGACCTGGGAACCCCTCGGCTCCGCTCAGGACGGGCTCCGCGACCGGGGGGGCCAGGAGGTCCGTCTCTTGAGCACCCCGTCTGATGGACCTCGCCGACGCCCGCGCCCTGCTCGACCCGCTCGTCGTCCGCTACGAGCGGCCGGCGTTTATCGAGGACGACCCGATCTCGGCCGTCTGGGCCTTCGACGACCCGGCCGACCGCGAGACGATCGGGCTGTTCGCCGCCGTGCTCGCGTGGGGCCGCCGGTCCGTGATCCTGG
The DNA here is from genome assembly GCA_963848075.1 of uncultured Bacteroidota bacterium. Lineage (GTDB taxonomy): Bacteria > Bacteroidota > Rhodothermia > Rhodothermales > Rubricoccaceae > Rubrivirga. The sequence continues at coordinate 1,526,049 of CAWKCB010000004.1, forward strand.
CCAAGCTGGCCGACCTGCTCGACCGGATGGACGGCCGGCCCCACCGGTTCGTCCGCGACTTCTCGCTCGGCCGGGCCGACCGGCTCGACGGCTTCAAGCACCGGACGTTCTCCTCGGCCGACGCCGTCGCCCTGACGCGGTCCGTCCGGGCCGTGCTGGAGCGGCACGGGTCGCTCGGCGCGCTCTTTGCCAGCGGGATCGAGGACGACGGCGACATCGGGCCGGCGATCCAGACGTTCTCCGACACGCTGCTCACCCTCGTCCCCGACGCGGGGATGCGGTCGAAGCACCTGGCGCGGCCGTCGACCGGGAGCGCGTGCAAGCGGTTGGCGATGTACGCCCGCTGGATGACGCGGCCCGGGCCGGTCGACCTCGGCCAGTGGACCGGCGTCCGCCCGGACCAGCTGGTGATCCCGCTCGACGTCCACACCGGCACGCAGGCCCGCCGCCTGGGCTTGCTCACCCGCCGGACCGACGACTGGCGGGCCGTCCAGGAGCTGACCGACGTCTGCCGCCGACTCGCGCCCGACGACCCGGCCCGCTACGACTTCGCCCTGTTCGGCCTGGGCGCCTACGGAGGCCAAGAGATGGGCCGCTGACGCTCACTAAGTGATACGGTCCAGAGCACCAGTGACGGGATACCCGTCGCCGGCGCGATGGGCGCTCGGACGGGGGGAGCCGGGTCGCGAGGTCCTGGCATCCAGATCTTGAACCCGTATCACACCTCTTCGCCCACCGCCCGGTACGACTGCCGGTAGTACAGCAGCGGCTCGGTCCCGGCGCCCTCGACAACGTGGGTCACCTCGCCGACGAACACCGTGTGGTCGCCCGCCTCGAACCGGGCGTGGGCGCGGCAGAGCAGGACGCCCATCGAGCCCCGGAGCAAGGGCGGCCCGGGCCCGCGGACGTGGCCGAACGGCGCGAGCTGCGCGTCGCCGTCGAGGTCTGGGATGGCGAAGTGGACGGCCACCTCGGATTGGTCGGCCGCCAGCAGGTGGACGGCCCAGCCGTCGGCGTCCGAGAGCGCGCCGTGGAGCTGGGTCGCGTGCGTGACGCTGACCGAGACCAGGGGCGGGTCGAGCGAGAGGCTCGTGAACGACCCGATGGTGGCGCCGCGCGGCCCGCCCTCCGCCTCGACCGTCACCACGACGACGGGAGAGGCGAGGTCGCGGAGGGCGTGGCGGAGCGCCTGGCCGGTGGCGGGGACGGCGGTGGGCCGCTCGGGCGCGAGGTCGGTGGGGGGCGGAGTCGGCACGGCGGGTGGGGACATCTCGCGTAGGACGAGGCAACGCGAACGCGGGTCCCCACATCGGGGTCACACCCGGTAGGGGCGTGTGGCCACACGCCCCCACCGAGTGTGGCGACGACCGAGCGCAGGTCTACCCCGTGAACGCGTCCCTGACGCGGCTGAAGAACCCCTTCCGGTCGCGCGAGCCCGGCGACGGCTTGAGGTCGGGCTCGAGGCGGAGCTGCTCGAGCGCCTCGCGCAGCGGGCCCGACACCTTCTCCGGCGTCCACACGTGGACGCGGACGAGCTGGTCGCCGCGCCGGCCGCCGCTGACCTCGGGGAGCCCGCGGCCCCGCATCCGCAGGACGCGCCCGCTCTGGAGGCCGGCGTCGATCTGGAGCTTGGCCCGGCCCTTCAGCGTCGGGACGGTGGCCTCAGTGCCGAGCGCGGCGTCGGGGAACGAGAGGTAGAGGTCGTAGACGACGTCGAGGCCGTTGCGCTCGAAGTGCTCGTGGGCCTGCTCGTCGATCTCGACGCGGAGCGCGCCCGGCGCCCCGCCGCGGACGCCCGCGTTGCCGGCGCCGCGGATCTGGAGGTAGTGGCCGCCCGAGACGCCGGCGGGCACCTCGACGGTCACGCTCTCCTCGCCCTTGACGCGGCCCTGGCCCTCGCAGACGCGGCACCGCTCGTCGATCGTCCGCCCCTCGCCCTCGCACGTCGGGCACGGCTGGACGTTGACGAACTGGCCGAAGAACGACGTCGACACCTGGCGGACCTCGCCGGAGCCCTGGCACGTGGTGCAGGTCGAGAACCCGTCCTGCTGGTCCTCGGCGCCCGTCCCCTCGCAGTGCTCGCAGCCGACGTACTTGCGCAGCTTCAGCTGGCGCTCGACGCCCTCGGCGACCTCCTCCAGCGTCAGCGCCAAGCGGACGCGCAGGTCAGTGCCGGGGCGGCCCTGGCCGCGGCGCTGGCCCGGCCGCCGGCCGAACACGTCCTCGAACCGGCTCTCGCCGCCGAAGATGTCGGAGAAGGCCGAGAAGATGTCCGAGATGTCGGTGAACCCGCCGGGCCCGCCGGGCTGGGCCGCGCCGCCCAGCCCGGCCCGGCCGAACCGGTCGTAGCGGGCGCGCTTGTCCGTGTTCGACAGGACCTCGTAGGCCTCGGCGGCCTCCTTGAAGCGCGCCTCGGCGTCGGCGTCGCCGGGGTTCCGGTCGGGGTGGGACTCGAGGGCCCGCTTGCGGTAGGCCTTCTTGATCTCGTCGGCCGTGGCCGTCCGGGCGACGCCCAGGACGTCGTAGAAATCGCGCTCGGCAGTGTCGGCGGGCATAGAGTCGGCAGAAAGGGGGCGCTACGGCGGGGGGCGGCGCGGGTTACTCGGCGACGATGACGCGGGCGTGGCGCAAGACGCGGTCGCCCAGGCGGTAGCCGGGCTGGATCTCGGCCAAGACCGTGCCGGAGTCGGTCCCCTCGGGGGCCGGCTGCTGCATCATGGCCTCGTGCTCGTCCTCGCTGAACGGCGCCCCGACGGCGTCGATCGGCGTCACGCCGACCTTCTGGAGGGCGTCGGTAAACTTCTGGAAGACCAGCTCGACGCCCTGGCTGAGCGCTTCGAACGAGGCCGAGCCGGCGTCCTGCTCGGCGGCCCGCTGGGCGGCGTCGAGCGACCGGGCCAGGTCGTCGTAGACGTCGAGCATCGGCACCAGGACGGCGCGGCGGCCGGTGCGGACGGCCTCCTCGCGGTCGGAGACCGCCCGGCGGCGGTAGTTGTCGTACTCGGCGGTGAGCCGGAGCAGCCGGTCCTGGAGCCGCTGAGCGTCGTCGGGGTCGGGCGAGCCGTCGGCCTCGTCGGTCGAGACGTCGTCGGGGGTCAGGTCCGGCTCGGCGACGGCCTCCTCGCCAGAGGCGGGTGGGCTGTCGTCGAAGTGGGCGTCGGAGGGGGACACGGGGCGGTCGGCCATGGAAGGGAGAGAGGAGACCGGAGGCGGGAAGGTCGGGAGAGCGAAGACCGGGGTCGAACGAAACGCGTGGGAAATGGGCCGTGCGGGTGGGGCGCTGCGCTGGGGGGACGACCAAGGCGCCGGCGGTGCGTGGGACCGACGCTCCTCGCTCGACGTGCGGGCGGCCCGTCCGCATCAGTCCGGCGCGCTGTCGCCGAGCAGCGACGCGACGTACTCGACCAGGCTCACGGCCCGGCTGTAGTCCATCCGGGTGGGCCCGAGCACGGCCACCGCGCCGACGCCGTCGCCCAGCCGGTACGGCGCCGTCACGACCGAGTACGCCGGCCCGTCGGCGCCGGGCCGGCCGCGCTCGACCTCGCGGCCGATGAGCACGACGGCCCGGTCGGGGTCGGCCGGGTCGACCAACCGCGGCGTCTCCAGAAGGTGGACCACCACGTCCTCGCTCTCGGCCAGCTCGACCACGTCGCGGACCCACTCGGGGCTCGAGAACTCGGGCTGGGCCACCAGGTGCTGGGCCCCGCTGATGGCGGCCCGCCGCTCGGGCGTGGCCTCGCGGAAGAGCGCCTTGCCGTCGCGCAGGACCACCCGGACGATGCCCGTCCCGTCGTCGTCGGCCAGGTCGCGGACGCGCTCGCGGCCGGTCCGCCGGATCTCCTCCAGCGTGTGGCCGGCCAGCCGCTCGTTGAGCCGGCCCACGACGGCGTCGATGGCGCCGGGCTGGAGCTCGACGTCGACCTCGGCGGCGACCGTCCGCGCCAGCCCGCCCCGGAGCGCGAGCACGAACAGGACGCGCGTCGGCCCCAGCGGCACGACCTCGATCCGCTCCAGCACGCCGGTCGACAGGCGCGGCGTGAGCACGACGCCCAGCAACTGGCTCAGGCGGCCGAGCAGCCGGCTCGTCTCGCGCGCGACGGCCTCGAGGTCGCCCAGGCGACGGCGGACGCCCTCGCGGAGGAGCCCGGCCTCGCGCGGCGAGAGCCCCGTCACGTCCATCAGCGCGTCGACGTAGATCCGGTAGCCGGCCTCGGTCGGCACGCGGCCGGCCGACGTGTGGGGGTGGCCGAGGTAGCCGGCCTCCTCGAGGTCCCGCATCGTCGCCCGGACCGACGCGCTCGACAGCTCGACGGCGTCGGCGAGCGTCTTCGACCCGACCGGCGCGGCCGTGTCGATAAAGTGCTGGACGACGCGCCGGAGCACGTCTTCCTGGCGGGTCGTGAGCAGGTCGGGGTCGGGCAACGACATGGCAGGCGGGTCAACGAATGTAGCCGGGCGGTCGTCCGTTGCGGGCCGGCCTGCCCGAAGGGTTCACAGAGCGCGAGGAGTGGGGAGTGTGGGGGAAAGGGGTATGGGAGCGGCCGACGTTCCCCTCGTGCCGGAGCCGGTCGTCCCGTTCCGTTTGGGGACACGGAGGTGGGGACACCCTCCTTCCGCACGCCCACACTCTCCCCCTTTACCGCGGCACGCCCCACACCATGAGCCCGCCGAGGTGGGCGGTCCAGGCGACGAACGCGGCGGCGGCCCACGACGGCGCGAGCACCAGCAGACGCCCCCACAGCGGCTCGCGCGTGCGAGCGGGCGGCGCCTCCTCGCCGTCGGGGGGCGGGGCCGGGCGACGGAGCCGGGCGGCGGACACGAGCGCGAACGCGAGCGCGGCCAGCGCGCTCGTCCACAGCGTCCGCTCGGCGCCGGCCTGGTGGCGCTCGACGACCTGCTCCACCATCGGGTCGCCCTCGACGGCTTGGTGGAGGTCGTGGCCGGTCTCGGCCGCCGCCCACGCGCTGGCCGTGCCCAGCAGGAACAGCACCAGCCCGGCCTGCCGCCAGACGCCCCGACCGAGCACGAGGTACAGCCCCGCCGCCGCCGCGCCGAGCAGCACCAGCACCAAGGGGAAGTGGACCACCAGGGGGTGGAGGAACGGGATCTCGTACTGAGCGATCAGGTCCATTGAGGCGCAAGCGATGAGGCGTGAGGAACGAGCCCACGTAGCGTCGTTGCATGCAACGGCGCCTCGGATTCCGTGGCCACCGGTGGCCATCCCCCGACGCCCACGCGCTACGGGGTGACGTCGACGAGCGGCGTGCCGGTCATCTCGGGCGGCTGGGCGACGCCCATCAGCGCCAGGACCGTCGGGGCCACGTCGCCGAGCGCGCCCGGGCGGATCGGCCCGTCGAACCCGTCGCGCAAGATGGCGTGGGGAACGAGCGCCGTCGTGTGGGCCGTGTGGGGCGAGCCGTCCGGGTTGCGCATCTTGTCGGCGTTGCCGTGGTCGGCCAGCACCTCGACGGTGTAGCCGGCCGCGCGGGCGGCCTCGACCACCCCGCGCGCCGCCGCGTCGACGGCCTCGACGGCGGCGACGGCGGCGTCGAACACGCCGGTGTGACCGACCATGTCGGGGTTGGCGAAGTTGAGCACGACCAGGTCCGGCGCGTCCGTGCGGATCGCCTCGGCGACGCGACGGGCCAGCTCGGGCGCGCTCATCTCGGGCTGGAGGTCGTACGTCGCCACCTTGGGGCTGGGCACCAACACGCGCGACTCGCCGGGGTACTGGACCTCGCGGCCGCCGTTGAAGAAGAACGTGACGTGGGGGTACTTCTCGGTCTCGGCCGCACGGAGCTGGGTCAGGCCGGCCTCCGCCACCACCTCGCCGAGCGTGGCCACCAGGTTGGGCTTGTCGAAGGCGACCGGGACGCCGAAGGCGGCGCTGTACCGCGTCATCGTGACGTAGTGGACGTCGGGCGGGGTCCGCTCGAACCCGTCGAAGGCGGGGTCGGTGAAGGCCTGCGTGAGCTGGCGGCCCCGGTCCGAGCGGAAGTTGAAGAACACGACCGCGTCGCCGTCGGCGACGCGCGTGCCCTCACCGCCGCCGAGCGCGCCGGGCTCGACGAACTCGTCGGTGACGCCGGCCGCGTAGCTGGCCTCGAGGAACGCGGCGGGGTCGGAGTAGCTCGCGCCGACGCCCTCGGTCAAGAGGCGGTACGCCTTCTCGGTCCGCTCCCAGCGCCGGTCGCGGTCCATCGCGAAGTAGCGCCCCACCACCGACCCCACCACGCCGACGCCCGCCGCGTCGATCGCGGCCTGGACCTGGCGGACGTAGCCCGCGCCGGCCTCCGGCCCCGTGTCGCGCCCGTCGGTGAACGCGTGGACGACGACGCGGTCGCCCGTCAGCCCCTCCCGCGCCGCCAGGTCGAGCAGCGCCGCGATGTGGCCGAGGTGCGAGTGGACCCCGCCGTCGGACACCAGCCCCATCAGATGCAACGTCGAGTCCGTCGCCTGGGCGTACTGGACGGCGGCCCGGAGCGCGGCGTTCTCGGCCAGCGACCCGTCCTCGATGGCCTTGTCGATCCGCGTGATGTCCTGGTCCACCACGCGCCCGGCGCCCAGGTTGAGGTGGCCGACCTCCGAGTTCCCCATCTGCCCCGCCGGCAGCCCCACGGCTCGGCCCGACGCCTCCAGCGTCGATGTCGGGGCGGACGCGAACAGGGCGTCCAGGAACGGCGTCCGCGCCGCGTCGACGGCCGAGACGGACGGGTCCTCGGCGATGCCGTAGCCGTCGAGGATCAAGAGGAGGTGTGGGGTCGGCACGGGGAACGGGGAACGGGGAACGGGGAACGGGGAACGGGGAACGGGGAACGGGAAGGTGCCGGCACTGGACTCCCCGCGCCAGCTTGCCGGCCGGAAGATGCCCGGAACTTTTCGCCGGCCGCACCCCCCTCATCCCTCATCCCTCATCCCTCATCCCTCATCCCTCATCCCTCATCCCTCATCCCTCGCCCGGCGTGATCGCGGCGTCCGGCGCGAGGGGGCCACCGCCGGTGCCGAGGAACGAGGTGCAGTGGGAGCAGCGGCTGGCCTTGTAGGGCACCGTCTCGCGGCAGTACGCGCACTTCTTGGTGGCCGGCGTCTCGGGCGTGTCGGGCTCGCCGAACTCGTCCTCGATGGCCTCGCCCGCCCGCGTCGCGATCCGGATGACGGCGAACACGGCGAGGGCCACGACCAGGAACGACAGGCCGTTGGTCAGGAACTCGCCGTAGTCGAGCGTCACCGCGCCGGCGGCCTCGGCGGCCTCCTTCGTCGCGTACGGCCCCGGCGCGGACGCGCCCTCGCGGAGCAGCAGGTAGTAGTCGGAAAAGTCGGTCTTGCCCAAGAGCAGCCCGAGCGGCGGCATCAGCAGGTCGTCGACGAGCGACTGGGCGACGGTCGTGAACGCGGCCCCCACGGTGAACCCGACCGCCAGGTCGATGAGGTTGCCGCGGAGGGCAAATGCCTTGAAGTCGGAGAGCAGTGACACGGGGCTATGCGGGTGGACGGGTGGACGGGTGGACGGGTGGACGGGTGGACGGGTGGACGGGTGGACGGGTGGACGGGTGGAATCTCCGGCCGTCGGCACCCGGCCGCCAGCGCCGGCAGGGATCGGGCCTTTGTAGGGACGCGATTCATCGTGTCTCGGTAGGGACACCATGCATGGTGTCCGCACGAGCCAATGGCAACGGCCACGTAGGGCCACGATTCATCGTGCCCGCCGGCGGCCACCCCACGCTGGCGACACCCCGCTCGGCAGGGACACGACGAGTCGTGTCCGTACGGGGGCTCGATGGCCACCTTCCTCTGCCAGCTCCCCGTTCCCAGTTCCGCGAGCGGAGCGAGCTACACCCGGTAGTCACGGGCCTTCTTGGTCGTCCGGCCGGTGCGGGCGTCGAACACGTTCATCGAGCCGGTCCACGGGTCCGCGATCTGCTCGGTCCCGTAGCGGTCGGTCTTGGTGGCCGGCGCGTCGAAGTAGCGACGGGCGGTCTTCGAGTAGTACCGGCCCTGCTTGGGGTCGAGGTCGAGGAGCGGGTCGGGCAGGGCCTGGAGCGCCGCGTAGTAGTCGCAGACGTCGGTGAGCGGGCACCGCTCGCACTGGGGCGTGCGCGCCTGGCACGTGTAGCGGCCGTGCAGGATCAGGAGGTGATGGGCCTCGCCCCAGTCCTCTCGGGGGATCACGCGGCGCAAGCCCCGCTCGACCGCCAGCGGCGTCGGCTGGTTCTGGACCAGCCCGACCCGGTTGGCCACCCGGAACACGTGGGTGTCGACGGCGATGGCGGCCTCGCCGAAGGCGACCGCGACCACCACGTTGGCCGTCTTCCGGCCGACGCCGGCCAGCTTCGTCAGCTCCGCGTGCTCGCGGGGGACCTCGCCGCCGTAGTCGTCGCGGAGCATCCGGGCGGTCTTCGCGAGCGCCTTCGCCTTGTTGTTGGGGTACGAGACGGACCGGATGAACGGGAAGACGTCGTCGGCCTCGGCGTCGGCCATCGCCGTCGCGTCCGGGTACGCCTCGAACAGGGCCGGCGTGACCAAGTTGACCCGCTTGTCGGTGCACTGGGCCGACAGGATGACGGCGACCAGCAGCTCGAACTCGGTCCGGTACTCTAGCTCGGTCTCGGGCGCGGGGATCGCCTGGCGCAGGCGGTCGAGGACGACGGCGGCTTTCTCGGTCCGGGTCACGGGGCGTTGTGGGGCGGGGGCGCCGAAGGTAGGGGCGCCCCCCCGCGGAGACCGGGGTCAGGGCGCTCCCGAACCCACCCACTCAGTGGAACGTCCTGTGGCGCTTAGACTTTACTGTCTCTCCACATCCGCCACGGCCATGACCTCATCTCTCGCTCGCTGGGCCGACGACCACCGCGCCGCCGCGCTCGACCTCGTCCGGATGTACCTCGGCCTGGGGCTGCTCGTCCGGGGCCTGCTGTTCCTGTCCGAGCCGGCCTCGTACGTCGACCTTTTGCCCGGCGGGGCCGAGAGCCCGTACGCGTCGGTCATCCTGGCCCACTACGTCGGGCTGTCGCACGTCGGCGGGGGGCTCCTGCTGATGCTCGGCCTTCTGACGCGCGTGGCGGCCTTGGTGCAGGTCCCGGTCCTGGCGGGCGCGGCGCTCCTCGTCCACCTGCCGGCAGCGGGCGTCTTCAGCGAGTCGTTCGCGTTCACGGCGTTCGTGGCGGTGCTGCTGGGCGTGTTCGTCGTGTGGGGCGGCGGGCCGTGGTCGCTGGACCAGGCGGTCGGGCGGTGGGGGGAGGCGACGGCGAGCCAGGAGACGGCGCGGGGCGAGAGCGTCGCCCGCGAGCTCCGGTCGCGGCCTCGGCCGGCGGCCTCGGCGGCGGCTCGCCCCCCGGTCCCCGCGCTTGCGGCGTCCGACCCGGCGTGCGCGTGCGGGCACGACCGCGACCACTCGAGTGTCGACGTAGAGCGGGCCTACGGCGGGTTCCGCGGCCTCCGGTTCCTTACCGGCACCCACCCCCTGCCGACCTCCGTCGCGTTCCGGTGCCGCGACTGCCGCGGCGTGGTCGAGGTCGTCTCGGACCCCGACGCCCTGGAGGCGCTCCGCTACGAGTCGGCCGGCTGAGGCCACCCGCACGGACGGGGGCCGACGCCGCTGCGGGGCGGGTAGCTTGCGGGATGCGCCCGCTCGCCCTCGCCCTGCTGATCGTCTCGCTGGCCACGGTGCGCCCGCTCGCGGCTCAAGAGGGCGTCGTCCCAGATGCGGGCGTCGGCCTGACGGACGGGGCCCAGGCGTCGCTCCTGACGATGCTGCCCGGCGACGAGGTGTACAGCCTGTTCGGCCACAGCGCCATCCGGATCCGGGACGACGCGGCGGGCATCGACCGGACGTACAACTTCGGGACGTTCTCGTTTGACCAGCCCTACTTCGTGCTCCGCTTCCTGCGCGGCTCGCTCGACTACTCGCTCGACACGCCGCCCTACGAGCTCGAGCTCCAGAAATACCAGGTCCTCCGACGGCCCCTCATCGAGCAAACGCTGGCGCTGGACCCCGAGGTCGTCCGCACGCTGTACGACCGGCTCGAGGTCAACGCGCTGCCCCAGAACCGGGACTACCGCTACGACTTTTTCTGGGACAACTGCTCGACGCGGCTGCTCGACAACGTCGACTCGGCCCTCGTCGCCTCCGGCCGCCCCGGGCTCGAGCTGCCGCCGTCCGCGACGCCGCGGACGTTCCGCGAGCTGCTCGCGCCCTACACCGCCGGCAACCCGCCGGTCGACCTCGGGATCGACCTCGCGCTCGGGATGCCGGGGGACCGCGTGGCGACGGCGCGCGAGGAGGCGTTCCTGCCCATCGAGCTGGCGGCCCAGCTCGACCGGGCGACGGTCGGCGGGCGCCCGCTCGTGGCCCGGCGCGACACGGTGTTCTGGGTCCCCGCGGCTGGCCTGCCCGCGCCCGCGCTCCGGTGGCCGCTCGCGCTGACGTTGGCCGTCGCCGCCGTCGGGCTCGGGGCGACCGCGCTCCGCCGCCCGTCGCGCTGGGGCCGGATCGGCGACGCGGCGCTGTTCGGCGTCGTCGGGGCGATGGGCGTCGTGTTCGCGCTCCTGTGGCTCGCAACGACGCACGACGTGATGGGCCCCAACTGGAACCTCGTCTGGGCGTGGCCGACCCACCTCGCGCTGGCCGTCGCGCTGGGGCGGGACCGTGCGGGCGACGGCTGGCGGCGGTACCTGCTGGCGACGGCCGTCGGGACCGGCCTCGCCGTCGTCCTGTGGGCCGTGCTGCCGCAGCGGCTGCCCGTCGAGGCGCTGCCGATCGCCGTGCTGCTGGCCGCGAGGGCGGGCGTCCGGTCACGGGGGAAAGCCTGAGTCCCAGGCCCGAGCGGACTTCTCGGGCGGGTTGTCCGTTGGCCCTCCATGCACGCTCTCCTTTACCGTTCCCGCGCCCGCCCCGGCCTCTTGGCCTCCGACCTCAACGACATCATCGCGACGGCCGAGGGCCACAACCCCTCCATCGGCGTGACGGGCCTGCTCCTCTACGGCGAGCTGACGGCCATCCCCGGCGCGCCGGGCGAGTTCGTGCAGTGGATCGAGGGACCGGAGGAGGCCGTCGAGGCGCTCTACGCCCGCATCGAGGCCGACCCTCGTCACTTCGAGTCGTCGGTCCTGGCGCGTGGCCCGGTCGCCGAGCTCCAGTCGGGGACCGGTCTGCACCTGGTCCCCAACCGTCTGTTCTCGTCGTGGGCGATGGGGCTCGTCCGGCTGTCGGAGCTGCCGGCCACGCTCAGCGGGTTCCTCCGCTTTGCCCGCGAGTGGGACGAGGAGACGCTCTCGGCCGCGGCGTAGCCCCTCCGTCCGGCGCCCCGGTGATCACGCTCACTCCGTCCGTCTTCCGGCCCGGCGACCCGGCCACCGACTTCTCGTGGATGATCGGCCACGCGCCGTGGGAGCGAACCGCTTTGTTCGTCTTCAACGACAACCTGGGGCAGTCGACCGCCTTCCTCGGCCAGGTCGACGCGGGCTCAGTCGCCCCCCGATCGTCCGCCTGCCAGCGCGGCGGGGGGAACGCGGCCATCCGCCCGTACCAGTGCGCGTCGCCGCCGTCGGCCGCGGGCGTCCCGACCGGCCCCGGCTTCGCCGGCCTCGACGACGCCCGGCCTGCCATCGACCGCGCGTTGTCCCACATCGCGCGCTTGCTGGCCACGGGGCGGTACACGGAGGTCGTCTACAGCGCCGACGCGAACGACCCGGCGCTCCTCGGCCACAGCATCTTCCAGGTGCCCACCGACGTCCGGCGCTACGTCCCCGCCCAACTCCGGCGGCTGGTGGACGACGCCAACGCCTCGTGACCACGTTCCGACGGAGCACCGCGTACGTGCCCAAGGGCGCCGTACGCGGTGCTCTGTCAGGTGTCTGTCGTAGCCCCGACGGGGATCGAACCCGTGTGACCACCGTGAAAGGGTGGCATCCTAACCGCTAGATGACAGGGCCATTATTCGTCACGCCAGGCGTACCACCCGAACTGCTCGGCCGTCCGTAGGCGGTGGCAGTTGGCGCAGCGCACGTCGCACTTCCCGGCCTCCTTCTGGACACGAGCGAGGGTGTAGCTCCCGCTGAGCGCCTGGCTGATCTGGAAGTCCTTCTCGGCCGGGTCGCGGTGGTCGAAGTCGAGGACTCGGGGGTCCGACGTTCCGCACTCGCAACATCCGGAGCGCTCCAGGTGCTCCCACGCCCAGCGTCGCACCTGGGCCTTGCGGCTGTCGGCGGACTCGCGGGCGCGCAGCCGGTTAGGCGTCCCGGTTTGCCTGATAATGCTCCCGCTGATAGGCGCGGTTGCACTGCCGGCACACCGCCTGAAGGCCGTTCCCCTTGCGGGAGAAGTCGGCGAGAGGCCGTGAGGCCTTGCACGTGGAGCAGATCCTGGTGTCCATACCGGAGTATGGGGTCAACGAACAAATGTGAGGGCGCCTCGGCAACCGCGACGCTCTCAGGGGGTGGCTGACGGGGTTTGAACCCGCGACCTTCCGGACCACAACCGGACGCTCTAACCAACTGAGCTACAGCCACCGTGTCCCGTGCCAAGCACGGACGCCCCCAAGGTACACGAACCGCCGACGGCCGCCCGAGGGGTCCCGTTGAAAATCCGAGAAGCAGGCCTACGCGTCGCCGTCCGCGGGCAGCGTCCCGGCGACGGTCTCGTGGAGGTCGGCCGGGCGGAGGTGGCGGCGGACGGCGGCCGTCACCTCGTCGGCGGTGAGCGCGCGGACCAGGTCGGGGTAGCGGTCGAGGTAGCCGACGTCGAACCCGCGCTCGGCGTTGACGAGCAACCGCGCCGCGGCGCCCGACGTGGTCGCCAGCCCGACGACGTGGGTGCCGGCCAGCGTCGTCTGGGTCTGCGACACGGCGGCTGGGGAGACGCCCTCGGCCACGAACGCGTCGACCTCGGCCCGCGTCGCGGCGACGCCGCGGGCCAGGTTCTCCTGGCTCAGCGTGACCTGGACCTGGACGTGGCCGTCGTGGCGGACGCTCGCGCCGCCCAGCGTCGCCCCGATCCCGTACGTCAGGCCCTGCTCGTCGCGGACCGTCTGCATCAGCCGGCCGGAAAAGTTGCCGCCGAGCGCGAACACGCCCGCGTAGGTCGCCAGAAAGTCGTCGCTGTCACGCCGCAAGCCGACGGCGTGGCCCAGGCGGACGTCCAGGTTGAGCCGGTCGGCCATCGGGACGGTGGCCCGGCCGGGCGGCTCGGGCTCGGCCGCGGCGTCGAAGACGGGCGCGAGGCCGTGGGGCCGCCAGTCGCCCAAGGCCGCGTCAACGGCGGCCTCGACCGCAGACGCGTCGACGTCGCCCGCCAGCGCGATCGTCAGGCCGTCCGACCCGACGTGGGCCGCGTGGTAGGCCCTCACGGCGTCGGGCGTGAGGGCGTCGAGCGCGCCGAGCTCGTCGTCGGGCGCGAGCGCGTAGTTGGGGTGGGCCGGCCCGTAGAGCCGGCGCGCCAGGGCGTCCGACGCCTGACCACCGGTCGACTCGAGCGAGCGGCGGACGCTGGCGACGGCTCGGACGACGGCCTTGTCGACCTCGTCGGCGTCGAGGGCCGGCTCGCGGAGCTGCTCGGCCACGAGCGCGATCACGTCGGCCAAGTCGTCGCGGAGCGCGCGGCCGGCGAACCCCATCCGGAGGCCGTCCGAGTAAAACGAGACCTGGGCTCCGCGCCCTTCCAGCGCCTCGGCGATCGCGAACCGGTCGCGCCGGACCGTCCCCTTGTCGAGCAGCGTCGCCACGACCGACTGGATCACGTCGTCGGCCACGCGGAAGTCGGGCGCCGACTCGAACGAGCCCCGGAAGCTGACGACGTCGGGCACGCCGACGGGCAGTACGAGCAGCCGCGCCGGGCCGGCGGTGACGTCGTGGACGCGGGAGGCGAGAGGGTCGGGCACGGGGAAACCGGGAACTGAGGAGACGGGGGACCGAAGAGACCTGGGATGGGACGGGGCACACGACCGTGAAACCGGGCGGCGACCGCATGGCCACGCACCCGAGTCCCCTTAGTCCCCAGCCCCCAGTCCCTCGTCGGGAACGTACCAGGCGACCGTCCGGCGGTCGTCGTCGAGGATGGCCGCGGCGGCGGCCTGGACGTCGGCGGCCGAGACGGCCTCGATCCGGTCGCGGTAGTCGGCGAACAGCGTCCAGTCGCCGACGGCCACGGCCTCGTTGATCTGGGCGACGACGGCGAAGGGCCCGTCGCGCCCGAACGCCTCGTCGGCGACGACCTGGCGGCGGGCCCGGGCGAGCTCGGCGTCGGTCACGCCGTCCGTGGCGACGGCGCGGAGGGCGGCGGCGAGCGCGGCCTCGGCCGTCTCGTGCGCCACGTCGGGCGCGAGCGTGGCGTAGGCGATGAACAGGCCGGGGTCGCGCAGGCGCGGGAAGTAGGCGGAGGCGCTGGTGGACAGGCCGGCGTCGGTGAGGGCGCGGAAGAGCCGCCCGCTCTTGCCCGCGGCGAGCACCTGGGTCAGGACGTCGAGCGCGTCGGCCGCCTCGTCCAGCCCGGCCGGCGCTTTGTAGGCGAGCAGGACCGCGCCCAGTTCGCCGGCCTGGCGGACCGTCACGCGGCGCTCGCCGCGCTGCTCGGGCTCGCGCGTGACCGCGTCGCGGTGGACGAGCGGCTCGGGCGCGTCCGGCGCGGCCTCGGGCCCGGCGGGGATCGCGCCGAAGTGCGTGTCGACGAGGGCGAGCGCGCCGGCCCGGTCGAAGGCGCCGGCGACGGTGGCCGTCGCGTTCTCGGGCCAGTAATAGGTGTCGTAGAAGTGGCGGAGCCCGTCGGCCGTGACCGTCTCGACGTCGCTCCGCCAACCGATCACGGGGTGGCCGTAGGGGTGGGCGTGGAAGGCCGTCGCGTAGGTCGCGTGGAGCAGCTTCCGCAGCGGCTCGTTCTCGCCCCGGTCGAGCTCGTTGAGCACGACCGTCCGCTCGCTCGCCAGGTCTTGGTCGCGGACGCGCGCGCCGCGCATCCGGTCGGCCTCGATCTCGACGGCCCGCTCGAGGTGCTCGCTCGGCAGCAGCGCGTAGTAGTTGGTCCGGTCGTACCAGGTGGTCGCGTTGATCTGGCCGCCGAGCGACTGGAGCACCTGGAACACGCTCGTGCCGAGGTCCCGGTTGAACCGCTCGGACCCCTTGAACATCAGGTGCTCGAGCAGGTGCGTCGCCCCGGTCAGCCCGGCCCCCTCGTTCCGGCTCCCGACCCGGTACGTCACCTGGAACGCGACGACGGGGACGGCCGCCTCGGGCGCCAGCAGCACGACGAGCCCGTTCGTCCGGTGGCGGTACTCCTCGACGCCGCCCATCGCCCGGACGAACGCGAACGCGGGGTGGAGGTCGGTGTCGGGTGGAGCGGTCTCGGTCATGTGGGCGACAGGCGGGGGCGGCCCCTACGGGCCGGGCCGGGCGCGGATCCCGCCCGCCGCCGCCGCGTGCGAACGGCCACCGCCGACGCGTCTATCCCTGGGCGCCTACCCCTGGGCGCCCGGAGCGCCGATCCCTTTCTGAGCCTTCCCCACGCCATGCGCGCCCTCGTCCTGCTGTTCGCCCTCGCCGCCGTCGCCGGCTGCCGCATCGAGCCCAGCCCCCCCGCGGACGAGGGCCCGTCCGCCGAGGCCCCGGGTGTCAGCGCGCCCGCCCCGTCTCCTCCCGGCGCTCGCGGCGGCCTCCCAGCGACCTCGATGACGCCCGACGGCAAGCCGGCCGTCGTCCTCTACGTCACCGAGTGGTGCCCGTACTGCGCCCAGGCCCGGGAGTTCATGGCGGCCGAGGGCGTCCCACACCGGGTCGTCGACATCGAGAAGGACGCGGCGGGCGCGGCCGAGTACCAGGCCCGTGGCGGCGACGGCGGCATCCCGCTCGTGGCCGTCGGGCAGCGGACCATCCAGGGCTGGAGCGCGGAGCTGGCCACCGAGATGCTAGCCGAGGCCGGCTACAAGTAGGCGCCGCGAGCGGGAGTCAAGACTCGGCCACCGCAGGCGGCTTCTACCGTCCGGGTCCGAGCAGGAACGGCGTCTGGTTCCGACCCGCTGCCGCTCCTTCCAGTCGTTCCCCACAGGACCAAACGGCGGCGGTCCCGCCCAGACCGTCGAAGATCGCGGTCTCTCCGCGAGGGCTCGGGGTCCGCGCACGACAGCGGGTGGGTGGCCCGACCGCGTCGACCTACGGCCCTCGCTCACAAGCCGCTCGCATCGCGTGGCTCGCCGGGGCCGCCGCGCTCGATCCCACGACGCTGGGCGTCGGAGCGGACGGTGAGCAAAAAGCGCATGGAAACTGAGCGAGAGTGCCCGCCCTGCGCTTACCCCACCCCGCCCTCGACGTCGCCACAGGTGCCTCCAAAACCCTCCTACTGCCCCGGACCGCCCCCAACAACACGGGGCCGCCCGGTGTGTCCGGACGGCCCCGTTGGGCTGGGAGCGTTCTCGGTCTAGGCTGTGCGCGAGATGTGGACCTCGTACATGTCGCCGTCGGTCCGGCGGCTGTTGACCTGGTGATCGCCTTCGAAGTTGCGCCGCATGTAGTTGCGGACGCCCTGGACCTCGTTCTTACTCGCGCTGAACGCGAGCACTTTATCGACGCCGAGGGCTCGAAACTGGTCTCCAATGGGGGAGTACTTGCTTCGGCGAGTGCCCCGTGTGCTACGACGTTCGGCCGCCTCCTTCTCGGAGAGGGTCTCGAACTCGAACGGGGTGGTCTTGCGCGTGCTGCGGGCTTTCGCCATGAGGATGGATGGGATAGAGTGCGGAAGTCCGTGTCGCTTCCGTGCCGAAGGATACCTCACGAACAGACCTCGGGTTCTCCACACCTCCTATCCTCTCCTCCTCGCTCACGGCTCGGCACGCCCGTTCTCCCCAGCGCTCGACGCCATCGTTCGCGTTCACCCGCCGTCGACGGAACGGATGCGTGGTCCCGTAGGCCTCGAGCGTGGTGGCGGGCCGTGGCCGGTGCGGCAGAGCACCGCCGGGGCGGATTGGCGCCGGAGCGGCGGACCGGACACGCAGGCCTCTCCCGTTTCGGAGGCCGTCCCCACGTCCACCACCGCTCGGTCGGAACGGGCGCGCCCGGCTCTGGGTTGGGCCCTCCCTCCTCTCCACCCCCGGACTTCTGGCTCACGTCGTCTACGCGCTCTGCGGCCACGGCCGCGGCCACGCCTCGCGTGCGATCGCGGTCGCGGAGGCCCTCCGCCCCCGGGGCCACCAGGTCACGTTCGCCGCCGACGCGCCCGCGGCCGACGAGCTCGCGAGCGCCGGCGACCGCGACGTCTACCGCGTCCCCGGCCTCCGCCAGGTCCTCCACGGCAACCGCGTCCGGATGTGGGCGACGGCCCGGGCCAACCTCGACCTCACGTGGCGGAGCCCCGACATCATCGCCGACGCGGCCGGCTGGCTGGCCCGCGTCGGTGCCGACGCCGTCGTGGCGGACCACGAGCCGTTCGTGGCGCGCGGCGCGCGGCGGGCCGGGGTGCCGGTGGTGGCCCTGAGCCACCAGCTCGTGCTCACCGAGGCGCGCCCCCGGGCGCCGCTCCGGGCGTGGCCCTCCAGGCTGGGCACGGCGCTGGGCATCGCCGTGCTCGCGCCGCCCCGTCCCGACGTCACCGTCGTCCCGTCGTTCTTCTTCCCGCCCGTGCGCCGGGGCTCCACGGCCGTGTTCGTGCCGCCCATCCTGCGCGACGACGTGCTCGCGGCGCGGCCCCGGGCCGGCCGGCGCCTGCTGGTCTACGTCAACGAGGGCGAGGGGATGGACGCGCTCCTCGGCACGCTCGCCCGCGTCGGCGTCCCGGCCGACGTGTACGGCCTCGACCCGGGCCTCGCGGTCGCGCCGGGCCTCCGCCTGCGGCCTCCGTCGCGGGCCGGCTTCCTGGCCGACCTCGCCGGGTGCCGGGCCGTCGTGGCCACGGCCGGGTTCACGTTGCTCTCCGAGGCGCTCCACCTGGGCAAGCCCGTCCTGGCGGTGCCCAACCGGGGCTTCTTCGAGCAGACCGTCAACGCGCTCGCGCTCCGCGAGCAGGGCCGCGGCGAGGCCGTCCTCGGCCGCGACCTCCGCGCCGACGACCTCCGCCGGTTCCTCGACCGCGCCGACGACCTCCGCCCGCGAGCCGCCGCCGACGGGACGGCCGGCCGCGAGCGTGCCGCCGACGCCATCGAGCGCGTTCTCGGGGCGGACACGGCGAGCGTTCGCGTGGCCGCCTAAGTCTCTTAACCCCCTCCCCTTCACCGGGTTTTGCGGCGGCCGCCACCCGCCGGCGGGTATCTTCGTCGGTCGCCGCCCCGGCTTGCCCAATGACCCTCCCTGATTTCCTCGGACAGCAGCCGACCGGCGTCACGCCGGACCCCGACGCCCGGCCGACCGCGTCGCTGTTCGACAAGGCGACGGCGTTCTTCGCGCCCGACGGCGATTACCAGAAGGTCCACGCCGCTGGCCTCTACCCGTTCTTCCGGGCCATCGAGGTCAACGAGGGGACGACGGCCGTCATCGACGGCCGTGAGACCATCATGGCGGGGTCGAACAACTACCTCGGCCTGACGAGCGACCGCCGGGTCCGGGAGGCGGCCAAGGCGGCCGTCGACAAGTACGGGACGGGGTGCACCGGGAGCCGCTTCCTCAACGGCACGCTCGACCTCCACCTCGAGCTCGAAGAGCGGCTGGCGCAGTTCCTCCGCCAGGAGGCCTGCGTCCTGTTCTCGACCGGCTACATGACCAACCAGGGCGTCCTGCAGAGCCTGGCCGGCCGCGGCGACGTCATCTTCTCCGACAAGGACAACCACGCCTGCATCCTGGCCGGCCAGCAGGTCTCGGCCGCCGAGACCGTCCGCTACCGGCACAGCGACATGGCCCACCTGCGGACGTTCCTCGAGCGGATCTCGACCGAGCGGCCGGACGCCGGCAAGCTCATCGCGACCGACGGCGTGTTCTCGATGTCGGGCACGCTGGCCAAGGTGCCCGAGCTGGTCGAGCTGGCCGAGGAGTTCGGCGCCGCTCTCTTCCTGGACGACGCCCACGCGGTCGGCGTGATCGGCGACGGCGGGCGGGGCACGGCGTCGGCGTTCGGACTCGAGGACCGGGTGGCCCTCACGTCGGGGACGTTCTCGAAAAGCTTCTCGTCGCTCGGCGGGTTCGTCGTGGGCGACGAGACGGTGATCGAGTACGTCCGCCACTCGGCGTCGACCCACATCTTCTCGGCGTCGATGCCGCCGTCGGCCGTGGCGACCGTGCTCGCGTGCCTCGACATCCTGGAGGCCGAGCCCGAGCGGCTCGACCGGCTGGCAACCATCTCGGACACCATGCGCGACGGGTTCCGGTCCTTGGGCTTCGACGTGTGGGCGTCGCAGACGCCGATCATCCCGGTCGTCATCGGCGAGATGTACCGGTGCTTCGCGTTCTGGAAGGACCTGCTGGAGGAGGGCGTGTTCACGAACGCCGTCATCCCGCCGGCCGTCCCGCCCGGCCAGTCGCTCATGCGGACGAGCTACATGGCGACGCACTCGGACGACGAGCTCGCCCGGGTCCTCGGCGCCTTCGAGACGGTCGGCCTGCGCCACGAGATCATCGCGCCCGGCGGCAAGCCCGGCCCGGCGATGGACCCGGACCGGCGGGCGGGCGCGAACGGGACGGCGTAGGCCCAGGACAGGGGCGTGGTCGTCGGTGGGCTAGCTTTGGGCCGGCCCTCCCCCACCCCATGCCCGCCCCCACCGTCCGCCCCGTCCGCTCGTCTGCCGACCGGAAGACGTTCCTGGACTTCCCGTACGGCCATTACCGGGGCGACCCCCACTTTGTGCCGCCGCTCCGGATGGACCAGAAGGGCGTGCTCGATCCGAAGAAGAACCCGTTCTTCGAGCACGGCGCCATCGAGCTGTTCCTGGCCGAGCGCGGCGGCGAGGTCGTCGGCCGGGTCGCGGCGATCGAGAATGGGCAGCACCTCGCCACGTACGCCGACGGCAACGGGTTCTTCGGCTTTTTCGAGACCGTCGAGGACGACGCCGTGGCCCAGGCGCTGCTCGACGCGGCGGCCGGGTGGCTCCGCGAGCGCGGGCTGACGGGCGTGCGGGGCCCGGCCAACCCGACGATGAACGACGTGGCCGGGCTGCTCGTCGACGGGTTCGACCGGCCGCCGTCGATCCTGCTCCCCTACAACAAGCCGTACTACGCCGCGACCCTGGAGCGGTGGGGCTTCGAGCGGGCCATGACGATGTGGGCGTTCTACGTCCACGAGGCCTACATCAACTCGGACCGGATGGCGCGGGGCGCCGAGATCGTGGCCCGGCGGAACCCCGGGATCACCGTCCGCTCGCTCGACCCGGCTCAGTTCCACGAGGACATCGCCTCGGCCATGCGGATCTACAACCAAGCGTGGGCCGGGAACTGGGGCCACGTGCCGTACACCGAGCACGAGGCGCTCCACCTGGCCGACGAGATGAAGCCGATCATCGAGCCCGACCTGTTCCTGTTCGCCGAGCTCGACGGCGCGCCGATCGCGTTCGCGGCGTCGTTGCCGAACCTCAACCAGGCGCTCAAGCACTTGCCTCGCGGCCGGCTCGCGTCGCTCGGCCTGCCCAAGGTGCTTGGGGCGTGGAAGCTGGGCGGGGTCTACGAGATCCGGATGGCGCTCATGGGCGTCCTGCCGGCCTACCGCAACCTCGGCCTGGACGCGCTCCTGATCCACCACACCATCGTCAACGGCCGGCGCGACGGGTACCAAGCCGCCGAGCTGTCGTGGGTGTTGGACTCGAACAAGCCCTTGGTCAACGCGCTCGAGAAGCTGGGCTGCGTCCGCGACAAGGAGTACGCGATGTTCGAGGCCGCGCTGTAGCGCGGGCGCACGGGAAGGCGCGGACCCGCGGAGGGGCCGGGACGTTCGGCTTCGGGTCCCCCCTAGCGATCCACATGCCCACCCTCGTCGTTGTCGGCGGCGGCCACGCGAGCCTGCCGCTCTTGGCCCACGCGCGCCGGCTGGCGAGCGAGACGGGCGCCGAGGTCACGCTCGTCTCGGACCGACCGGAGCTGTGGTACTCCGGGATGACTCCCGAGTGGCTCGGCGGCGTCTACGCCCGGGCCGACGTGACCATCCCGCTCGGGCCCATCTGCGAGCGCGAGGGGGTCCGCTTCGTCGAGGGCCGGGCCGAAGCGCTCGACCGCCACGCCCGCGAGGTGGTCCTGTCCGACGGTCGGCGCGAGCGCTACGACGTGGTGGCGTTCGACATCGGCGCCGTCAACCCCGGCCGCGACGACGCCGACGGCGCGGTGCGGACGAAGCCGCTGTGGCGGATCGGGGAGCTCGGACGCTTCCTCGACGACACGGCCGCGTCGGGAGACGAGAGGCGCCTGGCGATCGTGGGCGGCGGAGCCGCCGGGACGGAGACGGCCCTCAACGTGACCGCCCGGCCCGACCTCACCCGGCTCTCGGTCACGGTCGTCGAGCCAGGCGACCGGCTGTGTCCCGAGCTCCCCACTCGCGTCGGAGAGTGGGCGGCAGAGACCCTCCGTGGGCGGGGTGCGACCCTCCGCCTGGGCGCGCGCGCCGAGGCCGCCGACGCCGACGGCGTCCACCTCGACGGCGAGACGCTCCCCACCGACGCGGTGCTCTGGGCCACGGGCTCCGTCGGGCCGCCCCTGTTCCGCCACGCCGGGCTGGCAGTGACCGACCGCGGTTTCGCCCGCGTCGACCGCGGCCTGCGCTCGGTCGACGATGGGCGCGTGTTCGTGGCCGGCGACAGCGCAGCGGTGGCCGGCCACGAGGAGTTGGCGCGGATCGGCGTCCACGCCGTCAAGCAGGGGCCGGTCTTGCGCGAGAACGTGCGGCAGGCGCTCCGGGCGCTGGCGGCCGGGCAGGACCCGGGCCGCGTCCCGCTCCGCCCGTTCCGGCCGTACCCCGTCGCCCCGCTGCTGGTGTCGACCGGCGAGCCGTCGGCGTGGTGGGTGGCCGGGCCGGTCGCCGTCCGTGCCGGGGGGGTGCTGCGCCTCAAGCATGCCGTCGACCGCCGCTGGATCGACCGGTACCGAGACGGGGCGTCGTACGACAGGCGGTGGGACGCCTGGAACGCGTCGGAGCGGCGCTAGACTGCGGGCATGGGTCGCCGCCTCCTGCTCCTCGCCCTCGCCGTCGCCGCCTGCCAGAGCGAGCCGCCCCAGAGGCCACCCGAGACCGCGCCCCCCGAGCCGACGGCCGGGACGACGCGCGTCCTCGGCCCACCGCCGACGCCGTTCGACGCGGCCGAGGTCGTGTTCGACACGACGGAGCCGCCGGAGATCGTGGTCCAGATCCCCCCGCGGCCGGCCCCTCCCTCGCGCCCGCCATCGCCGCGCCCCGTCCCCGCGCCCTCTCCGGCCCCGCCCCGGGGCTCGTCCGGCCGCTGCGACGTCCGCGCGACCGAGAGCTACTGCTTCACCTACACCGGCGAGGCGTGGACGCCGGAGTCGGCCCGCGCCCAGTGCGACGCGGCCCCGGACGCGTCGTTTGCCTCCGGCACGTGCCCCACCGAAGGGCGGATCGCGACCTGCACCTTCGAGCGAGAGTCGGCCCCGGGCCGCGAGATCGTCTACACGTACTACGCGCCGTACGACCCGACCCTGGCGGCCCTCGCCTGCCCCGGCCTCTTCGCCCGGATCGAGTAGCCGCGCGCGCCGACCGGCTCGCGCACGTGGCCCGGGCCGATCAGCCCCAGCGCCCACCCGCGCGCGAGGGCCTCGTACCACGAGCTGGCGTCGAGCCGGGCGCACAGTCCGGAGAGCACGTCGCGCGCGTCCGTCGCCGACGTGCCGAGCGCCCGGGCGAGCGTCTCCGGGCGCCCTCCGGTAGCAAAGTGGGCGAGCGCACGGAGCTCGTCGGGCGCCAAGAGCGCGGCCGCGTCGACCCCGGACTCGAACCACCGGCTCTCGCCGGCGGCCACCGCCCGGACGGCCTCGGCGACCCGGTGGACCGGCGCCTCCTTGGACAGGTACCCCGAGGCGCCCGCGCGGAGCAGGTGGGCCACGTGGACCGGGTCGGAGTGCGACGAGTACGCCAGCACGCGGCACGCCCCGCCGGCCACCCGCGTCGCGACGTCGACGCCGTCCTGGCTCCCGGCCAACTGGATGTCGAGCACGAGCACGTCCGGCCGGACGGCCCGGACCAGGCGGATCGCCTCGGCCCCCGTCTCCGCCTCCCCCACGATGTCGAGGTCGGAGGACGCGGACAGCGTGGATCGCAGGAGGGCCCGGAGGAGGGCATGGTCCTCGACGAGGGCAACGCGGATGGGGACGGGCATCGAGAAAGTCGGGGGTCGGGCGGCGGACGGTTCAGGGTCTGTACGGAAGCTCTCCAGACCTGTCATCCTGAGCAGAGCGAAGGATCTCAACTCGGTCTTCCGAGCCCCTCCACGCCGGTGGCGGAGGGTTATAGG
Organism: uncultured Bacteroidota bacterium; assembly: GCA_963848075.1. Taxonomy (GTDB): domain Bacteria; phylum Bacteroidota; class Rhodothermia; order Rhodothermales; family Rubricoccaceae; genus Rubrivirga. The sequence goes on from CAWKCB010000004.1 coordinate 1,549,394, forward strand.
TCCGGCGTTGAGATCCTTCGCTGGCGCTCAGGATGACGACAAAGAGCTTCCGTACGAGCCCTAGACTATCGCTCCCGGGGCCGCTCCGCATGGCCGTTCTCCCAGATCTCCACTGGGACTCCTGCACTACCGCCGTAGCCCTGCGAGCGTTCTCGTCAGCGGAAGGGCGTACTACCTTAAAACACAGCTTCCCCTCCCGTGCGCTCCTCGACCCGCCTCCGCCTCATGCTCCTCTTCGCGCTCGTCGGCGCGGTGGCCACGCTCGCGTCGTCTCCAGGCGCGGTCGCACAGATGACCACGAACCGAGTTGTGGAGGGGGCTGCCATTGACGGGCTCAGCGGGACCCTCTTCCGATTCGAGGTGAGAGGGGACGGGGTGGTGAGAATCGACGACATGGGACAGGCGGACCCATCAGCGTCCCCGAAGGACGGCATTCCGGAGGCGGCGGACGCTCCCGTCTCTACCATCTGGATCTCCAGCGACGTTCTCGCGATGATCCAAGAGCGATCGTCGGAGGCAGAGGTTTCCCAATTCCCCAGCCGAGAGTTCGGGTTCCACCTCGAGAAGGAGCGGCTGCGTCTCCAGTTTGACCAGGGGCTTCCCATCTGGGTCGCGGTTCTGACCGCCGTCGCCGTCTTCGCCGTCGGCGGGTTCGTGGTCGGCCTCGCGTTGACGCGACGAGAGCGGAAGCGGAAGCATGAGGACGCGGTCGCCCGGCAGCGAGCGCTCCACGCCCGAGAGGCCGAGCGGTCGAGGCTGGCGCGAGAGATCCACGACGGCCCCCTCCAGGACGTCCACGCCCTGCGGATGCTCTCCGGTGGCCAGGTCTCGAACGAGGTGAGCGAGGAGGCCAGCCGGATCGCGAGGGAGCTGCGCGCGATCGCCGAGGGCTTGCGACCTCCAGCCCTCGGCCGGTTCGGACTCGCTGCGGCCCTCTCCGCACACGCGAACCGCGTCAAAGACCGGTACAGCGAGGTGTCGGTCGGCCTCGAGCTGGACGAGGACGGGACGGGCCCGGACGCGCTCCCCGACGTCGTTCGGTCGTCCCTTTTCCGGATCGCCCAGGAGTCGATCACGAACGCCATCGAACACGGCCGGGCCACCCGAGTCCACGTCCGCCTCAGCCTGCTGGGGACCGACGGAACGATCGTGCTCGAGGTCACCGACAACGGCGGCGGGTTCCCGTGGAGCGGGGGCTCCCCCGACCTCTCGGATCTCGCCGACCACGGGCACTTCGGCTTGGTCGGGATGTACGAGCGTGTCGAAGCGGTCGGGGGCACGCTCACGCTGTCGTCGGACGGGACGGAGGGCGAGGGGGCCCGGGTCCTCGTCACTCTTCCAGACATGCGTCGTACGGACGGCCCGAGGCGCCCCCCCCGTCGGCCGCGTCTCCCCGTTCACGTTTAGCTCCCTGGCCCCATGTCCCCTTTCTCTCGCGTGCGCACCGTCTTGATCGACGACCACCCAGCCCTCCGGGCGGGGGTCCGCGTGGCCTTGGAGCAGACCGGGAAGATCGAGGTCGTGGCCGAGGCCTCGGATGGCGAACAGGGCGTCGAGGCGTGCCAGCGTCTCGAGCCGAACGTCGTCCTGCTCGACATGGAGATGCCGGGGATGGACGGGATCGCGGTCGCCGAGCGGCTCCGCGAGCTCGACGTGCCGACCCGCGTCCTGGCCTACTCGGCGTACGACGACGCGGCTTACGTCACCGCCATGTTGCAGGCGGGCGCCGCCGGGTACGTCACGAAAGACAAGCCGATGTCCCTGGTCGCCGAGGCCGTCGAGGCCGTCTCCCGAGGCGAGGGGCGGTGGTTCGTGAGCATCACCCCGCCGAACACGGTCGAGATCCCGATCTCCGACCGCGAGCTCGACGTGGTCCGGCTGATGGCGCGGGGCCGGGACAACAGCGAGATCGCCGACGAGCTGGGGATCTCCCCCAACACGGTCCGCAACCACGTCTCGGCCGCCTACGAGAAGCTGAACGTCTCGTCGTGGAGGCAGGCGGTCGCGTGGGCCTGGGAGCACGGCCTCGTCTAAGGAGACTCGCTCGCCAAGCCGTTTCGAAGGGCCGAGGCACGGGGACCTCGACTCTAACTCGCGACACGTGGGGCACCGACAAACACACTCGGGACACGTCTCCCGTGGGGTGAGACGTGGGGCGTGGGATTGGCCCTGCCGTCGGCCACCCGTCGCGGCCGCGTTGCTCTCCCTGGCCGTATCGTGGAGCTGAAGCGGTTTTCAGATCGTCCTCCGACCCCAGAGGTGGGGCTCGAACGAGGCCCTTTGGTGCGCGGATACTATGGGGAACGTGCTTCATGCTCCATGGCGGCAGGCCGTGTGAGGGGTAGCCTGTAGTCCCCAACGCCTACCCCACCATGCGCGCTCACTCACTCCTCGCTCGGTCCGCTGCCACGGTAGCTCTCGCTCTCTCCTTTATCGGCTGCGACACGGCGGACGTCCCATCCGTCTCGTCCGCCGACGCCGTCACCTTGGACGCCCAGACTGCGGTGTCCGGTGACGTCCTCTACGACCTCGCGCCTCTCGACCTCGGCGAGCGCTTCGACGTCGCCGTCGAAGCAGGCGACGACCAACTCCGCCTCCGCTCGACCCGGACCTCCAGCGGGTACACCCTCGCGTTCGTGCCAGGCAACGTCCGTCCAGACTCGGTTGTCGTGACGTACTTCAACCGCGGCGCGGCTGTCGCCGCCGCCGAGACCTACGCGGGGTTCGAGGACATCTCCGTCGGTACGGCCCAGCTCGGACCCGACTCGTGGCACTACGTCTGGCGCAACGGGTCGTGGCTCATCGCCAAGGACTACAACAATGGCAACCTGACGGACGGGGGGAGCACTCGCTTCACGATGTCGTCCGGCAAGGTGATCGAGGTGTCGGACGTCGTGTTCGCGGTCTACGGCCTCGACGCGCCGCCGCCGAAGGCCGTCCGGTTCGAGACGCCACGCGCCATCGAGGTCACGGCCCAGGCGTTCGGCCGCCCGATGGTCCAGGCCGACCTCTCGCGGCGCTAGCCGAGGGGCGCAGCGACCGCAAAGGCGTCCTTCCGCCTCCACACGGGCGGCCTGAGCACGTCGTGGCCATCCGCATCACGAGCCCCCACCCGCCGATCAGCGGAGGTGGGGGCTCGTTTTCATAGGACCTGTTTCGCTCAGGAGCCGGCCCGGTTCAACGTGCAACAGGCGTGGACGTCGGCGTCAAGAGACGCCGCGGCCAGGTTCTCCCGCCCGTCGCGGTTACAAGGGGATGACGAGCGTCACGCCGGTGCCCGAGGCCGACACGGTGGCGCGGCTTGCGAGGTCGACGAGCGCGCCGAGACGGCCGCGCGTCGCGAGGACTGCCACGCCGTCGAGGACGAACAGGCCGGCCCCTTGGAGCACGAGCGCGGCCCCGTGGCCCCGCCACGCCGCCGGGTTGGGCACGCCACGGCCGGCGACCGCCAGCAGCGTTCCCCCGACGGCCGCGTAGCCCACGTTGAGCCCGAGGTTGACCAGCAACACGTCGGCGTAGCCGTTCTCCGCGGCGAGCGCGAGGGCCCACTCGCCCGTGACCTCGCCCGGCCCGCCGACGAGCCCGACCACCGCGATGCCGACGTTGACCACGCCCCACGCGCCCGACTGAACGCCGAACGCCCACCGGCCAGCGTCCGCGCTCCGGTCCGACGCGAGCGCCAGGGCGGCCCCTCCGACGGCGTTCGCCAGCCCCCACGCGCCCACGCGCCACAGGTGCGCCTGCTGATCGGCGCGCAGCGCCTGGGACAACGCCTCCACCTCGGCGGGTGAGAGCACCGCCTGGCCCGAGACGGCCGGGGCGGCGACGAGGGCGAGCACGGCGATGAGGACCCGGGACGAGGGCACGGAGGTTCTGAGTGGGCGCGTTCGCTCCAACCCTTCCGCTCCACCCGTGTTCGGCCGCCTGCTGCTCCTGTTCCTGATCGTCCCGGTCGTCGACCTGGCGCTCCTGGTGAGTGTCGGCGGTCGGATCGGGCTGGGCCCGACGCTCGCCATCGTCGTAGCGACGGCGGTGCTCGGGTCGTGGCTGGCGCGGCGCGAGGGGACGGCGGCGTGGCGGCGCGTCCAGTCGAAGCTGGCGACCGGCGGCGTCCCCGGCCCGGAGCTCGTCGACGGCGTCGTGATCCTGGTCGCGGGGACGCTGCTGCTCACGCCCGGATTCCTGACCGACGTCGCCGGGCTGCTCGGCCTGTTCCCGCCGACGCGGGCGGTCGTCCGGCGCGCGCTCCGGTCCCGCTTCGAGCAGGCCGTGGCGCGCGGGACCGTCCGCGTGGCCTCGGCCCCGGCGTTCGGGCCCGGTCCCGCGTTCGGTCCCTTCGGGCCGGCTCGGCCCGCGGTCGAGGACGCCGAGGTGATCGACGACGGGAGCGGGGACGCGGAGAGTCGAGGGTAGAAGCGGGGGGACGGAGGGCCGAGCCACACCAGCCTCCGAGCCGCGGTCTTCGTCTCTCCGGTGAGGGTCGCGTCAATCAGGCCGCGGCGGAGAACGGAGCGGAGCGCGGCCCGTTGCGCCCGCATGGAGTCCCCCCTCGCCACGGCCCCGACCGACGACGCCCTCCGGCGGGACCGGCTCCACGGCGTGCTCTACATGCTGGGGGCCGCCCTCGGGTTCAGCCTGATGAGCCTGCTCGTCAAGGTGGCCTCGGCCACGTTCCCGACGATGGAGCTCGTCTTCGCGCGGTCGGCGTTCATGGCCGCCCTCACGTTCGCCGCGCTCCGTGCCGACGGCGTGTCACCACTGGGCGTCGACCGCCGAACGTTGCTCCTGCGCGGGGCCGTCGGGGCGACGGCGCTGAGCCTGTTCTACTTCGGGATCGGCCGGCTCCCCCTTGGCGACGCCGTCACGATCCAGTACACGATCCCCGTGTGGACCGCGCTGATCGCCGCGCTGCTCATCGGCGAGCGGCTCCGGCCGCTGGTGCTCGCCGGCGCGGCCCTGTCGATGGCCGGCGTGGTGCTGGTGGCGCGGCCGAGCGTGCTGTTCGGGGCCGGCGTCGCGCTCGACGGGTGGGGCGTCGCCGCCGTCGCGACGGCCGCCGTGCTCTCGGGCCTGGCGTACACGTTCGTCCGGAAGCTGCGGGCGACCGACCGCCCCATGACTATCATCTTCTACCTGTCGTGGATCGGGCTCGTGGGCTCGGTGCCGTTCGCGCTCAGCGGCGCCTGGGTGTGGCCGGTCGGGTGGGACTGGCTCCTTCTCCTGGGCATCGGGCTGGCGACGCATGCCGGGCAGGTCGGCCTGACGAAGGGGATGGCGCGGCTCGAAGCGGGCACGGCCTCCGCCATCGGCTACCTCCAGGTCGTGCTCGCGTTCGCGTGGGGCGCGCTCTTCCTGGGCGACGACGTGGACGGGCTGAGCGTGGCCGGCGCCGCGCTCGTCGTGTCGAGCGTGCTGCTCGTCGTCCGCCGCGCGCGGTCGGGGTAGCGTCGTAGCATGGGGCGAGCCCCCACGCCGTCCATGGCCGAGACCGACCTCGTCCCTCCGACCGCCGACCCGCCCGACGAGCCGGGCCCCATCGCCGGCGCCCCCGGGGGTGCCGAGGCGCCTGAGCCCGCTGGCATCGAGGGAGGTGCCGCCGCGCCCGAGCTCGCCGACGGAACCGTGGTCCGCGAACCCGATCCGTGCGCCAACTGCGGCGCCGAACCGTCCGGCCCGTACTGCGCCGGGTGTGGCCAGCGGCACCCCGACGGGCGGATGACGTTGCGCGGCCTGTGGAGTGACTTCGTCGCCCGGGCGTTCAACCTCGACCGCGGCCTGCTCCACACGCTCGCCCGGCTGGCCGGCGGCCCCGGCCGCGTCCCCGCCGACTACGTCGAGGGCCGGCGGCGGCGCTACACGCACCCGCTCAGCTTCTACCTGCTGGCGTCCGCGCTGTACCTGTTCTCGACCGGGCTGCTCCAGGACACCATCGCCGAGAACGCGGGCGTGACGACGGACACCTTCATCCAGATCGACCCGGACGGCGAGACCGCCGCGGACTCGTCCTCCGTGGGGATGCGGATCCAGGTGGCCGCCCGCCAGCTCGACGGCGACGACGGGGGTCTGGTGCGACGGCTGAGCCAGATCCAGCGCCAGATCGGGACGCCGTTCCTGGTCTTCTTCGCCTTGTTCTTGGTCCTCCCGCTCCGGTTGCTGTTCGGGCGTCGGCGCAACCTGGCCGAGACCGCCATCTTCTCGCTCTACGTGGTCGGCTCCGCGACGCTCGTCCTGGCCGTCGTCTCGCCCCTCGTCTACGCGGCGCTCCCGTTCACGGTCGCCACGGTCGTCCAGTCCGTCGGGACGCTGCTCGCCTACGCCGGCATCGGGGCGTGGGGAGCCGTCGCGTTTTGGCAACCCGGGTGGGCGACCGTCGCCAAGGGCGCCGGGGCAAGCCTGATGGCCCTCCTCGTGTACTCGATCGTGTTCGGGGCCGTCGCCCTGCTCCTCCTGGTCGGCGAGCTCCTCGACGCCGCGGGGCTGACCTGGGGCGAGCTGCTGGCCAGCTAGCCCGCGTCGCCCACGGCCGGCTCGACCGGCACCGGCGCCGGCGCCTCGCGTGCCAGGACCGCCTCGTGGAACCGGCCCTGCGTGATCAGGATCAGCACCACGCCCGCGATGATGGCCACGTCGGCGATGTTGCCGATGGGGAACAGCGCGACGGACCGTCCGAAGAGCGGGCCCTGGTACACGTCGAGGTGGAGAAAGTCGACCACGCAGCCGTAGAACAGCCGCGACGAGCCGGGCGGCGACGGCAGGCACTCGCCGAAGGCGACGCCGTAGAACACCCGGTCGATCACGTTGCCGAGCGCGCCGCCCAGCACCAGCGCCAGCGCCAGCCGGTACCCGAACGGGGCCCACTGGACGCGCCAGAGGTAGACGAAGATCAGGATCGTCGCGGCGATCGAGAACAGGGTCAGGAACAGCTTGCTCCCGACCGTCAGCCCGAACGCCATGCCGGGGTTCTCGGTGAACGTGAACCGGAACAGCCGCCCGACGACCGGGATCGACTCGCCGAGCACCATGTTGTACTTGACCACGAGCTTCGTGATCTGGTCGGCGACGACGAGGAAGAACGTGACCCAGAGGACGCGCATGCCGGAAAGGTTCGGGGTTCAGGGTTCGGGGTTCGCACGGACGGCCGGCCGTGCCTTCCCGGATCGGACTAGAGCTTGCGGACGCCGACGGTCAGCGTCTCGCCGTTGATCTCGACGTCGCGGACGAGGTCGCCGGTCGGCGCGTCGGACAGCGCGAGCGACTCGGCCAGCGTCTCGGCGCGGACGGGGCCGGCGAACGACGGCGACAGCGCTCCGTCGCCGGCGACGAAGGTGAGCAAGCCCGGCGGCACGCCGAGCTCGACCGCGATCCGGTCGGCCACGTCGAAGCCGGCCTCCTTGCGGAGCGCCTGGACACGGTTGACGACCTCGCGCGTGACGCCCTCGGCGCGGAGCGTGTCGTCGAGCGTCGTGTCGAGGGCGACCGTCACGACCTGGACGTCGCCGCCCGCGTCGAGCACGGTCTCCTGGCGGACGACCCGGCCGGCAACGCCTTCCGACACCACGTCGAGGTCGCCCGGCTCCAGGGGGATGGGCCCGCTCGGCAACACCAGCTCGAACGTGCCGTCGGCCTCGTAGCGGCGGATGGCGTCGGTGTCGAGCGCGCGGATGGCCGCGTTGGCCTCCTTCATCCGGGGTCCGAGCCGCCGGCCGAGCGCCTTGAAGTTGGGCGTCGCCCGCTTCGAGACCACGCCCGAGTCGGCCGACGCGGTCTCGAGCGTCTTGACGTTGACCTCGTCCAGGACCACGGTCTCGACCGACCGCAGCACGGCCTCGTCCACGCCGCCGACGCCGGTCACGACCAGCAGCGACCGGAGCGGCTGGCGGACGTTGATGCCGGCCTCGTTGCGCAGCGCGAGCGTGGCCGTGGTCACCGCCCGGGCGAGCGCCATCCGCCCCTCCAGCTCGGCGTCGTGCCGGCCGGCGTCGGGCTCGGGATACGTCTGGAGGTGGACCGACGCGTCGTGGCCGAGCAGCCCGTACAGCCACTCGCCGGTAAACGGCGCGATGGGCGCCATCAGCCGGGACACGGCGTCGAGGCACTCCCACAGCGTGTCGTAGGCGGCCTGCTTTGAGGGTTCGGGGTTCAGGGTTCGGGGTTCGTCGCCCGCGAGTTCGGCGCTCTGGTCTGGCGAACCCTGAACCCCCGAACCCTGAACCTTCGAGGTCCAGAACCTCCGCCGCGAGCGCCGGAGCCACCAGTTCGACAGGTCGTCGACGAAGGCCTCGATGGCGCGGGCGGCGCGCGTCGGGTGGTAGGCGTCGAGCGCGTCGACGGCCTCGGCCACGGTGGACTGCAAGCGCGACAGGATCCAGCGGTCGAGCTCGGTCCGGTCGGCGAGGGCGACGGCCGCCGCGTCGTCACGGAGGTAGCCGTCGAGCCCGGCGTAGGTCGCGAAGAACCTGTAGGTGTTGACGAGGGTGCCGAAAAACTTGCGCGTCGTCTCCTCGACCGCGGCGTCGGAGTAGCGCAAGTCCTCCCAGGGCGGGCTGGCCGACATCATCGTCCAGCGGATCGGGTCGGCGCCGTGCCTCGCGATGGCCGCGAACGGCTCGACGGCGTTGCCCTTGGACTTGGACATCTTGTTGCCCTCGGCGTCCAGCACGAGCCCGTTCACGACCACGTTTCGGTACGCCACGCGGTCGTCGACGAGGGCCGCGATGGCGTGCAACGTGTAGAACCAGCCGCGCGTCTGGTCGACGCCCTCCGCGATAAAGTCGGCGGGGACGTTGGCCTGGAAGCGCTCGGCGTTCTCGAACGGGTAGTGCCACTGGGCGAACGGCATGGCGCCCGAGTCGAACCAGACGTCGAGCAGGTCCTCCACGCGGCGCATCGTCCCGCCGTGGCCGTCGGGCCAGGTGATGGCGTCGACGTAGGGCCGGTGGAGGTCGAGGCCGTCGCCGCCCACGAGCGGGTTGAGCGCCTCGCGCGGGAACGTGCCGCCGACCCGCTCGCGCAGCTCGGCCACGGACCCGATCACCTCGACCTGCTCGGGGTCCCGGTCGCTCACCCAGATCGGCAGCGGCGTGCCCCAGTAGCGCATCCGGCTGATGGCCCAGTCGACGTTGCCCTCGAGCCACCCCCCGAACCGGCCCGTGCCGATGCCCTCGGGCTGCCAGTTGATGGTCTTGTTCAGCTCGACCAACCGGTCCTTGACCTCAGTCGTCCGGACGAACCAGCTCTCGACCGGGTACTGCATCAACGGCGTCCCCTTGCGCCAGTCGTGCGGGTAGTTGTGGACGTAGCTGTCCTCGCGGTACAGCAGCCCACGCGCGGCCAGGTCGCGGATGATGACGCGGTCGGCGTCCTTGAACCACAGCCCCGCGAGCGGGCCGGCGCCTTCGTCGAAGCGGCCCTCGGCCGTGACCGGGTTGAGCGTCGGGAGGCCGTGCGTCTGCCCGGTCGCGAAGTCGTCCTGGCCAAACGCCGGCGCCGTGTGGACGATGCCCGTCCCGTCCTCGGTCGTGACGTAGTCGGCCGGGACGACGCGCCAGGCGTCGAGGTCGGCCGCGTCCTCGTCGTCGTCGTCCCACATCGGCGTGTAGCGGAGGCCCACCAGGTCGGCCCCGGTCAGCTCCTGCACCACCTCGTAGTCGCCCTTCAGGATGGACCCGGCCTGGCTCTTGGCCACGATCAGGAACTCCTCCTCGGTCGAACCATCGGGCTGCTCCACCACCTGGCGCGCCTTGACGTAGTGGATGTGGGTGCCGACGGCCATCGCCACGTTCGAGGGCACCGTCCACGGCGTCGTGGTCCACGCCAGCAGCGACGTCCGCGGCTCCTCGATCAGGCGGGCGCGGACGACGATGGACACGTCCTGCACTTCCTTGTAGCCCAGCGACACCTCGTGCGACGAGAGCACGGTCCCGTTGGCCGGGCTGTACCACTGGATCTTGTGGCCCTTCGACAGCAGCCCCTTGTCCGAGATCCGCTTGAGGAGGTTCCAGACCGACTCGATGTAGTCCGTCTCGAACGTCACGTAGGGGTCGCCGAGGTCGACCCAGTAGCCCATCCGGACGGTCAGGTCGTCCCACAGGTCCTTGTAGGTGAGGACGGACGCGCGGCAGGCCGCGTTGTACTCGGCGATCCCGAAGTCCTCGACGGCGTGGCGGCCCTCCAGCCCGAGCTCCTTCTCGACCTCGATCTCGACCGGGAGCCCGTGCGTGTCCCACCCCGCCTTCCGGTCGACGCGGAAGCCCCGCATCGTCTTGTACCGGCAGAACAGGTCCTTGATGGTCCGCCCCATCACGTGGTGGATGCCCGGCTTGCCGTTGGCCGTCGGCGGGCCCTCGTAGAACACGAAGTGCGGGGCGCCCTCCCGGATCGCGAGCGACTGGCGGAACGTGTCGTGGGCGTCCCACGTCGCCAGGACGGCCTCCTCGACAGCGACGGGGTCGAAGCGGTCGACCTCGGGATAGGGCATGACGGCGGGCGGATTCGGGAGCCGGGAAGCTACCGTCCGCCCCCACCGGCCGACGTGAAGCCGGGCCCGATTCCAGGGCGAGCGCAACCTCCCAGCTTCTCCCTCAGTTGTCGTCCTGAGCCCGCGGAGTCACACCCAATCAGGGTGGAGTGTGTGGGTATGGGGGTGTGGGAGGAGAGCGCATTCCGCCCCCACGCCCCCACACTCCCCACCCCCTCCAGTCCCGAACAGCGACGGATCAACCGGACGTGGTATCAGGGGATCTCAACTCGGGGCCCGCCGCGCCGGCTCCGATGGGCTCCACCATCGACGTCGAGATCCTTCGCTCCGCTCAGGACGACGACTGAGGGAGAAGTCTGCGACAGTCCTGAGTGCTCTGTCAAGCGGCTACTCGTGGGTAGAGCGAGCACCGGGGTCGGTTAGGGAGTCCCCCTTCCCCGCCTGCGCGGGGACAGGCCTGGACAGGGGGGGTCGACCGACCTGAGCGCCGACCCACCAACAAGAGCTTGACGCAGCACTGAGGGCGATTCCCGGCAGCGCTACCCGAGCGTCACGCCGCGGTAGATGTCGTCGACGGCGACGGTCACGCCGAGCGACGGGAGCTCGACCCGGCCGTCCTCCACCGGCGACGGCAGCGCCCACGCCCCGTCGGTCTTGGTGGCCACCTCGACGAACCGCCGCTCGGAGTCGACCCAGACGATCTCGCGGAGCGACAGGACCTCGCAAAAGAGGGCGAGCCGAAGGCCGGCGCCAGCCAACTTTTCGCCCCGGTCGTAGGTCGCCGTGCTCTCCGACAACACCTCGACCACGACAGACGGGTTGAGCAGAGCCCACCGCCTGGACCCCTCCCGAAACGTCGGCTCGCCCATGACGACGCTGACGTCGGGGTACACAAACCGTCGGTCGTTGATCTGGAGCCGCATCCCGTCCGGGAAGACGAACGCGGGCTCGTCGAACAAGGCGTTGCCGAGAAGGCGGACACAGTTTCCGATGATCAGAAAGTGTTCGGCGGTTCCTCCGGGCATGGGGTAGACCTCGCCTCGGGCGTACTCGTGGCGCTCCTCCTGGCGCTCTTCCCAGTCAGAGACTGACTACGAATGCAATGTGAAGGGCTGCGAACGGCTCCAGGCATCCGATCCCGCGTTCCGCTCCATCGCCGATGCCGGGCATCGGCGGCTTCGCGCGCCTCGGCTCGGTCGCCCGGCGCTCGTTCTCGCCTGCTTCCTCCATTCATAGTCAGCCTCTCAAAGTACTCGTCTGGTGTGAACGTGATCTTGCGGGCAGCAGCGACGGGCATGAGATCGGAGGGGGATCGGGTCCAACGTAAACGGCCCGGCCTCCGTCCGGCTCCCGGCCTCAGCCGTTCTCGGCCTCGCGAGGCAACGTCACCCGGGCCGCCGCGCCGCCGAGGCCGCCCGGCCCCAGCTCGATCCGCCCGCCGTGGCCGACCACGATGGCCTGCGCCAGCGACAGCCCCAGGCCGACCCGCCGGCCCGACGGCCATCCCGACGTGAACGGCTCGAACGCCGTCGCCAGCGTCGCCGGGTCGATGCCCGGGCCGTCGTCGGCGACCGTCAGCACGGCCTCGTCGCCGTGGGCCTCGACGGTCACGGCCACGTGGCCCTCGCCGTCGTGGGCCGCGCGGACCGCGTTGCCGACGAGGTTGGCCAGCATCCGCGTCAGCGCCGAGCCGACGCCGCGGACCTCGACGCCGGGCTCGACGTCGACCGAGACCTCGACGTCGCCCGCGTCGACCTGGGCGAGGGCCGCCCGGACGACGTCGGCGAGGGCGACGGGCCGGAGCACGCCGTCGACGCCCCGGGCGTGCTCGTACATCGACTGGACGACGGCGTCGGCGCGGCGGCCCTGGCGGGCGGCGCCGGAGGCCGCCTCGCGGAGCGCCGTGAGGTGGCCGGCCGCCTCGCCCGACAGGTCGGCCGACTCGGCGAGCGCCTGGGCCTCGGCCTCGGCGGACTCGGCGAACCCGACGGCGAGGCCGAGCGGGTTGCGGAGCTCGTGGGCCACGCCGGCCAGCAACCGACCGAGCCCGGCCAGCTTCTCCTGCTCGACGATCTGGGCCTGCATCTGGCGGACGTGCCGGAGCGTCTGGCGCAGCGCCTCGTTCGACTCGCGGAGCGCCCGGTCCCGCCGCGCCCGCTCGACGGCGTAACGCAGCGTCCGCCGGAGCACCTCGGGCGTCAGCTCGGCCTTGACGAGGTAGTCGGAGGCCCCCGCGCGGACCGCGTCGAGGGCCACCTCGAGGTCGCCCAGCGACGTCAGCGCGACGACCGGGACGCCCTCGGCCACGGCCACCACGCGCGCCACGGTCTCCCAGTACGCCGAGTCCGGGAGCTGCTGGTCGGCCAGGACGACGTGGAACGGGTCGCCCTCGGAGCCGTCGAGCGCCGCCGTCGCGGCCTCGACCGTCGTGACGTGGTGGAGCCGGACGGCCGGGTCGCGGACGTCGGCGAGGTAGGCCTCGACCAGGGCCGCGTGGTCCGGGTTGTCCTCGATCAGGAGCACGCGGAGCGGGTCCGGCGTCTCGTGGACGACCTCCGCGACGACCCCCGCCGCGCCCTCCGAATCGGTCACGGCGTCCAGGGCGGTAGGCGTCGGGGGGTCGGGCGCGGAGGGGTCGGTCATGTCGGTTAGGGGAGGCGGTTCCACCGCGCCCAGTAGTCGCCGAGCTCGTGGATCATCGCCTCGAACTTGGCGAAGTCGACGGGCTTGACGAGGTAGCTGTTGGCGTGGGTCCGGTAGGCCCGGGCCCGGTCGGACTCGGCGTCGCTCGTCGTCAGGACGACGACCGGAATCTCGCGCAGGCCCTCGTCCCCTTTCACCGTCGCCAGCACGTCGAGGCCGCCGACGCGGGGGAGATTGAGGTCCAGCAGGACGAGGTCGGGGCGGGACGCGTCGGCGTGGTCGCCCCGCCGGTACAGGACGTCGAGCGCCTCGGCCCCGTCGCGGGCGCGGACGGTCCGGTGGCGAGGGTCGTGGCTCTCGAGGGCGACGACGGTCAGCTCGGCGTGGTCGTCGTCGTCCTCGACCAGCAAGATGTGGAGCGGGCGGATGGGGATGTCGGGGGACGTCATCGGGGGGAGGCAAACTATGCGCCAAACGGAGGATCAGTCATCTTCGGCGGGGAGGGCGTGGACGGCGTGGGGGGGTACGTCGAGAACGAACCGGGCGCCCTCCCGCTCGGGCGGGCCGCCGGCGCTCTCGACGCGGGCCTGCCCGCCCATCACCTCCATCACGCGGGCCACGACGGCCAGCCCGACGCCAGTCCCGCCGCCGTCGGTGCCGAGCCGCTGGAACAGGCCGAACACGCGGTCCCGGTAGGCCTCCGGGACGCCCGGCCCGTCGTCCTCGACCGCCAGGCGGAGGCCGCCGCTGGGCGCCGGCTCGGACCGGACGACCACCCGCGAGCCGCCCCCGCCGAGCCCGTAGCGGACGGCGTTCGCGAGCAGGTTCTCGAGCGCCTCCTCGACCCGCTGGCGGTCGGCCAGCAAGACGCCGAGCGGCCGGCGCACCTCGATCGTCCCACCCGTGGGCCGTGCGCGGACGGCGAGCTCGTCGGCCAGGCGCCCGGCGACCTCGTCGAGGTCGACCGGCTCGGGGTCGCCCGACGTCCGGCCCGACCGGCTTAGGACGAGCAGGTCCTCGATCAGGCGGCCCATCCGGTCGGCGGCGCCCAGGACGCGCGCGAGCGCCTGGTCCGCCTTCTCGACTTGGCCGGCGGCGACGTAGCCCTTGAGCAGGCCGAGGAACCCCGTGATGGTGACGAGCGGCGACTTGAGGTCGTGCGAGACGGTGTAGGCGAACCGCTCCATCTCGGCGTTTTTCTGGCGGAGCGCCTCCTCCTGCTGGCGCCGCTCGGTCACGTCGAAGTTGAACCCGTAGATCCGCCCGCCGCCCCGGCCGTCCGGCACCATCCGCCCCCGGGCGGCGAGCCAGCGGACCCGGCCGCCGGGCAGGAAGACCCGGAACTCGGCGTCGTAGGTCTCGCCCCCGTCGACCGCGGTGGCCAGCGCGGTCTGGAGCCCCGGGAGGTCGTCCGGGTGGACGATCTCGAAGAACGCCTCGGACGAGGGCATCCCCTCGGGCCCCACGCCCCAGAGCCGTCCCGCGATGTCGTCGTGGACGAGCACGTCGCGGGCAGTGTCCCACTCCCACGACCCGATGCCGCCGCCCTCGAGCGCGAGTTGGAGCCGGGCCTCGCTCTGGCGCAGCGCGAGCTCGGCCCGCTTCTGGTCGTCGATGTCGGTGCACGTGCCGAACCAGCGCAGGATCTGGCCGCCGGGCGCGCGGAGCGGGTCGGCCCGGCCGATAAACCAGCGGTAGGCGCCGTCGGCCGCCCGGCGGAACCGGTACTCGACCTCGTAGGGCTCGCCGGTCGCGAGCGAGTGGGCCCACCGCGCGCCCGCCGCGTCGAGGTCGTCGGGGTGGACGTAGTCGGCCCAGCGGAAGCCCTGGCTGCCGCCCTGGTTCTCGCCGCCGGGCTCGTCGGGCCGGGGCATCCCGGTGTAGGCGTACCACCGGTCGTTGAAGTAGTCGTGGTAGCCCTCGGGCGTCGTCGTCCAGACGAGCTGGGGGAGCGACTCGGTAAGCTGGCGGAGCTGGCGCTCGCTCTCGCGGAGCGCGGCCTCGGTCCGCCGGGCCTCGGTGACGTCGGTAAAGTAGACCGTGAGCCCGCCGTCGAACGGGAAGGCGCGGACGGCGAAGTGCCGGCCCAGCGGGTCGTAGGGCGAGTCGAACTGGACGGCCTCCTGGGTCTCGGCCGCCCGGTGGTACGCGTGCCAGAACGGGCCGCCGACGGCCTCGGGGAACTCGTCCCACACGCTCTTGCCCAGCAGGTCCTCTCGGGAGCGGTCGAGCAGGGCGACCGCCTGGTCGTTGACGTAGGTAAACCTCCACGTGTCGTCGAGCGCGAAGAAGGCGTCGGAGATGGACGCCAGCACGTCGGCCGCGTCGATCTCGGGCAGGTCGGCAGACGGGCGGGCGTCGGCCGCCGGGCCGGTGGGAGACACGTCCTCGCTGGAGAGGGGTGGGGGGTCGGGCACGGACGGGACGGGGGCTCGGGCCCCGCCGTACGTCCGGGAGTCGGGCGCGTTTCCGGCCGAACGGTCGCGGGCGCCCGTCTCCGTCCGTCCGGGAGTAGTCCAAACGGACGAGGCGGCCGGCGGGCCCGACCGCCTACCTTCACCTTCCCTCCTCCGGACCCGCCCGCCATGGCCGCCCCGCTCCGCATCGCGCTCGTCTCGCCGCGCGGCCCGCTCTACCGGCACCGCGGCGGCGCGTGGCGGCGGCAGATGCGCTACGCCCCGCTCACGCTGACCACGCTGGCGGCCCTCGTCCCCGACGACGTCCCGGCCGAGATCGCGCTCTGGGACGAAGGCCTGGGCGACGTGCCCGACGACCTCGACGCGGACCTCGTCGGCATCAGCGCCATCACCGGCACGGCCCCGCGCTCGTACGAGATCGCCGGCGCGCTCCGCCGGCGTGGCGTGCCGGTCGTGCTCGGCGGCGTCCACCCGACGTTGGTCCCCGACGAGGCCCAGCGCCACGCCGACGCCGTGGTGACGGGCTACGCCGAGGACACGTGGCCCGAGGTCGTCCGCGACGCGGCGGCGGGGCGGTTGCGCGAGCGCTACGCCCAGGCGCCCGGGCTCAGCCTGGCCGGCCGGCCCCACGCCCGCCGCGACCTGCTGCCGCGGGGCCGCGTCGCCCAGTCGTTCACGTTGGAGGCCACGCGCGGCTGCCAGCACCGCTGCGACTTCTGCGTGGTCCCGACGGCCTGGGGCGGCCCGATGCAGCGGCCCGTCGGCGAGGTCGTCGACGACGTCCGCCGGATGGGCGCGCGCAAGCTGCTGTTCCTCGACCTCAACCTGATCGGCGACGTCGCCTACGCCCGCTCGCTGTTCCAAGCGCTCGTCCCACTCGGCGTGACGTGGGGCGGGCTGGCCACGACCCGGATCGCCGACGACCCGGACCTCTTGGACCTGGCCGCGCGGAGCGGCTGCCGCGCCCTCCTGATCGGGTTCGAGTCGCTGGCGACCGACACGCTGGCCGAGAGCCACAAGCGGTTCAACGCCGTGAGGGAGGCGCCCGAGGCCGCGTACCGCCGCGTGATCGGCGCGCTCCACGACCGCGGCATTGCCGTGATGGGCTGCTTCGTGTTCGGCTTCGACACCGACGACCCCGACGTGTTTGACCGGACCGCCGCCTTCGTCCACGACGCCGACGTCGACCTGCCCCGCTTCGCCGTCCTGACGCCGTTCCCCGGGACGCCGCTCTACCGGAAGCTGAGCGCCGAGGGCCGGATCCGGACCGACGACTGGGGCCTGTACGACGGCCAGCACGTCGTCTTCGAACCCGCCCAGATGTCGGCCGACGCGCTCCTGCGGGGAACCGAGCGGGCCTGGCTCCAGACGTACCGCTGGACCTCGATCCTCAAACGACTCGCGAGCTCGCGGACGCAGACGGCGCTGGCGCTGGCGACCAACGTGGGCTACCGCTACTACGCGCGGCGGCTCCACGAGTACTACACCTGCGACTGGCGGCTCGGGCTGGCGCCGGAGAGCGCGCGGGGGACGAGGAACGGGGAACGGGCGGACGTCGCCCGGGCCGACATGCTCGCCTGACCGTCCACGCTCCACCCCCGTCCCCCCCACCCCCATGCGCCTGACCCTCGTCCACCCCTGCATCGGCCGGCGGCCCGGCGAGCCGTACATCAAGGCGTGGCAGATGGAGCCGCTGCCGCCCGCGACGCTGGCCGGGCTGACGCCGCCCGGTTGGGACGTCCGTTTCCACGACGACCGGATGGAGGCCATCCCGTTCGACGAGCCGACCGACCTGGTCGCGATCTCGGTCGAGACGTACACGGCGCGGCGGGCGTACCAGATCGCGTCCGAGTACCGCCGGCGCGGCGTCCCGGTCGTGATGGGCGGCTTCCACGCGACGCTGGTGCCGGAGGAGGTCTCGCGCTACTGCGAGGCCCTGGTCGTCGGCGAGGCGGAGGGCGTGTGGCCCACGGTCCTGGCGGACGCCGCGGCCGGACAGTTGAAGCGCGTTTACCGAGGCGAGGGGCGGCCCGGGCTGAGCGGGCTCCGGCCCGACCGCTCCATCTTCGCCGGCAAGCGGTACCTCCCCATCGGGCTGGTCGAGGCCGGGCGCGGGTGCCACTTCAAGTGCGAGTTCTGCGCCATCACGTCCTACTTCGGGGCGACCCAGACGCGGCGGCCGGTCGACGACGTGATCCGCGAGGTCCGCGAGGTGACCGAGGCCGGGCGCAAGCTGCTCTTCTTCGTCGACGACAACATCACGTCGAACATGGCCGAGGCGAAGGAGCTGTTCCGCGCGCTGAAGCACGAGAAGATCCGCTGGGTGAGCCAGGCCAGCATCAACGCGGCGCACGACCCGGAGTACCTGACGCTGTTGGGCGAGAGCGGCTGCCAGGGCGTGCTCATCGGGTTCGAGACGCTCAACGAGGCCAACCTGAAGCAGATGCGCAAGCAGTTCAACACGATGCGCGGCGGCTACCCTCGGGCGTTGGAGAACTTGCGCCGGCACGGGGTCCGCTTGTACGCCACGTTCGTCGTCGGCTACGACGAGGACACGGAGGCGAGCGTGGACCAAGCGCTGCGGTTCGCGCTCGACCACAAGTTCTACATCGCGGCCTTCAACCACTTGACGCCGTTCCCCGGGACGGCGCTCTACGAGCGGCTGGAGGCCGAGGGCCGCCTCCGCTACGACGCGTGGTGGCTGAACCCGGCCTACCGCTACAACGAGGTCCCATTCTGGCCGGCCCGGATGACGCCCGAGCAGGTCCGCGCGTCGTGCGTCGAGGCGCGCGCCCGGTTCTACCGCTGGCGGTCGATCGCGCGGCGGAGCCTCGACCGGGTCAACGCGGGCAACGCGTTCATGTGGTCGGCCTTCTGGACCATCAACAGCATGCTGCGGGCGGAGGTCGACCAGCGCGACGGCTACCCGCTCGGCGACTTGGGCTGGACGGGCGAGGTGATCGAGGCGAGCCACGCCGAGCCGTTCTCGCTGGCGACCCGGCCGCGCGGCGCCCTGGAGGCGTGGGCAGCATGAACGGCCGGACCCCAGCAGCGGCCGGCGGCCACCCCCCGTCCGCCCGCGCATCGCTCCGCTCAGGCGCGGACGGACTGTCCCCCTCGCCGAGGGGGACAGCGTTTGCTGCTCGGAGCGAAGCGGTGGCCGCGAACGCGGGGGGTCCCGGCCTCGTCGACCTCGCGACGCCGGGCGACGACCCCGCGCTCCGAGCCCTCTTGCGCGAGGTGCCGGTTCCAGGCGGCGTCCGCCTCAGCTATGAGCGCGAACCGTCGTTCGTCGGCGCCGATGTCGCCATCGGCGACCGGGTCGCGACGCTGGCGGGCCGGCTGGCGCCCGGCGCCGAGCCCGTCGCCGTCGTCTCGCGCGCCCGCCGCGCGGTGTTCGTCGGCGGCGTGCCGACGCGCGTCGGCTACGTCGGGGGCCTGCGGGCGCGGCCCGGCCGGCCGGTGCGGACCCTCGTCGGCCAGGGGTGGACGGCGCTCCGCGCGCTCCACGACGCCGACCCGGTCGCGTTCACGACGCTCGCGGTGACGGCCGAGAACGACCGGATCCGTCGGCTCCTGGCACTCGCTCGCGGCGACGCCCCCGCCCTCTCTCCCCTCGCCGACGTGGTGACGCTGGCACTCGTCGTCCACCGCCGCCATCGGCCTCCGCCCGCGACGCCGCCCGGCGCTGCCGACGCGATCCGTCCGTCGCTCGGCCCGCGCCGCGACCTCTTCCCCGCCGACCCGCTCGCCCTCCCCGGCCTCTCCCCTTCGGACGACGTGGTGGTGGACGGCGCCGCGCTGTCGCTGTGGGACGCCTCGTCCGTCCGCCAGTCGGTCGTGCGCGGGTACGAGGGGGCGCTCGGTCGATTCCGGCCCCTCGTGAACGGCGCGCTGCGGGCGCTCGGCGCGTCGCCGTTGCCGGTAGTCGGCGAGCCGGTGCGGTCGGCGTTCGCGGTGCGGCCCGTGTGGCGCGATGCCCGGGCACTCGACGCGCTCGTCGGCGCGGCGCTGGGGGCGGCGCGTGCACGAGGGCTGGCGTTCGTGCTGATCGGCTTGGACGCCCGCGACCCGGCGCTGCCAGCCCTCCGGCGGCGGCTCCACGTGGCCTACCGGAGCACGCTGGTCGCCGCCCGGTGGCCGGGGGACGACGCCCCCTCCCTCTCCTCTCCCCTCCATGTCGAGATCGCCAGCTACTGAGACGGCCCGGCCCGGCGGTGGACACCGGGCCGGCCCCCGCACCGGGGAGGTCCGCCCGGTCGCGAGCCTGACTGCCGCCGAGCGGGCCGCGATGCGGGCGCTGCTGGACGACCAGTTCCGCGCGGTGACGCCGGCCACGTTCGACGCCGACCTCGACGAGAAAGACGCGGCCGTCCTGCTGCTCGGCACCGACGGCCGGCTGGCGGGCTTCTCGACGTTGCTGCGGATCGAGACCGCGCAGGGCGGACGGCCCGTGACGGCGTTCTTCAGCGGCGACACGGTCGTCCGGCCGGACGCGCGCGGCGCGGCCCAGATGCCGCGGCTGTGGAGCCGGCACGTGTTTTCGGAGGCCGCCCGCGAGCCCGAGCGCGACGCCGTCTGGTTCCTCCTGTCGTCGGGCTTCCGGACGTACCGCTTCCTGCCGACGTTCTTCCGCTCGTTCGCGCCCGCCCACGACGGCCACGCGACGGACGCCGACCGCGCCCTGCTGGCGACGCTCGCGCGGACCCGCTACGGCGACCGCTACGACGCGGCCGCCGGCGTCGTCCGCCTGGCGCACCCGACGCCCCTCCGCGACGGCGTCGACACGCTCGCGCGGCGACTGGGCGACCCCCACGTGGCGTTCTTCGCGCGTGCCAACCCCGGCTGGACGCGCGGCGACGAGCTCGCGTGCCTCACCCGCATCCACCCCGACAACCTGACCGACGCCGGCCGCCGGATGGTGGGTCTCGCTCCGCTCGCGGGAACGGGGAACGGGGACGTGGGGACGGGCAGAGGCGAACGCCCCCCGAGCGTCGCCCCTCCTTCGACGCCGCCAGATGACCTCTGAACCGCCTCCCGACATGCTGCCTTCTGAGCCCCTCACCACGCGCGACGCCCGCGCGGCCCTCACCGAGATCCTGGGCGACGTGCTGCCGCCGCTCCGCCGGCTCCGCGTCGGCCGGCGCCTGGGGGACCTCGCGGCGTTCGGCGGCCTGTGGGCGGTCGGACTGGCGCTCGCGGCGCTCAGCGGAACGACCGAGGGAGCGGCGATGTGGGCGCTGCGAGCCGGCGCCGTGGCCACGTCGGCGCTGGCGCTGAACGCGGTGGTGCTCCTGCTCCACGAGGGCATGCACGGCCTCCTGTTCCGCCCGGCCGGCCTCAACCGCTGGGCGTCGGTCGCGCTCGGGGCGGCCGTCGGCATGTCGTTCTCGGCGTACCGCGTGCTCCACACGTTGCACCACGACCACCTCGGGACCGACGACGACCCGGACGACTACGCGGCCTACACCGACCGGCCCGTCCTCTTCTGGGCGATGCAGGGGCTCCGCCTGACGGCCGGCGCGGCGATCTACCTGGTGGCCATCCCCATCGTGGCCGCGATGCGAGGCGGGCCGCGGGACCGGGTCCAGATCGTGCAGGAGTACGTCGTGCTGGCCGGGCTGTGGGCCGCCGCGCTCTGGCTCGTCCCGGCCGACGTCCTCGTGTGGGGCTGGCTCGCGCCGCTGCCCGTCGTCGCGCTGATGGTCCAGGTCCGCGGCCTGACCCAGCACGGGCTGACCGACCGCCACGACGCGCTCTTGTCGAGCCGGACGGTGCGCCCGCATCCGGTGGTGGCGTTCCTGCTGCTCAACGAGAACTACCACCTGGAGCACCACCTTTTCCCTGAGGTCCCGAGCTATCACCTGCCGGCGCTCCACCGGGCGGCCTGGGCGCACTTGCCGCGAACGTGCCAGGACACCTCGTACCTCGGCTTCCTGGGCCGCTTCCTCCGCCAGTCGCTGGCGCTGGACGAGACGCCCGTCGGGGTCGTCCGCCGAGACGCGTGAGGGCGCGGCTGGCGAACGCGGCGTGGGCGCTCGCCGCGCGGCCCGCGGCCGCCGCGTTCCACCGGGCGCTGGCGGAGCCGGAGCGGGCGCAGACCCGCCTCTTGCGCTCCATCGTGCGGGCGAACGCGGGGACGGCCGTCGGCCGAGCCCGCGGGTTCGGGCAGATCCAGACGCTTCGCCAGTTTCAGGACACGGTTCCGCTGGTGTCATGGGACGAGGTCGCGCCGTTCGTCGAGCGGATCGCGGCGGGCGAGCCAAACGTGCTGACCGCCGAGGCGGTCCGCCTGCTGGAGCCGACCGGCGGCTCGTCGGGAGGGACGAAGCTCGTGCCCTACACCCGGACGGTACAGAAGCAGATCCGCGCCGCCGTCGCCCCGTGGATCGACGACCTGTTCCGACACGTCCCGGCGGCAGCGCGCGGGCCGGCGTACTGGTCGGTCTCGCCCGCCGTCGCCCACACGCGGACGGCCGGCGGCCTCCCGGTCGGCTTCGAGGACGACGGCGCCTACCTCTCCCCGATCCACCGGACGCTGGCCCAGGCCACGCTCGCCGCGCCAAGCGCCCTGCGTCACGTGGCCGATCCCGAGGCGTTCCGCTACGCGACGTTGCGCTGGCTCGTCGCCCGGCGCGACCTGGCACTCGTCTCGGTCTGGAACCCGACGTTCCTCTCGCTCCTGCTCCGCCCGCTCCGCGGCTGGGCCGGCCGGCTGGCCGACGACCTCGACCGGGGGACGCTCTCCGCCGACGTCCCGCCCGCCGTCGCCGCCGGCCTGGGCCGCGACCCCCGCCGCGCCGACGAGCTCCGCCGGCTCGCGGCCCGCACGTCGACCGACGCCGACTTGGTCGCCGAGCTGTGGCCCCGGCTTGCCTTGGTCAGCGCGTGGGCGGATGGCCACGCCGCCGGCCCAGCTCGCGATCTCCGGGCCCTCGTCCCCCAGGCATCGTTCCAGGCGAAGGGCCTGCTGGCGACCGAGGGCGTCGTCACGATCCCGCTGTGGGGCCACGACGGCGGCGCACCGGCCCTGACGAGTCACGTGATCGAGTTCGTTCCGGCGTCCGGCGGGCGGCCCGTGTTTGCGCACCAAGTCGAGACGGGCGAGCGCTACGGCGTCGCGCTGACGACGGGCGGCGGGCTCTACCGCTACCGACTGGGCGACACGGTCGAGGCGGTCGGTCGGGTGGCCGCGTCGCCGCTCCTCCGGTTTGTCGGGCGCGAGGGGCCGGTGTCGGACCGTGTCGGCGAGAAGCTGCACGAGGGGCACGTGACCCGGGCGCTGGCGGAGGTCGGGCTGGGCGGGTTCGCGCTCGTCGCGCCGGACGGCGACGCGAGTCCGTGCCGCTACGTCCTGTTCACCGACAGCGCCGCGCCCGACGCTCAGCTGGCGGAGGTGGCTCGCCAGCTCGACGCGGCGCTCGGCGAGAACGTCCACTACGCGCTCGCGCGGCGGCTCGGCCAGCTTGGGCCGGTCGCCGCGTTCCGCGTCCGGGGCGACGGGCAAGCCGCGTACCTCGCCGGGTGCGTCGCGCTCGGCCAGCGCCTGGGAGATGTCAAGCCGACGGCGCTCCACCGCGACGGCGGTTGGGCCGGCCGCTTCGACGGCGCATTCGTGGGCGCGGAGTCCTGAGACCACGCGCGTCTTGTGGACACGACAAGTCTTGCGGACACGACAAGTCGTGTCCCTACGGCACGGGTGGCCGATCCGAGCAGCGATGAGGGGGGAGCCTCTCTGCCCGCTCCTCGCCCACCGTTCCTCTCAGCCCAAAGAAGCCACCACGTCGCCCATCAGCGTGGTGAGGTGCGGTTCGGCTTGGCCGGCCGCCGCCAGGACGTCCTCGATCGAGACCGGCTCGAGGGCGTCCGGGAAGCACTCGTCGGTGACGACCGAGAGGGCGAGGCAGCGGAGCCCGTGGTGCCGCGCGACGATGACCTCGGGGACCGTGCTCATCCCGACCACGTCGGCCCCGATCATGCGGAGGAAGCGGTACTCGGCGCGCGTCTCGAGGTTGGGCCCGACGACGGCCACGTAGACGCCCTGCTGGAGCCGGAGGCCCCGGTCGAGCGCCGCCGCCTCGGCCGCGTCGCGGAGCGCCCAGTCGTACGGCGCCGACATGTCGGGGAAGCGGGGGCCCCACGCATCCACGTTCGGCCCCGTCAGCGGGTTCACGCCCTGGAGGTTGATGTGGTCCGTGACGAGCATCAGATCGCCGCGGCGGTAGAGCGGGTTCATGCCGCCGGCCGCGTTCGAGATCAGCAACGTCTCGACGCCCAGCGTGGCCATCACGCGGACGGGCAGCGTCACCTGCCACGCCGAGTAGCCCTCGTACAGGTGGAACCGGCCCTGCATGGCGAGCACCTCGACGCCCCGCAGCGTCCCCGCGATCAGCCGGCCGTGGTGGCTCTCGACGGTCGACAGCGAGAAGCCCGGGATCTCGCCGTACGGCACGGACGCGCGGACGTCGATCTCGTCCGCCAGCTTGCCGAGCCCAGTGCCCAGGATGAGCCCGACCCGGGCGGCGTCGCCCACGCGGTCACGCACGGCGTCGGCGGCGTGTTGGACCTGGGCGAGGGCGGTGTCGATGTCGGGCGTCATGGGGAAGAGGGATGGGGGGATAAGCGAGGGATCGAGGGATGGGGTCTGCTCATCCCGCATCCCTCCATCCCCTATCCCTCCGATTCAATCGAGGTCGTCGAGGATCCGGCGGATCCGCTCGCGCTCCTCGTCGGAGGCGGCCACGCTCCGCTCCTCGCCGGTCACGAGCGAGCGGAGGTCCCAGCCGCCCGTGACGGCCGGGGGCGCTGGAGGCTCAGAGGACTCGGCGGCGGGAGGCGACCACTCAGCGGCCTCGGGAGGCGTGGGCTCAACGGGGGGCTGAGGGGCCGGGTCGTCCGTCGAGGGATCGGGGGCCGGGGCGACGCCGGGAGGAGCGGCGTCCTCGTACTCGTCCGCGGGTCCGACGAGAGCGTCCGGCGAGAGCGGGGCCGCGATGGGCTCCGGCTCGACGGCCGCAGCCGGCTCCGGGGTCCCTTCTGGAACGGGCTCGGACGTCGGAGCCGCAACGTCATCAGCAGTCTCCCACGTCGGGGGCGCGGGGTCCGGCGCAGGCGCGGGGTTCTCTGGGGCCGCCGGATCCGCCGGGGACGCGTGGGAGGTCGGCGCGTCGGTCTGCCAGTCGCTCTGCCACTCGGCCGAGTCGTCGGTGATGGGCGCTTCCAGGCGGGCCGGCGACGGCTGGAACGATCCGGCCGAGTCGGCCGACTGGAGCCGGATGAACCCGACCGGGTCGTCGCCCTGGAACTGGGCCAGCACCTCGAGCTCGGAGAGCAGGAACCCCCGCAAGCGCGCGCCGACCTCGGCCTGCCGCGACGACAGCCGGACGATGTCCTGGCGGAGCCCGTGCCGCTCGCGCTCGGCGTCGCGCACGATGGCCTCGGCGCGCAGCTCGGCCTCCTTCACGATCATCTGGGCCTTCTCGCCCGCCGACGCCGCCGTGCTCCGGGCCGTCTCGCGCGCCGACTCGAGCGCCTCCTGGAGCGCGAGCTCGACCTTCTCGTAGTGCGTCAGCTTGGCCTCGGCGTCCCGAGCCCGCTCCTCGGCCCGGCGCGTCTCCTCCTGGAGCGCCTCGAGCCGCTCGGCGACCTGCTTCAAAAACAAGTCGACCTCCGTCGGGTCGTACCCGCGGAAGCCCTTGTCGAACTCTTTCCGGCGGACGTCGAGGGGCGTGAGGTTCATGGCCGATCGGGGGTGGCGGGGGGGCCGACGCGACGGACCCGACGACGCGGGCGGCGCTCGACGGCGTCGGGCCGGGCCTCGCTCGAGCCCGGCTCGTCCAGGTCGCCGGTCCCCTCGGCCCACCCGAGCTGCGAGCGAGCGCGCTCGGACCGGGCCTCGACCTCGGCCAGCCGCGCCGGCACCGACGCGACCCGGCCACGGAGCCGGGACCGCCGGATCAGCAGGGCGACCAAGGCGCCGGCCAGGAGCCCGTCGAGGACGAGGAGGGGGACGACCATGATCGGGAAAGGTACGAACGACGCCGCTCGGCTCCGGCCGCTCAGCGAGGCCCGAACAAGGCCGTCCCCACGCGGACGTGCGTCGCGCCCTCCTCGACCGCCACCTCGAAGTCGCCGCTCATCCCCATCGACAGCACCGTGAGCCCGGGCTCGGCGTCGAACAGCCGGCGGAGCCGCTGGAACGCGGGCCGGACGACCCGGTCCAGGTCGCCCTCGTCCTCGGTGATCGCCGCCATCCCCATCAGCCCGACCGGCCGGAGGTGGGCGCACTCGGCGGCCACGCCGAGCAGGTCGGCCGTCGCCTGGGGCGCGACGCCGTGCTTGGCGTCCTCGTCCGAGATGTTGACCTGGACGAGCACCGGCAGCACGCGCCCGGCTTCGGCGGCCCACTTGTCGAGGGCCCGCGCGAGCCGGGGCGAGTCGAGCGCGTGGAACAGGTCGGCCCGGGCGGCGGCGTCGCGGGCCTTGTTCCGCTGGAGCGACCCGATCAGGTGCCACCGGACGTCGCCCCCGTCGCTCTCGCCCGGCAGCGCGTCCGACTTGTCGACGAGCTCCTGGACCCGGTTCTCGCCCAGGTCGCCGAGCCCGGCGGCGATCGCTGCGCGGATGGTCTCGATCGGGCGCGTCTTGGTCACGGCCACCAGCGTCACGTCGGCGGGGTCGCGGCCGGCGCGCTCGGCGGCCCGAGCGATCCGTTGGCGGACGGCGGCGGCGCGGTCGGCGATGGTGGAGACGAGGGCCGGGTCGGCAACGGAGGCGGGCGTCATGGGCAACGTACCCGCCGGCCTGAGTCGAGATCCGGGCCACGGGGCGAGTCGGAAGGGCACGCCCCGGTTCCATTCTACCGGCCCAATCTCCCCCGATCGCACGACGGGACGGTCCAGGGGTCTTGGCGAGGTTGTTGGACCCCGCCGAGATCCACCCGCCCCGGACGCCATGACGACCTCTTTCCCGACCGCGCCTCCGACCTCTCTCGACCGGGCCCGCGCCGCCTGGCTCGCCGGGGCGCCCGGCGCGTGGGCCCGCTACCAGGCCTGCCTCCGCCAGCTCGACGCCCGCTCGGCACGGACCCCGCTCCGCCGACGTCCGCGCCGGCCCCGCGCCCGGGCGTAGGCACGCGTCGAGTCGCTGACGGATCGCACGGCGGTTTGCCGTAGGATGGAGGTCCCCACTCCCTCCTCCTGCCATGCCCGTCCACGACATCGACTACCGCCTGATCGGCGACGACCTCCAGATCGTCGAGATCGAACTCGACCCCCACGAGGCCGTCCGCGCCGAGGCCGGGGCCATGCTCTACATGGACGAGTCCATCCGGATGGACACCGGGACCGGCGGCGGGTTCATGCGAGGGCTCAAGCGGCGGATCGCCGGCGAGAGCTTCTTCATCACGTCGTTCGTCAACGAGGGGTCGAAGAAGGCGCGCGTCGCCTTTAGCGCGCCGTACCCCGGCAAGGTGATCCCGCTCGACCTGGGCAAGCACGGCGGCCGGTTCCTGTGCCAGAAGGACACGTTCCTGTGCGCCGCCGACGGGATCGAGATCGAGGTCGCGTTCACCAAGAAGATGGGGGCCGGCCTGTTCGGCGGCGAGGGCTTCATCCTGCAGCGGCTCGAAGGCGACGGGCTCGCGTTCTGCCACGCCGGCGGGACCATCGTCGAGCGCGACCTGGCCGGCGGCGAGGCGTTGCGCGTCGACACGGGCTGCCTGGTGGCGTTCTCGGAGTCGGTCGACTACGACATCGAGTTCCAGGGCGGGTTCAAGAACGCGCTGTTCGGCGGCGAGGGCCTGTTCCTGGCGCGCGTCGAGGGCCCGGGCATGGTGTACTTGCAGAGCCTCCCGTTCTCGCGACTCGCCGACCGGATCGTGGCCGCGAGCCGGATGTACTCGAACAAGGGCGAGACGAACCGCGGCGGGGCGGGCGCCCTCGGGGCGCTGGGCGGGCTCGCGGCCGGCGGTCTGCTCGGCGGCATCCTGGGCGAGGACAACTAGCCGGTCCCTCGGCGCCCCTACCCGACCCCTACGACGACGCGACCCACGTCGCGTTGGAACTTCCGGCACATCGTGCATTGCGATAAGATCCGCGTGTTTAACGCAGTCAACCTCGAACGCGGCTACAAGCCAGTCCAGATCTACTCGCCCCGGGAGGTAACGCACTATGGACACCCAGAAGATGGAGACGCCGATTGACGCCGTCTGGCTGGTCCGGCTCATCCGGGACGCCCACCACGAGGAGTTGCGCGAGGACCTCCGCCGGGAGCGGCTGGGCGTCGAGCCACGCCAGCAGACGGTCGAAGAAGTACCAAACAGCGCGTCTTCACACGCGTCAGTCGTTCTGAGCGCTGCGTCGTACGTTTGATCATGGAGAAGCCCAAACGTCCCAAGCCCGGTCTGGGCAAGCGCCTCACCAGGCCCGAAGCCGGCGGACGCCGCACGAGCAGGACGGCCGAACGCTACGTCCGACGGTCGGCGAAGACCGGCCGCATCGCGGGGAGTACGCGTCGTCGCCCAGACCACTCGACCTCTCCCGGCGAAGAAGAAAACCAGCTCGCGCGCGGAGGCTTCGGCTGCGCCGAGGGGCTCATCTGGATCGCGCCGGACTTCGACGAGCCGCTGGAGGAGTTCGAGGCGGACTCCTGAATGCGCTTCCTCTGAATGCGCTTCCTCCTCGACACCCACGCCTTCCTCTGGTACATGGCGGGGGACTCCAGCTTGAGCGCCGAGGCGAAGCGCTTGATCGCCGATCGCTCCAACGAGCGCCTGCTCAGTGTGGCGTCCCTATGGGAGATGGCGATCAAGACGAGCCAAAGGAAGCTCCACTTCGACAGGCCCTTCGGACCGCTGGTCCGTGAGATGCTAACGGTCAACGAGCTCCGGCTCTTCGACATGACTGTTGAGCACGGTGCCGCCGTGGCCGCGCTCCCTTTTCCGGACAGCGGTCACCGGGACCCTTTCGACCGGCTCATGGTCGCGCAGTGCATAGTGGAGGGGATCCCGCTGGTATCGCGCGACGGCATGACCGACGACTACCCCATCACCCGGATCTGGTAGCCTCCGCGTCTCGCTGCCGACTCCACTCTGAGTGACGGGGCGGCCTCGTTACAGAGAGCCCGCGACCTCCTCGAACAACGCGTCGAAGCGGGGCGCCTGGAGCGGCCACGCGAGGTCGGCGGGGATCTCGCGCAGGACCTCGGCCGGGAGCGGCTGGGCGTCGCCGCGGACGATGGCGCGCAACGTCTCGAAGAGCGCGTCCTCGCTGGCGTAGAGGACCGGCGCGTGGAGCAACGGACTGTGGAGCCGGTCCGGGATCAGCTCGGGGTACGTGAGGCGATCGGGCAGGAGCGGGTGGCAGCCGCAGTGGATGGCCTCCAGCATCGAGACGCCGAAGAACTCGTGGACGGACGTCGAGACGACCACGTCGGAGCGCCACAGGAGCGCGGCGTAGTCGGCGAACGACTCGGCGAAGCCGTAGTGGAGCACGCGCTCGGCGTAGCGCCGGAAGCCGGCCTCGAACGCCGGCGGCTGCTCGGCGAACGTCTTGCCGGCCAGGACCAAGCGGAACCGCTCGCCCGCGTCGTCGAGCCGGTTCATCACGCGGAAAAAGGCCTCGGGGTCCTTGTCGTACTCCCAGCGGTGGTTCCACAGGACGACCGGCGGGCCGGGCTCGCGCGCGCGCCGCGCCTCGGCCGCGGGCCGAGCGGCATCGAGCCCGGCCAGATCGAGCCCGAGCCGGAGCACCCGGCTCTTGGCCCGCAGCCCCGGCAGCTCGCCGACGTGGGTGTAGTCGGGGAACCGGCGGAGCAAGTCGGGCAGCGCCCGGAAAAACTCGTCGAGGTGGAACTGGCTGTTGAACACCACGCGGTCGGCCGCCAGCGCCGAGAGGTAGTTGACGGTCGCGTAGGTGTAGTCGCGCTCGCGCGCCGGCTCGCCCGTCCGCGGAGGGCGCAGCGGGTACGTCAGCTGGTTCTCGTGGAGGTAGAGGACGACCGGCACGTCGGCGAGCCAGTCGCGGCTGAGCGCCAGCATGGCCGGCAGGTTGACCATGTCGGACGCCAGCAGCACGTCCGGGCGCCAGCCATCGGCGCAGGTCTCGCGGGCCTTCTCGGCGAGCGTGACGGCGCCGCCCTGCATCCGCCACTTCCAGTACCGCGCCGCCATCGACACCACGCGGACGTCGTGGGCGCTGTGGCCCGCCAGCCCTTCCAAAAACACGCGGTGCGAGCCGCCGAACCAGGGCTCCAAGGCGAGGACGTTCATGGGGCTCGCTCCGCTCGCGGGAAGGGGCACGGGGAAAGAGAGCGGACAGGCGACGGGTCGCGGCCGCGGCACCCCGTCCGACGGGTCCGCCTCCGCTGGCGACTGCGGGAGTGCGAGAGGTCGCCCCCTCCTCCCACACCCCGACCCGGACGGTTACCCCTCGCTCAGCTCGGCGTCGAGCGCCTCGGACTCCTCGGGCGTCGTGGGGCGGACGATGGCGATGGACCGGACTTGGAGGGCCTGCCGGAGCCGGGCGTCCTTGACCTCGACCGCGGTCACGGGCCGCTCGTCGCCGGCGTCGAGGTGGAGGGTCCGCGAGTCGAGGCGGAGGTCGAACGCGTCCTCGGACACGTTCTTGATAATCATCCCACGGCGTTCGGGCATCGGGCGGAGTTGGAGGAGAAGGGTGAGACCAAGATATTCCCCCACGCCCGCCCCGTCTCGTGTGCCGCGCCTTCCCTCCCCTCGTCGCCTCTTCGACCGCCTCGGGCGCTGGGCGCGCGAGGTGGCTGGAGGCACGGCGGCGTTGGCGTACCCCCCGCTGTGCTTGGGCTGCGAAGGCCGCCTCCCGGACCCCGCCGACGCTCTGTGCGCGACGTGTCTCCGGGGCCTGCCCCGCGCCGACGCCGAGACGGTCGCCGGGCTGTTCGCCGACGGCCCGGTCGGGCCGGCCGTCGCGCTGTGGGCGTTCGACCCCGGCGGGACGGTCCGCCGCCTCCAGCACGCGCTGAAGTACGGCGGCCGGCCGGCGCTGGGCCGCGGGCTCGGCGAGGTGCTCGGCGCCGCCGTGCGCGAGGCCGGCGTCGTCGCCGACGTGGTGGTCCCGATCCCGCTCTCGCACGTCCGCCAGCTCGAGCGGGGCTACAACCAGGCCGCCGCCCTGGCCGACGGCGTGGCTGGGGCGCTCGGCGTCCTGTCGGCGCCACTCGTCGTCCGCACCCGGGCGACGCTGGCCCAGGCCCGCCTCTCGAAGCGGGAGCGCCGCCGCAACGTGGACGGCGCGTTCGCGCTGGCACCGGGCGCCGAGGTCGTCGGCCGGCGCGTGCTCCTGGTCGACGACGTCTTGACAACCGGCGCGACGCTCGCCGCCGCCGCCGCTCCGCTCGCGGACGCCGGGGCGGAGGTCGCCGTCGCCACGCTGGCGCTCGCAGGAGCGTGAGGGGCAAGGGGCAAGGGGCAAGAGCTGCTCGTCCCGAAGGCGCGGTGCACCCCCGCGACCTGCCTCTGCCCGTTCCCAGTTCCGCGAGCCCTTCCCGCGAGCGTCAGCGAGCGGCTCCTAACTCCACCCGTCGTGGGCAGAGCGCGGCCTCAGCGGGGTCGTTGGTCGCCAGGACCACCACGCGCGAGGCGTCGGCGAGGAGGGTGGCGACGAGGTCGCGGCCGGCGGTGTCGAGCGTCGCGCCCGGCTCGTCGAGGAGCAAAACCGGCGGGTCGTGGACGAGCGCCGTCGCGAGCCGGAGCCGCTGGCGCATCCCGGTCGAGAAGGCCGCGACGGGGTCGTCGGCTCGGTCGCCCAGGCCGACGCGCTCGAGGGTGGCCGCGACGCGGGGCTCGGCGTTCGGCAACGACCGGGCTCGGACCAGGAAGTCCAGCGTCTCGCGCGCCGTGAGCGCGTCGTAGAGGTCGAGCGCCGGGGCCACGTAGCCGACCCGGAGCGGCACGTCGCGACCCGGCACCTCGGCGCCGTCGATCTCGAGGCGAGCGTGGCCGCCGGTCGGCGCGAGGAGCCCAGCCCAGAGCAGCAGCAGCGTCGACTTGCCCGACCCGTTCGCGCCCAGGACCGCCAGCGGGGCCCCGGGCTCGACCGCCACCGTGAGTCCGTCGAACAGACGCCGCCGGCCGAAGCGCATCGAGAGCTGGTCGGCGACGAGACGGGCGGGCACGGGGGCACGGGGGGGACCCCGAGAAGCTACCCAGGCAGAACAGGGGCCCTGCCGGCTCGTTCACCTCACATGTGGCTCACCCATCCCTCGGCCCTCGTCGTCGGGCTCGCGCTCCTCGCGACGGCCTGCGACACGGCACCGCCCCCCGTCGGCGCGGACCGGGCGGACGCGCCGCTGGCGACGGACACGCTGGCGCTCGACTCGCTCGCCGCCGAGGCGCCGGCGCTGCCGCCCGACACGGTCGACGTCCGGGGCGTCCAGGGGGCCCGGGCCCGGATCGAGCCGGTCGGCGCCGGGTCCGCGACCGGGACAGTAAGGCTCGCGCGCGTGGCCGGCGGCGTCCGCGTGCTGGCGACGCTCGACGGGCTGAGCCCGAGCGACTTCCACGCGCTCCAGATCCTGCGCGGGCGCGACTGCGACGCCGACCCCGCCGTCCACCTCGGCGTCGACGCGGGGACGCCGCACGGGGGGCCGTACTCGCTGCCCGGGCTCCGCCACGCCGGCGACCTGGGCAGCATCCGCGGCGACGGGGGCGACGGCCGCTACGACCGGATCGACGCCGTCCTCTCGCTCGACGGGACCGCGTCGGCGGCCGGCCGCGCCGTCGTCGTCCGGGCCGGCCGCGACGACGGCGCCAGCCCGGACGGCGCGGCCGGCGACGTGATCGGGTGCGGCGTGCTGGAGAGGGTCCGATGAAACAGACCGCGCTCGTGCTCGCGGCGCTGGTCCTGGGGCTGGGGCTGGGCTGGGCACTCCACACCGAGGCCGTTCCGCCGCCCCCCCCGCCACCGCCCCCCGCGGCCGGCGACGCGCCCGCCGTCGACTCGCTGGCGGCGTTCGTGACCGCGCTCCGCGGCCGGTTCGAGCAGCTCCGCGAGCCGACCTCCGACCAGGAGAACCGGCTCCGCCGCCCCCGCACGCCGTCGTACACCAATCACCTCGACATGGCCGACTCGCTCGGCGTGCCGCCGCTCGCGAGCGAGGCCGAGCTGGCCGCGCTCGTCCGGGACGGCGAGCTCGTGCCCCTGGTCGACGGCCCGTCCTACACCGTCCGCGTGCTGGAGCACTCGAAGCCGTTCGTCCGCCCGCTGCTCCGCGACCGCGCCGACGAGGTCGGCCGGCGGTTCCAGGCGGCGCTCGCCGACGCCGGGCTTCCGCCGTACCGCTTCACGATCTCGTCGGCGTTGCGCACGGCCGACCTCCAGCGCGACCTGGCACAGTCCAACCGGAACGCGACGACGGGCCGGTCGAGCCACGAGTACGGCGCCTCCGTCGACCTCGTCTACACCCGCTACGCGCTGTGGCCGACGGCCGCCGACACGCTCGACGTCCCGTTCTCCGACCCCGCACTCGCCACCGCCCAACGGATGGCCTCGCGCTGGGCCAGCGACCTCGCCGGCGTCTACGACGACCGCCTGTTCGGCGCGCTTGCCCGCGTGCTCGGCCAGATGCAGGACGAGGGCCGGCTCCTCGTGCTCCTGGAGGACGAGCAGCCCGTGTTCCACCTCACCCTCGACGGCGAGTAGCCGCCTCGTCCCCTCCCGCTCCGTGCCCGACGCGTCCGTGCCCCACCCCGACGGAGATGCCCTGCCGCCCGCCCTCGTTGAGCCCGACCTCGCCGTCGAGCCGATCCAGCGGACGCCCCCGGCGCCCCCGCCACGACCGTGGTGGCCCACCGCCCTCGCGGTCGGCCTGGTCGCCATCGCTGTCGTCGCGGCGGCCGTCGTCGGGACGCGGGCGAACGCGGGCATCCAGGCGACCGAGGCGGCCCAAGACCGGTGGGTCGCCGAGGCCGAGGCCGCGTTCACCTCGATCCCGCTCCTGAGCGACGACGAGATCGCGACGTTGCGGCGCTCGCGGAACGCCCGCCACGTCGAGCTCGCCCAGTCGCTCGGCGTCGGCCCGCCCGACACGCGCGCCCAGGCCGACAGCCTGGCCACGGTGTACGACTTCGTGGCCGTCGAGACCGACTCGCTGTACACCGTCCTCCCGACGACGGCGTCGCTCCCGCTGCTGACGCCGAGCGCGGCGGCGTCGCTCGACAGCGTCGCCGTCCGGTTCCGCGACCGGCTGGCGACCGTGGGCCTGCCCCCGTTCCGGTTCGCCGTCTCGTCGCTCTGGCGGACCGGCGCCGACCAGGCCGCGCTCCGCGGCGGCAACGTCAACGCCGCCGCGGGCCGGTCGAGCCACGAGTACGGCACGACCTACGACCTCACCTACAACCCGACGCGCTACTCGCCGGCCCCGGACGCGCTCCCGCCGCCGCCGCGCGTCGACCCGCGCGTGCCGGGGTTTCTGGAGGCGAGGGTCCGCGAGCGGCTCGTCCGCGAGCAGCGCGACGCGCTCGACCGCTTGGCCGCCGACTACCCGTCGCGGCTGACGGCCGCGCTCGGCCGGGCGCTCATCGAGCTGGAGGACGAGGGCGTGCTGGTCGTCGTCCGCGAGCGGCGCCAGCCGGTGTACCACGTGACGGTCGCCCGGCGGCTCGTGCCCCGGCCGTGACGAGCCTGCAGAGCGACTGCCGGGTCCTCGGGATCTGTCATCCTGAACGAATGTGAAGGATCTCAACGCGGGGCTTTGAGCCGTAGGGACAGTGCCGACAGGCACGAGGGCTCGTGCTGAGATCCGTCGCTCTGCTCGGGATGACATGAATGATGACATGAATTAGGGGGCATGCCACAGCCCTGACACGCCCACCCGGTGACGGAGCGTCGTCGCCGCTGGTGGGTAGACTGGCCGAGATGCCCGCCCTCGACACGCCCAGCGCCGACGACGCCCTCCTCTACGGCCACGACCCGGCTGAGCGGATCGTCGCGCTCCACACCGTCGGCCCGGCGACGATGCGGCTCTACCGGCGCCGCTCGCCGACCGAGGTCGAGACCGAAGACG
The DNA here is from genome assembly GCA_963848075.1 of uncultured Bacteroidota bacterium. Classification (GTDB taxonomy): domain Bacteria; phylum Bacteroidota; class Rhodothermia; order Rhodothermales; family Rubricoccaceae; genus Rubrivirga. The sequence continues at coordinate 1,583,972 of CAWKCB010000004.1, forward strand.
TCCGCGTCCACCCGTTCTTTTTCCTGTCCGACGCCGACCTCTTGCGGGGCTTCCCGCGCGACCGGTTCCAGTTCCAGGAGCTGGCGGGGCCCGGCTTTTTCCGCTACGCCGTCGCGTTCCCGGACCGGGGGAGCTACTTCGACGCGCTCCGCCACGTCCAGCGCAAGGCCGAGACCGAGAAGACGCGGCCGGACGAGGTCTACCTGCCCGGCTCGCCCGAGCAGCAGTACCTCATGCAGACCGGGCGGACGCTGTTCAAGGGGATGGCCTTCGAGGACCTGGTCCGCTTGCAGCTCGACATCGAGGTCTACAGCCGCAACGGGTTCCCCCAGGCGGCCGAGCCCGACCACCGCGTGATCCTGGTCGCCCTGTCCGACTCGACCGGGTGGAGCCGGTTGGTCGGCACGCCCGACATGAGCGAGGAGGAGGTCTTGCGCGAGACGATGGAGCTGGTGAAGGAGCGGGACCCCGACGTCATCGAAGGACACAACATCACCGGCTTCGATTTCCCGTACCTGTTCGAGCGGTGCCGGCGATGGGGCGTCCCGGTCGACCTCGGCCGCGACGGGAGCCCGCCGCGGAGCTACCCGACCTCGATGCGGTTCGCCGAGCGCCAGATCGAGTTCGACGCCGTCGAGATCGCCGGCCGCCACGTCGTCGACACGCTGCACCAGGTGATGGCGTTCGACGTCGTCAAGCGGAACCTGCCGAACTACACGCTCAAGGGCGCCGCGCGGTACTTCGGGTTCGCGCCCGAGGGCCGGACCTACGTGCCGGGCGACCAGATCGCCGAGGTCTGGGACACCGACCCGCACCGGCTCATGGAGTACGCCATCGACGACGCGACCGAGACCGAGCGGCTGGCGCGGCACCTGTCCGGCAGCACGTTCTACCTTACCCAGATGGTCCCGATGCCCTACGGCCAGGCCGCGCGGACGGGCCCGGCGGCCAAGATCGAGAGCCTGTTCGTGCGGGGCTACCTCCACGCCCGCCACGCGCTCCCCCGCGCCGACGTCGGCAGCCAGGTCGTCGGCGGGTACACCGACGTGTTCGTGACCGGCGTCGTCGGGCCCGTCGTCTACGCCGACGTCGAGAGCCTGTACCCGTCGGTGATGCTGAACTACGGCGTCCAACCGAAGGGCGACGCGCTCGGCCTGTTCCCGCGCCTGCTCCAGCGGCTCACCGACCTGCGGTTCGAGACGAAGCACGCGATGGCCGGGGTCGACGGCCACGACCGAGAGGAGCTGGATGCCCGGCAAAGCGCATTCAAGATCGTCATCAACTGCTTCGCGCCCGACACCGAGGTGCTGACGGCCGACGGACCGAAACGGGTCGGCAACGTGGCCGTGGGCGACCTCGTCTACGCGATCGACCCGGAGACGCTGGAGCCGGCGCTCCAGCCGGTCGAGGCCACGGACCGCCAGCCCTACGCCGGGCCGATGGTCGAGATCAAGAACCGGCACGTCGACTTCCTGGTCACGCCCGAACACCGGTTCCTGACCGCCCGCTTCCTCCCGGGCGGCGCGTTCGCGGACTACACCTGGGAAACGGCCGGCGACCTCCTCCGCGACTCGGTCCGCCGGAAGCTCCCGCCCCTCGCGCCGTTGCCGCCGACGGTCGAGGCACCCGAACACGTGCTCGTCGCCGACCTGTGTGACCGGCACGGGATCGCGCACGAGGAGGGGCCGCGCGGGATCAAAGAGCTCCGCCAGCAGGGCCGCTGGCAGCCCGGCCGGTTCGCCCTCGACGACTGGCTCGCCTTCGTCGGGTGGTACGCGAGCGAGGGAACGCTGTACCGGAGCACGCCAAAGGCTTTCCCTAGTGGGCACGCGCGCGGCGAGGGCTATCGGGTCACGCTCTGCCAAAAGCGGGAGCAGGGGCGGGCCGAGATCCGCGCGCTGCTCGACCGGATGGGGCTTGCGCACGCCGAGGACCGGAACGGGTTCGCCTTCTCGTCGCGCGTGTTCTACGAGGTGCTGGAGGCCGAGTGCGGGCGGGGCTCCTTCGAAAAGCGGTTGCCTCCCTGGGTGTTCGGGCTCCCGCCGGGCCGGCTCGCGCCCCTCTTCGACGCGCTGATGGCCGGTGACGGCGACGTCCACGGCAAGCGGTACACGACCGTCAGCCACCAGCTCGCCGACGACTTTGTCCGCCTCTCGCTCCACCTCGGCCGGCGCTCGTATGTCACGTCACACGACGGGGCGTATCGGATCGCCGTGAACGACCCGACGGCGTCAGTGCCTAAGGGGCTCGCACCCGTCGTCAAGGGCGAGCACCGGCGGGAGGTGCCGTACGACGGCGAGGTCGTGTGCCTCACCGTGACCGACCACCACACGGTCCTCGCCGGGCGGAACGGGCGGTTCAACTGGTGCGGCCAGAGCTTCTACGGAAACATGGGCTTTGGATTTGCCCTGTTCAACGACTTCGCCGAGGCCGACCGCGTGGCCGCGACGGGCCAGGAGCTGCTCCGCCAGATCATGCGGCTGGCGCGCGACGCGGGCGCGACCGTCGTCGAGGTGGACACGGACGGCGTCCTGTTCGTCCCGCCGGACGGCGTCGAGGGCGAGGCGGCCGAGCGGGCGTTCGTCGAGTCGCTCTCGGAGCAGATGCCGGACGGCATCCGGATCGGGTTCGACGGCCGCTTCCAGCGGATGCTGTCGTACAAGAAGAAGAACTACGCGCTGCTGAGCTACGACGGAGCCCTGAAGTTCAAGGGGTCGAGCCTAGTGAGCCGGTCGTCGGAGCGGTTCGGAAGGGCGTTCGTGCGCGAGACGATCCGGCTCCTGCTGGCCCAGGACGTCCAGGGCGTCCACGACCTCTACCTGGAGCACCGCCGCCAGATCGAGGCCCACGACTGGGCCGGCGTCGAGAGCTTCCAACGCACCGAAACGCTCAAGCTCTCGATGGCCGACTACGACCGGGCCGTCGCCAACGGCGACCGGACGCGGGCGGCGGCCTACGAGGTCGCCCGCGCCGACGTCGCCCGGACGGGCCGCGAGCCCCGGGTCGGCGACCGCGTGGCCTACTACATCACCGAGGGCGGCGGGCGCGTGTTCGAGGCGGCCCAGCCTGCGAGCTCTTGGGACTCGGCGGCGCCCGACGAGAGCACGGCGTTCTACCTCGACCGGCTCGACCAGCTCGCGGCCCGGTTCGAGCCCTTCTTCGAGACGGCCGCTCAGTTCCGGCTGGTCTTCTCCGAGGAGGACCTGTTCGGGTTCGACGCCTCGGCCGTCCGCCTGGTCGTCCGCGAGCGGGACCCCGACGAGGTCGAGGACGACGTGCCGTTCTGAGGCGTATGCGGGAGGCCTGTAGGTGGAGCACCGACCCCGGCGTCGGTCCCGGGCGTGACGCCGCTCGCTCGGTGAACCACGCCGGAGCGCCCGGGTGCCAGCCCCCCTTTCCCCCGACCCGATGAACCGCCTCTCCCTCCTCCTCGCTTTTGCCCTCGCCGCGGCCGGCTGCATGTCGTCGGCCTCGACGAACGCGTCCGTCAGCGGCTCCGGCGCGTCGGCCGGCGTCCTGGTCGGCGGGGCCATGATGCTGCCCAGCCAGACCCTCGTCCAGAACGCCTCCGAGGCGTCGACGCTGACCACGCTCGTCTCGGCCGTCCAGGCCGCCGACCTCGCCGAGACGCTCAGCGGGCCGGGCCCGTTCACCGTCTTCGCCCCGACCAACACGGCGTTCGGCGCCGTCCCGTCGTCGGCGCTCGAGTCGCTCATGATGCCGGCCAACAAGGGCCAGCTCCAAGGCGTCCTGACGTACCACGTCGTCCCGGGCCGGCTCTCGGCCGCCGACCTCCGCGACGGCCAGCGCTTGACGACCGTCAACGGCGAGACGCTGAGGGTGACCAAGGCCGGCGGCAAGGTCATGGTCGGCAACGCCAACGGCATGGCGACCGTCACGCAAGCGGACGTCTACGCCTCGAACGGCGTGGCCCACGTGATCGACGCGGTCCTGATGCCGTAGCGCCGGCCGTGGACGGCCCGCACGACGCGGGCCGCTGCGCCGTCCCACTGCGGGGGCGACCTTGGGGTCGTCCCCGTTTTTTGTCGCCGCCCCGCCGCCATGGCCGACCGCACCGCCCTCTTGCTCGGCGCCTCCGGGCTCGTCGGGGGCCACCTCCTGCGCCGCCTCGCGTCCGACAACCGGTGGGGCCGCGTCGTCACGCTCGGTCGCCGGCCGCTCGCGACGGCCGGCCCGACGCACGAAGACCACGTCGTCGACTTCGACCGGCTCGCGGAGCAGGCCGCGTTGTTCGCCTGCGACGACCTGTTCTGCGCGCTCGGCACGACGATCAAGCAGGCCGGGTCCCAGGCCGCGTTCCGCCGCGTCGACCTCGAGATCCCGTTCGCGGCCGCCCAGCTGGCCCGCTCGGCCGGCGCGAGCCAGATGCTGCTGGTGAGCGCGCTCGGGGCGGACCCGGACTCGCGGATCTTCTACAACCGGACGAAGGGCGAGGCCGAGCGAGCGGTGTCGAGCGTCGGGTTCGAGGCGGTCCAGATCGCGCGGCCGTCGCTGCTGGCCGGCGACCGCGACGAGGTCCGCTGGGGCGAGCGGGTCGGGCTGGCGGTGCTGACCCCGCTGGCGCCGCTGCTGCGGGGCCCGCTCGCCGCGCTGCGCCCGACGGAGGCCGAGGACGTGGCCCGAGCCCTGGTGGCCGTCGCCGCGGCTCGGCCTACGGGAACGCGCGTGTACCCGCCAGAGTCGATCCGAAGCCGGGCACGCCGTGGGGGATCGGAGGACGCAAAGGTCAGGGTTTCCCCTGGAAGCCGCAGGATCGCGTGAGGACGCGGCGCACGGACGGTCTGTGCGGACCCCGCCCGGCTGACGACCCGTTGCTCTCCCCCCTTCACCCCACCCTTCCTGATGATCCGCCTCCTCTCCTTGCTCCTCCTCGTCGGCCTGGTCGGCTGCTCGACCGGGCGCACCAACACCGACGCCGACCTCCGCGGCGACCTCCGGCTCGACGCCGCCGCGCTCTCGGCCAACCAGACGATCGTCGAGAACGCCGTCACGCAGCCCGAGCTGTCGACGCTGGTCGCCGCCGTCCAGCGCGCCGGACTGGCCGAGACGCTGAGCGGGCCCGGGCCGTTCACCGTCTTCGCCCCGATCAACGCCGCGTGGACCGGCAGCGTCGACGCGATGTCGCCGGACGACCTCCGCGCGACCCTGCTCTACCACGTCGTCGAGGGGGACTTCTCGGCCTCCGAGCTCACCGACGGCATGACGCTGGTCACGGTCGGCGGGGAGGAGGTGACGATCCAGGCCCTCCAGACGCGCGACCCGATGATGAAGGTGAAGGACGCCGACATCATCTACCCCGACATCGAGGCGAGCAACGGTCGGATCCACCTGATCAACCTCGTCCTCGACCCGACGCGCGGGGGCGGAGCCCAGTAGACGCGGTCGACCGGTCGTGTACGATTGCGGGCCGCTCCTCGGAGCGGCCCGCGTCGTTTGTGGCGAGCCGGCGGAGACGGCGGCGTGCCCTGCCCAGCGCCTCGCGGGCGGTGTAGCTTGCGGCGCCCCACGACCTCCCCTGCATCTGACCGCTTGAGACGCCTGTCTGCTCGCCCGCCCCGGCCACCCCGGGTCCGATGCTCCGCGAACGTAGCCTTTTCCTCCAGCGCCTCCTCTTCGGCGCCGACCTCGCGCTGATCGCCCTGGCGTGGGTCCTCGCGTGGGTCGTCCGGTTTGAGATCCTGACCCCGCCGGAGTGGGTCCCGCTCGCGCCGTACCTCGGCTTCCTGCCGTTCGTGCTGGCCGTGTGGGGTGGCGTCCTGCTGGTGTCCGGGCTGTACCGGACGCGCCGGGCCCAGCGGCTGACGCTGGTGGTCTACGCCGTGGCCCGGGCGGTCGCCCTCGGGCTCGTGGTGTCGCTCGGGGCGCTGTTCTTCTACCGCGAGTTCTCGTTCTCGCGGTTGCACGTGATCCTGTTCGCCGTGCTGGCGTCGGGCCTGCTGGTGGGGCTCCGGCTGGCGATCTACACGGCGCTGCGGCGGGGACGCGAGAGCGGGCGGAACGTCCGCCGGGTGCTCATCGTGGGCGCCGGCAAGGCGGGCCAGCGGCTGGCGCGGGCGTTCCGCCACTACCCCTGGATGGGGTTCGAGGTGGTCGGCTTCCTGGACGACCGCGAGGGCGACGTCGAGGCCGAGCCGCCAGACCCGCTCTACCCCCAGCCCGTCGAGCGGCCCCACGTGCTCGGGCCCGTCGGCACCATCGGCGACGTGCTCGACCGCCATGCCGGGGGCGGCGTCGGCGTCGACCTGGTGTACGCCGCGCTCCCGCTGGCGGCGGCCGACAAGATCCAGGTGGTCGCCGAGGCGTGCGCCCGGCACACGGCCCACCTGTGCCTGGTCCCCGACCTGTTCGGGCTCGACCTCATGAACAGCCGGATCTCGGACGTCGACGGGCTGCCGGTGATCCACCTGCTCGACGAGGCCCCGTTCGACTTCCGCCAGGTCGTCAAGCGAGCGGCCGACGTGGCCTTCTCGGTCGCCGCGCTCGTCGCCCTGTCGCCGCTGCTGGCGCTCATCGCGGTCGCCGTCAAGCGGTCGTCGCCGGGGCCCGTTCTGTACCGCCAGGAGCGGATGAGCCTGAACGGGCAGACGTTCGACATCTTGAAGTTCCGGTCGATGCCCGTCGACGCCGAGGCCGGGACCGGCGCCGTGTGGTCGCAGAGGGGCGAGAGCCGCGCGACCCGCGTCGGCTCGTTCCTGCGACGGACGTCGCTCGACGAGCTCCCCCAGTTCTGGAACGTGCTCAGGGGCGACATGTCGGTCGTCGGGCCCCGCCCCGAGCGGCCGACGCTCATCGAGGGGTTCCGCCACCAGATCCCGGGCTACATGCTGCGCCACAAGACGAAGGCCGGCATCACCGGCTGGGCCCAGGTCCACGGCTGGCGCGGCGACACGAGCCTGACCAAGCGGATCGAGTACGACCTCTACTACATCCAGAACTGGAGCCTGTGGCTCGACCTCAAGATCGTCGTCATGACCGTGTTCAAGGGGTTCGTCCACGAGAACGCGCACTAGCGCGAGGGGCGACGGCGGATGCGAGCGGACGAGTACCACCAGCGCGGGGAATGGGGAATGGGGGACGAGGAACGGGCCGACGCCGCGCCGGGCGACCGGACCGACCGCGGGGGAGCTACGGACGATCGCCGCCCACGGGCCGCGCGGGTCGGACGTGTGCTCGCGGTCAACGTGGCCGTGGCGCTGGCGCTGCTGCTGGCGCTGGAGGGCACCGTCCGCGTGCTCCGCCGGGACGTGGGACCGGCGGGGACCGACGCCGGGCTCTTGCTCGACCGCGCGTTCGTCGACGCCGACGGCGAGACGGCGGGCCTGCGCCCCGGCGCCGTCGGCGAGGCCAACGGGGTGCCGGTCCGCGTCGACGGCGGCGGGTTCCACGTCTACGCCGGCAACGCGACCGCTGCCGACTCGGCCGGGGCGTGGCTGTGGCTGGGCGACTCGGTCCTGTTCGGCGTCGGCGTCGACCAGGACTCGACGGTGGCCGGGCGGATCGCGGCGCGGCAGGACACGGCCCGCGTCCTGAATCCGGCCGTGCTCGGCTGGGGCACGGCCGACTACCGCCGTCGCCTGGACGCGGCCTTGACGGACGGCCTGCGCCCCGACCGCGTCACGCTCCTGTGGTGTCTCAACGACGCCGACCCGGCTCGGCCCGCCGGCGCCGGCGACGTGTCGCGGCTGGAGGACCTGAGGCGACGGACGAAGACGTGGCTCAACGTTCGCTCGCGGCTGTACCGGTTCGCGAAGGACGTCGCGCTCGACCGCCCGGCCCGCTACCTCGCCCACGACGGCGCGCTCTACGACCCGCTCGCGATCCCGAGATCGGACCGGCCGGAGGCGCCCATCGACCGGGCACTGGTGCCGCTGTGGGCCCTCGTCGACACGCTCGATGCGCGCGGGATTCCGCTCGACGTGGTCGTCGCGCCGTACGAGCCGCAGCTCCGCCCGGGCGGGAGCCGGACGCCGCAGACTGCGCTCGTGACCCGCTTGCGCGCTCGCGGCGTCCCCACGCTCGACCTGTTCGACGCCTTCGCCCAAGCCGCCGGCGACGACCCCTCGGCGCTCTACCTGTGGTCCGACGGCATCCACTTCTCGGCGCGCGGCCACGCCGTCGCCGCCGACGCCGTCGCGCGCTGGCGGCCCGAGCGCTGAGGGGGCGTCAGCCGGGCTTGCGAGGGGCAGGACCACGCCCTACCCTGGCGACGTCCACCCCGACCGTCATGCGCGTCCTCTCGCTCTGCGTCGCCGCCCTCGTCCTCGCCGCGCCGGCGGCCGCCCAGGACTACTTCCCCCTCGGCGACGACGACGTGTGGGCATACGGCTACATCTTCGACCCGCCGTTCTCGGACCCCGACACGGTCCGGTTCGACCCCGTCGGCGTGACGGAGCGGGTGACGGTCCATGACACGGCCTACGCCGTGGTCGCCCTCCCCTACCTACCGTCCGACACGGTGCGCACGGACGCCGAGGGCCGGGTGTGGGATCGCGTCTCCGGCCACGACGTTCTGCTGCTCGACGTCACCCGGGCCGACGGGGAGACCTACGACTACATCGATCCCCGCGACCCAGACCTTCTCTACACCGTGACCGTCGTTCGACCGATGACGGTCGAGACCGCCGGCGGGACGTTCGATAACGTCGTCGCGTTCGTCTTCGACAGCCCCGAGGTGGTCGACGAGGAGTTCGGGTTCGCACTCGCGCCGGGCGTCGGGATCGTGACGGCGGGCGCGTCGATGCTCGGGTCCGTCGAGCTGTTCGAGGCGACCGTCGGCGGCCAGCAGGTGACGCCGGTCGAGACCGGGCCGGCCGGGCGGGTCGACGCGCGGGCGTTTCCCAACCCGTTCGCGTCGTCGGTGACGGTCGACCTGCCACCGGGCCGCTGGCGGACCGCCGAGGTCACGGACGCGCTCGGCCGCCGCGTGGCCACGCTCGACGTCGGAAGGTGCGGAGGCGGACGGTGCACGGTGTGGTGGAACGGGGCGGGCCACCCGGTGGGCGTCTACGGGATCCGCGCGGTGGGGGCCGATGGCGTCGCGTCAATCCGGGTCACGCTCGCCCGGTGACGGGGCGGTCGGCGTGGAGGCGGACACGGCACGCCGTGTCCCTACGGTGAGGTCGGCCGGGGTTACGCGCCATCCTCTGCCCTCCATCCTCCCCACCTTCCCCCCGTTCTTCGCCGGGGTGGCCGCAGCGGCGGGCTAGCTTCCAGGCCGACTCCCCCCGGCCCATGCTCATCCTCCGCGATCTCCACCTCGCCTTCGGCGGGCGCGTCCTGTTCGACGGGCTCGGTTGGACCGTCCGCGCCGGCGAGCGCGTCGGCCTCGTGGGGCCCAACGGGGCCGGCAAGTCGACGCTGCTGCGCGTGATCGCGGGCGAGCAGTCGGTCGAGCAAGGCGAGGTGATCTACGAGGGCGGCGCGACGGTCGGCTTCCTGCGCCAGGACACCCAGGAGGAGGACCTGTCGATCTCACCGCTGGAGGAGGCGCTCCACGCCTTCGACGACGTCCTCCGCCTGGAGGCCGAGAGCGAGCGGCTGACGGCCGAGATGGAGGCCCACCCGGACCACACGACCGACGACTACTTCAAGCTGGTCGAGCAGTTCTCGCGCGTCCACGACCGCTTGGTCACGCGCGAGGCGCACACGGCCGAGTCCCGGGCGGCCACGATCCTGTCCGGCCTGGGGTTCTCGGAGGACGAGATGCGGCGCCCGTTGTCGACGTTCTCCGGCGGCTGGCGGATGCGCGTCGCCCTGGCGCGGCTGCTGCTCGGCGCCCCCGACGTCCTGCTGCTCGACGAGCCGACGAACCACCTCGACATCGAGTCGATCGACTGGCTCGAAGCGTACCTCACGACCTACCCCGGCGCCGTCGTCCTGGTCTCGCACGACCGCTACTTCCTCGACCGGATGACGACGTCGACCGCCGACCTGGTGCGGGGCCAGGTCGACGTGTACCCGGGCAACTACGAGCACTACCTCGACGCGCGCCAGGAGCGGCGCGTCCACTGGCAGGCCCGCTACGACAACCAGCAGAAGGAGATCGCCGACGCCGAGCGGTTTATCGCCCGGTTCCGCGCCAAGGCGACCAAGGCGAAGCAGGCCCAGAGCCGGATCAAGGCGCTCGAAAAGCTGGAGCGGATCCCGCCGCCGCCGCCCGAGGCCGGGTCCATGCGGTTCCGCTTTCCCGACCCGCCCGCCTCCGGGCGCCAGGTGGTCGAGATCGGCGAGTTCTCCAAGAGCTACCCGGCGCCCGAAGGCGGCGTCACGAGGGTGTTCGACCGGGCCGGGCCGGTCACCCTAGAGCGCGGCGACAAGGTGGCGCTCGTCGGCAAGAACGGGGCGGGCAAGTCGACGCTGGCCCGCGTCCTCCTGGGGACCGAGTCCATCGAGGGCACGCGCGAGGTCGACCGCCGGGCCGAGATGGCCCACTTCGCCCAGCACCAGGCCGAGTCGCTGGAGCCGACCCACACCGTCTTCCAATCGCTCCAGGAAAAGTCGCGCGGCCACTCGGACACCCAGCTCCGCAGCCTGTTGGGCGCGTTCCTCTTCACCGGCGACGCCGTCGAGAAAAGCGTGTCGGTGCTCTCGGGCGGCGAGCGGTCCCGGCTCGCGCTCGCGCGGACGCTGCTCTCCCCGGCCAACGTCCTGGTCCTCGACGAGCCGACGAACCACCTCGACATCGTCTCCAAGAACGTGCTCGCCGAGGCGCTCCGCCAGTACTCCGGCACGTTCGTCCTGGTGAGCCACGACCGGGCCTTCATCGACGCCGTCGCCGAGTCGGTGTGGTACGTCGAGGACGGGGGGGTCCAGACCTACCGCGGGACCTACACCGAGGCCCAGTGGCAGCGCGAGCACGGGACGGCCTCGAAGCTGACGACGCCCGCCGCCGGCGACGGCCAGGCCACGGGCAAGCGGACGCCCACGCCGTCGTCCCCGGCCTCGGCCAAGCCGAGCGGCGGCAAAAAGTCGAAGGAGGAGAAGCGCCGCGAGGCCGAGGCCCGCAACGCGCTCTACCGCATGATGCAGGACGGGACGGTCCCGCCGGCCAAGGAGCTCGGCGCCGACTTGGCCGGCCGCGCCCTCGAACTGCTCGAGCAATCGGTCGAGGAGAAGGAGGCCGAGAAGACGGGCCTGGAAGCGGCCATGGCCGACCCCGATCTCTACAACCGGCCGAAGGAGTTCCAGAAGACGATGGAAGCTCTCAACGCGGCGCAGGCCGAGCTCAAGGGGCTGATGCAGCGCTGGGAGCGCCTGGCCGCCGAGGTCGAGGCGCTGGCGTAGGGGGAGCGAGTCGACACCGCGAGAGTCCCCACAGCCGCAAGCGTCTATCGGTCAATCTTCAGCGACGTCGACGCCACGGTCCCGACGCTCGTCTCTTGTACAAACCGGTAGGTGCCGTTCGGGAGATCGCCTGTGTCGAGTTGCTCGACACGGGACTCGCCGGGATCGAGGACGACGGCGTCGAGGTCGCAGGCGCGGCCGTCGCGCCTCTCGGCCGTCCACTCGTCGCCGACTCGTTCCTCCACGGACGCACAGGCCTCGGCCTCGACGGCCACCGTCCCCTCGTTGCGGAGGACGAGGCCGATCGTCGAGCGGTCGCCGTCGTCCGGGCCGTCCGTGTCGAGCGACACGCCCTCGGCCTCCACCCTGGGGTAGACGACAAACGTGTCGCACGCGGCGACCATGACCAGAGAGGCGAGGGCGAGGAAGCGCATGACACCCGAGGTGGGGACGAGCCACAAGCTAGGCTCTGTACGGAAACTCTCCAGACCCGTCATCCTGAGCTTGTCGAAGGATCTCCGCTCGGTCCTCCGAGCCCGTCCACGCCGGCGCCGAGGGCCTGAGAGGCCGGCGTCGAGATCCTTCGCTGGCGCTCAGGATGACAACACGGAGTTTCCGTACAGGCCCTAGTCCGGCCGGGAAGCCGGCAGAGGCTGGCCGCCTCCCGTCCGCAGGACGACCACACGCTCCGGCGCGAACCCCCTGCTCCCCTCCCGGTCGCTCCCCTCCCAGGTCGGGGAGCTGTCCCCCTTCAAGGGGGACAGTCCACGCGCCCACTGAGCGGAGCGACGGGCGTGCGGACGGGGGGTCCGCCCGCCGGTGCCGAGGCCCCGTTCGAGCGTGCGGTCGCCCTGTCTCCCGTCTGGCAGCGCTACCCGGTGAGGTGACGGGCGACGAACGCGGCGGCTCGCTGAAGCGACGCGTCGGCCTCGGCCAGCCACGGCGTCCACAGTTGCCACATGTGGAACGCGTCGGGCTCGACGTGGAGTTCGACCTCGACGCCCGCGGCCGTGCCCTTCTCGGCCAGGATCTGGGCCTCGCCCAGCAGCACCTCCGTCCCGCCGACCTCGACCCACAACGGCGGCAGCAACGACAGGTCGTCGACGAGGGGCGAGATGGTGACGTCGTCGTCGGGGAGGTCGACGGGGCCGGTCGAGATCGAGGCGCAGCGGCGGTCGTCCTCGTCGTTGTTCATCGCGTCGGTCTCGGAGTTGGGCTGGCGCGTGTCGCTCAGGCCCGTCCGGTCGGCATTCGGTGAGAAGACCGCGGCGACCGTCGCCGGCCGGTCCTCCCGGGCCAGCTGCAAGACGGTCGTGAGCGTCAAGTGGCCGCCGGCGCTGTCGCCCGCGACGGCCAGCGCGAGCCCGCGGTCCTGGATGGCGCGGGCCACGTCGAGCGCGTCGCGGAGCGGGGCCGGCCACAGCGCCTCGGGCGCCAGCGGGTAGCGCGGCATGAACACGGTCTCGCCGAGCCGGGCCGCGAACGTGGCCACCGCCCGCCAGTGCGTCTCGGGCGAGCCGAACACGTAGCCGCCGCCGTGAAGCCACACCACGCGGATCTCGACGTCGGGCGCGCACCCGGCGTCGCGTCCCGGCGGGATCGCCCACCCCTGGACCTGGCCGATCCGCGCCGGCCGGCCCACGGGGATCGGGCGCCTCAGCGCGTCGCCGCGCAACAGCCAGGCGTAGGCCCGACGCATGTCCTCCGGCGAGCCGTCGATGGGGACGGAGCCGATCCGGTCGGCCACGTCGGCGAAGGAGACGGGGGCGTCGAAGGGGCCGTCGGGGTCTCGGGCGGGGTGGTCGTGGAGGTCCATCGTCGGGCGGAGAGGGGCGGCGTGGACGGCCCGCGCCCGAGCCCGGTTCGACCCGGGCCGCCAGGGTTTCCCTTGGATCCCCGACCGCTCGCGCTAGCGAACCGCGCCTCCCTCGACGTCGCCGTCGGGGATCGTCACGGCGGCCAAGCTGGCGGCGACGAGGGCGAGGACGGCTCCGATCCCCATGGCCCAGCGGAAGCCGCGGACGAACGCGGCGCCGGTCGCCTCCGTCACCGCCGCGCGCTCCGCGTCGGGCACGTCGCCCAGCGCGGGCGGCGCGCCGGGGTTTGCCTCGGCCGCCAAGATGGCTGCTCGTCCGGTCTCCGACCCTTGGAACGCGTCGGCGCTCGACGCCAGCTCCGATCCGTAGACGCCGAGCGCGACCGCGCCCAGAACCGTCACCGCCAGCAGTTGGGCCACGCGGCTCGCGGCGTTGTTGACGCCCGACGCGGTCCCCGCCTGGTCGTCCGGCACGGCGTCCATGACGACCGTCGTCAGCGGGGCGACCGAGATGGCCATGCCGAGCCCGAGGACCACGAACGGGGCGAAGAACGTCGTCCAGTAGCTGCCGCCGGTCCCGGGAAGCAGGAACAGGCCCAAGCCGACGGCGGCGATCGTGGGCCCGACGACCAGCATCCGCCGCGCGCCGAACCGGTCGATCTGGCCGCCCACGTAGCGGCTCAGACCGCCCATTAGCAGCGTGAACGGCAGGAATGCGGCGCCGGCCGCCGCCGCCGAGTAGCCGTGGACGCCGATCAGCAGGTACGGGAGCAGAAACGACAGGCCGCCGAGCGAGACGTAGAGCGCGAGCGTCAGCGCGTTGGCGCCCGAGAAGGCCGCCGAGCGGAAGAGCGAGAGCGGCAGCATCGGCGACGCGGCCACGCGCTCGCGCGCGACGAACCCGACGAGGGCCGCGACGCCACCGGCGACGGGCCCCCAGACTGTCGGGTCGGCCCAGCCCACGGCGCCCTGGCGGACGAGACCGAACACGACGGTGCCCAATCCGACCGCCGCCAGCGCCGCGCCACCGATGTCGAGCGGACCGGCGTCGCCCTCGGCCCGGCTCTCGGGCACGCGCCAGACGGCGAGCACGAGCGCTGCGACGGCGACCGGGACGACGGCCACGAACACCCAGCGCCAGCCGGGCCCGTCGACCAGGAAGCCGCCCAACAGCGGGCCGGCCGCGCTCGTCAGGGCCGCCGCGCCGGCCCACGTGCCGATGGCGCGGCCCCGCTCCTCCGGCGGGAAGAACGCCCGCAAGAGCGCCAGGCTGCCCGGCACGAGCAGCGCCGCGCCGAGCCCCTGCACCGCCCGGGCCGCGATGAGCCCGCCGGCCGTCGGCGCAAGCGCGCAGGCGACCGTGGCCCCGGCGACGACGGCGAGGCCGAGCGCGAACACCCGCGTCCGCCCGAACCGGTCGCCCAGGGCGCCGCCGACCAGGATGAACGCGGCCAGCGGCAGCAGGTACGCGTTGACGACCCACTGCATGGTGGCCGCCGTCGCCCCGAGGTCGGCCTGGATGGCCGGCAGCGCCACGTTGACGACCGACGACAGGACGAACGCCGCGCTCGACCCGAGGACGGACGCGACCGACACCCACCGGCGGGCGTCGGCGTCGGCGGCCGCGTCGTGGCCGCCGGCGAGGAGGGCGTCGGCGTCGTGGGCGCGGCAGTCGGCCGGCACTACAGCCGCAAGCGGACGATCCGGCCCTCCGGCCCGGTCACCCAGACGGCGTCTCGGCCCGCGGCGGCGACGCCCCAAAACGTCCGCGCGTCGACGAGCGTCCACGTCCGCCCGTCGTCGCGCGAGAGGCCGAGGCCGCCCGGCCCGACGGCCACCAAGGCGTCGGTGCCGGGCACGTAGGCGGCGCCGTAGGCCGCGCCGGGGAACGGGAGCCGCCCGCCCAGCACCCACGTCGCCCCGCCGTCGGCCGTGATCGCGACGGCGTCGGCCGGCTCGCTGGCGTTCGCGATGTCGCCGCCGACGGCGACGCCGTGCTGGTCGTCGCGGAAGGCGACCGAGGCCGCGCCGGCCGCGTCGCCGGCGACGATCGGGAGGGCGCTCGCGGCCCAGGTCGCCCCGCCGTCGGTCGTCCGCAGGACGCGGGCGGGGTCGGCGTTGCCGGTCGCGATCCAGGCCAGCGACGTGCCCCGGGTGGCGACGCACGTTCCCGACGCCGCGAATCCGCCCTCGCCCGGCGCGGCCGGCGGCAACGCGCTCGCGGGGACGACTCGCCACGTCTCGCCGCCGTCGTCGGTGCGCCGGACGCGGAGCTCGCCGTCGACCGAGTCGCTGTAGGCGAGCCCGCGGCGGGCGTCCCAGAACGACAGGCAGTCGTAGAACGCGTCGGCCTCGTCGTTGACGAAGACCGTCCGCCAGCTCGCGCCGCCGTCGGTCGTCTTGACGATGGTCGACGAGGCGCCGGGCCCGATGGACAACGCCCAGGCCGTCTCGGCGTCGAACGCGACCACGTCGCGGAACTGCAGCGTGTCGGCCCCGGCGACCGTCACCGGCACGGCCGTCCACGTCGTCCCGCCGTCGGTCGTCTTGACGACAGCCCCCTCTGCCCCAGACGCCCACACGACGCCGTCGTCGACGGCGTGGGCCGCGATCAGCAGCGCGTCGGTGCCCGAGGCCTGGTCCTCGAGCCGCGGCGGGAGCACGGACCCGCTCGTCCCGGCGATGCCGCCGCAGGCGGAGAGGGCGAGCGAGGCGAGGAGGATGAGGCGCATAATGGTGGGGGATGGAGGGTGGAGAATAGAGAGTGGAGGGGTGCTCCGTGGGCGCTCGCCTCTCCGACGTCCTGAGCGGAGCGCGCCTATCCGCTGCCCTCCGCTCTCTACCCTCTACTTCCTCCCGACCATCGGCCGCAGGACGACCTCCGAGATCAGCGTCCCGTGCGGCGCCGCGACCACGTGGTGGATCGTCTCGGCGATGGACTCCGGGCTCATCGCGTTCGGGTTCGGCGACGTGCCCGCGCCCTGCCCGAAGTCGGTGTCGACCGAGCCCGGGTAGAGGCAGCTCACCTTGATCCCGAACGGCCGGAGCTCCTTCATGATGGCGTCCGAGAACCCGCGGAGCCCGTACTTCGTCGCGTTGTAGCCGCTCAGCGTGGGGTTGCCGACGAGCCCGGCGATGCTCGCCACGTTGACGATGAACCCGGCCGTCGCGTCGGGCCCGCGGTCTTGGCCCTGCGCCTTCATGTGGGGCACGGCGGCCCGGGTGCCGTGGAAGACGCCCGACAGGTTGGTGTCCACCTGGACGTCCCAGTCGTCGACCGAGAGCTCGTCGACCGGGTCGAACCGGCCCAGGCCGGCGTTGTTGACGAGCACGTCGAGCCGGCCGAGGTCGCGGGCCACGCCGTCGATGGCGGCCCGGGTGGCGTCGGCGTCGGTGACGTCGCAGACGACGGGCGTGAAGGCGTCGCCGAACGTCTCGGCGATCCGGTCGAGGTCGTCGGCCGAGCGGGCGAGCCCGGCCACGCGGGCGCCGGCGTCGAGGAAGCGGCGGGCCGTCGCCAGGCCGATGCCGCGGCTCGCGCCGGTGACGGCGACGACGGCGTCGTGGAGGTCCATGGGGTCGAGAGGTGGAGGCGCGGTAGGACGCGGGCCTGGCGAGGCGGATCCGCCGGTCTCCCGCCCCGCGCCCGGCTCGGGGGGCGCCGGTACAGACCGGGCAGATGGTTTACACAATCGTCTGACCACATGGTTTACACCGGGCACCCGCCCCGTGAGCCATGCCCTTCCAGACCACCGACCCGACCTTGGAGCGCGCCCGCCTCGTCGCCGCCCACCTCGACGGCTTGTACTCCGTCACCGAGCTCGCCACTCGGTTCGGCGTCTCCCGGCCGACGGCCTACAAGTGGATCACCCGCTACCGCGACGGCGGGGCCGAGGCGCTCACCGACCAGAGCCGCGCCCGTCTCACCCAGCACGCCAAGACATCGGCTGAGGCCGAGCGGCTGCTTGTCGATGCCCGCCGAGCGCACCCGACGTGGGGCGCCCGGAAGCTACTCCGGTACCTGTCGACCCGCCACGACGGGGTAACGTGGCCCGCCGTCAGCACGGCGGCTGCGGTCCTGGCGCGCCACGGGCTCACCAAGCCGCGACGCAAGCGCCGCCCGCCGACGCACCCCGGCTCGACGCCGCTCGTGACGCACGCCCCCAACGAGGTCTGGACCGCCGACTACAAAGGTCAGTTTCGGATGGGCGACGGCGAGCTCTGCTACCCGCTCACGGTGTGCGACGCCCACTCCCGGTTCGTCCTGAGCTGCCACGGGCTCGCCTCGGTCGAGCAGTACGCGGCGCTGAGGGAGTTCGACCGGCTCTTCCGCGAGTACGGACTCCCCGACGCGATCCGCAGCGACAACGGGACGCCGTTCGCGACGCAGGCGCTCTGCGGACTGAGCCGACTCAGCGTGTGGTGGATCAAGCTCGGCGTCGACCACCAGCGGATCGACCCCGGCCAGCCGCAGCAGAACGGGCAACACGAGCGGATGCACCGGACGCTGAAGGCCGAGACGGCACGGCCACCGGACTGGGACATGGCCGCCCAGCAGACCCGCTTCGACCGCTGGCGGGCCGAGTTCAACGACGACCGGCCCCACGACGCTCTCGGCCTCGACACGCCGACGGAGCACTACACACCCTCGCTGCGCTCGATGCCCGACGTGCTGCCACAGCCGGAGTATCCCGGCCACTTTGAGGTCCGCTACCTGTCGAAGGACGGCAACGTGCGCTTCAAGACGAAGCAGATCTTTGTCAGCCAGACGCTGGGCCACGAGCACATCGGGCTGGAGGAGACGGCCGACGGGGTCTGGGACATCTACTTCTTCGACCGGCTGCTGGCACGTCTCGATGAGCGGACGTGGAAACTGACGGCGTGAGCTCAGGCCGTCAGGAGTGTAAACGATGTGGTCAGACCAAAGTGTAAAGGAACTGACCGGCCCCTACAGCCTCCCCCAGGGCCCTACTCCTCCGCTCCGACGCGGACCGACTCGACCGTGAGCGTGGCCTCCGAAAGACCCTCCCCGATCATCCGCTGCTGGGCCTCGATGTGGGCGACCCGGGCGTCGCGCTCCGGCGACGCCGGCTGCCTCCGGAGCTGCTCCATCGCGATCCCGAGCTGGCCCCCCATCAGCATCCTCTCGTCGTCGGGGATGGTGAGGTTGAGGCCGGTCTGGATCTGGCGGACCGTGTGGGGGAGCGTGACGCCGCCGGTCTCCTGGAAGTCGCTGTAGATGATCCGGCTCGTGACCGGCGCCCGGAGCGTGTCCGACGCGACGAGCTGGTAGATCTCGAGCACGTCGAAGCGGTCGGCGTCGACGTAGACGCGGAACTCCCGAGTCTCGGTCGTGTCGGGCGTGGACAGGCCGGGCTCGCCGAACAGCGCGCCGGGGTCGGTCGTGGTCAGGACGTAGGCGCGTCGGCCGTCGCGCGTAAGCGGGCCCGCCAGGTCGGCCGTCTGGAGGCCGCGCGCGAGGCGGGGCACGTTGGGGACCTGGACGAACAGGAGCTGCGCCTCCGACTCGGGCGCCGCGTCGCCGACGGGCGTGACCTGGGGCGGGTCGAACCGGTCGAGCCCCGTCGTGTCGGCCCCGGACACCGTGTAGCGGGCCTCGGCGCCTCCGCCGACGACCGTGAAGCTCTCGACGTCGCCGAGGTTGTCGGTGTAGCGGGCGAGCATGGCGTCCGTCACGGCGTCGACCGACGTGAGCTCTTCGGCAGGCGCTTCGGTGGGGTCGCCGCAGGCCGAGGCGAGCACGAGCACCGGGAGCAAGACGAGGAAAGCGAGACGGGGCATGGGCAGGGGCGGGGCGCGACTCGGAAGCTACGGACCGGCTCGGGCTAGCTTCCGCCGCCCCCCCGCTCGCCATGCTCGCCGCGCCGCCGTTCTTCGACCTGCCCGACGCCGTCCCGGTCGGCGACGTGACGTATCCGGCTGAGGCCGTGGTGCGCGTGCTCGACGCCTACCTCAGCGACGAGCGGCGGGACCGGATCGCGGCCGTCGCCGCCGCGCGGGCGTTCGGCGTGGTGCCGGTGCTGGAGGGCTTGGTCGACCCCGGCAACGTCAACGCGGTCTTGCGGAGCGCCGAGGGGCTCGGGTTCGGCGCCGCCCACGTGGTCGGGCTCGAAGGCGACGCGGCCGAGATGGTGGCCCAGGTGCTCGGCGGCGACGACGAGCCGACCGTCGCCGACCGCCGGGCGACGCGCCGGGCCAGCCAGGGCGCCCACAAGTGGGTCGAGCTCCGCGCCTGGGACGACCCCGCCGCCTACGTCCGCTGGGTCCACGACCGCGGCGGGCGCGTCGCCGTGACCGCCTTGCGCGACGACGCGCTCCCGATCGAGGCCTGGGACTTCTCGCAGCCCACGGCGCTCGTCGTCGGCAACGAGCACGCGGGCGCGAGCGACGCCATGCTGGAGGCCGCCGACGCCGCGCTCCTGCTCCCGCTCGACGGGTTCGTCCAGAGCTACAACGTGTCGGTCGCCGCCGCGCTCGCCCTCTTCGGGGCCCGCGCCGACCGCCTGCGCCGCACGGGCCACCACGCCGACCTCGACGCGGACGCTCAGCGCCGGCTCCGCGCCCACTACACGGCCCGCGCCGTCCCGCTCGCGCCGGCGATCTTGGCCGAGCACGCGCGACGGGAGGAGACGGAGGGGTAGAAGATGGCCCGCCGCGGCGTGACGGTCGGCGCGTTCGGAGCGGCTCTCGTGCGACCGTTCGTCGCGGTTCTCGGTAAGGGTTTTGACCCCGACGCCCCCTCCACCTTCTGCCCTCCCACCCATGCGCATCGCCACTCTCGCTCTGATCGTCGCCGTCGCCGGCGGGTGCGCCTCGGGCAAGCGGGCCTACACCGACGGGATGGCGCTCGAGACGTCGGGCGACTACGACGCCGCCGCGGACGCCTACGCGACGGCGCTCGAACGCGACCCGTCGCTGCCCAACGTGCCCGGCCGGCTGGCGGTCGCCGGGCGCGAGGCCGTCCGCCAAGCCGTCGGCCGGGCCCCCGGCCTCGACCCCGAGGGCGCGGCGCTGGGCTACCGCCGGGCCCAGGCGCTCGTCGACCGGGCCGCCGCGCTCGGCGTCGACCTCCGCCGACCGGCCGGGTTCGAGACCGACCGCGACGCGGCCTACGCCGTGGCCGTCGACGCCTTGCTCGACGACGCCGAGCGGGCCTACGCCGCGGCCGACTTCCGCCGCTCGCTCGACCGCGTCGCACGGGCCCGCACGTTCGGACCGTCGCCCGACCGGGCGGAGGTGCTCGACGGCTTGGCCCTCGACACGTACCAGGCGTGGGCCCAGGCGGACCTCGACGCCGGACGGTTCCGCGCCGCGCTCGGCCACGCCGACGCCGCGCTCGCGCTCGGCCTCGACCCCGCGCGCTCGGCCCGGCTCGACGATCTCCGCGACGACATCTTCGACGCCGGCCGCCTGATTGTAGCCGTGCTGCCGACCGAGGGCGGCGACCTTCCCGAGGCGTTCCGCCGCGACCTCACCGACGCGCTCGCCGACGACCACCTCCGCGACGCCGGCCCGTTCGTGGTCCTGGTGGACCCCGCCGACGTCCGTCGGTGGGACCGGGACCGCCGGCGGGGCCCGGCCCTCAGCGACAGCCCCCGCCGGTTGGGCCGGGCCGCCGCCGACCTGGGCGCCGACCTGGGCGTCGTCGTGGTCTTGAGCGACGTGGCCGAGCGCGAGGTGGCCGGCGACGCCCGCACCGAGACCGCGCGCGTCCGGAGCACCGGCGCCGACGCGACGATCTCGGTCCGCCAGATTACCGTCGAGGTCACCGTCGACGCCGACGTGGTCGTCGCCGACGCCGGGGGCCGGCCCGTCTGCGACGTCGCCGTCGAGGCCCAGGGCCGCGCGAGCTATGACCGCGCGACCACGGCCGGCGACTGGCGCGCGCTCGACCTGTCGCGCCGCCAGCGCGCGGCGTTCGCCGACGACGCGGCCGACCGGGCCTTCGACGACGCGCTCGTCGACCTCCGCGAGCGGCTCGCCCAGGCCGCGGCCGACCGCGCCCGACGCTGCCTCGACGCCCAGGTGCCGTAGCCTTTCGATGTGGGCCACGAGGTCGTTCCGGCCACCACGCAGTCGGCCACCGACCCCTATGCCGCTGGAACAGCGAGCGCTGGGATTGACGTGACGGAGAACGAGCCGAGATCGGCCCGCTCACTCGCATGCTCGATCGTGATCGCGACGACGTTTCCCTCGGCGTCGTAGTCGAGGACGACGTCCGGCGCCACCTCTTCGGCGTCCGCACTGGGGCCGTGGCGGAGCGCGATGCAGAGCGTGTCGGTCTCGGGGAAGTACTCGAACGTCATGGTTCGTCCTCGTCTGGGAACCGGAAGGAGCGGTCTGGGAAGGCGTTGTGGAGCGTCTGCCGGTCCGGCAACGTTACGACGCGAAGGTACTTGCCCAGCTCCGGAACGAACCGCCAGTGCCGGACGCGACCGTCGGCCTGGACCTCTGTGGCCTTCGGCGCGCGGACGGCGGCCTCGCACCACGCGAGGTCGATGTAGGGACGCTCTCCGAGAACGCGGCGCTTGAAATACTCCGTCTGGCGGAGGGGACCCAGAGGTCCCTCCTCTCCACTCGGCGGAAGGTTATACCCCTGGACGACCCGGTAGAGAGAACCCTCGACCTTGCGAAGCTCAGGCGTCCTGTCCCTCGACGGGCGAACCTCTCGCGTGAACCCGTCGATGACGACGACGTCCGCCCCGACAAGGACTGGCGGGCCCTCGACGAATGTTTCGGGCTCCTGCAACCGCCCTCGCTCGACACGAAACCTGATAACTCGCGCTGTTCGAGACTCGGAGTCAAAACCGTCCGACTCGACCACATAGTACAGGCCGGTGTCTTTGAAATCGGGCTCTCCTTCTGGGAGGAGCGCGAAAGACAGGACATCGCTGACCACGGCAGATCAGGCCTACAGCCCGTAGTGCTTGCGGACGGCGGCCTGCGCCGCCTGGACCGACTTCAGCGTCTCCTTGAGCAGGTTCTGCTGGCTCTTGTGCATCCCGTCCGGGTCGACGAGGTCGGTCGGCGTCTGGCCCCGCTCGGCCGACTGCATCTGCTCGCGGAGGTGGATGTCGACGAGCGTCGTGAACGGCGGGACGAGCGCCTTGGCCTGGGCCGCCATCGCGTGGTCGCTCTTGCCGACGTGGCGGAGCCGGTCGAACGTGTTGGCCGAGCTGAGGTAGCCGACGTCGAGCGCGAGCGCCCGGGCCAGCCGGACGACCGGCTGGATCACCCGCGTCCGCAGGTCGAGGCCCGTCTGGCCGCCGACCTCCTCGACCTCGACCCGGCCGAACGTCGACAGCGGGAGGTCGACGCGGGTGCCCTCGCGGGCCATGATCGTGGAGAGGCGCGGGTTGGGGAGGTGGCCCGCGATCGTCGAGCACAGCGCGTCGGCCAGCTCGGCGTCGCCGTAGAGGGAGCGGAGGTCGAAGCAGAGCGCGGCCCGGGCCGAGGCGTCGGCGTCGGTGCCCGAGGCCCAGGCCTCGTAGGCGGCCTGCCACTTCGAGAGCGGCTGGCGGAAGGCCTGGTGGCTCGCGTCGATCCCGTTCTCGGGGTCGCCGTAGCCGCACTCCCGGAGCGCCTCCACGACGCGGCCCGCCAGCCGCTCGTAGTAGCCCTGGGCGCGGTCGGCGTCGGCCGGGTCGGGGTCGGCGTAGACGAGCCCGTTGTCCTGCCACGCCCGCAGGACGGACTCGCGGCGGCCGGCGGCCCCGAACGTGAGCCAGGCCCACGGCCCGTCGTAGGCGTCGGTGCCGAGCTCGTCGCGCAGGTCGCGCTCGACGGTCGTGAGCACGCGGCGCTTGAGCTGGTCGTCGATCTCGGTCACCAGGTCGAGCAGGTCCTCCGAGTGGACGCCCTGGTGGTAGAGCCGGTAGAGCCGGCGGTTCGAGTCGGCGCGGAGCGCGGCGAGCTCGCCGACCGACTGGGCCCTTTCCAGCCGCTCGGTCGTGGCCACGGGGTCGAGCCCGCGGAAGTGGCTCACGTCCTCGGCCGTCAGGAGCCCCCGGAGCGCGCCGCCGTCGGCGTCGACGACGACGATGCGGCGGATCCGCTCGCGCATCATGGTCCGCATGGCGTCGTAGAGCCGCTCGTCGGTGCGGAGCGCGATCGGCGGCCGCTCGACCAGGCCCATCGCCGGGCTGTCGGCGCTGCCGCCGGCCGCGAGCACGCGCTCGACCAGGTCGCCCTCGGTGACCAGCCCGACGGGCACGCCGCCCTGGACGAGCACGACCGAGTCGGCGTCGGACTCGGCCATGACCTGGGCCGCCTGGCGGACCGTCGCCTCGACCTCGACGGTCGGCGGGTCGGCCCGGAGCACGCTGCCCAGCGTCGTGTCGAAGAGCAAGAACGCGCCGCTCGCGTCGATGTCCTCGTCGAGCGTCCGGACGTAGCGCTTGATGTCGGCCTCGAAGTAGGACCGGAACGCCTCGTTCTCGTCGAGCAGCCGCCGGAAGCTCTCGGCGGCCACGAGCGCGCACGACGTCTGCTCGACCGCGCGCGCCTCGTAGGGCAGCGCGCCGCCCTGGAGCAGGCCGTACGAGCCGAACTGGGACCCCGCCCCCGCCATCTCGACCGTCCGCCCGCTCTCGGCGTCCGCGAGCCGGACGAGCCCCTCGGTGATGACGTAGAGCGCCCGGTGGATGTCGTCGCCTTGCTGGAGGATGACCTCGTCCGGGGCGTAGAGCTCGAGCGTCATCTTCTGGAGCAGCGACTGCCGCTCCTCGTCGGACAGGACGTCGAACGGTTCGGTCTCGGCGAGGAGCTCGGCGATCTGGGCGGAGAGAGAGGCGGCCATGCGGTCAGGGAAGAGGGGCGGCTAGGACGCGGGGGCCCCGGGCCGGATCCCCCCAGCCCCGCGGGGGCTCCGCCTCCTCGAGTCGGCAGCCGGGTTTGGGGGACGAGGTCCAGAGAACCCGGCTCGCACGAACGGGACCTCCGACCGGCCGCCACGAACGCGCACGAACGGGGGCACGGAACGGGACGGATCTGTCGTATCGAGTGGCGGTACGTTCGCGTTGCCCCTCCCTGCGCCGCCATGCCCCGTCTGCTCCCGCTCGCGCTCTTGGCGGTCGCCCTGCCTGCGCTCGCCCAGCCCGGAGCCCCGGCCGGCGACGGGCCGCTGACGGTCGCCGTGGACTGCCCGGGCTACGTGCCTGGCTGCGACCTCGACTTTTTCCAGACCGAGGTCGGGTTCGCCCGGTTCGTCCGCGACCAGGCCGACGCGGCCGTCTACGTCTTGGTCGTCCGCGAGGGGACCGGCGGCGGGGGCGACCGCTTCACGCTGCTCTTCGACGGCCGGCGCCCGCCCCTGGCCGGGCGCCGCGACACGCTCCGGGTCTCGACGCCGCCCGGCGCCAGCGACGACGACCGTCGGCGGGCGCTCCGGGACCGGCTCGCGCTCGGGATCGCCGGCTTCGCCTCGCGGACGGGCCTCGCCAACCGGCTCTCGGTCTCGTACCGGGCGCCGAGCGCCACCGAGGAGGTCGAGGCCGCCCCTGTCGACCCGTGGAACAGTTGGGTCTTCCGGATCGACGGCCAGGGCTACTTCAACGGCCAGTCGCAGTCGTCGTCGTCGAACCTGTTCGGGTCGGTCTCGGCAGTCCGCGTCACGGAGGCGCTCAAGGTGTCGATCCGCCCGCGCGCCAGCTACAACCGGAGCGAGTTCGAGCTGAGCGACGGGAGCACGTTCGTGAGCGACAACGGGAGCGTCGGGCTCAACTCGGGCGTGGTGGTGTCGCTCTCCGACCACTGGTCGGCCGGGGGCCGCGTCGACCTCTCGCGCAACACGTTCTCGAACTACGACGCCCGGGCCGAGGTGACGCCGGCCGTCGAGTACAACCTGTACCCGTACGCCGAGTCGACCCAGCGCCAGCTCCGGTTCTTCTACCAGGCCGGCGTCGAGGCCGCCGCGTACCAAGACACGACGATCTTCCTCGAGACCTCGGCGGTGCTCCCGGTCCACGAGGCCGGCGTGGCCGCCGAGTTTGCCCAGCCGTGGGGCTCGGTCGACGTCTACTCAAACGCGTCGCAGTACCTCTCACGGGCGGACAAGTACAACCTGTCGATCGGCGGCGGCGTGGAGCTCCGCCTGCTGCGCGGGCTCAGCCTGCGCGTGAACGGGTACTACGGGTTCGTCCGCGACCAGATCAACCTGAGGGCCCAGCGCGCCGAGGACGGCCAGATCCTGACCGGCGACCGGGAGCTCCCGACCGGCTTCCAGTACTTCGCGTCGGTGGGCCTGTCGTACTCGTTCGGGTCGATCTACAACCAGGTCGTCAACGCGCGCTTCGGGAACTGAAGCTCGCTCCGCTCGCGGGGAATGGGGAAATGGGAACGGGGAACGGGCGGAGCGGACGGACGCTCGGGCCAAAACCCATCTTGGCAGCGCCTCCTCACCACTTCATCGCCCACCGCCCACCGATGCCCGCTTGGCACGACCGACTCCTCGACCTCTACCGGCGCGACCTGTTCGACGCCGAGGCCGGCGACCGGCTGTTCAACCCGTACCGCGACACCGACGCCCACGACGCCCCGGGCGCACCGGCCACGCGACGGGCCAACGTGGGGGCCGCGCTCGACGCCGTCGCCCGGCACGGGACGCCCGAGGTGCTCGTCGTCGCCGAGGCGCCCGGGCCGTGGGGGTGCCGGTTCTCGGGCGTCCCGTTCACCAACGAGCGCCAGCTCCTCGACCCGGCGTTCCCCGTCGACGGCGCGCCCAGCTCGGCCCGGTTCGCGGGGTCGGGCGAGCCGATGCGCGAGATGAGCGGCGGCATCTACTGGGGCGCCATGCTCCCCCACTGGGGTCGGTTCTGGACGTGGAACGCCGTCCCGCTCCACCCCCACAAAGCCGGCGAGCCGCTGACGATCCGGACGCCGGGCGTCCGCGAGGTCCGCCGGTGGCACGGGCTTCTGGCAGAGACCGTCGAGGTCCTGGCGCCGGCCGCCGTGGTGGCCGTCGGGCGGAAAGCCGAGGGCGCGCTCCAGGCTGTCGGCGCCGACCCGGTCTACGTCCGCCACCCGTCCCAAGGCGGGGCCACGTTGTTTCGGGAGGGGATCGCCGAGGTCTGGGACCGACTCTGAGTGCTGCGTCAAGCTCATGTTGGTGGGTCGGCGCTCGGGTCGGTCGACCCCCCTGTCCCCTCCTGTCCAGGCCTGTCCCCGCGCAGGCGGGGAAGGGGGACTCCCTGACCGACCCCGGTGCTCGTTCCATCGACCAGTGGCCGCTTGGCAGAGCACTGAGCGACCGTCACGCCACGACGCTCCAGACGACCACCGCCAGAGCCGCCACTCCGAGCACGACCCACTCGGCGCCGACGGCGAGGACGAGCCCGGCCTACGCGGCGAGCCCGCGGCTCCTCCCCTCCCGGCCCGCCGTGGCGACCTCCGCCGGACGCTCGCGACGACGCCGACGAGGAACCATCCGGCAAAGACGACCAGGGCGATGGAGGCAACGACGGTCACGGGTCGAGCGGAGGAGACGGCCTCCGAACGGACCGAGGGCTCAGGAGGATTCGGGCCTCACGTCTCCGAGCGCGGGCACCGCGTCGACGAACCGCCAGCCCGCGCCGTCGCGGACGCAGCAGTACCGCGCCGCGCCGTTGTCGACCACCAGCACGGGCGCGTCCAGGACCGCGTTGTACCGGCCGAGCTGGTCGAACGTCGACTGGCCGATGGCCACGCCGGGCGCCTTGCACTCGGCCAGGAGCGCCGGCCGCTGGTCGCGGCCGTAGGCCACCACGTCGGCCCGCCACGTCCGGCCGCCGAAGACGACGCCGCGCTCGACGGCCAGGAGCCCGACGGGGTAGCCGAGCGCGAGCAGGTCGACGAGCAGCCGCTGGCGGACGCCCTCCTCGGGCGTCAGCGCGACCCACCGGCGGCGGACCGGGTCGTGGACGACCGTCCGCCCGCTCTCGGTCCGGGTCCGGAGCGCGCTCACGCGGCGGCCTTCGCGGCCCGGCGGACGAGCGCGCGGTGCGCCCCGACCCAGTGGTCGGCGTCGCGCGTCATCGTGGCGATGGTGACGTCGGCGAAGCGCGGGATAAGGTCCAACAAGACCGGGACCACGGCCGGCCAGTCGTCGGCGACGACGAGGGCTTCGAGCGCGTCGGCGGTCTGGGGCGCCCACCGGTAGTCGGCCCGGAGCTTTTCGGACTTGCGCCAATAGTTCCGGTCGTCCCACGACTGGGCGGCGTCCTCGATGGTGTCGCCGATGCCGCGCAGGTGGAGGGCGAGGTAGGCGACCAGGTCCTTCGCCTCGGCGTCGAACGCGCCGGCGGCCAAGCTCGGGCGCTGGGCGAGCAGGCGGAGCGCCTCGGCCGAGGCGCGGGTGTGCGCGCGGCGGCGCTTGGCCGGCGTCTCGCCGGCGTGGATGATGCGGGCCACAGGGGTCGGGGGGAGACGGCGGGAAGCTACGGGGTTCGGGGTTCGGGGTTCGGGGTTCGGGGTTCGGGGTTCGGGGTTCGGGGTTCGGGGTTCGGGGTTCGGGGTTCGGGGTTCGGGGTTCGGCCGGGACAACTCCGCGCCGGGGTGAACGGTCGAGGACCACGGGGCCACATGGCCGTTCCACGCCGGACGCTCCCTCGAGCTCGCTCGGAGCCGAACCCTGAACCGAGAACCCTCTATGCCCCATCACCGCGTTACGTTGGGCCGCCCGCCTCGTCCCCCCCGATGGCCTCTCCCCCGCTTTCCCGGCGCGACGCCGTGCGCCGGCTCGGTCTCGGCACGCTCGCCCTGCCGCTGGCCGGCTGCGGCGTGACGCTGGGGTCCCGAGCCACGCCGCCCGTCTCCCCCTCCCCGCCGCCGCCGGTCGGCGCGCCGCCCGTCGAGCGTGCCGAGGTGATGGCGGCGCCCCGCGACCGGATCCGTCGGATCGCCGTCGAGCGGCCCGTCGTCGTGCCGCCGCGGCTGCCGGCTGGCGGGACGATCGCGCTGGTGGCCCCGGCGGGCGTGCTCCGCGGACGGAGCCAGGTCGACGAGGCCGTCGAAGCGCTCGAGGGGCTCGGGTTCCGGACGACCGTCGGGCGGCACGCGCTCGACCGCCAGGGCTTCCTGGCCGGGTCCGACGTGAACCGCGCTCGCGACGTGATGGCCGCCTTCCGCGACCCCGACGTCGACGCCATCGTGGCGATCCGTGGCGGGTGGGGCTGCGCCCGGATGCTCCCGTTCCTCGACTACGACGAGATCGCGGCCCACCCCAAGCCGCTCGTCGGCTACTCCGACATCACGGCGCTGCTGCTGGCGATCTACGCCCGGACGGGGCTGGTCACGTTCCACGGGCCCGTCGGCGTCTCGACGTGGCAGGGGCTGACGTCCGAGAGCTTCGTCCGAACCCTCGTTGACGGCGAGCCGCCGGTGATCGGGCCCGAGACGCGGTCGAACCGGGACCGGACCCAGACCGTCCGCGCGGGCGTCGCCGAGGGGCCCGTCGTCGGCGGCAACCTGACGGTGATCTCGGCGCTGGCCGGGACCGGCTTCCTCCCCGACTTCGAGGACCACGTCGTCTTTTTCGAGGAGGTCGGCGAGGACGCCTACCGGATCGACCGGATGCTGGTCCAGCTCCAGCTGGCGGGCGGGCTCCCGGACGCGGCGGGCATCGCGTTCGGGCAGTGCTCGAACTGCGGCTCGGGCGGCTCGTCGTGGTCGGCCGAGGAGACGATCCGCCGGCACCTCCGGGGCTACCCGTGCCCGTCGGTGCAGGGGGCGCCCATCGGCCACGTGTCGCCGGTGTACACGCTGCCCGTCGGACTCCGCGCCCGGCTCGACGCCGACGCGGGGACGCTCGAGTACCTCCGCTCGCCGGTGGCCTGACGGGTTCGAGGGTTCAGGGTTCGAGGACTGCATGTCCTTGCGCGCGTTCGTCCCCGGAGTTGGCGGGCGACATCGGGGTGGACGCCTGCCGCGGTGCTCCGCCCTCGCGAACCCTGAACCCCGAACCGTGACCCCCACCGGCGGGTTGACGGCGGCCCCTCCCCCCTGCCCATCGTGTTCGAGGTCATCCCGCTCGGCGTCGGCTCCGCCATCCCCACCCGCACGCGCCACCTGGCCGGCGCGCTCGTCCGCCGCGAGGGCCGGAGCGTCCTGTTCGACTGCGGCGAGGGGGCCCAGCTCCAGCTCGTCCGCGGCGGGCTCACGCGGGGGGCCCTCGACGCCATCTGCATCACGCACTTGCACGGCGACCACCTCTACGGCCTGCCCGGGCTGGTGACGACGCTGGCGCTGCTGGAGCGGACCGACCCGCTGACCATCGTCGGCCCCGAGGGGATCGGCGACGTGATGCGGGCGATGCCGGGCCTGAAGAACGACTGGCTCCCGTTCGACGTGACGTACCGCGAGCTGGCGGAGGGCTTCGAGCACGAGGTCGTGTTCGAGGACGAGCACGTGACGGTCGAGGCGCGGCCCATCGAGCACCGCGTGTTCTGCGCCGGCTTCCGCTACCAGGAGAAGACGCGGCCGGGCTCGCTCGACGGCGACGCCGCGCGGGCCGCGGGGATCTCGGAGGGGTGGCAGTTCGAGGCGCTCAAGCGGCGCGAGGCGGTCACGCTCGACGACGGGACCGAGGTCTCGCCCGACGGGTTGGTCGGGCCCGAGCGGCCGGGCGGCGCCTTCGCCTACGTCCTGGACACGGTCCCCTGCGAGGGCGGCCGCCAGCTCGCGGCCGGCGCCGACCTGGTCCTCCACGAGGCCACGTTCACGGACGAGCACGCCGAGCGGGCCCAAGAGGTCGGCCACTCGACCGCGCGGCAGGCCGCCGAGGTCGCTCGGGACGCCGGCGCCGAGCGGCTGCTGCTCACCCACTTCTCGGCCCGCTACTCCGACCCGGCCCCGCTCGTCGCCGAGGCACGCGAGGTGTTCCCCCACACGGAGGCCGCCGAGGAGCTGGCGCGCTACCCCGTCCGCCGGTGAGGCACGATGCGGTAACGCGCCGATAACGCTGCGGTAACGGGACGAAACGCCGGACCACGATAGGCTTCGGGTTTCCCTCCCGACGCCCACATGCTCGTTCGCTTCGCTGCCCTCCTCATTGTCGCCGCCCTCGGGCCGGCCATCGCCCAGCCGCTCGACGCGACGCGGCTCGGGACCTACGCCACTGGGCTCTTCGACGAGGGGGCGGCCGAGATCGTGGCCTACGACGCCGCCACCCAGCGGCTCTTCGTCGTCAGCGCGGCGGCCGCCGAGGTCTTGGTGCTCGACGCCTCCGACCCGTCCGCCCTCGCGCTGGCGTTCACCATCGACGGGACGCCCTACGGGGCCGGCGTCAACAGCGTGGCCGTCGCCGATGGCGTGGTGGCCGTGGCCGTCGAGGCCGACCCCCAGACGGCGCCGGGCGTCGTCGCCTTGTTCGACACCGACGGCGGGTTTGTGGCGGCCGTCCCCGTCGGCGCGCTGCCGGACGCGCTCGCGTTCTCGCCCGACGGCCAGACGCTCGTCGTGGCCAACGAGGGCGAGCCGAGCGACGACTACCTCGTCGACCCCGAGGGCTCGATCTCGATCATCGACCTCTCGGGCGGGCCGGCGGCGGCGACGGCTAGGACGGTCGACTTCCGGGCGTTCAACCGGGGCGGGTCGCGGGCGACGGAGATCGACCCCCAGATCCGGATCTTCGGGCCCGGCGCGAGCGTGGCCCAGGACCTCGAGCCCGAGTTCGCCGTCGTCAGCCCGGATGGGACCACGGCCTACGTCTCGATCCAGGAGAACAACGCGCTCGCCATCGTCGACCTGGCGACCGGCACCGTCGACCTGGTCGCGCTGGGCTACAAGAACCACGCGCTCGCGGGGAACGCGCTCGACCCGTCCAACCGCGACGACGGCATCGCCATCTCGACGTGGCCCGTCTACGGGATGTACCAGCCCGACGGGATCGCGGCAACCGAGATCGGCGGGGCGACCTACGTGTTCACGGCCAACGAGGGCGACGCCCGCGACTACGACGGGTTCTCCGAGGAGGTCCGCGTCGGCGACCTCGACCTGGACCCCGAGGCCATCCCCGACGGCCCGTTCCTGGCCGACGACGCCCGGCTCGGGCGGCTCCGCGTGACCGACACGCGTGGCGACGTCGACGGCGACGGCGACTTCGAGGCGCTCTACGCCTACGGCGCCCGCTCCTTCTCGATCCACGCCGCCGACGGCGCTCGCGTCTGGGACTCCGGCGACGACATCGAGCGCCAGATCGCTGGGCTCGTCGCCGATGGGACGCTGCCGCCCGACGCGTTCAACGCGACGAACGACGAGAACGACTCGTTCGACAGCCGGAGCGATGACAAGGGGCCCGAGCCCGAGGGCGTCGTCGTGGGCGAGGTCGACGGCCGGACGTTCGCGTTCGTCGGCCTCGAGCGGATCAGCGCCGTCATCGTCTACGACGTCTCGGACCCGCTCGCGCCGACCACCGCCGGCTTCCTCATCAACCGCGACTTCTCCGTCGACGCCCAGCTAGCCGACGGGTCGACCAACCCGGCCGTGGGTGACTTGGGGCCGGAGGGCCTGGTGTTCATCCCGGCCGCCGACAGCCCGACCGGCCGGCCGCTGCTCGTCACGTCGAACGAGGTGAGCGGGACCGTGACGGTGTGGGGTCTGGGGATGGGCGGCACGAACCGCGCCGCTCTCCCGGACGCCGCCGACGCGCTGCTCACGCTCGCGCCGGCCCGTCCGAACCCGGCCCGCGCGCCCCGGATCGCGCTCACGCTCGACGTGGCGGCCGAGGTCGAGATCGTCGTCCTCGACGCGCTCGGCCGCCAGGTCGGCCGGACGACGCGGACGTTGGGGGTCGGCGAGTCGACGGTCGAGGCCCCGGTCGCCGGGCTCGCCTCGGGCGTCTACCACGCCCGCGTGACGGCGACGGCCGGCGCGACGACGGAGACGCGGACGAGCCGGTTCACGCTCGTCCGCTGACCGTCAGAGTCCTCCCGAACGGACGCCGCTCGCGGTCACGACCGGAGCGCCCAGGCCACGAACGCCTCGAAGTCGCCCAGCCGCTCGGCCACGATGGAGCGGACGATGGGCAGGCTCAGCGCCTGGTAGTCGTGGACGGCCACGTCGCGGAAGCCGACCATCTTCTGCATCTGGGTGCCGAGAGACGTCGGCAACGAGCCGGCGTCCATCAGCAAACGAAAGGCGTCGCGGCTGTCTTGCGGGACGCCGAGCCCGTCCGCCCGCGCCCGGCGCATGGCGAGGTCGATGGCCGCCTGGCACGCGCGCTGGAGGTTGAGCACGACGGCGTCCTGCCGCGTCTGGTCCTTGAGATCCGGGTCGAGCGCGACCTCCTCGCGGACGCGACTCAGGCACCGCTCGATGGTGGCCGCCTTGTTGATCGCGACGTCGTCAGGCATGGACGCGGCCCCGCTGGCGGACGTCGTCCAGGATGCCGCGCCGCTCCTCGTTCAAGAGCGCGTAGGCCGACATCGTCCACACCTCCCACGCGACGCGGGCGGTCGGGTCCGCGTCGTGGAGAACCTGGGCGGTGCGCAGGACCTCGGCCCGCATGACGGTCGAGGTCGAGCGGAGGTCGACCAGGTCCACGTCCACGCCGAGCGCGGCGGCCAGCGCCTCTTGCGCGTCGAACCGCTCGACGGGGTCGATCGGGCGGGCGGCCAGGAGCCCCAGGTCGAGGTCGCTGTCGGGCCGGGCAGCGCCTTGGGCCCGCGAGCCGAACACGTAGACGGCCTGGACGCCGGGCACGCGGCCGAGGAGCGGGCGGAGATCGGGCGGGGCCATGGCCGAAGGTAGGCGCCACGTCCCAGAGGAACCGCGCCCGACCGCGCCGGGGTAGGTGGCCCCGTGGCCGACGACCCCCCTCAGACCGCTCCCCCCTGGCGACCGCCGCGCGGCCTGATCCGCCGGCTCGGCGCGCTGCTGTGGCCGTACCGCTGGCACGTGGCCGCGGCGCTCGCGCTGACGTTCACGGTCGCGTTCCTGGGCCCGCTCCGGCCGCGCCTGGTCCAGACCGCCGTCGACGACTTCATCATCCCCGGCGACGTGCCCGGGCTGATCCGGATCGTCGGGCTCATCGCGGCCGTGCTGGCGGCCGAGGGCGTGGCCTACTTCGGGCTCGGCTACCTCACGCAGTGGGTCGGCCAGCACGCGCTCTACGACCTGCGCACGCGCGTCTTCCGCTTTATCGAGCGGCAGCGGCTGGCGTTCTTCGACAAGACCCCGCTCGGGACGCTCATCACCCGGGCGACGTCCGACATCGAGGCGCTGGCGGACCTGCTCTCGGCCGGGGCGGTGACGATGCTGGGCGACCTGGCGCGGCTGGTGTTCATCGGCTACTTCATGCTGTCGCTCGACCTCGAGCTGGGCTTGGTCGCGCTCTTGGCGCTCCCGCCGATGGTGCTGGCGACCGAGGTGTTCCGGCGCAAGATGCGGGCGGCGTACCGCGAGACGCGGAAGCAGGTCGGCCGGCTCAACGCGTTCCTGCAGGAGCACGTGACGGGGATGAGCGTGGTCCAGATCTTCGGCCGCGAGCCCGAGGAGCAGCGCCGGTTCCAGGCCGTCAACGCGGCCCACCGCGACGCCCACGTCCAGACGGTCTATTACTACGCGCTGTTCTACCCCGTCGTCGACATCATCGCGTCGGCGGCGCTGGCGATGGTGATCTGGTTCGGGGGGACCGAGGCCATGCGCGAGGCCGTCTCGATCGGCACGCTGATCGCGTTCGTCCAGTACGTCCGGCTGTTCTTCGAGCCGGTCCGCAACCTGTCCGACCAGCTCAACTCGATCCAGGCCGCCTTCGCCGCGTCGGAGCGCGTGTTCGACCTGCTCGACGACGACCAGTCGCTGCCCGAGCCGGCCACGCCGACGCGCCTGCCCGGCGGCCGCGCCGCCGGCCGCATCGCCTTCGAGAACGTGTGGTTCGCCTACGAGCGGCTCCCTGCGGGAGAGGGAGACGGGGACGAGGAGATGGGAAATGGGCAGAACGGCAAGGGATACACAGAGGCGTCCGGCGACGATCTGCCCGTTCCCCGTTCCTCGTTCCCCATTCCCCCTGAGCCCGACTGGAACTGGGTCCTGCGCGACGTCTCGTTCACGGCCGAGCCCGGGCAGACGCTGGCGCTCGTCGGCGCGACGGGCTCGGGCAAGACGACGATCCTGTCGCTGCTGCTCCGGTTCTACGAGCCCCAGCGCGGGCGGATCACGATCGACGGGGTCGACGTGCGCGAGCTGCCGCTCGCCGAGCTCCGCCACCAGGTCGGCTTGGTGCTCCAGGACGTCTTCCTGTTTTCCGGGTCCATCGCGGAGAACGTCACGCTCGGCAACCCCGACGTGTCGACCGAGCAGGTCGCCCAGGCCGCCCGCTTGGTCGGCGCCAACCGGTTCGTCGACGCGCTCCCCGACGGCTACGCCTCCGACGTCGGCGAGCGGGGGGCGACGCTGTCGCTGGGCCAGCGCCAACTGCTCTCGTTCGTCCGCGCGCTGTTGTACGACCCGGCCGTGCTGGTGCTCGACGAGGCCACGTCGTCGGTCGACACCGAGACCGAGGAGATGGTCCAGCAAGCCGTCGACGTGCTGATGGACGGGCGGACGGCGCTGGTCGTCGCCCACCGGCTCTCGACGGTCCAGCACGCCGACCAGATCCTGGTCCTCCACAAGGGCGAGGTGAGGGAGCGCGGCGACCACCAGGCGTTGCTCGCGGCCGACGGCCTGTACCACCGGCTCTACGAGCTCCAGTACGCGGACCAGGAGCGGGCCGCGACGGCGTAGCCACCGGCGGCGCTTGGTGTCGTCCGACCGTCCTGTCCGGCGGAGTGGGGTCTCCGCCGAGCCTCTCCTCGGGCAGAGCCAGAGGGCCGAGGTCCCCTCGGCCGAGGTCGCCTCGGCCGACCTCGATCGTCTCGTGGAGTCGGGGCCGGTAGGCGAGCGGCGCCCTCGGGACCGCCCGAGTCCGGTCGGCGCGGACCGCCAAGAGAAAGCAAACCCTCGATTTAAGAGCGGAAGGCGACGATCCCCGCCGTGAGCCGAGGCGACGGAGAGAAGAGCCGAAACAAAGTGGCGGATTGTCACTTACTTGCTGCATATTGCCGTGCTCCCTCTCCATCCGCTACCGGCTCCCCCTGGCCCTGGCTGACGCGGTCGCCCCCTCTCCCGTGCTCTCATGAGGCTCACACCTACTCTCGGCCGTCTGCTCACGCGGTCCGCCCTCGCTTCGGCGCTCCTCCTCGCGCTCCCGGCCTCGGCCGCCGTGATCACGGTCGACTCGGCCACCGACGACGGGGCCGGGTGCACGCTCCGCGAGGCGATCGCCTCGGCCAACACGGACTCGGCCGTCGGCGGGTGCGAAGCCGGCGACGACGCCGGCGACGAGATCCAGTTCGCGGTGTCGGCGGTCACCCTCACCCAGCCGGCGATCGACATCTTCGAGGGCGTCACGGTGACCGGGCCCGTCACGATCACGGCGGCCCCCTCGCGGCGGATCTTCCGGGTCCGCGGGAGCGAGGCCATCACCTTCGACAACCTCACGTTCCGTCGGGGCTTCAACAACGGGGGCGCCTTCGTCATCATCGACTCGGCGCCCGTCACGGTCACCGCGTGCCAGTTCAACGGCAACCGGGCTCCGCTCGGGGGCGGGGCGATCCTGGTCTCGGCGGAGGGCTCGCTCGTCGTCGACGGCTCGTCGTTCACGGGCAACCGCTCGCTCGGGGCCGAGCCGACCGAGGGCGGCGGCGCCATCTACACCCAGGGCGGCCCGGTGACGGTGACCAACTCGACGTTCACCGACAACCGGGCGCTCGGAGCGTCCGGCTCGGGCGGAGCCATCTACAGCAACGGGGCGGTGGTCACGGTCGACAACACGACGTTCACCGGCAACCGCTCGCAGCGCGCCGGCGGCGCCATCGAAACGGTCGGCGGCACCGTCGACGTCACCGGCGGCTCGTTCGCCGGCAACACGGCCGGAGCCAACCCCGGCAACGGCGGCGCCATCCACGGCGGCGGCGCGACGGCCGTCACCGTCCGCAACAGCGCGGCGATGCGGAACCGGGCCAACGAGGGCGGCGCGTACTGGATCTCCGGATCTGGCACGCTCACGCTGATGGGCGGGTCGCTCATGACCAACCTCGCCGAAGGCGACGACGCCGACAAGGGCGGCGGCGGCGTCTACGTCGACGGCGGCGCCTTGATCGTCGAGGTGGGCGACGGGGGGACGACCTTCGTGAACAACCGGGCGGTCGGAAGCTCGGGCTCGGGAGGCGCCGTCCTCGTCAACGGCGGGACGGCCTCGTTCGACAACGCGACGTTCAGCGAGAATCGGTCCCAACGGGCTGGCGGGGCCATCGAGGTCACGGCACCGGGCTCGGACACCGGCGTCGGCGTCACGATCACGAACTCGACGTTCACCCAGAACGTGACGGCCATGGCACCCGGCAACGGCGGCGCCATCCACACGACGACCGGCGACATCGACCTCGACATCGACGACACGATGTTCTCGGGCAACGAGGCCGGCTCGGAAGGCGGCGGCATCTGGATCAACACCGGGACCACGCTCACCCTCGACAACTCCACCCTGTCTTCGAACGCGGCGCGCGGTCGGACGCTCGGCAACGGCGGCGGCGGCCTGTTCGTCAACGGCGGCGACGCGACGGTCACCACGACGACGATCGCCAACAACCGGACGTTCGACGCGAACGCGAGCGGCGGCGGCATCCAGGCCGTGAGCGGCACGACGACGGTCTCGCAGAGCCTGATCTCGAACAACACGAGTGGCAACGGCGGCGGTCTGGCCGCATACTCCGGCGCCTCGATCACGGTCGAGAACTCGACGATCTACGCCAACAACGCCCGGTTCGGAGCCGGCGCCTACGCGTCGGGCGGGTCCCTCTCGTTCGACAGCGCGACCATCGCCGAGAACGTGGCGGGCATCGCGGGCGGTGGCCTCAACACCGAGGCGACCGACGGAACGTCGGTGACGCTGCGCAACACGATCGTCGCCGACAACGCGGCGACGAACCGGCCGAACCTCCGGGGCCAGTTCGTCTCGGACGGGTTCAACGTGATCGGGACGACACAGTCGGCGGCCACCTTCTCGGCCCAGTCGAGCGACCAGACGGGGACGGACCCGATGCTCGGGCCGCTCGCCGACAACGGGGGCCCGACGGAGACGGCGGCGCTGATGGCCGGGAGCCCGGCGATCGACGCCGGCGACACCGACCTCGACCAAGACCAGAGGACCTTCAGCCGGTCCGACGGCGCCGACGACGTCGGCGCGTTCGAGTTCGGCGCTGCCGAGCCCGGTGACGACGTGATCGCGGCCCTCCCCTCGTCGCTGGAGTCGATGTCGGCGCCGGTCGTGCTCGGGGTGGCCCCGAACCCGTTCGGCGCCCGGGCCGAGGCCACGTTCGCCGTCCGCGACGGGCAGCCGGTCACGGTCGGGCTCTACGACGTGATGGGCCGGCGCGTCCAGGAGGTCTACGCCGGAGTGGCCCAGGCCGAGACGCCGGTCTCGGTCACGGTCGACGGGTCGTCGCTGGCCTCGGGCGTGTACGTCCTCGTGCTCCAGGGGCCCACGGCCCGGGCCTCCCACCAGCTGACCATCGCCCGCTGAGCCGGCCTCCCGGTCTGGCAGCCTCTCTCGCGTCCCCTCGTTCTTCGGAGCGGGGGGACGCGTTCGTTGTGTGCGGAGGGTCGCCGCCTGGGTATGGCTGTCTCGACCCGGACAACGGTGGAGGGTCCGCTTCAGGGCCGGGCACGTCTCAGCCGTCTGGTCGCCTGACTCGTGAGGCCCGAGACGTTAGGCGCATCGTTCAGGAGAGATCAGGCGCACCCTCCCAGAGTTCGCTGTAGGACGTGGCTCCGCTCTCCCGTAGGAGCAGGGCCGACCGGGAGCTCCCCTCGTCGCCCAGAAGGGACCCAAGAGCGCTGGAACGTCGCCCCTCGCGGTGACGACCACGCCCAACCTCGATCGAGAGGGCACCACCGAGGAGCCAGGGCGACCGACGGGCAAGAGGTAGGCCAACGGGAGGGGGCGAAGGACTTGGAATTCGATAATGGAACTGTGGGTCGCCTGCTCCATATTGGATTCATCTGCCCGACCCTCGGTGCCCGCTGCGTCCCCGGCTCCTGGCCGACGTGGCCTCTCCCCCTTTCCCTTCTCAAATCATGAGGCTCACACCTACTCTCGGCCGTCTGCTCACGCGGTCCGCCCTCGCTTCGGCGCTCCTCCTCGCGCTCCCGGCCTCGGCCGCCGTGATCACGGTCGACTCGGCCACCGACGACGGGGCCGGGTGCACGCTCCGCGAGGCGATCGCCTCGGCCAACACGGACTCGGCCGTCGGCGGGTGCGACGCCGGCGACGACGCCGGCGACGAGATCCAGTTCGACGTGCCGATCGTCGCGCTGACGGCTGGCCAGCTCACCATCTCGGAGGCCGTCGGCATCGCCGGGCCGGTTACGATCACGGCGGCCCCGGGCAGTCGGATCTTCCAGGTCGACGGTGACGAGGACGTCTCGTTCACCAACGTCACCTTCCAGGGCGGGCGGGCCAACGGCGGCGCGCTCCTGATCACGGGCGGAGCGTCCGTAACGGTCTCCCAAGGGGCGGCCACCCAGAACACGGCTCCGATCTGGGGCGGCGCGTTCTGGGTCTCGGCCGAAGGCAGCCTGACGGTCAACGGCACGTCGTTCACCGGCAACCAGGCCCGCGGCGACGCGGCCAACGAGGGCGGCGGCGCGATCTACACCGACGGCGGCGACGTCACGGTGACGAACGCTACGTTCACGGACAACCGGGCGCTCGGAGCCTCGGGCTCGGGTGGGGCCATCCTCAATCCGAACGGGGCCACGCTCTCCGTGAACGGCTCAACGTTCACGAGCAACCGGTCGCAGCGGGCCGGCGGTGCCATTGAGACTGTCGGAGATACCACCGTTGTTTTCGGTGGCACATTCGACCGGAACACGGCGGGGACCAACCCCGGCAACGGCGGCGCCGTCCACGGCGGCGGAGACGTGGTGCTCACGATCACTCGGAACACAGCGACGGGCAACCGGGCCACCGAGGGCGGAGCGTACTGGATCTCGGCCGGCGGCGAAATGATGCTCCAGGGCGTCACGGCGACGGGCAACATCGCCGAGGGCGCCGCCGCCGATCAGGGTGGCGGCGCAGTTTACTCTGATGGTGGAAGCCTTACGATCAACGCTTTTGGTCCCAGCCTCTCGAACCTGTCGCAGAACCGGGCCATCGGGGCCTCGGGCTCCGGCGGCGCCGTCCTCGTCAACGGCGGGTCGGCCTCGTTCACCAACGTCGTGTTCAGCCAGAACCGGTCGCAGCGGGCCGGCGGCGCGATCGAGGTCACGGCGAGTGACTCCGGCGATGACGTTGACGTCACCATCGCGTCGGCCACGTTCATGGCGAACGTGACGAGCATGGCGCCCGGCAACGGCGGCGCGATCCACACGACCACCGGCGCCATCGACCTCGACATCACCGACACGGAGTTCTCGGGCAACGAGGCCGGCTCGGAGGGCGGCGGCGTCTGGATCAACACCGGGACCACGCTGGGCCTCCAGAACTCGACGTTGTCGGCGAACATCGCCCGCGGCTCGAACGCCGACAACGGCGGTGGCGGCCTGTTCGTCAACGGCGGCGACGCGACGGTCACCACGACGACCTTCAACGCGAACCGGACGTTCGGCCAGGCCCCGGCCGGCGGCGGCATCCTGGCGGTCGGCGGCACGACGACGCTCTCCCAGAGCCTGCTCGTCAACAACACGTCGGGCAACGGCGGCGGCCTGGCCGTCCTCGACGGGGCCTCGGCCACGGTCGAGAACTCGACGATCTATGCCAACGACGCGCGCCTGGGCGCCGGTGTGTTCTCCATGAGCGGGTCGATCGACTTCGACAGCGCGACCATCGCCGAGAACACGGCGACGGTCGGCGGTGGCGGCCTGTTCAACCAGAACACGCCGAACCAGGGCACGCCGTTCGTGACGCTCCGCAACACGATCGTCGCCGACAACGAGGCCCCCAACGGACCGAACCTCCAGGGCCGCTACGGCTCGGACGGGTGGAACGTGATCGGGACGACGCCGACGGCGCTCACCTTCCCGGCCCAGCCGAGCGACCAGACGGGGACGGACCCGATGCTCGGGCCGCTCGCCGACAACGGGGGCCCGACGGAGACGGCGGCGCTGATGGCCGGGAGCCCGGCGATCGACGCCGGCAACACCGACCTCGACGTCGACCAGCGTGGGTTTAACCGGACGGAGCCCGACGACGTCGGCGCGGTCGAGTTCGGCGACGCCACCGGCGGCGGTGAGGAGGGGATGGCCCTCGTCATCACCGGCGTGATCGACGCGACGCTCTCGGGCGGGACGCCGAAGGCCGTCGAGCTCTACGTCTTGGAAGACGTGGCCGACCTCTCGGTCTACGGCGTCGAGTCGGCCAACAACGGGGGTGGCGCGAGCGGCCCCGAGTTCACGTTCCCCGCGGTCTCGGCCTCGGCCGGCGACTTCATCACCATCGCCAGCGAGGCCCCCAACTTCACCGCGTGGTTCGGGTTCGCCCCCGACTACACCTCCGGAGCTGCCAACATCAATGGCGACGACGCCATCGTCCTCTACTACACCGGGGGTGGCGGCAACGAGGTCGTCGACACGTTCGGCGAGCCCACCGTGGACGGGTCGGACCAGCCGTGGGAGTACACCGACGGCTGGGCCTACCGGACCAACGGGACCGGGCCGGACGGCGACACGTTCGTCCTCGGCAACTTCTCGTACAGCGGTCCCGACGCGCTCGACGGGGAGACGTCGAACGACACGGCCGCCAACCCCTTCCCGATCGGGACGTACTCGCCGGACTCGGACTCGGCCAACCGCCTCGCCGCCCCGGCGGCGTCGCTGGAGTCGATGTCGGCGCCGGTCGTCTCGGGGTGGCCCCGAACCCGTTCGGCGCCCGGGCCGAGGCCACGTTCGCCGTCCGCGACGGGCAGCCGGTCACGGTCGGGCTCTACGACGTGATGGGCCGGCGCGTCCAGGAGGTCTACGCTGGAGTGGCCCAGGCCGAGACGCCGGTCTCGGTCACGGTCGACGGGTCGTCGCTGGCCTCGGGCGTGTACGTCCTCGTGCTCCAGGGGCCCACGGCCCGGGCCTCCCACCAGCTGACCGTCGTCCGCTAGCGCGAACGCCACCACCCGGCTTCGGCCGGTGCGTCTCGGGGCCCCCGTTCTTTTGAGCGGGGGCCCCGCTGCGTAGGAGGGGTTGACATCTCGATGCGATGGACGTAGCCTTCATCGTCGATCGACGATGAATCCATTTCACCAACCTTCTATCCCCATGACCTCCTGTACCTGCTGCGACTGCGGTTGCGGCGAGGGTGGCTGCTGCGACTCGGGTCGTTGCTGCTGCTGCTAACCGACTCCGGCGGCGGGGCCTCGCTCCGTCGCCGGCTCCTTCTCTGGCCCCCCATGACCCCTCCCTCTACTCCCCCCGATGCGGCGCTCGCGGCCTGGGCCAAGGCCCTCGCCCACCCGGCTCGGCTCGCCATCCTGCGGACGTTGGGCACTCGCGGAGAGTGCGTCTGCGGCGAGGTCGTCGAGGTCGTCGGCTTGGCCCAGTCGACGGTGTCCCAGCACCTCAAGGTGTTGCGAGAGGCCGGCCTGATCACCGGCGTCGCCGACGGCCCCCGGTCGTGCTACTGCCTCGACGCCGACGCGCTGGCGACGGTCTCGACCCGGCTCTCCGCCTTCTTCGACGGGCTCACCTCGTGCACCTGCGACGACGATGGCTGCTGCTGCTGACGACACCCGAGCGTCCGTCCTGTTCGTCTGCACACACAACTCGGCGCGGTCACAGCTGGCCGAGGGCCTGCTGCGGGACCGGCACGGCGACCGGTACCAGGCGTTCAGCGCCGGGACGGTGGCCCGCGGCGTCCACCCGCTCGCCGCCGCCGCGTTGCGCGAGGCCGGCATCGACCCGGGCGGGCAGACGTCGAAGACGATCGATGCGCTGGGCGGGCGCCCGTTCGACGTCGTCGTGACGGTGTGCGACTCGGCGCGCGACGCGTGCCCGTAC
Organism: uncultured Bacteroidota bacterium; assembly: GCA_963848075.1. GTDB lineage: Bacteria > Bacteroidota > Rhodothermia > Rhodothermales > Rubricoccaceae > Rubrivirga. Next base: position 1,626,111 of record CAWKCB010000004.1, read on the forward strand.
CTGCCCGCCCGCGTCCGCAACGTCCACCGCGCCTTCCGCGACCCGTCGGCCGTCGACGGGTCCGAGGCCGAGCGCCGGGCGGCGTTCGCGGCCGTCCGCGACGAGATCGCGGCCTGGCTCGACGGGGCCTTCGGCCCGCCCGCCCCGGCGACCGTGGCCGACGACTCGGCCCTTCGGGCCCTCCTCGACGAGGCCGGACTGCCGACGCGCGACCGTCCCAGCACCGACCGCTTCCAGGTCGTCCGCTCCGGCGGCGCCGTGGTCGGGTGCGTGGCCGTCGAGCCGTACGGCGACGCGGGCCTGCTCCGGTCGCTGGCGGTCGCGCCCGAGTTCCGGGGCCTGGGCGTGGGCGCGCGGCTCGTGGGGGCCGCCGAGGCGAGCGCCCGCACGGACGGCCTGCGCCACCTCGTCCTGCTGACGACGACGGCCGCTCCGTTTTTCCACGCGCTCGGCTACGCCTCGATGGAGCGGTCCGACGCGCCCGAGGCCATCCGCCGGTCGAGCGAGCTCACGGCCACGTGCCCGGCGTCGGCGGCGTGCCTGGGCAAAGCGCTGTCTCCATGACGCGGCCGGGCACCGGCACGCGGCAGGAGGCGTTGTCCTGACCCGACCCGCCGACCCCATGCGTCCACTCGCCGCCTCCGCCCTTCTCCTGTTCGGCTTGGCCGGCTGCGCGTCGCTCGAGGAGGCCTACGGCCTGCCCGACCCGTTCGAGTGGACCTACTTCAGCGGCTCTCCGAACGACGTGGTGTCGGCCATCGGCGAGGCCTTCCAGCTCTCGAACACCCGGGTCGAGTCGGTTCGTACCGAGGCCGACGGCGTCGTGATCACGGTCTCGCCGCAGCGCGGATCGGCGTCGTTCTCGCAGATCCGTGTCCAGGCGACGGACGTCGAGGGCTACTCGGCACGCGCCCAGGTCTACCCGCAGGGCAACCCGTTGCCGCGGTGGCTGGAGACGGAAGTCTCCGGCCGGATGTGACCCCAGACGGCGGTATCGTAGGGCCATGACCGCTGCCCGTTTCTGGCTCGCCGCGCTCGTCGTCCTGGCGGGGTGCCGGGCCCGCCCCGCGTCTCCCGTGTTCGACCCCTCGCCGCTCGTGGCCTCCGTCGACGCCGCCGTGGCCGGGTACCCGAGTGCGACCGTCGCCGTCGCCGTTCGCCGCGCCACGCCGGTCGACACCCTCACCTTCAGCCGGAACGCCGACCGCCCGTTCCACGCGGCCTCCACCATGAAGGTGGGCGTGATGGTCGAGGCCTTCCGCCAGGTCGAGGCCGGCCGCCGGACGTGGGACGAGCCGGTCCGCGTTGAGAACCGGTTCCGCTCGATCGTCGACGGGTCCGAGTACGCGATCGGGGACGACAGCGACGACGGGCTCTACGCGCTCCTGGGCCAAGACGTGGCGTTCCGGGCCCTGGTCGAGCGCGCCATCACGACGTCGTCGAACCTGGCGACGAACCTGCTGATCGGGCTCGTCACGGCCGACTCGGTCCAGGCGACGATGGACCGGTTGGGGGCGCCCGACTTGCGCGTGCTCCGCGGCGTCGAGGACCTGAAGGCGTTCGAGGCCGGGCTCAGCAACTCGACGACGGCCGACGCGCTCGCGATGGTCCTGGAGGCGATCCGCGACGGCCGCGCCGTCTCGCCCGCGGCCGACGCCGAGATGGTCGAGATCCTGGCCGCTCAAGACTTCAACGAGATGATCCCGGCCGGCCTGCCGCCGGGCACGCGCGTCGCCCACAAGACGGGCTGGATCACCGAGATCCACCACGACGCCGCCATCGTGTACCCGGCCGAGGGCGCGCCCTACGTGCTGGTCGTCCTGACCGAGGGGCTGGCGGACCGCGAGGCGTCGGCCCGGCTGGGGGCGGAGATCGCGCGCGCCGTCCACGCCGCGCTGGCGGACTGACGCGCGACGGTGGGGGGAGCTCGGACGTGGGACGGGCGTACGTTCGACGCTCCGCTCGCCCGTGCTCGCCTGTGCCTTTTCGCTCCGCCCTCGCCGTCTCGCTCGTCGCCGCTGCCCTCGGGGTGGCCGGGTGCTCCGGCCCCGAGCCCATCCGGACGCCCCCGCCGCCCGTCGTCGTGGCCCCGCCGGCGCCCGTCCCCGTCCCGCCGCCAGCGCCCACGCCGGCAGACCCGATGCGCGGCGGCGAGGTCGTCGACGCGGCGACGCTGCCCGGGCCGATGCGCGAGTTCCGCGGGGCCTGGGTCGCGACCGTCGCCAACATCGACTGGCCGAGCCGACCGGGCTTGACGCCGGAGCAGCAGCGGGCGGAGCTGGTCGGCCTGCTCGACCGAGCCCGAGAGGTCGGCCTGAACGCCATCGTGCTCCAGGTCCGCCCCCAGGCCGACGCCCTGTACTTCTCGGCGCTCGAGCCGTGGTCGGGCTACCTCACGGGTACCCAGGGGCAGGCGCCGGACCCGTGGTACGACCCGCTCGAGTTCGCCGTCGACGAGACGCACGCGCGGGGGATGGAGCTCCACGCGTGGTTCAACCCGTACAGGGCCGGCCACCCGGCCGCCGTCGGCGGGACCGACCTCACCCACATCACGCGCCAGCGGCCCGACTTGGTCCGCCGCTACGGCGACTACCTGTGGCTCGACCCCGGCGAGCCCGAGGCCGCCGCCCACTCGCTCGACGTGATCCTGGACGTCGTCCGCCGCTACGACGTCGACGGCGTCCACCTCGACGACTACTTCTACCCGTACCCCGTGACCGCGCGGGGCCGGCGCGTCCAGTTCCCCGACGCCGACTCCTACGCCCGGGCGCAGGCGGCCGGCGAGACGCTGGGCCGCGACGACTGGCGGCGCCAGAACGTCGACCGGTTTATCGAGCGGCTGTACGACGGCGTCAAGGCTGAGAAGCCGTGGGTGAAGGTCGGCATCAGCCCGTTCGGGATCTGGCGGCCCGGCCACCCGCCGTCGGTCACCGGGTTCGACCAGTACGCCGAGATCTACGCCGACGCCCGGAAGTGGCTGCGTGAAGGGTGGCTGGACTACCTCGCGCCCCAGCTGTACTGGGCCATCAGCAGCCGCGGCCAGAGCTTCCCGGCGCTGCTGGACTGGTGGGGGTCGGAGAACGTCCGGGGCCGCCACCTGTGGCCGGGCCTCTACGACAGCCGGACGCTGCCCGACGTCGGCGGGTACCGGCCGCGTGAGATCGTCGACCAGGTCCAGCTCGTCCGCGACGATGCCGAGGCGACCGGCACCGTCCACTTCTCGATGAAGGCGCTGCTCCCGCGCTACTCGACGCTGGGCGCCGATCTGGCCGCGGGCCCGTACGCGGTGCCCGCCTTGGTTCCGGCCACGCCCTGGCTCGACGCCGAGCCGCCCGACGCCCCGCGCCTGGCCGTCACCCGCCGCGGCAGCGGGGCCGACGTGATCGCGCTGCCCGGCGGCGCCGAGCCCATCCGCGAGTGGGTCATCCGCGCACGCCGCGGCGGGGCGTGGACGTGGGACGTCGTCTCGGCCGACGCCGGAACGTATGTGCTGCCGGCCGAGGGCGGGCCGGTCGAGGCCGTCGCCGTGTCCGGCATCGACCGGGTCGGGAATGAGGGGCCGGCGCGCGTGGTCGAGATCGTCGGGATGTAACGGGCGCCGGCTCAGAACACGATCTGGACCTGGCTGCGGAAGGCGACGAGCCTGTCGTCCGCCTCGTCGGGGAGGAACACGTCGAGGTTCAGGGCGAGCCGCGTGTTCCGGGCTGCGCACAGGTTGAGCCCCGGCGTGAGGAGCGTGCCCTGGAACGCCCCGAGCGCCCCGTCTACGTCGGCGGTGCTCACGCGGAAGAGGGGCTCGACGGCGACGAGCACCCCGCCCGTCGGCGCCTCCAGCCCGCCGAGGCGGTAGGCGACCCAACCCTGGGCCGCCCAGAACTCCGAGTCGCGGAACGGGTCGAGCGTGCCGGTCACGACCTCCCCGAGCGCGTGGAACCCGGCCTGGCCGTACTCGCCGACCTCGACGTCGAGGGCGTACCCGCCGCCTCGCCGCGTCTCCCCCTGTGGGTCGGCGCCGGAGGCACCGCCGCCCTCCTCGACGCCGGGCGGGTCGGCCTGGGCAAACGCCCGGCTCGTCGCCGCGAGCCCGACCTTGAGCCATGGGGCGGGCTGGACCTGGAGCCGGGCGGCGAGCTGATGGATGTCGGCGTCCGTCCCCTCCTCGCCGGTCGAGCCCGAGAAGTAGCCGGCCGCGTAGACGACCCCGACCGGGAGCCCCGGGACCTCGCCGAGCACCTGGACGCCGACGGACCGGCCCGCGTAGGCCAGCGCCTCGAGCGTCCGGTAGAGCTCGACCGCCTCGGCGCCCCGGAACCGCGCGCCCCGCTCGATGGGGACGAGGCGGGTGGCCGCCGTCGCATCAATGATCCCGAACGGCCGTCCGCCCTTGCCCACGAGGACGCCCACGGCCGGGGCGAACTGGAACAGCGCGTACGCCTCGTTCAGCTCGGCCGACCCGCCTGTCGCCGCGTTCGCCAGCTCGGCCTGGATGCGCCCGCTGACGAGGTCGCTCACGCGCGCGTTCGCGCTCAGGCGGACCCGGCGGAGCGCGAGTTGCGTGTCGTCGGCGTCGTCGGCGTCCGACGTGTTGAACTGGGTCTGGACGAGGCCACCGAACGTGAGATCGGGGCCCCGGCCCTCCAGGTTCGGGTCCTCCGCCACCTCTTGGCCGAAGGCGGAAGGGGCGAGGAGGGCGAGCGCGAGGAGGGCAGGGCGGAGGTTCACGAGCGATGGGAGAGTGGCGCGGCATTACGTCCGGTCCCCGGCCGGGTTCGTCACCGGAGCCGTGACCTCGGGACGTTGGCCCTCGGCTGTCGTACCATCGGGCCGTCCCCCGCCTCCGCGTCCGCCCACATGGACTCCGCCCCGCCCCCCGACTCCGAGGTCGCCACCACGATCACCGACGGCGACGTCCGCGTCGGCGAGACGCCGGGCGAGCCGGACCGCCGGAGCCCGTGGTCGTGGGTCCCGACGCTCTACTTCGCCGAGGCCCTGCCGTACATGGCCGTGATGGCGTTGGCCGTCATCCTGTACAAGCGGATGGGGATGTCGAACACCGACATCGCGCTGTACACGAGCTGGCTGTACTTGCCCTGGGTGATCAAGCCGTTCTGGAGCCCGCTCGTCGACGTGCTCAAGACCAAGCGGTGGTGGATCCTGGCCACCCAGGTCCTGATCGGCGGCGGGCTGGCCGGCGTCGCGCTCACGCTCCCGACGCCGGGGTGGGTCCAGGGCTCGCTCGCGTTCTTCTGGCTGCTCGCGTTCGCCTCGGCCACCCACGACATCGCGGCCGACGGGTTCTACATGCTGGCGCTCGACGAGCACGACCAGGCGTGGTACGTCGGGATCCGGAGCACGTTTTACCGGGCGGCCATCTTCGCCGTCTCGGGCGCGATCCCGTTCCTGGCCGGCTCGCTCGAGAGCTCGACCGGGCTGGGCGCCGTCGACGTCGAGGTGCGGGCGGTCCCGGCCCAAGCCGGCGCGCCGCTGCTGGCGCCCGACGCGTTGCCGCTGGGGGCGACCGACCGGACGGCCGCGGCGGGCGCCGAGCGCGGCGACCTCCAGCTCTCGGCCTCGGCCGACGCGCTCGACGTCCCGCTGGCGCTCCGCCCGACGGCCGAGGTCGACTCCTTGATCGCCGCGGCGCGGGCGTCGAACCGGGCCGCCGGGTTCTACCCCGTCGAGGAGGCCGCCGCCGCCGGCGACGAGGGGCCGTCGTGGTGGGGACGGACCATCTCGGGACCGTTGGGCCGCGCCATCGCCGAGCTGTTCGGGGACGAGGAGGCCGCGCCGAGCGCCGTCGCCGGCAACGTCGGCGTGGTCGCGTTCCGGCTGTCGGGGCCGCCGCCGCCGGGCGAGGAGGTGGCCGTCAACCTCGGCCTCGAGGACGGCGACCCGAGCCTGCACCTGGTCGAGGGCGGCCAGCGGTTCACGTTCACCGAGGCCAACTGGGACCGCCCGTTCGCCGCCGTCGTCCAGGCCGACGCCAAGCTCGACGGGCCGACCGCGGCCACCTTCCGGGCGACCTCCGGCAACATCCCGCTGGCGTGGTCGATCTCGTTCTTCGTCTTGGCCGGCGTGTTCCTGGCCCTGATGGCGTGGCACGCGTTCGTCCTGCCCCGCCCCGCCGTCGACGTCGGCGCCGAGAGCTCCGGCGGCGCTGGCGGCATCGTCCAGTACCTCGGCTTCCTGGCCGCGTTCATCCCGACGCTGGCCGTCCTGCTCCTCCCGATGATGATCGGCGGGATCGTCGCGCCGCGGACGACCGGGCCCTGGGGCCGCATGTTCCGCGCGCTCCCGTTTTCCCGGACGCCGTTCGCCGAGACCATCGTGTCGTTCTTCGAGAAGCCCGAGATCGGCATCGCGGTCGCGTTCGTGCTGTTCTACCGGTTCGCCGAGGGCCAGGTGGTCAAGCTGGTCACGCCGTTCCTGCTCGACTCCGTCGAGGCCGGCGGGCTGGCCTTGACGACCGGCGAGGTCGGGCTGGTCTACGGGACGGTCGGCGTGGCGTGCCTGACGGTCGGCGGCATCCTGGGCGGCATCGTGGCCGCGCGCGACGGGCTCGGAAAGTGGCTCTGGCCGATGGTGCTCGCGATCAACCTGCCCAACGCGGTCTACCTCGTGCTCGCCATCGTCCGGCCCGAGAGCCTGTGGGCGATCTCGGCGGCCGTCGGCGTCGAGCAGTTCGGCTACGGGTTTGGGTTCGCGGCCTTCCTGCTGGTCCTCATCTGGATCGCCGAGGGCGAGCACAAGACGGCCCACTACGCCATCGGCACCGGCCTGATGGCGCTGGGCATGATGATCCCGGGCATGTTCTCGGGCTGGCTCGAGGACCTGGTCGGCTACCAGATGTTCTTCGTCTGGGTCCTGGTCGCCACGATCCCGAGCTTCCTGGTCGTCGCCCGGATCCGGGTCGACCCGTCGTTCGGAAAGAAGAAGGACGACGAGGTCGCCGCGTGACG